>JARRKC010000051.1:0-27122 GCA_037388505.1 Acidobacteriota bacterium | reverse complement strand
CACGGGAGAACGGGAGCGTGGGTAGGATAAGCATCCTTGCTTGTCTTGCACTGAGGCCGCGACCTCACGAGCGTTGTTCGCACGGAGCTCCGGAGATCCGTCGGCGAGAACGGGAGAACCGGAGCACGGGAGAACGGGAGCGTGGGTAGGATAAGCATCCTTGCTTGTTTTGCACTGAGGCCGCGACCTCACGAGCGTTGTTCGCACGGAACTCCAGAGATCCGTCGGCGAGAACGGGAGGACCGGAGCACGGGACACGGGAGCCCGTCGAGACTGAACAGAGCCGGTTTCGCGCCGAGCCGCTACGGACGTCAAGAGCTCTAGAACAAAGAAACCCTTTGCGTACTCTGCGACTTTGCGCGAGATCGAGTCGCCGAGATTACACGCTGCTGCCGAGCGTCCAACCAAGTCGGGGCTGTCACCATTTGGCCAACACGCCCGCAAACTGCGCACTTTTCGCGGGCCTCTCGTTTAGAATGGCCGCGGCGTGGTTTCAAGGAGTCATACAGGAACAAGCCGACGGATCGTTGGAACATCCGCCGCGGTCATAGCCGGACTCGTCGCTGCTGTCTTCTTGCTCTCAGGTCCGCTCTCCGGTCAGTCGGAACTGGCCGACCGGGTGGAACGCGTGGTGGACGGAGATACGGTGATCCTGGCTCGACTTGGAAGAACGCGGTTGATCGGTGTCGATTCTCCGGAGACCGTCAGACCGGGCTACCCGGTCGAGCGCTTCGGCCGGCAGGCTTCCGAGTTCGCACGGCGCACGCTCCTGGGCCGGAACGTTCGACTCGAGTTCGATCGGGAGCGTCGGGACAAACATGGCCGGAGCCTGGCCTATCTCTATCTTCCCGACGGTCGCTGCTTCGATCGGGAGCTCATCCGCCAGGGTTTCGCGTTTGCCTACACGCTTTATCCCTTCAAATACCGACTGGAATACCTCCGGCTGGAAGACGAGGCTCGTCGAGCAGGCGTCGGTATGTGGGCTGCCGTCCCGACGCGCATTCGGAACGGGATCCTCCACGGCAATCGGCGGTCGCACTCTTACCACTCGGCCAATTGCGAGTATTTCAACTGCCCAAACTGCACCGTCCAATTCCGATCCCGGTATGAAGCTGAGAATCAGGGCTTTAAACCCCATTGGGCCTGTATTGGCAGCCGTCAGTCGGCCGAGTAGTCGTTCCATCGACAAAAATCACACCGGCGGTTGCAGGAGATTTCGGATTGTGGTTTCGTGATGGCCAATGCGAAACCTGGCGGTTTTGATCGTCGTCTTCTTGTCCACGGTCTTATTCGGATTCTCCCAGAGCACGTCGCAGGCTGAGGCTGCTCTTGCGGGCGGCCTGTTCGTCGGCGGCGGGGACATATTCAATTTGGACCGGAACACTTCGGACTTGTCCCTGGAGACAGGAGGCACCCTTGATTTGCGCCTCCGCGAGCAGCTGCATCTGACCGGCTCGGTCGGATTCCTCGCGAACGTTTCCGACAACGATGCTTTCGATGACCGGTCACTCTTTGCGACATCGGGTCTTCTGTTCCAAACCGCACCCGATCGGTCCTACCGTCCCTTCTTCACTGCGGGCTACGCCTTTGCCGACGGCGAACGAGCCTGCCACGACTTCTTCTACGCCGGAGGTGGAGTCAGGCACTGGTACGGTGAGAATATCGGCTGGCAGCTGGAGATCCGGGATTACGTCAACGGCGATCTCAATTTCATCCAGGGCAGATTGTCGCTGCTCCTCAGGTGAGAGAACGGGAGAACGGGTCGCGGGAGAACGGGTCGCGGGAGAACGGGTCGCGGGAGAATGGGTCGCGGGAGAATCGGAGTGTCGTGGCCTTCTCAGTCAGAACGGCACCACTTCGCTGTTGACGAGGAGCCGTCGCAGTTCTCCCCGCCAGTCTTCACCGCCCAGCTGCCAGGCCAGTTCGACCGCCAGGTGACGAGGTTCGAGGCGCGAGTCGTCCAAACGGCCGAGGCCCTGGAGACAGGAGGGACAATTCGTAAGCACCAGGGAGCGGCCCTTCTGCCCTTCGTCGCCCAGTGCTGACTCTACGGCTTCGGCCTTGCGCCGCAGCATCCTCTCCGCCAGATCGGGCCGGCTCAGGG
Source organism: Acidobacteriota bacterium (assembly GCA_037388505.1). GTDB lineage: Bacteria > Acidobacteriota > UBA6911 > RPQK01 > JAPXNP01 > JARRKC01. The sequence continues at coordinate 25,018 of JARRKC010000051.1, read as the reverse complement.
CCAGCGTTCCGGCCTGCGAGCAGCAGTGGGGAATCGTCCTGACTTCCGCGCCCAGGTGCTGGGTCAGCAGGTCTGCGCCTGTTCCCTCCAACGAGTCATGACAGGGAGCGTGATAGAGATACCGACGGTTCCCTCCGTCCGGATCGAGACGAGCGAGGCCGAAGCGGGAAACATCCTCGAGTGCACAGTCGAAGACTTCCGCAAGTTCGCGCACGGACTCCATGCAGGTCCCGCATGACACCGTGCAGGCTTCAAAATCGAGGTAGGAGAACATCTCTCTGATCTGGCTGAAGATGATCGTGTTCCTGAGCGCGATCCGTTCATGCTGTTCGCTCTGAGCATTGGCCTTCTGAGGAAACCCACAACAGAGATAGGGAGGCGGGATCACGACGTGACAACCGCACTTGAGAAGCAGATAGATCGAAGCCGCTCCGATATCGGAGAAGAGTCGTTCGGACCCGCACCCGGGGAAATAGAAGACGGCGGAAGAGTTACCCTCGCCTGCCCGAACGACGACGGCCTGGTCGGGTCGGCATCCCGGCAGGTAGTCTCTGAGGGTGTCACGGGAAGGAAGCGGGAGGGGCGAACTGAGAAAGTGCCCCGCCCACCCTCCGTCTGCAGGGGGCTCCTCAGGCCGGTGAGCGAGTCGTGCTCCCAGACGCTGGCCCCGTCCGCCCCACTCCAGGACCGTCTTTCTGAAGAATCGATTGAACGACGGCGACCGGCTCTCGAGATATCGGAGCGACAGGCCCGTGACGAGGGCCGTCCTCTTGTGTCGTTTGGCCGCCAGGATCTCACGCTCCAGAATCGACACGAATCCTGTGTCGATCCGGACCGGACAGTGATCGAGACATTTGTGACAAATCGTGCAGTGGTCGGCGATGGACTCCAGGTACGCGAGGGCATCGAATCTCGTCGAGTGTGAACGCTGGGTGTCGTAGAGAAGTGCTTCGACCACCGCAGCAATGGCCAGGTTCTTGTTGCGGGGGTGAAAGAAGAGATTTCCCGCCGGGTAGAAGACGCAACAGTTCGCCTTGCATCTTCCGCAACGGACACAGGTCGCGATCTTCTCGGAAAGCTGCTCCAGGGAACCATGTTGGAGAATCCGCGCTTCGAGTTCCAGAAGGTTGAAGGAAGGCGTGAAAACTTTCGCGGGTATGGTCGGGTCGCAGAGCTTTCCCGGGTTCATCAGACCGGCCGGGTCGACCTTTCGGCGATACTCGTTCAACTCCTCGATCCTGCTGGAGTCGAGGTACTTCAGCTTCGTGAATCCGATTCCATGTTCCCCACTGACGACGCCTCCAAGCCATCCCCAGCGTGCATGTGTGTTGCGATCACGATCAGGCGAGCCCGCAAGGCACTCTCGAGGGACTCAATCCGGTCGAGGACCGGCGAGTATCCCGCGAACAGGTGCTGCAGCTCTTTCATGAACTCGACAACGGCTGGAGCACTGCGCAGATCGGCCACGGCATCGCCGAACAAGCGCCGGCGAGCTTCATCCGCCAGCTCCCGCGCCCGGGCAAGCTTCTCGCCGAACCATTGGGGGTCCTCACGCTCACCGATCCGGGCACCGATCACCGCCGATTCGATCGCATCCACGATCGCCTTCTGGTTGAATCGTTCTTCTTCCGTGTTGCGGGTTTCCACGAAACGCGAGAACTCGGCCAGAGCATCGAGAGGCAGGACGATGTCCTCGTTGAGCTTGAAGGCGTTCGTTCGTGCCGCGATCGCCCCGAGACTCTTCCGATCCTTCCAGAAGCGAGCCGCTTCTGCTGCATCCCTGGCTCGCACGCAGTGCGTGTTCGGATAGTGCTCCAGGAGATCCCGCAGGGTCCTCTCCCCGCGTTCGAGTTGGGATTCACTGTAACCGACCATGTCGATCAGCAGTACGGCCTTTGGTCGCTCGCTTCGCGCCGCCTTCACCTTGTAGCCGATCGCGCGGACGTACTCTTCGTCGAAATGCTCCAGCGCAATCAGGGCCTCCTCGCCCCGGTTCGGAAAACGCTCGGCGAGCGCGCAAATGACGCGCGCCGCTTCATCGAAGCTCTCACCGAAGAACTCGAGGCAGAAGCTCCAAGTCAGGGGATACCGGGGGTGCAAGACGAACTCGGCCGATGTAATGACACCGTCGGTGCCTTCCTTTTGAATGCCGGGAAGTCCACCCAGGGCTTTGTTCGTAATGTCCTTCCAGAGGCCCGGTTTGCGTATTTCCTTGCCCTGAAGCCGAATCCGGCGCGAAGGTTCGTCCTCGACATCGACTTCGAACACCACCGTGTCGTTGGGGCGAATCTTGCGCAGCGGGTGATCGATGCGACGAACCTGGTGCAGGCGGCCGTCCGGCATGGCGATCCGAAACGAAAACAGATTGTCGATGGCCGTCCCCCATAGCACGGCCGTCTTGCCGCCGGCGTTTTCGGCAATGTTCCCGCCGATCGTCGACGCCCACGAACTCGTCGGATCCGTGGCAAAAACCAGGCCTGCCTCCTCGGCGCATCGCATCGCGTCCTCGGTGACGACGCCTGCCTCCACCTCGATGACGGAGACCGACCGTCCCTGCCCCACGGAGCATGAGTGGATGCCACGAATTCGATTCAGCTTCTCCGTGTTGATCATCACACAGTCCGGGGCAACCGGGACGCCGCCGCCGGTCAGCCCGGTACCGGCACCTCGTGGGATGGCACGGTAACCCAGTTCGCCGATGACCCGAAGCAGTCCGGCGACCTGCACCTCATCGTCGGGACAGACGACCGCGAAAGGCAGGAACAAACGCCAGTCCGTCGCATCCGTGGCGTGACTGATCAGTGAAAACGGATCGAAGAAGACGTTGGCGGGCCCGACGATCCCTCCAATCACCTTCCGAACCCGCTCACGCTCCAGCGGCGCGCTTCGAACAGAGCTCTCCAAGTCGTCCAGCAGCCGGGTACAGCGCGTGACCAAAGCCAGCACTTGCGCTTCACCGTGCGCCGCCTTCCGTATCGTGTCCAAGTCCGCCCGGCAGGACGCAAAGAACTGCCGGCGCCTCGATTTCGATTCCAGGAGTTCCTCGAAGACGAACGGATTTCGATGGATGATGAAGAGCTCACCGATCAGGCGCATCAGGAGCCGTGCAGACCTTCCGGTCACACGCCGGCTTCGGAGCTGTTCCAGCATCTCCCAAGCCTCATCACCCAGGATGAGCCGAACGACCCGTTCGTCATCCGCCGAGGTGTAGTTGAAGGGGATCTCGCGATATTTGCGCTCACTCATCGTCGGTCACCTGCCGGTCTGCTTCCCGACTGCCCCAGGAAACGGGTTTACACCGGCCGCAACTGGCGGCTAGAATTTTCGAAGGACTTCGATGTCTGACTGAGGGGGAGTACGAATGAGTCACCGGATCTTGCTCGTTGATGATGAAGCCATGCTGCGCAACCTGATGACCTCCGTCCTGGAATCGGCCGGCTACAGCGTCGTCGCCAAGGAGAGTGCGGAGGAAGTCCTCGCCCTGCTCGAATCCAGGGATTTTTCCTTCGACCTCGTCGCCAGCGACGTCCAACTCGAACGAATGGACGGCATCGAGTTAGCCAAGATCATTCATGCCGCCCATCCGGACGTTCGCGTTCTTCTGACGACCGGCTACGGCGGACAAGTCGCCGGCAATCCCGAGTATGCCGTCCTGTCGAAGCCTTTCCGCCCGGCCGACCTGATCCAGGCGGTCTCCAAGGCGCTCGCAGCGCCATAGACCTGATCCGGTTCAGGATTCGTCCGCCGACGGACCGTACATCGCCGGAACCGCAATGTCGTTCAGCCGCAGATACACGGAAAGCTGCGCCCGGTGATGAACCATGTGGTTGAGCACGAAAGATCGAAAGACAGCAAGTCTGGGCAGGGAGAAGATAACGTCTTCACCACTCTTCAGACTCCAGGTCTTCATCATTTCGCTGTCGGGATATCCACCGAGTCGCTGTACGACGTCTTGAACATTGTTATCGAACCGCTCAACCAGCTCCTCACTGGAACTGCCCCGCCAAGGCTTGTATTCGCCGGAAAAAACGAACTCCTGCTGATCGAGCGTCACCTGTCCCCACTCCAGGAGGCTTGCCACGTGGGACCCGAGTTCGATGAAGCTCATGGACTTTTCGTGGGGCTTCCAATCTAGACGATCGTTAGGTATGCGCTCCAAGGTCTTGCGCGTAGCAACGGCTTCTTGCTGCAGCTCCGCTGCGAATGAATCGGCTATGGACATGCTGTTTCCCCTCCAGAAGGATTGACCTTGAGCATTGTAGCTCAAGCCGGGGGGATGGCGCCGTTCTACCTTCAGGTTGAACGTTCAACGTTCGGGGTTCGAGGTTCGGAGTCTGCGGGATTCTGAGGTTTCATTCCCGCTTTGCGGGACGGCAGTGGCCTGGCCGGGACCAGGGTCCCAAACCCCAGGAGCCCCAGGCTGAAGGAAGAAATCCTATCGGCGAGGGGGCAGGCGTGAACGTCGAGTTTCGAACACAGGTCGGACTACTCAGCCGTAAAGATCTGTCGAAAGCCGAGATTGACGATGTCCTTGAACATGGGCGTGCCGGGGGGGAGCTTATCCGGCTCGAGGAATTCGGTGTCGAACTTGTAGTCCCGGTCTGGAGGCGAATAGACGGCATTGCAGCACTTGTAGATGCCGGTGGCGTACTCCGAGTAGTAGAGGCTCACCAGTGAACCCTCGTAGTGGAGGGTCGAGCCGGACCAATTCTCCAGGTACCGCAGAAAGTTGTGGGTGCCGCCGTCCAGGCCGTACTCGTCGCTGCCCCAGGATGGATGCTCGAAGGGCTTGTTCTTCCCGGCGGCCACGGCCATACGGTACCAGGTCGTGGAAGCGGTTCTCGCGCTGCCGCCCGAAACGTAGGTCGGACTCCGAAAACTCCCGCGATCAGACCAGGAGTTGGAGAGCAGCGTGACCGAATCGGCAATGATGGCCGCGCTGGCATTACCGCTGGAGAAACCCGACGAGTCCGCGTTGTAGTTCCCCTGGACGTAAACCGGGTTTTCGCTGGCGACCGTAAAGCCTCCGCCGTCGTTGTCGAGACGAGTCGGCACGTAGCCGGCACGACCGTCGATCAACTTCAGACCATGGCGAGCTCCGCTGACCCGATTCTTGCGTCCAACGGTCATCAAGTCCACACGGACTGTCGGGTCCCCGTTTGAAGCTCCGAACCCCTGCCCCAGATTGGTGGCCCCCTGAGTATCGAGCACACCGTTTCCATTGACATCTTCACACGTGGCGAGAGCCCCGTCGGGGTTACCGTCCGGATCGTCCGGGTTGATGACGTCTTCAAAGCCGTAGGAGCCGTCGATCCCGTCCACGCCCGGCACCATTCCACGGCGATCCGAGAAGTAGAGGATGTAGCCGTTCTTCGAAACATACTCGGTCTGACTGCCCGTATAGCCGATCTCTCCCCGCAACCACCTGCGCAGGTTGTGGACATCGAGCTCGACGACACTCATGATCCCGCCGATTGCCCCCGAGGTGTCCCAACTGCCGCGGCTCACATCGCGAACTTCACCCTCACGCGTGTCGTAGAGGTTGATCGGCAGGAACCTCGAGGAGCGGCGCATCGTGTACGAGGTGGGCGAATAGTCAGGATTCCCGTCGCCATCGTTGTCCTTGATCCTCTGAAACTCGAGGATCGCGTCCGAATTCTCCTCGGCGATCCCCAGGTTGAGCCATTCCGCAGTGACATCCGAGTAGAGGCCGGAACTCTGACGCGCCATGACCTTGAGGAATCCGCCGATCAACGGCCAGGAGCCGCTGGAGACTCCGGGAGGGCGAACGAAATCGCTGTCCCAACTCGTGTCACCTTCGGCAAAGGCGGTATCCGTAGCCCCGTGAGTTGCACCGTCATAGTAGGGTTCGACATTGGCCAGTTCGATGGCTCCCGGGCCCAGATCATCGGCAGTGTCGCTGATCAGGACGAGGATTTGAGCCTGGTTGTACAAGCGGGAAGCGCCGACCGAGCCTGAATCGACCCCCGACGGGCGGCGAATGATCTCGACCGGACCCAGGTCCTCTTCGACGAACGGCAACTCGAGCTTCTTGGCGCCCGTCTCCTTGTTGATGATCATCCCGTTGTAGACCGTGGTCGAAAGGTTGTACCAGTTCGGATTGTCCGATGATTCGGGGCCGCCGACCTTGCTCCCTTCATCCTCCTGCAGATCCCGACAGGCAGGCCGGCCGCCGTCACAACCGCCCGGTGCAGTCGGGATCCAGATCGGTCCGGTCCGGTCGGTCAGAGTCGATTCTCCGTTGATCATCTCGGCGCGGATGATCTCCCCGGCGGCGCTTACCTTGGCATGGAACAGCAACCCGTCACTGGCCTTGGTCGAGAGGAAGAGGTTCCCGTTGGCATGAACTCGGCCGCCAAAATCGAAATTCGGGCCCGGATGATAGCTGAGATCTGTGTCGGAGAACATGCCGAACTGGAACACGGGAATCAGTGCAACCTCGATATCCCGCTCCATCCGGACTTCGCCGTCGGCCGGCCCGCGTGCCGTCACGCTCAGACTCATGGGAAGGATTTGCGCCATCAGGCCCTCGTTGGGTCCGGCGCTGATGTGACGAACTTCCAGCGTAGATCCTCCACCACCCGAGACCAGATAACTATAGTTGGGAAAGCTGATGCCCGGGAGGCTGGGAACGGCCGCACCGAGAGCCTCGATCTGCTCTGCCGTGGGCGACTGATTGGAGGTGAAGAGCGCGGAGAGGTCCGACATCATCTTCTCCATGGCACCCTCAGCCCCATAATAGGCCCGGGTATTGTCGAGGTCCGTCCCATTGACGGTCATCGAGCTGTTGGCCACATAGAACAGGCCCACGCTCAGCGCCATAAACACAAGCAGCAGAACCAAGACGGCAGGAAGAACGAAACCCTTCTCCGACATGGTCATTCGACCTCCTATCCGGCATTCCGGAAAGGGAGCACCCTGCGGCGCTTCCCCTTACTCATACCTGTCTCGAAAGACCAGGTTCCGAGCGCTGACCGCGGTTCGCATGGTCGTTCGGTCGAACCCCTTGCCAAAGAGGCGTTCTCCCGGGGATCGCGCCGCGACGAAGAGATTGATCTTTCGAATCTGGTTGGGACGATCTCCGGCATTCGGGAGATCGGAACTGGACGCAGACGTGTCGTCCTCGAAGATATCGTAAGTCAACTGGAGATTCTCGACATGCTCGGCCACGGGTTCGGCCTCATGTGCGCTGACCTGTCTCATGAGCCGGGGATTGTCTTCGATCGTCGTGTCCAAGAAATAGGTGACGACGTTGACGCGGTAGGCCCGCGTGGGTGGGAACCCGCCGCCGGGATTCTGCAGGGCTTTCACATTCCCGTACTCAGCGGTGACCTGATTGATGCGAAGCGGGTCACCCGCGCTCAAGGCGATCTCGGAACTGCTGACCGACGTCACAACGGCCGCCGCACAACCGTTGGCGTTGCTCAGCACCAGGAAATCACCGGCTTGGATGCCGACGACGGGATCGCTGATGGCCGGCGTGGTGCGGCTGTCGACTCGGATGACCGTCCCCGTCGCATTGATGTAGGTCAGCGGATACTGATCGAGAGAGTAGCTGTCATCGCGATAGGAGAGCGTCACAACATCGGTCGGAACGCCGGCGATTGAGGAGCCGCGGCCTGATCCGGGAGTGACGGCATAGAGCCTTTCATCCTGGTAGGTATTGTCGGCCACGTAGCAATGTCCAAAGGTGCACGCGAACAGGGACGGACTCGAATTGTCACCGGCCGGCAGTTGGATACCCCCGAGCGGGAAACCCGTTCCCGAAATGCTGAGCTCGCGTGATAGGGAATTCAGGGCGACCCGGGCGTTCTGTTGAAGCTCGCCCCGCGCTTTGACCAATGAGCTGAGGTCACCGGCGGGGCGGAGGATCGCCAGCGTTGCTGCCAGCAAGATCGCCGTCAACATGATGGCGATCAATGCTTCGACCAGCGTAAAGCCACGACTATTGCGCATAAGCCTCATCCGGCACCGCCCTCGTGGGTCTATTGGATCTATCGATATTTGGACACATACGAGCTCACGGCATACGTTCTCTGGATCCCGGTGGGCGTGTGAAACCGGACCTCTACACGAACCAGCTTCAAGTCTGCAGCGGGTCCCGGCTCGACGATGATTTCGCGTTCAAACCGCTCGAGAGTCCGAATCACGTCGTCGCCCGTCCCCAACTGTCCGTCTGGGCCTGGTTCCCGGATCACTTCCGGTTCACCGTCGTCGGCCGTTCCGGCCAGGCCGTCGGGCCCGGGAAGCCGCAGGGGTTGGGGACCTGCGAGGAAGACGCCTCCAGAGGAGACATTACCGACGCTCGAGAAACTGATCTGACTCGTATTCCGCGCGGTAAAAAGACTCTCCAGCGCTTCCCGCGTTTTCTGCTTGGCGAGCAAATCATCCTCGGAAAAAGAGACGGTGACGACCGCGTGGGTATAGAGCGAAAGCAGAGAGAGAAGGCCGACCACCAGGATCACGGAGGAGATCATGAGTTCGATCAGCATGAACCCGGCCTCTGCCTTCCTCCGCCTCGATCGTCGCTGTTTTCTCATTCCCAGACTCCGTTCACGAAATGCCACGGCTTAATCCGAGCCGTCGATCCGAACAACGTCACAGCGCGGGCTGTATCCAGCTTTCCGGCTTTGCCCAAGTACACGATGCCGCCCGTAATCTGCCCGAGTGAATTCGTTGCCGTTGCGTCGGGTCTGAAGAAGATGGTGCTCTCCCCGCTGAAATCTACCGCCGAATCCGCGCCGAGGTGGTCCGGGGTGTTTTCGTCGCCGAGGGGGAGGCCCTCTTCGATGCGAAACTGGAACCCACGGGGCAGGTCGATCGACACCACCTGCTGCCAGTCGCCCGATTCGAGCCGTGCCGTCGTGATCGTCCCCGGCTCGGTGAAGGCCACCCTGGTCACGCGGCGAAGATCCACTGCCTGCTGCCTCCCCAGGCGCAGCTGTGAAAGCACCGTCTGCATCGCGCTCTCGGCGTCGTAGTACTCGACCGTCTCCGTGATGGTCGGAATAGCCAGAGCGGCTCCGATCGATACGACCGCGACGACAATGAGCAGTTCTATGATGCTGAACCCACGTCGATCGCCCGGTGCAGGAGCGCAATCCTGGAGTCGGATTCTTTCCGTTGCATGTAACATGATCGTTCGGACTTCTGGTGTCCGCCTTGCGTGAGAAGGATAGTCAAAGCAGGCTTGGGATTTGGTGATCCTGCTCACCAATAGACAGATCTGGCTCAGTGTCATTGTGTTAAGGTTGCCGTATTGAGAGAATGATCAATTAGTCCGGGATTAAGCATTTTCAGGACAGGATGTGGATATGCTCGACATACTGAAGAAGACCTATCTGGCGGGCTTGGGCTTGGCAACACTGACGCGAGAGAAAGTCGAGGAGATCGTCGACGAACTGGTCAAACGCGGGGAGGTCGCCGAGAAGGATCGCTCGCATGTCGTCCAGGATCTGCTCGACCGCGCTCGCGACGAGCAGAAGAAACTCTCTTCTTCTGTTCAGGATGCGGTGCAAAAGGTAATCAGAGAGCTGGGCGTTCCTACGCGGAAAGAGTATCGCGACCTCTTGAACCGCGTCGAAGCGCTCGAGAAGAAATCCGACGCTCAAAAGGCCGACTCCAGCAATGATTCGACCTCTGCAGGCGGTTAGTGCATACCGCAGGCTCCGACGATACCGCCAGGTCACGTTTACGCTCGTCAAATTCGGATTCGATGATATCGTCGACCGCATCGGGCCCAGTTCGTTGTGGGCTCGAATCCGGAAAAGGAGCGCAAAGCGAGACACGCCCACACCGGTCCGGTTGCGGATGGTGCTGGCGGAACTCGGTCCCACTTTCGTCAAGTTCGGTCAGGTTCTGAGCACACGGCCTGATATCCTGCCCGACAAGTACATCGCCGAGCTCTCCAAGTTGCAGGATCACGTCCCCCCTTTTCCGGTCGAAGAAGTGCGCCGCATCTTCCGCGAGGATCTGCGCCAGGAGCCGGAAGCCCTCTTCGAGACGTTCGATCCTGAACCGATCGCTTCGGGCTCGATTGCCCAGGTGCACCGCGCCACACTCGAGGATGGCCGACAGGTTGCGGTCAAAGTCCAGAGGCCGCACATCCAGCGCATCATCGAGACCGATATTTCCATTCTCGAGGAGCTAACCGGCCTCATCGAGCGCCATGTTCCCGAACTCAGGTTCTATCGACCGCAGGAGCTGGTTCAGCAGTTTGCGCGCTCGATTCGGAGGGAGCTCGATTTCATCCTCGAAGCCCAGGCCGTGGAGCGCTTCCGCAAGAACTTCGCGGATGATCCCACGCGTTTCATCCCTCCCGTCCATTGGGACTTCACGACGATGCGGATCTTGGCTACCGACTTCGTGGACGGAGTCAAGGTGACCGACGTCGAAGCGATCGAGGCTCGCGGGCTAGACCGGAAGGTGATCGCCGAGAACGGCGCCCGGGCCATTCTCCGTGAAGTCTTCGAGTTCCGGCTCTTTCACGCGGATCCCCATCCCGGCAATTTCTTCGTACTCGAGGGGAATGTCATCGCCACGATTGATTTCGGTATCGTCGGCCGGATCGACGATGCCACCGCGGAACACCTGGCCCGGATCATCCTTGCCGTCGTCTCCCGGGACATTGATGGGATTTTCAAGGCGTTGCGGGAGTTCAACATCCTTCATGAGGATGTCGACCAAGTTTTCATGCAAGCGGACGTCCAGGAATTCCTCGATCGCTACTACGGGCTTCCGCTCAACAAGATCGACGCCGAGAAGATCATCGAGGACATGCTGAGCGTCGTGCGCCGCCACCGAGTCGTCCTGCCCGTTGATCTGGCCTTACTGGGGAGGATGCTCGCCGTGTCCGCCGGGGTGGGCCGCATGCTCGATCCGGGATTCGACATCATCAGCGAGGCCCGTCCGTTCGTGAAGTCCTTCATGGCCCACCGGATGAACCCTCGCCGCCGGATCCGCCAGCTGGCACGAGCATGGCACGACTACGAAGAGGTTTTCCGGTCTTTTCCGTCCGATCTGGAGGAAGTGGTCGCCAAGCTCAAGAAAGGACAGATTCTGGTCTCCCTTCACCATGAAGGGCTGAGCCGCCTGATCCTGGAGATGGATCGCTCCTCGAATCGACTGGCCTTCGCCCTGATCGTGGCCGCACTCATCATCGGCTCCTCACTCGTGATGCAGCTCAGCCACAGCCCGACCGTGTTCGGTCTCTCCGCTCTGGCGCTGCTGGGCTACATCGCCGCGGGAATCCTTGGCCTCTGGCTGGTCATCGCGATCCTGCGATCGGGACGGATCTGAGAACGAGGGACGAGGGAATGGACACATCAGGGGACATATGGGACGTATGGGGCGGCGGATTGATCAGCCACTCGAAAGTCTCGTCTGACCGCTGTGTCCTGGCCGTCTTGTTCCTCTAGAGTGCCTGGGCTTCGGCACTGGGTTGAGTCGTCTCCTGCGGAGCGGCCCCTTCCACGCTGAACTGGCCTTTGCCGGAAGCCTTGGCCTGGCGGAGAGCTCGATCAGCTCGGCCGAACCACAACTCGGCCGTTTCGCCGGGCTCCATCACGGCAACGCCGACCGAGGCCGAAATGGGAATCGGCTGCCCTCCCCATTCAACGCGTGCCTCATGAGCGGCCTGAACAAGCCGTCTTGCCATCATTTCGCAGACCTTCAACGATGCTTCTTCGACGATGATGGCAAACTCGTCCCCACCGTAGCGGGCGATGAAGTCCGCCTCACGGGGAAAGCAGCGGATGCAGCAATTCGCCAGAGCCTTGATGGCAACGTCCCCGGCCTGATGACCGAGAGCATCATTGACCTGTTTGAACTCATCAGCGTCGACGACGTACAGGCAGGCGCTCGAACCCGACAACTGGGAGAACTGCACGATACGCTCGATCTGCTCATCGAAGGCCTGGCGGTTATGGACCTGGGTCAGCGGATCCAGCGCCATTCGACTTCGGACTTCCACCAGTTCCGCCCGCATCTTTCGGAGTCGGCCGCCCAACTGGCGCATCTGTTCTTCCTGCCGACGCTCGCGCAGAGTGATGTCCTCACGGATGCAGCGCACCGCCTCCAGAACCTGCCGGTGGAGATCCGCGACCGAGTCCGACTTGACCGAGTGTTCCAACGAGCCGAGATGTTGGCGGATTCCATTATTGCTGTCCTGGTCGCATGCGAACGATTTGGTCATCTCCCGGAGAAAATCCCAGACGAGAGTCCGGAAACCGGACATGGACTTCTCCACGAACTCCTGTTCTTCCCGCCGCTGGATCCTGAAATAGCGACTCAGCGATTTCCACTGAGTGCTCTGCACATCGTTCGATCCCGAGCCCTGAGGCGGCGGTTCGCCCTCGAGGAGATGCCGGATCCACTGTTCGCAGGCCTCCTTTACGGCGGGGGCCTTCACGTTCTCCGTGTCGAAGGCGTATTCGCCGAACGTCAGCAACAGACAGGCCAGCGAACCCAGGACCGGATCCTCCAGGTCCTCCGGTGAGTGCAGCCGGCTCCAGTCACGGAAGATGATCCGGTGATCGAGACGGTCTTTCTTGTCGGATGATCGCCAGAGACCCACGTTTACCTTCCGTTGCTTCAAGCCAGCGGCCAGACTCCATTGTGGAAGTCAGGCCCTGCAAGGTTGGTATCGGCGGCAAGCGTTCGAATCGTTAGCTGAATTCAAAGGAGGAAGGGTTTCAGACCTCCAAAGCCAAGATGGGCGATCTCATTTGCAGATATCGGCCTCTGCACGGCGACCGGCCGGGTGCAGTGACTCCCCTCACATCTCGGCTAAGCGGCTTTCGTCTAAACTGCCTCGTCAACCGACGGAACTGTGAGCCCTTTTGAGGGGTCACTTGGAGCGAAATCAATGATTCGAAAGCAATCCGATCCAAAGGCCAAACAGACGAAAATCACCTTTGTGTTAACCGATTATGAAGATGTGGGGAGAGTCTCTGTAGTGGGAGACTTCAACGGCTGGACCCCGGAGCGGCACAAATTCGTCCGCAGACGCAACCGGACCCGCAGTGCCTCCGTCAAGCTGCCGGCGGGCCATCGCTTTTCCTTCCGCTATCTCGCGGAAGGAGGACATTGGTTCAACGATGAAGCAGCCGATGGATGGGAACCCAACGGGTACGGATCGGACAACTGCGTTGTTCTGACCTGATCCGACCGCACCTCCACTAAGCAGGGGCTGGGATTGGGAAGAATCGGGACTCCCCCCTTTCTCAGCCCCTCCGCGATGAGAGATCTGCGATCCACCGTTCTCAATGGCCGGCTCTCGCAGACCATCTCGAACAACGCCCCTGGAATCACGACCGCTGTCCTACTCACGCTCCGGTCCTCCCGTCCTCCCGTCCTCCGGTTCTCCCGTTCTCCGGTTCTCCCGTTCTCCGGTCCTCCCGTTCTCTCCGGCTGAACAACACCCGCGAAGAAGCGGCCTCACGCTCCTGAGGGCTCGCGTCGGATCATCCGTATCAGGAAGAAACCGACCAGCGCGAAGACGACGGCCGCCAGCAGCTGATCCCAGCCTTCGAGCCATTCGGGACGAAAGCCTGCGGGGCGCGCACCCATGATGCCGGCGTACCCGGCCACCACCACCCCCATCAGTCCTTCGCCCGCGATCAGGCCGGAGCCTACCAGGACTCCACGTTCGGTCTGATTCGCCGGATCCTCACCTTTCCTCACCGCCATCCAGTCCGTGACGGATCTCAGACAACCACCCAGAAAGACGGGCATCATCGACGCAACCGGCAGGTAAATGCCCACGGCAAACGGCAGGGCGGGTACGCCGACCAGGGTCGCAACCAACGACAACGCGGCACCGACCAGCACCAGCCCCCAGGGCAGGTTCGCCTGGAGGACACCTTCGATGACCGTTTTCATCAGCGTCGCTTGCGGGGCCGGAAGGTCGATGGACCCGAACGACAGGCTCTTTCCCAGGAGAAAGATCGACGCGGCCACCGCGAATGCCGCAGTGATCGCACCGACCAGTTCGATCGTCTGCTGTCGGGCGGGGGTCGCACCGATGATGTAGCCGCATTTGAGGTCCTGCGAAATATCTCCGGCAATCGAGGCAGCCACGCAGACCACGGTTCCGATGGTCAACACGGTCGCCTTTCCGATATCGTCGGTCCAACCGAGCAGAAAGAAGATCAGGCTCGTCCCCAAAAGGGTAACGATGGCCATGCCGGATGTCGGATTCGACGTCACGCCCACCAGCCCGACGATCCGAGACGACACGGTGACGAACATGAAGGCGAAGCCCAGGATCATCAGGGAGCCAAAGACGCGCAGCGGGGCCGGGGCGCCGAGTCCCAGCACGAACGGACCCAGCGCGGCCACCAGCAGAACCACTGCCGAGCCGACCAGCACCACACTCATGGAGAGGTCTCTCTGGGTTCGCGCGGTCACGACGGCGAGCGAGCGGCCCTCACGTGTCAGACCCTTCAGCCCGTCGACCAGACTCCGATACATCGTCGGAAGTGAACGGAGCACCGTGGTGATTCCGGCGAATGCAACCGCTCCCGCGCCGACATAGCGAACATACCGGGACCAGATCTGGCTCGGCGTCATTTCACTGATGAGGTGTGTGGTTTCTGGAAACATGGGCGCGCCGAGTGCCTGACCAAAGTGGGCAATGATCGGAATCAAAGCCAGCGATGAGAGAAGGCCGCCGGCTACCATGATGGCCCCGATGCGGTACCCCAGAATGTATCCCACCCCCAACAGAGCCGGCATTGGCTCGAGTCCAACCTCCCCCTTTTCGAGCAGAGGAATGCGGACGTGGATCTCGCTGGACCAGAAATGTCCGAACTCCAGAACCGTTTTGTAGAGGGCTCCGACTCCCATGCCCACGAATACGCTTCGGGCCCGGCTGCCGCCGGCATCCGCAGCGATCAGAACCTGAGCAGCCGCCGTCCCCTCGGGGTAGGGGAGCGTGTCGTGCTCCTTGACGATCAAGTAGGGGCGCAAGGGAATCATGAAGAGAATCCCGAGGACGCCCCCCAGAATCGCGAGCGTGCCCACCTGGAGAAGACTCGGGCTCATCCCCCACATGAACAGCGCAGGGATGGTGAAAATCAGTCCCGAGGCAATGGACGATGCGGCCGATCCGCCCGTCTGGCTGACGTTGCATTCGAGGATATTGGTCGGCCGTAGAATCCGCCCGACCGACTTGAACAACGCCACACTGATCACGGCAAGGGGAATCGACGTGCTGATGGTCAGACCGACCTTGAGTCCGAGATAGGCGTTGGCGGAGCCGAAGACCGCCCCCATGATCACACCCGCCACGGCAGCCCTGACCGTCAGGTCAGGCAGACTCCTGCTGTGATGAACGTAGGGCTCAAAGGCTTTGGTGGCCACACTCCCTCCCGAAGATCATCCGAAAGAGGATACGATGCAGGCCCCCAGGATGGAAGGGCCGGAGGGGAGAAGGGGATTCGAGACACGAGCCAGGCCGAAGGCTGCCGGAGTAGCCCAGGTTGCCGTCCCCCCGGTGGGCACACGACGCCCCCGGGCAAACCCTCCAGGCGGAGGCCAAACCCCTAACCCCACCTACCAATAACGAACGAAAAGGAAAAAGTGCGAAAACTTCGTGCAAAAAGCTCCATGGAAGAAGTGGAAGGAGCGCCGTGGGGGGAGGCGCCGTGCGCGGGGACAGATGCTGGGGCGTCGCGAGATCGGAATGACGCATGGGAGAAAGCATGAAAAGGCATCCAAGGTGAGACGGCTCCCGATCCGGCTTTGGGCGACATGCCGGAGATTTCGAGTTCCGTCTCCCTCCGCGCAGCGCCCCCCGGAGTTTTCGACTCTCACCTCTCCCAAGAAGGTGTGTCTTCTATCTCCCAGCTTCGAGCTTCGCCGGGATGCGATTGCCGTTGGCATCGAAGGTGAAGGAGCCGGTCAGACCGGCAAAGGTGCCGGAAGACAGGAAGGAGCGCATGGCGGTGATGTCGGGGCCGCAGTCAGAGACCGCCGCAAGGACTGCTCGGGCGGCATCGTGCGCGGCTCCTCGAAGGGAAGAGAGGGAGGACGGGGCGTTCCCCACGACATCCGCCGAACCCTTTGATGCGACCCTCGCGTCAGCGGGGAACCTGAGGATCCAGGGCACCCCAATCTCGGTGAGAGTGGGGTCGTCGGCAAGACTGACCAGCAACACCTCCCCTTTGAGCCGAGTGACGACCTGCGCCGCCAGATGTGCCGTCCGGCTGTTCTCGGCACCAATGATGGCGAGAGTCCCATCTTCGAAGACCGCCTTGACCAGAGCATCGGTCTGCGCCCCCCAGCGGAGCTGAGACGGGATGATCCGGGTCTCGAGTTCCGAGAACGGAGACGAGGGATGAGCCTGCTTCCACTCCTGCACGGCCGATTCTATGCCCTCGATGACAGCTTCACCTGAGGCTTTGGCGGGACCGTCGGTGGGGACCAGAATACCGATTCGGATCGGTGCGGTACCGGCCGCAAACGCCGCGGACCCGATCGAAATCGCGACCACGAGAGGCAGTAGACGGCCCAGCACGTCCGTGTTCATCGCAATGAACCCTCGGACGGGACCTTGACGAGCAGATGCTTGACCCGGGGCCAGTCGTCAGGCCGAAAATAGTCGAATCGACCATCCTTCACCCGCACCAGCCAGGGTCGACTGATGTCGTTCATGGTCACGTCGAACCGGATTCGACCACTGACTCCCGGAAAGTCATCCACGGCGTACATGGCATCGCGGATGCGCGGCCGGTTGAGGCCGGCCCGGCGGATGGCGGCGACGATGAAACGAGCCGCATCGTAGGCATGCGCCGCATAGGTGTCCGGCTCTTCCCGGTGCTCGTCGCGATAGCGCCGTTCGAAATCGAGCCACTTCGCGTCCTGGCGGTGAGGGTTGAGCGTGGCGGCGAGGATCATCCCCTCGGCTGCGGATCCCGCCTGTTCGAGAAACTCCGGGTTGGTCAGCCGGTCGAATCCGATGAACTGCTGTTCGAGGCCCATTTTTCGGGCCTGTCGGACGATTCGAGCGCCTTCGGGAGGATTGGCCCAGAGCGCGATCACTTCCGGGTTCAACTTTCGAAGGTAGGCGAGTTGCTCGGAGAAATCGGTGTCGCCGTTGCTGAAGCGGAGTTCCAGCAGAACCGGGGTCCCCAGCCTGCGAGCTCCTTTGATGAATTCCTCCACTCCGACCCGCCCGTCACGGTCATTGACTCGAAACACCGCAATCCGGGTGAAGTGCCTGATCCGGTGGACGTAATTGAGCAGCTCGTAGCTGTTGAGCCGGTCGTCGCTGATGCAACGCACCAGCCAGGGGATGCTGTGTTCCGTCAAGGTCGGGTCTGTGGAGCCGGCATTGACCAGCGGCATTTCGGCCTTGAGCGCGGCCCGGTTCAGAACGTGATTGTTGTTGCTGTCGATGCCTGAAATCACGGCCCAGACTTTGTCGTCGTACGTGAACTTGACCAGTTCGTCGCTCGTTTGACCCCACTGGACGAGATCGGTTCTCCGGACGAGTTCGAAGGGAACGCCGTGATAGCCTCCCTCCCGGTTGGCATCCGCGAGAGCCATCTCGGCGCCCCACAACATATGCCGGCCGAAGACCGCCTTCGACCCGGCGCCGACCCCAGGTTTGAATCCGGGTGGTACGATCGGATGGTCCTCGTAGGTCAGGGGAGCGATCAGGCCGATCTTGACGGCGTCGACCTTCGGATCCGGAACATCCCGGCCTGCCCCCTTGAATTGAACCTTCTCACCGGGAATGTCCTTGTAGACCTCCGTCTTCGAATAGGGGATCAGATCGTCGGGCCGATCCGCGTAACGCTGTCTCTCTCCGTCGCTACCCGCCAGGCAGAAGGCCGTGCCGAAGACCAGTAGAGCAAATCCAATCCACATTCTGCTTCGGTTCAAGACTCCCTCCCCTCTGCACGCCTGCGCCGACGGTTCCTACTCAGCTGCATCGGACTTCGACTTCCCTGCCGGGACTGCCTTTTCCACTTCAAAACCCAACGCCGGATCGACCCGGCCATGCCCCACTCCGCCTTCCGTGGCCACCCAGACGTCCCTCCCCTGGAAGTCCATTCCAAGCACGAAGTTATGAGGGTAGAGGGATTTCGCCGACAGGCGTCTCTGGATCTGTTTGCCGTCGATGAACAGGATTTGACCCCCCTTGGTTCCCGCGCCCTGATACGTGACCCAGGCGCGTCCATTCGAAACCGCCAGGCCGGAATCGGTGCAAATCCAGGCAAGCCTGCCCTGCGCACGGATGAAGTTGATGAAATTGCTGGGCAGACCGCTGTCTTCCTTGTAGTAGCTCCACCACTGGCGACCGTCGTACCGGGCCATCCCCATGTAGGTTCCCTGCCACAAGACGCCTCCCGCGAAGTCGACCGCGGACGTGACATCGTGGACGGGTCCGTCGTTCGGCAGCAAATCGATCTCCATCTCCTTGTCGGGATCCCGGTACTCCCTCCATCGGTTGAGGGATTTCGTGTACTCGAGAATGCCTCCGCCCCAGGCGCCCACGTAGACCATTCCCCGGTCGACGGCCACCGAATAGGTCCAGGGCTCGTGCATGGGCGTGTTCTCCTGGGTGTAGACCTGCCACGTATGAGAGGCGACGTCGAAGCGTGACAGCCCCATGGCCGTCGCCGCCCAGACGACGTTCTCTTCGGGATCGCACTGGACTTCGTGAACGAAGTTGTTGGAGAGGCCGCTGTTGGTTTGAGTGAACGTGTCGATGCGACCAGCCGTGATGCGCGCCAGCCCTCCCATCGTCCCGACCCAAACGTCCCCGGTCTGGGGGCTCACGTCGACGCTGAGAACCGCGCGGTGGGGCAAGCCCTCCTTGACCCCGATTACGGTCCAGCGTCCTTTCTCATACAGAGCCAACCCCGTATCCGTGCCCGCCCAGACACGCGGGCCGTTCGTTCGCACACAGAACACCTTATTGGAGGGAAGCCCGTCCGAAACAGTGAAACTCTCCCACTCGGGAACGACCGGAAGGGCGGTCTCCTGTTGCGGAGCGTCGCTCCGGGTCGTCGTTGCAGCCGGCGTCGGAGACGGTTCCGATGCAGGAACTGATGCGAGGACCGGCCCCGCGGCCGAGACGGGCGCTTCGTTGGGCAGGAGGACGGCCACGAACACGGCCACGGCCGACGAGGCCGCCATGATGATCGTCAGCGCTTTGTTTTTCATTTCGTCTCCTTAATGACCCGAACGTGGTCCCGATTCGGACCGCTGCTCTCCGCCGGACTAGAAGGTCTTCAAATACTCCACCAGGTCGTTCAGATCCTGATTCGTCATATCTCGGGTGACACCATGCGTGTCCTTGGCGTTGTAGAGGGTCCAAATCTCTTCGAGCGTCCGCGCCTTACCGTCGTGCAGGTAGGGAGCGGTCGCGTAGATATTCGTCAGGTGCGGCACATCGAACTCCTTCACCAAATCGGTCGGCGAGGCAGACCCGACATCCGCTCGTTTGCGATTGGTGTAGAGAGGCGGCGGATGGCAAGTGATGCAACGGTTCGATTCGGGAATCAACTGACCGTCCTTCGTGCGGGTCCGCTCATAGAGCAGCTTCCCCCTCGCCTGACTTGGCGTCAGCTTTCCGTCCGGGGACCGGTAGGGATTCGGCGGGTCGGGAAGCGACCGGATGAACGAGACCAGATCGCTCAACTCATCCGACCGAAAGGAGTCGACTCGGGTCAGAATACGCGAGAACCGGATGCCGCACTGCATGAACAGACTGGTGTTCTTGCCGTTCCACTTGTAGGGAGCCGTGTCCCGGATCCCCAGAAGGCTTCGATTGTCGACCACACCGAGACCCAGGCCGTCCGGTTCGAAATCGTACTGGAGCCGATCCGTCTGGTTGCGCGGATGGCAACTCTGGCAACTGAACTGTCCCTGGAAACTGCGCAGGCCACTGTTGAAGAGCTTCTCTCCCCGCCGACGTGGAGTCTCGCGTTCCTTTCCCTGCAACTCGATGCGATAGAGCGGCTCGAGCGAGGCGGTGTCGATCGCCAGAATGGAATCGTTGAGCCGTTCCGCAACATAGAGCCGCTTTCCGTCGGGCGCGACCACCATCCCCTTCGGATTGGCCGCCGTCGGGATCCTCTTGATGACGAATTGGGTGCTGAGATCGAGCCGGAGGCCCGCCTGCTGACGGGCCTGATCATCCATGCCACGGAGCAGTCGCCGCAACGCCGCCATATCGATCACACTGATCTGGTCGACGCCCGAGTGAGAAACGAAAGCCAAACGGCCGTCCGGGGTGGACACCACGCCAAAGGGATCCGCAAAGAAGCGGTTCGCCTCATCCAGCAACAACTGGGTTGCGCGACCCGACTTCAGATCGATGACCCCAATGCCGTTGCTCATCGTCCAGCCTCGCTCCACGTGCAGGACCGGCAACAGGTTCTTCGGCTTGACAAGAGTCACCAGGGCGAGGTCTCCCTCCGGGAGTATCGTCACACCTTCGATCAGGTGAGCGTTGTTGAACACCACCCGGCGAGTGGGACGATCCGTTGTGGCATCGACGAACGTCACCTCCGTTCGCGGCGGGCCCCGGTGCGATGAGACGTAGGACAGCTCGTTCGTCGTCAGCAGCAGCGAGCCGTCCGGAGTGAGCGCCAGTTCGTTGGGACTCCCGCCCCCCGCCAGATCGACGCGGACTCGACCGCTGGAAAGGTCAATGGCCTGGATCAGGTCTCCCTGCCAGTCTCCGACGAAAAGTGTCCGCTCGTCCCGGGAGAGGGAGAGACCACTGGGCATGTTTCCACAGGGAATCGTCCGAGTGACCCTCCCCGCGTCGAGATCCACGACCGAAATGGAGTTGCCCCACTCGTTCGAGACGTAGGCCGTCCTCCCGTCCCCCGTAATAACGAGATCGCGCGGACGGTGCCCGACCGTGATCGAGCGCGTGACTGTCCGCGCTGCCAGATCCACCTCGATCACTGCATCACCGTCTTGGGCGGTGGCGTACAGACGGCGACCGTCCGGCGAGACCTCGAGCATCAGCGGACTGAGGTAGGTCGGTCGCTCGACCCACTCCAGCAGGCTGCCGCCGTTGCCGTCGACGTGGCAGGAGTAGCAGCTGTACGTGCGCGGCGTGTCACCCGTGTAGTATCGAACGTGTCGATAGCTTGCGAGGCCCAAGAAGACCAGGCAGGCCAGGCCGGCAACTCCTGCGCCGGCGAAAGCACGAACTCGCCCGGTCATGGTCTTCCCTCCACGGGCGCCGCTGACGCCTGCTCGATGACCGACTCGGGGCCCTGCTCGAGTGCCAGGGGGGAACGGTTCTCCGGCGACAGGTAGCGCGATTCGTGGCAGCCCTCACATCCCCGATGCTCATTCGGACGTACCCAGATACCGTCTCTCTGACGGACAACTGTTCGCCCCTGATCGTCGAGCAGCTCGAGCCGCAACAGCCGATCGGCCGGGACCTTCAGATAGAACGAACCGTCACGGGCAATCGGCTCCACCCCCAACGCCTTTCCGCTCTTGGAATCGACGACGCGCACGCTGTGGGCACGCCCCAGATCGGCATTCAAATCGGTGAGTCGGGCGTCCAAACAGAGCAGCCAGCCGTAGTCCATCTGCGGTTTGACCACGGAGGTCGAGACCGGCGGAAGGGGGCGTGGCGCCACATGGATGGAATCAATGACATGGTAGCCGGGCTCCAGCCAGGAGGGAGCCGGAGCCCGCTCGGATCCGTCGGGGCCGGCCGGCTGGATTCGGCCGTCCCCGACGGCTGACGCCTCCACTGAGCCCATGGAGGTATCTGCAAGAAACCGTTCAAGTTCCGTTCCGTCTGGACGGAGTGCCAGATCGATCCCATCGGGATAGAGAGGAGAACGACGATGCACCAGGATTCGGCCGTCGCTCAGGATCTTCTGGACCAGGTCCAAGTCGCTTCCGAAGCTGATACGGGAGAGACTGCCGCCGGCTCTGAGGGCATACAGAGTCCCGATGAGTCGGTCGCCTTCTGGGACGCGCTCGAGCCGTGAGAAGACGATGGTTCCATCCGGAAGAAGCCCGGGAGTCACGCAGTCCGCATCGACGGCGATGACTCGCCTGGGCGTCGAGGCATCCACCGTCATCTCCCAGATTTGAGAGTGCTTGTCTCCGGAACGTCGAGCGGAGAAGAGGATCCTGTCCGCCGCGTAGGAGAGCTGGGGACGGCTGGTGAGCGCGAAACCCTTCAGGAACCGGGCCTCCCCTCCGGACACCCGCACGAGCCGAGTGTCCGGGGGATAGAGGAGGGGGTTCGTCGAAATGTTCTCTCGTGAACAGACGAGATAGTCTCCGACCAGTGTCGCCGACGGGCGGAGTGAGACGAGTAATCCGGCACCTCCCAGGAGCACGGCCGGCAGGAGCACTTTCCACATCCTGAGATGTCTCGCGGCGTCCCACTCAGCCCGCAGGCTCTTCCACAGTGAGAATTTGATTGGCCTTGACATCCTTCAAAACCTGCGTCGTTCCCGACGGCCAGACGATCTCAATCGAATCGACCCGCTTGCTGTCCCCCAGACCGAAGTGAACCCGCGGGTCGCTGCAGGAGAGATAGCCGCTGGAAGATTTCCTGTAGGCGACCCGCTTCTGTCCACCAACCTGGACGCTGATCACCGCTCCTACCCCGTCGCGGTTGCTCGTGCGTCCATGAAGATCGAGGGAAAGCCAGTTCCGGCGATTGCCACCGTCGTTGCGAAGGAGCACGGCCGGACCGTTGATGTTGGAGATCATCACGTCCAGATCTCCATCGTTGTCGTAATCTGCGAACGCCGCGCCTCTGCTCAGAAGAGTGCGGCTGAAGTGCGGACCGAGGTCTCCGGAAACATCCTGAAACGAACCGGTTCCGTCATTCTGGAAGATCTGGTCTTCCTGACCGAAAAGACGTGACAGGTCACTGTTCGCCTCCAGGATGTCCAAATCCCCATCGTTGTCGAAATCGAAGAAGAAGGAACCCCAGGAAACATACTGAGCGCTGCGCATGGCCAGTCCCGATTCGACCACGGCATCCATGAACAGGCCGTCCCCTTCGTTCCTGTACAGCGATCCGAGCGAGTTGTCCGAAACGAAGAGGTCGAGGTTTCCGTCCCCGTCGAAGTCCCCAAAGTCGACGCCCATGCTGGCCGTCGAATCGCCCATGCCGTTGTAACCCACACCCAGATCGCGGGCGATCTGGGAGAAGTGCCTTCCAGACTCGTTGTGGAGCAGGAAATTCTCTGTCCCGTCGTTGGTCACATACAGGTCCGGAAAGCCGTCCCTGTCCACATCGATCGTGGCGACGCTCATCGCACGCCCGGTCATTCCCGCCAGCCCGACCTCTTCCGTGACATCCTTGAAGTGCTTTCCATCGAGGTTGCGATACAGGTGATCGGGCTCTCCTTTGTAGGACAGCGGGCCGGGGAACCCGTCCGGCGAGTAGTACTGATCATAGCCGGGATCGAAATCAATATAGGCGCCGACATAGAGGTCCAGCCGCCCGTCACGGTCGTAGTCGAACCAGGTCGCGGCCACCGAACACAGGCCCGCGTTGGCGACGCCGGCTTCATCGGTGACATCGGTGAACGTTCCGTCGCCATTGTTCCTGAACAGCGTGCTGCGCCCGTAGTTACCGACGAACAAGTCCGGGTAGGAGTCGTTGTTGTAGTCGCCGACCGCCACCCCCATGCTGAAGGAGTTCGGAAGGCCCACGCCGGCCGCCCCGGTGACATCCTCGAACGTTCCGTCTCTGCGGTTGTGGAAGAGACGATTCAAGGGCCGGATCCGAGGCTCTTCCCCATCACTGAGACCCTTGACGTACTTCCCGGTCGTCAGATAGACGTCGAGCCATCCATCCTGATCGTAGTCGAGAAAGGCCACACCGCCCCCGGTCGCTTCGACGAGATTGCTGAAGTGGGCGTCTCCGAATGATTCCGTAAAGTCAATTCCGGCGGCCGCGGCCACGTCGGTGAAGACGATGCCGGTGGGACCGGAAGGCACCACCTCGGGCGGCATCACCGGGCGATCCGCCGAAGCCAGGATTTCTCCGGGAGTGCTTGTGCTGCAACCGACCTGGGCAACCGCCGCGATCAGTCCGGACAGTACGAGTCCATGCACCACCGCCATTTTGCAGAGTCGCCGTCTCGCCAAGGTACTGGAACTCTCCTCTCGAGCATTCGTGCTGCGGAATACCGTTGGCAAGCAGTATCCCCTCTGGAGCGGCCGCGGCGCATCCGGTGAAACAACGCATCTCGGGCCGGCGATCTCCGGGAAAAGTACGGAGACGGGAGACAGGAGACAGGAGACGGGAGACGGGAGACAGGAGACAGGAGACAGGAGACAGGAGACAGGAGACGGGAGACAGGAGACGGGAGACGGGAGACGGGAGACAGGAGACAGGAGCTTTACAGAGCGCGCAAGGTGTGCGTTCCTTGTGAGCAATATGGATAAGCAACGCGCACGATCTTTCAGGGAGCTGGTGGTTTGGAAGCGGGCTCATCATCTCGTCCTCGAGATCTACTCGATGACTCGAGACTTCCCCAAATTTGAATTGTACGGCTTGACGTCCCAATTGCGCCGGGCGGCGGTTTCGGTTCCGGCGAACATTGCGGAGGGGTTCAAGAAGCGGGGAGCGGCCGACAAGATTCGTTTCCTCAATATTGCTGAGGGCTCGCTCGAAGAATGTCGCTACTACATGATCTTAGCGACCGATCTCGGTTACGGGAACTGTGAGACCCTGGAGGGGTTCGCCGATGAGGTCGCGGCGCTGCTGGATCGATATTCGGCAGGGATCCGGCGCAACCACTCCCGATCTCGCGTCAAGACGGAGCCCTGATCCCCTCTCACATGCCGAACTCCGTCCGCAAGTCGCTACCTTCCGGCTTCGACTCGGAAGTTCTCACTCCCGTCTCCTGTCTCCCGTCTCCTGTCTCCTGTCTCCTGTCTCCTGTCTCCTGTCTCCCGTCTCCTGTCTCCCGTCTCCTGTCTCCCGTCTCCCGTCTCCTGTCTCCCGTCTCCGTACTTTTCCCGGAGATCG
>JARRKC010000050.1:0-23719 GCA_037388505.1 Acidobacteriota bacterium | reverse complement strand
GTCGTCCACGTCGACGAGAAGAATCGCATGACCGAGTAGGAGTTCCGAGTTTCGAGTTCCGGGTTCCGAGAGTGGGGGATGCTTCCGGCTATTCTATCCGAAGCGGCGAGGTTCACCGCTCAAGGGGTTCAAGATCCATTGAATCCGCTCAGTCCTTCCACCTCGTCCACGTCCACTTTTCCCGATAACTCGGACAGGCCGGACAACTCAGACGTACCGGAGATGTCGGACCGGTCCCCACAGAATCCCGGCCCCCTGGAACTCCATCTCCCGTCCTCCCGTCCTCCCGTCCTCCCGTTCTCCGGTTCTCCGGTCCTCCCGTTCCCGCCGGCTGACCTCCGGTACTCAGGGAGGATAACGCTCGTGAGGTAGCGGCCGCGGTCCGAGACGAGCGAGGGCGCCTATCCCACCCCCGCTCCCAGTTTCCAGCTTCTCTTCTTCGCTCTTCCGTCCCTACTTCAACCGCTTGGCCACCTCCGACCAGTTCACGACGTTCCACCAGGCTTCGACGTACTCCGCCCGGCGATTCTGATACTTCAGGTAATAGGCGTGCTCCCAAACATCCAGTCCAACAATGGGCGTCTTGCCTTCCATCAGCGGACTGTCCTGATTCGCCGTGGAGTAGATGTCGAATTTGTTACCGGCACCTCGCACGAGCCAGGCCCAGCCGGAGCCGAATCGGCCCAACGCGGCCGCCGTGAACTTCTCCTTGAAATTGGCAAGACTGCCAAACGTCGAGTTGATGACCTGAGCCAGTTCTCCAGTCGGTTCACCCCCGCCTTCGGGGGACATGCTCTTCCAAAACATGGAATGGTTGGCGTGACCGCCGCCGTTGTTTCGGACCGCCGTACGAATCGACTCAGGAACCGAAGCGCAGTTGTTGGCCAGGAGTTCTTCGAGGCTCTTCCCGCTCAGAGCTGAACTCGATTGGACGGCACTGACGAGCTTGGACACATATCCGCCATGGTGCTTGTCATGGTGGATTTCCATCGTCTTTTGATCGATATAGGGTTCCAGCGCATCGGCTGGATATGGCAAATCTGGCAGAGTGAAACTCATTGGGACCTCCTTCAGTTCATCCTAATCGGTTGATATTCGAGTGTTCCGGGGGAATTGCCCGGACCGTGTGGAAGCGGCCGGCACGACGTGCCCGGCAGCTCCCAACTTCATAGAACAGAGTATGCCCTTAGGGTACCGGAAGGTTTCACCGAATCGGCAACTGGCGCCGGTGGGTAAGGAGGTGTGTACACGACGGATGGAACGCCTCGACAATTCCTCTCCTCCGGCCGATTCTTCGTGCGCCGTGGTCATACTGGAGATCGGAATCGACCGGGTTACCCCTTCAACGAGCAGGTCTCGTCAGCCTTTTATGCGGCCTCCCCCTACCATTGGGACGTGACCGGGTGGAGATCTCAAGGAAATGCATGACCGCAACTTCGTTCCGGGAAACGTGATGCTGACAGCGGCCGGCGATTTCGAGCCCTGCAACAAGGGAGGCGACCAGTGGCAGTGGCCGGGCCCCCTGGACAAGCTCGGCACGCTGCACAGGGTAGAGCTCAGGGACCCGGTGAGCGGGGAGGCGCGGGAGTAAAGCAAGAAACTAGCCCCAACGGGATTCGAACCCGTGTTACCGGCGTGAGAGGCCGGCGTCCTAGTCCTCTAGACGATGGGGCCTTGCTGGAAGTGAAGGCGCTATTCTCCGGTAGCCGATATGTCCTTGTCAAATAGCCCGATCCCTGGACTGCCTTGTTGAATGACGTCTGGCGTTCATCACCAGCGGGAGTTGACAAACGGGAGGCGAATGCCTGGAATGTTAGGGGTCGGTGCTGCGTACATACGGGCACTTCGCCCGTCCGTAGAGCATCGAATCAGCCTGGAGGTGGATATGATGATCCTGACTTGGATTCCTTTGCTTCTGGCCGCCCTGCCGGCTCCTGCGAATACGGTCGGCGATATCGAGATCGTCCCCATCACCCACGCGTCTCTAATTCTCAAGTGGCAGGGTCATGTCATCTATGTGGACCCTGTGAGCCGCGGCGCGGACTACTCCGGGCAGCCCAAGGCCGATCTGATTCTCATCACCCACACCCACGGCGACCATCTCGACCCTGGTCAAATCGCCCGATCCAGCAAGGACGATACGATCGTCGTCGGTCCCCTGGCCGTCCAGGAGCAGGTCACACAGGCCCGCATCCTCAGGAATGGAGAGAAGATCCAGGAACTCGGTATCGGTATTCAGGCCATCCCTGCATACAACATCAAGCGGGGACCTTCGGAAGGCCGTCTCTATCATCCCAGGGGCGAAGGCAACGGCTACGTGCTCACGATGGGTTCTCAGCGCGTCTACATTTCCGGGGATACGGAGTGCACTCCTGAGATGAAGGCTCTGCACGATATCGATGTCGCCTTCGTCTGCATGAATCTACCCTACACGATGCCGCCTGAAGAAGCCGCCGAGTGTGTCAATGCTTTTCACCCCAGGGTGGTCTATCCGTACCACTACCGGGGATCCGACCTGCAGGCGTTCAAATCCAAGGTCGGCCCGGACACGGAGGTACGAATCGTTGACTGGTATCCGGGGCAGTGATCGGGGGATTTTCGATCTACCTCGATTCGAAGCAGCCGCGGCCGGCCTTGCACTGATGTTTGTCGGCGACCTTGCCGTCCGGGCCCAGACAGTTCATCGTGTGCGTGCACCAGTAGAACCCGTCGCTCGTGCCCGGAATGTTCGGGTCCGGCTCTGCGTCGATGAACATCCCTTTGGATCGCAGGCGCCGGCAGACGTCCCGGCCGACTTTTTCCATTGCCATTACGTTACCTCCATTCCTGCGGCCCTCAGAACGGCACGCTTGACCGCGACTCGAGCCAGGGTCACTTTGTAGCCGTTCTCACTGAGCGGCCTGGCACCCTGAACCGCCGCCTTCCCGGCAGCTTCGGCCGTCTCCACACTGACCGGTTTTCCCGACAGGGCTTGACCTGCCGCAGGCACGGGCCAGGGTTTCGGAGCGACCTGGCCCAACACCACGTCCGCCGACTTGACGGTGTTGCCGTCCATCTCCAGCGACGCGACGGCCACAACCAGCGGCCAGTCCATCGCTTCGCGCTCGCGAACTTCATAGACGCCGGTCTTTCTGTCGGAAGCCGGTGGAATCACGATTTCGGTCAGCACCTCGTTGTCGGCCAGATCGTACTCCCTCTGACCTTCCGCCGTCGGAACCTTGTAGAAATCGGCGACCGCCACCTGTCTGGCTCCGCCGGACCCCTGGATACCCACCTTGGCTCCGTAGGCGATCAGGGCGGGGGCCAGGCTGGAAGGACTCACGAAGTAGGCGGGGCCGGCGTTGCCAAGAATCGCGTGATAGCGGTTGTTGCCGTCCACGACCATGGACTTGCCGTCTCGCATCGCCAGCAGACCAAATCCGTGGCGGTAGTACCAGCACCGTGGGCGCTGGCACAGATCACCACCTACGGTTCCCATGTTCTCCAACTGGGGACTGCGCACCCCCTCGGCCACCTGCACCAGAGCCGGATAGCCTTCGGTAATGAGAGGGTTGTGCATCAACTCGTCCAGGGTCACCAGAGCGCCGATCCTGATGCCGTCGGCACCCTTGTCCTCGATGCCACGGAGTTCGGGAATCGACTTGATGTTGACCAGACGATTGGGAGTGGCGACCCCATCCTTCATGAGACTGAGCAGATCGGTTCCGCCTGCCAGCACAACGGCGCCGGATCCGAGCAGCTGCACGGCGCTGTCCACTGTCTCCGGACTCGCATATTCGAAGTTGTTCATCAGGCTGCTCCTCCTTTCTCGAGCGTCTCGAGCACCCGGGCCGGTGTCAGCGGCAGGTAGGGTACCCGGACTCCGGTCGCGTTGGCGACGGCGTTCGAAATCGCGGCGCCCGGCGAGATCACGGGTGGTTCTCCCAGTCCAATCACCCCGCGCTCATCGTATCCGGGTCCCGTCATCATGTGGACGACCAAGTCCCCGATGTCTCCGATGCCGGCAAGCTTGTAGAACTCCATGTCGTCGTTCAGAAGCCGGCCCGTGATCGGATCCATGTAGCGCTCTTCCATCAGGGCGTAGGTGACGCCCATGATCATGGCACCGAAAACCTGACTGCGTGCCGTCAGCATGTCGATGATGAGCCCACAATCCTGAACGGCGACGATCTTGTTGATGCGTACGCGCCCTGTTTCGGTATCCACACTGACGTCGGCCATCTGGATGCCGCCCACGCCGCTGTCAATCAGGTGGCCGGGTCCCGGATTCCGGCCGAGCACGCTGATCGGAGTGGCGCCGAGCAATCCCGTGGCCTCCTTCCAGGACAGATAGCGGCTCGGGTCGGTTTGGACCTGGACTCGGTGGTTGATGAACTCGAGATCCTCCGGTTTCGCTTGGAGTTCCTCGGCGATCTTCGGACGAAACGCCTCGAGCGCCAGCTCAGACGCCCGGCGGGACGAGGAGCCGACTCCGCCAACCGTGGTGCTGCCGCCGGACGCTCCGGACTGCGGGAATCGGCTGTCGCCGATTCGTACCGTAATGTCTTTCACATCCAGCCCGAACGCATCGGCAACCACCGTGGCGATGACGGTTCGGGTACCCGTACCGAGGTCCTGACTGCCCAGCCTGACTTCGACTGAAGAGTCGGGATTGATCACCAGTTCGCAGTTGCTCGCATGACCTCTGCCGCCCCAGGTGTGGAGCGAGAGTCCGAGACCGCGCTTGATCGTTCCGTCCCCATTCTGGCCCCGAGGTTTCCAGCGCTGCTTCCATCCGATCAGATCGGCCCCAAGCTTGAGCTCTTCCGCATAGGTATCCGAGAGCTTCCCGGTCATCTTGATGTTCTTGAGGAAGAAATCGAGCGGATCCATGCTGATCGCCGCCGCGGCGTCCTCCAGAGCCGCCATCGTGATGAGGCAGGCCTGTGGATGATTGGGAGCCCTCCAGGCCCTCGATGGTCCCGTGTTGGTGGGAACGGACGTGTGCTGGTGTCTCCGGTCGGGGATCTCGAAAACATAGGGAAGCGGAGGGCTTCCCGCCCCCGAAGGTCCGCCCGTGCCCCAGGATTCCGATGTCCACGCTGTGATTTCGCCGCTCGACTTCGCGCCCACCTTGACATCGGCGTAGGCGGACGGACGCCCTCCCGCAACCTGCATTTCGGCGTTGCGATCCAGCATCAGCTTGACCGGTCGCTTCGCCATCTTGGCAAGCCTTGCACATTCAATACCCCACCGGTCGGCACTGAACTTGCTGCCGAATCCTCCGCCCATGTGCTGGCAGAGAACCCGAACGTTGGCGGCGGGAATCTCCAGAGCCTCGGCAAACTGCCCGGGAATGACGCTGACGCCCTGGGTGGACTCGTAGACCACCAGGTGCTGGTCGTCCTCCCAATACGCGACTGTGCCGTGGGCTTCCATGCAGCAATGAGAGATCAGGGGGAGACCGTAGTGGCCCTGCGATACTTTGTCCGCGCTGCTCAGCCCGGCATCCGGGTCTCCGACCGTCTCGGCCTGTGCGGGTTGCGCGCCGGGTGCGTTCCTGTCGTCCCCATCCAGGAAGTGCGACAGCACCTCGTACTGAACCTTGATGGCAGCCAGGGCTTCCCGAGCGATCTCCTCCGTCTCGGCGGCCACGGACGCGATTTCGTCGGAGGCCCATTGAATCTCCGTACCCGCCCCCTGGATCACGTGAACTACTTTCACGCCGTCCATCTGCTCGGCGGCCGAAGTGTCGATGCTCACGATGCGGGCGTGGGCATGCGGACAGGTCAGCATCTTGGCATGGAGCAGTCCGTAGAGGTTGACGTCATAGGTGTATTCGGCCGCTCCCGCGGACTTGACGGGTCCGTCGACCCGACGTGTCGACCGGCCGATTCGCCATCGTTCATCTGCCGGAGGCCAACTGTACTCAGGCATGATGCCCTCCCTTCCCCGCAGCCTCCAGAATGGCGGCTCGGATTCCTATGTAGGTGCCACACCGACAGAAATTTCCGCCCAGACCTCTTTCGATCTCTTCGACTGTCGGATTGGGATTCCGATCGAGAAAGGCCTTCGAGGCCACGACGAACCCCGGCGTGCAGAAACCACACTGTTGAGCGTCATTGTCGACGAATGCCTGCTGGATCGGATGCATTTTCTCGGGCGTCCCGAGTCCCTCGATGGTCACGATCTGGCGTCCCGAGGCCTCGATCGCCAGGACCGAGCAGGAATAAACCGGCTTTTCATCCATCAACACCGTACAGGCTCCGCAGGTACCGCGATCGCAAACCTTCTTGGTCCCCGTCAGATCCAGCACGTCCCGAAGAGCATCGAGCAGCGTGACGCGCGGCTCGACTTCGAGTCGACGGATCTTTCCGTTGATGCTGAGTTCGATCGGGATCTTGCCGGGCCCCAGAATCTGCGTTCCTGCCTCGCTCCTCGCGAGTCCGTCCTGCTGCGAGATGAGCGCGGCAGAGACAGCGCCGGCTGTACCGCTCCTAAAAAAGTCTCGACGAGACAAGCCGGAGCCATTCTGCTCAGGTTTCTTGTCCTTGGGCATTGGACCCCTCCTTAGTGCTGATAACTATGCGTTGGATTGGAGATGCCTAATGATATCGATCCAGACGCGCGGCGACAAGTGGACCAGAGATTTCCGCGGCTCGCGGATGATCCGCCGAACGTTTCATCGCTGCCCGGTCGAATCCAGGCTCTGCCTGCGCTGACGGGGGAAGCGGGCCGGAGAACGGATTGATATCGATGCTTACCTGTATGTTGACACAAATCTTACGTATTTCCGACAATGTGTATACACCCCGCCCATCTCCAACGCCAATCATTTGATTTCAAACATCTTACTGGCCTGGAGAAGAGAGCCCTGTTCCCTCGACGCGATAGCGACGCGGTTTTCTGGGAGTTCATAAATTCTAAGATGGGCCTTTGGAGGGGGTACCCAGGAAACCCGAGGATACCCGAATAAGATTAATCTTATCAGTAGCTTACACTCGGAATGCGAAGCGGGAGCCAGCGTGGCACCTATCGTGCGTTAAGGAATACCGGGTGGGAACTTACAGTTTTTTGAATCGTTGGAGGAAAACTCGGTCCCTGGTTACGGGGAATTCCAGGATCTTCCTTCGCGAGGGACCGGGTGAGCTGCTCCTCACCAGTTCCGGTTCAGATATCGCTGTCGGAGAGAGTCTACCCGGTTCATCATCGTCGCCGCGGCGACATTTGAGGAGGGTCAGTTCATGAGCACTTTGGTTAGCGTACGAGACAACGTCCTGGCGGATTTCGATGACCTGTCAAAAGCAGAGAGACAGGAGTTGATGGCACTCGGCCTGCTCTCGACGGCAGGGTCGGTCCGGCCGTTCCGGGGAGTGCCCCATGAGCCGGGTTATTCGTCCGTCGAACGCCAGGCCGTCTGCGCGCCGTCCGTTCTCAACGAGGCGTGTGAATATGGATCCGCATTCTCGCGCGGACTTCGACTCGATCTTGGCTCTTACTCGCTCATCTTCATTTCGGGCACGGCGAGTGTCGACGAGGTCGGCAACACCGTCCACAAGGGCGATCTGCGCGCCCAGTGCTGGCGGACCTATCGCAACATCACCGAACTGCTGACTGCGCAGGGCGCGACTTGGCAGGACGTCGTGAAGTGCACGTGCTATCTTCGCGACATCGAACGTGATTACGAAGAATTCAATCGAGTGCGAACCGCCTTTTTCGATTATCTGCAACTGAATCCCCTTCCCGCGAGCGTCGGCATTCAGGCCCGACTTTGTCGGGAGGACCTGCTCGTCGAGATCGAGGCGATCGCCATTCTCAAGAAAGAAAAGTAGCCGGATCATCGGGAGTGAGCTCGGGTCACCGGGATGCTCAGGCGTACCCGGTTCTTTTCTACAGCGCAAGATGTCGATTTGGTCACCACCCTGGACCCGCCCCGTGGTGGCCGACGCTCGTGTCCCGACGGCTGGCGGGTCTTCTGCCCTGTGCCCAAACGGAGCGCCCGAATGAAGCGTCATGACCTGCTGGTTCCCCTGTTCCTGCTGATCCTGATGGTCGGAGTCTGTCAGGCCGCCGCCTCACCCGACAGCCGGCGCGCTCAGCCACTCGTCTTCGTTGAAGTGTCACCGGCCGTCCTCTCGACGCTGGAAGCAGACCCCGAGGGAACGCTTCGCTCCGATGTTTGCCGGGGAGGCCGTTTGGTCGTCAGAGACCGGTTCGGCAAGCGCACCGTGCTGAGCGCGGGTTTCGAAAGTGCCTGTGAGCCCGATGTTTCGTTCGACGCCCGGCATATCCTGTTCGCCGGGCGAAAACGCGCGGAGGATTCATGGAACATCTATGAGATCGATACCGACGGCAGGAATCTCCGCCAGATCACACGTAACGCCGGGAACTGCCGCCAGCCGCGCTATCTCTCGACTTTCTACATCATCACCGCCGACGAGCCCTGGCTGCAGATTCTGTTCGTGAGCGATGCGGCCGGCGAGGTGAACGAGAGAGGGAATCGTCCGTCTACGGATCTCTATTCATGCCGGATCGATGGTTCCGACGTCCGCCGGGTCACTTACAATCCGTCGGCAGATCTGGATCCGTTTCTGATGTGGGACGGTCGAATCCTGTTTTCGAGCTGGCAGAACTCGCTTTCTCGGTACGGAAGCCGTGGACGTATGCGGGTTTTCGATATGAACGTCGACGGAACCGATATGACGGCGTTCACAGCGGAACAGGGAATGCGGGTTCAACAGATGCCCACGGTCACGACCGACGGCCTTGCCGTCTTCGTGGAATCGAACGAGATCAGAGCCGATGGCGCTGGACGACTCGGAAGCGTCAGACTGAAGAGGAACCTGCACTCTTATCGCTCGCTGACGCAGCCCGCCGACGGCTGGTTCGCTTTCCCGTCACCGCTTCCCGACGGCTCTCTACTGGTTTCGTGGCGCCCAGTCCAGGGCTCGTCCACCTATGCCCTGTGCCGGTTCGATCCGACGACCTCGCAGGTACAACCGCTCTACGAAGAGGCTGGCCAGAACCTCCTCCAGGGTCGCTTGATCGAACGGCGACCCCGGCCCGACGGCCGTTCCAGCGTTGTCAATGACAATCATCCCTACGGGCAGTTCTATGCCCTCGATATTGGAATCAACGATCTCAAGGATCCATCCTGGCTGACTGCAGCCTCGGCCAGACAGGTCCGAGTCCTCGAAGGCCTTCCCCGACACCTCGAGGATAAGACTGCCGCGCTGACGTCGCCCTACCTGCCCAAGCGGATTCTGGGTGAAGCACCCGTTGCCGAGGACGGGTCCTTCTTCTTCGAGGTCCCCGCCAATCTCCCGATCGAGATTCAGTTGCTCGACGAGAATGGGATGGCATTGCGCAGCTGCGGCTGGATCTGGGTGCGCAACAAGGAACCTCGCGGATGTATCGGCTGCCACGAGGATGGCGAACTGACGCCGCCCAATCGCCTCGTCGATGCGGTAAAGAACCCCCCTGTTCGACTGACCCTCCCCGAACGACAACGACGCTTCGTGGATTTCAGGCGGGATGTGCTTCCGGTCGTGGCCTCCGGATGTGCCGCCGCGTCTTGCCATTCCTCTCCGTCGAACGACCTGCAGCTCGGACCTCCCGCCGCCGGTCCTCAATCCCCCGATTACGCCCAGCGTATTTACGAACTCCTTAGCCAGGGGCTGGGGCAGGGCGAGAATCCGCTGCACGGTCAATGGGTCCATCCGGGAGAGGCACGCACGAGTCCACTGATCTGGCATGTCACAGGAGAGCGAACCTCACGGCCCTGGGATGCTGTGCCCGCACATCCCACGCGCATACCGGTGGGTGGTACGCCTCTGCTCACTTCCGATCAGATCCGCGTGCTGGTGGAATGGATCGATCTGGGAGCCCAGGGTGGTTCGCGGGTCGAAGCAGCTGCCCGGGCTGCCACTCATTCCGATTCCTCAGGAGCGAACGAATGACCCTACACTGGAGCAAATCCCTGATCCTCACACTGGCGGCGGTTACCGGCTCCACGCTGGCCGCCGATCAAGGTGAAGCACTACCCAAATTCACCGATGTCACGGAGCAGGCCGGGATCCACTTCAAGCACAGCTTCGGCGACTTCGAGCTCACCAATATCGTCGAAGGAACCGGGGCGGGCGCCTGCGCCTTCGATTACGACGGAGACGGATGGCTCGATATCTACTTCGTGAACGGCGCCTGGGATCGGGCCATTAACGACAATCGGGGGCGCAAGCTGCGCGGAACGCTTTTCAACGCGCTCTACCATAACAATCATGACGGCACATTCACGGATGTCACGGATCACGCCGGCGTGAGCGACCCGAGTCCGAGCTTCGGCTGCTCGGCGGCCGACTACGATGGGGACGGAGATCTCGATCTATACGTTCTGAATTACGGTCCGAACGTCCTCTACCGCAACAATGGTGACGGAACCTTCACCGATGTGTCGGAGGCAAGCGGTCTCGCCGACCCTCACTGGAGCCTCTCCGCGCCCTGGTTCGACTACGACAACGACGGTGACCTCGACGTGTACGTGGCCAACTACCTGAAGTATGACGACGGCAAGTTCCGGGCCTACTATCCGGCGGCCGGCTATCCGGGCCCTCTCAGCTACGACGCCGAACCCGACGCCCTGTATCGCAACAACGGCGACGGCACCTTTACCGACGTCTCGAAAGAAGCCGGGCTCTACAGGGAAGACGGACGTGCGATGAGTGCCACTGTGGCCGACCTCAATGGCGACGGCTACCTGGATATCTACGTTGCCAACGACGCCACCGAGAACTACTACTTCGAAAACACGGGGAAGGGTACGTTCGTGGAAAAGGGGCTGAACCTCGGGCTGGCGTTCGGCGAGCACGGCCAGGGAGTCTCGTCCATGGGACCGTTTGCCGGAGACATCGATCGGAACGGCCGGCTCGACATCTACATTCCCGACATGGGCTACAGCAGTCTTCTGATGAATCAGGGAGACTTCTTCGAAGACTGGACGACCCACTCGAAAGTCGCCGTCGTTTGTGGCCAGTACACCGGTTGGGGAGGACTCCTTCTCGATTTCGACAACGACGGCTACCTCGATCTCTTCGTCTCGAACGGGAACCCGCACCACGAGTACAGCGAAGAAGACGTTCTGCTGCACAACCAGGGAGACGGCATCTTCACCGACGTTTCGG
The DNA here is from genome assembly GCA_037388505.1 of Acidobacteriota bacterium. Lineage (GTDB taxonomy): Bacteria > Acidobacteriota > UBA6911 > RPQK01 > JAPXNP01 > JARRKC01. The sequence continues at coordinate 12,563 of JARRKC010000050.1, read as the reverse complement.
ACCGTTCGGGTGACTACTTCCGCATCAAGAAGGTGGGACGCGGCTCAACGTTCGCCGACTTCGACAACGATGGGGATGTCGACGTTCTCGTGGTCAATCTGAACGACACACCGAATCTCCTGCGCAATGACGGCGGGAACAGGAACAACTGGCTGACCGTTATTCCGCGCCTTCCCGATCCCCCCCGTGACGCGATCGGTACGCGCGTCACGGTAGCGGTGGGGGGACTCAAGATGATCGACGACGTGAACCCGGTACGAGGTTACCTCTCCCAGGGAGATCCGCGCCTTCATTTCGGTCTGGGGAAAGCAGACCGGGCCGATTACGTCGAGATCCGCTGGCCCGGCGGAGAGACTCAACGGATCGAAAATGTGAAGGCGAATCAGTTCCTCGAGGTGGTCCGGGGCATGCACTAAGCCAGGGAGGCCAAGACTCATGCGAAACAGACTCATACAGTTCACACTCGCCAGCTTGTTCCTCCTGACCGGTGCGGCACTGGGCCAGAGTCAGAAGCAGCCCATCTACGTGGGCGCCCGTGCCTGCGGGAGCTGTCACGACGGACCTGGAATGGGACACCAGTTCAGCAAGTGGCTGGTCTCCAAGCATGCGCGGGCGTACGCCGTCCTTTCCAAACCGGAGGCCAAGGAGATTGCCCGCCTCAGCGGTGTCCCGCAGGAGCCTCAGGAAGCGGCGATGTGCCTGGGCTGCCACGCAACGGGTGCCGATGCGGAGGAATGGGAGCACGATGATGGTTTCCGGCTCGAAGACGGGGTTCAGTGTGAAAAATGCCACGGCCCGGGAAGCGAGTACATGGATGCCGAGGTCATGAAGGATCCCGAGGCCGCCATGCGAGCCGGCCTGAAGAAGATCCAACTCTCCGATTGCCAGATGTGCCACAACGAAAAGGGATCGCACGTCGCGGTCCTCAAACTCCCCCAGCTGGATATGCAGAAAGCCTGGGAAACCCTGGCTCATCCCACTCCCGAGAAACCCTCCATGGCAACGATGGAGATTCCCACCGGCGAGGCCAAGGAGGGAGATCCGGAACACAAGTTCGTTGGAGTTCATGCCTGCGGCGCCTGCCATCGCTCCGCCATGATGGGATTTCAATGGAGCCGTTGGCGCATGTCGGCACATTCCGGCGCCTTCGGTCGTCTCGCAACCCCCGAGGCCTATGAGATCGCACGCCAGGCCGGTATCGAGGGGAATCCCCAGCAGAGCCGTGATTGTCTCAAGTGTCATGCCACCGGCGGCGGCGACCTTTCCCACGCGCTTCCGTCCTTCACGCTCGATGAGGGAGTCGGCTGCGAAGCCTGTCACGGACCGGGCAGCGACTATCAGGCGGAGGCCGTCATGAGGGACAAGGCCTCCTCGGCTGCGTCCGGCCTGAAGATGGGTGACCGGGAACTCTGCCTGACCTGTCACGAGAATGCCCATGGAAAGCCGTTCGACTACCAGACCGCGTGGAAGAAGATCGCGCATCCCAACATTCCTCCCAGGGTGGTCAAGGAAATCCACTACAAGAATCCCTTGAATCTCGCTCTTTCCCCTGATGGCCGGGAGCTCTACGTCACCTGCGAGGCCGCGGATTCGGTCATCGTCATCGATGCGATCAACCATCGGAAGGTCGCCGAGATTCCGGTGGGCGGGCAGCCCCATGATGTCGCCTTCAGCCCCGACGGCCGCCTCGCTTATGTCACGAACCGCCTGGATGACAGTCTTTCGGAGATCGACACGGCGAGCCGCACGGTGAAGCGAACCGCACCCGTGGGAGATGAACCGCACGCCGTGCTGACCAGTCGAAAAGGCGACCGGATCTACGTGCTCAATTCGTCCGAAGACAGCATCTCCATCCTGGATGCCGCGACCCTCAAGGAGGTCAAACGGTTGACTGCCAGCCGTTATCCCTGGTCGATGGCCCTCTCGCCCGATGGCGAGGAACTCATGGTCACGAACTCACTGTCGCGCTTCGTCCCCTTCCGAACGCCTTCCATCTCGGAACTGACCGTCGTCGGAGCCGAGCGGAACATCGTCCGGGAACGATATCCGGTCAACGGGACCAATCTCCTGCAGGGCATCGCCTGGCACCCGAGTGGGGACTACGCTCTCTTCACACTCCTGCGAACCAAGAATCTCGTCCCGATGACCCGTCTGGCGCAGGGCTGGACCATTACCAACGGTCTGGGGATCGCATGGAAGGACGGCCGAGTCGATCAAGTACTCCTGGACGAACCCGATATCTGCTTTCCGGATCCTGCCGATGTGGCCATTTCTCCGGATGGGCGATATGCATTCGTCAGTAGCGCGAGCGTGAACGCGGTGGCCGTCGTCGATCTCACGAAACTCGTCGAAATCCTTCACTCTGCGTCCGACAAGGAAAGGAAGGACGTCCTACCCAATGACCTCGGGGTGCCCACTGAGTTCATCGTCAAAAAGATCCCGACGAAGGACAGCCCCCGGGGAATCGTTTTCACGCCGGACAGCCGTACGGCCTTCGTCGCCAACTGTCTCGACGATTCGATCACGACGATCGACGTTGCATCGCTGAAAGCGACCGGGCGGATCGACCTGGGCGGCCCCAAAGAAATCACGAAAGCCCGACGGGGAGAACGGCTCTTTCACAACGCGAAGATCACCTTCCATCGTGAATTCTCCTGCCACTCTTGCCACCCCGACGGTCATGTGGACGGTATCACCTACGATATCGAGCCGGACGGTGTTGGGGTCAGCCCAGTCGACAACCGGACTCTGCGCGGTATCCTCGATACGGCTCCCTTCAAATGGGAGGGGACGAATCCGAGCCTCCAACGCCAATGCGGCCCGCGTCTGGCCGTCTTCTTCACTCGGATTCAGCCCTTTACGCCGGACGAGTTGTCGGCCCTCGATCTCTATATCTCCACGATCACCCGGCCGCCCAACCGTTACCATCCCCTGGGGGCCGATCTGACTCCGGCCCAACGTCGCGGAAAGGCGATGTTCGAACGGACGATGACGAATGACGGTCGGATGCTGCGTCCCGATCAACAGTGTGTCTTTTGTCATCCGCCGCCGCTGTACACCAATCGCCAGAAGTTCGACGTGGGAACCCGCATGCAGTATGACCGGGAAACGAAGTTCGATGTTCCTCACCTGAACAACATCTATGACTCCGCGCCTTATCTTCACAACGGCATAGCACCGACATTGGAAGAGATCTGGACGGTTCACAATCCCAACGATACTCACGGTGTCACGAACGATATGACCAAGGATCAACTCAACGATTTGATCGAATACATCAAGACTTTCTGACTCGGGTCAGGAAAGGAAGTCCCAGAATGCAGCCATCATCGAGGCAATCCATGAAGTGGTTCATCGGGTGGGTCGGGCTGATCCTGGCCGGCGGCACCTGTCTGGGGACCGGTCCCGACGATAAACCGGCGACGGATTCACCCGAGTTGCCGTACGTCTATACGAACTGGATCCAGTACACGACGAAGAACGGCCTGCCGAACGACCACATTTTTTCGGTGGCGGCAGCCTCAACCGAGGTCTGGGTCGGTACCGAAGACGGACTGGCCGTGATCGATAAGAAGTCCGGCAAGGTCAAGCAAACGTGGGGGATGGAGGACGGTCTCCCGTGGAAGGTGGTGTCCGGAATCGCGGTCAACGAAAAGACCGGCGAGGTCTGGCTGGCACTCTTCGGGGGAGGGCTCGCCCGCTACTCGGCGGGCCGGTTCGATCACTGGCATCAGCTCAACAGCGGCCTGGTCAATGACGTGGTCTACGGCGTAGCGCTCGAGCACGACAACGTCTGGTGTGCCACCACTGCCGGCGCCAGCCGGTACAACACCGTGACCGGCGAGTGGTCGATCTTCACTGAGAAGAACTCTCCCATGGAGGAGATCTGGAACTACGGCGTCTCGTACAACGACGGCAAAGTGTACCTCGGCGTCTGGGGCAGCGGGGTCCTGGAGTACGACGTCGCGCGAGGAACCTGGAAGGATTACCTCGACCCGGATGGAGAGATGGAGATCGATCTCTATCGTGACGACGGGGTCGTCCACGTGATCACCACGGGAACCAGCTATATCGACGGAATCCTCTGGGTGTCGACCTACTTCGGAGGCTGCCGGTATGACGGTCGCCACTGGCGGGGCTACTACCAACAGGAGACGGGCCTGCCCAGCGACTTCATCAACTTCGTCAAGGGACGCAGTGCCAAGGAAGCGTGGTTTTGTACCGATAAAGGCCTCGGCGTAGTCACCGACTTCCCATCGGATACCTGGGTGACCTACACCATGGACCCCGAAACCCACGAGGGGATCGCCGTCGTCTCGCGCGACAAGAAGGTTCTCGAGACGGTCAGGACTCCGTCCGGCATCCCCCACAACTACGCTCTTTGTGCCGACATCGACGGTCAGGATGTCTGGGTGGGCACATCGAAAGGACTGGTGCGGGCCGTCGGCACGGACTATTTTGCCGGTCTGCGGCCGGTCCAGGGTCAGCCCGAAAACGGAAGCGGAACCAAGGCGAGTGGCTCCACCGAGAGCACGGCTCGTTCGAAGGGGAGGTAAGTTGCCATGACGTTCAAACGTGTGCGCGGGACTGAATTGAGAGTGCACGACGATCGAAAGCGGCGGCAAGCTTCCGCACTCCGGGGCGGCTTCGCCGCACGCATCTTCGTCGGTGCTGCTCTGCTCTTCCTGGTGTTGGGCGCGGCAGGCAGCCTCGGCTTGGCGCAGTCCGACGGTTCGAAGAGCGACATTCTTCCACCCGAGGAACTGCTGCCGCCCCTCGGCGTGGACGACCCGGCCATTGCGGCCGTGCTCAAGAAACTCGATGCCCTGACGCCCTACGAAGTGCCGGACCTCGGTCTGAGGCAGGCAACGAACTATGCCAATACGTCCGTCGACGTCGAACCCTACCGGGGGGTGAAGCCCTTCAAGGAATTCTTCCTGCTGCAGATGGAGTACACGGGGCCCGGACGCACCCTCCCCGAACCTGAGAACCTTGAGTCGGTGAAGCTCGGCTTCATCGGCCCAATCATGTCGACGGTCAGCGTCGCCACCGGCGGAAAGAGCCATGAGGAGCCGCTGGGCATTCAGATGCTCCGAGGAAGCCGGCTGGCCATCGAACAGGCCAATGCTCGGGGCGGCTATCTCAAGCGGCATCTCCCTTTCGACCTCGTCATCAGCAACGACAACGGGCTCTGGGGCGCCTCCGGAAATGAAATCATCAAGATGGCCTACGATCAGCACGTCTGGGCCATTCTCGGCACGATCGACGGAGCCAACAGCCATATTGCCATTCGGGTCGCGTTGAAGGCCGAGGTAGCGATGATGAATTCGGGCGATACGGATCCCACGTTCATCGAGACGAATATCCCCTGGGTCTTCCGGTGTATCGGCGATGATCGACAGATGGGCTATCTCCTGGTGGACTTCCTGTACCGCAAGCTCGGTTTCAAACGCGTGGGAATCATTCGGTCCTCGAACCGCTATGGGCGCTTCGGCGTGAGGGAAGTCCGTGACGGGAGCCGCCGCATGGAGAGACCGATTACGATGGAGATGGCTTACCAGCTGGGACAGACGGACTTCTCGCTCCAGCTCGAACGCCTCGAGGCGACGCATCCGGATGCCATCGTGCATTGGGGTGATGCCGCCGAAGGCGCCGTGATCCTCAACCAGATGCGCGAGATGGGCATGGATCAGCCGTTTTTCGGCTGCGACCGCCACGTGTCGCCGGAGTTCGTGAAGAAGGCAGGTAAGAACGCTGAGGGTGTCTGGGCTGCCTACCCCTGGAACCCGGAACGGCAGGATCCGAAGTTGGCGGCCTTCCGCAAGATCTTCAAACAGCGTTTCGGCGTGGAGGCGGACACGTACGCCGCCCATGCCTACGACGGCATGAACATGCTCATCTGGGCTACCGAGGTTGCCGGGCTGAATCGCGCGCGAATCCGCGATGTCCTGGCCTACCGCTCGAAACCCTGGCCGGGCGTCACGGGGGACATCCGCATGAGCCCGGCGCTCGATGACGAGGGCGAGGTCGCGCTGGCCCATCTCGAGAATGGAAAGTGGAAGTACTACACCCGCGAGGAGCTCGAAATCCCCCGCGGCTACATCCCGCCCAAGGACCGAGTCAGTCGAGATGCCGACACTGAAGAACGATAGGGCATCCGGACGGCTGTCCCGTGCAGCGACATGGCTCCTTCTGATCGCCTGCTCGGCCCTCGTGCCGAGTGCCCTTCGCGCGCAGGACAGCCCCGAGCCCTACTTCGACGGCCGCAAAGCCGAGCACGTTTATCCGGGGCCGGGCCGGGATGACCCGGCCCCGGCCGACCTCCGCGAGATCCGCATCGGATATTTCGGCCCCAGCGATCCGCAGGATCCCGCCTACGGCGACCTCTGGCTGGCCGCCGGCATGGCGGTGGACGAGATCAACAAAGCCGGAGGCTACCAGGGCCTCTCCTTTCGACTGCTCTCGGCCTGGTCGAAAAACCCCTGGGGCAGCGGAGTCAGTCAGGTGACTCGCCTGGTCTTCGACGATGACGTTCTGGCGCTTGTCGCCGGCGCCGATGGTGCTACCGCCCATCTGGCCGAACAAATCGTCGCCAAAGCCCTGCTTCCCCTCGTCAATCCGGATTCGGCGGACCGGACGGCTAACCTCGCCCACGTCCCCTGGATCTTCTCCTGTCTGCCGGGCGGACAGATGGAAACCGCCGCACTCACGAACAGCTTGCTCGATGAGATCGGTCGAAAGCCCTTCCTGCTGATCTCCGCAACCGATCATGATGCCCGGGTCCTGACGTCGGAACTGCGGGATGAACTGGGACGACGGGGAGTCGCTCCGGCCCGCCATCTCGAAGTCACCTCAGCCGAGGGCCGGGACCTGGACATCATCTCATCCCGACTCCTGTCGGAGAGTCAGGCAGCGGCCGTCGTGCTGATCGCCGACCCGACCGTCACGGCCCGGCTTCTGAAACGGATTCGATTGTTCTTCGACGGCCCCGTCTTCGGATCTTCATCCATGGCTCGGAGCGTTTTTCTACGGCTGACGGGAAACGACACCGGACCCCTGCGTTTTCCCTTTCCTGCCGATTTTGCCGGCGTTGAGGAGTTCTCCCGGCGCTTCCGTGCCGTCTGGGGACACGACGCCGACTTTGCCGCGGCCCAGACCTACGACGCCCTTCATCTGATCGCAGCGGCCCTCGATCTGGCGGGACCGAATCGTGCGCGTCTCGGAGACGCTCTGCGCTCGCTTTCACCCTGGAGGGGCGTGGCCGGAACCCTCGCGTGGGATAGAACCGGACAGAACACCCGCCCGGTGACCATGGCAACGCTGGAGAACGGCCACATTCGACCGTTGAAGCTGTCCAGCGAAAACTGACGAGGCACAGGGTCGCCCGGCGGCGACAGAACCCACGGTATCACTGCACGAATGTGTCCGGGCTAGCCAGCTAATCACGCGCATCCCGCGAATCCGATCCCTGGGCTGCCATTCGCTCGATTCGTCCGATTCGCTGGCCCACGTCCCCAGACCGGCCAGCCAATCACGCGCATCCCGCGAATCCGATCCCTGGACTGCCATTCGCTCGATTCGTCAGATTCGCTGGCCCAAGCTCCCCGACTGGCCAGCCAATCACGCGCATCCCGCGAATCCGATCCTTGGGCTGCTCTTCGCTCGATTCGTCCGATTCGCTGGCCCACGTCCCCAGACCGACCGGCCGATCACGCCAATGGCCGCTTCGGGTCCTGTTCCTCTTCGGCCAGTATTCGTTTGAGAACCTTTCCGAGGGCACTCTTGGGCAGTTCTTCCACGAACTCGACCTGCCTCGGAATCTTGAATTTGGAAAGCTTGTCGCGACAGAATTCGACGACCTCGGCCTTGGTCAGCTCCTGTCCCTTTTCCACGACGATGTAAGCTTTGACTACCTCTTCACGCACCCTGCTGGCCTTGCCGACCACAGCGACCTCGACGACCTTCGGATGCTGATGCAGAACCTCTTCGACCTCACGGGGGTACACATTCATCCCTGCACTGATGATCACGTCCTTCTTTCGGTCGACGATGCGAACGTAGCCATCCTCGTCCATAATGGCCATGTCGCCCGTATGGAGCCAACCATCTCGCAGGACGTTGGCGGTCTCGCCGGGCCGGTTCCAGTAGCCCTTCATCACCTGCGGGCCCTTCAGGGCCAGCTCGCCGACCTGTCCGGCCGCGGCGTCCAGCCCCGTGTCCAGATCCACGATTCGGGCATCCGTATCCGAAATCGGAACTCCGATCGTACCGTTCTTGCGGTGCCCCATGAGGGGATTGACGATGACGACCGGGGAAGTCTCGGTCAGTCCGTAGCCCTCCACCAGGCGCCCTCCGGTTCTCTCTTCGAAACGCTTCTGGACCTCGGCCGGAAGAGCCGCTCCTCCGCTGACGCAAAGTCGGATGGACGACACATCCTCAGCAGTCAGCCCCGGATACCGGTTCAACGCGTTGTACATGGACGGAACGGCGCAGAAGATCGTGGGCCGGTGGCGCTTGATCGCCTTGGCTACATCCGCCAGTTCGAAGCGGGGAAGCAGCAACATGGTGGACTGAGAAACCACCGACAGGTGCATTCCCGTCGTCATTCCGTAGCTGTGAAAGAAAGGCAGCACGCAAAGCAGCACCTCCCGTTTGTCCTGCATGCTCCACAACCAGTTGCGCGTCTGTTGGACGTTGACGACGATGTTGCGATGCGTGAGTTCCGCACCTTTCGACACGCCCGTCGTGCCCCCCGTGTAGAGCAGGATCGCCGTATCCTCGGGGGAAACGTGGGTTCCGGGATGTCGGTCCCAGCGTTTCTTCATCAGATTCCGGTACAGATAGACACCCGACGCAGGGGCGCCCTCGAGCGGAGATTTGTTCTTCAGGCCGTAGAGTACGCGCAGCAATGGAGGAAGGAATTCACGGACCGAGAACACAACAGTGCGCCGGACGGCGGTGCGGGGCAGTACCTTCTCCAGGGTCGGGAACAGCTTGTCGAGAATCAGAACGGTCTCGGCTCCCGCATCGTTGAGTTGATGTTCCAGCTCCCGTTCGACGTACAGGGGATTGGTCGGCACCAGGATCGCACCCAGTTTCGCCACTGCGAAGTGGGCGATCGGATATCCGGGGAAGTTCGGCAGAATCAGCGCCACCCGGTCGCCTTTCCGGACTCCCAGACCGGCCAGAGCATCCGCCAGCCGATCGACGCTGCGAGCCAGTTCAGCGTAGCTCAGCCGCCCGCCGACGAAGATCGTGGCTGCTCCACGAGGGTTATCCTCTACCGCCATCTGGAGAAGCTGGTACAAAGTCAAGTCCGCGTACTCTCCTTTGACGGGGACCTCGGGCTCATAGAATCGGTGCCATGATCTCGATTCCAAGACGCTTCTCCTCCCTCGGCTTCCGGCCGCACAAGGCGTCATCGAACTGCGGCAGGTTGCGACCTTCCGTAACCAACGCCTTCACGTTGGCTTGGCCCTCGATGCTCTATACTTAGGTCACGCATGACTATTCTAGTCGTTTCGGCGCTTCTGGGCCTGGCCATTGCCCTCCTGAGCGTCCTGATCTGGCTGGTTGCACGCCTGCTCGGCAGGAGACGCATCTCGGGGCGGCGAATCCTGAAATACGATGGGATCGGCTTCGCCGTCGCGCTGCCCCTGGTCATTTTCCTCGTTCTTCCCGTGGTTCTGGCCTCACTGATCGCCCACGCCTCGACGCGGCCCAGGGACCAACAGCTCAACGAAGATCCCGCGACATTCGGCAGGACGTATCGGGATGTCGATTTCCAGAGTCGCGACGGCATTCACCTCAAAGGCTGGTTTCTACCCGGCGACGGAGCGCGAACCCCGGTGGTGCTGGCCCACGGCCTCTTCCGCGACAGACACGAAGTCCTGGCACGAGCCTGCGAACTCAATTTCTTCGGTTTCCCGACGCTCCTGTTCGACTTTCGAAGTCACGGACTCAGCCAGAAGGCACCGATCACCCTCGGCTATGCCGAGCGTCTCGACGTGCTGGCCGCCGAGGAATTCGTCATGGAGGAGACGGGAATCCGTCAAGTCGCTCTGCTCGGTGTCTCGATGGGTGCCACCGCCTGTACGCTGGCGGCTGCCGAGCGACCGGACCCGGTCACGGCCCTGGTCGCCGATAGTGCCTTTGCTTCTCTCGAGTCGACGGTCAGCCGACATGTCCATCTCTTCCTGGGACTGCCGAGTTTTCCCTTTGCCAATGTGTTCATCTGGGACCTGTGTCGCATCGGCAAGTTTCAAGCGCAGGACCTGGACGTCCTGGCTGCCCTGAAGAAGATGCCGTCCGTTCCCGTTCTGCTCATCTATGGGAGAGACGATCAGCGTATGCCCCCTGTCGTGGCCGAATCCATCTTCGCGGCGGTTCCCGATTCAAATCGCGAACTCTGGTTCGTAGACGGTGCAGGACACGGTGCTGCCTATCGCACGGAGCCCCACCGATACCTGAAGCGGGTCGTCGATTTTCTCAGCGTCGCCACCGGGGAACACAAGTAGGATATCGCTCGCCCGGATCCCCGTAAGAACGGTTGTGATTGGTACCTTCCGAGGTTCCAAGTTTCGACTTCCGAGGGTTCTTTGCTCGAAACTCGAAACTCGAAACTCGAAACTCGGAACCCGAGACTCTCTAGCCAAGAGCAATCGCTCGGGGCATCGGGACAACCGCGGATGTCCTACACGAGCCCTGTATCGCCCCATACGGCCTCGATCCCTCCGGTCATCACGACGACGGATCGTCTGTTCTCCGTCGGACACAGCAGATGCGCGAACAGGAAGATCGGAACGTTGAGACCTTTGCGGGCAAGCTCGATGGGCTGAGCCTGCTCATCGGCGGCCCAGGCTGCGAACAGCTGCAGAAAGCTTCGAACCCGCCGATACTCCGCGATAACATGAAGACGCTCGGCGTCGCTTCGGCCGCCCACGGGATAGACGGACTGAAGATGGCTTTGGACCGGGTTTCGATCGAAGATATGGCGCAGGCCCGGCGACTCGATCCAGTCCCTCCAGAAGGAGCCGGGGCGATAGCGATCCGGCTCGGCCAACTCTTTCGACCGCACCAACGCTCCCCATTGTTCCTCCTCTGTGCTGCGCCGCATCGCCGCAACGCCTGCGGGATTGATCTCCGTGATCCAGGTGAGCACGAGGTTCAACGGGAACGATCGCGCTGCGGGGAGCGAAACGGACTTGATCGCTCCGACATGCAGGGCGGGTGTCAGAGCCTGCAGAAGCTCACGGTGCGAGAAACGCCCCTCCTCGCCCGACAGCCAGCGCAGCGAGGGCACCGACCCGGCACTCTTCTCCGCAAGCAATTTGAAGAACTGGCGCTCATCCCATCGGTAGCGAGTCTCCTCGATGCGCCATCCTTCCTCGACGACCAGGTCGCCTGCGGGATCGACTCGGACGGCGGTACGGTGTTCCCGTGTACGTTCCGAACCGAGGGTGAACCAGTTCAGAAAGTTCACCTTCAGTTCGGTTCGACGCCCGCGCAGGGTCTCGAACAAGGAAGAGGTCTTCAATCCCGGTGATCGAAGCGGCAGGGTTCCCTCGAGCAGACCACGGTAGGCTGGCAAGAAACTCTGCCGAGTCGGATTCGTCCATTCCGTTTCGACGAGAGATTTCCTCCGGTCCCACTGCGACGCCTCAATCGCCAGCAGCACCTCGAATCGTCTCTTGAGGCCATCATCGAGCCGGTCCCTGATGGGGGAGAGTACCGGATCGAGCAGCTGATTCTGAAGGCCTAAGTCGGCTTGCGATGTCCCGAACACGCTGATCTCGATGCCTGCGGTCCGGTCCCGGGACTCCTGCCGACGCAGAGTGAGTCGAAGCTTCCGTTCTTTCCTCTGGACGCGAAGGGAGTAGGTGCCTTCCCTCTCCAACCGTGCACGCAATGCGAGGTCCACCCCGGTTCTCAGGCGCGTTTCGAGCTCCAACAGGCTCAACGCCTTGCCGATTTGCCAGCCGTGAACCAGGTCGAGGTCGAAGCGCAGATCCATACGAACCCGGCCGGTCCAGGTCAGCTGGCACACCTGCCTGGATCGGGCCAGCAGGATCTGCTCACAATCGAAGAGATCTCGGAATCCCGCCCAGGCCGCCAGCATCGATTCCTTCGGAGAAGAATCGGCTGCCGCCATGTCCACCCAGGTGTAGTTGATCCAGCTTCCGGTGGAGGCTTGCAGGATCGAGGGGCCGAGCTTTCTTTTCGAGGAACCGGTGACTCGTCCGACGACCGTCCACTGCACGCCGTAGTATTTCTCGGGGACCCGGAAGTTGCCCAAAAACGCAGAGCCCGAACAGAGAAGCTTGGCCTCGATCCGACCTTCCGGACTCAACTCCCAGGTGAGGCCGGCCGGCCCTCGAGCCCGCCACGTCCTTGCGGCTCTGAATTTGAAATTGACGGTCCCACGCCCTCTCAGGAGTTCGTAGGGAAGCGTCTCGAGTGTGCCATGGGCATGACGCGACTCCAGGAGAAGCTCGATGTGGCTTCCCTCGAGAAGCTGTGAGAATCCGCCCTGAAGACGCCAGCGCATTTCAGCTTCGGGCATG
>JARRKC010000049.1:0-35197 GCA_037388505.1 Acidobacteriota bacterium | reverse complement strand
CTGGCCGTGACGGCAGGCATGGCGCTGCGCAGCGACCTTGGCCGGGAGCTATTGAACGGGTTCAAAGTCGACCGTCCGCCATTCTCCGAACTCATCAAAGAAGACTGTTGTTCCAAAAACTGGACGATCGCTCGAGACTCGGAGCTGAAAGGTCTGGCCGAACAGCTCCAGTACTTCGGGGAATACTTCTTCGACCGTGAAAGCTCTCTGGTGGCCTGCCTCGATCTCGAGAGAAGTGCTGCCGACCTCGGTACCATCCGCGCCTGTCAGTGTCAGTTCCACGCTTGCACTCTGTCCCGGATCTCCAGGAGAAGCGATGGCGATGCCCGTGCTGGCACAGCTGCCGTTGAGAATGACGGTGACCGGAACAACGGCATTCGAAAATGAGGAGACCGGGTCGGCTTCTCGGCTCGAAACCGGTGCAAGACCGCACACCGGAGGGGGTGTGAGGGTCAGACTCCATTGGTTCAAGGAACAGCTGCCTCTGATGATAAGGTGCTGATTGGAGTCGACACGCAACCAGCCAACCTTGAATTCATTCAGTCCCGGCGAAACGACTCGGGTGCCGAAGGGCGCAATCGTGGCGCTGTTCTCACTGATCAAGAGTTCAGTGCCGTCATCTGCAAAGGCTCGGATGGTCACCTCTCCTTGCGTGGAATTCGGGTTTGCGATTGTCAGGGAAGTGGTGAAGGAGGTCACCGTCAGAGGCCTCGCCGGACCGGGCCCTGTGACGAAGTGCGGGATGATGTACACTTCGCCCCGAAGGGGAGCCGCCATCGCGGCCAAAAGAGGCAGCACAAGCGTAAGCTTCAGTTTTCTGCACATGTTCGACCTCCGTGGCCGGCTGTTTCTTGACGTCGAGTTCGACGTCGCGAGCTTGGGCGCCACCGATCGGCTTGTGGGCGCGAGTCTTCAATGTTCGGCGATGTGCCTACCGGCCTGGCTCGCTAAGCATCTTCGACCCGCTCAAAGATCCTTAAGAGATCCCCATTCTCAATATCAGGCACGTCCACGCCCGATTCCTTTGTCATCTTCTCCGATTATTGTAGACGATGTTCAATTGAACAATCGTACGAAGTGCGTCCTATAGCTGGCTGGAGGCTCCGTGAGGCCGCGGGAGCGAAGAAGGACGCCATCACCGAGAGCAACTACGGCAAGGCGCCGCAGTTCACGTCTTCCCTTGCGGACGGAGAAGCCTACCTGTGGTGCCTCTGCGGCCATTACGGCGGTGGATTCGCCGTAAAGACGAAAGACCATCTGCTCATCTTCGACAAAACGGCGGTCGACGATTCACTGGAATCGGGCCTTGCCAACGGCCGTCTCAATCCCCACGAATTGGCGGGTCGGAAGATCGCTGTTCTGATCACCAAGATTCGGGGAGCAGCCTTCGAATCGAGGCCCTACGGTATTGCCGGACGACTGCCTGATGTGAACCTGGTTGTCGATTCCGACAACTTACCTTCCGTGCTGGGCGTTCGGCGATCGTAGCGGTTTGGGATCAGGGGCAGCAGGCTTGTGTCACCTCTCACGTCGAACGTTCAGGAGGCGCAGCGGCTGGTTTCCGAGACTCTCGATCTCCAGCGTGTCGTCCTTTGTGAACTTCGGCTTGAACGCAAGGAAGGCCGTGCCCTGGCCCCGGCCTTCCTTATCCAGAGTGAGTTCCACCCAGCTGAACGGGTAATCGGTGGATCGTTCTCCGCGACGGAGTTCGAGGAACGACATGTGGCGGGCTGTGACGAGCCGAATCGTTCGCCCCGCGGCCGTATCGACCTCCCGCGCGATGGCGACGTCGATTCCCACTCTTCCCGACGGAGCGACGCGTCCCACCTTGACGTTCTCCAGCCGGCGCCGGAGCTTTCCCACCCCTCCGGTGCGGAAGGTCTCGGCGTAGCTTTTCATTTCCGCATCGGTCGTGAACCGATCGATGATGATCGTGATCGGAATCGATCCGGACTCGTTTGGACTTTCGACGCTGACTGCGAGCGCCGAATATCGCTCCGTGCGGTTCCCCTGGGGCTCGCCTCGAGCCCCCGAGAGTCCCGTCGAGAGCAGCAGCGCACCGGCCAGGGAGAGCCACCGGCTCCATTGCGGATGTCGGCTCCGTCGGTCATTCATGGCTTTATCCTTTCGCTGGCAGAGCAAGATCCTGCCAATGTTCGATTCTTCTCTCTCAGGGACGACTGGAACCACAGGAATGGTTCATCCTTTTGCGGTAAGAAGCCGGGCACTCACCCAGGGAAATCGAGAACTGCAATAGCTCCCTGTAACGGGAGGTCCCCTTCAGTTCGTATACACCCGAAGGGCACGCGGGGTCCCGCAGGGACTGTGGAACCAAAGCGTCAGGTGCACTGGCTCCCATGCGGAGGCTCACGCTGGAATTCGACTGCTTGTACAGCGGGACCGCTGCCCTTCGGCGCCACTCCCCCTGTCCTTCGGGACTCGGGCGCCGAAGCACCGCTCCGGACCGGCGGCCGAGGCTTTTGGAGC
Source organism: Acidobacteriota bacterium (assembly GCA_037388505.1). Classification (GTDB taxonomy): domain Bacteria; phylum Acidobacteriota; class UBA6911; order RPQK01; family JAPXNP01; genus JARRKC01. The sequence continues at coordinate 32,710 of JARRKC010000049.1, read as the reverse complement.
TGACAGTCCCCCGATAAGAGACGCCGCCGATCCTAACCGGAGCGGTACCCAGCACATCAAGAGTAACCTCAGTAGATCAGACGGACTCTTTCATTCTTAGGTTCATCTCAAATAAGAAAGTCTAAAAAGCATGTCGGGTCATTCATCCTCCGACTCGACCTTGTAGATGTGTCGCTCCTTTCCCGCCTGACTTTGACCCTTCTCCGGCTTATCATCACAAGATTCGTATGATCCCTCGCGTTCACAGATTACGTGAAATGTTGGAGCCGCTCGGCGCGGCGCGGCGCGGAGGCATTGTCGGCGGCGCCGGTCCTCAGGGGGAGGATCTCCTCTTTCTGGAGCCCGAGCGTTGGTTCGAGCCGACGAGTCGGACCCAGGCTGCCGAAGCGATCCGAGAAGCGGAGGAGCTTCGCCGCGGTCGCATCCTGGCCGGTTGGCTCGCCTATGAACTGGGCTCGAGCCAATCTCCCGGCTCGCGAGACCGTCGAAGCGCCGGCCCTTTGCTCGAGCTGGGAGCTTATCGGAGCCCGGCGGCATGGAAGGCGGGCGGGTCCTGCTCAGTCACTCCGTTTCAGTTGAGTGATTTCCGCCTGGACTTGTCTCGGGACGAATATCTGGAACGAATCGAACGGATCCTCGGGGAGATCGCAGCCGGCAACGTCTACCAGGTCAACCTGAGCCTGCGGCTGCATTTTCGCTTCCAGGGAGATCCGCGCGCCTTGTTTCTTTCGCTGTTTCGTTCGCAGCCGGCCCGGTACGTGTCCCTGTTTCGAAACGGCGGGCGTTGGATCCTGTCGTTCTCACCGGAACTCTTCCTCCGCTGGGAAGGGGACAACGTCCTGATGAAGCCGATGAAGGGCACCGCACCTCGCGGCCGTTTTCGCCGGGAGGACGAGGAGCGGTCGGCCTGGCTCCGCTCGGATGCGAAGTCGCTGGCCGAGAACCTCATGATCGTCGATCTGGTCCGGAATGATTTGGGAAGGGTGGCGCGCTTCGGTTCTGTCCAGGTACTCGAGAGGTTCGAAACGGAACTCCTCCCCACCGTGATCCAAATGACCTCCACCGTGGGTGCTGCGCTGAGGAGCGGATCGACGCTGGCCGACCTTCTGGATGCAACCTTCCCCTGCGGCTCGGTGACGGGCGCACCGAAGCTCTCGGCCATGCGGCTGATTTCGGAACTGGAGAGTGGTCCGCGCGGCGTGTACTGTGGTGCCTTGGGATGTGTCGGCACCGACTGGGGACAGTGGTCGGTGGGGATTCGCACCCTCGCTCTGGAGCCGGCGGACGGCAAAGATGCCGCCATCGGGTCGGACCCAAGCGGTGACTACGTCGGGGTGCTCGGGATCGGTTCGGGGATCGTGGCCGACTCGGATCCCATCGAGGAGTGGGAGGAGTGCCGGCTGAAGGCGCACTTCGTGACCTCACCGCGCCCGCAGTTCCAGTTGCTCGAAAGCCTGCGCTGGGAGGGCCGGGCCGTCCGTCTCGAAGCGCACCTCGACCGGATGGCCGAAAGCGCGAGCTATTTTGGGTTTCCCTTCGACCGCGGGTCGATCCGCCGGGCGATCTTGGAAGCGGGCCGACGGCGCTGTCGCAACGGCTCGCACAAGCTGCGTGTCCTGCTTGACCCGCAAGGCGAATGCTCGATCGAACACTGCGGGCTCGAGGAGTTGAGCGAACCGGTTCGGATTGCTTTGGCTTCTGAGATCACCGACTCCCGGGATTCCTTCCTGTTCCACAAGACCACTCAACGTGGACGATACGAGCGGGCCCAGGCCGCGGCCCGGGCCCGGGGATTTTGGGATCTCCTCTTTCGAAACGAGCGGGGGGAAGTCACCGAAGGCAGTATCTCCAACGTCTTCATTCGGAGGGGGAAGGATTGGCGGACGCCGCCCCTCGAGTCCGGTCTCCTGCCAGGTGTCATGCGAGAGAGGATCATCGGGGAGCGAAACGCAGTGGAGAAAGCCTTCGATGTGGATGAACTCCGCCGGGCCGACGAGATCCTGCTGACGAACTCGGTGCGTGGCGTCGTGCAGGCCTGCTGGATCGACCAGGTTGTCCTACTGGGGCGGTGATTGCGCAAGGATCATCGCAGTCAGGCAGGCGACGAAACCGAGAACGAGAGCGCCGAGGCTGAGGAGCGTCGCTACCGGGTCGCCTTCCCCGAAAGAGAGGAGGTACAAATCAGCGAGGATCGCCGTGGCCGTGCCGACCTGAGAGTTTGACAAACTATAACGACAATAGATATACTTGATGGCGATATATATGGCCACAAACAAAGCGGAGCCCGATCCTCAATCCCTTTTGCCGCTGCCTACGGCCTCGTTCCACATCCTTGTGGCGCTGGCTGATCGCGATCGCCATGGTTACGCGATCATGCAGGATGTCGCCGCGCGGACGCAGGGCAAGGTTCGCCTGGGCCCCGGCACCCTCTACAGCTCGATCCGGCGGATGCTCGAACAGGGGCTCGTGGAGGAGGTGAGGGAGAACCCGGATCCTGAAAACCACGATGAACGTCGCCGCTACTATCGATTGACCCAACTCGGTCGCCGTGTCGCGACGGCTGAAGCCCGGCGATTGAAGGACCTGCTGAACCAGGCCAGAGCAACAGGCCTGATTCCTGATCAGCTGTAGCCTCATGTCATCCATCGCCCTCCGCCCCGCGCTGCCTTCGTGTTATCCGCCGGCTTTTCGTCGAGAGGGCGGCCGGGAGATGACGCCGGCGTTCCGGCAGGAATCAGAGAGGCTCGAAGTCACGGAGCGCATCGAAGCTTGGTGGGAGGGATGGAAGCGGGGCTTCAGAAACATCGATCGCGGGCATTGTCGGAGGTCGTTTCATGAATGCTTTCGAGCTGCTGTTCATTCTTCTCTTTCTTTCGAGCGTGATGCTCCTTCTGGTAACGGGCGCTTTGGCCATCTCGGGCCGCCGATCCCGCGCGGTCAAACTCCTGAAATGGTGGGCGAGCGGTGTGGGGGTCTATTTCGCCGTCGTGCTGCTCGTCTCTCTCCTCATGCCACGGCAGACTGTAGCGATGGGCGAAGAACTGCGTTACGACGACTGGTGCATCGCGCCCGAAAGCGTGGGGCGGGCCACCGACGGCGCCGCATCGATCTACACGGCTCACCTGCGGCTGATCAGCCGCGCCCGACGGATCACGCAGCGGGAACACGGCGTTGTCGTCTACCTCACCGATGCCAAGGGTGCGCGTTTCGATCCTCAGCCGGATCCTTCCGACATTCCCATCAGCGTGGCCCTCGGTCCGGGAGATTCGGTGGACATCTCGCGGACCTTCTCGCTTCCCCCCGGTGATCCGCCGACGGGGCTGGTCATTGCCCATGAAGGCGGCTTTCAGATGGGTTGGCTGATGATCGGCCAGGGCCCCTTCCGTAGACCGCCCATCGTGCCGCTCGCCGGGAAGTAGGTTTCAATCGCCGATGTGGGACCCACTCGACAGGTGGGGAGTGTCCTGCCGTTTCCCAATCCAGGAAAGTCAGGATCAGCAGATCCTGAGTTCCGTAGGGGACTTCCGCCCTTTCATTTCGCATGCCGACTCCAAGACTCAGAGTCGAGTTAGCCTACTTCTCGACATGTATCGTATCAACATGTAGACAGGGTGCATGCAGAGAGACCCCCCTCGGGGACGCTCAACTTCCACGTTGACACCGGCCCATTGCTGGATGTGCGGATAGGGGGATCGGGCGGATGAAAGACGTTCGATTTCTCCGTACGACCTCTCGGAGAACCGGTCTCTTCAACTGACGGGACCGGCCCCGTTCAAGCTGGGTCAGGCATGGCCTCGGCCGACGGTCCGCTTACCTCGGGCCCACCCACTCCGACGACACAGTCTCCTGGGCCTCTACATGACACAGCACTTTGATAGGCTCGTCCAAGCCACTCGTTTCAGCGAACCCCCGCAATCGCTGGATGAGGGCTGGCGTGATTTCCCAGCCCTTGGTCGCCAAGAGCACCCCGCTTCTCGCATGGAGATTCTGGTCGAGAATCATTCCCGGGCGTATCTCCCTGACCGCCAGATTGCGGAGGACGGTGCCTCCAACCTCCATCTTGAACGGACGAAGACTCTCGAGCAGCTTGGGATCATACCGGCGCTCCTGCACCAACTCGGTCAGGGCTCGGTTGAAGTCCATGCCGGAAGAGAGCAGCACATCGAGGCCCAGGGAGATCCGGAGCAACTGAGCCCCGAACAGTCGGCGCCCCTGTGGAGTCGTGGGGTCGCAGGTAGGCGAATCCGCCGGATCCTGGCGTTGCCCCTTGATCATTGCGGCGACGCTCTCCAGGCGCGGAATGCGGGTGAGCAGCTCCGCGGCCACGGCGGGGTGTCGATTGAACAGGGTCTGCTCAGGACCACTGAGAGATTCTCCCGAATAGGCTTTCAGCACAGTCTCCGAGGGCACAGAAATGCACCCCAACTGAGAAAGAAGGGCGGCAACTTCGAACTCCCACGGGTCGGCAAGTCCCATGGACCGGACGACCTTGCCGACGAAAGCCGCCACCCGGTGAGTTCGGCTGAACGCTTCCGGATGGACGAGGCTCAACACCTCGGAGAGAACGCGGATCGACTCCCGCAAAGTCCGTTCGAGTAGGTCGCGCTCCGAAACGAGCAGCTGGTACTGACGTACGCCGGCATTGACTGCGTCGATCATCTGCTCGGGCGAGCAGGGCTTCGTCAAGAAGCGGAAGATATGCCCTTCGTTCACCGCCTGAACTGCCGACTCCAGGTCGGCGTGTCCGGTCAGTACCATGCGCACGGTATCCGGGTAGTGCGCTTTGATCCACTTGAGAAGCTCGACCCCGCCGATTCCCGGCATGCGCATGTCGCTGACGACGACCGCGAACGGTCCGAGGTCCTTGGCAGCTTGGATCCCTTCGGCGCCGCCGACTGCAAGCTCGAGATCGAACTCATTTCGAAGCTGGCGCCGCAGGCCTTGCAGAACATTGGGCTCGTCGTCGACGATCAGGACTCGTTCCATGTCGCACCTCCACCGCGATGCTCGACAATGACTGAATGGTCCAACGGCAGGCTCAAAATGAACGTCGTACCCTCGCCGGTCTTGGATTCGCAGCGCAGCAAGCCGCCATGCTTGTCCATGACCACGGAACGTGCAATGGCCAACCCCTGACCGGTTCCTTTGCCGACCTCCTTGGTGGTGAAAAAGGGATCGAATACCCGGGGAAGGATGTGATCGGGGATCCCTGTGCCCGTGTCGGAAATGCGGATCTCCACCGAAGTATCTAGGCGGTGGGTCGAGATTACAATTTTCCCCTTCTCTTTCGATTCGGCGTTTGCATCGGCGATCGCGTGAGCCGCGTTGACCAGGATGTTCAGGACGGCCTGGTTCAGTTCGCCGGCATGGCAGGGGACCAGCGGCAGTTCCGGACAGAGCTCGAGTTCCAGATTTGCGACGTACTTCCACTCGTTTCGAGCGACCGTGCACGTGCTCTCGATCAGTTGATTCAAGTCGGCAGGGGTCTTCTCCGAACCTCCCGGGTGAGAGAAGTCCTTCATCGCCGACACGATCTTGGCGATCCGCTGGATGCCGTCCAGGCTCTCCTGAATACACTTCGGGACCTCAGTCACGAGGAAATCAAAATCGAGCCTGGTCATCCGCTCGTCCAGTTCATCGAGAGCGGGCTGAAGATCGGGACTCTCCCTCATCTGGTCGCGAAGCTGCATGACGGTTGCGATGACCTCGCGCAGTCCGTGACAGGCCTGCTGGAAAAAACGCAGGTTGTCGCCGATGAATTGAGTCGGCGTGTTGATTTCGTGCGCGATGCCGGCGGAAAGCTGGCCGATTGATTCAAGCTTCTGGGCCTGGGCCAACTGTTCCTGCAGTTGTCTCCGTTCGGTGATGTCTCGAGAGATTCCCAACAACCCGACGATGTGGCCTTGTCTGTCGAGCCAGGGGATCTTGGTGGTGGAGACCCATCTCTTCTGGCCATCCAGCGTGTCGTCCGATTCGACTTTGTTATAGAGCGGAGTGCCCTGAATGACCGAGAGGTCATCGGCAAGCTTCTCGTCAGCGAGCTTCGGCTTGAAGAAATCGTGATCGCACTTGCCGATGAGCTGGTCCGGCGTGCGGCCGAATTGCTGAGCCATCGATCGGCTCACGTAAACAAAGTGGGCCTGGAGGTCTTTGAAGTAGATCCGATCGGGGATGTGGTCGATCAGCGACTGAAACAAGGAGCGGGCATCGAGCTTCTCTTTGGCCAAGACCCGCGACGGTTCTTCCACGTCGAGTGTCGGGCGGGTTCGATTGGCCAATGACGAAGGTTCTTGTGAGCCTGAGCTCATTTTGCACCTCCCTCGCGAGCACTCGCCCGAACGCGTCGAGCGAAGTTCCTTCCTCTAGTTGTCGTCGGGTCCGTGCGTACAGGCGTCAGCGCCTTCGATGCGATCTCGCGCCATTGGGGCAGCGAAGTGCTCTTTCCTATACTGCGGATATACTCTTCGTCGAGAAAGGATACGGGGGTTCCTGAGGAATGACCGCATTCATCGACCAGGGCGTTGGAGACATGCACTAACAACGTCAAATCGGCCCATGCTTCGTTTTCGGTCTCACGGGGCTCGTGGTGCCACCTCACCGCCTGGACGAGATCCTCCGGGAGGCCCCACAGGCCGAGCAAGAAAGCTCCGACCGCGGCATGCTCGGTCCCCCACCTCTCTCGCTCAGCGGCGAACGTGGGGATGGACTGGTCGGCGGCATTCCGTCCGACCTTCCTGTACTCGCTGGGGAGCATGGCCCCCAGGATGAGCTTCCCAATGTCGTGAAGCAGTCCTGTGGTGTAGGCGCGATCCTGGATTCCTCCGCTGGTTGCGTGCTCAGCCTCCGCCAGGCGCCGCGTGAGGAGAGCACAGCGCGTGCTGTGTTGCCAGAGTCGTTCCAGGCTCACCCCACCGATCGAGAGTCTCTCGTGTTGCGAGAAGATCTCAAGCGAGAGAACCAGTGCCTTGGTGACTTCGATCCCGAGCAGCGTCACCGCTTGGGCGGGGTCCTCAACGCGACGCGGAAGGGCGAAGAAGGCGGAGTTGACCAATTGAAGCATCTTGGCCGCCATGCCCGGATCTTGAGAGACAACGGCCCCAATCGTCTTCAAGGATGGCTCCTCGGCCTGCAACTCTCGGGTGATCCTGAGGTAGAGCGAGGGTAACGCCGGCAACGTTTGGATCCGTCCGACCAGGGCCTGCAGGGAAGGATTGACCTCGAGCAGTTGCTTCACCAGGAAGGCCCGTCGTATGGTCACTTCCAGATTCTCGGCACTGCAGGGTTTGGACAGGTACTGGTGAGCGGCGCCGACCGACTGCAGGATGGTCTCGGAGGCCGAGTAGCCGGAGAGAACGATCCGGACTACGTCCGGGTGGCGTTGGCGAACCATCTCGAGCAACTGTGCCCCGTCCACGCCGGGCATGCGCATGTCGGTGATGATGACCTCCAGGGGGTGGGCCTCCAGAATCTGCAGGGCTTCGGCCGCACTCGAGGCAAAGAACATCTCCCACTCCCGACGATGAGGCCACAGCGTGCGCCGCAAACCGTGCAGTACACTCGGCTGATCGTCAACGAAAAGGACACTGTGCTGAGACATCCAGGGAGATCCTCTCTCGAGCGTGAGCTTTCCAGCTCTCCACTTTCCATCACATCGGCAGTTCGGGCCATTCTACTTAGACCTGATCGAAGTCTCGTTGCTGATTTTCCCTACTGGAGGTCGTCGTTCTCGCCGATCTCTGTAGGGTGAAGTAGATGGGAGGTTGGGATCTCGAGTGCTTCGTGTTGAGATGATGTCAACAGAGGCCACGACTTACCAATGTGGTATCGCAATCCCCTGAGGTACGCGGGTGAATCGCCGATCTGTTCTCTTCGTCGATGATCAACGGGAAATCTTGAGCGGTCTACGGCGGATGCTCTATCCCCATCGTCAAGAATGGGAGATGTTCTTTGCTTCTGGCGCCGACGAGGCATTGAGTCTGCTCGAGACCCAGGTCATCGATATCGTCATCGCCGATATGAAGATGCCCCGAATCGATGGCGCCGAACTGCTGGAAATCGTTCGTCGGGAGTTTCCCGGAACGGCACGCATCGTGCTGTCCGGAGAAACCGAGCCGAACGCAGTGTTGCGCACCGTCGGAACGGTCCATCAGTATCTCGCCAAACCCTGCAGTGCAGAAAGCCTCAGGTCGACGATCGAGCGCGCCGTTTTCGTCAAGGAACTCCTCGAGTCCCACGCGGCGCTGCAATCTCTGATCGGCCGGATTGATGTGCTGCCAGCCATCCCCGCGTTGTACCTGCGAGTGGCCCACGAACTCCAGTCGGAAGAACCCTCGCTCAAGCGGATCGGCGAGCTTGTCTCTCAGGACCCCGGGATGTCGGCGAAAATCCTCCAACTGGTCAATTCAGCCTTCTTTGGGCTCCCCCGAGAGATCGACGATCCGACTCGAGCGATCATGCTGTTGGGTCTCGAGGTTACCCGTGCACTGGTGTTGTCCGTAGAGATCTTTTCGCAGTATCAGATCACCAAGCTTGGTGGCATAGCCTGGGAGACGCTGTGGTCCCATAGCCTGGCTTGCGCGCGACTTGCCCAACATATCGCCCGAGGTGAGTGGCCCGACGACGCCCGAGTCCAGGATCGAGCCTACATTACGGGCTTGCTCCACGATGTCGGTAAACTGGTTCTCGCCGCAATCGCCCCAGAAGGGTATCGCCATGCCGTAAAGGAGGCTGCCGAGGACTCGATCCCTCTGGTCGAGGCCGAGGGTCGCCAGTGGGGTGTCGGACATCCCACTGTGGGAGCCTTTCTTATGGGACTTTGGGGCCTCCCGATCGATCTCGTGGAGGCGATCCTCTGGCACCACGAGCCTCAGGAAGCAACTTCGAGCGAGCACCGGGAACTGATCCTGCTCGTGCACGCGGCGGATGTTCTGGCCGACGAGTGCGGATTCCCTTCCGGCAACCCAATGGGCGGCTTGGACCAGGTCTTCGACGACGAGCCCGCGATCCTGGCCAGGTTCGAGAACTGGCGTTCGATGGCCTTCGACTTGCTCGGTCAAGGCGTGGATCGACAGGAATCCGATGAACAGGTGATCGATAGTCCTCCAGCTCCTGAATCAACTCCTCCACACAGTGTCTAGGTTGTCTCATGATCCAAGAACATCCAAATGTGACGATTCTCGTTGTTGACGACGATGCCAAACTGCGCGCTTCGTTCAGGCGCCTTCTTCACCTGGAAGGATTCGACGCGCTCATGGCCGATGGTACTGAAGCAGCGAAGAGGATCCTGGACGAGTCCGACGTCAGCCTGGTCTTGTGCGACATCTGCATGCCGGGAGAGTCCGGTCTGGCCCTGCTGGACTGGATTCGGAGTCATCAGCCGGAAGTCGGGGTCTTGATGGTCACCGGCGTGGATGACCGAGATACGGCCATCGAAGCCCTGAGGGCGGGAGCTTACGGATACCTCATCAAGCCCCTGGCCAAAGACGAGCTGATGATCAGCGTATGGAACGCACTCGAGCGGCGCCGGATGACCCTGATCAGTGAACAGTACCGCCGAGAGCTCGAGGAGGAAGTGGCGTTGCGAACGCACGAACTTCGCGAGTCCCAACAAGAGCTGGTGATCCGCCTGATGGAGGCGCTGGAGTGCCGCGATTCCGGAACCGGAGGACACGTGGAGAGAACGGGAGCCTTCGCGGCGGCCGTCGCCGCAGAATTGGGCTGGTTGCCGACACAGATTGAGAACATCCGACTGGCTGCTCCCCTGCATGATATCGGCAAGATCGGCGTCAAGGACTCGATCCTGCTCAAACCGGGCAAGCTGACTCCCGATGAGATGGAGGAAGTGAAACGCCACGCCGAATACGGAGCACGCATTCTGAACGGATCACAGGTTCCGGTGGTCCGCATGGCCCGTGACATCGCGCAGAACCACCACGAGCGCTGGGACGGAAAGGGCTATCCCAACGGGTTGGCCGGTGAAGCGATTCCGGAAAGCGCCCGGATCGTCGCGGTTGTGGATGTCTACGATGCCCTGACGAGCGATCGCCCCTACCGCGCTCGGCTCTCCGAGGAGGAAACGCTGGAGCTAATGACGGCTGAGCGGGGCGCCCATTTTGATCCACGTGTTTTCGATGCGTTTCTGACAATCCAGCCGGGATTCAGAGATCAGCTGGATCCGTCGTCCGGCCGTCTGGCCTCGTGCGGAAGTGAGTTGGACAATTCGGACGCAGTGCGCGTCGGTCGCGCCTAAGACGTTCGGGTCGAGCCCCGGCACGGATCTGGCCCAGACAATGAAGAGGACTCCGAGCTCCCGATAAAGGATTGTTCCGTCACGTCGATATAAGGTGTAAATCGCCCACGGACAGGATGCGAATCATGGAGATGCGACTCGGCGACACGACCCCCACCGCGATCCGCGATCTTTGGGGCGGCTGTATGCACCGGGTCACCTCCGCTCAGTACCTGGAGGATGTTGCCGGGATCATGGTGAGCGAGATCTATGAGCGGTTTCAGGCCTCGCTGGTCATGACTCGGGCATTCCTTACAGTCCCCTTCCAGTCACTGCCTGCGAGACAAAAGGAATTCGCCCGAGAGCTGGCCCGCTCTGTCGCGCTCGAGTCTCTTCTCAAGCCCGCTACACCCGTCCTCTCACTGGTTGGCACGCGCGGTTGTGTCGAGGAATGGAACCATGTGCGGCGGTCCCATCGTCACTTGGCGCTTCCGCTGCTTTCCGAGTCCTTTGTAGGAGCCATCCCGATGATGTCGCGGCTTCTCAAGGAGCTGGGCTTACCCTTGACCTGGGATCAGGGCCCTGGAGAGGTCCTGACCGGGCAGACGCTCGGTTCCGAAGTCGGGTTCTTCCATATTGAAGATGCAGCCGTGGCTGAGGATGAGTTGGGTCGCAAGATCATCACTGCTCAGGAATTTGTCGCCGACTACGACGTGAGATCGGTATTCGCGGTCGGAGGAGGGATCTTCGGCGGCGCAGTCCTGGTATTCATTCTCTTCAGCCGGGAGCGCGTGGAAGCCAGGACCGTCCGAATGTTCATGCCCCTGGTCAACCTGCTCAAAGCGATGATGTTGACACACTGTTCCATGTCTCGCGTGTTCCGTCCGACGAACGCAGACGCGGTTGGACGACCTTCATGACCGACCAATCGGCGAGCGCTGAAGTTCTGGAGAGGCTCCAAGAGGCGGTCGCCCTCATGTCGTACGGATCCCTCCAGGATGCTCGAGAATCGCTGACGAGCATCTCGGCGGAGGGGATTCCGTTGCTGGAGGGACTGGTTTCCGCTTCCTTGGTATTGCTCGAGCGCCTTGCCGAGTCCCTGGCCTCGAAGGAGACGGCCATGGCGACGCTTCAGTTCTCACTTCTGGAGCTCGAGGTGGCGCAGGATGAGATTCGGAAGAACGAAGCCCGCTACCGTGAACTGTTTTCGAGCATGAACGATGGTGTCGCGGTCTTTGAGGCGGTCGAAGGCGGGGAGAGCTTCATCTTCAGAGATATCAACGCGTCGTCTCTCCGAATCGAGCGTCTGGAACGTCGAACTACCATTGGACGGAAACTGACCGAAGTACTGCCTTCTGCCGGAGATGTCGGGCTGCTGGATGTGCTTCGGAGAGTCTATGAATCCGGGAACCCCGTGTACCTCTCGCCCTGTTTCTACCATGACTCTCGAATCAAAGGGTGGCGCGAGTACTTCATCTACAAACTCCCGACCGAGGAATTGGTACTGGTCTACCGGGACGTTTCGAAAGAGAAAGCGGCTGAGAAGGCGCTCCGGTCCGCTCTTGCCTCAACTGAGAAGCTCATCGACTCGGCACCCATCGGTTTGGTTGTGGTTGGCGCCGACGAGACGATTCGCCGAGTCAACGCGGTCGCCTCCGAGATCCTGGCTGCCGAACCGGCTCACCTCGTGGGACAGCGCTGGGATCGATTCCGCAAGGACGTGCGGAGAAGCAGTGGGCGATCGACACCCCCCGAGGAGAGTTGCGTCGTGAACTTCGAAGGCGACTCGATCTCCGTATTGGTGTCCGAGATTCCGGTCACCGTCGGCGACGAAGAGATGATCCATATCGAAGCTTTCCTGGATCTCACGGATCGGAAGCGTCTGGAGACGCAGCTGCGTCACGCACAGAAACTGGAAGCTGTAGGTCAATTGGCTGCGGGAATCGCCCACGAAATCAACACGCCGGCCCAGTTCATCGGCGACAACCTGTCTTTCCTCAGTGGAGCATTCGAGAGTCTGTCCCGGATGGTGACTGCGTATCGGGCGTCGATTGGGGTTCTGACGGCGTCGGGTGAGAGCCCGGAAGTGGCTCGGAAAATCAGGGAGACGGAGGCAGCGGCCGATCTGAAATTCATCGAGGAGCAGGTGCCGGCGGCCCTCCAGGATGCGCGCGAAGGGATCTCGCGCATTTCGACGATCGTGAGCGCGATGAAGCAGTTCGGTCATCCCGACCACGGAGAGAAGAGCCAGGCCGACTTGAATCATGCCCTGCGGGCCACGCTGGAGATCGCTCGGAACGAATACAAGCATGTGGCCGAAGTGGAGACCGATTTCGGCGACTTGCCGCCGGTGGCCTGCTACGTCGGCGACTTGAATCAGGTGTTTTTGAATTTGCTCGTGAACGCGGCCCATGCCATCGCGGATTCCCCTGGCCGGAACGGCAACATGGGACGGATTCGCTTGCACACGGGGCGCGCCGGGGACGATCATGTGCGGATCGACATCCGCGATACCGGCTGCGGCATTCCTCGGGAAATCCAGGAACGTGTCTTCGATCCGTTTTTCACCACGAAGGAAGTCGGACGAGGCACCGGGCAGGGCCTGGCAATTGCGCGGAGTATCGTCGTCGACAAGCATCATGGTTCGCTGACCTTCGACAGCGAGGTAGGCAAAGGCACGACGTTCACGATCATCCTACCGGTCAACGGAATGGCTGCGGCTCGCACTGGGGACTGATCGAACCTGCCGCGACCCGAGCTTTTCCGGCAGCGTGAGCGCTCTTTGATTACGGGAACCCTCGAGATGAGGGAGCCGCTCGATCTTGGTGGGCCTGACCACCAGTGAACGAGGTCTGACTCCCTATGCTTCGTCGAAGGCCGCCTGCAGTTTGTCCATCTCGAGCTTCGTCATCGGCATCATGGCCTTCATCATGTTGTCTATCTTCTTGCCGTCCTTGCTCTTCATGAGTTCCGCGAATCTCGAGGGCACGATCTGCCAGGCGATACCGAAGCGGTCGGTCAGCCAACCACACTGGCCTTCGGCGCCACCGTCGGACAGGTTGCCCCAGAACCGGTCGACTTCGGCCGGACCATTGCAGTTCACCATGAAGGAGACGGCCGGTGAAAAGCTGAAGCCTTGCTTGCCGGGTGCATCCATGGCGATGAACTGTTGGCCGTCGAGAATATAGCTGGCGAACTTCACCGATCCCTCTTTGCCCGGCTCCCCCTCGGAGTAGCGCTCGATGCGGAGGATCTGCGAATCGCCGAAGCGTGAAGTGTAGAAGTTGATCGCCTCTTCGGCTCTGCCGCTGAGATCGTCGGCGAAGAGCAAGGCAGGAGCGACCTTCTTCTCGTTTTCAGCCAGGATCAGCTGCCAGGTCAGGCCAAACCTGTCCTGGCACCAGCCATAGCGCTCGGCCCACGGGTATTTGTCGATCGGGATCAGCACGGAACCATCCTCGGAAAGCTTCCTCCAGAGCCCATCGATCTCCTCAGACGACCGGCAACTGACAAAGAAAGAGTTGGCCGGGGTGAACTTGAACTGCGGGCCGCCATTGAGTCCCATGAAGTGATGATCGGCAAGCCGGAAGGTCACGGTCAGCACGCTTCCCTCCGGCAGTTGCGCGGCTTTGGCCACCGATTCGGTGACACGGGCAGTCGCGTCGATCTTCGAATCGGGGAACACCGATGTGTAGAACCTGGCAGCGTCTTCGGCGTTGCCGTCGTACCAGAGACACGAGGTGATTCTTGACATGATGGCCTATTCCTTTTTCAGACTTCGTCGACTTCGCTCAACCTGCGGACGTCGACAGCGATTCGACCATCCGCGGCCGGCAGGAAGATGTCCGAGAACCTAACTCCCCACCGAATATCCGTATGCTTGTAGGACGTGCGCGCATGGACCGTCTGCGAAAAGGTCTCGTCGATGGCGGTGAGCATGATCAGGACTTCGGGGTCCGAAGCCTCGAACTCCTCCGGTGTTACTCCGAATAGCGGACTGGATGGGTTGATCGGGTGGACGATCACCCAGTGCAGGGGAAAGAAGACGACCATCCTCCGTTCCAGTGCCAGGTCGTAGAACTTCCGGTACGCTTGCCCTTCGACGTTCTCCATGCGACTCAGCGTCACCGTCGCGCGGACGTTGACCAGTTGGCTGCTGCGGGCGTTCACGATCCGGACTTCCAGCGCCGTGATGCCGTGATAGGGGGCGATGATGGCGTTTTGGCTGTAGAGGATCCTGGCATTCGGCCGGGAGAATCGGGCAAAGAGCAGTCCCGTCGCCAAGGCGAATCCCAGGAGGCCGATCAGGGCTTCGAACGTGACCAGCAGGTTGGCGGCAAGCCCGTGCGGGGTAAGGGCGCCGTAACCGATCGTGGAGGCCGTCTGAACGCTGAAGAAGAAGGCTTCGAGGAACCGATCTCCCAGAGAAGGATCGCTCGCGCCCTGCAGAGCTGAAGATCCGCACAGGAGGTAGGCAAAAGCAAAGATGAGGTTGGCGGCCAGGTAGGAGAGCGCGATGAGGAAAAAGAACGTGGTCCAACGAATCGTGAGGAGCCAATGATAAAGGTTGAGCGAATGCAGGAAGGAAAGCCCTTCGCGATGCACGTTGAAGCTGCCGTCGGCGTTGAGGAACCTTTGCCGGCTCTCCTGGGTCACGCGGGAACCGAGCCCGAGGTCGCGGTTGATATCGTTGTCTCTCGCAAGAAAAGTCGCCCTGGACTGCTCCGGACTTGAGTGAACGTGATCACGCTCTGCCAACTGCCATCTCCATCTGCACCTATCAAGCGAAATCAAACGGATGGGTGGTGCCTGAATCGCCACTATATACGCTGGTTACGGCTGCTGCGACTCGGCAAATCGCTGTCGCACTGGGAATTTCTGGGGCTTCGTCGACAATGGTGACAATGGTGGTACTGCACGCGCAGCCTGCCGTGCAGTGCCGGTCGCCACAGTGTAGGTCAGTGCCAGGCAGTTCAGTGCGTGGGGAAGTCGGGGACACTGTTTCTCTCTGCGACCGCTGAGGCTCGCAGATCGAGACCGGGGTCCGTCCATGCCTCTTACCGCCGATGCCGAATACGCAAAGCGCGCAGCCCTTGCAGCGGATGAGTGCTGTGCGGATGCCCAACCGCCAAGGGCTGATCCTGCCCGGCAAAGCTCCCCTCCGTCGACCCGGCAACCTGCCGCTCGTGGTCCTTTCGGGGCGGCGTGTCAGGGAGTCGGCGGCTGCATACGGGGTCGCTCGCGGTGTTCGCGTTCTGACGTTTCGCGTCGGCGGGGTTTGGGACAGGCGCCCTGGGGCGTGTTGCCGAAATCCTTCGGACCCCGCCTCGACCTTGGTACTCGTCCGTCGAGACTTGCGGATCCGATCTCACGCAGAGCCGCCACGGACGCCAATGGCTCCAAAACAAAGAAATCCTCTGCGTACCCGGCGGCTTTGCGTGGAATCGAGTTGCCGAGGCTTCACACTCTTGCCGAGCTTCAGACCAATCCGGGACCGAGACCATTTGGGCAACGCACCCCTGAACTTCAGATTTCGTCGACTGCGCTGAGTCTTCGAACGTCCACGGCGGGTCGACCGTCCGTCGGCGGGAGGAAGATGTCCGAACAGCGAACTCCCCACAGAGCGTCCGTGTACTTGTAGGACGTGCGCGCGTGGACCATCTGCGAAAAGGTCTCGTCGGTGGCGGTGAGCGTGATCAGGACTTCCGGATCCGAAGCCTGGAACTCCTTCCGGATCACTCCGAACAGCGGACTGGATTGGCTGATCGGGTGGACGATCACCCAATGCAGAGGAAAGAAGGTTCGATCTACCGACGAGGTGACTGGACGGCGGCGGCGGGAACATCGCCCCGAATCAAGCTGATCGCAACTTTCAACTGCTGCTTGGTCCCGCTCAGTACCAGGCTGTCCCCAGGATGGATCTCATGCTCCGCCGTCGGATTGTTGATGGGAACGTTGTTCCGGATGATTCCGAGGATCAGCGCGCCGGAGTGTCGGCGCAGGTTGCTTTCGGCGATTTGGAGTCCGGCGAGCGGTGAGCCTTGCGGTACGGCGAAGGTCTCCGTGAAGACGTCAAGCTCTTCACTCAGCCGGAGACGAGGGATCGTCTTGTGGGCATCGCGGAACGCGTCATAGCGAGTCTCACGAATTCGGCGGATCTCCGAAGCGATCAGGTCGCGGGGGAAGTTGAAGAGGCGCAGGATGCGGGTCAGCAGTTCGATCGACCCTTCGAACTCCTCGGGAACGACTTCATTGGCACCCAGATCGTAGAGTTCGTCGATCTCCGACAGCCGCTTGACTCGAGTCAGAATCATGATCTCCGGATTCAGGGAGCGGCTCAAAGGAACCGCCCGTCGCAGGGCAAAGGCGTCCGAAATGGCCAATACGACGACGCGAGCCCGGCAGATCCCGGCATGCTCGAGAATCTGCGCATCGGTGCAGTCTCCGAAGTGGATCGGAACCCCCTTCTCTTTCCATTCTTTGACCACGCCAGGATTGAGCTCGAGCACCAGGTAGCGAATCCTGTGAGCCTCGAGCGCAAGCGCAATATTCCGTCCGCTGACCCCGAAGCCACCAATGATGACATGATCGGCCGCCCCCGGTTCCTCACGATCGAGCTCCCGGATTGCGCGCTGCCGGGAACCCTGGGATGCGAAGCCTCCGATGACCCTGCTCGTGGCCAGCCGTCGGCTGGAAGCAACCATCAGCGGAGTCAGGATCATGGTGGCCACGGCACAGGTGATCAGGAGCTGATACCAGTCGTCGGGGATCAGCCCGAAATGAAAGGCTTGTTCCAGGATGATGAACGAGAACTCCCCAATCTGCGCGAGGGTCAACCCGGTGATGATCGCGACCGGAATCGACAATCCCCCCAGGACGGCGGCGGAGCTCGTGACCACGAACTTGCCGAGAATCACGAGCGCGATGATCGAGAGGACCAAACCCAGGTGGCCGGTAATGAAGGAGGGATCGACCAGCATGCCGATGGAGACGAAGAAGAGACTGTTGAGGCTGTCCCTCAAGGGACGGATCTCGCTGAAGATCTGGTGGCTGTACTCGGACGCGGACAGGATGAAGCCGGCCAGGAAGCCGCCCAGCGCCAGGGAGAATCCCGCCTCGGTGCTGACCCAGGCGATTCCCAGAAAAGCAACCAGCACCGCAATGATGAAGAGCTCCTTGCTGCGCGTCTTCACGATGCCCCGGACCAGTCGCGGGAAGGCGTAGCGGGCGCCCAGGAAGATCAGAACGAGAATGGCAAACGCCAGACCGACCGCTTTCAGGATCTCGCTCCAGCTGTCCTGCGACGATCCGAGATGTGGAATCAGGACCATCATGGGCACGACCGCCAGGTCCTGGAGGATCAGGATGCCCAGACAGACTCGACCATGCAGAGAATCGACCTCGTCCCGATCGAGCAGGATCTTGACGATCATGGCCGTACTGCTGAGCGCGATCAGGAAAGCGGCAACCAGCGCAAACCCGGCGTCGAAGCCGGCCAGCCGCAGCGAGAGCACTACAATGGCGATCGTCACCAGGATCTGGGTGGGGCCCGAGATGAGTACGACCTTGCGAACCTGCGCCAGCTTCCGAATCGAGAACTCCAGCCCGATCGAGAACAGAAGGAGCATGACGCCCATTTCCGCGAGCAGCCGCACGGTGGCGACGTCGGAGACGAGTTTCAGCCCGCTTGGCCCCACCAGCACGCCGGTGACCAGAAAACCGATGATCGGCGACTGGCGGACCAGGTGAAACACGTACACGACGATCGCGCTGACCGCATAGACGAGCACCAGGTCTCGGAGGATCGGGAAGTGCTCCATCGGATTGCGCAATCATAGCAGATCCGATCTTCTGGACAGCGGCCGGAGCGGAGTGCTCCCGGGGTCCAATCGGCAATTTGTACAGTCTTGAAGAGTCCTTGTCTATTTGGCAAGATAGACAAATATGGACAGGAAAACCAGGCAAAAGTACGAGGAACGCGCACGGGTGGTGAAAGCACTCGCTCACCCTGCACGCCTGTTCATGTTGGACCGCCTGGCCGAACGCCAATACTGCGTGTGCGAGCTCGCCGAGCTGGTCGGCTCCGATATGTCGACGGTCTCTCGCCATCTCGCGCAGCTGCGCGAGGCCGGGATCGTCGAAGACGAGAAGCGCGGTGTGCAGGTTTTCTACCGGCTGACCATGCCCTGCGTTCTGAAGATGTTCGAGTGCATCGAGCCTGTGCTCCTGGCCAAGGCGCGCGCCTGCAGCGACGCGGTGAAGGCATGAGTCGATCGGCCGGTCTCTTGCCGGAAGAGAGCTTCCGGCAAGAAGGAGAAATGGGCGAAGATTCTCCTGACGAGGCCAGACGGTCGATAGGCTGCCCCCAGGTGTGCAGCTCACTCGATCAACGTCCCGAAAGGCCGGTTCCTGCATGAGACGCCTGGGAATCTCGCTCTCGCTGCTGGTCGGCATCCTCGGAGTTCACTGCGCGGCGCCTTCGTTCGGGACTCTTCTCGCGAGCGGGGCGAACCAACATTCAGACTACATACCCAGCCTGACCTCCTATTCTCAAGTTCGGTACACCGAACTTGACTCGGCTGACGATCAGCTGTCTTTGCGTCGCTTCAAAGCGATCATCGAAGGCGGCTCCAGCGACAGGCTTCGCTACCACCTGCAGTTCATCTACAAAGCCAATAATCGCAGCGTCACCGACGATCGCGTCTTCCTTCAGGATGCGTACCTTGTCTTTCTCGCGAACCGAGTTCTCTCCTTCAAAGCCGGCCAGTTCGTTCCGCCCTTCGGCCTGGAGCGCTCTCAGCCTGACTGGAACCTGGATTTCGTCGGGCGCACCGATGTCACCAAACGTCTCGTCGTGAACAGCAACCTGGGGCGCAGCTTTGCTCGAGACCGCGGCTTGGAATGTAATTGGGACCCCGGCAGCTGGAGACTCTCCTTCGGCATCTTTCAGGGAGCGGGAACCAACAACCCATCTCGGGGCAACGGTCCCCTTGAGGTGGTGCAGGTCCGTTACGAACGGGAGGGGACCCACCAAGGACGGCAGTGGTCGTGGCGAGCGGGATTGGCGGGTTCGAACCGAAGGGCTGCCGATCTGGATTTTGCCCCTCAATTGCCCGGCTTGGACAGCAGTCAAACAAGCCACTTCCGAGGACAGGACAGGCGACTAAATGTCTTTGTTCAGGGCAGATGGGGACCATTGCGCGCACAAGGCGAGGTTTTCCGAGTGTGGCTCGACCCTACCTTCGGCAGCGACATCCTGGCGACGGGCGCCTACGCGCAAGTGGCCTACCTGCCGGTGAGTCACGTCATTCTGGCGCTCCGCCATGAGTGCTTCAACCCAAACGTGTCCGTGGCGACAGCTTCCTCGGTCAGCCAGTGGACGGCTGCCGCGACCTACGATTTTGCAGCCGTGCCCTTGAGATTCGCCACCGATTTCAGCCGCGCCAGGGGCCGATCGGGTTTCCGCGCCAGATGGCGCATCCAGGTGCAGTATTTCCTGATTAGAGGGTTCAGGTTGGGCTGAAGCGGCGCGGCCGTGCTTGACACGGCGTTCCCGCTTCGCTCGTTTCTCATGACGACATAAGGAGTCAACATCATGAAAGATCTCAAAGAGCTGTTCGAACTCGGCATGAACTTCCACGGGCACAAGTGCCCGGCCATGCCGATGGGTTTGCGCGCCGCAATGGCGGCGATGAAGGCTCTGGGGGTATCCCGGGCGCAGGACAAGGAGTTGTTCGTCATCTCCGAGACAGGGAAGGGACATGCGGCAGGTTGCTTCCTCGACGGCATCATGACGGCCACGGGCTGCACCTATGGGAAATCGAATATCCAGAAGCGCTACTTCAACAAGATGGCGTTTACGTTGATCGATCAGGAGTCCGGCCGGGCCGTGCGTGTCTCGTTGAAGCCGGACTTCTTCGAAAAGGCGCTGGCCTCTCCCTTCGTCCAGAAGCGCAAAGCGGGAGTTCCTCCTCAGGACATCGAGCCGGAGATTGCCGATCCGCTTGTCGATCGGATTCTCGTCGTGGACGAACACGCCTTCCTCGACATCGGAGACGTGCATCAGGTGGAAATCCACAAGGGGAAGGCAAGCTTCACCGCAAAGCGATGTGCCTCCTGCGGTGAGTTGACTTTCGTGAATAAGCTGCGCGTGACGGAAGAAGGCCGACTGGTCTGCATCCCCTGTTCCGGCTACCGGGACTAGAGCCCGCGTCACAGGCGGACGCATCTTACGATCGGTCGGATCGTTTCTCGGGACTTCGGAAGGAGCCATGACATGCCGGTCGAAACGCTGATTCTGCTGTTCTTCCTGTTCCTGGTCGTCTCCGCCGTCTTCTCCATGTTCGGTCAGGGCGGCGGAGCGTTCTACGTGCCGATGCTCCTGGCACTGTCCGTGCCGATCTACGTCGCAGCGACGACCAGCCAGGTTCTGATCATGGTCGTGTCCCTCTCGTCGATGCTGGTCTTTGCCAAGGCCAGGACGGTGGACTGGAAGCTGGTTCTGCTGATCGAACCGCCCACCAACGTGGGTGCATTCCTGGGTGGTTACCTATCCCTCTACGTCCCGCCCGCCTTCGCCAAGGTCTGCTTCGCCGCAGTGCTTCTGGTGGGGGCCTGGTACATGTTCAAGCCACCCAGGAGGACCGCGGAAGGAAGCGCCGGGCCAAGGCACTGGTGGCTCTGGAACCGAACGGGAGTCGCTCATCCCTACGCGATCAACGTGCTGGCTCTGGTCCCTGTGATGCTCGCGGCCGGCTTCGTGGCCGGAATGCTGGGCGTCGGCGGCGGTCTGATCAAGGTGCCGGCGGTGGTCGTCCTGGGCGGAGTGCCGATGAGCATCGCGGTCGGCAGTTCTTCGCTCATGATCGGAGTGACGGCGCTCACCGGCTTCGTGGGTCACGTGCTACGGGGCCATTTTGACTGGCTGCTCACGGTGGTCCTGGCGGGCGGTGTGCTGATCGGATCTCAGATCGGCCCGCGCTTCGCCGTCAAGACCGGCCAAGCGAAGCTCAAGAAGTACTTCGCCCTCCTGCTGATCGGGATCGCGATCTGGCTGGTTTACGGGGTGGTGCGATAATCGGGTTGAAGTCGGCGTGTGATTAGATGTATATTTCCCCATATGGCGAATTATCGTCTTCAAGATTTCATGGACATTGCCCGGGCACTGGCGGATGAGAGCCGTGTCCGGACCTTGCTGGCACTGAAATCGCCGGTGGTGAAACAGGCACTGGAGTGGGTCAGCGGTAGCCTGGAAGAGGCAATGGAAATTACCCACGATCGGAAGCATCTGGAGGAGATCGTTGGTCTGGAACCGGAAGCCCTCTGTCAGCTGCAGCGGTCTCGGCCCTGACCGTTCGCACTTCGAACTTCGTCCCAACGAGCAAAGGAAATTGAAATGAGCAGTCAACCGACCGATTTGAAGAATGAGATCCGCGCCAAGTACGGCCAAAGGGCGCTCAACGTCATCGACAGTTCGCCGGCCTCCGGCTGCTGCTGTGGGGGGAAAGGCTCCGACTGTGATCCCATCAGCGTGAACCTTTATGATCCGGCCGAACAGAGCCAGATCCCGGAGAAGGCCTTCCTGGCGTCGCTTGGATGCGGCAACCCGACGGCGGTCGCCGAACTCCAACCGGGCGAAGTCGTCCTTGATCTCGGCTCGGGAGGCGGGATCGACGTCCTCCTTTCGGCTCGGAAGGTCGGTTCAACCGGCAAGGCTTACGGTCTGGACATGACCGAGGAGATGCTCGAGCTCGCTCGGGAAAACCAGCGGAAGGCGGGCCTGTCGAACGTCGAGTTCCTCAAGGGAGAAATCGAAGACATTCCGCTTCCGGATGACTCCGTCGATGTGATCGTCTCCAACTGCGTCATCAATCTCTCTGCGGACAAGCGTCAGGTGTTCAAAGAAGCCTTCCGCGTGCTGAAGCCGGGCGGTCGCTTTACGGTCTCCGACATCGTCGTGCGGGGAGAAATGCCGGAAGTCGTCCGGCGCAACGTCGAGCTCTGGATCGGCTGTGTCGCCGGGGCCCTCGAGGAGGCCGAGTACCGGGCCGGACTCGAAGGAGCAGGTTTCGAGGAGGTCTCGCTGGAGCCAACACGGATCCACGGCATGGAGAACGCCAAAGAGCTCCTGGCCGAGAAGGGGCTGGACATCGATGAGATCGCCTCGGACATCGATGGCCGCTTCATGAGCGCAACCGTCCGCGCCAAAAAACCGGTGACCCGCTAGGAAGCGAGAGACGGGCAGGTTCTGTGATGAACGAGGATGCTGTGGAACGAGCTCATTCGGAAGGTTCTCCAACTCCCGTTGAGTGTCCGAAGCCTCGGATGATCGGACGCCTTTCCTTTCTTGATCGGTTTCTGACCCTGTGGATCTTCCTGGCCATGGCGGCCGGGGTCTCCATTGGCTACTTCGTCTCGGGTGTGGAGGGCTTCCTCAATCGGTTCCAGGTCGGGACCACCAGCATTCCCATCGCCGTCGGCCTGATCCTGATGATGTACCCGCCCCTGGCCAAGGTACGCTACGAGGAGCTGGGCGATGTCTTTCGCAATCGAAGAATCCTGGGTGTATCCCTCATTGAGAATTGGATCATCGGCCCGATTCTCATGTTCGTGTTGGCCGTCGTCTTCTTGAGGGGATATCCGGAGTACATGGTCGGGCTGATCATGATCGGGCTGGCCCGCTGCATTGCGATGGTCATCGTCTGGAACGAGCTGGCGAAGGGCGACACCGAATACTGCGCCGGTCTGGTGGCCTTCAACAGTGTTTTCCAGGTGCTCTTCTACAGCGTCTATGCCTGGTTCTTCATTACGTGGCTGCCTCCGGTACTGGGACTCAAAGGGGTGGTCGTCGATGTCACCATGGGCCAGATTGCCAAGAGCGTCTTCATCTATCTGGGGATCCCTTTTCTCGCGGGGATGCTGACCCGTCTGTTCCTGGTCAAGGCGCGCGGGAAGGACTGGTATCACCGGGTTTTCATCCCTCGGATCAGTCCGCTCACTCTGATTGCGCTGCTGTTTACCATCGTCGTGATGTTCAGCCTGAAAGGCGGCCTCGTCGTGCAGATCCCTCTGGACGTCCTGCGCATCGCCGTCCCCCTGCTGATCTACTTCATCGTCATGTTCCTGGTGAGCTTTTGGGTGGGAAAGAAGGTGGGCGCCGACTATTCGAAATCCGCGACGCTCTCGTTTACGGCCGCCAGCAACAATTTCGAGCTGGCCATCGCCGTTGCGGTGGCGGTCTTTGGGATCAATTCGGGAGCCGCCTTTGCAGCCGTCATCGGACCTTTGGTGGAGGTGCCGGTTCTGATCAGTCTGGTCAGCGTCGCCTTCTGGCTGCAGCGCCGCTGGTACTCGAATGAACTTGCCGAACCCGAAGGAAGATCACTGAAGTGAGCAAAACAAAGGTCCTTTTCCTGTGCACCGGGAACTCCTGCCGCAGTCAGATGGCCGAAGGTTGGGCCCGTCATCTCAAGGGCGACCAGATCGAGCCCTACTCGGCGGGCATCGAGACGCATGGGATGAACCCGCGCGCGATTCAGGTCATGCGGGAGGCCGGAATCGATATCAGCGATCAGCACTCCAAGCTTGTGGACGACGTGCTCGACATCGACTTCGACTTCGTCGTGACAGTCTGCAGCAATGCCCATGAGACCTGTCCGATCTTTCCCGGTAAAGCGAAAATCGTCCATGTGGGTTTCGACGACCCCCCACGCCTTGCTCGGAATGCCGGGACCGAAGAAGAGGCTTTGTCCCACTATCGTCGGGTCCGCGACGAGATCCGTGACTTTGTCGCAAGCTTGCCGGAATCCCTTCCGCGCTAGCCGGCGAACGACACGATTTCGCTCAGTTCCGCCCGCGAACGATCGAACCGATTGATGGCGGCCTCCAGGTCGGGGTAGCCCAAGGCCACCGCCACAACGAAACGCTTGCCCTCCGCGGCCGGCAGGATTGCGTGCAGGTCCTCCGGATAGCCGACGGCCATCGCCATGATGCAGGTGCCGAGACCTCTCTCGTGTGCAGCGAGGCAGAAAGTCTGGACGAGCAGGCCCGTGTCGAAGCATGCGTATTCGGGTTGCAGCCTGCCGTCGATGGCAAACAGCACAAGCCACGGGGCGGCAAAGAATTCGAGGTTGCCCGGTCCGCGGTCGGAGGGACCGGTCGCTGTTGCCCTTGACGCCATCAGCTGGCGCGTGCGCGCGATCATCTCGGGTGGCCAGTCGGGGAGAGGCCGGGACACCTCGAATTGCCGTGCGACGCCGGCTGCCGCCCGCTCCCGATAGGCTGTCTTGATCTTCTCGAGGGTCTCGCCCGTCACGGCAAACACGCTCCAGGGCTGAGTGTTCGCCCAGGAAGGCGACCATCGTGCGGAGTCGAGAATGTCGACCACCACCTGCTCGGGAACATCCTTGTCGCTGAACCTCCGAATGCTTCGTCTAGACCGAATTGCAGCCTCTACTTCCATCGCCTACTCCCCGTAAACCATCTGCTCGCGGCTTGCGCTCGCCGCCTTCCACCGTACCTCCCGCAGCCGAATCGCAGCGATGCCGGCCGCTCCGAAGAAGGGATTATGGCACACAGTCCCGCGATTCGCCTCTCGCGCCTGCCGCGCGACGAGGTCCGTCTCGAGGAAGGGGGAATGCGCACGACGAATGGGTTCTTCTCAGGGGATCGGGCGTGATGGGAGCACCCATCGCTGTGCCGGTAAACGGCTCTATGGTCGCGGTGCAGGATCCTCGACATCGCCGTAGCGGATCGAGGTCCCGACCTCGAACTTCTTATAGTTCTCGTAATTGACGTACTCACGGATGTGGACGCGCTGATGGGATCCACCGCCGTTCCCGAAGATGCTGCCCAGGCTGAAGCGGCTGCCGAAGGTCAAGACGTCGTCGGCCTTGCTCCAGGTCGGGAACCAGTACTTCCCATCGATCTGCTGTCGCACCGTTTCAAATTTGGGGAACTTGTTATTGCCCAGGTTGGGCACGATCTTGCCGCGCGCCATGACGACCTGGAAGTCGATGTCGTCCACCCAGATCCGCCCTTTGAAGTAGCGCTGCCTGAGATCGACTTCCTTGGGTTCGACCTCGAAGACGTAGGTCTCGAGTTCGTCGACTTTCTCTTTCCCGACATACTCGATCTTGTACTTGGGCAGCTCCTCCGTAGTCAGGACGAAAGGATCCATGCCGGTCGCGTCGGTCAGATCCTGTTCCGTCACCTGCACCGAAACGATCTCCCCCTGGTCCGCAACGACACGGGTCTTCCGCTCTCCATCCGTCGTGAAATAGACGTCGATCGTCATGTCACGCTGCTCTTGCGGATCGCCGTTTCGATTGATCACCTGAAAGCGGATGCGCTCGGTGTAGGTGTAGTGCGACCAGATCTGCCGGAACTGAGATTCTTTGCGGGCGAATTGCTGGATGATTTCATTCGGGTCGACTCCGGTCGGGTCGGCGGACTCCTCTCCCAGCGACAAGCCGCTCAGGATTATCAACGACAGGATCGCGAGGAGGTGGTGACGGAAGGTCATACTTTTCCTAGATGAGGATTTGGGCCAAAGAGTTCTATGCGAGGTGAATATGTGCGCGTTGCCGGGAGGTCGCTGCAGCCGCCTGCCCGGACTGTGTTTGTCCGACTGTATTGGGATTCAGAGCACAGTTGGCCCGCTTGACGACGACGCAGGCGGTCTCTCCCGAGGAACGCTCGCGTATCGAGGCCGATCTCGCCCGGCTCGACGATTTTGAGATCATCGGTGGGGATGTTGATCCTCAGGGACTGAGAACTCAGCTCGCAGTTCGTGCAGGCGGCGAAGGTCCTCGCGAAGCTGCGGCACCTCGTCCGACGTCGAGTTGACCAGTTTCTCAACCGTTCCGACCAGGGCGTCGAGACGCTCGCGGGCCTCTCTCTCGAGACTGAGGATGGCGGCGCTGACGATTTCCTCCCACTGGGTCGTCAGTCGGGACAGGTTCATGTAGACGACATCCTGTACCGTCCTTTCGAAATGCCGCTCGACCCAGCGGCCGATGATCGACATCGGCAGCAGAAACGACAGAAGCTCCCAGTGGTGATCGAAGATGTACGGTACGCGGACGTCCGGGGCGTGCGGTTCCCGGATCGCCGGTTCCATCTCGGTGGTTCGCAGTGCAACTCCAAGAGTCTCCAACGTGCGTTCCGAGAGCCGGTTCCGGAAGTCCTGCAGCGATTGCGACATTCGGCGGCCCGCTTCTCGGACCGGTTCCAGGAACTCATCTCGGTGTTCTGATGAGAGTTCCGACATGTCCCTCCCGATCTGGCTCCGAAGCCACTCCTCGAACCGCTTCGTCGCACTGCTGAGACTCGCTGCCCAGGACGGAAAGTCGCGATCCAGGGTGTCCAGCAGCCGCCGGCGCAGAGGGAGTTCGTCGTCGGCGAGAACCTTCTTGAACGTCGAGCGAGCGTTTCCGGTCAGGTGCCGGGCAATCAGCCGCAAGGCCAGTCGCGTGTCCTCGAGGGATCGGCTGTCTCCCAGAAGTTTCTCTTGAAGTGCTGCCCGCTGCGATTCAGCGATCTCTGCGGACTTCAGGGCGAGGTTCAGGTAATCGGCACACTCGCTCAACAGAGACGCAATCTTGTGGCCGAGGATATCGGTGCGATGCTGTTCCACATTGGAGGAGACCCGCGAGAGGAGATTCGAGTCCAAGAGGGCTCGAATCTCTTCGAATCCCGGCTTGCTCGAATACGGGAAGACCGGGATCGCACCACTCCAGAAGCGGGCCAGTTGTTGCCGGATGAAGTCCTGGACGTGGAGCAACTCGCCGGCGTCGAGAAGGTCGACTTTGGTCAGAATCAGGGCGATGTCCGACGTATAGCGGCCGAGCTGGCGGATTAGCTCGATATCGTGGCGGGAAAGCGGGGGATCGACCCCCACGGCGACCAGGGCCAGTCCCACGTTCGGAAGCCAATCCAGAGCGGCCTCGGTATTGTGTTTCAAAACGCTCTCGAGGCCCGGGGTGTCGACGAAGCGGACCCGCCGAAAGCGCTCCAACGACGGCAGTTCGATGCGAACAGCTCGGACGTTCTTGAAATTGCCCGGATTTCGACGCTCGGCGATGAAGTCTTCGATCCGTTCCAGCGAGATCTCCTCGGTGTGTCCGTCCGAGAAGTGAACTTCAGCCCTTTCGCGCCGTCCGTATTGGATCTCGGTCACGGCCGTCGTGACGGGAACGGCGCCTACGGGGAGCAACGGTCGACCGAAAAGGCAGTTCAGAAAGGTACTCTTGCCGGCCTTGAACCGTCCGAGGACCGCGATGTTGAGAACTTCCTCTTCCTCGAAGTTTCGGCAACTGGTCAGGAACGGGCGGAGTGCCGCGATCCCGCGGCGCTCGCAGATTTCTCCGACCGCCTCGAGGGCTCTTCTCGCGGCTTCGCGATCCCGAGGAGTAATGCTGTCCTCGCTCATCGACACATCAGGCGCGGGCCAGATACGGAGCCGGTGAAGACGTGGAGGTCCACGAAGCGCGCCGTGCGGTTTCGCAGCTTCCTCATTCCCGGTCGAAGTCCCCCTCGGACGGCTGCCCGGCGCCGAGTTCACCCGCGGTCTTCTCTTTGCTATGGCGGTAGGTGATGACCCGGACTTTTTCCAACGTGACCAACCCGTCGCCGATCATCCGGTCGAGGTCGGGCAAGAACGCCTCGATCCGTTCGGTCGTATCCACGATCTCAATGACCAGGGGCAGATCCTCGGAGAGTCGCAGGATCTTGGCCGTGTGGATGAGGCTGGCCTTCCCAAATCCCATCAGTCCGCGCATGACCGTCGCGCCGGCCAGCCCCCTCCGGCGCGCTTCTTCGACGATCACCTCGTACAAGGGTCGGTGTCCGTAGTGATCGGCCTCTCCAATAAAGATCCGGAGCAGTTCGGACTCTCTGGGTAAGCTCATGACGCGCTCCTTGCCTAAATCGTACGTCCAATGGCCAGCCCGAGGTAGAACACCCCGAGGCCGGTGACCAGCTGAAAGGTGATGTTGGCGAACCCGATCAGCAGTTCCCCGTCGGAGAGCAGTTGGCCCGTTTCCGCAGCAAACGTGGCGAAGGTCGTAAATGCACCCATGAATCCGATCAGAACGACACTTCGGACCTCCGGGCTGATGATCGTCCGTTCACCCATTGCGGCCCAAATGAGACCAAACAGGAGACACCCCAGGATATTGACGAATGCGGTCCCCCACGGGAAGACGCCTCCCAGCCAGCGATGAACTGCACCGGCGAGACCGTAGCGGGCAAGCGTCCCGCACGCGCCGGCCAGCGCCAGCCAGACGAGCTTTTGGAGCATCGAGCTCGCTCCTTTCCACTATTCAGGAGTCATCAGCCTCGGTCGGCGATTCGTCGCGGACTCCATCGCACTCGAGGGGATCAGAAACCGGCGAACGGATTCCCAAACACGGCGGACCTGTCCAGTGCGGCCTCGATCTCCAGCAGGCGGTTGTACTTGGCAATGCGCTCGCTGCGGCAGGCCGAGCCGGTCTTGATCTGACCGCCGCCCATGGCGACGGCAAAATCGGCCATGAAGGCGTCTTCCGTCTCACCACTTCGGTGCGAGATCACGTAGCCCCAACCTGCCTTCCGGCAGAGGTCGATGGTCTCGATCGTCTCGGTCACCGTGCCGATCTGGTTGAGCTTGATCAGCACGGCATTGGTGGATTGTTCCTTGATCCCGCGTCGGACGAAGCGGGTGTTGGTGACGTAGAGATCGTCTCCGACGATCTGGATTCTGTCGCCGAGCGAGGCCGTGTGAGCCCGAAAGCCTTCCCAGTCGTTTTCCGCGAGTCCATCCTCAATGGATACGATCGGGTACTTCTCGACCCACGCGGAGTATAGCTGGGTCATCTCTTGGCTGCTCTTCCTCCCCTGGCCCGACTTCGTCAGAGCATAGACGTCGTCTTCGAAGAAAGAACTTGCGGCAGGATCGAGAGCGATGGCGACATCGACGCCAGGCGAGAAGCCCGCCGCCTCGATGGCCTCGACAATGACGTCGCAGGCTTCTTCGTTGCTCTTGAGATTCGGCGCAAAGCCGCCTTCGTCGCCCACGCTCGTGGCATAGCCTTTCCCGGCCAGGATCTTCTTGAGAACGTGGAAGGTCTCAGCGCCGTACCGAAGAGCCTCGGCGAAGGTGGGAGCCCCGACCGGCATGACCATGAATTCCTGAAAATCGACGCTGTTGTCGGCGTGCTTTCCTCCGTTGAGAATGTTCATCATGGGAACGGGCAGCCGAACTGCACCGGGCCCTCCCAGATACTCGTAGAGCGGCAAACGCGCGGACTTGGCCGACGCCCTGGCTACGGCCATGGAGACGCCGAGGATGGCATTGGCACCCAGCCTGCCCTTGTTGGGCGTGCCGTCCAATTCGATCATCATCCGATCGATCGCAGCCTGTGAAGAAGGCTGCATCCCGATGATCTCGGGAGCGATAAGTTCATTGACATTGTTAACCGCCTGGAGAACACCTTTTCCCCCATATCGGGCTTTGTCGCCGTCGCGCAGTTCGACCGCCTCATTTTCACCGGTCGACGCACCCGACGGCACGGATGCAGAAGCCTCAGTACCATCGCTGAGCCGGCAGAAGACCCGCACTGTAGGGTTGCCCCTCGAATCCAGGATTTCCATGGCTCTCAGACTCGTGATCGTGGTTGTCATCTTGGCACTCTCCTTACTTGGATCCCGCCCCTTGGACTCGGTGGCCATCAAGGCACGTCCAGGGAATTCCAGCATGTGAATCACTATCCGGCAGGTGGCGAAGCCGGCTGTATCAGGCGGAGGGAACACGGCCGATCGGCAAGGTCCTCCCAGGTTCTACACGAACCCTCCCTTGTCGAAGGCCGCTGCTCCTCCTGTAGGAAAAATCCCGCCTCGAAACGGGTCGAACCGAAGCCGACGGCTCCACCGCCACACTCTCCCTGCGGTAGGAGTCATCAGCCCACCCGGGCGGTTGCGATGGGGGACTCCATCCCCGAAACCGCTTGTAGTTTACGAGTTTGACTCGAGAAGAGCAAGCAAAGCGCCCGGCGGTGTCGCTCCCGCCTGGGGTGGTCTGCATCACCCCAGATTTTGGGGCCCGATTTTGGTCTTTTCCCGCGCCAGGGTTTAGAGTATTGGCCGCGGCAGGGCCCCCGGCCCACGCGCTGCCAGAAGACCGGGGCAGGGGAGACGGGACACCAGGGTGTCACGCTCGAAGGCTGCATGTTTCGTCGTGTCGATGCGCCCGATATCGTGCAGGTCGCCAAGGACTTGGTCATCGAGAACGTCAAAATCAACGAGGATGCATGCCGCAAGGCTGGATCCGGAACGAGAGGAAGGCATGACTAGAGTGGGACTCAAGAGACTCCTGACCGTATGGGTTGGAGTTCAGCTCATTGCGAGCCTGGCATGCTCCGGCCTGCCGGCAGGTGAAGACCATCTAGCGTGGGTGGGGACCTGGGCAACAGCTCCTATGGCCGCGGAAGCGCGGGACATGCCTCCCGTTCCTCCCGGGTTGGCCGGCAGTACGCTCCGCCAAATCGTACATGTGTCGATCGGCGGGACCGAACTGCGTGTTCGCTTCTCGAACGCTTTCGGGCGAACTCCCCTGACCATTGTTGCGGCGCACATTGCCCGCTCCGTGGAAGGCGGCGCGATCGACCCGGAAACCGATACGCCGTTGACCTTCGGTCGCATGGCATCGATCACCGTCCCGGCTGGGGCTCTCGTTGTGTCCGATCCCGTGAAGTTCCGCCTCGCTCCCCTTTCCGATTTGGCGGTCACGATCTACGCGCAACAGGTGCCGGAGGTCATCACGGTTCATCCCGCTTCCCATTGCACTTCCTTTCTGCAGTCCGGTGATCAGGTCGCAGCTCCGGAGTTGCCCGACGCGATCCCGACGGAACACTGGTACATGCTCAACGGAGTGGATGTCCGGGTGCCTGCTTCGGCCGCGGCCGTTGCGGCACTGGGAGATTCCATTACCGACGGCAGCGGATCGAAGAGCAACGTGAATCAGCGGTGGCCCGACTATCTGGCTCGGCGTCTTCAGAAAGACTCCACGACTGAGCAGGTCGGCGTGCTCAATCTCGGAATCGGTGGAAACCGCATCCTCAATGACGGGCGGGGACCGAACGCCTTGGCGAGATTGGATCGAGACGTTCTGGCCCAGAGCGGTGTGCGCTGGCTGATCCTCTTCGAGGGGATCAACGATATCGGCACCTACGGAGGCAGGGACGCCAATCCCGGCCAGGTGCGACGATCCTCCCGATGCAGGGGTCCTTCTACTTCACCCCCGAAAAGGAGGTGGAGCGTCAGAAGGTCAACCAGTGGATCCGCACCAGTGGGAAGTTCGATGCCGTCCTCGACTTCGACGCTGCCACCCGCGACCCGCAAAGGCCGACCTTTCTCTCTGCGAATGTCGACTCCGGGGATCACATCCACCTCAGCGGAACGGGATATGGGATCTTGGCTGATTCGATCGATCTGGGCCTTTTCGGGTCTCGTCCCCGAGGGTCGGAAGCCCCGGCGGTCGAGTGACGCTCGGAGTCGGCCACGTGTTGTGCTACGTCTCAGATTGGCCGGATCGGAGCCTTCTCAATAGTCGAATCTGGCCGGCGTGATAGACATCGTGAAAGGCCACGCCCTGGATCAGCTGCTGGGCCTGAAGGTTCTTTCCCACCTCGGCCGCCAGGTCCTTGTCGGTCAGCTGCTCGACGACCCTGACGAGGTTGCGATGTTGATCCTCCAGGATCTCCATGTCTGATTTCCAGGCTGCGAGGCTGCGTTCTTTGGGTCGCTCGAACCAGTTGCGTCCGCCGAGGGGAAAGGCGCCTCGCTTTTCCCGAGCCAGTCGTCGTCGCGCTGCATATTTCCAGTAGGCGGCATGAACGGCGATTTCCCAGATGTTATGCCTCTCTGGATCCGGTCGCCAGGACGCGGCCTCCGGATCGACACCTCGGAGTGACCCGCGGAGATTGGGGCCGTGCCACGATGTTTCGTCATAGGCGAGCCCAATCGCCATGAGCAGAGCTTCGACCTTTTCTCTCGTATCCATTGAAGGACCCCTATCTCTCCACCTGACACTTCATTTTGGTACACGATGACCAGGAAGGTGATCGGATAACGGTTGACCCGCATTTCCAGAATCGTGGCCTGTTCCGGGGAGCCACCAGGCAGGGGATCGAGGAGTGTACCGGGGGTCGCTCATTACATTCGCGCTCTGACTTGCCGTTGCCCGCAGGCCTACTTGCTCCGGAACAGTTTCAGATCGATCGAGCCGGCCAGGAGCTCGTAGCCCGTGTCGTTCAGGTGGAGGTGGTCGCCGCAGTCGACTTTGGTAGAAAGGAACGTCGGTTTCTCCGGGTCGAGAGAGACCGCATCGAAGTCGAGGACGGCATCGAACTTCCCACTGGTGCGGATCCACTGGTTGACCTTCTGACGCTCCACCTCCTTTTCGGGGGTGAAGTAGAAGGACCCCTGCATCGGGAGGATCGTCGC
>JARRKC010000048.1:0-24252 GCA_037388505.1 Acidobacteriota bacterium | reverse complement strand
TGCGTCGTGCCGTGATGACGTTGTCGTCGGAGCCGGACGGAGCGCCTGAATCAGCCACCTGCGTCGCTGTCCCCGGTGCCGCTTCGGAACGGGCCTGATAGAGGTACTGCTGCAGGGCCAGGTCGGCGATCTTGAGCCTCCCGGCTCGGACATCCGGATCCGATTTCGGGCTGGCGCTCAGTCCGAGCCTTTTGCGGACGTCCGGGCGGGCGAAGATCATTCCGCAGCGCTTGCGTCCCCGGTGGTTGAACGGATAGAAACGGTTCGGTCGGCCGTAGGCGACCATGGAGTGCGTCAGGACGTTCTTGTCCGGGATCTTGTACAGGCTCTGCAACTGGCGAAGAAGTTCCCGGACCGCCCGGTACTGGGCGTCCGTAATGTCACGATCGTGGTAGCCGACGACCTCGATGCCGATCGAGTAGTTGTCGATCGGTCCGTGACCGTCCCACATGCTTCTGCCGGCGTGGGTGGCGATCTTGGACTTGTCGACGACCCGATAGACGCGGCCATTCTTCGTCACGAAATAGTGGGTCTCCCCGCGGCGCCAGACCTTTCTGAGCGAACCGGTCTCTCCCCCTTCGGTCGTGTGCAGGACGATGTACCAGGTGTAAGGCCGCTTGGGACGGACACGGTTTCGGGGACTGTAGTGATTGCGGATGTCCAGACTGGCGGCGGAAAGTCGAGCCCCGGAAATGACCGCCAAGCCGACTGCCGTACTCCAGGCATGACGAATGACATCCCTGCGCGAAACTTTTCCTGAATCCATCGTCGACTGTCATTCGTGGGGCGGAGAACCAAGCCGTGCACCCAGCGTCCATGCGTCCCTCTGCCACTGCGCTCTCGAACCCCGTTTTGATGTCTGGGTGGGACAGCTTTAGAACCCT
The DNA here is from genome assembly GCA_037388505.1 of Acidobacteriota bacterium. Classification (GTDB taxonomy): domain Bacteria; phylum Acidobacteriota; class UBA6911; order RPQK01; family JAPXNP01; genus JARRKC01. The sequence goes on along the minus strand of JARRKC010000048.1, from coordinate 23,368 downwards.
ACCATACACCCATGCTGTTTCATGAGGCCAACCGAAAATAGAGCTGTCCCATGAACGGGCTTCGATGCGAGGCGCCGTCGTTGTAGTCGACGATTTCCCGCTGGAGTATCCGGAGTCCGGCCGCCTCGATGGTTCGGGCGATCTCCGATGGGTTGAACAGATAGCCCTGACCCTGCAGACGACGGCCTTCGAACACCAGTTCGAACTTTCGTTCGCCGTTTTCGCGACGGGGATGGGCAAGGTCCCGGAGGACGTTGCCTGCCACCGTCTTCCAGCCGTAGGCCCGGGCGTTGTAGCGATTGTGGACGTCGAGATGCAGCGATCCACCGTCGGCCAGCAGGGAGGCCATCCTGCGAAGCGCGTCGACTCGTGTCTCGAATCCCCGAACGTGCCCGATCACATTCCACAAGCAGATCACGTTGTCGAAGGTCTGATCGGGAAGCTCGAGTTCCTCGACGGGTACCGTGAGAACGCGAGGACACAGCTTCCGGCACAGGGCCGCCATGGCGTGGCTTGGTTCGACCATGACCAGCCGCTCGAGGGAGGCCCCGTTGGCCAGTCGCTTTGCCCGGACTCCGTCCCCGGCGCCCACATCGAGCAGGCTGGTCCCGGTCAGCCACGGGGCGACCAGTTGGTCGATGCGCCGGAGATATGCACTGCGCCGCTCGGCGTATTCACGAAAGTAAGGTGCGAGGTCGTCATAGAACCCGTCGATTGAGCCCAACATCCCTTCCGCACACGTTAGCACACAGGCTGGGCGACTTGTGGGCGCCCGGAGCGCCATCCGTGTTCGTCGCAGCCCACACCCGAGCGGGGAATGCGAAGCCCGTCTCGCGAGATTCGCAGTAGCCGTGCCAACCCGGATATACTGCATGCGGCATGAGCGGCAGACCGCGTCGGATCAGTTTCGTCACCACTTCCAGAGCCGATTACGGACATCTCTACTGGCCCATGAAAGAGGTGATGCAGGCGCCGGAGCTCGATCTTTCTCTGATCGTCCTCGGCTCCCATCTTTCCCCTGAGTTCGGCAGGACGGTTGATGAAATCGAACGCGACGGATTTCCGATCACCGATCGAATCGAGTGTCTGCTCAGCTCGGACACCGACGTCGGCATGGCCAAAACCATCGGTCTGGCTACCCTGAGTCTGGCCGAATCGCTGGACCGGATTCGCCCGGATCTGCTGGTGCTCATTGCAGATCGATACGAGATGCTGGCTCCGGCCTCGACCGCCCTGGCTTTGCGCATCCCGATCGTCCACATCGAAGGCGGGGAAGTCAGCGAGGGCGCCATCGACGAGGCCGTCCGCAACGCTCTCACCAAGTTGAGTCACATCCATCTGACTCCGACCGAGACGTCGCGGCGCCGGGTACTGGCAATGGGTGAGGAAGCATGGCGCGTCCATCGCGTGGGAGCGCCGTCGCTCGACCATCTCTATCGCCGGCAGATTCCGTCCCGGCAGGAGGTGGAGCAGGATTTGGGTGTGGACCTCACTCTGCCGACGGTCCTGGTCCTTTATCATCCGGTTACACTGGCTCGGGACACGACCTTCGAATCGGACTCACTTTACGCCGCACTGGCCGGGCTCGACGAGCAAATCATTTTCTGCTTTCCCAACGCAGACGCCGGCAGTCGGGCATTGATCGCCCGGTCTCGGAGATTCTGTCGGCGTCACCCCGGAGCCCACTTGTTCATCAATCTCCCCCATTTGAAGTACTGGGCCCTGCTCCGCGAAGTCAGCGTCCTGGTCGGCAACTCGAGTAGTGGAATCATGGAGGCCCCGTCGCTCGGCCTGCCGACGGTGAACGTCGGTATACGCCAGCGGGGCAGAGAACGAGCTCGAAACATCATCGACGTCACCTCCGAGACCGGCGCCATCCTGGAAGGAATCGCACGGGCCCTGCAATCGGATTTTCGGCTGTCGCTGAAGGGTCTGGTCAACCCCTATGGAGACGGACACGCTGCGGAGCGGATCGTGAAGATCCTGACGGAGGTCGAGTTGGGGGAGCGGCTACTCATCAAACCTGCGGTTCCGCTGGAACCCGTGGTCGAGCCGTTTCCCGTCGCGCAGGAGTCATGACGAGAATTCCCCTCTCCTCTCCCGACATCGGCCCCGAAGAGATCGCTGCGGTGCTCGAGGTCCTCAAGAGCCCCAGGCTCAGCTGGGGCCCGCGGTTGGTGGAATTCGAGACGGCCTTCGCCCGGTACGTAGGAGCGGCCTTTGCAGTCGGAGTCTCCAGCGGAACGGCGGCTCTGCACCTCAGCCTGCTGGCGGGCGGTATCGGAGAAGGGGATCTGGTCGTCACGACCCCGCTCTCTTTCGTCAGCTCCGCCAACGCCATGCTATACGTGGGTGCACGGCCCGTCTTTCTCGACGTGGAATCCTCGACCGGCAACCTGGACCCGAATCGGGTCGTCGATTGTGTCCGCGAGTTGCGTGACAGAGGTCGACCCGTACGAGCGATCCTTCCTGTGCACCTCTTCGGTCATCCGGCCTCGATGGACCCGCTCCTCGAAATCGCCCGCGAGCATGACCTGCTCCTCATCGAGGACGCCTGTGAGGCTCTCGGTTCCGAATATCGCGGTCGCCGGGTCGGCAGCTTCGGCCATGCCTCCGCCTTCGGTTTCTATCCGAACAAGCAGTTGACGACGGGCGAGGGAGGGATGGTCGTCACTTCGGACCCGGAATGGGCCGCTCTTTTCGAGTCCCTGCGAAACCAGGGACGAGGAGTCGGCCCGTTGGAGTCCGTCTCCGTCCATCTCGGCTACAACTACCGTCTGAATGAGCTCAGTGCCGCACTCGGTCTGATCCAGTTGCAGAGGCTCGATGAGCTTCTGGAAAAGCGCGCCCAAGTCGCTGCGTGGTACCGACAGCGCCTCGAAGGGGTCCCGGGCATCGGCCACCCTGCTGTCCTTCCTGAGACGACTCGGATGTCCTGGTTTCTCTTTCGTGTCATCCTGAGCGGCCCGGTGGAACGGCGCAGGGTCGAACTGGCGCTGGCGGAGCGCGGCATACCCTCCCGGGGCTATTTCACGCCGATCCACCTGCAGCCCTACTATCGAGATCGGTTCGGCTTCAAAGAGGGAGCATTCCCCGTCGCGGAGCGACTGGGAGGTACGTCGCTCGCACTGCCGTTTTCGAGCATCATGACCGAGGAGCAGGTCGAGACGGTGTGTCGTGAGCTCCGGCGGGTGATGGAAAACGAGAGCCTGCACATCCGCGGGTGACCACGACGCCGAAAGGGAACCACGACGGCACGACGCCGCAGGGGAACCACCACGGGCACGACGCCGAAAGGGAACCACGACGGGCACGACGCCATGACCATAGTGTCGCTGTGGTGGATCCTGCCCGATCGTTTCGCCGAGGGCTCACCACGACGGCACGACGCCGAAAGGGAACCACGACGGCACGACGTCGCAGGGGAACCACCACGGGCACGACGCCGAAGGGGAACCACGACGGCACGACGCCGAAGGGGAACCACCACGGGCACGACGCCGAAAGGGGACTACGACGGGCACGACGATCGCGACGTGAGATCTGCTCTGTTCGTCGTGGTCAAAAATCTTCAAAATTCGCTGTTACTTGTCGGTCCAATCGTGCATCATATCTCTATTGTTATCGGAGGTTCGCCTGATGCCTGAAGGTCATGGCGGCGATCGGTTAATGAGGCTCGAGTAGATGGTGCTTGACGAGTGCTCTTCAGGCGGGGTGTTCCCGCCTGAAACCGTCACCTTATGGTGGGCTGACCAGGCAGAGAGACTCGCCCCTGTTTCCTGTACCCCAAGGATCGACTGTATGCGCGTAGTGCAAAGCAGATGTGACATCTGCAGCCTGCAGCAAGTGTCAATCGATTCGGCAGGGGACGCGCTGGGGCCGTCGGGTGAAGGCTCCGAGAACGTTGGAGCTACATCAAGATGAAACATGTTCGGACGACCGAAAGGAGGAGCGCTGTGGCGCCGTCGATGCCGGCTCGCGAAAGCGAAGCCGAACTCGACCATCCTCCGCCCCTGCCCGTCGTTTCGAAGTCGGCGGCTCCTGAGCCGGCTTCGCCCAGCTCTCTCTTATCCCTCGACAAGAAAGAACCGTTTCTCCAGGCCCAGTGGGCTGATTGGCGCTGGCAGCTACGGCATAGGATCCGCTCGGTAGATGAACTGCTGGAGTGTTTTCCGGGCCTGCCCAATCCAGAGGCTCTGGTCAAGGCATCGGAACAGTTTCCGCTTGCGATCACGCCTTACTATGCTTCGCTGATCCAGGTTGCGGGTTCCGAGGATCCGATTTTCCAGATGGCGGTGCCCCAAATCGGCGAGCTCTTCGACGGGCCCTTTCTAGCCGAGGATCCTTTGTCGGAAGAGGAAGACATGCCCGTTCCGGGCCTGGTCCATCGCTATCCTGACCGGGCGCTGTTGATCGCCACGTCCGCCTGTGCGGTCTACTGTCGTCACTGTACTCGAAAGCGGGTAACCGGACATCGGGAAGGAGTGATGACGCGAGCGGAACTGGACCGGGTCGCGGGATATTTGCGTCAGCATCCCGAGATCAAGGACGTGATCATTTCCGGAGGCGACCCCTTGACTCTCGCCACGGGGGTCCTGGAAGAGATCCTTGCCGTCCTCCGGGAGATTCCGTCTCTGGAGATCATCCGTATCGGGACCCGTGTTCCTGTGACCCTGCCGATGCGGATTACCGATGAACTCGTGGAGATGCTGCGACGCTATCACCCCGTGTACGTCAACACCCACTTCAACCATCCGGTAGAGCTGACTCGGGAATCGACGGAGGCGTGCCTGAAGCTCGCTGACGCCGGAATTCCTTTGGGTAATCAGTCGGTTCTCTTGAAGGGCGTGAACGACTCGGCTGAAGTACTGGAGCGGCTGTTCCGGGCGTTGCTGCGGACTCGGGTGCGACCCTACTACCTCTTCCAGTGTGATCTCGTTCAGGGTGTCGAACATTTCCGGACTCCGATTTCCCGGGGACTGGAAATCATGGAGTACCTGCGTGGTCGGATCAGCGGCCTTGCCATTCCGACGTTCGTCGTGGATGCGCCCCTCGGTGGGGGCAAGATCCCGCTTCTGCCGAACTACATCCTTTCCATGAGCCCGAGTCACACGGTTCTGCGCAACTTCGAGGGCATGATCGTCTCCTATCCGGAGCCGGCTTCTCCGGATCGGTCCGACCGTGGGTCGCCTCACGCCGGATCGTCCGGGGGGGTCTGGGAGGTCGCCACGGGAAGGCGGACCCATCTCCAGCCTGAGCGGATGGAGAGGCAGGACCGTCGTCTTTCCGGCACGAGATCCGGCCGGGCGGATACGGACCGATGATTCGCATCCGTCGTGTCTATAGCACGGCGCTGCCGATCGACCGGCAGCGCCTCGATCAAGTTCAGCGGATCTTCCGGGAGAACTTTCCCTCGGTAGCCGACTATGCGGAGACGCTGGCCGACAAGATCGACCATGCCTTCAAGTACGGCTATCGGACGTTCCTGCTGGTCAGCGAAGCCTCCCTCGGGAAGGTCACTGGGTTCTCTCTGCTGCTTCACCTTCCGGAGGTCAACAGCACGGTCCTCGATTTCATTGCCGTGGACCGCAGGATTCGGGGCGGCGGCATCGGTAGCGCTCTCTATGAGGCGACCCGCCAGTACGTGAAGTCGGTGGGCTCGCGGGGGCTCTACATGGAGGTACTGCCCGACGATCCGGCCGTGGTGAAGAACAAGAAAGAGCTGAAGGAGAACCAGGCCCGGCTCGCGTTCTATGAGGCTCACGGGGTCTTTCCGATCGCGGGAACCGAATACGAAACTCCGATCGACGATGCCCCGGCGCCCTATCTCCTTTTCGACCCTCTCGGGCGGAAGGAGCCGCTGAAGCGATCCGAGGCCCGAAGTGTCGTGCGTCTGCTCCTGCGGCGCAAGTATGCGCACCTTGTGCCGCCGGACTACATCGAGCGCGTCGTGGAGTCCTTCACGGAGGACCCGGTGCGCCTGCGAGAGCCGCGCTACGGAGGGGGTGTTGTCGAGCCGTCTCCAGCCGCCGGCGATCTGCTCGCACGCCCGTTCATTCTGGTCTATGACGACCGCCACCGCCTTCACCATGTTCATGAAAGGGGATACGTCGAGAGGCCCGCGCGTGTGGGTGCGCTCGTCGAAGCGCTGCTTCCGACGGAGCTCTTCTCGGTGGAGTCCGCCCGAAATCACGGCGAGACCGCCATTCGAGGGGTCCACGAGGGGAGTTTCGTGACTTATCTCAAGGCGGTCTGCAAAACCCTCGAACACCAACGGCCCGTGTACCCTTACGTCTTCCCCATCCGGCGGCCCGAGCGCAAGCCCAGGGAGTTGGCGATCCGGGCCGGCTACTATTGCATCGATACGTTTACGCCATTGGATCGCAACGCATACGAGGCCGCGCGTGCTTCGGTCAATGTCTCTCTGACGGCCATGGAGAGACTGCTTCGCGACGGCTCGGGTCTGGCCTACGCCCTTTGCAGGCCGCCGGGGCATCACGCGGAACGGAGAGTCTTCGGCGGCTTCTGCTACTTCAACAACGCCGCCATAGCGGCGAATGAACTGAGCCGAATCGGGCCGGTTGCCGTCATCGACCTCGATTTTCACCACGGAAACGGCACGCAGGACATCTTCTACAGACGGGCGGACGTTCTGACCCTCTCGATCCACGGGCACCCCAACTATGCCTATCCCTACTTCTCCGGCTTTTCGGACGAGACCGGCGAAGACGATGGGCGGGGCTTCAATTTCAATTTTCCACTGGCCGAAGGAACCGGCGAGGAGAAATACTTCGAGACACTGCAAAAGGCGCTCAAGCACGTTCGGGATTTCCGGCCTCACTTTCTGGTCGTCTCGCTCGGTCTGGACACCATGAGGAGGGATCCGACGGGAGCCTTCATGCTGACCCCTACCTCCATGAAGAGGCTCGGACATCGGCTGGGGGAGCTCAATCATCCGACTCTGGTCGTTCAGGAAGGGGGCTATAGCCTGCGTAACCTGCGTCGGGGTGCGGTGGCCTTCTTCTCGGGATTCGCGGAGGCGTTGTCGGCCTGACCGGCCTCCGGGGACGATCTGCAGGCCACTCAGCCTGTGGGGCTCGGGTCAATTGGAGAGACGGGCTTTCGAAGGACGGAACAACAATGAGAATCGGTCTGGTCTATGACCTTCGCGACGACTATCTGGCCGAAGGCTGGACGCCGGAAGAGGCGGCGGAGTTCGACTCGGTCTCGACCATCGACGCGCTCGACAACGCGTTGCGTTCCCTCGGGCACGAGGTCGAACGCATCGGACACGGCCGACGCTTGTGCGCTCGGGTCGCCGCCGGATCTCGCTGGGACCTTGTGTTCAACATCGCCGAAGGAAGGAGGGGGAGAAGTCGGGAGGCGCAGGTGCCGGCACTGCTCGAACTCTACGACATCCCCTATACGTTTTCCGATCCGCTCGTCTGTGCGGCGACCCTGGACAAGGCCGTCGGAAAGCGACTCGTTCGGGATGCCGGGCTGCGGACTCCCGAATTTGCCGTGATCCGCGCTCTCGAGGAGACCAGCGCGATTGAACTCGAATTCCCGCTGTTCGTAAAGCCCCTGGCGGAAGGGACGGGTAAATGGATTGATTCCGCCTCCAGGGTCGACGATATGGCGAGCCTGACGAGGGTTTGTGCCGTCCTGCTGGCTCGTTCAGGTCAGCCGGTTCTGGTGGAGGAGTATCTGCCGGGCCGGGAGTTCACCACCGGGATCGCCGGGACCGGCCGGAGGGCCCGAGCCATCGGCACCATGGAGATCTTCATTCACGAAGCCGCCGGGACCTCCGACTACTCCTTCGAGGTCAAGCAGGACTGGGAGAAGCTGTGCCAGTATCCGCCCCTCGAAGTGGGTGGCCTCAGGGACGAGGTCGAGGCGCTCGCTCTCGAAGCCTATCGGGCTCTCGAGTGCCGTGATCTGGGCCGGGTCGACTTGCGCCTCGATCGACAAGGGCGCCCGTCCTTCGTCGAAGTGAACCCTCTGCCGGGCCTGAACCCTGTCTATTCCGATCTGCCGATCCTGTCTCGCCAGAATGGATGGGAGTATGTGGACATCATCCGGGCCGTCATCGAAAGCGCCCTCGAACGCTGCAACGGAGGTCCTCATTGAGACCGGCGGAAGTTTTGATTCTGTTCAACGTGCCGGCCACCGAGCCGATGGGCGGGGGCCGGCACTTTCGGGAGTCGGATTCGGGGGTTCTCGACGAAGCGAAGGCCGTCGAGAAGGCTCTCGAGAAGCTCGACGTTCCGTTTCGGAAGGTCGGAGTCAGCGGCCTGGAAGAGGTCGTCAGCGCAGTTTCAGGGGGACGGGAATGGTTGGTCGTCAACCTGGTCGAGAACCTCGACGGCAGCGCCGCCGGCGCCTGTGAGGTTCCGACCGTGTGTCGTGCGTTGGGCCGGCAGTTTACCGGCAATGACACCCACTGTCTCGGACTGACGCTCGACAAGAACCTGGCGAAATGGGCCCTCGAGTCTCAGGGCGTTCGCACGCCCCCCTGGCTCTTCTTGCCCGTCGGGACAGAAGTCATCTCTCATCCCGGTCTGCACTTTCCAGTTATCGTCAAGCCGATTTCCGCAGACGCAAGTGAAGGAATCGATGCCGCCTCGGTCGTCGATCGACCCGGGACGCGGCTGGCGGACGCGGTCCGGAGAATCCATGAATCCTTGGGACAAGGGGCGCTGGTGGAAGAATTCGTCGAAGGAAGGGAGTTCAACATCTCACTCATCCAACGGGGAAGCGCACTGGAGGTTCTTCCGCCCGCCGAGATCCAGTTCGTCGACTTTCCCGCCGATCGACCCCGTATCGTCGACTATGCAGCCAAGTGGCTGCCCCAGACCTTCGAATATCGAAACACTGTCAGAAAGATCCCGGCGGACCTCGCGGATCCGTTGGCGGAGGAGATTCAGTCGATCTCACTGGCCGCGTGGGGCGCGGTCGGCTGCCGTGACTACGCCCGTGTGGACCTCAGACTGGATGCACACGGGCTGCCCTACGTTCTCGAGGTCAACGCCAATCCCGACATCTCCCCGGACGGAGGATTCGCGGCCGCGCTCTCCGCTGCCGGGATGGACCATGTGCAGTTCCTCAGCATCCTGCTCGAAAATGGGTCGACGCGGAGACCCGCTCGACTTTCGACCGCCGGACGGGAACAGCGAGACGATCGCTCTCGGATTCGCAGGACTCTGGCCGCGGATCGGGAGCCGATTCTCTCGCTGCTTTCGGCGACCGGCTACTTCAGGCCGGATGAGGTCGCGACGGCCGCCGAGGTCCTCGATGAAGCCGCGGCGGAGGCGAGCGACGGACACTACCAGTCCTATACCTTCGAACTGGAGAACCTGCCGGTCGGCTGGGTCTGCTGGGGACAGACACCATGCACCGTGGGAACCTTCGATCTGTATTGGCTGGCGGTCTCACCTCTCGAGCAGGGAAAGGGAATCGGTCGTCGTCTGATGGAGTTTGCCGAAGATTCCATCCGGCGACAGGGAGGCAGGATCATCGTCGTCGAGACGGCCGGCCGCCCCGACTATGCCCCCACTCGTGCCTTCTATGCCCGCATCGGGTACCGGGAAGCAGCGCGTCTGGCCGATTTCTATGCCCCGGGCGACGACAAGGTTGTGTTCACGAAGCCGATGGACATGGATGTGTGAGAGGAAGCTCGAACCCGAAGCTGTCCGTTTCCGTCGAGTCAACGCAGGCTGCTGGAGACTCTCTGATCCTCGAGCTCCGGATAGAGCTTCGCAGCGCAGGAAGGGCAAAGGCCGTGGCTGAAGGTCGCCTCTGAGTGGTCCAGCAGGTAGGACTCGATCTCATCCCAGTATCCCTGGTCGTCGCGAACCTTTTTACAGGAAGAGCAGATCGGCAGCAGGCCGCTCAGCTTCTTGACATTGACGAGGGCGGCTTCGAGGTCGGCGTGCTGTTTGTTCAAGACCAGAAGGATCGCTCCGATCGACAACCCCAGGATCTGGACGAACCAGAAGAGCGCCGACCAGGAGGAGACGACCTCGCTTCGCATATAGGTCTCGAGCGGCACGGTGAGAGACCCGACGGCGTGAGGCAGCGAGAAAATCCCTCCAATGAAGGCTCCCGGGAGCAGGAGCCGCTTCCAGATCCTGAAAAAGGAGAAGCTCAGCCAGACCCGAGCGAGGCCTCCCGGCAGAAAGATCACGGTGTCGAGGGCCAGGCGCCGATAGAAGAATCCCTGGTTCGTGCCGTATTCGACAATCCATTGCGGAGCCAGGACTTGGTCGACCAGCAGGAATCCGATCGTCGAGAGCACGAGGTACGACACGACCAGTCCTCGGGACAGCCTGGTGCCGGCCCACTCGGTTATCGAATAGACGAGCAGAATCGTAACAGGGAGATACAGGAGCTCCTGCACGATCTCCGCCCAGTGGGGAGAGCCGGTCTGATGGAGTAAAAGGATCATCGCCGCCCTGACGCCTTCCAGTAGCCAGCCTGCGGAAAACGCCCAGGCAAATCGGGACTGCTCCTGCCGGTAAAAGAAGAAGAGTACGGCAGCGACGCCCAGATGGGTCAGGAAGATTACGGTGATATACGCATCGACCACTTCGGACCCTGATTGTACATTGCCCCGAACAAAAAGTCCCAGTGATCGATCACGATTCGACGCTCGATGTGCCCGCTGGAGTGGAAACCTCCGGTCGCACGACCGGGGGCTCACCGCGACGGGCACAACGGCGGAAGCAGATTACGGCAGGCGCCTTAAAGCGCCCGCTCGCGCCCTCACTTCCGCGCGATCAAGCGTAAGGATCAACGGGAAGAATGAGCCGCCTGCTGTACCGGCAGCTTTGCCTCGCGCCAACCCTTCATTCCACCCTCATACCGGTAGACATTCCTGAAGCCGTCTGCTTCGAGCTTCTTCCAGGCAGTCGGTGACGCAGTACAGTCTCGATCCGAGCAGTAGACGACGATTTCCTTGTTCTTGCTGCCCGCACGTTGACGAACCTGTCTCAGGAAGTCCTTTCGTTCGAGAGGGATGTTTATGGAGCCCGGGATATGCCCCTCATCGAAGCTGTCTTCGCTCAGCACGTTGATGAGCAGAAAATCCTCGTTGCGCTCTCTCATATCTCTTAATTCTTCAGTCGAGAGATTTCTCATGATGATCTCTCCTTTCCGATCTCCCATGACCGGAAGACACGAGAGATCGAGTCTTTCAGGTTGGTCATTTGCCGACACCTACACAGCCGTGTCAGTGGTTTTCACTTAACATAGCTGTAATATCGACTGAAGATATTCTATCACTTTCGCAACAAGGCTTCAAAGCAGCCGAGTGACGGGTACGGCCTACTCCGACTCCCATGTGATCGGAATGACGGCCGTTCCGTCGAGAACCCGGAAGGTGAAACTCTCGGTGAAGTAGAGTTGCACCCTCTGGGTGTCGTGGGAGTGGTAGCCGATCGCGAAATCCTGCCCGAGAGTCAGCTTCAGGTCCCCGCCGCGCAGGGAGACGAGCACGGTTTCCTGAAGGAAGGGACTGAGGATGATGGGATTTCCGAGCACACGTTCGAGATGTGTCTTGAGCGGGTAGCACTGGTTATGCTCGCTGACACCCTGCCAGAGCTTGGAACCGGCGACCAGGACGTAGGGCCCGTCCACACCGCTGCGAGCGAATTCGGTGATTCCAGCGGCGACGGATTCGAGCAGATGCGAAGGATCACCGGAGAAGCTCAGATGCTCATGCTGGCTGCACTCACGAAGACCTTTGATGCGCCCTTTGGCGAAGCCGTGGTAGATGGCCTGTTCTTCGAACATGGCGATCTTCCGGGCGGACTCCTCCAGCGAAGCCAGGTCGATTGCCTCGTCGCCGCGGGAGGCATTGTCCAACTCCCAGATGTCGAGCTCGAAGATGATACGGGACTCCACGAGCGGTTGAACGGCGCGGACGCCGAATCCGACCTCTCCCATCGGCGTTTCGTGAGTACTCTCGAGGCGCCCCAGGGGAACTCCCGAAAACTCCCATCCTTTCGGACCTTCCACATCGACGATTCGGCGTCCGGACAGAGAAGCCTGAAGTACCTCCTTTGCCCGGTGGTCGATGAGTTTCCACGCAGCCTCGGTGATCGGTGCAAGTTCTCTTCTCAAGATATTCATCGTCGACTCCTTATGGCCTCGCCCTCAGGCGGGACTAGTCCTGCACTCTTCTCAGTCCGCCAATTCCCAGGCCCTCCTCGAAAGGCTCCGCACCGCCTGAATCAGATTGGTCCTCCAAGGTCGGAATATCGCCCTCGCTGAACAGGTAGGTACGAAGCTGAGCATCCCAACCCGGCATGTTTCGTCTCAGCCATTCCAAAACCATCGAAGCGTGTTCCATTTCCTCATCGCGGTTGTGGGACAGGATGGCCTTGAGCTCATCATTTCGGCAGGACACGATACGCTGTTGGTACCAGTCGACGGCGTCGATCTCCTCGATCAGGCTCCGCAGGGCCCGCACGTAATCCCTATCCTGTTCGGGCATTTGTTCCGGTGGTTCGTGGTAGTCGGTCATCTGAACCTCCCGTAGGTTTGCTGGGTCTCCGTTCGACGGCCATCGGTCCCGAGGTCTCATCCTCTGAGACTTGCGGAACAGTGGAAGAAGCTGTCTAGAAACGACTTACATGATGCCGCCGATTCCAGTATACCGAGTGCGCTTCGAAACCGACAACCGATGGAGAGAGGAAAGAATACAGGAGACCGGAGACAGGAGGCCGGAGACAGCGTCCCACCCCCTCGGAGGGGAGGCGAGAGCCGGAAACTCATTTTCGGTTTTCGATTGCCGGTTTTCGATTGGTCTGCCCTCGTCGATTCGTGATCGTCCGTGTCCCCCTCACCGGATTCAAGCGCCGAACGCAAGTGCTGGCGCTGAGCGGCACTCCAGTGTAGTCTCGCATGCGAAGCCGGGATCATCACAACACAGGAGTCGTGCCCATGAGCCATCGTTTGATCTGTTCCTCGTTCGCCGCCTTCGTAATTTGCTTCGTGTCGGTCGCCGGGGTGTGGGCACAGCAGGAGACGTGGCAGCCAAAGGAGGGTCCTCTTGCCACCCAGTGGACCGCACAGGTCTCACCTGGCCACGTTCATCCGGAGTACCCGCGGCCACAGATGGTGCGTGAGAAATGGGAGAACCTGAACGGGCTGTGGCAGTATGCGGTGCGTCCCAACAATGTGCCCGCACCGGCTGCGCATTTCGACGGCGAGATCCTCGTGCCGTTCTCCATTACGTCGGCGCTCTCCGGTGTCATGAGTCAGGTGGGTCCGGAGAACACGCTCTGGTATCGCAGGATCTTCCAGTTGCCCGAGGACTGGAGGGAAGGCCGCGTACTACTGCATTTCGGCGCGGTCGACTGGGCTGCTACGGTCTGGCTGAACGGCAGGAAGGTCGGCTCTCATCAGGGGGGCTATACCCCTTTCAGTTGCGATATCACCGCGGCGCTCCGGGAAGGGCGGGACCAGGAAGTCCTCGTTTCCGTCTGGGACCCTACCGACGCGGGCTTCCAGCCGCGCGGCAAGCAGGTCCGGAATCCCCATGGAATCTGGTACACGCCGACGACCGGAATCTGGCAGACAGTCTGGATCGAGGGCGTTCCCGAAACCTATATCGAGTCCATTCGCGCGACGCCCGATCTCGATGGGGAGATGCTCCGACTCGTCGTCTCGACGAGCTACCCTGACGAGAGACTGACCGTCAAGGCCGAAGCGATCGACGGCGTCGTCGTGGCATCGGACTCCGGCCGAACGGATCAGGAGTTGGCCTTGAGGATCGCCCACCCGAAACTCTGGTCTCCGGATTCCCCCTTCCTCTATGACCTCAACATCTCGCTGCTCCGCGACGGACGGACGATCGACCGTGTCAAGAGCTACTTCGGGATGCGGAGAATCAGTCTCGGCAAAGACCGGGACGGGATTCTACGTCTCTGTCTGAACGGTAAGCCGCTGTTTCAGTTTGGCCCCCTCGATCAAGGGTTCTGGCCGGATGGGATCTACACCGCTCCGACCGACGAAGCGCTCCGATACGACATTGAAATGACCCGGAAGCTCGGGTTCAACTTGATCCGCAAGCATGTCAAGATCGAGCCCGACCGCTGGTACTATTGGGCCGACAAACTGGGCATCTTGGTGTGGCAGGACATGCCCAGTGGAGACGAGTACATCCGCCCAAACGAACCGGACATCAGCCGGACCGCCCAGTCCGCCTACCACTTCGACAGGGAATTGAAGGAGTTGATCGACAGCCGCTACAACCATCCCTGCATCGTGATGTGGGTTCCCTTCAATGAAGGCTGGGGGCAGTTCGACACCGGTCGGCTGACGAAGTGGATCCAGGACTACGACCCCAGCCGATTGGTCGACGATGCCAGCGGCTGGGCCGATCGAGGCGTGGGAGACGTGCATGACATCCACTCCTATCCGGGTCCCGCCGCTCCAGCCATCGAGCCTTATCGGGCCATCGTGCTGGGGGAGTTCGGTGGGTTGGGCCTTCCGCTCGAGGGTCACACCTGGCAATCGGAGGCCAACTGGGGCTATCGAAGCTTCAAGAATGCGCAGGAGCTGACGGACGCCTACTTGAAACTTCTGGAAAAACTGAAGCCGCTCGTTGCGGACCGCGGTCTGGCGGCGGCCGTCTACACCCAGACAACGGACGTGGAGGTCGAGGTAAACGGACTGATGACTTACGACCGGGCGGTCGTCAAGATGGACCCGACCAAGGTTCGTGAAGCGAATGAGGAGTTATACGGAAGAATCCCGGGTCCCGAGTAGGGCAACCGTCCCCGGTTGTCCCGCTGCCCCGAAGGAACAGTCTGACAACGGCTCTCACGACTGAAGAGGCTTCGATGCGCCGTTCAGCTTTCCCGTTGGCCGATCGGATCGGCACTTGGACAAGCGAGGACGCTTATCCGGCGCGGAACTCGAAACTCTCGGAACTCGGAACTCGAAACTCGGAACTTATTCCCCTACCCGCCATTCGTAGACACCCGACGACGCTTCGGGGCGGGACTGGATGACGATGCGGATCGCCCGTACCTCGACGGGCTCGAACGTGATCCGGCTGAACTGATCCTTCTCGATCGGGGAGCCGCCACCTGAAACGACCGGTTGCCAGCTCTGGCCGTCCGACCACAGGATCTGCCAGCTCTGAGGGAGCTGCACCTCCCCATCAGAGACGAAGAAGGCCTCACTCCAGGAGAGTTTCCTCATCTGCGGGAAATCGTACTGGATCCATTCGGCGGTCCCCAGGTGTGAACGGAAGGTCATTCGCGGCACATTTTTCTCCCCGGGGCCGGGGACGATGCCGTCATTGACGGACGAGATCTGGTCCTCGTGCCACATGAACGATGCGACCGGAGGACTGACCGGGACGGTCCACGGATAGCCCGCCTCACCCTTTCCGGCGATTCTGGGGAAGGCCGAGACTCTCAGACGCGCGGCCCCCATGGGAATCAACCTGACCTCCTCGACGGGGGAGTCGGATTGAACCGGACTCTGACCGATGGCTCCTACCAGGCCGTTCGATTCGAGATGCCACTGGGGGATCTTCCTGGCTCGAGCCAGGAGTTCGACGGGTGCGGCATCAATCGCGAATGGTTGATCGGCGATGGGACCTTCCTTTTCGACGACCTTGAACGAAGACTCCGGGTGCGCCGGATCGATGATCAAGCCGTAGTTCCAGGCCGATGCCGGGTAGACCTCGTAGGCAGGCCACTCGTCGGTACCGCCATACTTTTCCCAGCGCTCTTCGATCCTCAGCGAGTAGGTCAAGGGGCCCCGGCTGACGGAGATGGAGTCTTTGTTCTTCGTCCGGTCCTCGACGCGTACCTTCATCGGAAAACGGAGCCGAACGATATCCCCGGCCTGCCAGCTGCGATTCAGCTCGAGCCATCGACCGGGACTGTCTCCGGGGGACAGTCTTTGGCCGTTCAGCTCGACCTCGACCTGATCGCTCCACTCTGGGATGCGCAGATAGAGCGGAAACGAAACCGGCTTCTCGGCGGAGATCCGGAATTCGATTTGGCTCCTGAAGGGATAGTCCGTGGATTCCTCGATCCGGACCCGGGTCCCGTCGCCGACCTGCGCGCTTACCGAGCTGGGTGCATAGAGCACGGCGGCCAGGCCGTTGCCGCGTGTCGCCATCCATAAGCTCTCGGCGTAATAGGGCCAGCCGAATGCGACGTTGTGCTGGCAGCAGCGGTAGCGCCAGGGATTGTAGGAAAGCGTGTCACCCGTATTCTCCAGCAGCGGACTCTTGCTCCGGCGGTCCAACTGGACCATGTTCGGCGCCGTCAAATAGTGAAGGCCTCTGAGATTGGGCGTCATCGACGCGGGAAAGGAGTTGAAGGCGATTTCCTCCGCACGGTCAGCCCAGATTGGATCGCCGGTGATCTGGGTCAGCATTTCATCGCTGTGCATGAACTCCGCCATCGTACAGGTCTCGGCGGCCTGCCGGGGGCCTGTGAAGCCCGGGCGGGCATTCTCGTCGGCGCCGAAGAGCCCCCCGGGCACCTGTCCGTAGATCCCCATGAAGGCGTCGTAGTTGCGGATAGTCGCACGAAGATGACGAAGATCGTGGGATTGCTGGAAGTACTGGGCCGGTTCACGGAACCCCTGGGCAAGATTGACGCCGTGCCAGGTGGGGATCTCAGCGGCCCAATCCGCCGTCTGCTCGTGGTTGATGCGTGCCAGGTCGAGAAGCCACGACTCACCGGTCCGGTTGTAGAGCCAATAGATGCTGTCCAGATTGTCGCCCCCTCTCCAGTGCTGCCACGTGCCCTGAACGAAGACATTCAGCGGAACCGTGGTCTGCCATTTGAAGTAGCGCTTCATCAAGGACAGGACCCGGCTGTCACCGGTCGCGTCGTAGTAGGTCCGCAGCACGTAGAGCATGATCATGTTCGGCCACAAGTCGTTGTCCGTGGTATGGGAAACGGCGGCCTCTTCGAGATTGGCCCGTGGGCCGAAGAAGCCGTCCTTGCCCTGGCCTTCGATCACGCCCTCGATCCATTTCCGGCTTTCGTCGATGATGCGTTGATCCTCGAGGATGTATCCAAGGGCCGTGAAGCCGCGGAGCCAGTAGGGGACCTCTTCCCAGCCGTGTTCACCCCGCCCGACCGGGCTGACCCAGGCGTTGCCGTTGATGTTGCACCACTGGCTGACTTCGGTCAGGTTGCCGCTGAAGCCGTCTGCCATGAGCTGCAGCTGCGTTCGGATCCAGCCCCGGGGTTCGATGCTCCCGATCGGCAATGCCAGAAGGGGGTTGGCGATGAGGGGCCGGCGGTTGCCTACATAGAAGTCGTTGGCTCCGCTCTCGGGAGGAAGGTCCACGAAGCGAACGACAGGAGATTCCGGTTGTGCGCAGCGGACCGCTGGAGCCTGCAGTAGCCCGAGAAAGAGGAACAGGACAAGACCCGGAAACCGAAGATGGCGGGGAAGGTAAGGCCTCATGCCCCGTTACGTTAGCATAGACCGCGAATCTCTGAGCTCCGTCCAGCTGCGGCCAGGAAGATCCCTTGCGTCCGCTGAACCGAAACACGTCTTGTTTCATCAGTGTAGACGTAGGACTTAACATCTAGGGGAACGTCAAGCGAACTGGGCGATTTGGTTTCCAACGATACTGGCGGCGGCCGGTGCGCGGTCGTTGGAACGGGAAAGGGGAGGCCCCATGAGAAGACCCGTGGATCGCTTTGCACTGTTGGCCTGTTTCGGGTTAGGCCTGATGCTGCTCTTCAGTCTGGGCTCTCGTGCGAGCGCCGAGCACGAACTGACCGCTGAGGAACTCATCCAACGTCATCTCAAATCGATTGCACCCCTCGATCGACTGAAGGCGCGGCAGTCTTTTGCCCTCAGGGGCGACTGTGTGTACCGGATCCTGTCGGGAGGAGCGCTCTCGGCGGACGGCATGAGTCAAATCGTCTCAAAAGGCAAAGCCTACAACATTCTGTTCAGCTTTGCCGCGGGTGAGTACGGAGGGACTGAGTACCTGACCGATGGCAAAAAGGCGGACACGCGTTACACTTCGGGCGGGCAGGTCAATCCGCTTTGGATCTTCCTGGAGGGCTACGACGTCCTCCTGACCGAAGGGCTGCTGGGAGGTGAACTGACGACGGCCTGGTCCCTTCTCGACGTCAAGCATCGCAAGCCCAAGCTGAGCTACCGGGGGTTGCAGAAGGTCGACGGCCGCGAACTGCATCGGCTGGACTATCGGATGCGGAAAGGCGGTGGCGGCCTCCAGGTCAGACTCTATTTCGAACCGGAGACGTACCACCACGTGTTGAGCACCTATGAAGTCGTCCAGTCGGCACCCGCCGGTTCAGACCCGGATCAGTCCGCCCGGCAGCGAGTCACTCGCCAGCGCATCGCAGAGCGTTTTGCCGACTTCGAGAACCTCAATGGCTACGTGCTGCCCTCAAGCTGGACCCTGGAGTTCTTCAAGTCGAACAACGATGCGAATGCCATTCAGCCCGGCGAGGGCTTTGGCACCACCTCGACGGTCAGGAGTATGAACACTTCTCCCGGACTCGGCGGCGGCGTAGCGGGACCGGCTCTGACAGGCCCCGGCGGCACAGGGACCATCCTCCTCCAGTGGAAGACGAAGGTCACCAACAGCGCTGCCGACGTGTCATTCTCGCCGAATCTGATCACAATCGGCTAGTGTCCCGAGCAACTCGGGACTCTGAGACGAGGGATTCAAGGGTTCCCGTATCGGCTGACACTCCTCCGGTACTGAGCCGGGGGGTAGCCGAAGGTTTCGCGAAACCGTTTGGTCATATGCTGCACGGACTTGAAGCCGGCCCTGGCGGCGATCTGCTTGAGCGGCAGCGTCGTCTGGCTGGTCAGCTTCAGAGTCAGGTCCATCTGGTGCTTTCGAATCGCGGCGCTGACGGTCAAGCCGAGAGCGCTCTTGAAATGCGTATCGAGACCTGAGCGCGAAACGCCTACGGCGGCCGCAACGTCCTCGGTCCGGATCGTGCCCGACGTGCTTTCGGTGATGAACCGGAGCGCATCAGCGACTTGTGGATCTTCGACAGCCAGGATGTCCGTAGAGCCGCGCACTACGATCCCTTCCGGGTCGATCACCAGGCTCAGTCGATCCTGCCCGCTACCCGACATCAGTCGATCCAGGAGTTCGGCGGCTTCAAATCCGATTCTCTTCGAGCCCTGTTCCACGCTGCTGAGCAAAGGAGTCGTCAACTGGCAGAGGAGCTCGTCGTTGTCGACACCCATCACCGCCACCTCTTCCGGAACCCGGATCCCCGCAGCCCGGCAGGCTTCGAGTACCAATCGAGCCCGCCGGTCATTCTCGGCCAGCAATCCCATCGGCTTGGGGAGCGTCACGAGCCAGTTCCTGAGATCACCCTGCGAGCGCGTCCAACCGCGACCTCGTGGGTGTCGGTCACGGTAGACCAGGCACCCGTACCCTCGCTTGGCCACGCGCTCGGAGAAGGCCGACTCACGTTCAGCCGACCACCCATTGATGCGGCTGCGAACTTCGCCGTAATAGGCAAATTGGCGGAATCCTCGATCCAGGAAATGATCCGCCGCCAAATGGGCAATCGCTCGGTTGTTGGTGAAGATATAGGGGATGCGGAACTTCGGTTCATACCAGCCGTAGCCGCTGCCAAAGGCGACGGTGGGCAGACTCGAAGCCCGCACCGCACGAACGACCCGAGGATCGTCGAAGTTCGCGATGATGCCGTCGCCGTGCCAGGAGGCCAAGTCGGGAAGCCGCTGCTCCTTCAGTGCCGTTTCCTCGATATAGACACTCCAGGGAGTCGCTTCCCGCAGGTACGTTGCCACACCGGTCATGACCTTCAAATCGTATGCCCGCGTCGCATCATAGATCAGGGCGACGCGACGCATACCGGACATCGGGGGTCCAATCAAAGTCATGGGTCGTAGTTTAGCAGAATTGGTAAATTCTTTATGCGTTGCTGTAAATCAAGATCATTGCTCGAGCCCGCGACGAATGCTATCAATAATAAGGCCGCGTATGAAGAAGACCCGGTGATTTGCGGTATTCGGTATATGTTCTGAGTTGTTTCGGCGAACTTCACGAGAGCGCGGCCTAACGCACACACCGCTCAAGGCGGAGGCTATCGAAGGTCGGTCATTGTCCCGTCAGATCGCTCAGGAAATTGCGAGTCATGATGACTTCTTGCTCCGCACGTCGCAGAACCCGCTGGACCGATTCGCCGTCTTGGCGATTCTCGCGGGACCCTGGTGCCTTATTTAGGCTGTTCTAGTGGCCCAGGGTCCCGCCGAGGCGCGGTTGGACGGCGGCATCCGAGTCTCGACCCGATCCAATCCTCCAGGGCAAGCCACGAAATCCGAAACGGATCGCTTGCGCTCGGCTCCGCTGCGCTTCGACTTCGGTCCTTTGCCATTCCTGAGCGAGGCCGCACGGAGGATCGAGGTGCCCATCGAAACAGGGTGAGCTGCAAAGGGCACTGCTAGAGAGCAGGCCGGAGATACGTAAGGCTTCCGGTTTGAGGGATCCACCACGACTCGCCGCCCTACCCAGTCGTTCCTCGATTGCATCAACTTCGTAAATCCGATTGCGGTACTCTACCTTCAGCAGTCAAAGCGTTGCTCATCCATGGGGCAACATGCGCTCACGCTGGTTTCTCGCTCCTGTAGCTGGTTCTGCCGCCCCGTCGGCCGTTGGATGGATTGTTGTTCTCGCGTTGCACCGTGATGTTTGGCGGGGATTCGTCACCTGAATGATGAGAGAACTGATCTAAAGCAAAGATAGGATGGAAATATGATGAGCCTGAGAGATATGTGGGCTGATAAGGGGTTTCGGCGGTGCCTGTTTGCAGCACTTCTCTTCGCGATGTTTTCCGTTTCCTGTGAAAGCTGTGACGGACCGCCGCCATTCCCACCCAAGGTACGGCCGATGGTTCTGAGACGGACGACCAACCCACAGGCCTCGAATGCTACCGGCGGCATGGCGGCCCTCAACCAGGCCGGAACCGGATACGTGGCCGTCTGGCTGTCGCCAACCGGTGTCAGTGTCGCGGTGTTGTCCCAAGACCAGATCCAACAGGCCGTAGACGGAGCGGTCAACATGGCGATCAGCTATGCCCAGGATCAGCCCGGTCTGGTGCTGGGCGTTTCCGGAGTGCCTGTGCCCAAGGACCTGGACACGGTCCTGGGTGGTCTCGAGCTGAACGCATCGGCCCAGAGTGTTGCTGCCGGCCAGTATCCGATCGACGTCATCACTTCCGACTTCAATGGAGACGGTCTGCCCGATCTGGCCGTGGCCAACGAGGATTCCAACAATGTGTCGATCATCCTGGGCCAATCCGACGGGACCTTCGGGCAGGCCACGAATTACGACGTGGGTTCCAATCCCGAGGCCGTCCGGGTTGGTGATTTCAACGGCGACCAGGTGCCCGATCTCGTCACATCCGATCTGGGCCTCAACCCCAACGAGGGAGGCATTTCTCTATTGCTCGGCAACGGGGACGGTACCTTTCAGCCGGCGTCCCAGGTGAGCACCGACAGGACCGCGATCGTGGCCGCAGGAGACGTTAACGAAGATGGATATGACGACCTCGTCCAGGGATCTTTCGATTTGGCCACTCTTCAGATCCTCCTTGGCAACGGGGACGGTACGTTTCAGGCTCCGCAGGAGCTTTCGGCGCCGCCGGCCGTGTCGCTGGCGCTGGCCGATGTCAATGGGGACGGCCACCTCGACATCGCCGACGGCGGATACTCGGTCGTCTCGGTCCTGTTTGGCGACGGCACGGGAGACTTTCAGGCGTCCCAACAATTCCACTTCGCCTCCAATGGCTCCATCTGGCAGATCCAGGCCGCCGATCTCGACCAGGACGGGCATTTGGATCTGGTCACGACCAATGCCGACAACTCGGTGGCCGCGTTGTTGAACGAAGGCGATGGGACCTTCCAGGACCCCGATTTCTATGCCGTCAACGATACTCCCGACAAACTCAGTGTGCTGGATCTCAACGGTGACGGCTTCCCGGATCTACTGGTCTCCAACATAGAGGCCGACCATGCCTCGGCCCTGTTCGGCAACGGCGACGGCACGTTCCTGGCCGCTCGCGGTTTCATGGCCCAAGACAGTAACGGCAACAGCGGAGCCGCGTCCCTGGCCGCTGCCGATTTCACCGGCGACGGCCTGCCCGACCTCGCCGTGGGGGCTCCCTACAAGGACGTGGTCCTGATGCCCGGTCTGGCGAACGGTACGCTGGCGGATCCGGTGGATCTCGGCCACCGGGGGGACTTTGTGGCTGCCGGCGACTTTGATCAGGACGGCAAGGCGGATCTGGCCCTGGTGCGCGCCATCGACGATACCGGCAACTCCGCCCACCCCGGCATCTTGATTCTCCTGGGGAACGGAGACGGGACGTTTCGTGACGGACAGTCCATTGCGATTGCGTCGACCGACTACACGAGCGGACCGCTCTACAACGTCGATGTGAACGAAGACGGCCTGGCGGATCTGCTGGAGGTCGATCCCGACGGAGGCAACGTGAAAGTCTACGCCGGAAACGGGGACGGGACGTTCCAGGACGGTGTCGACATCGCCGTCGGCACGAGTCCACAGAGCTTGGCATTGAGTGATCTCAACGGTGATGGGCATGAGGATCTGGCCGTGGCCATCCAGGGTGTCTACGGCAATCTCGACGGAGGCCTGTCGGTGTTGATGGGCCACGGTGACGGGACCTTCGACGCTCCCGTTTCGGTTTTTGGCAATGCCATGCTGAGCCATATCGCTGCCGGAGATCTGAACAACGACGGCAAGCCGGATCTGGTGGCCGACGACGAGGACCCTGAGTTCACCTTCAATTTGTCGCTCTTTGTGGGCAACGGCGACGGGACGTTTCAAGCCCCCGTCCGGCTGGTTCCTCGCGACAGCTACACCTTCTTCGGGGTGGGAGGGCTGGCCGTGACGGATTCCAACCAGGACGGAAACCTGGACGTCGTGGTCGCCAGCAACGGCGATCAGGCCCTGCTCACCTATCCGGGCAACGGGGACGGTACCTTCCAGCAATCTCTGGCCGGCGATATCGGTCCCGCTCCGACTGCCCTGGTGGTGGCCGATCTGAATCTGGACCACAAACCGGATGCCGCCGTCGGCAGCGACACTCTGGTCGTGCGGGTCGACAATCTCAGCACGAGCGCGGGGGCCAATTCGCTCCTCTCCGTGCAGAGCCAGGGCGCGACTTCGGTTCTCAGTGCAGCTCCCGCGACGGCCCAGGTCGGCTACGCGACGGCCAATCTCAACTACGGCATCACGCCTTACTCTACGGGCGTCTTCAAGCTGGACGAGAGCAACGTGACGGTCAGCGACGTGGGCATCCCCACCTCACCGGCGACGCGGTCGGCCCGT
>JARRKC010000047.1:0-25972 GCA_037388505.1 Acidobacteriota bacterium | reverse complement strand
GCGGTCGAACCGTTGCTGGTCCGAATCGCGTTGACCGTGCCGGTGGAGGGATCATTCACATAGACGTACTTGCGGGTGGCAATGACGTTCGAACCATCCGCTCCGATCATGGGAGCCGACCAGATAGCCTCGCCCGTCAGCAGATCCAAGGCGAACAGGTTCCCGTTGGCGGCGATCCCATAGACACGGCTGCCGTAAACGGACAGAGGAGCCTTGGCGACCTCGACACTGCCGATCGCGGCCGTCGAGGGATTCTGCCAGATGACCATGCCGTCGCTCGGCCGTGCCGCCACCACTCCGAAGCGCCCTTCGTAAAGAGCGAGATCGTTGGTCAGGATGGGAAAATGCCCGTCCGAGGCGCCGACGCGATCGGCGGTCCAAAGGGTATCCCCGGTCGAGGCCTGCACCGCCGCCACCGAGGTGGTCGTCGAGCCGCCCAGAAGGACGATGTCATTGTTGAAGGCTGGAGCATAGTTCAGGGGTGAGGGACTGGATACGAGCGCGTTGCTCCAGCGCAGTGTGCCGGTCGATCTGTTCAGGAGCAAATAGCTTCCCGGCTCTCCTCCCTGTCCCACCAGGATATATTGTTCGAAAACAGACAGAGTTTCAGCAGATGTTCCTTCGGGCAAGTTCAGGGTTTCATTCAGCTGAAACGGCGCCTTGAAGTTGCCGGCGTCGGAATTGAGGTAGCTTCGGGAATTTGTGTAGCCGGCCGTGGGCTGGTCGCCGGGGTTCTGGGCGAACGCGACAACACAGATCAAACTCGCACATATGAGTGAGACGAGCAGATTTCTTTTCATGGACTCTCTCCTTTTGACGATCGTTCCCGGGACGGGCATTGCAGGACTAATCCAAGAGAAAACACCACCGCGTCCGGCAGGGAAGTCTGCCGCTCGGGCCGGACAAGGTCACCAATAGTCCTCCGATAATGCACACCTTATACACCAGGTCGGTGGCAGTTGTGCACAACTTTCGCACATCTCCCTACGCCGTGTTGTCCGGAGCGTGATCCGCGTCCAGAAAAGGCTTGAGGTCGAGGTCGCGGATCTTCTGCTGGAGGCTCTGGCGATGGATGCCGATGGCGGCGGCGGTGTGCGTGATGTTCTGGTCGTGCTCGGACAGCTTGCGCAGCAGGTAGTGACGCTCGAAGCTCTCGCGGGCTTCACGGTAGGGCAGCGTCAGGAACGGATCGAGCTGGAGCTCCGTCGTGCTCCGCCCGGTTGCGGGATCGAAGAGCCGGACCTCGTCGGGCAACTCCTTCGGGCCGATGGGTCGGTCACCCGAGAGCACGACCAGCCGCTCGATGATATTGCGCAGCTGGCGGACGTTCCCGGGGAAGTCATATCGGCCGAGCAAAGCCAAAGCGTCTGGACTGACCGCGATGGCATCGCGCTGGTAGCGTCGTGCGAAGGACTCGAGAAAGTGTTGCATGAGCAGGGGGATGTCGTCTCTTCGCCTGCTGATGATCCGCACATCCACGTCGATGTTTTGATTGCTGCCCAGCCTCTGCACCGAGCGCTCTTCCAGGGCCCGCAGGATCTTGGCTTGGGTGCCCAACGGCATGTCGCCGATCTCATCCAGGAAGAGGGTGCCGCCCCGGGCCTGTTCGAACTTCCCGATCCTTCTCTGCAGCGCACCCGTAAATGCGCCCTTTTCGTGACCGAAAAGCTCGCTCTCGATCAGATTCTCCGGAATGGCCGCGCAATTGACCGGGACCAGCTCTCCCTTCGCGCGCGGGCTGTGGCGGTGGATCTCCCGTGCTACCAGTTCCTTACCGGAACCACTCTCGCCCGTGATGAGAACGGAGACGTCCGTCTCGGCGACCTTCTCGATCAACGCGTAGATGCGTTCCATAGCCTGGCTTCGTCCGACCAGTGATCCATATCCGCGGGCCTCGTCGAGCCGGCGGCGCAGCTGCCGGATCTCTTCCTGCATGCGGTTGCGCTCGGCCGCGTTGCGTACGACCAGACGCAGCTCGTCCAGTTCGAAGGGTTTGGCCAGGTAGTCGTGGGCGCCCGATTTCATGGCGTCGACTGCGACCTTCTCATTTCCATGGGCGGTAATGATGATGACGAGAGGCGCTGGCTCCAGTTCGCGGGTGTGGGCCAGAAGGTCAAGCCCGCTCTGGCCGGCCAGGTTCAAGTCCAACAGAATGATCTCGGGGTGACGCTCATCGACCAGCCGGACGCCCTCCTGCAAGGTCTCGGCCTCCATCACGTCCATGCTCTCGTCCAACGCTCGACGCATGCCGTAGCGAGCATTTCGCTCGTCGTCGACGATCAAGACCCTGGGTCCTTCCGGCATCATGGGTTCTCCTTTGCTCGGCCGTGGTCCTCTATTCTGGATGAGATCTGCAGCCCTACGATAGCCCGGGTCCCCGATGGATTGCGGGCGACGATTCGGAGGTCTCCGTACATCTGCTCCATGCGCCGCCGAGCAATCGCCAGCCCAAGACCGGTGCCACTCGACTTCGTGGTGACGAACGGTTGAAAGAGGCGATTCAGGATTCCCTCCGGGATTCCGGGCCCCTCGTCCTCAACGAGCAGATCGATCCGATCTCCCTCGCGCTCGGCCCGGATCCTGATGGTCCCGCCCGGCGGGCTGGCCTCAACCGCATTCGCCAGGAGATTCGCCAGCACATCCCGCAGTCCGTCGGTGTTGGCACGAACGGGCGGCAGATCGTTTCTCAAATCGATGTCGAGCTTCAGTCGCCGCTCGGTGAGACTGCCTTGAAAGACGGCCGTCACGGCTTCCACCAGAACCCGCAGCGCGATGTCGGTCAACTCGTGAGCCTCTCCGGACTCGAGCTTCGAGAAGCGCAGCAGACTGGTGACGGTCTTCGAGAGCCTGTTCACTTCTTCGAGCATCATTCCGAGCTCGCGCTGCTGGTCCGGCGTGAGGTTCTTCGACTCTCGCTGAAGTTGCAGGAGGGTCTTGATCGAGCTCAAGGGATTCTTGACGTTGTGCGCGATGGTGGCGGCCATCCTGCCGAGTTCCTCGAGATGGCTCTTGCGGGCGACTTCCCGCTCGAGAGCGACCTGACGCTCCAGCAACCGGCTGCGTTCCAGGGCCGAGCCGATTTCTGCCAGCAAGACGCGCAGGCCCTCGCGCTGCCCGGGAGAACTGTCTTCGAAGCTCCGGAACTCGAGGAAGCCGACCGGTTCGTCTCCTGCCGCAAGCGCGTAGACTCCCTCCCCGCGAGGTTGGAATCGTCCCAGGTGGATCTCGGCCTCCGATTCGGGATACTCCTGCTGGAGAAGCTGTGCGATCTCTTCGGCCAGATCGCGTGTCGAGACGATCCCCGGTGAGCCCGACTGGATCCTTTCAGCGACCTGTCGGAAGTGGTCGATGTCCTCCGAAAAACTGCGGGATACCCAATGCTGCAGCCACCGGCTGATGGGAGGAAAGACCAGCAGCAGACTGAAAAGGAAGGTCGCCTCCAACAGGAATGCCGGCGCCCCCAGCGCCTCGTGGAGGAACTGCACCAGAGTGCGAACGCCCGCCAGATAGACGACCATGAACAGCAGCACCATGACGGCGGAGACGAGACCGCGGTGGACCCGTATCTGCAGGAACTGGTACCGGTAAATGTAGTAGGCGACCAGGAAGGCCGGAAAGGCCGAAGCCAGCAGCGCAAGAGTTTCCACATACGGGTAGAAGCCTGCCGCCGGGTTCGCAAACTCGAACACCCACAGGGTGAAGACCGGGATCACGAGGAACAGGAGGAAGAGTCTGCGAAACAGACCGGCTTCGATCGGCTTCGTCGATCGCCGCACGATCTGCCTTTGCAGCCAGGCGGAGCCGATATATGAAATGGCCAGAAGGATCAGAAAAGGGGTACGAAAGGGTCCGAGCTTCTCGAGCGAGTGACCGGACTCACCGGACAGGAGTTCGCCGAGGGCCAGCGGCAGCAGCAACGTGGTTGCGTACAGAAGAACCAGCAACACTCGCACGCTGCGCTGCTCCAGCGACGTCGGTTCGAAGAATCGCCGGTAGTAGAGCCAGTGCGTGTGCAGGAGAAGAGCCGGCAGAAAGCTCAGGGCGGAGAAGGCAACCGCGTCGGTCACCATCAGCGCCCTCGCGGTGTTCGCGTAGATCATCCGCCCGAGAATGGCGGAAAGGAAGTTGCCGCCGTACCAGATCAGCAGGCCGGCCAGCAGAACAATGAGGCCCCTTTCCAGCGCTGTCCTGTGGGGACGTCGCACAACCGTCACGAGCAGGACCCCGTGCAGGATGATTCCCAAAAAGAAACCAACCAGCGCAAACAGGGAAGGGATACTCATCTGCCGGTTACTATAGGACAATCCGGGCAGGATTAGGAGAAGTAACGGGAATAGGACGATCGCGCAGCGTGGGGTCCATGGGACGGCCTGGGACGTATCGGACCGATGGGGCTCATGGGACCCGGATTTCGGAATCTAGTCCCAGCATGGCTGGCTTCGCCGTTCCCCTATGTCCCATAGGTCCCAGGCTGTCCCATTCTCATTCCCTCATCCCAGCACCCGTTGCCCCTCGATCCTCGTCTGGTCGATCTTGACCTGTCGGTCCGAACGGTTGACGATCTCGACATCACCCTCCAGTCGGACGGCCCGACCGAAGAGGATGTCGCCCGTGACCTTGAGGCTGCGGCATTTGACCAGCGACGGCGGTCCCTCGGGGAAACGGCTCTCCAGATCATCGATCAGCTGATAGTAGCGCTCATCCAGCGAAAGCACGGGAGGCCCTTCGGAGCGTTCCGAAGCCGGGACGATCCGGTAGTCGTCAGTGAGAGCCGTGGCGTCGGAGCGGACGACCAGCAGGTCCTCGCACGTCTTCACCGGCGCAAAACGGTTGCGGGGCACTTCGATCACATCTGCATTCTCAAAGAGTGCAATAGCAGCGCCTACGGCGGTCTCGAGCTGGTAGACGGGGGTCGAATCCGGGTCACGGGGGTCGACTGTCTTGGCGTTGCGAATCATGGGCAACCGAAGGAATCTCTCCTGATCGAGCTTCCTGCGCAGCGCGTCAAGGTTGATCCAAAGGTTGTTCGTGTTGAAGAAGCGGTATCGATCGATGTCCTGAAATGCATCGCGGTCGTCCTCAGGACACTGAGCCGATTCGCGCAGCACGAATCGATCGCTGTCACGGCGGAGCGCCAGATGCCCACCCTTGCGGTCCGCACTCGTGCGATGGGACACTTCCATGAGGAAATCCAGTTCTCGCTCTGCGAAGTACCCGAGGATTCCGTCGTGGAGCGTCGCCCCCAAATTGTCGGCATTGGAGATGAAGGCATACCGGACATCGGCGTCCAGGAGTTGGTCCAGGGCCCGACTGGTGAGCAACGCACCGTAAAGATCGCCATGGCCCGGCGGACACCATTCGAGCTGCGGATCTTTCGGGAACTCGACGGCTTCCAGCGTCCGTCGGTCGATCTTGGGCACTCTGTGTTGGAGAAAGGTCAGAGGAAGTGAGCCCCTCAGCTTCGGGTAACGTTTCAGGATTTCGTCCGTATCCTCCCGGGTGTTGAAACTGTTCATGAAGAGAAGAGGACAGCCGCGTTCGAGCGCTTGACGAATGATGATATCGAGGAAGTTCAGATGCTCCTTCACGGTGAGAACGGACTTGGCACGATTGAGACCCATGCTCGTTCCCAGGCCGCCGTTGAGTTTGAGCATGACGGTCTTCTTGTGCAGATCAGTGCCTCCTCCGGAGGTCCGTTCGCCGAGATCGTCGAAGTGGGGGACCGAATCGACCGGGCGAATCGAGCTCTCGGGCATCATCCCCGTTTCGCCCGACACCAATTTTCGGTAGTAGAAACGAAACGATTCGATCGCCAGATCGGGGATCTCGGCGTCCTTCATCTTTCTCTCGATTGCCGAGAAGGAGTTGGTTCTTCCCACGGTGATCTCCCTGTCTGCGAAGGTTGACGATTCGTGGCTCCGTCCAGCGTCCTGAACACCACCCATTGAGCAAGCCGGAATCCCGCGCGGAGGCGCCGGATGGCTTCTTTCATCGTATCAGGTTCGCACCAGTGAACGGGCATCGGCGACCAACTGCGGGTCGAGACTGCCGCTGCCCCACAGATCGAGGAACCGGGTGAGGTATGGGCGGCCCTTGCTTCGGTCACCCTTCTCCATGTAGTACCGGCCGAGATAGTAGAGAGAGCGCACGTGGCCGATCGGGTTGGCCAGACATTCGTTCGGGTGGTCCTGAAGCTTCAAGAACCACTGTGCCGCCTCGTCGTGCCGGCCTGTCTCCCAGTAGGCAAGAGCCGTAACGTAGTAATGCATTTCCTCGAAGGTATTGATGCCTTCCGGGTAGGTGGCCCAAGCCTCCTCAAAGCGGGCAACCGCTTCGTCATAGTGCTTCTCCAGCAGGGCGATCGTGCCCAGCAGGAAGTTGTCGGATCGTGCCACGATACGGGAGGGAAGTCGCTGATATCTCGTTCGAAGGTCCTCGAACGTGCTGGCGGCATCCTCCGTTTGTCCCAGCAGAGCCTGCGAGAGAGCCGCGTTGGAGAGAACCTCCGTCTCGAGCGGGTAGCCCTGAGCCGATCGATAAGCCTGTTCGGCCAACGCCAGGGCCCGTTGTCCATTCCCCAGGAAAAGCTCGACGGAACTGTGACTGAGAAGGAGGTTGGCCTTGGTCAGGTCCGGCTCGGGGAAGAGGCCTTCCGCTTCGGTGAGCGAGGCCAGCGCAACCTTCGGGCGGCCTCGGTATAGCGCCAGCGTCGACTGCATGTCCAGCGCCCGGGAACGCCAATAATGCTCTGAGGAAGTGGCGACGGCCTCGGCCGTTGTCTCGGCCGCCGCCAGGTCTCCGGAGAGGATGTACGCACTCCACTCCAGCTGCTTGGTGTCGAGGTCGCCCGGCGCGAGGATTTCGGCGCGCTGTAGATGAGAGAAGGACTCTTGAACCCTTCCCGTCCTGATCAGAAATGCCGCCAGATCCCGATGTCCGGCGGCCGAGTCGGGGTATTGTTCCACGTACTCCTCGAGAACCTGGTAGCCTCTGCCGATGTGCCCGATTTGTGCATAGACGTTGGCGAGGTTCGTGTAAGTGCCCGCAAACGTCGATCCGGCCTTCCTCAGAGCTTCATACTGGGTAATCGCATCGTCGTAGCGCTCGAGCTCCGAATAGAGATTGGCCAGATTGTGGCGCGCAGCCATATGGTCCGGGAAGAGCGCGATAGCCGTCTCGTAGGCCTCGACCGCCCTGGGAACCGTCTCCGGATCCAGGCTGTAGTAGCGGCCCTCGATGTAGTAGCGCTCCCTGTCCGGGAGTCTGTCTACGTGCTCCAATGCTCGGCGGGCATAGTCATGGGCCTCCTGGACGTGCCCCAGGTTCCAGTGAGCCACCGACAGCTTGGCCAGTGCCATGGCGAACTTGGGATCCAGCTCGACGGCCTTCTCGAGCACCGGGATGGCCTCCCGTTCCTTGGATTGGAGGTGAAGTTCATCGGCCTGGCTGTAGAATCGATAGGCCTCGAACGACGAAGTCGTGACCGCCTCGATTCCCCTGTTCGCTTTCCCTCCCGAGTCGGAGACGGCCAGCGCAGCCTGGATACGTCGGGTCAAGTCGTCGACCATCTGAAAAATGCTCGACTCCCCGACGCCTTCCACCCGTTCGGTGGCCAGAATCCGCCCCGTGGCGGCGTCCTGAATCCGAGTACTCAGACGGAAGGTCTCGCCGGCTCTGACGAAACTACCCAGAACCACCGTGGCAACGCCGGCCCGGCGTGCCAAACGCTGGACGGACTCGAACGATACGGTCGGTTCTTCGAGGTTCCCGAGTTCCTTCAGGATCTGGAAAAGCCGATCGGTGCTCAGGACCTCGATCTGTGGGGTCTGGGACAGGTCCGTGACGAGCATATTCGTCAGGGCGGTTCGCAGCCAGTCGAGAGAGGCGTCACCGGTGTTGTTCTCGAAGTAGAGAATGGCCACGGACGGACGTGTCTGCGTCACGATGGTGCGATGGCGCTGCATGTAGAACCATGCCGCTGCGCCTACCGCAAGCAGCGCCACGATCAGCAGCACGGCAGATCGCATGCCGCGCAGGCGGCGAATTCGCGGCCACCCGAGGCCGATCGAGATGTCGGGGCTCGAGGCCAGAGAACGCAGGTGCAGGGCCAGGTCCCTGGCCGATTGATAGCGGTGACGGGGATCCTTCTCCAGGCAGTGGCTCGTGACCCTTTCGGCTTCCGGGGGGACCTGATGGCCCGACTGCAGGAAATCGGGCGGGCTCTCGGCGAGGATGGCGGTCATGGTGTCGGCCATGGTTGCCCGGGCAAAGGCGCGCTGGCCGGTCAGCATCTCGTAGAGGATACAGCCGAGCGAGAAGATGTCGCTGCGGCCGTCGACGACGTGACCACGCAGCTGCTCGGGTGCCATGTAGCCGATGGTTCCCTTGATGACATTGGGCTCCGTCTCGGTAGGAATCGCGTCGTCGGGATCGTCCGTCTCGGACTGGGCGGATTCGACGCGAGCCAACCCGAAGTCCAGGATCTTGACCTGTCCATCCTCGGTAATGAAGACGTTCTCCGGCTTCAAGTCACGGTGGATGATGCCCTTCGAATGTGCCGCGGCCAATCCCTCCGCAATTTCGGTGCTGATTTCGAGCGAGCGCCGAACGGAGAGCCCATCCTCATCGATCGCCTGCCGCAGCGTACGGCCCTCGAGCAGTTCCGTGATGGCCACGGGGATGCCGTCATAGTTACCGAAATCGTGGATGGACAGGATGTTCGGATGTGACAGCTGGGCCAGCACGACGGCTTCGCGCTCGAACCGAGTCAGTGAATCCGGGTTCTTCGAGACGTGCTCCGGAAGGATCTTCAGGGCGACCTCGCGCTTCAATTTGGTATCCCTGGCTCGGTAGACTTCGCCCATGCCTCCAGATCCCAGAGAACCGGTCACCTCATAATGTCCGATGACGGAGCCTTGAGAGAGTTTCATTCCTCTGACCGAGTCCCTCTTCCCCAAACCGGCGTCGAGGGTGGAACCACTCAGCGGTTTCAACCGAATACTATATCGCCAAGGGCGCGGGGACCCAACAGAATCGATCCTTCGCAGGTCCGCCCCGCTTTCTTGAACGTATCGGGGAGCAGGTTTGTTCAAGTGAGGCCGCCGGTCCCTTTCATCGGATCGTCTCACCTGCCGGAAAACGGGCTCAGGAAGAGCAGCTCGAGCAGTCGTCCACGTCGATCCCGGAATCGGACGCCTCGAATGACTTCGAAATGACGGTGAAATCAGTCGTTGGGCCGCTCAGCTTGCCGGAGGGAATTTGAAATCACCCCAGAAGATCGTCGATAATCGACATGATAGGAGGTACTGTAAAGTGTCCGGTAACGGTGATGCATTGAGTCAAGCTCAAAAGCGGATGTCGGAGATCCGTGCCGAGCTCGATTTGCTCAAGAAAGAAAATCAAACAGTTAGTGATCAATTGGTTGCGGAGGTTCGCAAGGTTCGCGACAAGGCAGAAACGGCGCGCGAAAAACGTGTACGTGCCGAGGACCTCAAGGCGGAAGCACTGTACCTCCATTTGTGTCACAGCATTCCGTTCGAGGAAATGCTGACCGTGGAGGCCCCTCTCGATGCGTTCGAAACGGCCTGGCGGGAGGTTCGGGCCACTTTGCAGCCCGTCCGGCCTTCGGCTCAGTGGCTGGAGAAAATTCGAGAAGTCGAAGTAGAGTGTCAGCAGCAACCGGCGCTGAGTGAGAGCGAGCGCCTCGAGCTGGAGCGCCGTCTGAAAGACAATGTATGTCCCATCTGCGTGTCTTTCGCCCTGGATGGTTCCTGCACTCTGCAGGCCTTTGAAACGTGTCCGATCGAAATCTATCTGAGCCGTCTGGTCGGAATCGTCCAGCAACTCGGACATCGCCCCTGGATGGAGGACTACTTCGAACGGATGTACCGGGAAATCTGCCCCGGTTGCCAGGGTCGATTGGACAAGGACTACTGTCCGCCCCGTGACGAAGGTGACTGCGCTCTCTATACCTATCTTCCGACCGTCGTTCGGACGATTGAGGACTTTTTGAAGGAACGGCAGGCGCGGCGAAGCGCCTGAAACGCGCGCTGTGTCAGTCGGCTCGGATGAGGCTGCCTGAGGAGGGGATTGGGCCTCGAGTCGTTCAAGATTTTCGGGGAAGCGCTCGCGATCGGTTTGCTGATTGGATCCGAGCGGTACCGGGACCTGGAAGAAGGCCGACACCGAACGGCCGGTGTCCGGACGTATCCGATCATCGCTCTCTTGGGCGCTGCTGCCGCCCTGGTCAACCTGCCCGCATTCACCGTCAGCACCTTTCTTGCCGTCAGCGTCCTCATGGTGGTCGGCTATATCAGGGACCCCAGGGGAGGGTTTGGCCTAACCACGGAAATGGCGGCCCTGTTTACCTTCTGGCTCGGTTACCTTCTGCGTGATTTCGAGTTCCTGGCCATCAGCAGCTCAATCGTTCTCGTGATCCTCCTGACTTCCAAGAAGGTCATGCACGAGTTCGTTCGACACCGCGTCAGCGAGCGGGAGTTCCTGGATACGCTGAAGTTTTTGGCGGTCGTGTTCGTGGTCCTTCCACTGCTCCCCAACCGCTACATCGGCCCGCTTCATTTCTTCAATCCAACCCAGGTCTGGATGCTGATCATCCTGGTCTCCGGGATCAGCTATGCCGGTTATATCCTGGTTCGGGTCTTCGGGAATCAGCGCGGGTTGTTGATCACATCGGTCCTCGGGGGCATCGTTTCGACGACGGCGGTCACCCTGTCCCTGGCCGAGCGGGCCAGAGAGACGCTCGGTCTTTCGCGCATCTGCGCCGTTGCCGGCGTGCTCGCCAATTCGATCCAATTCCCGAGGATGCTCTTCCTCGTCTGGCTGGTGGACCGCCAGTTGGGTCGCGCGTTGGCCCTGCCACTGGGATTGATGCTTCTCGTGGGTCTTATCGGGTCGCTGATCGTATGGTGGGCGAGCTCGGGGAGCCGGGATACGCTACCGGTGGCGCCGGTACTGGAGAACCCGTTCTCGCTCAAGCCGACGCTGAAATTCGGAGTGCTCTTTGTCCTGGTCTTCTTTGTTTCCAAGGCAGCGACGACCTGGTTCGGCGATCAGGGCATCTACGTCGTCAGTGCCCTTGCCGGTTTGGGGGGTGTCAGCGCGATCGGGCTTTCGCTGGCCGATCTGGTTCGAGGAGGTTCGGTCACTATCCAGGTTGCGGCTGTAAGTGTGCTGATTGCCCTGATCACGAATGCGGCCGTGAAGTGGATCTTGGCCTTCGCCAATGGGACTCGTCAGCTGGCCCTGTGGTTGGCAGCCGGGTTCATCGGCATGCTCGGCGCCGGCGTCCTGGTGATGGTGTGGACCGTGCTGTAGGGGAGCTGACCCCCAAATTCCCCAGCCTTCTCTGCTATCCTGAAAGTTCACGTGAGAGTCCATGCCATCGTTGGTCTCCTGCTCCTGCTGTTGTCATGTGCCGGCTCGCGGGCTCAGGCTCCCGCCGGTCAGGATCGTACGTCGGCACCGTCGCCTCGCTTTACGGCAAGAAGGATCCGCTCCCGGACCGACCTCCGGAACCTCCGCAAGGAGCTCGGCAAGGAAGGCACCCTGCTTCTCGAGAAGACCAATCGGAGAGATGTTGACCACATTCGACCGAAGGTCGAGGTTGCCGTCCCGCGGCCGCCCTTCGATTTTGCCGCCTATAGTCCTTTTCCGATGGAGTTGGGGTGTCTGGCCGATATTCCCAAGGCGATCCTGGTATCGCTGCGAGTCCAGGCGTTCGGAGCGTACGAAAGCGGCCGGCTCGTACGTTGGGGACCGGTGTCGACCGGAGCCAGGAAGCACCAGACTCCCGCCGGTCTCTACCACACCAATTGGAGATCCCGCCGAAAGGTGAGCACCCTCGACTCTCATTGGATCATGCCCTGGTACTTCAACCTCCACACTTCGATGGGCGTCGCCTTCCATCAATATGCAGTGCCGGGTCGGCCTCAAAGCTTCGGCTGTATTCGTCTGCTCGGAGAAGATGCTCGCTGGATCTATTCCTGGGCCGAGGCATGGATTCCTCCGCGGGTGCCCGGCGGACCGCCGCGGGCCTTTGGCACGCCTGTCGTGGTCTTCGGTAGCTATGATTACGGCAGTCCGCCCCCCTGGCGCGGGCTTGCGCTGGACCCTTCGGCGGCCGATGTCGATTCCGGCAGTCTCGAGAAGGCGCTCGATCACTATCTCGCCGTACTTCAGCAGCGTGCCGCCCAGCGGCTGAGGCTGGAGCGCGATTCGGTCTCGAACTCCTCCGAACAATCGAACTAGCACCCGCTATGCCGTGCCCGCGACAGACACGATGGAACGAGCGGATCCGAGGAGTCTCGAGCAATTGCATGCCATTGGGTCCAGTTCCGCGTAATTCCGTGCAGTTCAGTGCAGCTCAGTAGGTTCAGTGCATGAATTGTCTGTGAGTACTTTACGGTTGTGCAGTCGCCCAGACGAGTCGTGTTCGGCAAGATCCATCGTCCGCCCATCCGGCGAGCTGCCGGGTGTGGTCGATTTGGGGTGATAAGTCAGGGAGTCGGCGGCCGAGCAAGGGGTCCCTCACTTCGTTCGGGTTCGGATCTGCGCCTATCCCACCTGCGGCAAAAACGGCAGCAACAGAACCCGAACGAAGTGCAGGACTGCACGGACGTCCAATGGCCGAAGGCTGATCGTTCGGGGGACATCGAATCGCCCGGAGTCCTGGCCGAGTTGGGATCCCTGTTTGTGCGGGGTGACAAGTCAGGAAGTGGGGGGTCCCTCACTGAAGTTCGCGTACAGACGCTGCCCACGGACGCTCACTTGACTTGCGGGGAAAGGGAAGCATAGAATTTGAGTTTAGATTTAAAATCGATGGGATTAATAGGAATTCACTGAAAGGACAGGTCGAATATGAGCACGCATACAACGGTGGGGCAGGCCGCGGGGCAGAAGATTGCCGGATCGATCAACGAACTCGTCGGCAACACGCCGCTCGTTCGATTGAACGGCTTGAACGATACGGAGGCGACCGTTGTCGCAAAGCTGGAGTTTTTCAATCCCGCGGGCAGTGTGAAGGACCGGATCGGTCTGGCGATGGTCGAAGCCGCTGAACGTGACGGCAAAATCCAGCCTGGCCGAACCGTCATCGTGGAACCGACCAGCGGCAACACCGGGATCGCCCTGGGGATGGTCGCTGCAGCCAAGGGCTATCATCTCATCCTGACGATGCCGGACACCATGAGTGTAGAGCGACGTAAGCTCCTGAAAGGGTTTGGTGCCGAGCTGGTCTTGACGCCGGGGTCCGAGGGCATGAAGGGGGCCATCGCCAAGGCAGAGGAAATTGCGGGAAAGACCCCCAACAGCTGGATTCCACAGCAGTTCAAGAATCCGGCAAATCCCGAGGTCCACCGTCGAACTACCGCCGAGGAGATCTGGCGCGATACCAACGGCGAGGTGGACATTTTCGTCGCCGGAGTAGGAACCGGAGGGACCATCACCGGTGTTGCCGAGGCGATCAAATCCCGCAAGCCCTCGTTTCGGGCTGTGGCCGTCGAGCCCGAGGCATCGGCGATTCTCTCAGGTGGTAAACCCGGTCCCCACAAGATCCAGGGTATCGGAGCCGGATTCGTTCCCGACGTTCTGAACACCGGGATCATTGATGACGTCGTCCAGGTTTCAAATGACAATGCCTTTCAGACGGCACGGAGGATGGCACGGGAAGAGGGCTTGATGGTCGGCATCTCGTCGGGTGCGGCCGCCTGGTCCGCCCTGCAGGTCGCGCGACGACCGGAGAACGCGGGGAAGTTGATCGTGTTCATCTGTCCGAGCAACGGCGAGCGCTATTTGAGCACGCCGCTGTACGAGGAATAAGTTCCCGACTCCGCACCATCTGCGGTCCTGAAGAGAACGGGGCGGCGGGAGAACGGGAGAACCGGTTCTCCCGTCCCCCGGTTCTCCCGTCCCCCGGTTCTCCCGTCCCCAACGGCTGACCTTCGGAGCTCAGCCTGATCAACGCTCGGGACGCAACGGCCTGTGATCCAGACAAGCGTCGTAAATCTCAAGTCTCGCTTTCCAGGTGTTCCCGGATCCTTTCGAACTCGGCGAGCTTGTCTGCCCCGATATCCGGAAATCTCAAGGGAAGGCGACGGAGGCTCTGAGCGACGATTCGCGCGACGGTTGTGCGCATGAAGGGCTTGTCGTCCGCAGGGATGGCATACCAGGGCGCCCAGGGGCGGGAGGTCGCTCTGAGGGCCTCCTCGTAGGCCTTCATGTAACGATCCCAGAAGCCCCGTTCCTGGACATCCGATTCGGAGAACTTCCAGTTCTTGGACTTCTCCTCGAGACGCGAAAGGAAGCGCTTGCGCTGCTCCTCTCTCGAAACGTTCAGCCAGAATTTGAGAATGATCGTGCCATTACGGGCGAGGTGAAGTTCGTGGTTGCGGATTGACTCGAGACGTTCCTCCCAGAGCCGCTTTCTGCCCGGCCGAATGCCCAGCCTCTGCTGATCGAGGAACTCAGGGTGAACGCGTACCACCAGGACTTCCTCATAGTAGCTTCGGTTGAACACGCCGATCCGCCCCCGCTCGGGAAGATGGCTGTGCGTCCTCCACAGAAAGTCGTGATCGAGTTCCTCCGCAGTCGGCTGCTTGAAGGAGAAGACCTGGCAGCCGGCCGGATTGACTCCACGCAGAACTGCCCGGATCGTACTGTCCTTGCCGGCGGCGTCGAGTGCCTGAAAGATCAACAGAACGGCGAAGCTGTCGTCGGCATACAGAACGCGTTGTAGTTGATCGAGCTGCCCAACGAGCTTCCGCAGTCGCTTCTTGTTGCGGATCTTGTGCCGGTCTCTGTCCGGTGGCTCAGTGGAAACCTCTTTGACGCGAAAAGACCCGTCGTAGGGGACCAGGAAAGGATTCTTGACGGCTTTGAACATGGTTCCATACTGCCACGTGCCATGGCCGATCGTCACAAGTTTTTGAGCGTCGCACAGTGCTTTGCATCAAGACATCTAGGAGTATATGATTTGATGCATGCGAACGACGATCACTCTGGACGACGATGTCGCATCCATGCTGAGAAAGGAGATGGGGAAGGGGAGCAAGAGCTTCAAACAGGTGGTCAACGAATTCCTGCGGAGAGGCCTCAGCACGCCTCCGTCCAAACCTCGTTCCGACTATCGGACCCCTTCCGTGTCGCTCGGTCGCTGCAAGCTCGGTCAGATCGACGATGTCGCGGAAGCCTTGACGGTGGCTGAGGGAGAAGACTACAAGTGATTCTCGTCGATGCCAACCTGCTGGTCTATGCCCATGTCGAAGCCTTCCCGCAGCATGAACCTGCGAGTGAGTGGCTGGACGGCAGGCTGAACGGCAAGGACCGAGTCGGATTGCCTTGGCCATCGCTTCTGGCCTTTGTCCGTCTGATCTCCAATCCGCGCATCTTTGAGAGTCCACGGTCCATCCGCGAAGCCTGGCAACAGGTCGAAGCGTGGCTCGATCTCCCTTCGGTCTGGATTCCGCAGCCGACCCCGGAGCATCCGCTGATCCTGGGTGGGCTGATCGGCAAAGTCCCCCTGCGATCCAACCTTGTACCCGATGCCCATCTGGCCGCCGTTGCCATCGAACATGGACTCTTGCTCTGTTCGACGGATGGTGACTTTGCGCGATTTCCCGGGCTTCAGTGGCAGAATCCTCTGGCTTAAGGTCGGGCTCCGGCGTCATGCCGCCGCGGTGAGTTCCTGGCGAAACGATCCACCACAGCGACACCACGAAGACTACGTCGTAGGGGAGCTTCCCGCGACCTTCGAGGCATGGCGGACATCCTTGCCTTCAACCATGAAGATCACCATTTTCGAGATGTTGCAGCTGTGATCGCCGGCTCGCTCCAGGTACTTGGCGATCGAAAGCAGCAGGAAGCCCTGATCGATTTGCAGGTCCCCGACGGCGATGGCGTTGACGAGCGACTTGAAGATTCCCTTGAGCAGGTGGTCCAGGACGTCATCGGTCTCGATCACCTGCCGCGCCTGCTCGACATCTCGATTGACGAAGGCCTCCATGGCGGTAGAGAGCATCTTCTGAGCCGCCTCTGCCATCTGAGGGATCTCGAGCAATTCCACGGGCCCAGGTTCTTTCAGGATCTTGACGGTCAGCTTCGCGACGTGCTTGGCGATATCGCCGATGCGCTCCAGATCCTTGACGGCCTTCAGCGAAGTGGCGACAAATCTCAAGTCACCGGCCATGGGCCCGCGCAATGCGACGAATTCGAGACACTGCTTGTCGATCTGGATCTCCAGCAGATCCACTTGATCGTCTCGCTTCGACACTTCCGCCGCCAGCTCCGAACTACATCCAACCAGGGCCAGGACTGAATCCTTGAGGTTGCGCTCAACGAGAGCGCCCATGGTGAGGAAGCTCTCCTTCAACTCTTCCAGATCTGAGAGAAGTCTATTGTCCATGCATTCGGCTCCGGATCGAGAAACACATGCCAGGAGGTTATCCGAAGCGACCGGTCAGATACTCTTCGGTGCGCTGGTCCTTCGGCGTG
This sequence comes from Acidobacteriota bacterium, assembly GCA_037388505.1. Taxonomy (GTDB): domain Bacteria; phylum Acidobacteriota; class UBA6911; order RPQK01; family JAPXNP01; genus JARRKC01. Next base: position 9,466 of record JARRKC010000047.1, on the reverse strand, counting down.
GTGAACATCTTCTTGCTGGGGCCGAACTCCACGAGTTCGCCCAGGTAGAGAAAAGCGGTGAAGTCGGAGACTCTGGCGGCCTGGGCGATGTTATGGGTCACCATCAGGATGGTGACCGTCGACTTGAGCTCCCCGATCAGCTCCTCAATATGACCCGTGGCCTTGGGGTCCAGAGCCGACGTCGGCTCATCCAGGAGCAGGATCTCAGGATTCATGGCCAGGGCCCGGGCAATGCACAATCGCTGCTGTTGGCCTCCCGACAAGAAGACTCCGCGGCGAGGAAGGTCGTCCTTGACCTCATCCCAGAGGGCGGCTCGTCGTAGCGACTTCTCGACGATCGAACGCTTTTCGTCGCGATTCAATCGGATCCCGTTCAACTGGTAGCCCGCCAGAACGTTGTCCTGAATGCTCATCGTCGGAAACGGATTCGGTCGCTGAAAGACCATTCCGATCCGACGCCTCAGGAGCATCGAGTTCATCCGATAGATATCTTCACCATTCAAATAGACTCTGCCCCCTACCGAGGCTCCCGCAGTCAGTTCGTGCATGCGATTGATGCAGCGGATCAGGGTCGTCTTTCCGCAGCCCGAAGGCCCCATGATGGCCGTGACCCGCTCCCTTTCGATTTCGAGATTGACCTCGGAGAGGATGCGATGCTGACCAAACGAGGCGGAAAAGTCTTCCACTCTTAGAACTGGATTTTCCATCTTGCCGTCACAATTCGAGTTATCAGGTTCAGGCCCAATACGAGGATCACCAGGACCAGCGAAGCGCCCCAGGCAATCGTGTGCCACTGGGGATAGGGACTCGTGGCATAGTTGAAGATCAGAAGCGGTAGCGATTCGATGGGCCGCGCCACGTTCCAATTCATGAAGGGGTTGCCGAAGGCCGTGAAGAGCAAGGGTGCCGTCTCTCCGGCAATTCGGGCGATCCCCAGCAGAATCCCGGTCAGGATTCCGCTCAGCGCGCTGGGGAGAACGACCTTGAGCAGGGTCCTCCAGTACGGGACACCCAAGGCCAGCGCCGCCTCCTTCAGGGAATAGGGAATCAGCTTGAGGGTCTCCTGCGTCGTTCTGGCGATGACGGGCAACATCATGATGGCGAGAGCGACGCCGCCGGAGAAAGCCGAGAAAGAATGCAGCGGTTTGACCACCCACTCGTAGGCGATGATTCCGATAACGATCGAAGGCACGGCCTGGAGAATCTCGACGGAAAGCTCCCCCCAGTAGGAAAGCCTGCTCCCGCTGTTCTCGCTGAAGTACACGCCTGCCGCAATGCCCATGGGTATCGCCAACAGCGAAGCCAGGAAGATCAGGAGACCGGTCCCGACGATTGCGTTGGCGATTCCGCCGCCTTCCTCGCCGACCGGACGAGGCAGACTGACCAGAAACTCCCAGTTCAGGGAAGCGATGCCGTTGTGCAGAATCTGGTACAGGATGAAGGCCAGGGGAATAATGGACAGAACCGAAAGCAGGACGACACACACCACGAAGGCTTGGTTCTGCAGGTTTCTAAGGTGGATGCTGCGTTCTCTCATGTTGTCTGCCACCGTCGAATGAAGAACTTGCCGATCACGTTGACGACCGCCGTCACGAGAAACAGCAGGAGGCCGATCTCGATCAGGCTGGACAAGTACAGCGAACCTGTCGCTTCCGTGAACTCGTTGGCGATGACACTGGCCATGGTATTGGAGGGACTGAATAGACCGCTGGGCAGAACGTTGGCGTTGCCAATGACCATGGTGACGGCCATGGTTTCTCCCAGGGCCCGGCCCCAGGCCAGGAGAATCCCCGCGGTGATTCCGGAGCGCGCATACGGTAGAACGACTCTGCGCACCACGTCGAAACGCGTCGCGCCGAGCGAATAGGCGGCTTCCTTCAGCTCGGCGGGGGTCAGCGCAATCACTTCGCGTCCGATCGACGCCGAGTAGGGAACGATCATGACGGCGAGGATGAGCGAGGCGGTGAACAGACCGACGCCGTAGGGCGGGACGCCGAGCCAGATTTGCAGCTGCCGGACTATGGGAACGAGTGCCAGGAGTGCCCAGAATCCGTAGATCACCGAGGGAATTCCCGCCAGCAGTTCGACAGCGCTCTTGAGAATCGTTGAAGCCGGCCCCTGGCGGAAGAGCTCACCCAGGAACAGTGAGATCGCCAGTGAGAAGGGGATGCAGATCAGCAGGGCGAGAAGCGAGCTGACCAGCGTGCCCACCAGGAACGGAAGGGATCCAAACACCCCGCTGACCGGATCCCACGTCGTCCCCGTGAGGAAACTGAACCCGAAGGCCTTCAAGGAGGCAGACGAACCGATGAGAAGCGTGACCAGTGTCGCAGCAACCACGCCGACCACAACGATCGCCGCGAGCAGCAGGGTCAGCCGGAAGAGCCGTTCCTGCATCGCCCCGTCGTCCCCGGCTCCAAGTTTCCCGAGCAAACGAAAGGGGAGGTCGGCGATTCTGAACCGACCCCCCTCATACTGTTCAGCGGAGGTACCCAAGGGCCTACTGTAAGGATTGTCCATTGTAGGTAATCGAATTGAGGATGGCCTCGGCCTTCTGGACTGCCGCATCGGGCAGTGGGGCATAGTGCAGCGGCGCTGCCGCCGACTGTCCGTCGTGGATGACGTACTCGAGAAGATCCCTGGTGGCTTGGGCTCGATCCTTCGATCGGCCTCCGTAGTTCTGCTCCTGATAGAAGATCAACCAGGTGAAGCTGCTGATGGGATAACCTTGCGCGGCATCCGTATCGGTGATCGAGACCCGGGTGTCGGCGGGCAGTTCGACATTCGCGGCGAGACTGACCGAGTCGATGCTCGGGGTGATGAAATTACCCGAGCGATTCTTCAAGGTCGCGAACGGCATGTCGTTCTCCATCGCGTAGATCAACTCGACGTATCCGACCGAGCCCGGAAGCTGCTGGACGATACCGGCAACGCCGGCGTTGCCCTTCGCCCCGACTCCAACCGGCCAGTTCAGCGATTTTCCGCGGCCTACCCGGCTCTTCCACTCTGAGCTCACTTTCGTCAGGTAGTCGCTGAAGATGAACGTGGTCCCGCTGCCGTCCGAACGGTGAGCGACCGACATGGGCAGATTGGGAAGGGATGCCGACGGGTTGAGGGCCTTGATCTTGGGGTCGCTCCAGTTGGTGATCTTGCCCAGGAAGATCTCCGCCACGATCTCGGAGGTCATCTTCAGCTTGGGGTTGCCGGGCAGATTGTAGGTCACGACCACGGCCCCCATGCAGCTGGGAATGTGGAGGACCTTGGCCGGCGACGCCTGCAGTTCCTCCTCGCTCATGAACGCGTCGGTTCCGCCGAAGTCCACGGTGCGGGATTGAAGCTGCTTGATTCCACCACCCGACCCGATCGCCTGATAGTTGATCCTGACATCGTGATGATGCGAATAGATATCGAAGACCTTGGAATAGAAGGGATAAGGGAATGTCGCGCCGGCGCCCAACAAGTCGGTGGCCGCCCAGAGGCTGCCACTCCCGAAAATCACGAATGCCAGCCCAAGTGAAATAGACAGCACGTGCCTTCGCAGAAGATGGGTTCTTTCTCTCTTCATCCGTCTCTCCACCGCTTCCTCCAATCCACGCACACTTGAGCCGGATCGTCCGGCCCGCCGGTTTCTGAACCTGTCAGTTCGACCGGAGGGGAGGATAGCAGGAGGAAGTTAAGCGGCTGTGAACGGATTATGAAATTCCTGTTAAGGTGCTGAAGCGGTAGCCAACGCCGCGCACTGTTTGAAGGTAGGCCGGGTGACTCGGATCCTCCTCGATCTTCTCCCGGAGTCTTCGAACGTGGACGTCGACGGTACGGGGAGTGACGAATTTCTCGCTCCCCCAGACCTCATCGAGGAGCCGATCGCGGCTGAAGATGCGGCGGGGATTGGAGGCCAGGAAGTGGAGCAGCCGAAACTCCAGTGAGCTCAAGGCCACCATTTCGCCGCGCACCTCGACTTCATGCGTTCGCGAATCCAATCGCAGCCCGTCCGTCTCGACGACCTCCTGTTGGGCGGCTGGCGGTTCCCGGCGTCTGAGCACGGCCTTGATCCGGGCGACGAGTTCCCGGGGACTGAAGGGTTTGACGACGTAGTCGTCGGCCCCGAGTTCGAGTCCCAGCACGCGGTCGATCTCTTCTCCCCGGGCGGTCAGGAAGATGACGGGGAGGTCCTTCAGTCGCGTGTCCCGACGCAGCTGTTTGCAGAGTTCCAGGCCGTCCGTATCCGGGAGCATGATGTCGAGGAGCACGAGGTCGGCAGGGCGACGCGCCAAATCGGCGAGTCCCTCTCTGCCGCGCAGAAACCCTTCGGCCTCGAACCCTTCCTTGCGGAGGTTGTACAGAACCAGGTCGATGATGTCCTGCTCGTCTTCGATGATCACGATCCGGCGAGCCACGTCCGGATTGTATCACCGCGACGACACCACGAGTTCCCCGTCGTGGTCACCCTTCGGCGTCGTGCCGTCGTGGTGAGCGCCCGCTGGGGCGATCAGGCAGGATTGACCACAACGACACCACGAGTTCCCCGTCGTACCCGTCGTGGTCACCCTTCGGCGTCGTGCCGTCGTGGTGAGCGCCCGGTGGAGCCGATCAGGCAGGATTGACCACAACGACACCACGAGCACCGCCAAGGTTCGAAGCCATCACTCATACTTCCAGGATTTCGTCGCGAGTTCTACGATTCCGATGACCAACACGACGAGGGCGACGATCCAGAGAATGATGTATCCGCGCAGGGGAATGCCCAATGGCACGGCAATCAACCAGACCAGGAGTGCCCCGCCGCCCGACAGGTTGATGGCGATCGCTCCCCCCAACCCGAGGCCCCTAAAGCGTCTCGGCGCGGCGCGCAGCTCCAGCAGGAGGGCCAGGCCGATGCCCAGGATCACGGCGCCCAGAATGCTGGCGTAGAAGCTGGTCCCGGTGGCCGGAAGACCCAGCCAGACCGCCACTCCTGCTGGAGAGAACAACAGAAGGACACCCACAACGAGGTTGACCAGACCGTCGATCGTCAGGAGCACACGATGTTTGTGTTGCATCATTTTGTCCTCGGTGTGATGCTGGCTCGTCCCCTCGAGGTCTGCCAGCAGCTCCTCTGCGGCTGGATAACGCTGATCAGGGTGCCTGCGAAGGCATCGGTCGATGACGGTCGCCAGACGGGGATCGAGGTCGGGAGCCAGCTGAGTGGCGGGCGCCAGGTTCCAGTCGTTGAGCGAGGCAACCCTCTGAAGGAAGCTACGTGACTCGAAGGGCTTGCGGCCCGTCGTCAGTTGGTAGAGCAACAGGCCCAGACTGAAAAGATCCGTTCGATGATCGACCGGTTCACCCATCAACTGCTCCGGACTCATGTAATCGAAGGTTCCGATGATCGTGCCTGCTTGCGTCAGGGTGCCCGCCCGCGAATCGAGTTCGCTGGGCATTCCGTCACTTTCGAAAAACTTAACGATGCCGAAATCGAGGACCTTCACCTGTCCGGTATTCGAGATCATCAGGTTGGCCGGCTTGATGTCCCGGTGGATGACCCCCCGGGCGTGTGCCTTGGCCAGGACCTCCGCGATTTGAACGGCCAGCTCCAGGATTTTTCCGCCGGGGAGCTTCTCACCATTGAGCATTCGGTCGTGGAGCGTTTCACCCTCCACATACTCTTCGGCGAGATACCGGAACCCTTCGACCTCTCCCGTTCCGTACAGCTTCGGAACCCGAGGATCGTTGATGGCGGCCAAGGTCCGGGCCTCCCTCTCGAACCGCCTGCTCTGGCGTCTGGTGCTTTGTGGTTCGGAGGGCAAGAGCTTGAGCGCGGCCCGACGTCCGGTTCTCATGTCGGTGGCTCGGTAGACCGCGGAGAACTCACCGGCACTGATGAGTTGCTCGATGCGGTAATCCCCCAGCCGGCAGCCCAGCGGAAGCAGCATGCGAGAGGCCAGACGCTTCGCTTCCAGTTCCAGCGCGGGAGTCTCCAGCAGGGTGGAGGAAGACCGATCCGTCTCGAGCAGCGACCGGACCTCCAACAGGAGTTCCCGGTCGTCGCCGCAGGCTTCGTTCAGGAAGGCCTGCTGCTCCGCTCGGGGCATTGCCGCCGCCTGATCAAACAGGGACTCGATGCTTTCCCATCGCCTCATGGCCCCTCCACCCGATTTTTCTTGAACCCTACGCTCTCTGCCCCAAAATCTCCCGAGATGGAGTGAAAGTAGATCCGGCCTGGAGCGATCCGTCACTCCCGGATTCGGCGGATCAGCCAGGCGCGAGCCAATCTCCAATCGCGCAATACCGTATCGGGTGACACGCGCAGCAAGTCAGCAGTCTCCTTGACGCTGAGACCGCCGAAGAAACGCAGCTCGACGACTCTCGCCTTCCTCTCGTCGAACTCGGCAAGTTGATCGAGCGCCTCGTCCAGAGCGACGAGATCGATGTCTTCGTCCACCACGCCGAGCCGTTGTTCCTCGAAGGTCACCCGGCGAAAGTCCCCGCCGCGTTTCTGAGAATCCCGTGTGCGGGCAAAGTCGACGAGAATGCGGCGCATCTGACGCGCCGAGATCGCATAGAAGTGGTGACGATCCTGCCAGTCGAGGGAACGCAGGTCGGCGAGCTTGAGATAGGCCTCGTGAATCAGCTCTGTGGTCATCAGGGCATGTCCGGCCCTTTCCTTCGACATGTAGCGGTGCGCCAGACGATGCAGCTCCGAGTACACGATCGGTATGAGCCGATCCAGCGCTGTTCGGTCCCCTCCCGCCCAGGCATGAAGAAGATGCGTGACCTCGCCCGGTCCCGACATGATTGCGAATAGCATAGGTCAAAACCAGGCCCGAGCAAAGGCTTCGTTTCTGGGTCATACGCGGATCCCGCGGCACGGCATTACCCGTCTCGACGAAATTTGAGGGTACGTTTCAGGCGACGATGCCCGGTTGGGTTCGTTTCAGCGGCCAAGCCGTCTGACCACGAACTCTTCCCCGACCTGTCCGATGAGGCCGCGGATGAATTCAACGAGGGCCTGCTGTCGCGCAATCAGGCAGTCCAAAACGGGCTTCGACAGGATGTCGGACAGTTCCCGACGCAGAATCTCGGGATCGAGGTTGCGGAGCTTTTCCCAGATGCGCGGATCGCAGCGTTTGATGGCTTCCGGCGACCGCAGTTCCTTGTACGGGCGAAAAGACCTTGTCGAGTCGATCAGCCAGATCTTCCAGTCCGGACCGATCAGCAGGTTACCCAGGTTTGGATCATCATTGAAAGTCAGGCTGTTCCACAGAAACATCGTCTGACATTCATCAAGCCACTTCATCATATTGGGCGGGCGCGTTCGGTGCTTGCGCCGTTCGATCTCGGTCATCGCCCCCTCCACCCAGGCCTGCACGGTGCCTTTGCTGACTTTACCCAAGCGGCCGAAATCCTTCGCCTTCACGAAGTCCTCTCTGACGAACGCTCTTTCCACGACCGGCGGCACGCGATCGATAGCCAGAAGCCGGCTCAGCCGGTAGGCCGCAAGCTCGTAGTAGCAGGAGTCATGGAAATTGGGTTTGACTCCGCTGGGGCCCTGCCAGACCCCCTTGAACTCATCGAGGTTTCTGAAGACCGCGTGCATGCGGACGCCGTCCTTTTCCAGCAGCAGTCTCTTGGGGTGAGTGACTCCCATGTCAATGCCCTGGACTTCGACGACCCGTGCGGAAGCGAGGAACTGCTCAACGGCTTCGGGGCTTTCGAAGGGCAGGATCACTCCGTCAGGTCCGCGCCAGGTGAACGTGTCGTCGTCTGCGGCGAGGAACGTAAAGTGCGCAATCAGGACGATCACAGCGACTTGGATCAGGAGTGACATCGGTTGGAAAGGGCTTCTCTTTGTCTTCATCTCAACTTCTCCCTACCCCCTAATGCGGAAACGGGGGCGAATAGATGGAACAGATTCTGGAAAACCGACGGTTTTCGGTTTGGAGAGACCTTGTTCTTCGCGATGACTCGATTCGGAATTGCCGAAAACCCTTGACGAGCGGTTCGGCGGGTCTGACAGAATGCAGCTCCCTTGAACGGTATGAAGTTGAGAATCCGCATGCCCGATATCTGGGATGGAGGGAATCGTCCCAGCTGTGCGAGACTGGAAACAGGGAGGATCATCAATGCGGTCACGGGCTGCGTCTTTGCAGTCGAGTCGCTCCATCATGTCTGAAGCGAGGAAATGGCTGAGCGTCGTACGTGAGCTTCGCGAGTCACCGGGCGACTCGGAGATTGAGCACCGACTCGTCCGGCTCATCGATGCCATGCCCGGGATGGTGTATGAATGCGCGAACGATCCGACCTGGCGCATGGGGTTCGCCAGCAGCTGGAGTCGGAACATTACCGGATACCCTGCCTCGGACTTTCTGGAAGGCAAGGTGGATCTGGGCTCCCTGATCGAACCCGAGGACCGGGAGAGGGTTTGGCAGGAAGTTCAGCAAGCCCTCGAGGATCGAACATCCTTTAACATCTTTTATCGGATCCACACGGCGGAGGGGGATCTACGATGGGTCTGGGACAGGGGAGAAGGAGTCTTCGACCGCGACGGTTGCTTGCAGTGCCTCGAAGGTTTCATCTGCGACGTCACCGATGACATCCGGATGAGGGAAGAATTCTTCCACCTGCAGAAGCTCGAAGCCGTGGAACGCCTGGCGGAGGGCATAGCTCACGACTTCCGAAACCTTCTCACCGGAATCTTTGCCAGCATCGATATGTACCAAGTGCTGGGACCCGAAAACGCGGACCCCGAAGTGGTCATGCAAGAGGTCGGATCGCTCGCAGAGCGCGCATCGAAACTGACCAATCGCCTCGCCGGACTGGTCCGGCGCCGGCCTACGGGTCGACGAAAGGTCGAACTCAACGAGCTGCTGTGCCAGACCAAGCCGGTACTGGAAATCCTCAAGCCACGGGACGTGCAGTTGGTCGTCTCCACTCATGCGGGGAACAGTACCATCCACGCGGATCCGAGCCAGCTCGAACAGGTTGTGCTGAATCTGGCCATCAACGGCTTCGAAGCCATGCCGGAAGGCGGGACGCTCCACATCGAGACCTTCGATTCACCCGCGAGCCCGGACGAATCACCGGCCCATCCCAGTGTCTTGCTGACGGTCCGGGACTCAGGGAAGGGCATAGACGCGGAAACGCTGTCGGGAATCTTCCAACCCTTCTTCAGCACCAAGGAGAGCACCGGCCTGGGTCTGTCCGTGGTTCATGCGATCGTGACCCAGCACGGAGGCGTCATCAAAGCGTCCTCCGAACAGGGGCAAGGTTCAACTTTCCAGATCTTCTTCCCGGTCGAGTAGGACAACCGGGGACGGTTGTCCGGCTGCCAAGCTCGCGATCGTAGGACAAGCGCCCTCGCTTGTCCGCCTGCCGTGATCGCGGCTACGGGGAAAGCTGAGCGGCGCATCGAAACCGTGATCATAGGACAAGCGTCCTCGCTTGTCCGCCTGCCGTGATCGCGGCTACGGGGAAAGCTGGGCGGCGC
>JARRKC010000046.1:0-26961 GCA_037388505.1 Acidobacteriota bacterium | reverse complement strand
CTTCCTCGACGGCATCGCCATCGGATCGCGCGAGAACGTAGCCCGCGTGCTCGAGCAGTATCAGGCCAGGGGCCACTATCTCAGACGCAAGCATCCCATCCCCCAACGGGACGCCCCCGACGACCCACTCTTCAGCCTGCGCGAACAACGCTCCCACGCTCGCGGCTAGTCTCGAGCCGAACCGGTGAAGTTTTCTGCCTTCCTCGCCAACTCGGGCTCACTTTGGTTTAGAGGAATCGTCTGACAGAGGGTCGCCTAAGAAGGCAGAGACGAGCCCTCCTCGACCCTTCAACCTGCTTTCCTCCGCGCAGATTCAGCCTGGACCCGAGAGGGACACTGAGTGTCTTGTCGCTCGTCCACGGTTTCTCGTATCGATGAGGAACGCGCACAGGCTGACGTGTCTTTCTCCTTCTGGGTCCCACTGATCCTCTTGCCCTTGTCGTTCTTGGAGTCCGGGTGCATCTCCAGCGCCCGCGATGCCCAGCCCTCAGCGACCGGAGAGGTTCTTCCCTGAGACCGATCGCTCAGTCGCGATATCAGTCGAGAACTCCTGCGCGAGACGAGGCCCAAGCGAATTCGGACCGACCCTATTTAGAGGCGCTTAGAAGCCTGCGGCGAGCGCCGAAGCCCTCGCGAAGCAGCCTGTCCCTTATGGCTCCACTTTACGCGTGGCAGGGGAATCTGTGCCTTGTGTCCGTGGGAGCAACAGTCTGTCCCTTTTGGTGTCTGTCTGTTTTGCTGTGTCAAACCAGCCTGTCCCTTTCTTCCTGCTCTTTTCCGGAACAGCCTGTCCCTTTCGGTATGCCCGACTCGTCAACTGGAGAACGCACCCGAGCTGGAAGCAGTGCCGCTTGCTCCACCAGAAGATCGGATATCCTTGAAGCACCTGTCGAGAGCTGGCATAGTATCTTTAACGATCCCGTCTCATTTGCAGGCTACCTGCGAAGGCCAATCCTTGTGAGGCGCTGAATCTACGAGAGGAGAGGTCCATGAGCATCGGCGAAGTCGGTACCGCTCAACTCAGTGAAGAGTTCTCGGGCGTACTCCTGCATCCCGGCGATCCCGGTTACGAGGAGACGCGACGGATCCACAACGGCATGATCGACAAGCGGCCGGCCCTGATCGCCTGCTGTCGCGGCACTGCTGATGTCGTGGCTGCCGTCAATTTCGCCCGCGAGCAGTCTCTGGAGATCTCCGTGCGGGGCGGCGGGCACAACGTCGCGGGCCGCGCGGTCTGCGAGGGCGGCTTGATGCTCGATCTCGCAAGACAGAAGGGCCTCCACGTCGACCTTCGAAACCGCACGGCTCGCGCAGAGGGCGGCGTGACATGGGGAGAATTCAATCGTGAGACACAGCTTCATGGACTCGCTACGACGGGAGGCGTGATTTCAACCACCGGAATCGCGGGCCTGACCCTTGGGGGCGGGATCGGATACCTGATGAGCAGGTACGGGCTCTCTGCGGACAACCTGCTGTCGGCAGAGGTTGTCACGGCGGAAGGCAGGGTCCTGCGCGCGGCCGCTGATGAAAACGACGACCTCTTCTGGGGCTTGCGTGGAGGTGGCGGGAACTTCGGCGTCGTGACGAGCTTCGAGTATCAGCTTCACGAAGTCGGGCCGGAAGTGACCGGTGGGTTGATTGCATTTCCGTTCGACAAGGCAAGAGAAGTACTGCGTTTCTATCGCGATTTCACAGCTTCACTCCCTGACGAACTGTTTGTGTTCGGTGCTCTCGTCCATGCACCAGACGGTTCAGGCGCCCGTCTCGCGGCGGTACTCCCCTGTCACAGCGGATCACTCAAGGACGGCGAAGCGGCTGTGGCACCGCTCAAGAAATTCGGTTCTCCCGTCTTCGACATGATCGGCGCCATCCCCTACACGACGTTGAATACGCTCCTGGATGCCGGCTACCCGAGGGGCGCACTGAACTATTGGAAATCCGGATTCCTGAGGGACCTATCCGACGAGGTGATCGACACGCTCATCACACAGTTCTCTCGCTGTCCTTCCCCGATGTCCGGATTGCTTCTGGAGCACTTCCACGGAGCGGTCACTCGCGTCGACCCAACCGCAACCGCGTTTCCGCACCGACATCCCGGCTACAACCTCGCCATCATCTCTCAGTGGAGAGCACTCGAGAACCAGGACTCCAACGTGGCTTGGGCAAGGGAGACTTACAGCGCGTTAGCACCTCACATGGCCGGAACCGCGTACGTCAACTACCTGGGAGATGACGGCGGTCAGGCATTCGTGCGAGCGGCCTACGGTCCGAACTTTCAACGACTCCAGACGATCAAGGATCGTTACGACCCTCAAAACCTTTTCCACCTGAACCAGAACATTCCGCCCTCGACTCGGTAGCGGAACGGAGCGGCAGGAAAACCTGAACGCGAGGATCGTGAGAGAGGGGACGGTATGGCCATTCCAGCCCCAGCTCAGGGGATCGAGGGAGGGCGCCGCTCGGATCATCCTCGAGATGGGTCGGAGCCGCACATGGCCCATGCAGCGGCGAACGGTGCAAGTAGCTTAACCCTCGGGGTTCTTGACCCCGGAGCTTTCATGCCGCGTCGCGAAGCCGGTTCAGTAGACTATTGAAAAAGCTGAGGCGCAAACTCGTTCAGGTAGTTGCGCCAGTTGATCCAGGTGTGAGCTCCATCCGACTCCTTGAAGACAACATCGAATCCATGTTTTCGAAACATTTCTACGGTCGTCTGCGAAGTCTGGATCAGGGAATCCTGCCTTCCCGTGGAGAACCAGAAAAGTTTGAGGCCTTTCTTCAACTCGGCGTTGTCCAAAATCTCTCGGTTCCGCTCTTCGAACGAGGGCCCCGAAGGCGCCACTCCCGGCCGCCCCTCGAAGATTCCCGAGCTGAACACACCGATATAGGCGAATTCGTCGAGGTGAGGGATTGCAATCGACAGCGTCTGTGCTCCACCCATGGAGAGACCGGCAATCGCTCGGTGCTGACGATCGGTATAGACGCGATATGTCTTCTCGACGTACGGCTGGAGGTCATCGCGAAAATCCCGAAGAAAGTCGTCCATCGATGTCCGCATTCCGAAATGAAAGGGACCTGTGTGGCCGGCCGGCATGACGACCACCATGGGCTTGGCCTTCCCGGCCGCAATGAGGTTGTCGAGAATGAACCCCGCACGACCCACGGTCGACCAGGAATCATCGCAGTCGAGAGCGCCGTGCAACAGATAGAAGATGGGATATCTGCCTTCACCGGACTGGTAGCCGGGTGGGGTGTAGACATGGGCTCGACGAAACCGTTTGAGTGACGTCGAATAGTAGAATACTTCGGCGACCGCTCCATGGGGAACCCGCTTCGTGTCCATGAAGTCGGCACCCGGGACGTAGAAGAGACTCCAGGTATTCTCGTTGGACTCACTCGTAGCCGGATTTCGCGGATCGATGACCGGCACCCCGTCCACATTGAAATGATACCGGTACGCACCCGGTTCAATCGGACCCAGAGTGACTTCCCAGATCCCCTCCGAACCCTTCGTCATCACCGCACCGCGTCCGTTTCCGGGAATGTCGGAACCGCTGACCAGAACGGACTCCGCTTTGGGAGCAAGTATCCGAAAGGTGACGTGACCGTCGGAGGCAATCTCGGGCGACACGACCTCCGGAGGACGCGGCCGTTGCGGCTGAGCACAAACAACAGAAAACAGGATGCCTGTCGTGACGAGCGCAAGGATCGTCGGAATTCGCTTTCGACCAGAATGATTCATGGAGCTCCTCCCGTTAGAGCTTCGATCGCCGTCGAACCGATCACCGCGAATCGGGTACCACGTTGCTGCCTATGGGACGTATGCGCGGACAGCGGAGACTCTAGTCCCCGATCACGGGGAAGTCAATGCGGGATACAGCTGATGGCTTCCACAGAGGACGGTCAACGTTCTCTTGATGGGACGGGGCCTTCACACCAGCCCCCGGAACTCATTTCACGAAGCGCGGTCGGATTCGGCATTCAGAGCATCGACCAGCCGTCGGAATTCGCCCTGAGCTTGCAGCAGCTCTTCAGGATCGACGAGATGACCCTGGCGACAACCGAAAACATAGTGGCCGGTGGATTCGATGAGCCAGTTCTTCTTCTCCATCAGCATCGAGCGTACATAAGGAGAAAAGAGTCGTTTGACCGGTTGAACATCGTCTCCTTTAAGCAAATAGCGCTTGGAGAATTCCGGATCCTGGTCGAAGTCGATATCGGCTCCATCGAACAGCCGAGCGATAAGGCCTTCCGGCCCCAGAGTGAAGCGGGGGAGCTCGTAGTCGGGGAAGTAGCTCCCCATGACCGTCTGGCGGACCGTGTGCCGACTGTTCCCTGCCCCCGTGGCATAGGAATAATCAAAGATCCAGTGCGCCTCGCCTCGATCGTCGCTCTTCGCCAGGAGGTTTCCGATCTTTCTGCTCGATCCTTTCCGAAGCATCCGCAAGTTCTGGAGGGCCGCCGCCAGGAGTGGATCAATCAGGGATGAATCGGACTCGTTCGCCTTGACTGCCTTGCCTGCGAAGGAATACCCCATCAGGAGTGACTGCCGTCGAAGAGCTTCGGTGCGTGCAGCCGCCTGTCGCCGCGAAAGTCGCACAGCGACGATGACGACGATGAGCGCGATCGCCCCGAAGATGACTATGAGCAGAAGATTCGGATCCGCTTGCTGCATCCTGGTCATGATAACCTCACGGCCGACACTGTCCCGAGCCACCTCGCCACTTCATAAATCCTATTGACTTCCTTTGGCTCCGTTCACCTCATCGAACTCTGTGCATCGAATGACCGGTTCGGCGTCAGCGCGCGGACTGGCATCCTTTCCACACAAGTCCCTTATTCACTACAACTTATGTACTCTTGGTTGCACTCGATCCATCCCGGCTTTGCACGGTCTCCACGTTGGTTTGAAGCGAGCCACCGCTTCGGGACGATGGCTCGCGCGACTGTTGGGTGAGTGTCCGTGTTGCTCCGGACGCGTGTCTCATCCCCCTGAATTCCGTACGATCTATGAGTTTTCCGATCGATTCGCGAGCAGGTTTCAAACAAGGCCTTATAGATCAATAACTTAGAAAAAACGACGCAACGGGCACACAAAATGCTTAGGGAGTTTCCAGGACCTCACGTTCGACTGGACGACTCCAGACGGAGTCGAAAGTGGGCATTCCACAATGAAACATTACGTACGCATAGTTCTAAGCACCATCTGGCTCGTTACGCTCGTCTCTTCCGCCCAGGGGGGCGCGGGTGACCCTAGCGATCCCCCCGAGAGCCACGAAGACAGTGCACAGCAGATCTTGGACTCGCTATCCGGGACGCTGCGGCAGTTGTCCGCGGCTGTCCGAAATCAAGACTATTCCCAGCTGGCCAACTGCTTTCATCCCTATGTCCGTTTTGGAGCGTTGCTTCCGCCCGGCCAAACCATCCAGCCGGCGAACGACCTCGTTCTTCACTCGATGCGCCTGGGTTCCAACGTACGCAGCCTTCGCCATGCTCGCGCAGAGGTCGTTGATGATTGGAGGACTCTTCTGAGCCCGTTTCAGCGGATCGACGTCGCTCGCTTCTTGACCAACGGTCCGAGTACTCTAGGGACCGCTCCGGCTTGGATCGAGGACGCTCGGCTCGAGTTTGCCGTGGCGGGGAAAGGCCACGATGGGACTCGGCTCTGGGTGGCGGGTGAGGGACGGTTCGATGCGGACTTTGTTCCGGGGCGAGGCTGGCGCTTCAGCCGGCTCGAGATCGACCGAGTCGATGAATACCGACTCGAGGCGGGTGCGGCTCAACCTCCCAAGGAAGTTCCCTGAATGCACTGGGGCCGAGCGATCCCGGCGCCTCTGCGGCAAACCTCACTCATGGCGCAAGGCGACCCGAGGATCGACGCGAGAGGCCCTTCTGGCCGACAGATGCAGGACCGTCCTGTTCGAGCTTGAGGAGCGCCGGATGGAAGCCGGTGCAGTTCAGAGAGATTCGATCACCGCTGATCTGCTCGATGCTCCGCGCGATGCCAAACCCGTGTAGCGGCCGACTAGCGTTCAGCCTGGTGAGCACCATCGACCCCAGTCTCCCCTGCCAGACGCCGGTCTTCTCTTGAATCGTTCTCCCTTGGGAAAGCCATATGAATCGGTCGCACGCCTCCTATGGGAAGGCCACATGAAAAACTGCGGCTGGGCCTTTATTGCCGGTATGATAGTGACTTGTGCTGTTCTGGAGAAAGTTCCTGATGCGAGTTGCGCTTTTCTTGTCCGCTTTGTCGCTCATCCTTCCGGCTGTTCCGCTCTCAGTGAGGGCGCAGCAGGGGCCGACCATCAAAGTCGAATCCAAACTGGTGCTCGTCGATCTCATCGCTCTCGACAGTCACGGAAAACCCGTGCCCGATCTCAAGAAGGATGAGATTGAGGTATTGGAGGACGGTAAGAGGATGCCGATCTCGTTTTTTGAGAGGCGACATCCAACATCAGAAGAGCTCCCGGAGGACGGTTTGGCGGTCTCCCGGACCCCCCAGCGGCCCGATACCGGTGAAAAGGGCGTACTGCTCATCTTCATGGTGGACCTCCCCTCGATCCCGCCTTCCGATCTCCCGCGCGTCAAAGAAGCCATTGAATCTTTCGTGCGTACCCAATGCCGGCCGCAGGACACGCTGATGCTCGCGGCGACGGGTGTGACCGCCGTTCAGTCACCCACCAGAAATGTCGAAGAGTTTCTGACGCAGCTGAAGAAGCTTCCTCCGCTGGAAGAAGGCTCGTCTCAGCTGCTCCAGTTCGGAGCGGACCTGGAACGCCTCTTGACGGTGGCCAAGTCGGTCCCCTTGAGCACACAGGATCTGACCCGCCAGGCGATCGACCTGGGGCGACGTTACATCGTGCAGGAGGAGAACCGAACCCGTAACGCCACTCAAAGCGCGATCGCACTGATCCGGGAGATCTCCACACTCCCGGGCAGGAAAAATGTCCTCTACTTTTCCGGGGGATATCGCAGGCGAATCGGGATATCAATACAAGATACTCTGCTGAGCGTGCTTCCCGATGCACGTCTTCCAGGCCTGGACAGCACACACTTGTGGATCCGCAGCTTGCTGGGCGGCCAACCCAGCGTCGTGAAGTTGGACGCGCTATTGAGGTCGGTCGTCGACGAAGCCAACCGGGCGCAGGTATCCTTCTACGCGGCCGATGGGCGTGGCCTGACGACTCGGGGAGATGCGCGCTTGGGTGGGTTCGTCCGGTATGGCGACCAACTGGCGCGCGACGACATCAATCAATCCCAGAGTTTCCTGAGGGAGATCGCCGAGGAGACGGGAGGCCGCCGGTTCCTGAACACGAACGATCTCGAGACCGGTATCCGGGGCGCCTACCAGGATGCATCGGACCACTACGAACTGGGCTACGTTCCTCCTAAAGGCTCCAAGCCGGGTACGCTCCACGAGATTTCCGTCAAAGTGAACCGACCGCACGTGACGCTGCTACACCGGCGTGACTACGTCGAACCGCTCCAGTTTGACCCGGAACGCCGGAGCGTCGAGAACGCCTTCAGATTCCCTGAGCTCTTCCAGGATTTCCCGTTCGAAGTCGACACCGCCTTCAAGAACGGAAACCTCAAGGTCGATGTCTACGTCCCGGTGAGGACCCTGGTTTTCAGGCAAGAGGGCAGTCGTCACAAATCTGAGCTCGCCGTGCACATGGCGCTTTTCGACAGCAGTGGTGAGCTGTATGAGGGGAAGACCCTCTTCTCGCGAACCTACCGAATTGACTTCAGTGAGACCGAATTCGCAGGGCTTGCCCACATCGACAACCTCACGTCTTCCTACCAGGGAAAGGTCAAGCCCGGGAACTACCGGCTGAGGATCGTGGTCCGACAGACGATGGCTTCGAAAACCGCGGCCCTGGAGAGACGGATCACGGTTCCCTGAGTCCGCACAATTGTCCTGAGCTCTCGAGAAACGATCAATGAGTGCTGATCGTTGGTCGCCGCTTGGTAAAGCGGCGATAGGGGTGTGATGAACCCCCCAAGGAGCCTGTCCCTTCCACTTTTTGTCGCCTCGTCTATCCCCTTCCGGAAGACCTGTGTATCCTGTCCACCGGAGAGGTCGAGAGTTAGCCAGAAACCCTGGGAGGAAGTCATGAATCAAACCGAAGAACAGACCATCATGCAAGGCGGAGACGGACGGGAAAGGAGAGGTAATCGACGCGATTTCCTCCTCCGCTCGACCGCTGCCGGAATTGGAGTTGCGACGGCGGCATCCTGGCAGAGAGTCAGGGGCGCGAACGATCGGATCCGTCTGGGCGTCATCGGACCCGGCTCGCGAGGGCGGCAAGTCTTGCGCTTCTTCCAGGAGAATCCGACGATCGAAGTCGCCGCGCTCTGCGATATCTACGACGAACATCTGCGGCAGGCCCGAGAACAGACGGGCGGCTCTGCCAAAGAGTTCGTTGACTACCGCAAGCTGCTGGAGGAACCGAACCTGGATGCGATCCTGATTGCGACGCCGGATCACTGGCACCGGGATATCGCGGTAGATGCCTGCAACTCCGGACGGGACGTCTACATCGAGAAGCCGCTGACCTTTGCCATCCACGAGGGCCAGGACATCGTCCGTGCAGCCAGGCTCAACGACCGGGTGGTCCAGGTCGGAATGCAACAGCGCAGCGGGGAGCACTATATTGAAGCCAAGAGCCGATTCCTGGACGCGGGAAAGCTCGGCAAAATCACGATTGCCCGAACCTGGTGGCATGGCAACGGCTACCACCTGCGGCGCGCGCCGTTTACAGCGAAACCGGAGGGGCTCGACTGGAAGCGGTTCCTGGGTTCTCGACCCTGGCGGGACTGGGACGTTCAACAGTATTGGAACTGGCGGGCCTACCTCGACTTTGGAGGAGGCCAGGTCACGGATCTCTTTACCCATTGGATCGACGTCGTCCAGTGGTTCCTCGATGAGGATCGGCCGGTTTCGGCCTGCGCCGCCGGCGGGGTCTATCACTATCGTGACGGAAGGACCGCACCCGACACCATCCATGTGCTGCTCGAGTACCCGTCGGCTTGGACGGCGACTTTCGAAGCTACGCTGGCACCCGGAGTGAAGGGCGCGGGCATCGAATTCATAGGCACCGACGGCCGGCTCGAGATCACACGAGGCGGGTACCGATACACACCGGTCGGGGGGGATCCCGTGGAGCGGACCGTCGCGCGCGGCGACATCATGACCCGCGCCCACGTCAACAACTTCATTGAATGCATGGCGTCGCGTCAGCGGCCCAATGGGGATGTTCTCATCGGCCACCGCTCGGCTCAATCCTCCCATTTGGGAAACCTGGCTTACGTGGAGCGGCGCCGGATCGAGTTCGATCCCATCCGCGAGGAAATCTTCCCGGACTGAAGAGGATGAGCATGGGTAAACACGAGAGCTCGAGTAAGCAAGGGGCCGAATCGTCCGGCATCAGCCGTCGCAGCTTCTTCGGGGCCGTTGGCGAGGGCGTCGTGGGCTCCGCCGTCGTTGGAAGCGCTGCGGCATCACCCTCTGAGGAAGCCACGGTGGTCGAGCAGGGGCTCCCCACGATCACCTTGCTCGTCAACGAACGCCCTCATCGCCTGCAGGTGCAGCCGCGTTGGACCCTCCTGTACGTGCTCCGCGAAAAGCTGGGCATGGCCGGCACGAAGCAGGGTTGCGAACGCGGGGAATGTGGTGCCTGTACCGTACTCATCGACGGCACACCACGTTACGCCTGCATGACTCTGGCCCTCGAAGCGGAGGGCCACGAAGTCACTACGATCGAGGGCCTCATGAAGGGCGAGGAACTGGGACCCGTTCAGGAGGCTTTCGCGGCGGAAGATGCCTTCCAGTGCGGCTACTGCACTCCGGGCCAGGTCATGTCCGCCGAAGGCCTTCTGCGACAAAACCCCTCGCCATCGACCGACGAGATTCGTCTCGGCATGAGTGGAAATCTTTGTCGCTGCGGCGCCTATGATCACATCGTGAAAGCCGTGCATCGAGCGGCCGGCTTGCGGAAGCGAGGTGCAGACTCATGAAACCGAAGCCTGAAGAGTCCAGTCAGACGCCTCCCCCATGGGATGAGACCCGAGTGATTGGAGAACGGGTACCCCGCGTGGATGCCTATGAGCGTGTCAGTGGCTCGGCCACCTACACGCTCGATCTGACGTTCCCCGACATGCTCCATGCCGTCATCCTGCGTTGCCCTCATGCCCACGCCCGGGTGAAGAACGTGGATACGTCGCGCGCGGAACGAATGCCGGGCGTCCACGCGGTCCTCACGAAAGCGGAACCCGAGGCGAGTCTCCCCTGGTATTTCCAGGGTGACCGGCCCACCAGCGCCCTCTTCGATTCGCACTGCCGTTACGCGGGAGACGAGGTGGCCGCCGTGGCTGCCGAAGATCCGTATCAGGCACGGGAGGCAGCACGCGCCATCCAGGTCGACTACGAGGTTCTTCCCTTCGTTGTCGAATTCGAGAAGGCACTGGACCCCGGGGCGCCCCGAATCCACGACAGCGGCAACCAGGTCAAGCACACGAATATCTCCGAGCGGTGAGACATCTAAGCCGGCCTTGCTGAAGCCGATGTCGTTCTCGAGGAGACCTTTGAAACCCCTTGCGAGCTTCACACACCCATGGAGACCTTCGTCTCGATCGCTCGTTGGGACGGGGACGAACTGACCGTCTGGGACTCGAGCCAGGGAGTCTTTGCCGAGCAGGAGGCTCTGGCGCGCTATTTCCGTCTTCCGCTGAGCTCGGTCCGGGTCATCAGCCGCTACATGGGCGGCGGATTCGGCAGCAAGCTGGACCTCGGCAAGTACACGGTCATCGCCGCCCTGCTGGCGAGGACCACCGGGCGTTCCGTGAAGCTGGCCCTCTCCCGCGAGGAATCGTTCCTGTCGGAGGGAAACCGACCCGCGAACCGGATCACACTCAAAGCCGGCATCAAGAAAGACGGCACTCTGACCGCACTGCATGGGGTGTTTCTGGGTCCTGTCGGCGCCTATCCGGAGAGTTCGACTTCGGCTTTCCTGTTGCG
The DNA here is from genome assembly GCA_037388505.1 of Acidobacteriota bacterium. Classification (GTDB taxonomy): domain Bacteria; phylum Acidobacteriota; class UBA6911; order RPQK01; family JAPXNP01; genus JARRKC01. Next base: position 15,947 of record JARRKC010000046.1, on the reverse strand, counting down.
GGATCTTTACCTCTGCCCGAATGTCCGGACCGAGGAAACGGACGTCTACATCAACGCCGGCAAGGCCCGTCCCATGCGTGCTCCCGGGTTTCCATCCTGTGCGTGGGCACTCGAACAGATGATGGATGCGCTCGCCGAGCGGATCGGCATGGACCCGGTCGAACTCCGGCTCAAGAACATCCCGGACGTCAGCCAGACTTTCGGGAACCAGCCATACACGAGCACGGGGCTCAAGCAGTGTCTGACCGAAGGAGCGGCGGCTTTCGGCTGGGATGCTGCACGAAAGCGGGCTCGCAAGACCGGACCCATTTGCCGGGGGGTCGGGATGGCCGCCGCCATGTGGGGTTACCCGGGCGAACCACGCTCGACCATCATCATCAAGCTCCTGGCGGATGGCAGCGCGAATCTGAACATGGGAGCCGCCGACATCGGCACGGGAACCAAGACAGTCATGGCCATGGTGGTCGCCGAGGAACTGGGTGTACCGCTGGATCGGATCCAGATCGAGTACGCCGATACGGGGACGACGCAGTACGCGCCGGTCAGCGGCGGAAGTCAGACCGTTCTTGCCAGTGCTCCGGCGGTGCGCGCAGCCGCGCTCGAAGTGAAGCACCAGATCCTGGAGATCGCCTCCGCGGAATTGCAGCGCCCGGCCTCGGAACTGGTTCTCGTGGACGGTCGCGTCACTCCGAAGGACGACCCTAACGGTGGGATGTTGCTCTCCGGGCTCAAAGGCCTTCAGCAGCGGCAGGTACTGGTGGGAGTCGGTCGTCGCGATCCGTTTCCTGAAGGAAAGGTTCCCCTCCCCTTTGCTGCTCAGTTCGCGGAAGTCGAGGTCAATACACGGACCGGTGAAACCAGGGTGGTTCGGCTGGTAGCCGCGCATGACAGCGGCCGGGTAATGAATCGACTCACCTACGAAAATCAGGTGTTCGGAGGCATGACGATGGGCATCGGCTTCGGCCTCACCGAGCAGCGGGTCCTGGATCCCCAGACGGGCCGTGTCGTCAATGCCAACTGGCACGACTACAAGATCCCGACTGCGCTCGACGTTCCGGCCGAGAACACCTGCCTGCCCATCGACCCGCACGACAAGGAATGCAACACCGCCGGAGTCAAGGGCCTCGGCGAGCCGGCCACCATTCCGACCGCGGCCGCCATCGCCAATGCCTTCTACCATGCTACGGGGATCAGGATCACACGATCTCCGATGACTCCCAGACAAGTCCTCGAGGGTCTGGCCCCGCACCGCACTAGGAGTTGAGCTATGCTGCCTGACTTCACCTACGTTCGCCCTGAGTCTCTGGACCAAGCGATCCACGAACTGGCCTCATCCGGAGCCCGGTTGCACGCCGGCGGGACCGATCTTCTGGGCTGTCTGCGGGATGGGATTTTCACGGCGGAGAAGATCGTTTCCATTTCCGGTCTGACCGCCTTGCGGGGAATCGGCACCACCTCCGATGGCGGGCTTCGGATCGGTGCCCTCACGACTCTGGCGGAGATTGCCTCCCACGAAGAGACGGTACGGCGCTACGCGGCACTGGCCCAGGCGGCTGCTTCCGCGGCCAGCCCGCAGCTTCGCAACCAGGGGACCCTCGGCGGCAACCTCTGTCAGCGGCCGCGCTGCTGGTACTTCCGAGGCGACTTCCACTGCCTGCGCAAAGGCGGCGACATCTGTTACGCCGTCGAGGGCGAGAATGAATACCACTGCATTTTCGGAGGCCTCGGCTGCTACATGGTGCACCCCTCCGACACGGCTCCGGCGCTGGTGGCGCTGGGCGCCCGTGCCCGGGTGGCGGGTCCCGACGGTACGCGGATCGTTTCGCTCGAGGAGTTCTTCGTCCGGCCCGAGGAGGACGTGACGAAGGAGACCGTTCTGCGTCCTGACGAGATCCTGAGCGAGATCCTCCTGCCGGCTCCTGCAGAGGGTTTCCGCAGCCTGTACCGCAAGGTGCGAGCGCGGGGGGCGTGGGACTTCGCCCTCGCCGGCATCGCGCTCGCCGTAGGTGTTCAGGAAGGCCGCGTCCAGGCGTCGCGTGCCGTGCTCTCCGGCGTCGCGCCCGTGCCGTGGAGGGTCACCGAGGTCGAGCAGGCCATCACAGGGCGTCCTCTGAATGCTGAAACGGCGGCTGCGGCGGCCGCCTCGCTGACGGGCGCCGAACCACTGGCGCACAACGGCTACAAGGTGGACGTCTGCCGCGGCCTCATTGAAGAAGCCCTGCTCTCACTGGCTTGACTCGGTGAGTGATCGTCACTGCCACGTTAGGACAATTTCCATGTTGGCCGGGTCTTTTTCTCTCGCATGCCTTTCATTAGCTGTAAGAGAGTGGAATAGGAGGACGCTTGTCGAAACCACGCAACGTAGGCTAGTATTCGACCGTGGACGTCCCGAGCAGACGGAGTGCTCTCCTTTTCCCTTTGTCGAGGCACGTCCTTCGAACCCTGCTTCGGGCGACGGTGCTCCTTCTCATCCTCTTCTGGTCCGGCCGGTTGTCGGTCAGTGCGGCGAGTCCTTTCGATCTGGCGCTTCAGGTGGCCAGTAACTTCCCGGTTTCCGATGCTCCACCGGGAACGGTCTTCTACAAGATCGGCGATGCGGTCTCCAATGCCCGTGGAGACATCGTCTTCGTGGCGACTTTCGGGCCCGTGGATCCCGATCCGGAATCCGAGCCCTCCTCTGGCCTGTTTCTGAAGACCGAAGCGGGAATCCACACGATCGCAGCGAAAGGAGATGCGATTGGCCTGGGGTTCCGGTTTGAACCATCCCTATCGGAGTCGCATACTCCCAGACTCACCGGCGTCGAATTCGACATCAATGAAACGGGGACCGTCGCCATGGTTCTCTGGAATGCTGGGGTGGTCCTCTACTCGGACAGTGCGTTCCACTGGCTGGCCTGGGTCGGTTATCTGGCGCCGGAGACGACGACGGATTTCGCCGAGTTCGGTTTGAGGCCCGAACTGGGCGTCAACGACTACCCTGTATCGAATCGTTTCTCCGGCCATCGACCGTTCGTCAATGAATCGAATGAGGTCGTCTTTCGGGCCCGGCTTAGCGACGAGACGACAGGGATCTTCCTCGCTGGGCTCGAGGGGGTCGCGACCCTGGCTCGCTCCGGTGATTCCGTGCCGCACAGGGATGGACAGATCTTTGGGAGCGGCTTCTCGAGTCCCGTGCTGGGGGGAAAGTCCAGCTGGTTTACGGCAACGGAGTCTGAGGGCGGACAGTGGTTCACGTCGATCCATCAGTACTCGGGAACCGAACCCGTCTTATCCGTCCAGATCGGCGACATCCTGGCCAACATGGATTCGGCGATCGAGCGGATCGACGAGTGGGATTTCAATGTCAACGGACAGCTCGGCCTCACCGTCGGGGACGGAATCACCGAGTACGTGGTTCTTCTGGACGAGGACTCAACACGCGTGCTGGCACGTGGGGACGGTGTTCTTCCCGGCTCCGACGGAACTGAGCCGTTCGGCTTTTCCAATCTCTCCATCAACGATTTCGGGGACGTCTCGTTTATCGCTCACGGCGACCCGGAGTATGCCGCGCTGTACCTATGGAGGGACGCTACCCTGAACCGCATCGTGGCGGACGGCGATCCGTTGCCGCACGGTGGAGGAGTCTTCAAGCTGGGCATGGAAGTTTTCGCCGAGCCTCTGCCTTATCGTGAGTTCCGGACGACGAAACTCTCGAATGTCCCGTCCATTGGGTTCATGACCGAAAACGGTATTTACGTCTGGCAGGATGGATGCTTGGATTATCCGTTCCCTGATGCGGGCCCGGCACCCGAGTTCCAGGGAGCGTGGGCAGAGGGATTCTGGCCGTTGGAATTCGACGCTACGGGGAACCTTCTGGTTGGGGCATCACTGTGCTGCTATCGATTCGATTCGGCGCTCTATCTGACTCGGCCTCCGCGTCCCGTCGTGAGCCGTCTGCCGCTGCTCGCAATCGGCCAGAAGGGGGAGCTTCGCTATTCGTCGACGCTGATGCTGGCGAATGACTCCTCCGACCAGGGAACCACAACCGTTCGTGTCTTCGATCGCGGCGGAAATCTGCTTTTGACGGACCAACACACCCTGGAGAGTGGCGAAGTCTGGAGCCTCGAGCTTCCATCTGACATTGCTTCCGAAGCCACCACCGGCTATGCCGAGGTCGAGACACTCGGAGGAGCCGAGATCTCGGGCATGGGGATCATCTCGTTCTCCGATGGGTCCGGTCTCCTCTCGCGCACGACCGTGGGCTTCGCGCCGCCTTCGATTGCCGTCAGCCTTCCGGCCGAGGTCGGTTCGGGATCGAATACCGGAGTGGCTCTGACCAACGATGCTTCGTCCGAACTCAATCTCGAACTGGAGCTTTCCGATCCGGCGACGAACATTCGAAGAACGAGCACACTGACGCTTCCACCCGGCTCGCAGCAGAGTGTGTTCGTCACTGAGCTGTTCGACCCTTTTCCCGGTCCGTTCGTTGGTACTCTGAAAATCGAGACGCACGACCAGCCCTTCCTGGTCGCGGGACTGCGAATGACCGGCTCCCGGTTGTCGACCCTTCCCGTTGAACCTCGCAATTCTCAGGCCAGGAGCTGGACCCTCGAGCGCATGGACAGCTCGACGCCCGTCATCGGCCCGGGAGGACGGCTGGCCAGACTCGCAGATCGCACAAAGATCGAGTTGATCGACGGAGACTTCGTTTCGGAGTCGGTGGATCTTTCTCCAGTGCTTCCCGAAACGGGCTATCCGGGGCCCGATGTGGAGATCCTCGGCTTTCAGCCGGGAGGCGACTTGATCGTCTTCATTCGTTCCGAACAGGAAGAGGACGTCTATCGGATTCGTGACGGCCTGATCGAAACCGTCGTCCGCTCCGACGAACCGCTGCCCGGGGGAGGCCGCTTCACCGGACAGATTTGGCTCAACCACGAGGGGACCTTGCTGATCCGGGCCGAAGGGGAAGGTGAGACCTTCTTCTATCTGTGCGAAGGCCAAGCTCCCCGACTCTGGATCCAGTTCGACGGCATTCTCGATGCACAGCAACTGGACTTCCGACGCGACCATGGGATCGTCTATCGAACTCTGGAGGAGGTCCAAACGATTGATCTTTCCGGAACCGTCCGAACCCTTGCCAAGATCTCCGACCCGGTGCGGCCCGGCTTCATTGTGCGCCTCGTTCGGTGGGCCCGGATGCTCTCCGACGGGCGGGTTGTCTTCATGGTCAACGACTACTGGTCCAACGGGTTGAACCAAGACGCGCTCTGCATCAGCGAAGGCGAAGGATTTCGGGTCCTGACCTCGACCGGTGACTCGATTCCCGAAACGGGGACCACCGTTGCCGGATTGTACTCCGAGAGGACATCGTCCACGATCCGGATCAACGGACGAGACGAAATCATGTTGCAGGCCGACACGACGATCAATACCAATCCCGGGTCCCAGCGGGTGTTTCTCCTGGTCGAACCTTCTGGGAGAGTGAGCCAGATCCTTCCCCGCCCGGATCTTCGCCCCAGCGATGCAGAGTTCGTCGAGATCATGTTTGGCTCCTTCATCTGGGGGGATTCGGGCGAACTCTATTTCCAAGTCCTCACTCGAGAGCGCCCTCCGGAGACGGCAGGGAACCTGTTCGTCTGGCAGGATGGCAGTCTTTTTCGCATCGTAGGAGAAGGCGACTCGGTTCTTCCCGAGCGAGAGCCGGGGATCGGACTCGTCGAGAGCTTGGGAGAGCCTCTCGTGGCCGCAGGCGGGGAGGTCTTCTTTCGAATGGACCTCGTGGGTGATGCCCGGACGGGGCTCTACCGGGCCCTTTCCGGCGACCGGTCTAGGCAGTGGATCCCGCGTGTCGCCATTGGGGATTTCGGGGATGTCCACTACACGTCGACGTTGCTCGTCCACAACCCCGGAGACCGAGTGGTGAGGACGAATGTGACCCTTCTCGGAGCGGAACCCGGCGGTTCCGAGCAGTCCCTGGAGATCGGGCCGGGCGAGGTCGCCCGCCTGAGCTATGACTCGTCCGACGTCTTTCTTGGATGGGCGTCGGTCAAGTCAGAAGGAGGACCGGTTCAGGTCTACGAGCGTCTGACGATGACGTTGAACGGAGTCCTTCGAAGCGAGGTCACTGTCCCGGCCGTTCGTCCCCTCCGGGAAGGGTACTGGATCGGAGACGTCGATCGCGACTCGGCCGTCGACACCGGCCTTGCCGTCGTCAACACGGACAGAACCTCGTCGGAAGTCACGGTGGCCTTGCTCTCGAGCGGACTCGAGGTCGAGCAGACGGCAGCGCTGGTGCTTCAGGCCGGAGGTGTCCAGGCGGTGCTTCTCTCCGACTTGTTCCCCTCACTGTCCCCGGGCCGGCATTTGTTGCGCGTTTCGTCCGGGCAGCCGTTCTCGGCGATCTCCCTGCTTCTTCGAGGCGTCGACATCACGTCGTCGCCCATTCTGGGCGTGGACAGGTTTCTCGGTGTCTCCGGTGTGATCGGCCGATGAAAGTACTCGTGGTCAATCGCGAGGAAGTCCAGCGGTCTCTGTCCATGAGGGAGTGCGTGGAGGTGATGGCGGACGTGCTGATGATGCTGGGTCGCGGCCATGCATTGAATCCGCTGCGCAGCCTGATGTGGCTGCCGGACAAGACCGGGTTGATCGGCATGATGCCCGCCTGTCTGGAAGATGTCGCAGTGATGGGCGTGAAGGCCATCAGCGTCTTCCCTGCGAATCCTCAGACGGGGCACGACACGCATCAGGGAGCGGTGCTTCTCTTCGAGACGAAGAACGGTCGTTTGCTGGCGATGCTGGATGCCGGCATGATCACGGCCCTTCGCACCGCCGCCGTCAGCGGCGCGGCGACCCGCCTGCTCGCCAGAAGAGATGCGAAAAGCCTGGCGCTGTTGGGTTCCGGGATGCAGGCGACGACGCAGCTGGAGGCGATGTGCATCGTGCGAGAAATCAAACGCGTCAGGGTGTGGAGCCGCAATCTCGACCACGCGCGGGACTTTGCCGAACGGGAGACGGCCTGCCGTTCTCTTGCGATAGAGCCGGTTGAAACTGCCGCACAAGCCGTCGACGGCGCCGACATCATCTGCACGGCAACGTCAGCGACCGAACCGGTGCTGAAGGGCGACTGGATTGCACCGGTGCGCCGGTGCGCGAACGCAATGAGCGATCCCCTGTACGGTCACCGACTCCTTGCCTTATCACCACGGCACGAACAGCAAGGACAGCGTGAGGGGACAGAGTGCTACAGATCCTGTCCGGCCCTGCCCCCTGCCGAGATCACGCCCTCGATGGACTGGTCGATCATCCCGATGCCGGGTTGTACGACAATCCCGACGTACGTGCCAGACTCACACTAAAACCCTGTTTCGGTAGGTACTTACGATCGAGTTGCGTGCGTGTCACCAATTATGAGAGAACCTGAAGAATCTCGGCAAGCCTTGCACTTCCCTCGTGGACGGCGAGGCGAAGATGCTCGTGGTCGATGTGAAGGATTTCGATTCCCGGCTTCGCATCGAGAACCTGGCGGGTCCTCGATGGATCGAATGTGCCGCTCAAGCGCAGGACGTCCGCTCCGCCGATCAGACCCCGCAGTTCGGTGAGCGTCCCCTGAGCGATGATACTCCCACGATCGATCACGGCGATCCGGTCGCAGAGTTGTTGCGCTTCCTCCATGTAGTGGGTCGTGTAGAGAACCGTCGTTCCGTTGGAGGCCTCCTCGCGCACGAGCTCCAATAGCCGGACCCTTGTCTGAGGATCGACTCCGACAGTCGGTTCGTCGAGCAGGAGAACACTCGGACGGTGGACGATGCCGGCCGCGAAGTTCAGACGTCGCTTCATCCCGCCGCTGAAGTTCTTGCAGGGTTCCCGGGCACGCTCAGTCAGGCCGGCCAGAGCCAGAACCCTCTCGACGTCGCCTTTCAGCGCGGCGCCCCGCAGGCCGAAGGCGGCGCCCCAGTAGGCGACGTTCTCCGTCGCCGAAAGGTCCGGGTACAACGCAACCTCCTGCGGCACGACTCCAAGCTTCTCCTTGGCCTTGACTGGTTCGCGCGCGACATCGAAGCCCTCGACCCTCACCGTGCCGGCAGAAGGAGTGATCAGGCCGGAAATGCAGCCGATCGTGGTCGATTTGCCGGCTCCATTCGGCCCCAGCAGTCCGAAGACCTCGCCCGGGTGAGCCGTGAAACTCAGGTCGGCGACGGCCACGAGATCCCCGTAGACCTTCCTCTGTTGGCTGACTTCGATCAACTCCGACCTCCCCTCTGCCCGCGCTCAGACCGCAGCCGCATTCACGATGTTACTCCGGTTCAAATTCTTTGTCCTCGCTTCCCGACTGCGAGCCCCTGTCTTTGCTTTGACATTCCCGCCCTCATGGACTAGCTTTGTGTCCGAAATTCAATGGCATTCTTGGCTGTGAGGACGTACTTATGAAGAACACTCGAACAAGTTTGATTGTCATGGCGTTTGCGCTGGCGGGAGCGGTCTGCGGCGCAATGGCACAGGATTCCGAGCCCGCCTATCTGGACCCGAGCGTGCCGGCCGTGGAGCGAGCCAAAGACCTGGTGAGCCGGATGACGCTCGAGGAGAAAGCTTCGCAACTGGTGAACCAGGCGCGCGCGATTCCGCGGCTGAAGGTTCCGGCCTACGACTGGTGGAGCGAGGCTCTGCACGGAGTGGCCGTGAACGGAACGACCGAGTTCCCGGAGCCGATCGGACTGGCGGCGACGTTTGACGTTCCGGGGATTCACGAGATGGCGGTGATCATCAGCACCGAGGCGCGGATCAAGCATGAGCAGGCTGTCAAGGCCAACGGCGGTTTCAGCAATATCATGCAGGGCCTCGATTTCTGGTCGCCCAACGTCAACCTGTTCCGCGATCCGCGCTGGGGACGCGGGCAGGAGACTTACGGCGAGGATCCCTTCCTCAGCTCGCGCATGGCGGTCGCCTTTGTGACCGGCATGCAAGGCGACGATCCTCACTACTACCGCGTGATCGCTTCGCCCAAGCACTTCGTGGTGCACAGCGGTCCCGAGCCCACGCGCCACTTCGCCGACGTGGACGTGAGCAAGCACGACATGGCGGATTCGTACATGCCGGCGTTTCGCGCCGCGGTCGTCGAAGGCCATGCGGGATCGGTGATGTGCGCGTACAACGCCGTCAACGGCGAGCCCGCGTGCGCCAACGACTTCCTGCTGGTGGACACATTGCGCGGTGCGTGGCAGTTCGAGGGTTATGTCGTCTCGGACTGCGACGCCGTCCGCGACATCTTCACCGGGCACCACTTCCGTGACACTCAACCCAAGGCGTCGGCGATCTCGCTCGAACGCGGTATGGACAACGAGTGCGCGGACTTCTTTACCAAAGCCACGGACGACCACGATTACCGGCCCTTCATCGAGGCCGTGCAGCAAGGCTATCTCAGCGAAAGTGCGATCGACACTTCGCTGGTCCGGTTGTTCACGGCGCGGATGAAACTGGGCATGTTCGATCCGCCGGAGATGGTTCCCTACTCGAATATTGACGAGAAGAAGCTCGACAGCCCCGAACATCGCGCCATGGCTCGGAAGCTGGCCAACGAAGCCATGGTACTGCTGAAGAACGACGGCACACTGCCTCTGAAATCAGGCGTGAAGAACATCGCCGTGGTCGGGCCGCTCGCCGATCAGACGCGCGTGTTGCTGGGCAACTACACAGGAACTCCGACTCATTCGGTCTCCGTGCTGGAGGGTATGAAGGCGGAGTTTCCCAACGCGAACATCCAATTTGTCCCCGGGACGCAGTTTCTTCGCAACGACGGAGATCCTGTGCCGGATGGTCTACTGACCACTCCCGATGGAAAGCCCGGGCTGGAAGCGCAATACGGCAGTATGGAGGGAATGCCAATGGCTCCCGGAATGAGGCCGAAGCCGCTGGCGAGCCGGATCGAGCCGAATGTCAACTTGAGCGAGGCGGATCTCCCGGCGGAGGCAGCGGGGAAGCGGGCGATCAGCGTGCAGTGGACCGGCTTCCTGACGCCGCCCGATTCCGGCGAGTACCTCGTGGGCATTCGCGGCGCGGGCTTTGCTGGCGTGACAGTCGGCGGCAACCCTGTGGCGCGGCTGTTCAGCAGGAGCGGTGTGGGAGCAAAGGTCGGGCGAGTGCACTTGACGAAAGGGGAGAAAGTCGCACTGAACGTCACCTACGGAAATATCGGCGAAGGCGAGCCTCGGGCGCAGCTGATCTGGGCGAAGGTCGACAATGCGCCGTCGCCGGAAGCCGTTGCGGCGGCGAGAAACGCCGACGTGGTGATCGCCGTCGTCGGGATCACCAGCGAACTGGAAGGCGAAGAGATGCCGGTCAACGAGCCCGGCTTCCTGGGCGGAGACCGCACCAGCCTTGATCTGCCTGAACCGGAAGAAGCGCTGATCGAGGCCGTTGCGGCGACGGGCAAGCCGCTCGTGGTGATCCTGATGAACGGCAGCGCGCTGTCCGTGAACTGGGCCGGCGAGCACGCGAACGCAATTCTGGATGCCTGGTACTCCGGCGAAGAAGGCGGAGCGGCCATCGCGGAAACGCTGAGCGGGAAGAACAACCCCGCGGGCCGGCTGCCCGTGACGTTCTACACCGGCGTCAGTCAGTTGCCGCACTTCGAGGACTACTCGATGGAGGGCCGGACGTATCGCTACTTCAGGGGAAAGCCGCTCTATCCTTTCGGCTACGGATTGAGCTACAGCACGTTTGAATATAGCGGGCTGAGCTCGCCGGAGAGTGTCAAGGCGGGCGCGCCGCTGCCCGTGGACGTGACCGTGAAGAATACCGGCCAGCGCGCCGGGGACGAGGTGGCGCAGCTTTACCTCAGCTTCCCCGACGTGAAGGGCGCTCCCATCCGGGCGCTACGGGCGTTCCAAAGGGTTCACCTGGAGGCGGGCGCGTCGCAGACGATTCACTTTGAGGTTGCGCCGCGTGACCTGAGCATGGTGACCGAAGCCGGCGACCACATCATCGCCGCGGGTGAATACAAACTCTCGGTAGGTGGCGGGCAGCCCGATACGGGCGCGCCGGTGGTTGCGGGGACCTTCCAAATCAAGGGGCAGCTGATGCTGCCGGAGTAGAAGACACTGGGCAGCGCGGGCTGCGCGATCGGCAGTCCGCGCTGCCTGTCGAAGCGTTACGGGGGCCATCCTTGTAGAACGCTACGACCGGCCCGCCATCGTCCCCACCGTTTCCCTGCCCTCCTGAGCTAAGTGCCAGACCTGCGTGAAAATCTCGTGTTTACGGGTACTTACGATCGCGATTCGTGCGTGTCACGAATTTCCATCACGGGAGAAGAGGAAGAGAAGCAGCGGATCGAGGTGGAGCCCGTGGTCCGAAACACGACGAGGGCCCATTTTCAAAACTGGCTGGACGCAATCGCGGCCGAGAACCCGAAAGCCTGTCACAATCCTCCCGATCTGGGTGCGGCGGCGATCGTACTGGTGAACTTGGGCGCCCGGAGCTACCGCGAAGGCAGGGTATTCCACTTCGACCCCGAAGCCATGATGCTCTCGGATGGCAACGCGAGTTGGTCCAGGCGGTGGGAGAGAAGGTCCCACGTCCGAGCAAAGCCTGAGCACATTCCCGGATGGAAGGCCGGGGACAGAGGAAGTCTCCTTACGGATCCCGACTACCAGAAGCTGGAAGGACCCTGGTACGGCGGGATCCCTCCCGAGGATCGACGCTGAGGCAGAGGCGGGACTGGACTGGGCCTCCTTACTCTCCCTTGGCGAGTTTCTCCAGCAGGAGATACCGGTCTCGATGGGGGGCGGGCTCCGCCTTGGACTGCACGTCGATCCGCATGATCATGGGAGTCTTTTCCGCGCTGCTTCCGGCCGCCGGCCACTCGGGCAGATCGGGTCCATTCGGGTTGCCGGTCTTGATGAAGTTCGCAAAGAACCCCTCCATCGTCTCCGAAACCTTGTAGTCGTCCTGCGTCCAGGCATACACGGGATTCGTGGCGAGATTGCCGAGCGCGTATTCGATCTCCGCCGAGTGCACGGCTCCACTTGGAGCAGGGGGAGGCCCGGCCTGTCGTCCACCGCGCCCCATGCTTTCCGCACCCTCGGCTGCCTGAGGCTTCATGGGCGGTCTCGGGTGGGCGTAGAAGTAGCGATACACAGGTGCATCACCCGTCTGCCTCTGCAGATCGAACCATCTCCAGGTACTGAATGCGATGAAGCGATCGCTCGCAAGAGCTGTAGCGGACTGGATGGTCTGTTCCCTCGTCGCCGCGGGATAGGCTTTCAGAACCGCGTCGGCGTCACCGTCGTAGAGATTCCGAACGGCCTTGGCGAAATCCTCCGGCGTGGGCTCGTTTCCTCTCAACAGGAACTGATCACTCATCTCTTCCGAGTTCCATCCGACCAGCAACGGCACGTGCGCCTGCTCCCCCTTCGCGTAGATCTCGGCGGGTGACTTCGGATAGAAATAGCCGTCAACGGTCGATGAAAATCGGGGGACACCGGGCTGGCTCGCTGCCTGGAGCAGGGCCATGGCGGAGATCGCCCGCAACTGATCGAGTGAGGGCGCGCCGATACCGGCTGCGAATTTCGCTCCGGCGGCTTCCCCTTGGGAGAGCGGCACCGGCGGCAGCGTCCCCAGAACCGAACCACTCTCGCCGATCGCCCCCGCAAAGAGCCCCTCCGTCAGCGGCGTCGCCATCAGAGCGCTGACCGAGACTGAGCCCGCGGACTCACCCGCAATCGTCACCTTGCCCGGATCGCCGCCGAAGGCCCCGATGTTCTTTTGGACCCACTCGAGCACGGCTGTCTGATCCATGAAAGTGTAATTTCCGGAAGAGTGGTGAGGCGATTCCGCGGTCAACTCGGGATGAGCGAAAAAGCCGAAAATGCCCAACCGGTAGCTCATGGTGACGACCACGATCCCCCTTTGAGCCAGGCTCTCGCCATCGTATCGGTATTCCGAGCCGTCCCCGGCGATGAAGCCTCCGCCGTAGTAATAGACGAGAACCGGCAACTGCTTCGTGGAGGATGGCGACGGAGTCCAGACGTTCAGATAGAGACAGTCCTCGCTGACCCCGCTGTTCCGGAACATCATGTCGTTGAACACCCGCTGCTGCATGCACTGCGGGGCGAACCGGTCCGCCGGGCGAACCCCTTCCCAGTCTTCGACGGGCTGCGGTGGCTGCCATCGCAACTCCCGTACGGGAGGCGCGGCATAGGGAATTCCACGGAATGCGTGAATGCCACTGGGCAGCGTGATCCCCTCTACGAGGCCGTTCTCCGTCTTGACCCGGTTGGAGTCGGAAGATTCCGCGGATGAGCCGGACATCTGCGGGTTGGTGCATGCAATCGCCCCGATCGCGATCAGAATGAGCGTCAAACAAGCGGCCCTTAATGCTTTCATCTCAGACTGATCATATGTCAGGAGAATGAACGATGAGAAGGAGAAATGGGGCGCCGGGCAGGACATCCATCCCTGGTTGTCCAGCTGACGTGATCGCGGCTGCCGGGAAAGCCGGTCAGGACGGCGACTTTGTGGCATGCGTGTGGTTGCCGAAGCCGTGATGGTTGCCCGAGGGTCGGCCGACCTCCGGGCTTCCCGCAGCCAGGCCCGGATACCGTCCCCGTCGGCGCGATGGGCGATGGAGATTAGGACACCCGTCCCCTCAGTCCAGTAGGGACGCCACGAAAGCAGCCCGGCAGGTCCACCGGGTTTCACATTCCCGTCTGGTTAGGGACAATCGAGAGTAGCCCGGCATGATAATGCCGGGGGTATCGTGTCGTCGAGAGAATTGTCCCGAGTCCCGTAGGGACGGCTGACTCGCACCACGACCGGTATTCCGAGACACCCGGGTTCGGCGTCCGCACCGTCCCTTGGATTCCCCTCCGATTTCTCCACGCTGGGGGGCTTGATATGAAATCACCGGGACACCTCAATCGTCCCTACGGGACTCCGACAACTCTCTTCACCCATCTTCGAAACCCGGCACTCACGTACCGGGCTACTCTCACCCCGTCCCTCCGGGACGAGGCCGCCGCAGGCCAATCGAACGCCGGCATTCACACACGCTTCGCTTGGCCCCGTTCAGAATCAACCGCCCGAAAAACACCCAGCCCGAAATGGCAGCCGAATCCCAGAGCCAGGGGCCCGGCGATCGGCTCGGGAAACGCCAGGCGCCAGAAACTCCCCTGCCGATCCGGCTGCGTCAGGCCTCGCTTAGTCCGGAAGCGATGAAAGTGAACAGGTCGACGGTCGCGGCTCTTCACGCGAATCGAGGTAAGCGGCTCGAGTGTGGGTGCCGGAAGACCTCGCTCGCGACACTCTCGCGCAATCTGGTCTTCAATCGTGAATGTCTTCTTTCGGAACCATGGATGAAGATAGGGAGTGGCAGATACCCAGACCGGCGCTGTTTTCGAATAGCTCGATCCCTGAAGATCCTCAATGGTCCCGTACTGCTCCAACAATACCCGCCATTCGGAACCACTTCCGGTCCAGAGACGATCAATTTGATCGAGCGCTCGAAGGGCGGCGGCGTCCAACCCGTTTTCGGCGTGAACGAGAACATGGTCGATGTGGCCGTCGCCATCCGCGTCCTCGGGAAGATAGAATGCATGGCCATGCCGGTTTCCCTCACGTAACTGATGGCCTGACAGGACGTTTGGGATCCCTTGGGCACCGAACAATCGGTCGGCTTGGTGTATGGCGGCGACCCGAACCAGTTCGCCGATCCGAACGGCATCCTCGATGCGGGGAAGCGGCTTGCCGGAGAGCACCACCCGAACAGTGGTGATTCCGGAGCTCTGCCGCACCTGCGCTGGATGCCGCCGCAGTGACGGAGTCAAGGAATCGGATGGTCGCTGATACGTCACGAACCGGGCTCCGGGTGGACAGTTCCACCCTGCAGCTTGGATGGTTCCGGTTTCCCCGCGCAGAGCGTCGATGAGTCGCTCCGGAATCGTACTAAGAATCTGTCGCTGTGGCTTCTTGAGGCCTTTGCCGTCAAGCCCCTGTTTGGTGATAGTCTCGGCGCGCCAGGAGGCGTATTCTTTCCTGTCCAGAGGAGCAGCCAAGCGAACCGGTTCCAGCACCTCACCGGTTGAGGTGTCCACCGCCAGTTCCGAGGGTCGGCAGTTGGGTTCTCCATCCCACTCGTCCACCAGACTTGCCTCAACCCAGCTTTCGGCACGGCCAAGGAATCCCATGTCGCGCAGGAGAAGTCTCAGCAGACCGAGTTGGTCTCCCTCGACGCAGGTGTCCGGCCAAACGACGACAAGCGGGTCGAGCGGGTCGATTCGGACAAAGGCATCGAAGATGAGCACGCGTTTGTCCCTCCCGCCTTCCCGCACCGGCATGTAGTGGCGGCTGTGGGCGAGAATCCCCCGCGGCAGTTGGTAGACGGGGAGGACCGCCGAGAGGTCTTCAACGAGCGCCTCGATCGCGGACTCCTGATACTGTTCAGGAGCGACCTTGCGGTGCCACGTGGCGATCAAGGCTCGCAAGATTCGCCATGGTGCCGGCGGCCACTCGACGTCGGACTCGTTCACGTGTCGTCCCCAGGGGGTCGCATGGTATTGTCCGGCCGGAAAGCGAAACGCAATGGCAAGCATGATTATTTCCTGTATGTCACGACGGTGACCGGCGGCCGGCTGAATCGCCCCTCGCCTGCGACTGCCCGGATGAGGCCCGGCATCGCATCGTCGAGTCGCGAAAGCGCCGGCACCTTGAAGCCCTCGGGGCGAGTCGTCCGCAACTCGACGCACTCCAGATCGCAAGCGGTGCGAAGACGCAGACCCGTTTCCAAGAACCTCTGAATCTTGAACAGGGACAATCCAATCAACAACTGAGTGGTGTTCTCTCCGAGCCCAAACGCTCGAATTTGCGAGAGGTCGAGGTTAAAGAATGCGGTCATCTTTGAGGATACGTATTCGTCTCTGGCAAAGGGCACATTGCCGAATCCTCTACCTGTGTCACCTCGGGGGTTCACAGAGTCGATC
>JARRKC010000045.1:0-25090 GCA_037388505.1 Acidobacteriota bacterium | reverse complement strand
GATGCTTGCTCTGGAGGGTCAGATAGGCATTGACCGCCTCCTGGTATGCACCGGAGCGCCATGATTCGCGCGCACGCTCCAACGCCACCTTGAGGTCGGCCCGGTCACTGCGAAAGTCCCAGGATCCGATGAGGAAAGAGAGGATCGGGAGCAGGAGGACCCAGCGACCCTCAATCCGTCTCAACGCTCGAAACGTCATCCTCTTCCTCGGGCGAAACCAGGCCGATGTCACTCACCCGGTCCTCCTCGTTCAGATCGATGAGGTGCACTCCCTGCGTACTGCGGGAAGCAGTTTGGCGAATCTGTTCGACCGGCTGACGGATGATTTTTCCCTTTTGCGTTACGAGAAGCAAGTCTTCAGAACCCTCCACCCGGCTGACCCCGACGACCTGACCCGTCCTGTCACTGGTCTTGATGTTGATGATGCCAAACCCTCCCCGGCGCTGCACACGGTACTCGGATAGAGGAGTCCGCTTGCCGTAACCGTTTTCGGTCACGGACAGGATGTCTCCGGTCTCTTCGCGAAGGATACACATCGTCACCAGGGCGTCGCCCGGCCGCAGTGTCAGCCCCCGCACACCGCGAGCGGTGCGTCCCATGGATCTCACGTCCGTTTCGGAAAACCGGATGGCTTTGCCGTTGCGGGTGCCCAGCAGAATGTGGTCGTGACCGCTGGTGCGCTCGACCTTGAGCAGTTCATCGCCTGCATCGACTCCACACGCGATGATGCCGACGGCACGCGGATTCGAAAAAGCGCTCAGAGGAGTCTTCTTGACGTACCCGAGGCGCGAAGTCGTCATCACGTATTCGTCCGCCGTGAAATCGTCGACTGCGATGATATCGGCGATCTGCTCATCCTTGTCGATGTTGATCAGGTTGACGATGGGTCTTCCCTTGCCGGCGGCACCGACGTTCGGGATCTCGTAGACCTTCACCCAATAGGCATGCCCGTTCCTGGTGAAGATCAGCAGGTAGCTGTGCGTCGAGGCCGTGAACAGGTACTGGATCAAGTCCTCGGTCGAAGCCGTCGACATTCCCCGCCGGCCCTTACCGCCACGGGCCTGGCTTCTGTAGACGTCGAGGGAAGTTCGTTTGATATAACCGTTGCGCGTCACCGTAATGATGACTTGTTCCTCGACGATGAGGTCTTCGATCGTCAGCTCGGCCTGTTCGTCGACGATGACAGTGCGCCGGGGACTCGAAAAGGTATTCCGGATCTCGACGAGCTCGGAGCGAATGACCGCCCGCAAGGCCCTTTCGTCGGAAAGGATCTCCCTCAGTCGGGCGATCTCTTTCAGGATGTTCTCATACTCCTCGACAATCTTGCCGCGCTCGAGAGCCGTCAAACGTTGCAGGCGCATGTCTAGAATGGCCTGAGCCTGGGCATCCGAGAATTCGAACCGGCCGATCAAACCTTGACGCGCGTCGGCCGGCGAAGCCGATGCCCGTATCAGGCTGATGATCTCATCCAGATAGTCGAGCGCTCTGCGCAGTCCCTCGAGGATATGAGCCCGCTGCTCGGCCTTGTCGAGCTCGAAGGCAGTGCGGCGACGCACGACATCCCTTCGGTGGTCGAGGAAAAGAACCAGGATCTCCTTCAGCGACATGACCCGCGGTTGACCGTCGGCAATGGCCAGGAGGTTGATCCCGAAGGAGCTCTGCATGGGAGTAAGTTTGAAGAGGTGGTTCAGGACGATCTCACTCGTCGCATCCCTCTTCAGCTCGATGACGATCCGCATCCCCTCGCGGCTCGACTCGTCGCGCAAATCACTGATCCCGTCGATCCGTTTGTCCCGTACGAGCTGGGCGATGCGTTCGATCAACTTGGCTTTGTTGACTTGATAGGGCAGTTCCTCGACGATGATGGCCGTCCGATCGCGGCTGATATCCTCGAACCTGGCTTTCGCGCGGAGGTGAATCACCCCCCGGCCGGTGGCGTAGGCCTGCGCGATGCCGTAGCGCCCGTGAATGAAGCCCGCCGTCGGGAAATCGGGGCCCGGCATCACCTCGAGCAACTCGCGCAGCCCGACTCTGGGATTCTCCAGGAGCAGGAGCAGAGCATCGATGATCTCTCCCAGGTTGTGGGGCGGTATATTGGTGGCCATTCCGACCGCGATTCCCGAGGCCCCGTTGAGCAGGAGGTTGGGAACACGGGTCGGGAGAACCAGCGGCTCGCTCAAAGATTCATCGTAGTTGGGCTGGAACTCGACCGTATTCTTGTCGATGTCGGCGAGCAGCTGCTCGGCCAGACGGGACATGCGCACCTCGGTGTACCGCATGGCGGCCGCCGAGTCTCCATCGATCGAGCCGAAGTTGCCTTGCCCGTCGATCAGCGGCTCCCGCATGGAGAATTCCTGAGCCAGGCGGACGATCGTGTCGTAGACGGCCGCCTCACCGTGGGGATGATACTTGCCGATGACTTCGCCGACGACGCGCGCCGATTTCTTGTGGGGCTTGTTGTGTGCATTCCCCAGCTCCTGCATCGCGTAGAGCACCCGTCGGTGCACCGGCTTGAGACCGTCCCGCACATCCGGCAACGCCCGTCCGATGATGACGGACATGGCGTAGTCGAGATAGGAGGCCTTCATCTCCTCTTCGATATTGACAGCGAGCTCCCTAGGATTATTCTCCATGGCTTCGGCCTAGATCAGATATCAAGATTCTTGACGTTGAGGGCGTTGTCTTCGATGAAACGGCGGCGTGGCTCGACCTGATCCCCCATCAAAATGGTGAAGATTTCATCGGTCTCGATGGCATCTTCGATATTGACCTGCAAGAGAACGCGGGTCTCAGGGTCCATCGTCGTCTCCCACAGCTGAAGCGGGTTCATCTCCCCCAGCCCCTTGTAGCGTTGGATGGAAAGGTTGCGCTTGCCGGCGGCCAGGATGTGGTTGACCAACAGATCGGGGCTTTGCACCACGGTCTCCCGTTCCTTCTCCCGGATCATAAGATCACTGTCGGTAAATTCGAGGACACGGAGATAGAGCTGAACCAATTGTTGCCATTCGGCGGACAGAAGCAGATCCAGGTCGAACATGACCGGAATGCCGCCGTCCCGCGAGAACCTCAGCTCCCAAAGAGAATGCTCGTGATCCGGCAAAACCTCGCTGCGATATCCATAGCTCTCGACAGCCCCGGCCAGCTGCGCGAGGAATTCCTCATTGTTCAGCAGGGCCTCTCCCACCAGCTGTGAGGCGTTCTCTCCGATCCGGTCGACCAGCTCCTTGAGGAGCACTTCCAGCAGACCGTTCGCTCCGATCTTCCGGTTCATCTTCTCGTGAATGCGCGAGTAGTCCATCAGATCGTGCATGTTTTGGATCAGGCTATCGCCCATATACTCCCGCCCCGTCCGTTCCACCCGGACCACGACGTCCTCGGTGGCTCGTCCGAGCAAAAACTCGGTCAGTTGCTTCTCCCGGTTCAGATAGGTCTCCCTCTTGCCCACCTGCACGCGGTACAGCGGCGGCTGCGCGATATAGATGTGCCCGCGCCGAATCAGATCGCTCATCTGTCGATAGAAGAAGGTCAGCAACAACGTCCTGATGTGGCTTCCGTCGACGTCAGCGTCGGTCATGATGATGATCTTGTGGTAACGCAGCTTCGAGACATCGAACTCTTCCGCCCCGATGCTGGTTCCCAGCGCGGAGATCATGGTCGCGATCTCCTCGTTACTCAGCATCTTGTCGAAGCGCGCCTTCTCGACGTTGAGGATCTTCCCCTTGATCGGGAGCACCGCCTGGAGACGGCGATCGCGGCCTTGTTTGGCGGAACCGCCGGCCGAGTCTCCCTCCACAATGAAGATCTCCGCAAGAGCGGGGTCCCGTTCCTGGCAGTCCGCCAGCTTACCGGGCAACGAGAGATTCTCGAGCACTCCCTTGCGCCGCGTCAGATCGCGGGCCTTACGGGCCGCCTCCCGGGCGCGAGCAGCCTCGATCGCCTTCTCGATCACCTTTCGCGCTTCCGCCGGATTCTCATCCAGGTACATGCTCAGACGTTCGTTACAGACGCCCTCCACCATCCCCTTGATCTCACTGTTTCCCAGCTTTCCTTTGGTTTGACCCTCGAATTGCGGGCTGGGGAGCTTCACACTGATGACCGCCGTGAGTCCTTCACGCACGTCGTCGCCGCTCAGGTTCTGTTTGAGATCCTTGAGGAGATTATTGGAGGCGGCCCAAGCGTTCAGGCTCCGCGTCAACGCCGCCTTGAATCCGACGAGGTGGGTGCCTCCTTCGATCGTGTTGATGGTGTTGGCGAACGAAAACAACGTTTCGTTGTAGCCGTCGTTGTACTGCAGGGCGACATCGACCTGGACATTCTCCCGTTCGATGGAGAAATGGATCGGCGGCTGATGCAGGACATTGCGATTCTTGTTGAGGTGCTCGACGAAGTCGACGATTCCGCCCTCGTAGTGAAACTCCTGCTTCCGGTCGTTGCGCAGGTCTTCAACCGTGATGCGCAGACCCGGGTTCAGGTACGCAAGCTCCCGCATTCGCTGCGACAAGGTGTCGAAATTGTAATCGGTCGTCTCGAAGATCGTCTCGTCCGCCTTGAAGGTGATCTTCGTCCCGCGCCGGTCTGTCCGGCCCGTTTGTTTGAACTCACTTGCCGGCCTGCCGAACTGATAACTCTGCGTGTAGACGGCTCCCGCGCGCCAGATCTCCAGGTCGAGCTGACTCGACAAAGCGTTGACGACCGACACACCGACACCGTGCAGACCGCCGGATACCTTGTAGGTCTCGTTATCGAACTTCCCACCCGCGTGCAGAGTGGTCATGACCACCTGCGCTGCGGGAACTTTCTTGATCGGATGTTGATCCACCGGGATTCCCCGGCCGTCGTCGATGACCGTGATCGAATTGTCGATGTGAACGGTCAACTGAATG
This sequence comes from Acidobacteriota bacterium, assembly GCA_037388505.1. Lineage (GTDB taxonomy): Bacteria > Acidobacteriota > UBA6911 > RPQK01 > JAPXNP01 > JARRKC01. The sequence continues at coordinate 20,207 of JARRKC010000045.1, read as the reverse complement.
TGCTTGCAGTACCCGGCCATCGCCTCGTCTACCGAGTTGTCGACCACCTCGTAGACGAGGTGATGCAGCCCCGCCAGACCGGTCGACCCAATGTACATTGCCGGTCGCTTCCGTACGGCTTCAAGTCCCTCCAGGATCTTGATCTTCTCGGCGTTGTAAGGCTCTACTCCGGGTACAGACGGACTTACAGCTCCACTATCTTTGATAGGTTCCAATCGCGACTCCATTGTTCTAGGATTCCGGCCCCTGTATACCCGTCCCGTCACGACAGGCGGGGCGATCGAGGACGAAACCTAAGTGGGGGTCCAGGGCCTTTTTCACTCAACTCTCAGAGAGGATCAGATATGCCCCAAACCTCTTGAATTATAACACAAAAGGCTGAACTTCCGCGGGCTTGAAGCCTACATCTTGGGGCAGTGTGAGAGGCTCACCACAAGGTCTAGTTTGGGCGGAGCTGGGAGCGTGAGTAGGATAAGCATCCTTGCTTGTCCCGATCTGAGGCCGCCACTTGTCGAGCGTGGTACAACTGGGCTCCGAAGGTCACCTGGTGAGGACGGGAGAACCGGAGGACGGGAGAACCGGAGCGGGAAGAATGGTGCTGGGGTGGTTCTGACATGTCCGACTTGGTGGACAGGGTGGACGGAGCGAACCAACCCACAAATCGCCAACCGCCGAGCCTCAGAACCACGGAACCCTGTGGAACTACGGAACCCGGAACCCAACGACCCCAGGCCGTCCCCTCGATCAGATCTTCATGGGCATGATTACGTAGCTGTACTCGAACTCGCCGGCTTCACCCGGCTTGAGCAGTCCCTGGGTTTCACGGTCCTTGAGCCAGAGGTCGACCTTTTCACTCTCCAGAGTCGTCAGGAAATCGAGCATGTAGTAAGCGTTGAAGCCGATCTCCATGGGATCGTCCTGGTACTCGATCGGTATGCTTTCGGAAGACTCGCCGACATCCGCGCTGGCGGCCGAGAGCTCCAACTGGTCTGTCTTGAGACTGAAGCGGACAGCCCGCGACAGCTCATCCGCCATGACGGCCGACCGCCTCAGCGCATCGACAAGATCGAGCGTGACGGCGCGCGCTCTCCGCTCATTGTCCTTGGGAATGACCATTTCGAAGTTGGGGAACTGACCACTCAGAATCCGCGAGACGAGCAGTCGGTCTGCGACTTTGAAGAAAAGATGATTCTCCGAGTGCCCGAAGGTAATCGTCTCGACATCCTCGGCGACCAACTTGCTCAACTCGACCAGCGTCTTTTTCGGTACCAGCACACGGCTCTCTGAGTCCGCTCCTTCGATTTCGCAGGCGTGGCTCAGGAAGGCCAGGCGATGCCCGTCGGTGGTGACGAAGGTTATGCCGCCCGGCCTCACGATCAACAGAGCTCCGTTCAGCGTATAGCGGGACTCCTCCTGCGTGATGGCAAAGACACACCGCGGAATCATGTAGCGCAGTGCGTGCCCGGGGAGGTTCAGGCTGTCCCCCTTGACGGTGGGGATCTCGGGAAAGTTCTCCTTGGAGAGCCCGGCGATCTTGAACTTGGAGCGCTGGCAGACGACCTGGATCCACTCGGCCGAGGCGGACTTGAAGTGGATGTCCGCCTCCGGCAGCAACCGTACGATGTCGAAGAGCTTGCGGGCCGAGACGGTGAATGCTCCGCTGACCTTCACCTCCGCGTGGCAGGAGCAGCGCAGCGTCACATCGAGATCGGTCGCCGTGATCAGCAGAGAATTCCCAGTGGTTTCGAGAAGGAGATTCGACAGAATGGGAACGGTCGTCTTGCGCTCGACGACGCCCTGCACATACTGCAACTCCTTCAACAGCTCGCCCTTGCGGATTGTCAGATCCATACCCGGAGCACCCCCTTGTACTCAGCGTTCCAGGAAACGCCTACTGAATCGCTTCCTTCAATCGTTCGATGGTGGCCTTCAGCTTCGGATCCCTCTTCTGAAGATCATCCACCTTGCGGATCGCATGAAGCACCGTCGTGTGATGCTTTCCGCCAAACTCCTTGCCGATCTCCGAAAGCGAATTCTGCGTCATTTCCTTGCTCAAGAACATGGCCAATTGGCGAGGTTCCGCGACTCGGCGCGCGTTGTTTCTCGCCTTCAGTTCCGAGATCTTCAGTGAGTAGTGATCAGCCACGCTTTTCTGTATCTGGTCAATTGTAATCACTCGGGCCTGATTGTCAGCAATGTTCTTGAGGACCCGCTGAGCCAGGGCCAAATCAATCTTCTCTCCGGTCAGGCTGCTGTAGGCGACCAGCCGCACCAGTGCACCTTCCAGCTCCCGGATGTTGGAGCGGATGTTGCTGGCGATAAAAATGGTGACCTCGTCCGACAGCCTCACGCCCTGCGCTTCCGTCTTCTTCCGAAGAATGGCGATCTTCGTCTCCAGGTCCGGCGGCTGAATGTCGGCGATCAAACCCCATTCAAACCGGCTGTGCAACCTTTCTTCCAGGGTCGGAATTTCTTTCGGGGGCGAGTCGCTCGAAATGATGATCTGCTTTTGGGAATCGTACAGGGCGTTGAACGTGTGGAAGAACTCTTCTTGGGTCCGCTCTTTCCCGGCCAGGAACTGAATATCGTCCATCAACAAAACATCGATGTTCCGATATTTCTCCCTGAACTGGATCATGTTGTCGTACCGGATCGAGTGAATCAGCTCGTTCATGAACCGCTCGGACGACATGTAGCTGAGGCGTACTCCGGCATGGTCGCCTATGATCCTGTGCCCGATCGCATGCATGAGGTGGGTCTTGCCAAGCCCCACGCCCCCGTAGATGAACAGCGGATTATAGGCACAGGATGGCTGATCGGCCACGGCCATGGCCGCAGCATGCGCAAACTGATTGGAACGACCCACGACGAAAGTCTCAAACTTGTACTTTCCGTTCAGCGGGGCGTTGTAGCCGCCCCGCAGCGCCTCCCGTTGAGGTCCTTTCCCGTTCCCATTCTCTCGTCTTCTGCCCTCCTCCTCTTCTCCTGAAACGATGAAACGCACGTCGTGATCCCCCAGGTCGACCTCGCCAAGTGCAGCCGACAAAATGTCCCTGTAGTTCTCGGCTAACCAGTACTGAAAGTGTCGATTGGGAACCCAAACCAGCAGGAGCTTCGCTTCGGTGTCGTGTTTGGCCATTGACGTTGGGCGGAACCAGACGTCGAAGTTCTGACCACTGACCTTCTCTGAAACTTTTGCGAGCACCCTCTCCCAGACCTGCATTGTTGCTTTTGATCCCTCCATTTCGACATACTGCGACAGGTCGGCCTGATCATTTCGAAACTCGGTAGGTATTCCCCCCGCGAGAAACTCATCCCCTTACAGAACGATGCTGAATCATCCACATTTCTTCCACAGATTGTGGAAATCTCTGGCCCCCGCTTGCCGGCGTGATCAAGTCGCCTTGACTGATAGGCGACCAAGCTAACATGCGTTTCGGCCCTCCGCAATTGAAGAATCTCGAAGAATTCCTCTTTCCCCCTTCTCACAGTGACTTACATCCGACTCCTTCGGTGCGGCCTTAAGGGATGTGGGGGATTTGAGAAAGAGTCAGCGACTTCTCGGGGTCTGCAGCCCGAGCGATCGGATTGGGATTTTGTCGAAGGCGGCTTTCGGTCGATTTTACCGATTTTGGAGGTGGGGGCGGAGCTTCTCGTAGGTCGTCTCGAGTTCTTCGGGGATGGTGCGTGTCTGCCCGATCACAGATACCAGATTGGCGTCTCCGGTCCAGCGCGGAACCACATGCAGATGAAGATGACCTGCGACGCCGGCGCCCGCACAACTACCGACATTAAAGCCGATGTTGAATCCCTCGGGGGCGTAGACCTCGCGCAGTACCTCTTCACACCGGCGGGCCCACTGGATGACTTCTTCCAGCTCAGCCGGCTCTGCGTCAATGAGCTTCGCGACGTGTCGCCGCAGGACTACCATGAGGTGTCCGGATGTATAGGGGAAGCGGTTGAGGATCAGAAAGGTGTGCGGACCATGGGCAAGAACGAAATGCGCCGAGTCTTGGTCAGGACTCTCTTGAAGAATCCTGCAGAAGACACATTCGTCCTTGCCTAGGCCAGATTCCAGGTATTGAAATCGCCACGGAGTCCAGAGGTAATCCATCCTCAGGAGTTGATCAGTTCCTTGAGTTCCTTACCGGGCTTGAAGTACGGAACTTTTTTGGCCGGGACGTGGACCTTGGCCCCCGTCTTCGGATTCCGACCCTGGCGGGAAGCACGTTCCCGCAGCCGGAAGCTTCCGAAGCCTCTCAGTTCCACCTTCTCCCCGCTCCGAAGAGAATCGATGATGCTGTCCAAGACCGTCTGTACGATCACTTCAGCATCCTTCTTGCTCAATCCGGAGCTCCTGGAGACCCCGTCGACGAGCTCAGCCTTCGTCATCTTCTTCCGCGCCTCCCTTAGCGAGTTCTGCCTTTTTCTTCAGCTCTCCCAGTTGGGCGCCGGCGATCTCTCCGATCGAAGTCGTCGCGACTTCCGGAGTATAGGTCCAACGATCTCCGGTGTCCTCCTCTTCGGAGAGTGCTCGGATGGAAAGACCGATCTTTCGTTCGAGCAGGTTCAGCTTGATGATCTTGAAGTCCATCACCTGACCCACCTCGAACTCATCCTCCGGGTTTTCGATCCGTCGTGTACTCAGTTCGGATACATGGCAAAGGCCTTCGATTCCTTCTTCGAGCTCGACGAACGCGCCAAAGCTGGCCAACCGGATAATCGTTCCCTGCATGATGTCGCCGACTTGATGCCGCGAAAAGAACTCCTCCCAGAGATCGGGCTGCAGCTGCTTGATGCCCAGCGACAACCGCTGATTCTCGGCATCTACGTTCAACACGACAGCCTCGACCTCCTGTCCCTTTTGAAGGACTTCGGAGGGGTGCTTGATCTTCTTCGTCCAGCTGAGATCGGAGACGTGAACCAGTCCTTCAATCCCCTCTTCGACTTCGACGAAGGCGCCAAAGTCGGTGATGTTGCGTACCATGCCGCGCACCACAGAGTTGATCGCGTACGTTTCCTCCACCTGATCCCAGGGATTCGGCTCGGTCTGTTTCATCCCGAGCGAGATCCTGCGGTTCTCCACATCCACGTCCAAGACTTCGGCCTCGACCTCGTCGCCGACCTCGACCATTTTGGACGGATGCTTCAAACGCTTGTTCCAGCTCATTTCCGAGATGTGAATCAGACCTTCGATGCCCTCTTCCAACTCGACGAATGCACCGTAGTCGGTGACACTGACAACCCGGGTCTGGACCCGGTCACCCTTGTGATACCGCTCGCCGGCCGTCAGCCAGGGATCCTCGGTCAGCTGCTTGTAGCCCAGGGAAACCTTCTCTTCGAGCCGGTCGAACTTCAGGATCTTGACTTCGACCTCGTCGCCGATCTTGAACAGGTCGGACGGATGGTTCACCCGGCCCCAGGACATGTCCGTGATGTGAAGCAAACCGTCGATGCCGCCAAGGTCAATGAAGGCTCCATAGTCGGTCAGGTTCTTGACGATTCCCTGGACGACTTTGCCTTCCTCGAGCGATTTCAGGGTCTCTTCCTTCATGCGGTAGTACTCTTCTTCGAGAACCGCCTTGCGCGAAAGGACGATGTTGCCCCGCCGCTTGTTGACCTTAATGACCCGTACTTCGATTTCCTCGCCCCTGAAACTGTCGAGGTTGCGAACCGGATGCATGTCTACCTGAGACCCCGGCAGGAAGGCCCGAACTCCAATGTCCACGGCCAGTCCGCCCTTGATGCGCTCGATCACCCGTCCGTTCAATACGGACTGATCCTCGTACGCTTTCTCGATGGTGTCCCAGATCTTCATCCTCTCGGCCTTCTCACGCGAGAGAACGACCGATCCATCCGATTCGATGCTCTCCAGAAGCACCTCTACGACATCTCCGGGATGCAGGGAGACATCTCCCTTCTCACTGCGGAACTCGTTGACGGAGATCACACCCTCCGACTTGAGCCCCACATCCACAATGACGTCCTCATCCGAGACCTTCAGGACCCTGCCTTTGACGACTTCGCCTTCTGCAAACTCCTGAAGGCTCTTGTCATAAGCGTCCAGGATCGCCCCAAAGTCCACTCCCGGTTCCTCTTCGATCACCGGTTTCGTCGTGTCAGGACCTCCTGTCTGAACTGTGTTGTTCACTTTCTTCTCAACGGTCTGCGCCATTCACCAAAAACCTCCTAAATAAATTGAACGGGCCATTCGAGGACGGCCCGAGTCCTGGCCGAATATAGAATCCCCATTACTGCGCTGCGAATAGACAGGAACGCTTTATGAGGGAGAACGCGACTGGTTTCAATGTCATTAACACACAACCCGACGGCCGGTCGGGTTGTCCCGATCGCACCAGAATTCCGAAAGAGCTCTTATACCTTTTGGTTCAATAGCTTGTCAAGCGGCCCCGGCGGGCGGATCGACGAATTCCCTCTCTTTTTGTTAAACTTGATCTTTTGCGGGTTGAGGCGGAAGTTTGTCTATCGGCCTGCTATCGACTGAGGAACTATGCGATGAAATCTGGGATTCACCCTAAGTATGAAACTGTCAAGGTAAGTTGTGCCTGCGGTGCGGAGTGGGAAACTCGCTCCACCCGAGGGGGAGAGCTGCGGCTGGAAGTCTGCTCGAGCTGCCACCCCTTCTTCACGGGTAAACAGCGCTTCGTCGACACGGCCGGTCGAGTCGAGCGTTTTCAGCGCAAGTTTGGGAACATCCTGGATCGGAAGAGCTGAGTTGGCGGGCGATTCGATGTTGGAGAAGCTAGATTCTCTGGAAGAGAGATTCGAAGAGCTGTCCCGACAGCTGGCCGACCCGGCCATCATTTCCGATCCGAAACGGTACCAGAAGACGGCACGGGCCCGAGCTGAGCTCGAAGAAATCGTCGAGAAGTACCGCGAGTACAAGTCCCTCAGCCGGTCCCTCTCTGGGACGCGGCAACTGCTGTCCGAGGAGGGCGACGCGGAACTTCTGAAGATGGCCCGCGAGGAGGTCGAACAGCTCGAGGCGCAGCTTATCGAGTGCGAGGGGGAGTTGCGCCGGCTCCTGCTGCCGAAAGATCCCAACGACGAACGCGACGTCATTCTGGAGATCCGCGCAGGTACTGGAGGAGATGAGGCGACCCTGTTTGCACAGGACATTTTCCGGATGTATTCCCGCTACGCCGAGGAAAAGCGGTGGAAGACGGAGATTCTGTCGGCGACCTACTCGTCAGTGGGAGGCTTCAAGGAGATCATCGCTTCGATCAGCGGGAAGCGTGTCTACAGCCGGCTCCGCTTCGAGAGCGGCGTGCACCGGGTACAGAGAGTGCCCGCTACCGAGGCTCAGGGGCGCACGCATACCTCCGCTGTGACAGTCGCGGTCTTGCCCGAGGCCGATGACGTTGAGGTCCAGATCGATCCGAATGATCTGCGGATCGATACCTACTGTTCATCCGGGCCGGGCGGCCAGTCTGTCAATACGACCTATTCCGCCGTCCGCATCACGCACATTCCCACGGGTGAAGTCGTCACTTGCCAGGATGAGAAGTCTCAGATCAAGAACAAGGCGAAGGCAATGAAAGTGCTTCGCTCCCGGCTCTACGAAAAGGCTTTGAGCGAACAGCAAGAAAGCATTGCCGCGAGCCGCCGGTCGATGGTTGGTTCGGGAGACCGCAGCGAGAAGATCCGTACCTACAACTTCCCGCAGAACCGAGTGACCGACCATCGCATCAATCTCACGCTGCACCGCCTGGAGACGGTCATGGCCGGCGACCTCGACGAAATCGTCGATGCCCTGATCACTCACTACCAGGCCGAGGCGCTCAAAGAGCAGGACGCGGCCTGACCTTCATCCCGACCCTTCCCATGGACTCCATTGAGACGCTGCTTCGTGAAGCCGTTCGTCAGCTCGAGAATTCGTGCGTTCCGGATCCTCGACGGGATGCTGAATTGCTGCTCTCCCACATTCTCGGGCGCAGCCGCTCCTTCCTTCTGTCCCACCCTGAGGATCAGGTTGGCGAAGCGGAGGCCGTCCACTTCCGCGAGTGGGTTAGCAGGCGCACCACTCACTACCCGGTCCAGTACCTGCTCGGCACTCAGGAGTTCTTCGGGCGCCTTTTCGAGGTCGACGAGCGCGTGTTGATCCCGCGTCCCGAGACCGAACTGTTGATCGAGACGGCCCTCAGCCTGCTCGAGGCCACCATGGATCCCTGGGTCGTCGATGTCGGGACGGGTTCAGGCTGCATCGCGGTGACACTGGCCTGTGAGCGCCCGGATTGCTCGATCCTCGCGACCGAAATCAGCCCGGTAGCACTCCAGGTCGCACGCTCGAACGCCTGTCGTCTGGGGGTTGGCGAGCAAGTCGATTTCCGATTGGGCTCGGTTCTCGAGCCGGTCGGTACCGAAGGTCCTTTCGACCTGATCGTCTCCAATCCACCCTATGTCTCACACCAGGATCCCAGGGTGACAACGGAGGTGCGGGAAAACGAGCCGCGAGAAGCGGTCTTCTCCGGGGCGACAGGGCTGGAGATCCATGGGGAACTGTTTCGCCAGGCGCTGCCCCTTCTGAAGCCCGGCGGCAAACTGGTCATCGAGATCGGAGCCGGCCAGTACGCGTCGGTGAGCAGCCTTGCGGAGAACCGTGGCTGGCGGCTTAGCAGCGTCCGCAAGGACCTGGCCGGGCTGGATCGCTGCCTCGTCTTGACTCCCAAAGGTTAAACCTTCCCTCGCGAAGTTCCGTACTATTGAGTGGATGACGGACCAAGAGCTCATGGAGGCCGTGGTCGCCGGCAATTCGGGTGCCGCGGACGAACTCGTCTCGCGCTACGGCAGAAGGGTGTTCGCCTATCTGGTCGGTTGGCTGAAGGATGTTGAAGAAGCCCATGAGATCACACAGGAAGTACTGTTTCGAGTCTGCCGAAAAGCCCGCACCTATAACGGCGGCTCTTCTCTCTCGGCATGGATTTTCACGGTCGCCCGCAACCTCCTCATCGACCGGACGCGCAGCCGGAACTTCAAGCTGGTCGCGGCATCGCTGCCTTTTGAAGACGGTCCGGCCTCGGCGGCGCTGTCCCCGCATTCCGACTCTCCGGAGCATCGGGCGATGAGGCAAGAAATCTCGGTGAGGGTCCGAGAAGCCATTGAGACTCTGCCCCCAAGGCAGCGTGAGGTGGTCCAGCTGCGGCTTCTGGCCGAGCTGAGTCTGGAAGAAATCGCTCAGGCTGTAGGTCTGTCCCTGGGGGGCGTGAAGTCGACGTTGCACAATGCACTGCACAACCTGCGCGGCAGGTTGGCGGATTTGCAGGGAGATCACTATGTCCATCTGTGAACAGAACCGTGCAGCTCTCGAACGTTATGTCTGCGGCCTTGGCTCGCTCGAGGACTTCGACGAGGTCCACGGCCGGTGGTGCCCTGAATGCAGTTCCGAGCTGAAGCGGGCCGTCCGGCTTCGCGCCCTGCTCCTCGAGTATTCTCGAGATATCCGGGCCGAGTCCGAAGGCTACCTCGAGGAACACCCGTTTCGAACCGGCAGTACTACCCGTCGGAGTCGGTTCCTTCAGAAGCCGTTCTTGCGCTGGGGTGCCATCGCCGCCTCTCTGGTGCTGGTGTTTCTCGTGGGCCGCTTTCTCCGGCCGCCGTCGCCTTCGCCTATGCCTGAAGCGACGACGAATGCCTATCTGACCAACCTGGTGAGTGAATCGACGAGATACGAAATGCGGGATTATCTGGAGCAGGTTCAGCTGTTCCTGCTGACCCTCACGGAGGAGGGAACGGACTGCCAAACCGATCAGCAAGCCAAAAGACAGATCGCCCGTCGCCTGATCTACCAGAAGCGGCTGCTCGAGCCCAAGCTCGCCACCGAGCACTTCACCGATATTCGGCCGGTGTTCGATGAGCTGGAACTCTTGCTGTTGACGGTGGCGGACGGCAAGGGCTGCTTCAAGAAAGAGGACTATGAGCTATGGAAAAAGGTAATCGAATCCAGATCGACGCTGATGAAGCTTCAACTGCTTCAATCTCGCGATCGCATCTGAGAGTAGTCCTGCTCGCGCTCACGCTGCTCCTGTCGGCGTTGTCAGTCCAGGCTCAGACGCCCGAAGACCGTTTTCAGCAGGCGATGTTGAACATGTTCGACGGTAAGTGGGCGGAGGCTCTCAAGAAGCTCGAGGCCGTCCAGGCAGAGACGAAGGATCCGGATCTGCGCACGCGGTCCTACTTCTATGCCGCCCGCGCGCTGCAGCGATTGAACCGATCCGAGGAGTCACTGCGCCAATATGAGCGTTACCTTGACCAGCCTTCGACCGACAACGCGCTGCGACAGGAAGCTCGTTTTTCGATCGTTCAACTGAGCGTCAACCTGTACAGCGCCGGCAAGAAGCGCTACATCGATCGTGCTCTGGCGGCACTGGACTCCCCCGACCAGGAGCTGCGACTTCTGGCCGCCGTTCAGATCAGCTACATCAAGGATACCGAGATCCAGCGAAAGGCGGTCCCGGTGCTGCAGAGAGCAGCTGCAGAAAGCGCCGACTCCGAGGTCCAGAACCAGGCTTCCCTGGCTCTGCTCCGGATCGATCCCAAATTGCTGGAGAAGAAGTCGACCCGAGCCGAGAAGGGCACCAGCAAAGTTGCCAGAAACGCAAGCCTCCACGTCGTCGTTCGGGGCGAGGACGGTGACGAGCTTAAACTGGCGCTTCCTTTGTCGCTGGCGCGACTGCTTCTGTCCTCCCTGCCCGAAGACGCCCAGGAGAGCCTGCGGAAAAGGGGAATCAACCCCGACAACGTGCTGGACGAGCTGTCCAAGACCAAGAACTTCCTGGAGGTGACGTCGGAGGGGACATCAGTGAGGATTTGGATCGAGTGAGGAAGAATTTGAGATTGGGGGATTTGAGGGATTGAGGGATTGAGGGGGGACGAGGGGTTTGAGACCAACCACTGATGGGCTATTCTCCAGAATCCCCAAAATCTCTTAAATCCCTCCCGCGTCGGCTGCACCGACGGTCAAGTTCTCCACGTTGACCCGTCGCATCTCCCGGCCCTTTTCGAGGATGTCTCGGATCTGCTGTCTTTCTTCGGCTGAACCGACTTCTCCGTACACTGTGATCTCCTTATCGGTGACCGTCACACTGAGATGCCGGCCAAGCTTCCTCGCCGCCAGGATTCCCAACATGGCGCGCGCGACTTCGTCGTTCGGCACCTGATTGTGAACGTCGGGGTCGGGTGCTTGTACTTCCCGCGAGGCAGGCGACGAAGCGGCTGGTGGATTCTGTGCCGGACGCTGCATCCGAGAAGGAAGTTTGGGAGGAGGTGGTTTGGGCGAAACCTTCGGGAGATTCTCGAGGAATTCGAGCGGATCCCCCTTCTGCTGACTCGCCTGGAAGAGGACTCGGATTTCGGGTTGCTGATAAAGCTCGTATCCACCTGCGCCAAAGGCGAGCGTCAACATCAGCAAGATCAGCAGTTTGCGCACGTGGTTCGTCGAGTGAGAAAAAGACTACATGAAGCCGAGCTGGAGCTTGGCTGCCTCGGACATCCTCTCCGGCGTCCAGGGCGGATCCCAGACCAGTTCCACGCGGACACCGTTCACGCCCGCGACGGCGCTCGCCCGGACTTCGACTTCGCCCGGAAGCGAGCCGGCTACAGGGCAACCCGGTGAAGTCAACGTCATTTCGACGGTGACGAATCCGGAGTCGGTGACCTCGATCGCGTAAACCAGCCCCAGTTCGTAGATATTTACCGGAATCTCGGGGTCGTAGACGGATTGGAGGGCTTCGATCACGCCGGCCCGGATGCCTTCCTTCTCTTCCGATGAGAGAACGGCGTCGGCCTGTTCGAGCGGGTGCAATCTCGAATCCTCGCCGGGGCTCATTTTGAGTCGCTCTCCGTGGTCACGCCCACCCCGTTGTTTTCGAGAGCGGCCAGGAGGGCGTGCCAGACCAGAGTCGCGCATTTGACGCGAACCGGGTATTCGCTCAGGTGATGAAAAACGATCAGCCTTTCGAGGTCTTCATCATCGACGTCGGCCTCGACTTGGATCGTGCCCATCACCATGTCGCGGAAACGCTCGAAGAGGCTTCGCGCCTGATCCAGCGTCTTACCTTGCAGCACCTCGGTCATGAGCGACGCGGAGGCGGTCGAAATGGCGCATCCCGTTCCTTCGAAGGTGACCGCCGAAATCCGGTCCCCCTCCATCTTGATGTAGACCGTGACCTTGTCGCCGCACAGCGGGTTGTACCCTTCGGCTTTCCCCGTGGAATCGGGGAGGGGGCCAAAGTTCCTGGGCCGCCGATTGTGGTCCAGGATGACTTCCTGATACAGATCGCTCAACAGGCTCATGATGCAAATACCTCGCGCGCTTCTCTCAGACCGTGAACGAGCAAGTCTATATCTTCGCGAACGTTGTAGAAAGCCAACGATGCTCGTGCGGTTGCCGGCAATCCGAAAAAGTCCATGACGGGCTGTGCGCAATGATGACCGGTCCGAATTGCCACGCCCAGTTGATCGAGCACGGTTCCGAGGTCGTGCGGATGAATGCCTTCCATGACGAACGAGACGACGCCCGCCTTCCTGGACGCATTGCCGATGATGCGGACATCTGGCAGCTCCAACAGCGAGGATTGCAGATATTCGAGCAGATCCTCTTCGTGTTCGCGAATGTGCTCCATGCCGATCGATTCGAGGTAGTCGACGGCGGCGCCGAGCCCGATGGCTCCGGCGATGTTCGGAGTCCCCGCTTCGAATTTATAGGGAAGCTCGTTGTAAGTGGTCTTCTCGAACGTGACTGAAGCAATCATATCGCCGCCTCCCTGGTAAGGAGGCATCGACTCCAGGTGCTTCGTCTTTCCATAGAGGACGCCGATTCCCGTCGGACCGTACATCTTATGGCCGGAGAAAACGAGGAAATCCGCATCAAGCTGTTGGACGTCGATTCCCAGGTGCGGAATGGACTGCGCCGCGTCGACGAGTACTGGAACCTTCGCCGAGTGGGCAGTTCTGATGATCTCTCCGACTGGGTTGACAGTCCCAAGCGCGTTGGAGACGTGCGCGACGGCCAGCAGCCGAGTACGCGGACCGATCAGGTTGTACAGTTCCTCGAGGATCAGCTCCCCCCGGTCGGTCATGGGGGCTACGCGAAGGTGGGCACCGGCCTGTTCGCAGAGGATCTGCCATGGAACGATATTCGAATGATGCTCCATGGCGGTGATCAACACTTCGTCCCCCGCGGAAAGCCGTTGCCGTCCGAAGGTCTGGGCGACCAGGTTGATTCCTTCCGTGGCACCTCTGACGAAGATGACCTCACTGGCCCGACGGGCGTTGATGAAGTGCTGGACCTTGCGACGACTCTCCTCGTGGGCCTGAGTGGCGATCTGGCTCAGATGGTGGACGCCTCGATGAATGTTGGCATTTTCTTTTAGATAGTACTGACGAATCCTCTCGATGACGGCCAATGGCTTCTGGGTGGTCGCCGCATTGTCGAGATACGCCAGCCGACGCCCGTGAACAGTCTGTCCAAGAGCTGGAAAGTCCCGAACGACCTCGTCCAGATCGAAGCCTGTCGCGAACCGGGTCGATTCCACTTCCGCGCGCTGTACCGAACCTTGAGCCTTCATCACTTTCCTATTCGCGGTCTCGGTGGGCGAGATGTTGACGAGACGCCTCGCTCCCTGCCTCAAAACGCTTCTTTGACGGCCTTTCCCATCGGCAACCACTCGAAGAGATAGCGATCGAGGGCCTCTCGAAGCGCGTCGACTTTGATCCGATTGACGACTTCGCTGGCGAACGCATAGATCAGAATACTGCGCGCCGCGTCCCTGGAAATCCCGCGGGAGCGCAGATAGAAGACGGAATCTGCATTCAGCTGGCCGATCGTGGCACCGTGCGTACACTTGACATCGTCGGCATAGATCTCGAGCTGCGGCTTCGTGTTGATCAGAGCGTTATCCGAAAGAAGCAGATTGTTGTTGGTTTGTTTGGAATCGGTCTTCTGAGCCCCCTTGGCCACGACGATCCGTCCGCGGAATACGCCCCTGCCGTGATCCATCAGGATTCCCTTGTACAGTTCGCGGCTGTCGCACAACGGACGCGTATGTTCGATGCGGGTGAAGTTATCGACATGATGTTTCTCTCCCACCAGGAAGAGTCCTTCCAGTTCCGCATGCCCGCCTTCTCCGGCAAGCGTCGTTCCCGTATCATTGCGGACAAGGCCGCCGCCCAGAGTGATGACGCTGGTTCGAATATTCGAGTTGCGCTCCTGGTTCACCTCGATCCGGCCCGTGTGGAGGCCTTCCCCCGATTCCTGTTCCAGTTTGTAATAACTGACGACGGCGCTGTCCCGACCCACGATCTCCGTGACCGGATTACTGAAATAGGTGCATCCGTCCGAGCCCAGGTGGCTCTCGACGATGCGCGCCTGAGAGTTGGCCTCCGCCACCACCAGGACGCGTGGATGCACAGTCGCAGGACCGTCGCCGGCAGAGACGTTCAAGAAGACGATCTCGATCGGCTCCTCCGCGACTGTGCCCGCCGAAATGTGCACCACCGCACCCTCGTCAGCCAGCGTGAGATTGAGCGCGGTAAACGGCTCCTCGCGAAATGAGGCATAGCGGCCCAGATGCTCCTGCACGACCGGCCAGCCCTCACGGAGAGCGCGAGAAAGGGTGCCGAATCGGACGCCCTCCGGACAGCGTTCAACGTCCGACAATTCCTCGTCGAGGTGACCGTTGACGAAGACCAGCCTCGGCCCGCCCAGCTTGACGAACATCGATTCGGATAAGGCTTCCAGAGCGGCTTTGTCGGTCGCCGCGGGAGCCAGAGAGAACTCTGTCGTCAGGATCGGGTCGATCTTCGTCTGCCGCCAGGCCTCGTCTTTCCGAGAAGGGAACCCCAGACGTCCAAAACTCTTTGCGGATTCCTGCCGCAACTCCAGAAACCAGCTGGGAAGATCGGGTCTGCTCGAGGCGGCCAAGTCGAGAAACCGGGCCACCGCAGCTTCATTCTTGTCCATCACTGCTTGTGTCATCCGCTCCACTCCTTTACCGCGACGGCACGGGTGCTTCTTCTTCGAGCCAGCTGTAGCCGAGTTTCTCCAGGTCGAGGGCGAGATCCTTGCCACCCGACTTGACGATCCGGCCCTGATACAGGACGTGCACGAAGTCGGGCACGATGTAGTTGAGCAGCCTCTGATAGTGGGTTACGACGATGAAGGAACGGTCGGCGGCGCGCAGTGAGTTCACTCCCTCCGCCACGATCTTCAAGGCATCGATGTCCAGCCCGGAATCGGTCTCATCGAGAAGCGCCAGTTTGGGCTCGAGTACGGCCAGGTGGAAGATCTCGTTCCGCTTCTTCTCACCTCCCGAGAATCCTTCGTTCACGGGACGGTTCAGCAGGCTGTCATCTACCTTCAGCAACTTTGCCTTCTCGCGGACGAGCTTGAGAAACTGGATGGCGTCAACCTCCGGCTGGCCACGATGCTTACGGATGGCGTTCAAAGCCGCCCGCAGGAAGTAAGTATTGCTGACGCCCGGTATCTCGACCGGATACTGAAAGGCCAGGAAGATGCCTTCACGCGCCCGTTCTTCAGGAGCGAGGTCCAGGAGGTTTTGGCCCTCGTAGATGACCTCGCCTTCCGTGACTTCATAGTCCTCACGACCCGCCAGCACATTGGCCAGCGTGCTCTTGCCCGAGCCGTTGGGGCCCATGATGGAATGGACTTCACCTTTGTTGATCTTCAGATCGATCCCTTTGAGGATCTCCTTGCCTTCTGCTGTGACGTGCAGGTTCTTTATCTCAAGCATTTTCGATCGTTTCTCCATCCTTCGAGTGACTAGCCGACACTTCCTTCGAGGTTCACACTGAGGAGCCTCTGCGCTTCGACGGCAAATTCCATGGGGAGCTCCTTGAAGACCTTCTTGCAGAAACCGTTGACGATCATGGACACCGCATCTTCGGCGGACAGACCGCGCTGTTGACAATAGAAGATCTGATCCTCTCCGATCTTCGAGGTGGAGGCTTCGTGCTCCATGTGAGCGGTACTGTTGGAAATCTCGATGTAGGGGAAGGTATGCGCCCCGCATTTGTCTCCGATCAGCATCGAGTCGCACTGAGTATAGTTGCGGGCATTAGTGGCCGACTTGCCGATTCTCACCAAGCCTCGATAAGTATTCTGGCCGTGCCCGGCCGATATTCCTTTGGACACGATGTTGCTGCGCGTGTTCTTCCCGATATGGATCATCTTGGTTCCCGTGTCCGCCTGCTGACGTTTCTTGGTCAGGGCCACGGAATAGAACTCGCCGATCGAGTTGTCTCCCATCAGGATGCAACTCGGATATTTCCAGGTGATAGCGGAGCCGGTCTCGACCTGCGTCCAGGAGATGTGGGAATTCTCTCCCTGACACTTGCCCCGCTTGGTGACGAAATTGTAGATGCCGCCTTTCCCCTCGTCGTCTCCGGGATACCAGTTCTGGATCGTGGAGTACTTGATCGACGCATCCTTCAACGCAATCAGCTCGACCACGGCGGCATGAAGCTGGTTCTCATCGCGCATCGGCGCCGTACACCCTTCCAGATAACTCACAGAAGCGCCTTCATCGGCGACGATCAGCGTCCGCTCGAACTGGCCCGTCTTGGCGGCATTGATCCGAAAATAGGTCGACAGTTCCATGGGACAACGGACGCCTTTTGGGATGTAGCAGAACGATCCGTCGCTGAAGACCGCCGAATTCAAGGATGCAAAGAAGTTGTCCGTATAGGGGACGACCGATCCCAGATACTTGCGCACCAGATCAGAGTGCTCTCGAATGGCCTCGCTCATGGAGCAGAAAATGATCCCCTGCTCGGACAGTTTCTTCTGGAATGTCGTGGCCACGGACACGCTGTCGAAAACGGCATCGACTGCTACGCCGGCCAGAACCTCCTGCTCTTCCAGCGGAATTCCCAGTTTCCGGTACGTCTCGAGTAGCTCAGGATCCACGTCGTCCAGGCTCTTCGGGCCGTCGCTCTTCTTTTTCGGGGCCGAGTAGTAGGCGATGTCCTGATAATCGATCTTCGGATAGGTGATGAACGCCCAGCGGGGCTCTTCCATCTTCAGCCACTGGCGATAGGCTTTGAGTCTCCATTCGAGCATCCACTCAGGCTCCTGCTTCTTGGCGGACAGCAGGCGAATCACCTCTTCGGAAAGCCCCGGGGGGAGCGTCTCCGCCTCGATATCGGTGACAAACCCGTATTTGTATTCCTCTTCGGCCAGCTTGTGGAGTTCTTGCGTATCGGTTGACATTCTTCCTCTCGCTTCTCTGAAAAGGTGGTTCAGGCCACCTCACAAGGTTCTCTCCGCTCAACGTGCGGCTCCGGATCCAGACCGGTCCCGGCGGCTTCATCAGTCAGCAAGGTGACCAGAGATTGGGGCAGCGGTTCCAGCATGTCCTGCAAGCTGATCGCATCCAGTACGTTCTTGACCGCAACGTTGATCCTCTGCCAGTTGCTCCGAACCGGGCAGACGAGTTCCCGGCGACAGTCGCCGGAACCTTCGACGCATTCGGTCATGGCAAAGGGTCCTTCGACCGCCTCCAGGACCTCCGCAACCGAAATCCTGGAGGGCGCCTTGGAGAGGCTGTAGCCGCCACTTGCGCCTCGATGTGACACCAGCAAGCCCTCTCGTGTGAGCGCTTTCAGGACTTTGCTGGCCACCGGCAAAGGCAGGCGGGTTTCAACGGCCAGTTGACGCGCACTCAGGTTCTGATCAGAATCCGGCGACCGGAGGAACTGGGTCATCAGAACCAACCCGTAATCGGCCAACTTGCTCATCCGGATCATCCGGCATCCTCCCACACAATTTAAATAGTACCACTGCGGTCCTAATTGATGACGCAAGAATAGCAGCCGTGGTTTCAGCGTGTCAACGCGGTATCTATTTCGAGCCGGGCGAATCGGCTGGGCCGGGGGCGAAGTAGCCCTTTCGGGTACTGACGACGATCCCGCCGCGCGTCGTCTTGAGGTCGATGGAGCGCCAGGATCCATCTCGTGCCTGATTGGTGGGCGTATAGGAAATGTAGTATTGATTTCGGAGTTCCTCGGCGACCTGCTTGTAGACATTCGTCAGGCTGTAGAAGGCGAACGTATCGAGCAGCCGCCCTCCGGTGAGGTTGGCCAGTCTTTGCAGCATCGCCTTCCTCTCGACGATGTAGTCGTCCTGCAACTCCTTGGGAACCATTTGGGCGTGGGCAGCCAGTTGCTGGCGTGCTTCGATGGCTCCCTGACGGTATTCATCCACCTTCGAGGCAACATACACGACCGTATCCGAGCGCAGCGCCAGGTTCATGGCCGACTCGAAGCTCACGATACTGCCCGTGTCGATTCCATCCGTCAGCAGGATGACCGCCGTCTTGCCGTCGACCTTCTTGAGAAGGTCCTCAAAGGTGACGTACACGGCGTCGTTCAGGACGGTGCTTCCTTTCGCGTAGATGCTCTCCAGAGCCAACTTGATGTCGTCCAGCTTGTTCGTGAAATCCAGGATCAACTTCACCTGATCATTAAAGGTGATCACCGCGACCTGGTCTTCCGGTCCCAGGCTCTGGGCAAACTCGAGGGCGGCGTTTCGAATGTCGACTTGCGTGAACTGAGTGCTCCCGCTTGCATCGATCAACAGCACCACTTTGACCGGGACTTTCTCGCTGTAGAAGTTGACGATCTTCTGCAGTCGGCCGTCCTCGAAGACCAGGAAGTCGTCCTTGGTCAGATCGCGAACGAAGCCGCCGTTGACCGAGCGAGCATTCACGGAAAGAAAGACCTGATTCACCCTGACGCCGATATGGTATCCCTGGTCCTGTGAGGGCTCATCCGATGAACTCTGCGAGGAGTTCTGGCCTGAGTCCTGTGGCGGGCTCTGCGGTTTTTCAGCCGGCGGTTGCACCGACAGCATCGAGAGAAGCATCAAGAAGGAAAGCCACACGGCCCCATTATATCCTGCGATTGTCGGGTGGAACTCTTTCGGGTTAGAGTGGCCACATGCTTTCCTATGCCGAGGCTCTATCCACCGTGCTCCGCGTCGTCCCACAGCCCAAAGCTGAAGTGGTTCCCCTCGACCGGGCATTTGGCCGCGTTCTGGCCGACGACTGCCTTGCGGATCGGAATGTCCCGCCCTTTGACAAGGCGTTGATGGACGGCTATGCCGTGCGTAGCCGGGACCTCCAACGCGGTTGGCGCCGCTTTCACATCATCGGAGAGGCGGCCGCCGGCGCTCCCTGCGATCTGGAAGCCGGTCCGGCCGAGGCCGTTCGCATCATGACCGGGGCCCCCCTGCCCCCGGGGACGGACTCCGTCATTCCGGTCGAGGATACCGAACTGGTAGAGCCCCTGGAGTTCGTTCTCGGCGGAGTGTGCGAGGTGGGCGCCAACGTGCGCCGGGAAGCATCCGAGGTCGAACGTGAGAGTCTCGTTCTGGAGCATGGCTTGCTCCTCGGCTCACCGCAAATCGGCGTCCTGGCGATGTTCGGCAAGTCTACCGTTTCGGTCTATCGAAGACCGCTGACGATTGTGGCCTCGACCGGGGACGAGTTGGTAGATGTCTCCGTCGTACCCGGACCGGCCCAGATCCGTGACTCCAATGCCCCCTTGCTGGCCGCCCAAGTGCTGTCATTGGGCCTCGAGGAACCAGCCGCCCGACGTCTGGCGGATTCGCCCGAGGAGGTCGAGGAGTTCCTGGACGAACATCAAACCCAGGATTTCGTGATCTTCAGTGGCGGGCTGTCCATGGGGCAACGCGACTATGTGCATCAGGTCCTCAAACGTGGAGGCGCCACGGTTCTCTTCCATAAGGTCGCGATCAAGCCCGGAAAGCCCCTTTTGGTGGCCCGGCGCGAGTCCCAGCTCATCTTCGGCCTGCCTGGCAACCCGGTTTCATCCTGGGTGACCTTTCAAATGTTCGTCGCACCGGCCATCCAAAAATGGATGGGCCTGCAACGTCCCATTCGGCCCGTCTTTCGTCTGCCCCTCTCCGAGACGGTCAAGCAGCGACCCGGTCGTCTCTTCTTTGCGCCCGGGCGGCTCTCTCAGGGGGCGACCGGCCTTGAAGTTTCCCCCATCCGGACTCTGGGTTCCTCCGACTTGGTCGCGTTTGCACGGGCTGAGGTCCTCTTCTTCATCCCGGCCGATCGGGAGTCGCTCGAAGCCGGCACGCTGGTCGATGTCGTGCTGCTGCCGGAACGGCGGTGACAGACAGTTCCGAGCTGTGAGTTCCG
>JARRKC010000044.1:0-91710 GCA_037388505.1 Acidobacteriota bacterium | reverse complement strand
GTCCCCTCTTATTCCGGTGGGCTCCCACGGGCCGCAGCGACCAATAGGGCGACGCGACTAACCTACTCCTGGTGGCGCGTTGGTCGGGTTGGTGAGATTCTCTAAACGGTTCGCTGGTGCCGATCGTCTATATCCGCGAAAAGGGGGTTGCTGATCATCTCGCCGGGACCGGAAGCTGATGTCGTGAATGGCTCGGATGAGACGCCCACCCCAGGGACCGAAGTACCGGTCGAAGCTGAACTGGTTGCAGGATGCCGCCAAGGCAAGCTTGCTTCGTTCGAATGGCTTTACCGACTTCATGGTGCGCGGATGAAGAGCATTGCCTTCAACATGCTGGGCGACAGATCGGATGCGGAGGATGCCGTCCAGGAAGCCTTCCTGAAGGTCTATCGCAAGATCTCCGAATTCCGAGGTGAATCCGGGGTCGCCACCTGGATCTATCGAATTCTGTTGAACACCTGCTACGACCTCCGCCGCCGCAGAGCCCGGGTGCGGGCGGCGACCGCGGATCCGGTCGTGCCGCTGGAAGACCTGGGCGAGGCCTCAGCCGCGCATCACTCGACTCCGCTCCGCTTCGCACTCGAATCCGCGATTCTAAGACTCGATCCTCGCCATCGATCGATCTTCGTCCTCTATGAGGTGGAGGGTTTCAGTCACTCCGAGATCGGGCGAATTCTGCAGATCCCGGAGGGGACTTCCAAGCACGGGCTCTATCAGGCCAAGCGCGAGTTGCAGCGCTTGCTGGGACGAGTCCGATATAGGAGACCCTCATGAAGTTCACTTGTGCAGATCTTCCATCGATCCTCGAGAATCCGGACGACCCACGATGGGAGTCTGCCGAAGCTCATGCCGAAGCATGTCCCGATTGCCGACGCGAGATCCGATTCTGGCGCGAACTCTCCGTGGCTGCTCGAGACCTGCGCCGGAAATGGGAGACGCCGGAGCTCTGGCCGAGGATTGAAGCCTCGTTGATGGTGGAGAGGACAAGACCGAGGGGCGTTCCCCATGAGGGTGGCTCGGAATCCTTCCTCAGACGCTGGAGGATCGCGGCCTCACTGCTGCTGGCGGCTGTCGCCCTGGTCGTCCTCTGGCACCTGTGGCCTCACGCCGGATCGAGCGGCCAGGGCTCTGATGAGCTCTTGAGTGAATCGGCGCTGGCTCGGGTCGAAGCCACCCAGGCGAAGTGCCTCGATTCGATGGCGCAACTCGAGAAGGTCGTGGCGGGCGAATTGAATTCTCCGGATTCGGTCCTGGCCGCCAGCTACCGGGAACGGTTGCTCGCCATTGACGACGCGGCAACGGAACTTCGTGAAGAAATCGAAATCAACCGTTTCAATGCGGAGCTGAGAACCGCCCTTCTCTCGGTTTACGAGGCGAAGGAACAGACGTTGAAGGAGTTTGCCGGCTATGTCCAAAGATCACAAAACGCTCTCTGATCGGCCTCGAGCCCTGTGGTGTTGGCGGCCATGCGGTTCTCCCTCCGTCTCATCGTTGGGCGCAGCCGCGCACGATGCCAGTCCGCAGTCCCTCTATCGCCGGCCTCGCCCGGCTCGAGCTCTTTTCCCGATCTTGCTTCTGATGGCACTCGTCTGCGGCGCATCTCTGATCGATGTCACAGCGAAGACCACCCGTCAGGAAGTCCAACGCAGCTACGATCGAACCTTCGTCTTCCGGGCCGGACAGAAGCTTCAGATCCGGCACCGTCTGGGTCAGGTCCGAATCCGCGTCGGAAACTCGAATCAGATTACTTTCCATGCCGACATCCGGGTATCTGCCGAAGACGAGGAGAGCGCCCGCCGATTCGCTGACGCGATCAAGTTCGACGTTCAGGAGTCGGCGGCGTCACTCAGCCTCGAGACGGATTATCCGGAGCAAGGGAGCAGCTTCTGGAGCCGGTTGTTTTCGCATGATGTCTCCTATTCGACCGATCTGGAGATCTCAATGCCGGCGAACATGCCCCTGGAGGTCGAGAACGCCTTCGGAGCGGTCCGGGTCGCCGGATTGAAGGCAGACGCCGATGTGGCAACGAGTCATGGTCCGCTCGAATTCAGCGAGGGCATGGGCACGGTCAAACTTCGCAATGCCTTTGGATCGATCGACTTAACCGATCAGACGGGCGATGCAGCCATCATCGACACCAATGCGCCGGTCACGGTCGCCGACGTCCGGGGTGATCTAACGCTCGAGAACCGATTCGGCGACGTCGAGGTCCGCACGATCGGTAAAGCGGCGGATGTCCGCAATTCGAATGGCAGCGTGATCCTGATGGACATCGGAGAAGGCACCGACGTCGTCAATTCATTTGGCCCGGTCAAGGTCTCGCAGATCAAAGGCCCGCTTCATGTCACGAACCAGAACGGGCCGATTGAGGTCAGGGCCGCCGCCGCAGGGGCCGAACTCACCACCACATTCGCGAGGATCAGCGCCAGCGATGTCAGCGGGCGGCTCGAATGTCGCGGGAGCAACGGAGCCCTCGAGGTGTCGAGGATTGGAGGTCCGGTACAGGTCAGCAACTCCTTTGGGCCGATCACGCTGACGGACGTCCAGGGAGACATCGACGTGGAGAGTCGCAACGGATCCGTGACGGCTCATACTGTCTCGGGAGACGCCCGAATCAAAACGAGTTTCGGAAAGGTGGAAGCGACGGGGGTCACAGGAAATGCCGTAGTCTCGACCAGCAACGACGGCATCTTCCTGAAGGACGTCGCAGGTGAGGTCGAAGCCGGCAATGGGCATGGTCCGGTGACCATCGAGACCGTCGGCAAGAGCGTGCGTGTCGTCTCTGCCAACGGTTCCGTCACGGTGACTGATGTCGGTGGAGCGGCTCATCTGGAGACGAGCTTTGGATCGATCAGAGCCGAGCGGGTTCGCGGTGATTTGACGGCTCTGAACGCCAACGGTGGCGTAGAGGGCGTGGCGGTGGACGGAGCGGCCGACGTCCGGACGCGGTTCGGCGGAGTGATGCTTCGCGGCGTGGGCGGCGGGATCGACGTCGACAACCAGAACGGGAGCGTGGTGGTGGAGAACTTGACCTCGTCACGTTGTCTGCCGATCACGTTGCAGACCACCTTTTCGCCGATGAAGGTCACCCTTCCACCGAACGGCGCCTACAACCTGGAAGCGCACACCAGCTTCGGCAAGATCCGAAGCGAATTTCCGGTCACGGTTACGGGCTTTGCCGCAGAACACAGTCTGGTCGGGACGATCGGCAAGGGGGGGTGCCCCCTGAAGCTGACCAACCAGAACGGCTCGATCGACATCGTGAAGGGGCCTTGATTCCCTGTCTCATTCGCTCATGCGAGGTCTGCCGGCGCGAGGCACCCTGGGCCGCCCCCATCCGGAATGGTTCGACTGGGCGAAGTCCTACGTCGACCGGCTCATTCAGCAGCAACGACCGGAAGGTTCCTTCCCTCGGCGGTGGAGAGCCGGACCGAGTGCGGTCGAGAAGCCTTCTGGAACGACAGTCTCTACGCTTCGCCGAAGGATGCGAAGTGGAGCACGCCAAGGCCTGGCACCTATCTCGGGTTTTCACTTCACATCGCGGACCAGCCGGAGTGTCCTACTTTTGGCTTCTGACAACCTTTTTGTGCCGCTTTCGGGAGACCTCCGATCGCGGAAGTCTCCGGCCGACTCTCCGAAATCTTCAGTTCAGTGCCAGACTGCCCTGAGAATCCTTTATTCTCGGTCAGTTACGATCGAGTTGCGTGCGTGTCACCTATCTTGCCCGCATTCGAGTGCCATCAACGCTCACCCGGTTCGCTATTCCGCATCGGGCCGGTTCGTGACGATGGTGCTTGCCGGCGCAGATCTCGAATCGCGGCGACTCCGTTACGTCAATGCCAGGCACAATCCGCCGTTGAGAATCACCGCGGACGGAGGAGAGCTGAAACTCGAAGCGACCGGCTTGCCGCTCGGCATGTTCGGGACGGCAACCTGCAGTTCCGGCGAGATCACCCTGCCCTCGGGCAGTGTCTGTCTTTTCCATACCGACGGACTGGCGGAAAGGGAGAATCGGGCGGGAGAGATGTTCGGTGAGGTGGAAATCGTATCCGCTCTGAAGGCTTCTTCCAGCCGTGGGGCCGAAGAGATCAGGGACGCCGTCGTGAGTGCCGCGGACCGATTCACCGCCGGCGTGGAGCCTGCGGACGACACGGCTCTGCTCGTCCTGCGCGTCGCCGACCGGCAGGGAGCGGAATCATCCTGAGGCCCGGTTCGGAAACGCTTGGCTTCGCGGCACGAGTCACGCTGATCGCATCCCCCCGGCAGGGTCGCCTCCGCTGGGTGGCCGCACGCCCGAATTTGCCCGGCGAATCAATTCTGCGTGATGTATTGCCGTTTTCCGTCACAGGTACATAGGGGACAGAGAGAGAAGAGAACCAGCCGTCAGAAGGCCCGGGCATCTTTGTCCCGGATTTCCGGAAAGGAAGGAGCCTCATGAGACGAAAGAACGCGCCGGCGATGCGTTTGCTACTTCTGATTTGTCTGCTGTCTTGTCTTCTGTTGCCCAGCTGCAGCGTCAAAGACTTGACAGATCTCTTCAATATCCCTCCGCAGCAGGCAGGGGCCCTCAAAGTGGCTATACAATTCTTACGCAGCAAACCACCCGCCGCTAAACCAAAGAGTTTTCGACGGAATGCCTCCCCGACTGCAAGTCAGACAGGCACCGATAGTGGTTACGTTGCGATTTCGATAGGGGGAACAACCGCCAAGCTCGCGCTCTTGTCTCAGGAGCAGCTGCAGCAGAGTGTGGATGCGATCATCGAGACCGCCAGAGCGGCTCGTGCAGCTCAGGGCCGGCCCTTGGGCCTCTTCGCCGTGCCGGCTCCGAAGGACGTCAAGGCCGCTTTCGATGGCCTGGACTTTGGAACAACTGCCCAGTCGATCAGCGTGGGGCAGTTTCCCGTAGACGCCGTGGCCTCCGATTTCAACGGTGACGGCCTGACCGATGTGGCCGTGGCCAACCAGGACTCCAACAATGTCTCGATCATCTTGGGTCAGGCCGACCACTCCTTCGGTCAGGCCACCAACGTCTCGGTCGGTGTCGGTCCCAACCTCATCGAGGTCGGCGATTTCAACGAAGACGAGGTCGCGGACCTGGTCACCGCCGACGCCGGCAGCTATCCCGACGCGGGCGGCGTGTCGCTGCTCTTCGGCAACGGTGACGGCACCTTCCAGCCGGTTGTGCGGCTGAACTCGGACGACACCACTGTCGTGGCCGTCGGCGATTTCAACGAAGACGGCCACGACGATCTCGTCCAGGGCCCCTTCAACATGAGCGCCTTGAGGGTGTTGCTGGGCAACGGCGACGGCACTTTCCAGGCTCCTCACGATATCAGTACAGCGTCGCTGGCCTGGTCGCTGACGACGGCCGATCTCGACGGGGACGGTCACCTCGATATCGCGGCTGGAGGCGCTGCCTCGGTCTCGGTCCTGCTAGGCGATGGAGACGGTGACTTCCAATCGGCCCAGGAATTTCACTTCGCCTTCAACGGGGCTGTGTGGCAGATCCGTTCTGCCGATCTTGACCAAGACGGCGACCTGGATCTGATCACGACCAACATCGACAACTCCGTTTCCGTCCTGTTGAACCAGGGGAACGGCACCTATCGGGATCCTGACTTCTATGTCGTCAACGACACGCCTCAGAAACTGAGCATCCTGGACTTGGACGGGGACAACTATCCGGATCTGTTCGTCTCCAACGCCGAAGCCTCCCACGCCTCGATTTTGTTCGGCAACGGTGACGGGACATTCGTGGCTGCCCACGGCTACGTGCCCCGGGACAACAATGGAAGCGCCGGCGCCTCCTCGTTGGCCGTCGCCGACTTCACCGGCGACGGCGTGCCGGATCTCGCCGTCAACTCGGTCCTGATGCCGGGCTCGCCGGACGGAAGCTTGGGAGCACCTGTGGACCTCGGGCGAACGGCGACCTTCGTTGCTTCCGGTGACTTCGATCAGGACGGCCAGGCTGATTTGGCTCTGGCCAGCAGGTCGACGGTATCGGGCAGGGTGAGTCCCGGTATCGTGATCCTGTTAGGCAATGGAGAGGGCACGTTTCGGGACGGACAGACGCTCGCAATATCGGACACCAACTACCGGACCGGCCCGCTGTCGAGCGTGGACGTGAACGGGGACAATGCTACGGACCTGTTGGAGATCGACTCCGGCGGGGGCAACATCAAGTTCTATGCCGGAAACGGAGACGGGACCTTCCAAGATGGAGTCGACGTGGCCGTCGGGACTCAGCCTCAGGCCGTGGCCGTCGCCGATCTCAACGGGGACGGGAAGATGGATCTGGCTGTGGCGCTCCAGGGGGTTCTCGGCAATCTGGACGGCGGTCTGTCCGTCCTGCTGGGCCACGGAGACGGGACGTTCGATGCGCCCGCCGCCGTCCTCGAAAATGCCACCCTGACCCGCGTCGCCGCCGGAGACCTCAATGCTGACGGCAAACCGGATCTGTTGGTCGACGACGAACAACCGGCCTTCACCTTCAATCTGTCGGTGCTCCTGGGCAACGGGGACGGCACCTTCCAGCCGCCGGCTCAACTGACTCCGCCCGACAGCTATTCATTCTTCGGGCTGGGAGGCCTGGCCATCACCGACTTCGATCAGGACGGCTCTGCGGACGTGATTGTCGCCAGCAGCGGCAACCAGGCTCTGATTGTCTATCCGGGTAACGGTGACGGCACCTTTCAGGATCCCGTCTCAGGCGATATCGGTCCCGATCCCAGCGCCATGGTGCTGGCCGACTTCAACCTGGATCACAAGCCGGATGTCGCCCTGGCCTCCGGAAGTCTGGTCGTGCGGGTCGACAATCTCAGTACGAGCGTGGGAGCCACGGCCGTCCTGAGCCTCGCCGCCAAAGGGGCGACGTCGACCGTCAGCGCAGCGCCCCCGACCGCTCGAGTCGGCTGGGCTTCCGCCAGCCTCAACTACGGATCGACGCCCTACGCCACGGGTGTCTTCAGACTGGATCAGGGCGGAGTGACGGTCGGCGAAGTCGGCATCCCCACGTCGCCTCCCACCCGGGCCGCCCGCATCCTGGTCGACAAGCGGTCGAGCCTACCGGGCCCTGCTTCGCTCAGTGCCTCGGGGATCCGACTCCAGCAAAGCGGCATGATCTCGACCGACACCGGCTTTGCCGCCGTCAATCTGGGTGCGAAGACTGCCCACCTCACCTACCGACTGCGCGATCTCCAGGGCCAGTTGCTGGCGCAAGGCACGGGTACCCTCGAGTCCGGGGCCCATCTGGCCAAGTTCGTCGGTGAACTGCAGGAAGTCTCGAGTTTCGTTCTGCCTCCAAACTTCGCATCTTCGCCCGGACTGGGGACACTCGAAATCACCAGCGATCAACCGCTGTCCGTTTTGGCCCTGCGCCAGACGACCAATCAGCGGGGAGAAACGCTGTTGACGACGACGCCCATCGCCGACGAATCGCGAACGGCTTCGACCCATGCGCTTCGCTTCCCTCAATTTGCCGACGGCGGAGGAAGCAATACGACCGTCACATTGATCAATCCAACCGAGGTAGTCGAAGCCGGCACGCTCGATCTCTTCGCTGACGACGGATCACCGCTCGAGGTAACGTCCGTGGGCGGGGAGACCGGTTCGAGCTTTGCCTACAGCATTCCGGCTCAGGGAGCGTTCGTGCTGCAGACCAACGGAGGATCGACGGCAGCGGTGGCGGGCTGGGCGATGGCGACGCCATCGACGGGCAGTTCGACACCAATCGGAGCTGGCGTGTTTCAGCTGAGCACGTCGGGGGTAGTGGTGAGCGAGGCCGGCGTGCCGTCTTCCGCTTCGACCCGCCATGTGCGCCTCTACGTGGACCGCAGCGGCGGACACGACACCGGAGTGGCGGTGGCAAACCCCGGAGGGTCGATGATCACGCTTCAACTCCGGGGACTACAACTGGATGGCGTCACCGAGGGGGGCCAGGGCACCTTGGATGTTCCAGGGGGAGGACACCGGGCGTTGTTCGCCGGGCAGCTGATTGCGGGACTTCCCGCCGACTTCGTCGGGGTGATGGAGTTGACCTCGGATCAACCCTTCGTTCCACTGACGCTGCGTACGCTGACCAATCAACGAGGAGACTTTCTCATCACCACGTTCCCGGTGGCCGATCTCCAGACGACGGCGCCGTCACCGATGATCTTTCCGCAGGCGGCGGGAGGTGGCGGGATCATCAGCCAGTTCATCTTCCTGTCGTCCGGGCAAGGGGCATCACTCTCGCTCAATTACTTCGGCGACGACGGTCACCCCCTTCCCTTGGCTGCACAGCCTTGAGAGAGATCCCGACCATGGACAGAACGGCCAGTGGGCCCTAGCCCCGGCGAAGATCGAGGGGGACTGCATCGTTGCGGCCAAGTGTCCCGGAGTCACCCTCGAGACGGCGAGCCCCTGTGGCCGGAGTCCTTACAGGGAAACCCTGCCTGGTGGAGGCAATCGTCATAGACGCTCCTTCCAGCAGACCATTCGGTTTTGAGACGCAGCAACCGCCACGCTCGTCGCTCTGCGGACCCGATCCCCCGGGGCGACATCGTCTCGGCCTCGGATCCATTGCAGTTAATCGGTGCCAGACGCCAATAGCATCTCGTATTGGTAACGAATTACAGAAGCATTGCGTGCGTGTCACCCATTACGGAGGGCGTGCATGGGGGAGACCCGCGCGGCGCGGAGGGCCGGCAAGAGACCGGCGAGGACCGATACTGCGAGCACGACGAGGGCGGCGGCGAGCAGGGCCCACGGGTCCGTCGGTGAGATGCCGAACACGAGGGACGCGAGCAGCGACGAGAGCGCCACCGCTCCCATCAGGCCGAGAACCACACCCGCGATCGCCAGGCGCATCGTCTCTCCCACGACCCCCGTGAGAATCCGGCTGCCGGAAGCTCCCAGAGCCATCCGAATCCCGATCTCCGGCGTCCGTCTCGTCACCGAGTAATTAACGACTCCGTAAATGCCGATGGCCGCAAGAAGAAGCGCGATGAGGGCGAATCCGCCCAACAGCTTCACGAAGAAGCGTCGGGGGGAGACCGCCCGATCGACGATCTGCGCCAAGGGTCGGAAACGGTTCGTCGGCAAGTCAGGCGCCACCTTGGTCAGTTCCCTCCTCAGGGCCGGTGCGACTTCCCGGAACGAGCGACTCGTTCGGACGACCAGGCTGGGGGACATACTCCGAAACTGCAGTACAGGAAGGTAGAACTCCTGGCCTGAAGGCTCCTCGACACTCAGATGGCGAACGTCGGCTACCACGCCGACGACTTCTCTCTCGGTGCCGGCGACCTGGAGGAACTGTCCGACTGCGTTCTGATCCGGCCAAAGTCGGTGTGCGAGCGTCTCGTTGATCAAAGCGACGGGCCGGCCGCGACTGTCGTCGTAGTCCGTGAACTCGCGCCCGGACCGGATCGGTGTTCCCATGGTCTCGAGCAGTCCGGGGCCCACCACTTTGATTAGGGAGGCGCCGATCGCATCCTCCGGCCGCTGTCCCTTGGCGCGGACGACCCAGCTGCGGTTGCTGTCGAAGGGCAGCGCGTCGCTGACCGAGGCCGCCGCGACTCCGGGTACCTCCCGTGCAGCGGCGATGAGCTGGCGCATGTAGTTCTCGAACTTCTCCTGCGTGTCGATCCTCGGTCCGGCGTCGACCCGCAGCGCATAGGTCTGCCCCGTCCGGAAACCCAGGTCGACGTCGAGCACCTCCAGGAAGCTGAAGATGAGCAGTCCGGCCCCGACGACCAGCAGACACGCCAGGCAGATCTCCGAGACGACCAGGACGGTGCGGGCGAAGGGGTGATCGAATCCCGGATGGGCACCGCGGCCGCCCTCCTTGAGCGAATCATTGAGGTTGCCCCGGGTGACAGCCAGGACCGGCGCAACGCAGAGCGCCAGAGCCGTCAGAATCGTGACCCCTGCGGCCAG
Source organism: Acidobacteriota bacterium (assembly GCA_037388505.1). GTDB lineage: Bacteria > Acidobacteriota > UBA6911 > RPQK01 > JAPXNP01 > JARRKC01. The sequence continues at coordinate 81,795 of JARRKC010000044.1, read as the reverse complement.
CGAGAGCACCCTCTCGTCGATCTCAACGGTTTGAAGCAGGGGAATGCCGACGGCCTGAAACTGACGGACGCCCCAGACCGCGATCCAGGCCAATCCGACACCGAGGGCGCCGCCTGCAAGGGCGAGGATCGAGGTTTCCGTCAGTAACTGACGCGCCAGGCGGAAGCGGCCGGCTCCGAGTGCGCCCCGCAGGGCCATCTCCTTGCGTCGAGCCGTGGCCCTTCCCAGCAGCAGGGTGGAGAGATTGACGCAGACGATCAACTGGACCAGAATCACGGCGCCCCACAGCAGCATCATCGGACGGTGCATCGTTCCGGTAACGGATTGCTGGAACGGCTTCAGGATCGCATTGTAGCTGCCCGGAGGACCGAATTCCGGGCGCTCCTGCTGCTGGTGCTCGATGACGCCTGTGGCTTCGGCCTGCGCGGATTCCAGGCTGATGCCGGGTTTCAGGCGTCCCAGGATCGCCATCGTATTGCCCCAGTTGCGGACGACGTCGAAGATGACCGGGAGGTAGACCTCGATCTTGTTCCCGGGGGCGAAAATCTGACCGAAATCGAAGGATGTGGGCAGGACACCCACGACCGTCGCGGCTCGATCGTTCACGCGCATCTGCCGGCCGATTATCTTGGGATCGGCCGAGTAGCGGCGGACCCAGAGGTCATAGCTGAGCATGACGGCGCCGGGTCCGTCCCTCAGGCACTCCTCCTCGGTGAACGTTCGTCCGAGAAATGGCTTCACGCCCAGAAACGGAAAGAAGTTCGCGGGAACCATCACGCCGGAGACCCGATCGGGCTCGAGCCGGTCGCCGGCCAGCTTGTAGCTCGACCGCGCGAAGAAGGCCTCATACGTGGTGGTCTCTTCGAACGACTCCATCTTCTCAAGCGCTTCATAGGTCGACACCTGAGATGTGCGACCGGAAAGTCCAGGAACGTCCCAGTTGATGACCCAGACCAGTCGGTCCGGCGATCGAAGCGGCAGAGGTTCGAAGAGCAGCCGGTCGACGATGCTGAAGACGGCGGTGTTGGCGCCGATGCCGATCCCCAGAATCAGGACGGCAATGACCGCGAAGGACGGCTGCCGGATCAGTTGACGGGCGGCGTAACGGAGATCGAACAGAAGGCTGTCGAAGATCGGCCACTGCCAGACCTCGCGGCCCTGCTCGGCGATCAGCGTCGCATTACCGAACTCGCGACGGGCGATGTGGATCGCTTCGGAACGTGGGGCCCCGCTTTCGACGAGTGCATCGACCCTCTCCGCGATGTGCTGTTCGATCTCTTCGGAGAGGTCACGGTAGAGACGACGGCGCGCAAATACCCGCATGATCCAGTTCATGATTGCACCGGTGAGAGAACGCGCAGGATGCCTTGGAGCATTCGCTCAAAGCTCCACATTTCTTGTTCGAGATGACGCGCGCCGGCCGGAGTCAGTGTGTAGATTCGGACCCGGCGGTTGGTGGCCGAGACGCCCCACTTCGCCGTCACCCAACCCTCTCGAAGCATGCGCTGCAGCGCCGGGTAAAGCGAACCTTCCTCGATCTGGAGCAGGTCTCTCGAGGCACTCTTGATCTGCTGGGCCAGAGCGTACCCATGCAGAGGCTGGCGCTGAAGAGTCCGGAGAATCATCATCTCGAGGGATCCGGGGAAGAGCCCCCGCTGATCGTTGGTCTTGGTCATGCGTACCTCCTGCGATCCATGTTTCGCACAGGTATAGACCGAAATAGTGTCTGATGGTTGGGGCCATCACGAAGAAATCGGCTTAGCGACGAGCAACCGAGTCGAAGACAGGCCCAGTCCTCACGGATGCCGGGTCACTGCTCTGCGTCTCATCCGGAGCAGGGGACACTCTCTTCCTGCTTCGACTTCTTCCGACTTCTCTGATTTCTGCAATGAGGTCCCTGTGTTTCAGGTGGCGGGAGACAACTCACCGGGAAGCGAGGCAGTCGGTACAGGTTCCGTCGAAGTGGATTTCGAATCGATCGATCGAAGCGTCGCCCAGTTCGGACTTTCGTCGGTCGATCCTGTACTCGGAATGGCTGAGGTAGACGTCGAAGATTCGTCCGCACCGGCGGCAAACGAAATGATGGTGGTCGTCGACGGTCGGATCATATTGAGTCGGACGTCCTGTCCGTTCCAGCGTGGCGATCAATCCGGCCTTGACCAGTTCCTGAAGATTCCGATGAATGGTTGCCTGCGTGACCGACGGCAGGATACGCTTGACGTGACGGTAAAGATCGTCCGCCGTCGGATGCTTCGTCGTCTCGCTTAGGGCGCGCAAAAGCTCCATCCGCTGGGGGGTGAGGCGTATTCCCGATGTCCTGGCCTTGTCCAGGAGCATGTCGAAGGAATTGGTCATGTCCACCATCCCATTTTGGCTACTGGTCTCTCATGTGTCAAGTATCCCTATCACTTGATAGTTATTATCATCTGATTTAGAATGGCCATCATATCAGCCGAGGCCAACCTGGAATCCTTGCTCAGTCAGGAGGAGCCAGGGCAGCAGAGAAACCTCTTTCAGCAGTTCGCGCAACGAAAGGAGCAAACATAATGAGTGAAGCCAGCAAGTGCCCGGTAACGGGCGGGGCTCATCTACAGGCAGGTGGTGCAGGGAGGTCGAACCGGGACTGGTGGCCGAACCAGTTGAACCTCCGGATTCTCCATCAGAATCCGCCCTCGGCCAATCCCATGGGCGAGACGTTCAACTACGCGGAGGAGTTTAAGAAGCTCGACCTGGAGGCCGTCAAGAAGGACCTCTACGAGCTGATGACGGACTCGCAGGACTGGTGGCCGGCCGACTTCGGCCACTACGGTCCGCTCTTCATCCGAATGGCGTGGCACAGCGCGGGCACCTACCGCATCGGCGACGGCCGCGGCGGAGCGGGGTCCGGCAACCAGCGCTTTGCGCCGCTCAACAGTTGGCCCGACAATGTGAACCTCGACAAGGCGCGCCGGCTGCTCTGGCCGATCAAACAGAAATACGGCAAGAAGATCTCCTGGGCCGATCTCATGATTCTCGCCGGCAACTGTGCCCTGGAGTCGATGGGTTTCAAGACCTTCGGCTTCGGCGGCGGGCGCGAGGACATCTGGGAGCCTGAAGAAGATGTCTACTGGGGGGCCGAGGCCGAGTGGCTCGGCGACAAGCGGTACAGCGGTGACCGGGAACTCGAGAATCCCCTCGCCGCCGTGCAGATGGGTCTGATCTATGTGAACCCGGAAGGGCCGAACGGCAATCCGGATCCGGTCGCTGCGGCCAAGGATATCCGCGAGACCTTTGCGCGCATGGCCATGAACGACTACGAAACGGTCGCGCTGATTGCCGGTGGCCATACCTTCGGCAAGACCCATGGCGCCGGCGATGTGGCCCTGGTCGGACCCGAACCCGAGGCCGCCCCCATCGAGGAGCAGGGCCTGGGCTGGAAGAGCAGTTTCGGCAGTGGCAAGGGCGACGATACGATCGGCGGCGGTCCGGAAGTCACCTGGACCACGACGCCGACGAAGTGGAGCAACAACTTCTTCGAGAACCTGTTCGGTTATGAATGGGAACTCACCAAGAGCCCGGCCGGGGCGTATCAGTGGACCCCGAAAGGTGACGCAGGCGCCGGTACCGTGCCGTATGCACACGACGCGTCCAAACATCGCGCGCCCGCCATGCTGACCACGGATCTCTCCTTGCGGTTCGACCCGGCTTACGAAAAGATCTCGAGACACTTCTACGAGCATCCGGATGAGCTGGCGGACGCCTTCGCCCGGGCGTGGTTCAAGCTGACGCACCGCGATATGGGTCCCCGCTCCCGGTATCTCGGCCCGGAAGTCCCGGACGAGGAACTGCTTTGGCAGGATCCTGTCCCCGAGGTCGATCACGAGCTGGTCGACGCAAAGGACATCGCGGACCTGAAGGCCAAAATCCTCTCGTCGGGGCTTTCCATTCCGGAGCTGGTCTCGACGGCTTGGACGTCGGCCTCGACTTTCCGCGGTTCCGATAAGCGCGGCGGCGCGAACGGCGCCCGTATTCGTCTGGCGCCACAGAAGGACTGGGAAGCGAGCGAACCTACCCAACTCGCGGCAGTACTTCAGGCCCTCGAGGGAATTCAGAACGAGTTCAACAGCGCGAAGTCCGGCGGGAAGAAAGTCTCGCTCGCGGACTTGATCGTCCTGGGTGGATGCGCAGCCGTCGAGCAAGCCGCAAAGAATGCCGGCCACGATGTGACCGTTCCCTTCACGCCGGGTCGCACGGATGCGTCGCAGGAGCAGACCGACGTGGAGACCTTCGCCGTTCTCGAACCGGCGGCAGATGGTTTCCGCAACTACCTCAAGGCCAAATACGCCGTATCGGCGGAAGAACTGCTGGTCGATCGTGCTCAGTTGTTGACGCTGACCGCTCCGGAGATGACGGTTCTCGTCGGCGGCATGCGTGTCTTGAATGCGAACTTCGGGCAGTCTCGGCACGGCGTCTTCACCGGGCGGCCGGAGAAGCTCACGAATGACTTCTTCGTGAATCTGCTCGACATGGACACGACCTGGGCGGCCACCGAGAAAGACGAGGACGTCTTCGAAGGGCGTGACCGTGCGACGGGCGAACTGAAGTGGACCGGTACGCGTGTCGACCTCGTCTTCGGCTCGAACTCTCAACTCCGCGCCGTGGCGGAAGTCTATGGATGCGAGGACTCGGAGGAGAAGTTCGTGCGCGACTTCGTAAAGGCGTGGAACAAGGTCATGAACCTGGACCGTTTCGACCTCGCTTGATTGTCACATCCTGGCAGCAACGGGTGCGGACCGCGCCATCTCACGAAGGCGTGAAACCCGGACATATGGAAAGGTTGCAGATTCTCGAGACCTGTCTTTATGCGGGCGACCTGGAGGCCGCGGAACGCTTCTACGCAGATGTCCTCGGTCTCCAGCCGTTCGCGCGCGAGTTCGGCCGCCACGTTTTCTTCCGGTGCGGCGACGGGGTCTTTCTCGTCTTCAACCCCGAAGCCACGAGCCGACCCCCCAAGCCCGACGCCCGGCTGCGGATCCCCCCTCACGGCGCCCGCGGTCCCGGTCACGCGGCCTTCGCCGTGCCGACCGACGACCTTTCCGGCTGGCGGAAGAGACTGGAGATTGCTGGGATCCGCATAGAGTCGGAGGTCGACTGGCCGGGCGGCGGACATTCCATCTACTTCCGAGACCCGGCTGGGAATTGCATCGAGCTGGCCACCCCGGACATCTGGTCCGGAGACAAATATACCCAGCCTGTTCCCCTTCCATGACGGCGCTGAGTTCCGGCAGTGTGAATCTCAGGCTCCAAGAGGAGACGATTCGGGGCCGCGCCACCCGCAGGCACCGCCGTATCCATTCCCTGGAGCAGCATGATCGATGAGTAGGACTCGCCTCGGAGCCCGACTCTCTGCCTGGTTGTTTGCCTGCCTCCTCCTGGTTGGAGCGGCACAGGCGGCAAGCCGTCTCGTTTTCCCTCGGATCGATCTGAGCGAGAGAGTAGGGGACACTGTTTTGCCCGTCATTTTGGCGCAGAATTGCTTCATGCCGGTTTGAAACTCGGGCCGGTGCCAGCGGAACTCCCTCGACCTCCCCGGGCTGGGCACGAAATGTCCCCTTTGGCTCATCCGGCTTTGGCTTTCGCTGAGTGACTGGTAGACTGCGGTTCATCATGACAGTCCAAAGCCCACGGCCCCCCTCCGGGCGTGCCGCGGCAGCGTTTCTCTTCGCGCTGGCTGCCGTCGTCGTCCTCTCGAACTGCTCAGCCAACGAGGAGCGTATGCGCTCGCCGGAGCGGCCGAACATCGTTCTGTTCCTGGCCGACGACATGGGTTTCTCCGACCTGGGAAGCTACGGCGGCGAGATTCCCACACCCAACATCGACGGCCTGGCCGAACAAGGCGCCCGCTTCACACAGTTCTACAACAACGCACGCTGCTCCCCCACGCGCGCGAGCTTGTTGACCGGTCGCACACCCCACGTTGTGGGCATCGGCCATCTCAACGGACCGGGGGTCTACCCCGGTGACCTCGACCCGGGCACGCCGACGGTGGCGGAACTGCTCCACAAGGCCGGCTACGCGACCTACATGGCCGGGAAATGGCACGTCACCCCCTGGCCCGGTCCGGGGCACAATCACCCCCGTCGCCGCGGCTTCGACCGTTTTTACGGGATCCTCGCGAGCATCCGGAGCTACTACAATCCCCCGTCGCTGATGCGCGACGACGAGCCGCTTCCTCCGCCCGAGGGGGACTACCACTTCACCGACGCCGTCACCGACGCTGCAGTGACGTTCATTCGCGAGCACGACTCTTCGAGGCCCTTCTTCCTCTACGTCGCACACGCGGCGCCGCACTGGCCGCTACACGCACGCGAAGAGGACATCGCTCGGAACCTCGACCGCTACCGCGTGGGTTGGGACGAGATCCGGTTCGAACGGCACCGGCGACTCGCCGAGCTCGGCCTGCTCGATGCTCCGCTCGCCCCGCGCGATGAAAGAGTCTCGGACTGGGCCTCCGCCGAGTCCAAGGAATGGTTCGCCCGCCGGATGGCCGTCTATGCGGCCATGGTCGAGCAGATGGACCGCGGGATCGGCCGGGTCCTCGACGAGTTGGACCGCCGCGGGATGGCGGAGAACACGCTCGTGCTCTTCCTCTCCGACAACGGTGGTTGCGCCGAGGAGATCGGGCCCGAGGGGCGTGCCCAGCATTTCCCGCGGGAAACTCGGGACGGCCGGCCGATCCGCCTCGGCAACTCCACCGACATCCTTCCGGGGCCCGAGGACACCTACGCAAGCTACGGCATCGAGTGGGCGAACGCCTCGAACACGCCGTTCCGCCTCTTCAAGAGCTTCGTCCACGAGGGCGGGATCGCGACGCCGTTCATCATCCGCTGGCCCGGCGTGGTCAAGCCCGGCACGATCAGCCGCCAGGTCGGTCACGTCATCGACCTTCTGCCGACGCTGCTCGCGGCCGCCGGTGCGCCCCCACATCCGACCGACGGAAAGGACCTTTTCGAGGGCGACCCGGACCAGCCCCGCACCCTGTTTTGGGAACATGAGGGGAACCGCGCCGTGAGGCGGGGCGACTGGAAGCTCGTCTCCGTGCTCGGTAGTTCATGGGAGCTCTACGACCTGGCGAACGACCGGACCGAATTGACCGATCTCGCCGCCTCCCGGCCCGAACTCGTGCGCGAGCTTGCGTCCCTCTACGAAGACTGGGCTGCTCGAAGCGGCGTCAAGCCCTGGACGGAACCGCAGACGCCCATCGGCGGCCGGCACTGAACGCAGAATGTCATCCTCCGCCGCGGTGCTGATGCCGACGCGAAGACGCGGCACGGGCCGGGGAGAGTGCGAGCATGGCGGCTTTGCGTGGAACCGGTTTCTGCGGAGCTTGGTCGGCGGTCGACGTCTCGATGAACCGCCCTTCGTGTCAGCTCATGAGACGGCAGCCGGAATGTTCAGCATGCCGGCGATTCGGGGCCACCGTTGGCTGGCCCGCAGCGGGCGGCAGAAGGTGAAACGCAGGTAGAACATCATCCCCGGGTCGCGTTCCGAAATCGCCTTTTCCGTCCAGTCGGCGCCCACAGGTGGGTGCCGGATAGGGCGTCGACGAGATGTACGGCGATCCGCAGGACCGATCCCGCCTGACGGAGGGAGCCCTCCATGACGTAGCGCGCGCCGACCTCTCGCCCGAAGGCCCGAACGTCGACCGCCTCGCGCGCGTGCTTCAGCGTCGAGCTCTGGGAGATGACCTGCAGGTAGGAGAAGCGCGCGAGGCCCGTGACGATGTCCTCGGACATCCCCTCGGCCAGGGCCTCGACGGCGGGGTCGGAGCCACGATGCGTGAAGGGCAGGACTGCGACCCAGAAGCCCTCCTCCTTCCGTCGACTGCCCGTCGAAAGGGTCGGTGAAACCAGCGCGGGCTGCGCCGACGTGAGCGTCGGCATAACCGACGACGGCCCGCCGCGCAGCTCGCGAAGCGCTTCAGCCGCTTGCCGTGCCGTCGGGAAACGGTCGCCGGGTTCCTTCGCCAGACACCGGGAGATGATCCGAGCCAACCCGTCCGGAAGATCAGGCCGCGACCTTTCCAGGGGGAGAGGTGGGTCGCGGAGGATGGCGGAGGTAAAATCGGGACCTAGGCCTCTATGCCCTGTCTTCCGGGTCATGACGTCAGCATTGCCATGATGATCTGTCATTTGAGCGGCCCTTATGCGGGCCGGTACCAGGTTGCTCCCTGCGAACCCAACGTTTTCCTTGTCTCGCGGGTCCAAAAGGGAGTTCGCTTGTCTTGACCACTTCTCGTGCGTGACTGGGAGGGAACATGGGTGGCTTTGTCCAAGACCTTCGCATGGTATTCCGTCTGTGGCGGCGCAATCGGACCGTGACCGCGGCCGCCATTCTCATCCTGGGCGTGGCGCTGGGCGCTCTGTGCACTGCCTTTGGGGCGCTCAACGCAGTGGTCTTTCGGTCGTTGCCCTACAGGCATCCGGAGGAACTGCTGGCGCTCTTCAACACGGTTCCGGACAGCAGTCCCTTCGCCCGACTGCTGGGAACCAACCGGCTCAACTTCTCCTATCCTACCTTCGAGGACATACGGGACGAGAACAACGTGTTCGCCGGGGTCGCGGCCTATCGCTCCGAGCCCGTGAATCTGGCCTCCGGGACCGGCCCCGAGCGTGTTCAATGCGGCTTCGTCAGCGCCCGCTACTTTTCGGTGCTGGGGGTGCAGCCGGCCTGGGGGCGGAGTTTCCTCCCGGAAGAGTTCGTCGCCGGAGCGGAACGACCCGTCATCCTCAGCGAGGCGCTCTGGCGAAGGCACTTCGGAGGACGGGCCGAGGTGCTCGGTCGTACCGTGAGGATCGACGAGACCCCTGCCGTCATCGTAGGGGTCATGCCTGCCGACTTCACCGGAATGCACTCGCGCGTCTGGGGTACGCACTCCCGACTGATCCAGTCGCGGCGACAACCCGACCTGTGGACGCCTTTCACGGCCGGGCTGATGCAGCGACCCCGGGACAGTCACAACTGCGATATCGTGGCTCGCCTCGAGGGCGGCGTCGGCGTCAGCCAGGCCCGGGCCGAGATGAAACTGATTGCGGAACGATTGGAGAAAAGGTACCAGGAAAACAAGGACTGGGGCATCGAGGTCACGGGACTCCACGAGGCTCAGCGTGGAAGCTACCAGAGCTTCCTTTGGATCCTCGTTGGGGCGGCCTTCATCCTCCTGGTCATCGCCGTTGTGAACACCGCCGGCCTTCTGCTCGAGCAGGGACTGGGACGGCAGTCCGAGATCGCGGTCCGCACGGCACTGGGAGCGAGCCGTCTCCGGCTCCTCCGTCAGGTCTTCATCGAAGGGTTGACGCTGTCGCTGGCGGCGGCCATCCTCGGCCTGGGGCTGTCTGTGGCGGGATGCCGGCTGATCAATGGGGTGCTGGCCGAGATCATCGTCGGGCTCCCGCAGGTCGAGATCAGCAGCGCTGGATTGGCTTTGACATTCCTCATCGCTGTCGCCGTGGGCGCCGTCTTTGGGCTGGCGCCCCTCCTGCATCTCAAGCGGATCCGGCCCTTCGACCTGCTCAAGGGTGCGCGAAGCGTCTCCGGCCATTCCCGAAGGCGCTCTGCCCAGCATGCTTTGGTCGTGGCGCAAACGGCCTTGACCGTCGTGTTGCTGATCGGGGCCGGGCTGCTGTTGAAGACGCTGGTCCGCTTCTCGAAGGTCGATCCCGGCTGCCGGACCGATCAGGTGCTGACGATGCAGCTCAATTTGCCGCCCCATACCGACATCCAGAGGCGAAGAGCCTATTTTCAGCGGGTCCTGCGGCGGGTCGCGGCTCTTCCCGGGGTCCGGTCGACCGGTCTGGCAGAGTCATTGCCCGTGACAGGGGCGACCAGCACGGTGACTCTCGCAATCGAGGGCCGATCCGACCCGGAGAGCCAATCCGTGTGGGCTTTCCTCGAATCGGCCAGCCCGGGTTATTTTTCCGCGCTCGGCATTCCCCTTCGAAGCGGCCGCCTGCTGACCGAACAGGACAGCCAGGGGGCACCGCCGGCGATCCTCATCAATGAGACGCTGGCCAAGGAGTTCTGGAAGAACGAGGATCCTGTTGGACGCTCGGTCCGGCTCAACGGACAATCCTGGAAGATCGTCGGGGTTGTCGGTGATGTGCGGCAGGACGGACTGGACAAAGAGCTCCGGGCAGGAATCTACACCTCCTACCAGCAGTCCGTCCCCTTCTCGGCCGACTTGGCCGTCTGGGCGAAACGAGGGCCGTACGACCTCGTGGATCCCGTCCGCAAGGTCATCCTCTCGGTCGACCCGACCGTGCCCGTGTCCCACGTGCGGACGATGGACAAACTGATCTCCGATGCTGTTCTCCCGCCGCGGCTGATCTTCCTCCTCGTGTCGTCTCTGGCCGTGATCGCCATGCTGCTGGCCTTGCTGGGGATTTACGCACTCCTTTCCTATCGGGTTACCCAGGGGACGAGGGAACTGGCCCTGCGCGTGGCACTGGGCGCACAGAGCGGGGATCTCCTCAAGTGGGTGCTGAGTCGCGGGCTGCTGCTAACGGGAGCTGGTCAGGTAGCGGGAGTCATGATCTCGATAGCGCTCACGAGATACCTCCAAAGCCAGCTCTACGGTGTCAGTCCGACGGACGTCCAGACCTTTGTCCTGGTCTGCCTGGTGGTTTTCGCGGCCGCCGTTCTCGCCTGCCTCATCCCGGCCCGCAAGGCGACTCGCGTGAGTCCGGCTCGGGCGTTGAAGTGCGATTGATATTGCCAACCTCCGGACTCAGCTCTGTCGGGACAGGGAAGTCCGGATCTGTACGTCCGGATGTTCCCCGAGATGATCGATCACATCCTGAAGACGGTTTCGGAAGGATCCGACACGACGAGCCAGCGGTATCGATGGGGTGGTGGACGCAGCTCAGACCCGCGTGATTTGGCGGAGACCGTCTGCGCCCGCCGGATCTACTTCACTCGCGAGTGAATCAGCCGCGTCATGTCATCGCGGTGGTTCGGTTCGGTGACCTGGCCAAAGATGGCCCGGATGCCGGCTCGGGAGGTTGAATCCATCCCCTGCATCTTGGCATTGAAGGCGTCCTCCATCGCCGTGATTGCATCGGGGCCGGAGACGACAACCCAGACATAGCGCGTGTTCACCGGCGCCTGGTGGATCCACTGCTGATCCATTCCGTAGCCGAGGACCTGGCCCTGGTCCATCAACTCTTTGTAGAGCGGGGTGAAGAAGCTCTTGTAGACCTCATTGAAGCGGGCATTCTGTCCCTCCTTCACCGTCAGTGTCGTCAACAGGAAGTACGAGCCCGGGTGAGAGCCGGCCTTCATGTTGTAGTCGATCGAAGACAGAATTGCGTCCTGGTGACGTTTCACCGAGCCTGCAATAGCCTTCATCTGGTCCGCATAGCTCATATCCGACGCATTACCGGCCTCCTCGAAAGCAGTCAGGACCTTTTCAAGATTGCCCACCTTCGGGGACACCCACCACATACTGTGCGTGTAGCCGTCAACGCTGTGGACCACCGTCGCATCGAATCCATACTCGACGATGGTGCCGTCGTCCAGCAGCCGGTCGAGCACCGGTTGGTCCCGCCGTTCGAACATCTGAACGAAATCGGCCCAGTGTGCCCTGTCCACTTGCCACTCAGCGACATAGGTGTAGACGGCAGGCGAACTCTGAGCGGCCGCCAAGATCGGCGCGGCCAGAAACACTGCGACCAGCACGAACACAGACCGTAGTCCCCCCTGCTTTGTTGATGGATGATGGAAACGTTAATAAGAGATTACTAATTACATCATTTATTCAACAAATGCGCAAGGCCGCCACGAGATTGTTTGCTTAGTGAATGACTGGATCCAGGCGGCCGAATTCTGCCCCCGACAACAAATCGCCTATGCTGGTGACCGATCACGCGCGATCGTCAGAACGCCGTGGTCTCGGCCTGAGGAGAGCGACAGTCGAGCACTCGATCCAACAAGGGGGAGCTTGGGCGGACTCCGTTAGGCAATGCCCATCTCTTCGTTGAGAAAGCCCACAATATACTTCCAAGCCAGGTAGTAGACTCCCATAGCAATCGGGATGAGTCGAATCGAGCGCGCCCCCTATATGCCCTCCCAAATGCTTCGACGAGGGTATCTTCAGCGCTGCTCGCGTCCCGCACAATCCGCAAGATCCACCAATAGACGTCATCCTCGAACCCACCGATCTCGCAACCGAAGTTTCACTGCGGGCCGAGACCGACGAGCAGGGACGATACGGCCTGTTTTCTCTGCCCCCCGGTGTGTCCCGTCTGACCGCATTTCGAGAGGAGCTTCAGAAGGAGACCCGTCAACCTCTTCGAGGGTCTCCGGGAGCGGAAGCTGGAGCCGGCCAGCGGCGTGAACCCACCGCCAGTGACCTTCAATCTGGTCCTCGGACGGCTCGCCCGTTGGGCAATCCCGTGGCGACCGATCTAGAGGGCAGCCGGGCTGAGAAGCCGTTGTACATCCCCATCAAGCCTGTTACCATTTTTACCTCCACAACATGGTAACTAAGCCGTTCTTTGGGTTGGAGATTCACCGCTATGTCAGTTTCCGCCGAACAGATAGCAGAGCTGCAGAAGGCAGCCAAGAAGTTACGCTTTGACATCGTCAACATGATCGGGACAGGCAAGCCCGGCCATTTGGGAGGCTCGTGTTCGATCGCCGATATCGTGGCCGTGCTCTACTTTCACAAGATGCGTCACGATCCGCAGAACCCGAAGTGGCCGGACCGCGACCGATTTCTCCTGAGTAAGGGCCACGCGGCACTCGCGCAGTACGCAGCCCTCGCGGAGTGGGGGTATTTTCCCAAGGAAGAATTGGGGACCTTGAAGGAACTGGGCACGATTCTGCAGGGACATCCCGAGATGCGCAGGATGCCCGGCATCGAGGCCTACACCGGCTCGTTGGGACAGGGCTTGAGCGTCGCATGTGGAATGGCGATGGCGGGAAAGATCGACAAGAAGGACTATAAGGTCTACTGCATCGTCGGAGATGGGGAAATCGCCGAGGGACAGATCTGGGAGGCGTCGTTGGCGGCAGCCTTCTACAAACTGGATAACCTCGTTGCGATTCTCGACAAGAACCTCGTGCAGGCGACCGGCTCGATCGTCCAACGATACGACACGAATCCGCACGCCGAGAAATGGAGGGGCTTCGGCTGGCACGTGATGGAGATCGATGGCCACGATATCGGACAGATCGCCGAGGCGCTGGATGAAGCCGACCAGGTCAAGGGGCAGCCCGTAATGATCGTTGCTCACACGATCAAGAGCAAAGGCGTGCCCTTTGCCGAAGGTAAAGCGGATTTCCACCACGGGATCATGACGCAGGAACAGTATGAAGTGGCGCGGCGACTGTTTGAGGACTGAGTACACATGCAAATGAACACGCAAAACTGCAGAACGGTTTACGGCGAAACACTCGTCGAACTGGGCAGACAAGACGAGCGGATTGTGGTGCTGGAGGCCGACCTCAGCAAGACGACGATGACGAAGCTCTTCGAACAGGAGTTTCCGGAGCGGTTCTTCGAGGTGGGGATCGGCGAGCAAAACATGATTTCGACGGCGGCAGGTTTGGCCCTGTCCGGCAAGATCGCGTTCGCCAATTCCTTCGCCGTTTTTGCCACCGGACGGCCGTACGACCAGATTCGGGTCAGTTGTATCGGCAAGCTCAATGTGAAGATCGTCGGCTCCAGTTGCGGACTTTCGGATTTTGGAGATGGTGCCACCCATCAGAGCATCGAAGATGTCGCGATCATGCGGGCCATACCGAACATGACGATCCTGTCTCCGGCCGACGGTATTGAGACGAAAAAGATGACCCGGGCCGCAGCCGCGTACGACGGGCCGATCTACATGCGCATCCTGCGCAACCCCGTGCCCGACGTCACGGACGAGAACCAGGAATTCGAGATCGGTCGGCCCACGGTGATCCGGCAAGGGACGGACGTCGTGGTCTTTGCTCATGGTTACATGGTGTACAAATCGCTCAAGGCCGCGGAGGCCCTGGAGAACGGGGGTGTCTCCGTGCGAGTCGTCAACGTCAGCACGTTGAAGCCGATCGACGAAGAGGCGATTCGCAAGCTGGCGGGCGGGGTCAAGGGAGTCGTGACGGTCGAGGAACATACGATCATCGGCGGACTGGCCAGCGCCGTTGCCTTTGCCCTGAGAGGGCAGGCCCTGCCCATGGAAGCGGTCGCGGTCCAGGATTGCTTCGGGCAATCGTCACTCGACTATGAGCAACTCCTGGCGCATTACGGTTTGACGGATGCGGCGGTGGTCGACGCGGTGAAGAAGGTCCTGGGGTAGGCTATGAAAACCAAGACGATGAAGGCGGTCGTCAAGTACGAGAACAAGCCCAATGCCACAGAGTTGCGGGAGGTGCCGGTCCCGGAGATCGGTGAGAGCGACGTCTTGGTCGAAGTGGCCTATGTCGGCGTCTGCGGGACCGACCCACACATGCACAACGGCTCGGTGGTGTTCAACTTCAACTGCCCTTTCATTCTGGGGCACGAATTCGCAGGCCGGATCGTTGAAGCAGGCAAGCGGGTCAGCAAATTCAAGGTCGGGGAACGCGTGACCTCGGAGACCCACGCCGACTACTGCGGCCGGTGCGCCCTTTGCCGGACCAACAACTATCATCTGTGCCGTGAGCGAAAAGGGTTCGGCTTTCATTGCGACGGGGCCTTCACGAAATACGTCAAGGTGCCCGAGCGGATTCTGCACAGAGTCCCTGAGAGCGTCTCCCTGAAGGCGGCCTCGATCACCGAGCCCTTCTGTGTGGCCTACAAGTCGGTGGTGAGCAACAGCGCCGTGAAACCCGGTGATAAGGTCGTTGTGATCGGGCCGGGACCGATTGGCCTGCTGTGTATGAAGATGGCCCAGCTTCAGGGTGCGAGCGAAATCGTCGCCGTCGGCGCCGAGGGCGATGACGGGCGGTTGCAGTTCTCGAAGGAGTTCGGCGCCACCATCGCCGTGAACAGCAGCCAGGAGGACCCGTTGTCGAAAATCATGGCTTTGGGCGATGGCTACGGTGCGGATCTGGTCGTGGACACGGCCGGCCCGGCTGCGACTCTGAAACTGTCCATGAATGCGGTGCGTCCGAACGGTCAGATCACCAAAATCGGCTGGGGACCCAAACCGGTGAACTTCAGCCTGGACCCGCTGATTGCGAAATCCGTGACGTTCAAGGGACATTTCAGCCATACATGGGACGTGTGGGAGAAAGCCCTGACGCTGATGGGCACGGGACAAATCGACCTGGAACGCGTGATCACGCACGAGCTCCCCATTGACCAATGGGAAGAGGCTTTCAAATTGGTGGAGGACAGGAAGGCGATGAAGGTCGCCTTGACACCGATCGACTAAACGTCGGGTACGCATCGTCTGGGGTGAACGCAATGGAAAAGATAGGATTCATCGGATTGGGGATCATGGGGAAACCCATGGCCATGAACTTGATCAAGGCGGGCTACAGTCTGACGGTCTACGACGTCCGACCAGAACCGGTCCGGGACGTCGTTGCGGCCGGGGCCAAGGAGGGCAAGAGCAGCAAGGACGTGGCGTCACAGAGCGACGTCGTGATTACGATGCTGCCGAATTCCCCGGACGTGAAAGAAGCCGTCCTGGGAAGAGACGGGGTCCTCGACGGTGCCAGGGCCGGGTTGATTCTGGTCGACATGAGCTCCATTGCCCCGCTGGTTGCCCAGGAAGTCGCGGCCGAAGCTCAAAAGAAGGGCGTCGAGATGCTCGATGCACCGGTCAGCGGCGGCGAGCCGAAGGCCAAGGACGGGACCCTCTCTATCATGGTCGGAGGCAAGCAAGAGGTCTTCGATCGCGTCGAGAAGATCCTGAAGTGCATGGGCGCATCGGCCGTTCTGGTCGGCGACATCGGCAGCGGAAACACCACGAAACTGGCGAACCAGATCATCGTGGCCCTGAATATCGCGGCGATGTCCGAGGCGATGGTGCTGGCGACCAAGGCGGGGGTCGACCCGGAAAAGGTCTACCTCGCCATTCGCGGCGGCCTCGCCGGGAGCACGGTGCTCGACGCCAAAGTGCCGCTGGCTCTGGACGGCAATTTCACGCCGGGTTTCCGCATCGCCCTGCATATCAAGGACCTGGCGAATGCCCTGGATACCGCCCATGAGCTCGGTGTCCCGGTGCCTCTCAGCAGCGGCGTCATGGAGGTCATGCAGGCCCTGAAGACGGACGGAAAGGCCGGTGACGACCACGGCGGCATCATCCAGTTCTACGAGAACCTGGCCAAAGTCCAGGTGCGACGCCGCAAGTAGGCCGCGATCGGGGGCCAGACCCAACTGGGACGGATTCCGCGCCAAGCCGCCAAGGTTTCCAGAGTAAAGAGATCGCCTGCGTCCTTTGCGACCTTGGGTGAAACCCTGCCGCGGGGATTGCAGTCCCCGTTTTCGGCCGACTTCTATCCACCGGGCATCCGGGCGGAGAGTATAGTGGAGCCGAGCACGGGTTCGTGAATATGCGATGATGAGCCCTCGAGCTGCCCTGCGTATTGTCAAGACCGTTCACACGATCGCCTGGGCCTTTTTCGCCGGTTGCATCCTTGCCATTCCCATTTATGCGTGGCGTGGTGAGTTCAGCACCGCGGCCTTGTTGATAACCATCGTGACGGTGGAGGTCTTCATCATCGTGGCCAACCGGTGGCGTTGTCCCCTCACCGATGTCGCCGCCCGCTACACCGAGGACCGGAGGGACAATTTCGACATCTATCTTCCCCTCTGGCTGGCTCGGCACAACAAACAGCTATTCGGGAGCATTTTCCTGGGAGATCTGGTTTATACGTGGGCAAAGTGGCAAGGATGGATCTGACAACTCGCCTATGTGATGAGCCGCTTTCCCCACTGGTGTTGTCGTCATTCGTCTCGTCTGTTCCATTGGGGGACGGGTGCGCAAGACTGGGGCGACCGGTCAGCTCAGTTCTTCGATCAGCCGTCTGTACGTGTCGAAGGCAGGCTTGGCCGAGTAGTCGTCACGCAACAGGCCGAAGCGGTAGAACCAGTTGTCCTGGTTCGTGGCGGCGTCCCGCAGAGCGAAATGCTCGTAGTGGGTGATGTTCAGTTCTTCGCGCAGGCCGTCGATCGTGCGCACCACGGTCTCGATCACCTCGGCCTGGCGACTCTCCAGGCGATCGGGACCCGTGGGCCAGCCGTTTTCGGTGATGTGTATGGGAACTGATCTGGGAATACCGGCCCCGCTCATCACGACACTGCGGAAGTGGCGGAGAACCACAGCCACCGATTGACGGAGGTCTCCTGCAGATCCGTCGGGAGGTAGACGCCGAAAGACGTCGGGGAAGAAGTCGAGGCCAACGAAGTCCAGAGCTTCGAGGAAGCTCGGAGACGTGATCCTCTTCAACGAACCCCAGAATCGATCCTCCGCATCGAAGCAGGGAACCGAGTTGAACCCGACCTGGGTCGGGAGCCCCAGCTGGTCGATTTCCCGCCGGGCTCGGCGAATGCCTTCACCCAGCGCCGCCACGACCTGGGGGAAGAACTCTCCATCCCCCGGATGCTGGTACAGATTGGGCTCTTCCGTGATCTGCAGTTTACCCAGGGCGTACCCGAATCGACGGATCTCCCGAAGAATGAATTCGATCCAGGGCTCCAGATCTCCGCCCCCGGCATCTCGGTAGCAGAGGACCAGGTCGAGCGTTCTGCCGTCACGGACGTAGTCCGACATGAATGCAGGTGTCCGAAGGTCTGCTGTCGACCCGCCAGGGCCCGAAAAGTGGACGTAGGCGCGGACCAGAAATTCCTCACTCCTGCCCTGCAGCAGATCGAGGGCCCGGTTGATCCGATCGGGTTCGTCTGCCGGACCGGTCGCGATTCCCGAATCAGTCCCGGCAATACCGCCTCCATAGACTCCGAAGATCATGCGGGGATGCGACTGCTTCGGCTCCGTTTGCCGTCCGTCCGTTCTGTCTCTGTGGTTATGCCCATCCCTCGCTGCTGACATGCATGGAACTCCCTCGTGTCGCTGATGCGTACATTGTACTCATCTGTACATTTCCCCTTCGTCGCGAGCCGGCTTCTCCAGGGCACCTCTGAAGAAGAGGTTCAGTATCATTTCGACGTTGCGGTCGACTGCTTCGGGGTCGGGATTCTGGAGCCAGTCCACGAAGAAGGAGTGGGAAATCCCCTGCAGCATCAAAACAAGGTTCCGCCCGCCGACCGGACGGAGCAGCTTCTGTGCGATGGCACGGTCCATCACTGCGCTGAGGGCCTCCGTCAGCAGCTCGGTCTCCTTCCTGAGGTCTCGATGCAGCCGGAGCTGCACCGAAAAACGCGCCCCCTGGGTCAAGCCGAGATAGAGCTTCAGCACCCGGCGGTCGGAACTCAGTACTCCCCAAGCTGCCGCAATGTGTTCGCGCACGACATCCAAGGGATTCTCCCCGCCGTCGGAAAGAAGTCGTCGCAGCACCGTGATGAAGTTCCGGGCGTGTTCGACGACCAACTGCTGGTAGAGATCTTCCTTGCTCGAGAAGATGTTGTACAGGGTACCCACGCTGACCTCCACGCGGTCGGCGACCTCCTGCATCGCGACGTCGTGGAAGCCCTTCTCGGCAAACAGGTCCAGCGCGGCGTCCAGGATCTCCTCCCTCAGCTGGAGCTTGCGCCTCTGACGCCGTGACAACGCGTTTTCCGACTTCTCTGCCAAACCACGGACCTCCTCGTATCCCGTTGCGTACTCTCGACGGTCTCCTACGGGCGATAGCCCTGTCCCCCGAGAACCTCGTAGAAGCGAATCTGGTTGCTGAATTTCGCCAGCTCGAGCAAGACCATCCCTTGCTGCGCCGAATACAGGGAGCGCTGTGCATCGAGGACCCCGAGATAGCTGTCGATCCCGTTCTTGTAGCGCACCTGAGTGAGTCGGTACGCCTCGGAGGAAGCCTGGACCAGGGCCACGTGAGCCTGGATCCGGTCATCGATGGTACCCAAGACGGCCAGGGTGTCCGCTGTTTCGCGGAACGCCGTCTGGATCGCCTTTTCATACTCGGTCACCAGGATCTCCTTTTCGTTCTCTGTCAAGCGCAGTGCGGGCCGCGTACGAGCGTCGAAGACCGGCATGGCGGCCTGCGCGGCAAAGGTCCAGGTCCCGGTGGCCGCGTCGAAGAGGCCCGACAAGGCACGACTGGCCGTACCACCCAGAGCGGTGAGACCGATTCGCGGGAAGAAAGCCGCCCGCGCCGCGCCGATATCCGCGTAGGCCGCCTTCAGTTGGTGCTCTGCGGCCTCCACGTCGGGTCGGCCCAGCAGGATATCGGAGGACAGGCCGGCGCCTATCGTCTCCGGAGGGACGATTCCGACCAGACCGCCGGGGAGTTGGTCGGCAGGCACGGGCGCGCCGACCAGGAAGTTCAGGGCGTTGATATCCTGAGCCGTGAGTTGGGTGTACAGGCCGATGTCCTCACGGGCCGCCTCCACCTGGGTTTCTGCTCGGCGCAAATCCAACTCGGTCGCCAACCCGTTCTTGTACAACGTATTCACCAGGTCGTAGGAGTCCTGCTGGGTCTTGAGAGTGGCCCCGGCGAGCTTGAGGGACTCCCGGTCCGCGGCGAGGGTGTAGTAAGCGCGAGACACCTCGCTGAGCAGCAGGATCTCCGCACCACGTCGATACGCCTCGAAGGCGAAGAACTGCTCGAGGGCCGACTGCTTCAAGTTCCGAATCCGGCCGAACAGGTCGACCTCCCAGGCGCTCACTCCGAGATCGACGCTGTAGCGCTCCGTCGTTCGCGCTTGATCCGGTCCCGACAAATCGCGGGACGTGTGCTCCTTCGTGCCGGAAAGCGAGGCACCCACCGAGGGAAAGAGTTCGCCGCGCTGGATGCGATAAAGGGAACGGGCGCTTGCGACGTTGAGCGCCGCCAAGCGCAGATCCCGGCTGTTTTCGAGAGCCAGTTGCAGGACGCCGAGCAAATTTGGATCCTTGATGAAATCTTCCGGGTGCAACTGGACCGGGGCGGCCCCTGTCGGTCCGGCCTCCGCCTTATAGGCGGGCCCCTCCGGCCAGTGGTTTGGAACAGGCGTCTTGGGTTGGCTGTACTTGGGAGCCAGATTGCAGCCCGCAAGGGTCAAGCCAAGCAACAGGGCGAGTTTCCATTGGATCCTACTCATGGCTCTGCTCCCCCTCTCCGGGAATCTCGGGTGTCGCGGGTTGAGTCGGGGGGCGTCTCTTCCCCAACGTACGCTCGATGAGCAGGTAGAAGAGCGGTGCGAACATGATGACCAGGGTGGTCGAAGCCACCATTCCGCCGAACACTCCGGTGCCGATGGCTTTCTGCGCACCGGCACCCGCTCCGGAGGCCACCACGAGCGGCAGGACTCCGAAACCGAAGGCCAAGGTCGTCATGACGATGGGCCGGAAGCGCAGTCGCGCCCCCTCGATGGTCGCTTCCACCAGGCCCATTCCCCGTTCCACACCCGCCTTGGCAAACTGGACGATCAGAATCGCATTCTTCGCTGTCAGTCCCAGCGTCGTCAGCAGGGCGATCTGGAAATAGACGTCGTTGGGCAGGCCTCGCAGGGTGGCGGCAACAACACCACCGACGACACCCAGAGTGAAGCAAAGCAGTACGGCGATGGGTATGGGCCAACTCTCGTACAGGGCTGCCAGGCAGAGAAAGATCACAAAGATGGAAAAGGCGTACAGCAGGGGCGCCTGTCCGGTGGCCAAACGTTCCTGGTAGGAGATGCCGGTCCAGTCGAAGCCGGTACCCGCAGGCAGTCGGCGGGACAGTTCCTCCATGGCCGCCATGGCGTCACCGGTGCTGAAACCCGGAGCGGCTTCCCCCTGGATGTTGAGGGAGGGAAAGCCGTTGAACCTCTCCAACTTGGGTGAGCCGTAGATCCAGCGACCGGAGGCAAACGAGGAGAAGGGGACCATTTCCCCGGCGGCGTTGCGCACGTACAGTTTCAGCATATCTTCGGGCAACATGCGGTGAGGGGCGTCGGCCTGGACATAGACCCGCTTGACGCGGCCCGACTGGATGAAATCGTTGACGTAGGCGCTGCCAAACGAAGCCGCAATCGTCGAATGGATGGACGAGATCGGAAGGCCCAGCGCTCCGGCCTTCTCCCAGTCCACGTCGACCTGATATTCGGGTACGTCGTCCAGGCCGTTGGGGCGCACCCGAACCAGCCGCGGATCCTGGGCGGCCATCCCCAGCAGTTGATTGCGAGCGGCCATCAGCTTCTGATGGCCGATGCCGCCGAAATCGAGCAATTGGAAGTCGAAGCCGGTCGAAGTACCGAGTTCGGTGATGGCCGGCGGCACGAAGACGTAGGCCATGGCGTTACGGAACTGGGAGAAGACTCCCATGGCTCGGCGCTGTACCGCCCAAGCGCTCAGGTTCGAGTCCTTCCTCAGATTCCAGTCTTTGAGTTTCACGAAGCCCATGCCCACGTTCTGACCCCGACCGGCAAAGCTGAAGCCGATGATGGACATGAAGGAGTCCACGGCGTCCTTCTCGTTCTCCTGGAAATACGTCTGGATCCGATCCATCAAAGCCCGCGTCTGCTCGAGCGTCGTACCCGAAGGCAAAGTCACCTGGACGAGCAGACTCCCCTGATCCTCTTCAGGAAGGTAGGAAGTCGGCATGCGAACGAAAAGGATC
This sequence comes from Acidobacteriota bacterium, assembly GCA_037388505.1. Taxonomy (GTDB): domain Bacteria; phylum Acidobacteriota; class UBA6911; order RPQK01; family JAPXNP01; genus JARRKC01. The sequence continues at coordinate 60,135 of JARRKC010000044.1, read as the reverse complement.
CCCAGCGCGGCAACGATCGCGACGTAGAGCAGCAGATAGCGGAACTTCTTGTTGATGGTCCGACGCACCAATCCGACGTACCGTTCCCTGCCTTTGAAGAAGGTGCGCTCGAACCACCTGAAGAATGGGCGCAGGAACGGAACCGCGGCATCCGCCAGTTGGTGACCCGCCGGAATTGGTCGCAGCAGCGAGGCACACAGCACCGGCGTCAAGATCAATGCCACCGCCACCGACAGCATCATGGCACTGACGATCGTGACGGAGAACTGTCGGTAGAGGACCCCGGTGGAGCCGCCGAAGAAAGCCATGGGTCCAAAGACGGCGGACAGGACCAGCCCGATGCCGATCAAGGCGCTGGTGATCTGGTCCATCGACTTGGCCGTGGCCTGCTTGGGCGACAGGCCTTCCTCCGCCATGATACGTTCCACGTTCTCCACGACGACGATGGCGTCGTCGACCAGCAACCCGATGGCCAGGATGAGGGCGAACATGTCGAGGACGTTGATGGAGTATCCGGCCAATCCCAGAATGCCGAACGTTCCCAGGATGACGACCGGAACCGCGATCGTGGGTACCAGGGTAGCGCGCATCGTTCCCAGGAAGAGAAACATGATCAAGAAAACGAGAACGATCGCTTCGACCAGGGTGCGGACGACCTCGTTGATCGATTCGACCGTGAACGGCGTCGTGTCGAAGGGATAGACGACCTTCATGCCGGGCGGAAAGTAAGGGCTCAAGTCCGCCAGGGCCTGTTTGACCCGAGTTGCCGTATCCAGGGCGTTGGCCCCCGCCATCATACGAACGGCGAGTCCCGAAGCCGGCTTGCCGTTGTACAGCACGTTGACGTCGTAAAACTCGGTACCCAGTTGGGTGCGCGCAACATCCTTGATCTGCACTTCCGAGCCGTCCTGATTGACCCGGATCGGGATCGCGGCGAACTGCTCGGGGGACTGCAGCAGGTGTTGGACGATGATCGCCGCGTTCATGCGCTGGCCGGGAACGGCGGGCCAGGCGCCGAACTGACCGGCGGAAACCTCCACGTTGTAAGCCCGCAACGCGGAAACGACGTCGTTAACGGTCAGAGAGTAATTGGTCAGCTTGTCCGGATCCAACCAGACCCGCATGGCATACTGGGACCCAAAGATCTCCACCTCGCCGACACCCGGCAGTCGCGAGACGACCTTCTCGAGGTTCGAGAAGGCATAGTCCATGAGGTCCTCCTGGGACAGACGGCCGTCCTCCGAGATCAGGCTGACGATCAAGAGGTAGTTCCGGGTCGCCTTGCCCACGCGGATGCCGGTACGCGTCACCGCTTCAGGCAGGCTGGGCATGGCGAGCTGCAGCTTGTTCTGCACCTTCGCCCAGGCCAGGTCGGGGTCGGTTCCGGGAGCGAACGTCAATTCGATCCGGGCCATCCCCGAGGAGTCACTGGTGGACGTGACGTAGAGCAGCTTATCCAGCCCCGTCATCTTCTGCTCGATGATCTGCGTAACTGTAGCTTCGACCGTCTCCGCCGAGCCTCCCGGATACATCGCCTGGATATAGATGGACGGAGGAGCGATGTTGGGGTACTGGGAAACGGGCATGGTGACAATGGCGAGGATCCCGCCCGCCATCATCACGATGGCAATGACCCACGCAAAGACCGGTCGATCGAGAAAGAATCGTGACAGCATGGCGGCTTTCCTCAGTCGGCTTGGGTAGGGTTGCGGGTTTCCGAACCGGGCTGAGAGGCTTCGGCTCGATCTGCATTCTCCGCCGGCTGAGCTTCTTGCCAGGGTACCGGCTGAACTTTCATGCCGGGCCGGACGAACTGGAGTCCTTCGATGATCACCTGGTCACCCGGTTTCAGCCCCGCCGATACGAGCCATCTGTCTCCAACGGTTCGGTCCGTCGTGAGGTTGCGCACCTGGGCGGTCTGTTGGTCGTCCAGGACCAGGACGTAGGGCCCGCCCTTCAGATCGCGCAGGACCGCCTGCTGTGGAACGAGGACAGCCTGGGGGTTGACTCCTTCCTGGACGACGGCACGGACGAACATCCCCGGGAGGAGGACACGATCGGGATTGGGAAACACCATCCGCAAAACGACGGTCCCTGCCGTGGGATCGACCGAAACGTCCCGAAACTGGAAAGTTCCTTCGAGAGGGTAGGTGAAGCCGTTCTCCAACTTCAGTTTGACCTTCCGCTGCAGATTCTCGTCGGGATGCAGAAACCCCTTCTCCAGCCGCTCTCGCAGTCGCAGCAGTTCCGCAGTCGACTGGACCACATCGACATAGATGGGATCCAGTTGCTGAATCGTGGCCATCACGCCGGGCTGATAGGCGGTCAGCATGGCGCCTTCGGTGGAGTAGGAGCGTCCGATGCGGCCGGTGATGGGAGCGGTAATCCGGGTATAGGCCAGGTTGATCTCGGCTGACCGCAACGCGGCCCGCGCCTGTTCAATGGCCGCCTCGGCGGCAGCGATGGAGGTCCGGTCGCTTTCGACCTGGGCTTCATTCGCGCGCAAGGTGGATTCGGCTACCTGTTCGGAGGTTACCGCCTCGTCCCGCTGGGTCGCGGAGACAGCATGTTCCTTGAACGACGCCTCGACGCGTTGCCGGTTCTGTCGCGCAAGCTGCAGGGTGGCCTTCTGGCGCTCCACGTTCGCCAGGCTGGCGGCCAGGGTTGCCCGAGCCCGCTCCGCGTTCTTGTCGGCGGCGCCGAGGGCGGCTTCGGCCTGTCCCACGGCAGCTTCCAAAGGGCGAGGGTCGATCTGATACAGCAACTGGCCGGCCTTTACGTCGGCACCCTCCTCGAAATCGCGTTTCAGCAAGAGTCCGCTGGCCTGAGGCCGGATCTCGGCAATGCGCATCGGCGCAATCCGGCCGGGCAGCTCCATCGTCAGGGATACCGGTTCGGTCTTGATGGACAAGACCGCCACCTGACGTGGGGGAACTGCTGAGCGAGCCGCCGGTTGGGAGTTGCACGCCGGTGCGATGAACCCCCCGGCCAGCGCCAGGAGCAGAAGCCCCGCTCCGTACCACGGGCATTTTGCGCTCAGATGCCTAAACGAGTACCACATGATTGTTCCTCCGTCCGGATTGGCGCCTGACATTCGGGGGGTTGGGCGGGGGCGAACCCTGGGGCGCCGGCCGGTACGAAGAGAGCCGGCCGAGATCGCTTTCGACTTCGCTTCTTCCTCTTCGTCCCGTTCCTCTGCCGCCACTGCTTATTGGGGGCTGCGCTTCTGAGCCACCTTCCGGTTCCCCGACCGCCGGCTATCTCTCGACCCTGTGATTCCGCCTGGTTCCGGGTAAGTCTTCTGTTTCCACCGGATTCACTGCTTCTTCCGAACCCCCGCGGGCGGTTCGATTCTCCTCCGGCTTGAATCAAGATTCAGAATTTGAACCAAAATTCAGATTTTGTCAAGGGTCAATTCACTTCGGCGTGTCTGAGTTCCAGTCTGAGGCAAGGTCGGGCTTCCAGCCGTCAAAGACACGGTCCAACGTGTATTCCGGCGCTGTTTTCGATCGTCAGGTTTGCCCCGCGAAAGTCGTTTCCGTCGACCCGCAGGGCGTACGTGAAGAACGTGCTGTTACGACCTCGCTCAACCTTGTGGAAGTCGTCGTCACGTTTCTGACGAGGGTCGCTGGTCGGCATGCTTCAGGTATTCGGCCACTTGCGCGTCATTGACGACGATATGAGTAAGCGTCCAGGTTCGCATGATCTCGCCGAGCCGACACAAAAGTTCTCCCATATTCTTGCTCGACTTCATCACGGAGTTCATCTCACTCTGTGCCGACCATGTGTACCGTCCGCTGCGGAAAGGGAATCTCGATGCCTTCGGCGTCGAATGCTTCCTTGATGGCTCGCGTCATGTCGAACTTGAGGGCCCAGTAGTCTTCCTTGGCGCACCACATGCGCACGACGAAATTGACGCTGGAATCGGCCAACTCAGAAACGGCCAACTGGTGAGCCGGTTCTTTGAGCACACGGGCGTCGGCCCTGATAAGTCCGTCCATGACAGAGATCGCCTTTTGGATACTGGACGTGTAACCGATGCCTATCGCGAGATCGCAGCGCCTCGTGGCATAGGCAGAGTAGTTCTTGATAGTCGTGCCGAAGATTGCGCCGTTGCCGACGATGATCTTGACGTTGTCGGGTGTGTCGAGGGTCGTCGTAAACAGATCGATTTCCTTGACTGTGCCGGCGACACCGGCAACTTCGACGTACTCGCCAAGCCGGAACGGGTGGAAGACCAGCAACATCACGCCGGCGGCAAAATTGGAGAGCGAACCTTGAAGAGACAATCCAAAGGCAAAGCCGACGGCGCCCAAAACCACCACGATCGAAGCCGTCTGTACTCCGAATTTGGCCAGCGCGGCCAGCACCGTGAAAACGATGACGGCGATGAACACCATGCGGGAGAAGAAGTGCGCCAGCGCCTCATCGACGTTCGCCCTCCTAAGTCCACGCCGCGCGATGCTGCGCAGGATTCCTGCGAGGATGCGGCCGAATACGAGAATCAGGATCGCGCCGATCACGTTCAGCCCATAAGTCACGACAAATGCCTGGAAGGTTTGAATCGCGTCCGCCATTTTACGTCTCCCTGGGTCGAAGTACCCGGTTGGGACATCCGCCGGAGGATGCTTTTCGAATGTCGAATCTGTGATCCTCGCTGCGCCGTGCAGGTGACGGTAACGGCTGCCGCGAGACCGCGGCTACCCCTGTTTCGGATGATATATGCCAACGTGACAATGAGCAAGTTCCACGGGATCGAGAACTGCCTGAGCACCTCTGGCGTCCCGAGGGTCCTGCCGGGTCCCGGTGAACAATCCGGGCGAGCACAGAACAAGCGGCTGCGGGTCTTCAGTCGGCACTCTCTGGGATCACTGGGAAAGTGGTCAGGGTAGGGACCTCAGCGGGAAAGTCCAGCGCAGGATCGTCATTGGGCCTCAACGCCTGAGGTTGTCGTGCCCCCCGGATCTGTGCCTGCGCGCTCTTGTCAGGGCAGGAACCTGATTTCGCGCATCAGGGTTTCTCCCTTGATTTCACGGACTTTCGGATAGATCGAGGACGTGATCTTGTCGGATTCCTCCTTGGGCACGACCGATTTCATCTCGTCGTCGAACTTCATCCATTTGGAAAGGTTTTCCTTGTTGGCATCGAGTGCGGCCAGATTGGGGTATTCGATGATCAGCATGAGATTGTAGTCACCGCCGTTATCTGTCACGGAACTGAGAATCTTGTAGTCTCCAATGAGACCCTGTTGTTTGGCTCTGCTCATTGCGGTTGCCCATGTCCGCTTCAGATTGTTCAGATACTGTTCTCCGGCATTTGGAAAGACCTTGATCGTCGTCACATCCCAGACCTTCTCCTGGGTCTGCCAGGTCTTTCCCTCCTGGGCAAATGCCATCGTCCCGACAACACACACTACCATGCAGAAAAGCGCTGCTCGTCTTAACATTGTTGAAACCCCCAAGGTTGAAAAAGGTTGAAACTCAATGGACTGTATTATATAAGTATGTAAATGTCAAGAGTATGTGGAAGACATTGACAAAGCGACGGCGTGATCGACGAGCATCTCCTGTCGCTCTCCCGCCCGCTTTCTTATAATCACTGCCGACAATCAAACGATGGCCCCGCGCCAGTTTCGGGACGCTCTACCCACCCGTCCGGCATGGCGGTCATCCCGTCCGCATAAGGAGGAAGAAGACCATGCAGAAGCTTTTGCCTCTTTTCTTAGGTTCCTTGTTGGGACTGTTCGTCTATTCCCAGGAAAGTGCAGCGGAAGTCCTCAGCCTGCCGACTGAATTTCAGCGGGTCGAACTCGTTCGACTTCGATCCGGAACAGATTTGCTGGAGGGTCTGAAGAAGGCAATCAAAGATCGGCAGATCAGAAACGGGGTGATCCTCTCCGGGATCGGATCGGTGACGGACTACCACTATCACGTCGTAAGCGACAAGAATCTTCCACCCGCCGAAGAGGATCCTCGAGCCTCCGTGCCCATGGATCTGACTTCCGTGCAGGGATATATCCTGGACTCGAGGATCCACGCCCATATGACACTGGCCGACGAAAACAGTGTCGTCGGAGGACACGTGGAGCCGGGCACCAAGGCACTGACTTTTATGATCTTTGCGATCGGGGTGCTGCCTGACTCTGTGGACATCGGGAGATTCGACGACTACACGTATTGAGGCTGAGGGGCGATCCCTCAGCGAAAGAGTGCCAGGGCGTTCCAGCAGGCGCCGACCAGGTAGAGAGCTCCAAGAGCCAGCGTCGCCGGCGTCAACCCTGCATTCCAGAAGGGTCGAAGAGCCAAGCTGAGTCGGGCCCCTTGCTGCGTCCGAAGCTCACTCAGACAGCGCTCCCGAATCTGTTCCCGCCGGGCCGGGCTCATGTCGTGCACAGTCAGATCCAGGCTGGGCGTATTAGTGACCAGTCGAAAGTCTCGGTGTTCCATCATCCAACTCGCTTTACTTTCTTCCTCGCCTCGGAGGCCAGGGTTTCCATCTCGGACGCCAGCTTTTCCCGCGCCCGCTGCAAACGTTTGCGCAGCGTCTCCGGTCGGAGTCTCAGACAGGAAGCCACTTCCGTGGGAGACAATCCCTGCACGGCGACCATCAGCAATGTCTCCCTGTAGCGCAGTGGCAAGCGGGCCAGCGCGACCTCCACCCGGCGTTCGCTTTCACTTCGCGCGGCCGTCTCGAAAGGCGTTTCACCGGGAGCAGCCAGCGGCCATGAAGGGGTCAGGTCGATGAACCGCTCGTCATCCACAGCAAGCCGGCGGCACCAACTGGCGTAGAGGTGGCGGGCGACGGTGAAGAGCCAGGCCGCCAGGCAGCTGTCTTCGGTTAGATCCCGGCAGTGACGAACCAATCGCAGCCAGGTCTCTTCCAGGAGATCCTCCGCGACGTCGCGCCGCCGGCTGAGGCGGACCAGAAAACTGAAGAGCCGGGGCCGGAACTCCTCGTAGACCGCCTCGAAAGCGGCCGGGTCACAGGTCTTGAGACGAGCGACTAGCTGAAGCTCGGTTTCTCGGTCCACAAAGTTAACAACGCACGACACAAGCTCGCGTGACAGGCTGTCACGACGGAGCCCGATGCGCGTTTACCTCAATGAACGACATTCTAATGGAGGTCAACATGCCCGGACCATTTTTCTTCTTTGCCATGATTATCGGAGCCGTCACGCTGGTAACGGCCGTCCTCTTCGTCTTTCGGCCCAGCGAAAGGAGGCTGGCCATTCTCCGGCCTCTCAGCGCCGCGACGATCTTCTCGGCCATTGCCGCCTTCCTGCTCGGGATCGCCAACGGCCTGGCCGCCTACACCCGACTGCTCGAACAGGCGGCCGACGGACCAGCTGGAGACGGGCCCTCACGGCTTCTCCTGGGCGCACTCACGGAGTCGCCGGCGCCTCTCGTCATCGCTTTCGCCCTGGTCTCAGTCGTTTGGCTGCTCGTGGCTGTCGGCCTTCGCCGTCAGGTCTGACGGGGAGAGACGGAGCCGCCTGGGGCCGCAAGTGCGGGGAACTCCCCTCACCGGCCCCAGGTCCGAACTTTCAATGATCCGTCCGCGTCCACGGGCACCGTCGGCCTTGGGGATTGGTCCCTTGGACGCTGCGGGCCTGCGCAGCCTCTACCACTGCTCCTTGATCCTGGACTCGTCGTTGACCGAGTCGGCATATCGGTAGTGCGCACAAGGAATCAGGGTCGTCTTCGGAAGGGCATCGCCTTCCAGGTACTTCATAAAAGCATCGACCGTCCCGACGGCCATTTTTCTCGGAAACTGCTGGGGGGTGTCGTAGAGCTTCTTCTCGAAGACGGCCTGCTTGCCGGCGGGTGAGGCATCGAAGCCAATCACGGTGATGTCGTCCTCCCGGCCGGCTTTGACAACGGCAGCATAGGCTCCGAGCGCGGAGGGGTCGTTCACCCCAAAGATGGCGACGATATCCGGATGGGCCTGCAGGACATCGGTGGCAGTAGCGTAACCGTCGTTGCGATTTCCCTTGCCCGACAATTCGGTGACGATGTCCAGCTGACTGTGGTGTTCTTTGAGGTAGTCTCTGAATCCCTGAACGCGGAAGATGCAGGACGAGATCTCGGGGTAGGAAATGATGGCGATCTTGCCGCGGTCAGCGGTCACCTCCATCATGCTTTCGGCGGCCAACCGACCTCCCTGATAGTTGTCGCTACCGATATGAGAAACCACCAGAGCTTTGGCCTCTTCGTCCGCGACTTGAACGTCAAACGTAAAGACCGGTATTCCGGCGGCATGGGCCTTCTTGACGCCCTCTCCCGCGGCTCTCGAATCGGCAGGGTTGAGAAAGATGGCCGAATATTTCTGGGCGACGAAGTCCGACATCTGATTGTTTTGCTTGGCCGCATCATTGTTCCCGTCCAGAGCGACCAATTCGTATCCGTGCCTGGCCGCCTCTTTCTGCATCACGTTGGCGATGAGCTTGAAGTACGGATTGGTCAGATCCATGCAGGTCATGCCGATTCGACCCCTGGATGGCTGTTCGAGCCGATTGCCCCCGCAACCGACGAGCGTCAGAGCGAACGCCCCCGCAAGAACCCAATAGACAAGACTTTTTCCCATGTTCAATCGAAACATCGAAAACTCCTTCAGTACGTTTCCTCGCAGCCCACTCAGTCAGCGGAGCCTCTGCCGGTCAGGAAGGCCAACGAAGCTCCGCCGCGGAGCCTGTCCAGCAGTACGGCTCCGAGGATGACCAGGCCCAGCACGACGTTCTGGGTGTAACTTTCGATGCCCAGGAGGTTCATCCCGTTTTGCACCACTGAAATGATAAACGCCCCGATCAACGTGCCCAGGATCGTCCCGGATCCGCCGGAGAGACTGGTCCCTCCGACGACGACCGCGGCAATGACATACAACTCGTACATGAGCCCGGCGTTGGGAGTACCCGCGTTGAGCTGGGAGGCCTGGATGCAGCCTCCCACACCGGCGGCAACGGCGCTGACGATGTAGACGAACACGATGACCCCGGCTACGGGCACTCCCGAGAGTCTGGCCGCTTCCTCATTCCCACCGACAGCGTAGATGTAGCGGCCCAGCGTGGTGCGCGACATGAAGATGTGGGCGCCCGCGTAGAGCACGGCAAGCAGGATCACCGTATTGGGGATTCCCAGGCTTCGACCCTGGCCCAGCCAGGTGAGGGCATCCGGCACCTGGTAGATCGAGAAACCTCCGGTAATGGAGAACGCCAATCCTCTTGCGACCATCATCAGTGCCAGGGTGGTGATGAAAGGGGCGACCTTGAAGCGCGCGACCAGGAATCCGCCGAACGCACCCAGAAGGCCGCAGCTCACAATGCCGATCAGAAAGCCGGCCGCCACAGTCCACGCCGGCGCACCCAGTCCGCCCAGCTGTTTCATGACGAGTGTGCTGATGACACCGGCCAGGGCGATCAGACTCCCGACCGAGAGGTCGATTCCTGCCGTGATGATGACCATCGTCATGCCAATTGCGATGATGGCGATCACCACGATTCGATCCACCACGGCCAACAGATTCGAAAGCTTCAGGAAATCCGGCCAGTAGTAGGTTTCGGGTGTGACGAGCGTGACCTGACCAAATTCCGGGTACGCTTCCGGAAGGATTTCCCACACCCGCCACTCGACCGCCTCGGACGTCACGGCGATCGCAGCAGGACGTTCGCTCTCGTCGCGGAGTCGATCCAGGGCGAGCCGCAGATCGCGGGGTGTCCCACGAACTTCCATCACCCGGCTGAAGGACCTCCGTCCCAGCATCTCAGCGACCATCCGTGCCGTGTCCTGGGAAGCCTTCTGGGTACCGGCCACCACCAGGACTCGTTCGCCCGGCGAGGCCTTCTGCGCCACAGCATTGGCCAACTGTTTCGCCGCGGACTGCCCTTGAGGCTGCTGCTGCTTGAGTGTCAGAAGGCTGAAGAAGAGACACAGAAGAAGCAGGATCGCCAGCATCCCGTAGTCGCTCAGTAGCTTCTTCAATTGGATTCGGGTCTTAACCATGGTTTGCGAAAACGGCGGAGTCCAATCTCTCGGGAAGTCGTTCAGTCGGTCCCATTGTCATACTCCCGTTCCACTCGCGACCATCATTGCTAGGAGTTCCTCCTGGCCGGTTCCGCCGACGTCGTTGATCTCCGCCTTCACTTCGCCCTCGTGCATGACAATGACTCGATTGCTCATTCCCAGGATCTCGGGCAGCTCGCTGCTGATCATGATGACGGCCTTGCCCTGCGAGGCCAGATCGTTGATCAGTTGGTAGATCTCATACTTCGCTCCGACATCGATCCCCCGCGTCGGCTCGTCGAAGATGACGATACGAGAATTCCGCGCCAGCCACTTGGCCAGGACGACCTTCTGCTGATTGCCGCCGGACAGGGTGCGCGCCGGCTGATCGAAGCTGTGAAGTTGGATTCTCATGGCCCGGACATAATGCTCAAAGGAATTCTTCTCCTTTTCGTGATCGATGAACAGGTGGGACGAAAACTGATCGAGGTTCGGGAGTCCGAAGTTCTCGCGGGCCGAGTGGTCGAGCACCAACCCCTGTGCCTTGCGGTCCTCGGTCAGCAGGCAGATTCCGTTACGGATGGCATCCTGGGGGCTCCCGATCCGGCGGCGACTTCCATCGATGAAGATAGTCCCGCATTCGAGGCGGTCGGCTCCGAAAATAAGCCGCACGGTATCGGTTCTTCCCGCCCCGACCAGCCCGGCCAGGCCCAACACCTCCCCGGCGCGGACGCCAAAGTTGACGCCTCGGACCGAACGTCCCCGCCGCAAGTTCTCAACACGAAGAACTTCCCTTCCGGGTTGGACGCTGCGGCGAGGGAACTCGCTGTCGAGCGATCGGCCGACCATCCGGTTGATCAACTCCTCGCGACACACCTCGTGTGTGCGGTGCTGCGAAACGAGGCGTCCGTCACGAAGCACCAGCACCCGCTCTGCGACCTCGAAGATCTCGTCGAGGCGATGGCTGATGAAGATGAGACCGATGCCGTCGGCTTTGAGGTCGCGAATGACCTGGAACAGACGCCGGGTTTCGGGCTCGGTCAAGGTGGCGGACGGTTCATCCATGACGATGACCCGCGCATCCCAGCTGAGCGCCTTCGCGATTTCAACGGCCTGCTGCTCGGCGACGTTCAGCTCCGAGCAGCGACTCTCGGGATCGATCGCCACGCCAATCCGTTCGAAGAGGGACCACGCCGTGGCGGACTCCCTGCGGCGATCCGGGAATCCGAAGCGGCCCACCTCCCGACCGAGGAAAATGTTTTCTCGTGCCGTCAGCTCGGGGATGAGATTGAATTCCTGGTAGATGATGGAGATGCCCATGCGTTGGGCGGCGGCTGGGGATCGGATCTGAACGGGAGCGCCGAAGAGCCGAATCTCCCCGGCATCGGCATGGAAAGCTCCTCCGAGGAGCTTGATCAGCGTGCTCTTGCCGGCGCCGTTCTCCCCACAGACGGCCAGGCACTCTCCGGCGTAAAGATCCAGATCGACGTCCCGCAGCGCGTCGACGCCGGGGAAGCGCTTACACATTCCCCTCATCTGCAGAATCGGTGCGCTGCTCTCCGAAGTATCCATCGGTTGATTGGGGCTATCCGCTGTCTGGACTCGAGCCACCCGGATCATGTCCTCTTCCTGCGCCGGCCCCACGTTCGTCCCGATTCTAACCCGCGCCGCGCTGTAAGTCTCAACCCGAGATCGGTCACCGGTCGAGAATGAATCGCGCCGCCAGTGCCGGCAGCGCACAACCTCGGCAACCCGATCTCAAGCGGAGGCGCAGAGCGCGCCAGGGACCGCCTTGTTCCGGAGCCCTTGGCGTCCGTAGTGCGAATTCACTACCATATTGCATTACAGCATTGACTATGGCACCATTTAAGCATGGGCGCCGAGAAGAAGATCACGGTTCATGTGCCGGAGGAGTTGCTGCGGAATGCCAGGAAACAGACCGGCCAGGGTATCTCCGCGACAGTGCGCCAGGGGCTCAGGCTGGTGGCCGCCGGGGAGACGTTTCGACGTCTTCGGGGACTCCGCGGCAAGGTGAAGCTCGACGTCGACATCAACGCTCTCCGCGAGGACCGGCCGTGATCGCCATCGATACGAGTTCGCTGATCGCCTATCTCAGGGGAGACGGGGGAGCCGACGTCGAGTTGGTCGATGAGGCCTTCAGGCTGCAACAAGCCTTTCTTCCACCGGTTGTGCTGACCGAACTCCTGAGTCTACCCGGACTGGAGCGATCGGTCGCGAAGCTTGTGCGCGAGATTCCGGTCCTGGAGGCCGACACGGGTCTTTGGGAAAGGGCCGCCGGTACCCGCCGCAGAATCCTCTCGAAGAAGCTGAGGGCCCGGCTTGCCGATACGCTGATCGCCCAGTCCTGCCTCGACTACGGGGTGCCTCTCATCACCCGGGACTCCGACTTCCGCCATTTTGCGGCCCATGCCGGACTGAAATTGGTGACACGCACGTAACATGAATCGAATCATTGCGGGTCAGGCTGAGCTCGAAGGGTTCACGGACTGGATCGAGTGTCTTATAGTTCCCTTGTGAGATTGGAGGACAAACACGAATGGTCCATGAGTTCGACGGCAGGAAGTATGAAAAGGCGTCCGCCCATCAGCGGGAATGGGGTGCCAGACTCATTTCTGAACTGTCCCTGAAGGGCGACGAGCACATTCTCGATTTGGGTTGCGGTGACGGAGCGAATACGGCGAGGATGGCCGAGCTCGTATCCGGCGGTCGCGTCGTCGGCATCGATGCCTCCCGGGGGATGATCGAGGTCGCCAAACCCAAGGAGACCGACAACCTGCGATTCATCCTGATGGATATCAACGCCCTGGAGTTCGTCGACGAGTTCGATGTCGTTTACTCGAACGCCACGCTGCATTGGGTGAAGGATCATCGACTCCTCCTGAAAAACGCTCACAGGGCTCTCAGGAATGATGGAGTGCTCAGGTTCAACTTTGCCGGTGACGGGAACTGTGCGCACTTCTTCAAAGTCGTGCGCAACGCCATGCAGTCGGAACCGTTCAGATCTTGTTTTGCAGATTTCTCCTGGCCCTGGTACATGCCGTCCATCGAAGAATACTCGCGTCTGGTCGGGGAGGGTGAATTGAGAGAATGCCGGGTGTGGGGCGAAAACGCAGATCGGTTCTTCCCGACTGTCGAGGCGCTGGTTGCCTGGATCGATCAGCCGAGCCTCGTGCCGTTCCTGTCATTTCTGCCCGAATCCCGCAAAGCAGACTTCAGGGACCATGTCGTCGAGGAGATGATCGACGAGACCCGCCGGGATGACGGTCGGTGCTTCGAGACCTTCAGGCGCATCAACCTGTTCGCGAAGAAGTAGGCCGATGCACAACAGCGCCGAAGACGCCTGCCTATCCGACGCTGCAGTAGGATTCGAGTGAGGAATCCGGGCTAATGCCGCAGGCCTTCGATCAAGTCCAGCAACCAGGCCAGGTTGCACGATGCTCGCCGATCGTTTCCGGCCACGGTGGTGGTCTTCGTGACCAGGAATCGTCGAGACGCGCCGATCATGTCGGCCGTTTTGTTCAGCCGGTCCATGTCCGCGGCGCCGGGATAGGTGGTCAACTTGACCTCGATGGCCCACAGTTCGCCTTCGACGTCCAAGACCAAATCGAGTTCGTACTGGTCGCTGGTCCGAAACCAGTAAGCATCAGAGTGCACGCCCGACGCCGCAGCGACGCCCAAGATCTGCTCGATGACGAAGCCCTCCCAGCTCCTTCCGACCCACGGCTGGACCAGCATCGTCTCCTTGTCGGCGATGTTCATGACGGCATGGAGCAACCCGGAGTCCCGCCAGTAGATCTTGGGGCTTCTGATCAGGCGTTTGCGAATGTTTGCCCGATAGGGAGGCAGCCGCCGAATCAGGAAGGCTCCCTCCAGGTAATCGACGTAGCTGTTGACGGTCTTGTAGTCCAACCCCAGGCTCTGGCCCAGCTGCGAGGCGTTCCATGCCTCACCATGGACTGCGGCCAGCATTCTCAAGAGTCGCTGAGTGGTCTGCGGGCGGCTCGGCAATCCCCATGTCGGCAGGTCTCTTTGGGTCAGCAGCGCAAGGTAGTCTTTCTGCCACTGCGGGAACTTTTCGGGGCTCTGAATCCCTCCGTCCGGATAGCCGCCACACAGCCAGAGGCGATCGCCATCTGACACGTCCGGCAGCTCGGGCCAAAGAAACGGCGTCAGCTCCACAAGTGAGAGCCGCCCAGCGAGGGATTCGGACACCTGTCTCATGAGCGCGGGCGAGACCGGCCCGAGAAGAAGGAAGCGGCCGTTACGCTTGCGATCTCCATCAATGGCGCCTCGTAGACGCGGGAACAGCTCGGGCCATGACTGGGCCTCGTCAAGGATCACCAACTCGGTCCCGGCGATGAGCGACTCCCAATCCAAATCAAGCCGAAGCCGCTCGGGCGCCTGCTCCAAGTCGAAGTATCGACCGGAAAAGTCTCGGCTCAAGGTCGTCTTGCCGCATTGGCGAGGACCGATCAACCCCACGGCCGGGCTGGCTGTCAGTCTCTCTGCGATGAGCTCACGCGCTCTTCTCGGGATCATTTCTTGTATTATAGGATGTCATTCCTATTGTGCAAATACACACTTACCGGCAGGTAACCAGCCCAGACGATGTATGTCTGTGCGAGAGAAACCGTCGAGTTCGGTATCATAGCTGAAACGGCGCGTCCGCTTGCCTGCATCCTTGGGTCCGCCAGATTGAAGAGCACCCAAACCGCCTGAGCGTTTCAACGCGTCCATCGAAAGGGAGGGTCCGTTTTCATGAATCTAACTCGAAGAGACTTCGCAAAGTTGGGCGCCATCGGCCTGGCCGCTCCGTTCACTCGTTCCCTATCGGCATCGATAGGTGGGCGCAAGATCGGCTATGCGATTATTGGTCTGGGTCGGATTGCCGGCCACTTCATGTCGGCCGTGCGCAACAGCTCCAACTCGCGCGTCGCGGCGCTCGTCAGTGGCCACCGTGACAAAGCCGAGCGGATTGCCGCCGAGTACGGCGTGCCGGATAGCTCTATTTACAGCTACGAGGACTTGGCCCGCATTGCCGGAGACGAGAGCGTGGACGCCGTCTATGTAGCGCTGCCCAACTCCATGCACGCCGAGTACACCATTCGTTCCGCCCGGGCTGGAAAACACGTGCTCTGCGAGAAGCCGATGAGCACGAGCGTCGCCGCCGCCGAAGCCATGATCGAGGCCTGCAAGAAAGCGAACGTAAAACTGATGATCGCCTATCGCTGCCAGTACGAACCCACCAACCTGAAGGCCGTCCAGCTGATCCGGGACGGAGCGTTGGGTCAAGTGCAAGCGATCGAAAGCACCTTCGGATTCGACATCGGTCCGGGTCAGTGGCGGCTCGAGAAGAAGATGGCCGGCGGCGGCCCACTGATGGATGTTGGAATCTATTCCTTGAACGCTTGTCGTTATCTCACCGGCGAGGAACCCGAGGAGATCAGAGCCTTTGCCTCGACGATCGATCGCGACGGGCGTTTCGAGGAGGTGGAAGAGAACGTCTCGTGGACCATGAAGTTCCCTTCCGGCATCGTGGCCGCCTGCAATACGACTTACGGCGGCGCGATGGAGGGGATGTTTCGCGTTCACGGATCGAAGGGGTGGCTCGAGGCCGCTCCCGCATTCAACTACCAGGGACTCCACCTGCGCGGCGAGTTTTCCGGGACGCATCTGGATGAACCCAACCCCGCCCGCGACCCTTCTCAGTTCCAGGCCGAAGCCGAGCACTTCTCCGACTGCATCCGGAACGGAGTACAGCCGAAAACGCCGGGCGAAGAAGGGCTGCGCGACATGCGCTACATCGCGCAGATCTACCGCTCTGCCGGACTCTCCCTCTAGCTCCGGCCAGGAATCGCCCAATCGCGATCTCTGTATACGACAGGTGACCCAGCCGAAAAGACTTGACCTTTCCAGCTCGGTGGCGCCATCTATAGGGTTTATAAGAGTGGAAACTTCGCAGCCGATGGAACGATCACATCAGCATCAAGGTGGAGAGGCGTTTCGTTGGTTCGAGACGGGGCGGAGGGGCGGGCAGACCGGAGACCGGTCTGAGTTTCGCCGCAGGACGTTGGGAACATTGGATCGGCGTTTGAGGGAGGTGAGGCAGCATGACGAGGCAGCCTTTCTATCCGTTTCGGTCGGAACAAGCCAAAGCCGAGTTCGAGGCTCACGCCCGGGAGGTGGCCAAGGCGTGGCCGGTTGCCAGTGACACCAGGCTCCTAGACACACCCGTCGGGCGGACCTTCGTTCGGGTGAGTGGGACAGCCGGCAATCCTCCCCTCATCTTGCTCTCCGGTGCGCGGGCCAGTTCCCTGATGTGGATCGACACGGTTGCAGCCCTGTCGGCTCGTCACCGCACGTACGCCCCGGACACCATTTGTGATGCCGGGTTCAGCGTCAACCGCCGCACGATCTCGACGCACGCCGACTACGTCGACTGGCTGGACGAAGTTCTGGCGGCACTGGCCTTGGAAGAGCCGCCCAGTCTGGTGGGGGTTTCGCACGGCGGCACGATGGCTGCTCAGTATGCACTGCACTATCCTGAGCGGGTTCGCAGCGTGGTCCTCATCGCACCTGGAGCGACCGTGCTCCGAACCTCCCCAGGCTTCTTCGTCCGCGCTATGCTCCTTTGCATACCGAGGCCCGGCGGCAACGAAAGCGCCCTCGACCGAACCCTCCGTTGGGTGTTCGCGGACGCGTTTCGAGGCGACGAGGCCTGTCGCGGACGCCTGAAGCAGGCCGTGGCGGAGGTTAAGGCAGGGGCCTATCTCTTCACTCTGCCTCGCCCGCCCTGGCCGGCGGTCTTCACGGACGAGGAGTGGGGACGCTTCCGAGTGCCCTGCCTGTTCCTGGTGGGCGAACACGAAAAGATCTACTCGGCCCGGGCAGCCGTTCGTCGGCTGAACCGGGTCGCCCCACAGGTGAAGACGGAGATCTTTCCCGGCGCCGGACACGATCTGACGATCATCCATCCGGATCGGGTGACCGGGTCCGTACTCGACTTCCTGGCTGAGGTCGAAGAGCGGTCGCTTCAATCGGCCTGAGCACAGCAGATGAGTCCGGCGGGAAACATCTCCAGGGGGACGATGCCATGAACCCGAAAGCGATGGAGCCTTTTGGAATGGCGCTCCGTGCGCATTTCGAGGGCAGTCCGAACGTCAAGCTCATCGTCCGGAGGGATGACGGCAAAGAAGCGACCCTTCCCGCGAGCGTCTTCTTCCGCGAGCCGGCGGAGTTCACTGACATCGAGAAGACGGCGATAGAGGTCAGCGAAGGACGTGTGCTGGATATCGGTGCCGGAGCAGGTTCGCTGAGCCTTGCCCTCCGAGCGATGGGGCATCCCGTTACGGCTGTCGACGTCAGCTCCCATGCTGCTGCTATCTTGCGGGAACGCGGCGTGGAACACGTGTATTGCGCTGACGTCCTCGAGTTCCAAGGTGGGCCCTTCGACACACTCCTGATGATGGGTCACGGGATCGGGATGGTCGAGTCCGTGGAGGGTCTGGATCGATTCCTCCGCAAAGCCCATGAGCTCCTCGCCCCGAATGGACAGTTGCTCCTAGACTCCCTTGACGTCCGAGTCAGTGAGGATCCGGACAATATGGCCTACCTCGAAGCCAACAGACGAGCACATCGATACATCGGCGAGATTAGGATACAGTTTGAGTTTGAGGGGCAGAGAGGTCCCTTCTGCGGCTGGCTGCACATCGATGGTGACACCTTGAGCAAACATGCCGTCTCGACAGGCTGGCAGTCTCAGATCGTCCGGCGCGAACAGACCGGCGACTACCTGGCCCGACTCATAAAGGGGGCCGGGTAAGAGGGCTGTTCCATGACGTGGGGGAAACACTCAACTCGACTCCGGCAACGGGTTCGTCATCATGACGAATCCCGATTCGGGCGGCTGGCGCCCGGGGCAGAGCCGAAAGTGGAGTCCTCCACGCTACTCAGGGAGAAGCAATGGATCCGTCTTCGTGCAGGGGGAGGATGACGAACGGCTTTGTCCCTCCGAAGGGATACTTTGCCAGGACCGCCTCGTCGATTTCGATCCCCAATCCCGGCTTCGTCGGCAACGGAAAATAGCCGTTGACCATGCGCATCGCCGGGAAGCCCAGAAACTCCTCCCAGAGCTTCTCCTTCGGCCCCGGCTCCACGCCGCCGCAGATCTCCTGGACGAGGAAGTTCGGCATGGCGGCGTCGACGTGCAGGGTGGCGATGCCGGCAATCGGCCCTTCGCAGGCGTGCGGCGCCATCCGGATGCCCGAGGCCTCGGCCATGGCGGCGACTTTCCACTGTGCGCTGATTCCGCCGACGTGGGCGCTGTCGGTCTGCAGGATGTCGACGACCTTCTGCTCGATCAGTTCCCGGCAGCCGTAGTGGGTGATGAGCCGTTCGCCCGTGGCGATGGGCACTGTGGTCCGGTCCGAGATGCGCTTCATCGCCTGGACGTTCTCCGGAGGGCACGGCTCCTCGACGAACATCAGGTTGAGCGGTTCGATCTCCCGGCAGATCACCGTCGCCACGGTTGGTCCGGTCTTGGCGTGGAAATCGATGCCGATATCGATCTGGTCGCCCAACACCTCGCGAAGGACAAATAGACGATCGATTGCTTCCTTGATCCGCTGGTGCGTGTCGAGCCACTCATAGTAGCCGGGTATACCGGTCTTGAAGGCGGTGACGCCGTATTGTTCGGCGCGCCGGCGCACTTCGGCGACCTGATCCCGGTAGGGTGCATCGGGAGGCAGAAGGCTGCGGGTTCCTCCCGACATGAGATGGTAGTAGCCCCGGACGCCGCGGTCATCGAGCGGCCCGCCCAGCAGTTCGTAAACGGGTTTGCCGAGGACCTTGCCGCGGATGTCCCACAACGCCATGTCGATACCCGAGATCGCCGAACCCAGCACCGGGCCGGCGCGATAGAAGCCGTGGACGTACATCGATTGCCAGAGGTGCTCCACCCGCATCGGATCCTGCCCGATG
Source organism: Acidobacteriota bacterium (assembly GCA_037388505.1). Lineage (GTDB taxonomy): Bacteria > Acidobacteriota > UBA6911 > RPQK01 > JAPXNP01 > JARRKC01. The sequence goes on along the minus strand of JARRKC010000044.1, from coordinate 41,140 downwards.
ATGGCGTAGCTGAGGTCCTTGACGGCCTGCATCGCCGCCCCGGCCTTGCCCTCCAGGGTGGCCTCGCCCCAGCCGATGACACCCGCGTCGGTCTCGAGCTTGACAAAAATGTGAGGGCGGTCCGGCATCAGGACGTCACTCGTCACCCCGATGACCTTCAGGTCGGTGACTTTCAGGCGTGGCGCAGATGCCGGAGGGGCGGCAGCGGGGGCGGCCTCCAGCTCACATTCACAGCCGGCGAACGCATTCCGCCAGGGCGATGCGGCCGCGGCGGGAGCTGCAGCTGCTGCTCCCAAGGTCGTTTTCAGTAGTTCTCTGCGGTTCATGGATTTCAGCCCCCGACTTTCTAACTGCGAACCCTGTATTCGGCTAATGCCCGGTCATCCACCTCGATGCCCAGCCCCGGACCCTCGGGCAACTTGAAGAACCCTTCTTCAGGAGTCTCGTCCCAGCCACCGGCGAGGTCCCGCCGCATCCGCTGGTCAGCCTCGTTCAGGGAGAAGGGTGTCTCCTGGATGAAGGAGTTCGCCAGCGCTGCGGCGATGTGGATACCGGTCGCCGTCCCGATTGGACCTCCCCGATGAAATGGCGCCACGTCGATGTAATAGGTCTCGGCCAATGCCGCGGCCTTCTTGATGGGGGTGACTCCATTCAACGAGAGATCGGGACGCAGGACGTCCACGGCCCCTTCTCGCAGCAGATCCTGAAACCGAGAGTTTTCCGTGTAGGTCCGTCCCAGCCCGACCGGCGTGGAGGTCCGCCGGGACAGGCCGGCCTCGGCCGCGGCGCTCAGATCGTCGAAGGGCTCATCGAGCCAGAGGAGGTGGAAATCCTCCATCCGATCGGCGATCGACAAGGCCTCTCCCGGCGTCGTTCGGCCACCGCAATCGAGAACGAAATCGCACTCCTCGCCGGCGGCCTCCCGCAGCAAATCCATCATCCGGCGGATGCCCACGTAGAAGGCCCGACCGCGCTCACGCCCGGAAGGAATATGCAGTGGAATCGAAAAGGCCCGATGCCCTGTCTGTTTGGCTCGGAGCACGGCTTCGGAGAGGGCGCTCGTCGAATCGCCCTCGATGGCGGCCATCGCACGCACCTTGTTTCGGGTCGGTCCCCCGAGCACTTCATACAGCGGTGCCTGAACAGATTTCCCCAAAATGTCCAGGAGAGCCACATTGGCGGCTGCCCTCGCCGTCGGAGAGGCACCTGACCCAAAGAGTTCCCAGTCGATTCGCAGCGTCTGTGCCGGGTCGCGACCGCGCAGGGAGGTCAGCTCTTTTCTGAGGCGCTCGACGGCTTCCAAAGGATCATGGGTCGGTGGAGCCTCCCCATAGCCGGCAGGACCGTCGTCGGTCGTGACCTTCACGATGATGTAGCCTCGCCCGCCCGGCTCCGCCACGGCCATGGGCTCAATCTCTACGATTTTCAAGGGATTCCACCTCCTTTTGCAGATTGCGCGTCAATCTCTCCGGCGTTCGGCGATGTCTTCGAATGGCAAGCTGCGAATATCCGTACCACCGGAAAGACCGGGAGTCAAGCAAGGGCGAAGGGACAGAGGGCCGAAGGGTTGTTCGTCTCCGGATCCGGATACGCCTGACGGTCCATCGATTCTCGCGAGGCATGGTTTCGCTGCATCTTATGCAATGGAGCAGGGCACCTCGCCGCTTGACCGTTTGAGTCTTCCTCCTCGCTGATCCGCCGGCAGACACAGGTGCAGCCGCTGGGAAAGGTCGCAACACCCGGCTCGATACCTCGAAGTACCGTTGTCCTGCCTCGTCCAACCCAGATTGGTTCGCGCCGTGCGCCTTGACAGGGACTGGAGGTGGCTGATGAGAAGTCGCTGGCTTACTGGTTTGATTGCGGCTTTCTAGTTGACGGCATCGATGGTTCCGGCGGGAGTTGTGCCGGGAAGGTGGGAGAAGGTCGAAGCCCTGGCCGAGGGAAGCGAACTGCTGGTGACCACGTTCGGGCAGGGAGGGGTCTTGTTCCGGTGGCGCGGATTCGAAGGGGACAGTCTGGTCGTCACCGACACGAACCAGGCGGAGCTCAGGATCCCGCGTACCGGCGTGGAACGAATTGAGACCGCCCACAAGGTGCGGGACGAAAGGCGCGACGGGACCTTGATCGGAGCGGCAGCAGGATTCGCGGCGGGATTCCTGGGATTGGCCGCATTCAATGCCCACAAGACAGCGAGCGGTTCCCTATGGGGCGGGGAGGCGCCAGGATTCTACCTGTCAGCGGGCGTCCTCGGGATGGGAGCGGGGGCGGTTGCGGGATACGTCATCGACTCCGCCGTCGAACATCATGAGGTGCTGTACCGGGCCCCCGCAGCCGCCTCAACCCAAGCGATACAGATGGCCGCTCTCCCCTGAACCCCGGTTGTTGGAGTGCTCGGCGGGGTGGATGTCATACCCTCAATCCCCCGAGTCTTGCTTCGCTTGACAATATTCATAGGCCGATATAGAAACTCATCTGTAAATTCGCCGGCTCCTCTGAGCCCGGCATCTCCGGGGGTAAAGCCGGCACGTGAACGCCTCTTCTTCACCCGGACCAGGCGGTTGAGCGGCAGTAGTCCTCGCGAGGGAGGGAGTTGCGATGTCGCTGCACAAAGCTCTTTGTTACGCCGTCCTTCTTCTTGCCCCAGCGGGATCGAACTGGCTGTTTGCCCAGGCCGCAGTTCAGTCGCCGATTGGGCAAGGCACGGTGATCCGATCGGCAGGGCCACCAAACAGAGCAAGGCTTCCCGGGCCGAACGCGCAGGGACATGAGACAAACCGTCCGGCGAGGCACGATACTGCTTCTTCCACATTCCTGTTCGCGTTCCAATCCGTTTCCACCTGTAATTTGACGGTCACAGTTCGTGACCTGGACGGTTCGACCCGGAGCAATGCCACCGTGAAGCGGTTCGGCCAGGCAGGTCTCCTGGACAGCCGGACGACCAACGCGGGCGGGCAAGCCGTCTGGAACGACATCGCCAGGGGTACGTATCGGTTCGATGCCTTCGTTGACGGCAGCGACCCTTTCGACAGCTCGCAGGTGCTTTGGGTGAGAGCAACCGCCACGCTCACTCACGCCGACGAGACCGTGGAGCTTCGGCGCAATTGGCCCATTGTGGAGAGCTTCCGGGTGATCCGCGAGAGCGACAACTCGAACTTCACCTACGAACCGGTCGATGTCGGGACTCCCCTTCGAATCGAAGTCACGGTTCGCAACAACACGGACAGTGCCAAGAACACTCGGGTTCAGATACGGCTGGATCGAGATCGTTCCGCGCCCTGGGACCTGGACAAACTCACCGACTATGAAATGGTTCAGGGGAGTGGCGATCTTGTCGTCACGACCTTCACTCCGGATCAGCCTGGAATCTACTACGGAGCCATCAAGACAGAAGTCTCGTCGGAAGGCAAGACCTATTCCCGGGACTGGTTCGTCGCATTCGAAGCTCGGTCCCTGGAAGGACGCTTCGAGCCGTCGAAATACTCTCTGGACTTTGGCTCGATTGAGGTGGGACTGCGAGAGGAGCGCTCGTTCACCGTCAGAAATCTCGGCAGCGGCGACCTCAGTGTCGATGCAGCGCTCGATGAGGACTCGGGATTCACGCTGAAGAACGGCGGGACAATCAATGTGCCCGGCAATTCCACCGCTGAGATGACGGTCAGGTTCTCGCCCACCGATGTGCAGGCATACTCCCAATTCCTCGTTCTTTCCTCGGCCTCAGTACCGAATGAGAGATGGTGGATCCAGCTGAATGGGGCCGGGACCACTCCCGGCGACCAACCCGTGGCCGATTTCGAGTGGAGCCCCAACCCGGCGACCATGAACGATACGATCTCGTTCCAGATGATCGGCAGAGAAGGAAAAGAAGGAAAGGTGAGTTGGGATTTCGATGGTGATGGAGTCACCGATGCAGAGGGCAAAGACACCCAGTACACATTCTCGGCTCCGGGTTCCCACCAGGTTTCTGTTACGGTCGAGAATGCCAATGGAAAGGACACCACCTCGAAGAAGGTGGAGGTCATCGGCGGAGACAAGCCCTACGTCAAGAATGTCGATCGGCAGTACCCCGGATTCTTTCTCGAGGGAGCCGACTTCGCCAACCAGTTCTCGGCGGATGTGGACTGGAAGGGAAGTCCGGGAAAAGTTGCATTCTCGATCAATGGGGCTTCGCCGATCTGGCAGGACGGGGATACGAGGGGCGCCTCCCACCTGTTCAAGATGGACCAGGACTTCTCCCCAGGTTTCCATGCGTCGAAGGTGTTGATCACTCCGCGCAATGCCGCGGGAGTGGAAGGTTCCCCCTGGACCGAAAATGTCTTCGTCTTCCCATGGCCTCGGTGGCTGAAGGTCGCCACCGGTGGAAACGGTGTCCAGTTTCAGCTCGGTCCGGGCGAGGTAAAGACGTTGATCGGGCTCCAGTTTCCCAGGGTTCCTCTGGCCTCGGGATGCGATCCGGAACACGGAGCAACCGACTGCTGGGTCAAGATTCCGGATTGGGTGCCGCTCTTCTCAGGGGAAGTGGGGTTGACCAAGACCTACGCGACCCTGAATGGGCAACTTTCCAGTCGGGGAACAGGGGATTTTCGACTCTACGGGCAGACCGGCTTCACTGCCGCGAAGCGGTCCATCCAGGGCCAGGCCTCGGGCGGGGGGAGTTTCCTCCTCTCAGCCGGTGACGGTCTGGAAGTGCTCGATGGGAATCTCGAGCTCAAGCTGTCTGGAACGATCGCAAACGATGTCGGGATTTTGGAACTCATTCCGGGAGTCAAGGCGTATGCCAAGAGATACGCGATTCTCAGGAAGTTCAACAACATGGTCAAGCTGGGCACTCAGGTATCGCCCTATCTGGATCTCGCCGCCCAGTTTGCCCAGAACGACAGTGGGGACCTCGCTTTTTCCCATGCCGAGGGTCAGGTGGGGCTCAAGTTGAAGGGATCGATCTACTGCAACTTCTTGGGTTTGGGGATTCTGAGGACTCGATTGTGGCTGGCCGGGGATGGCACGCTCTATCTCGAGTTGCCCGAGCCGCTTCTGAGGGAGATGATCCTGAAATTCCAGGCTGGGGCAGTGATCAACATCCGTTGGGTCCTGCGCGAGGAGGTGACTTTCAATGCCTGGTGCAAATGGACTCGAGACGGCGGTATCCGGTGTGGAACGGGCGACGTCGTCAGTCTGAGCTCATTGGACGCGCCGGACGCCATCCAGCTCCGTCTCATCAAGACCGACTACGGCCGTTTTGGGCCGTACAGTCAAATGAAGCCGAGAAGGCTCTTGAGACAGGAGAGTGCCGCCACTCCGATCAACACCGAGGTGACCTCGATGGTGGCCAACCTCTTTCCGGGCGCCTCCCCGTTCCTGACGAACGTCGGAAGCGGGAGCCTGTTGCTCTGGGAGCACCAGGATCCTGCCGATCCGGTCCTCCAGTCGACGGAGATCGCCTTCAGCTGGAACGGAGGCGGTGATTGGTCCTTGCCGCTGCTGATCAATGACGACACGCGTGCCGAATTCGATCCGATAGCCTCTCAGGACGGCTCGGGAGGGGCCGTTGCCGCCTGGATCAGAAGCAGCGACCCGAATTTCGATCAAGTGCCCGGGACGTTCGACGACCTGGCTCCTTTCTTCAAGCAGATGGAGATCGTCACTGCGCGGTTCGATCCCGGAAGTCAGTCTTGGACGCAACCGGCGCCCCTGACCCGGAACGATGCCTCTGAGACGGATCTCCACCTGGCCTACGACGGGAATGGAAGAGTCTGGCTGACCTGGCTGGAAAACGAGGCGGGGGAGCCTCTCTCCACTGCGGAAGCGCCCTCCCGCCTTCGATACAGCGTGTGGGACGGGTCCTCCTGGAGTATGCCCGCCGACATAGTCAACGGCGACCCCGATTCGGAGCTGCAGGGCGATGAGAGCATCGATCTCTACCGGTGGCTGGGTTCAGGCTGGAGCCACTCGATCTTCGCAGGGGGAGACGGCACGGAGAATCGGCACCCTTCGGTCGCCTTCGACGCCTCCGGTCTCGCGCACGTTGTTTGGATGCGGAACGGAGACCTGGTGCACGGCACTTTGCAGAACCCGACGCCGTCCCTGGTACGCGAAGAGAGCGGCTTGGGTGGATTCTTTGACTCGCAGCTGCTGGCCAGCCCGGAGGGCCATCTGATGCTGGCTTTTCAGCGGGAGACGGAGGAGGGGCCGGGAGACGTGTTCGCTCTCGTCTACGATGCGTTGACGGACGGTTGGAGCGCGGATCGTCGTCTGACGGAGCAAACCGACGCAGATGCCTATGATCTCAGTGGTTACTTCGATCCAACCGGGAAGATCCATCTCGTGTATCTCAACAACTACCCGAACTGGATTACGGAAACCGTTCCCATGGACGGGCAGAACTGGGAGATACCCGGTATCCCTGAAGAGGGACGGACGGATCTCGAACTGCTCGAACGATCGCTGATTGTCGATCTGGGCGTAACGAAGGCGGACATCTCTCTCACGCCGGCTGATCCCAGACCGGGCGAAGCTGCTGAAGTCCGGGTCAAGGTCCACAATTCGGGTGACTTCCCTGTGGAGAGTTTCGAAGTAAGTGTCTTGGTGGGTTCACAATTCGGGCTTCTGACGCAACTGGCTTCAGCAACGGTGCCCGGCCTGAAGGCCGGGGATTGTCAAGAAGTGCCCATCTCCTTTACTTACCCGGAAGATCGTCTCGGACATCTCGTCATCGTCGTCGACTCGTCGAACGAGATCTCCGAATTGACGGAGATGAACAACTCGGTTTCCATCCCTGTGGAGAATCTGCCTCCGGTCGCGGACCCTGTGGCCAGCGTGACCAAGGGCCTGGCGCCGCTGACGGTCGACTTCGACGGTTCGACCAGCTTGGACCCGGACGGGGAGATCGTGGGATTCGAATGGAGCATTCCGAGCGTTGCAGCGCCTATCGCCGCGATGCAGACGAGCTTCACCTTCGAACAGCCCGGTACCTATCCGGTGGGGCTGACCGTGAAGGACGAGTGGGGCCGCCGGTCCACATCGTACGTGACCATCACGGTGCAACCTTCACGACACCTCTTTCCCTTCTACCAAGCGGACAGTCAGGCTTTTACGGGTTTTGCGGTCTCGAACTTCTCCAACCGGAACGCAAATCTGGAGCTGCGCCTCTATGATGCGGCTGGTGTTCTAGTCCGCGGACCGGTATCTACGATCGTGGAACCGGGAGCCCAGTTGGCTCAACTGGGCAGGGAGCTGTTCGATCTGCCGCCCAGTACGGCCGAATCCGGCTGGGTGGAGATGCGCTCCGACAACCCCGAGATCGGAAGCTTCTTCCTGTTTGGGGACGGCAACGGTCTCGACGGGGCACTCGATTCCCTGCGCTACTCCAGACGGCTCTACTTCACCCGGGTGTTCGAAGGTGCCGCCGCATTTCGGGGGCACTCGTCCTCGACTTTCCTGAGCATCGCCAATCCGAGCGGAGACAAAGTCGTCGTCGATCTGTCGCTCTATTTGCCGGTTCCGGGAGGGATGGCGCCCATGGCCTACGCTTCCCGAGAAATACCGGCTGGAGGCTTCCTTTATCAGTCGATAGCGGAGCTGTTTGAAGATCAGCCGTCCGTTTCGGACGGATACGTGGCGCTCGAGGTTCGTGAGGGCGAGGGAGTAGTTGGGTTCTCGCTCGTGACCTTGAGGGATCAGCAGACCACGATCGGCTTGGGAGGCGCGGCTGCGGACAGTGGCGCAAGCCAGTGTTTCTCCGCTCAGCTTGCCTCAGCCCGGGATGCGCTCTACACGAACCTCAGGCTGATCAACGTCTCGGACGAGCGTCGCGACATCGAGTTGACGGCGATCGCCGAAAACGGAACTCCCCTGTCCGCTTCTGTGACGAGGACCTTGTGGCCGGGCGTCGGCCTTCAGGCCGATGTTGCCGACCTGTTCGGCTTCCACGGATCCGACTTGTTCGTCGGCTCTCTCCGTGTCGAAGCCGATGGACCCGGGATCCTCGGCGACGTTGTCTTCGGCAGCCCCGACCTGCGTTACGCGGCGGCCATGCCCCTGCAGAGCGAGCTGGTCTCGAAGGCGATCTTCAGCCAGGTTGCCAACATTCCCGGCTCGTTTTTCACTGGCCTGGCGCTGTACAACCCACAGCCTCGGGCGGCTCAAGTCAGGATCGAGGTCTTCCGCTCGGACGGGAGCCCGGCAGGCTCGGAAGTGATCGATCTGGAACCGGGTCACCGGATCTCGAAGCAACTGGTGGAACTCGTACCCGCATCGGCTGGAGTGGTCCGCGGTTACGTGCGGATTGAATCGACCGAGCCCCTGGTTCTCCAGGAAATGTTCGGCGACCTCGCACTCACCCGTCTGGCGGCGGTTCCCCCGGCGGTCATCGAGTGAACTTGCGAGAGAATCCTGATCCGCTGAATGTTACGGCAGTTCCTTGACCTTCAGGTTGCGGAACTCCACGTGGAAGCCTTCGCCCTCGACGCCTACCTGGCCGGAAGGCGTGTTGCAGTCGTCGAAGCGGCATGTCACCGCCCCGTTCACCCAGAGGGTCAGGATCTTGCCGCGGGCGGTGATTTCCATGGTGTTCCATTCGCCGGCGGGGCGAACGCGCCCATCGAGGACCTCCTTCCTCAAGCTGAATCGGCGGAGTTTGCCGTCCGGACCGGGCGTGTCACCGAAGAGGTAGCCGCCCTGAGCATCGCCCAGCTGTGCCTGGTACCAGATGGCCCCGTCCGGGGAGTTGCGGACGTAAGCTCCGCTGTTGTAGCCCTTCAGGCCCTCGCTCGCAATGTAGCGGAACTCGAAGTGGAAGATGAGGTCTGCGAAGGGTTTGTCGTACAGGAGCATGTCGTGTCCACCGTCCCCGTCGCAAACAAGAACGTGGCGATCCGTGTCCACGTGCCATTGGGCGCGGCCCAGTTCTCCACCGGGGGGGACAGGGACACGCGACCATCCTTTCAGATCTGGTGAAGGCAGGATATCGATCCATCCCTGCGGATTGGATTGGAGCGCACTCTTCGTCGGAACGGTCTCAGTACCCTGAGGTCGGAGAACTCCGAAACAGAGCACGGCCGACACGACTGTCAGTGCGGTTCGACTGAGAGCGCTCCAGTGGTGAGTACGCGTACGTCGGGTTTTCTTCGTTGAAGATTGGTGGGACATAAATGACGTATAGCTGAGAATCGCCGCAGCCGCAAGCCCGACTCCTGTCGACTATTGCCCCTGTCTTCTCGAGCGACTAGGATGTAAACCTGAAGCGACGGGAGTTGATCGCCGGATGTTATCTCGTTGGAGTTTTCGACATACACATTGTTCAGAAGGGACGGTAGACCGCGGCCTGCCCGAGAGATCGTCCCTCGATCCTCAGTCGAACCCAGGAAACGAACGATGAGGAATGACCACACCAGAATGAAGAACGGTACGCTCCTGCTACTTGGGCTGACGCTGCTGATCGCCCTCTCTGTCTCGGTCTGCGGACAGAGAAAGCCGAACGTCATCATCATCATGACTGATCAGCAGCAGGCTCACGCATTTGGTCGCGAAGGATTCGGGCTGGACACGTCACCGTTTCGGGATGCGCTGGCCAGGAAGGGGGTCTGGTTCAACCGGGCCTACACCTCGACACCCGAGTGTGCGCCTGCCAGAGTCAGTCTACTGACCGGGCGGTTTTGCAGCGCCCACGGCGTCCGGGCCAACCCCACGGTCGATTCGCCGGAGTTGAGACTCGGAACCACGGACATGGTGAGCTTGCTCCATTCCGCCGGGTACACCACCGCGCTCATCGGTAAGAATCATACCTACTTGAAGCGGGAAGATCTGGACTACCTGAGCGGGGAGACCGGCAGCGGAAAGGAGGACATTTCCGACGAGCAGCGACAAGGGGAGAAGGAATTCGATCGGTGGTTGGTTGGCCTTCGCCACCGAGTGGAACCGAAGCCCACACCATTTCCGATTGAATATCAGCATCCGTACCGGATTGTGACGGATGCGGAAGACTGGATCGAAGGCCTGAACGAGGAGCAGCCCTTCTTCCTGGAGATGTCCTTCACAGAGCCCCACAATCCCTACCAGGTACCCGAGCCCTATTTCTCGTTGTTTCCTCCGGAAAGCATCCCTCCGGTCCATGCGGGGAAAGAAATCCTGGCCGACAAGGGCTTTGTATGGCAGTTCACAAGGCAGTTGGGCGAAAAAGGATTCCCGAACTACGAGGCCATCCTGCCCAGGATGCGAGCCAACTACTATGGGATGATACGGCTGCTCGACGATCAGATCGGCCGATTTGTCCAGTTTCTCGAGGACAAACACCTGACGGAAAACACCCTGATCTTCATCATTGCCGATCATGGTGATTACGCCGGAGAGTACGGCCTGATGAGAAAAGGGGCCGGAGTGCCCGAGGTGCTGACGAGGATCCCGTTCCAGGTCTATGGATACCAGGTCGCTCGAGATCCGGAGCCCCAAAAGGCCTTCGTCTCGATCATCGACGTTTTCCCGACCATCTGCGATGCGGTCCAGGTCGAAATCCCTGCTGGCGTCCAGGGGCGCAGTCTTTGGCCGATGATCACGGGACAGCCTTATCCTGAACGAGAATTCGAAAGTATCTACGTCGAGCAGGGGTATGGTGGCCCTGCCTATGGCTGGGATGATCCGATCGACTTCAAGTACGGACTGAGGCCTGCCGTGACCTTCGATGAGCTCAACCGCTATTCCCAGGCCGGCCTCATGCGAATGGTCCGGAAAGGTGACTGGAAACTCATCGTCGATCAGGACGGAAACGGACAGCTCTATGACCTTGGAAAGGACCCGTTCGAACTGGTCAACCTGTACGCACGGGACGGATACGGGGATGTGAAGATCGACCTGCTGAAGACGATGGTGACCTGGATGCTTCGATCCGTCGATCCACTCCCTCTGCCCGGCGGCGACTACAAGCAGAAGAAGCTGGAGCACAACTACTGGACGGAAGAGAAGAACTAGTCTTCCTCGATGGACGAGACACGAGAGCCGAGACTCTCGGTACTCGGGAAATCATTCACAGACGGATGGGACGAAGAATATGAAACTGCGGAGGGGACTCATATTTCTCTGTACGGCATTCTGTGTGGGGCTCGCGCTGTCCGGCTGTACCGGACCGCAGGAGGCAGGCCAGACACAGGGCGTATCGAAGAGACCGAATATCGTGCTCATCATGAGTGACGACATGGGCTTCTCGGACCTTGGCTGCTACGGGAGTGAAATCAAGACCCCCAATCTCGACGGACTGGCCGAAGACGGACTGCGGCTCACTCAGTTCTACAACGCCGCACGTTGCTGTCCGACCCGGGCATCGCTGCTGACTGGCCTCTATCCTCACCAGGCCGGGATGGGCTGGATGACGGCCATTGATTCCGACATCAAGGCTTATCAGGGGGATCTGAGCAACGACAGCGTAACGCTGGCCCAAGTCGCCAAATCCGCCGGCTACTCCACGTTCATGGCCGGCAAGTGGCACGTCAGCCGCAATTCTGCCGCCGACGGCCCAAAGTACAACTGGCCTTTGCAGCGCGGATTCGATCGCTTCTTCGGCACGATCATCGGAGCCGGAAGCTATTTTGATCCGGCGACTCTATGCCGAGGCAATACGCTGATCAGCCCGTTCAGTGATACGAGTTCCGACAAGCAGTTTTACTACACCGATGCCATTACGGATGCGGCGGTCCAATTCGTCGAGGAACGGGACAAAGAAGCCCCCTTCTTCATGTACGTGGCCTATACGGCAGCGCATTGGCCGATGCAGGCCAGGCCTGAGGTCATCGCAAAATACAAGGGCGTCTATGATGCCGGGTGGCAAGCCGTCCGAGAGCAGCGTATTGAGCGGATGAAGAAGCTGGGAGTGATTTCCGCGGACGCGGAACTGTCTCCCCTCGATGTTCATCCGTGGCAGGAGGAAAAGCGTCCTGAAGTGGAAGCCGGCCGGATGGAAGTGTACGCGGCCATGGTCGATGAGATGGATCAGGGAGTGGGCCGCATCGTTGGAGCACTGAAGGAGGGGAAGGTTTTCGATAACACGGTCGTCCTCTTTCTCCAGGACAATGGCGGGTGTGCGGAAGAGATTGGAAGTCTCGGCAAGACTGGGCCGTGGGCGGAGGACGTCACCAACCTCAAGGCCTTGGGAAAGGACGAGATCCAGACGGAGATGATCCCGCACATTACGAGGGACGGGAAGTACATCATGAAGGGAGAGGGGATTCGGGGCGGAGACGCATCGACTTACGTTTCGTATGGAAAGGTCTGGGCCAACGCTTCGAATACGCCGTTCCGGGAGTACAAACACTGGGTCCACGAGGGGGGCATCTCTACGCCGCTCATCGTTCACTATCCCGATGGCCTCAATGGCCAAGGCCGTCTCTCTTCATTTCCGGGTCACATCATCGATATCATGCCGACCATCGTCGAATTGACCGGGGCATCCTACCCGACAGAGGTCGGCGGCCGTCCAATCCAGCCCATGGAGGGCATCAGCCTGGTTCCGCTGTTCCGGGATGAGCCCCTGGAGCGCGGAAAGGCGCTTTGCTGGGAACACGAAATGAACCGGGCTGTGAGACTCGGGAAGTGGAAGCTCGTTTCCAAAGGAGAACTGCTGAACGGGGGATACGGAACCTGGAAGAACTATAGGCAAGGCCCATGGGAGCTGTACGATATCGAGAAGGATAGAAGCGAACTCCATGACCTGTCGGAGCAATTCCCTGAAAAAGTCCAGGAAATGGCCGCCATCTGGGACGAATACGCGGAACGTATTCACGTGTTTCCAGCGCCCTGGAAACCGGTAGACGCCCCATAGGAATGTTCTCGTCGATGGTCGCGATCCGCCCTGTTGTTTCCGGGCGAAGCCGTCTCGCCGACGGAAGCTGCGACTCGGCGGTCCTGAGCCGTGGTTAATGAGGGACCGAGAATCGAGCTCGAATGACCGTTCCCGATCCGGGAGCCGATTCGACGATGAAGCGCCCGCCCGCCAGGCGCACGCGTTCGTCCATCCCCAGTAAGCCGAACCCGGAACCTGCCTCGGCCCTCTTCATCGTCGCTTCGACGTTGAAGCCGACCCCGTCATCCTGGATCAACAGCTCCACTTCTCCGTCGAGCCGGCGAAGACCCACGTCCAGACGACGGGCTCGCGCATATCGCATCGCGTTGGTCAACGCTTCCTGAACGACGCGAAAGCAGGTGGTCTCCAGGTCAGGTGGGAGCGAGATTTCCGGTGGGTCGGCCGTGAAATGTGTCGTCAGTTCGGTCCACTGCGCCTGGTGTTCCACGTACCATGAAAGTGTCTTGACCAGTCCCAGGTCGTCCAGGGACGGAGGCCTGAGGTTGAGCGCGAGGCTGCGCACCTGATCCGTCGCTTTATGCAGGATTTCGATGCTGTCGGATACATGGTTTGCCAGTTCGGTATCTCCAAGTCGTTTGCCGAGAAGCTGCAAACGGAGACTGATGACGGTCAACGTTTGCCCGAGTTCATCGTGAAGATCCTGCGCCAGACGTCGTCTTTCGTTTTCCTCTGCATCGAGCAGTCGGCGGGACATCGTCTCCAACCGGTCGTTCGCCGTCTTCAGGCGCTCGAGAAGCAGTGCTCCCTGAAAAGCCACGGCGAGCGACGCCGCCAGTTCGCCTGCGGCGTCCAGGTAATCCGGTGTGAACACTTCCTGGCGCTCGTTGCCGAGCCTGAACATGCCCACCAGACTGTCATCCACGATGAGAGGCACGCTGACCAGTGAGTGGCTCGGACCCGGGTGTGCCGGATCTGAGCCGGGTGCGTCGTCCGTTTTGATGCAGATGTGGCCCTTGCGAAGTTCCTGTATGTCGCCAAAGGCCTCAGGAGGGATGTGATTCCCAACCTTGACGTTCGTCCCTTCGTCGCCGCGGGCAGCGATCACTCTGCCCTCGGATTGCTCGGGATCTTCGAATATCAGGACACTGGCTTGCTGGTATGGGAGGAGGTCCCGGATCCGATCGAGTACGGTCTCGGCGATTTCTGTCAGTGAGTGGGCGGACAAGATGGCTTGGTCGATGCCCCGCAGCACCTCCCGGCGACGGGAGTGTCGCCGGGCTTTTTCCTCGGCCCTCTGCCGTCTGGATATGTTTCGGTTGATGCTGATCGTCGCGACGAGAGCCAATACCAGGGCCGCCAGAACGGTGACGAGGATGATGACGATGACCAGGTGAGCATCGGCCCGAGTGGTTCGATTGCGTTCCGACAGCAAACCCTGTTCCTCTGCTTTCATGTCGGTGACGATCGAACGCATCCTGCCCATGACTTCTGTCCCCTGATCAGTCAGAGCCAACTCCTGCTTGACGTCAGGATGGGCAGAGGTGTGCCGTCTGATCATCGCTCCCAGCAGGTTCAGTCGCTCGGTGAGCAGAGAGCCCAACAGGTTCAGGCGCTCCTGCTGGCTGGCGTTGTCCGCCGTCAAGCTCTGAAGATGGCTAAACCGCTCGCGAACCGATTCTGAGCTCTCCCGGAAAAGTTCCGCGGCAGGATGTTCTCCAAAGGCTGCCACGCTATTCGCGCTCGCCTCAGCCGCGAGGAGAGAGGTCTGGAAATCATCGAGCGCTCCGAGCACCTGATACGTGTGTTCGACCCACTCGTTTGCCTGGGCGAGCTCAGTCAGGGCCCAGTACGAGAAGAGGCCGATCGCGCAAATCAGGAGCAGAGACGCTCCAAAGCCGGCACTGATTAGTGTTCTTGTTGAGGAAGCCATCGCCAGAATCAAGTCCCCTCAGTACTTCTCCACATCATCATCGCTCGATCTCTATCATTTGTCAGTCGACTCGGGGTGGTGGACCCAGCCCCGATGCACCGAAGAGGACCGAATTGGATCGCCAGCTGTCATTTTAACGTGAGGTGCGATGCGAATGAGTTTTTCCGGCCCCTGGGCCTCGAGCAGAGGCCGGCTTTGAGGATGATTGCGGGATTTCGCTTCTATCTACGACCGATGGCGACTCTCGGAGAAAGTCCGGCGTGATGCAGTATGCTGGTGATCGCTTCTTGGACGACGCGAGAACAACTCGTTTCCAGCCCGGAAGGTAGCGCGATCTTCGCAGGTTCGGCTTAGACCCTTGGCGATAAGCCTCCCAATTGGCCGTGCTTTTCGAGATACCAGCGAAGCGTAGTCACCAGGCCCCAAATATCGATCTGTCCGTCAGATTGACAATACATAGAGGTTCCATGTATAAGGCACTTATGTATATCGAGGTGCAGCCATGAACATCAGCAAGGACCTCGTCGCGGCTTCCGCGACACCTCTCGTGTTGGCCATACTCAGCGAAGGTGAGAGCTACGGTTACGCGATTCTCAAGCGAATCAGCGAGCTCTCCGGGCACGAGCTGCAGTGGACCGACGGAATGCTGTACCCGTTGCTGCATCGCTTGGAGCGCAACGGCCACGTCGAAGCGACGTGGGGAGAATCGGAGACGGGAAGGCGGCGAAAGTACTATCGTTTGACCCAGCAAGGGGTTGAAGAGCTCGCCAGCCAACAGCGCCAGTGGCAGATCGTCGACTCGACGTTGAGGGGTATCTGGTTTACCACCGTCGATGCCGTGACGCAAGGGTACTGAGGGCGCTGACCCAGAGGAGGTGGAGCAAATGGAGAGGGAGAAAATACTGGAGGCACGCATCGGAGAATGGCGGACATACCTCCGCCGTCGGCAGGCGATTCACCCGGTCGACGTTGATGAACTCGAGGACCACCTCCGCACTCAGGTCAAAACTCTCGGCGAGGCTGGCCTGGATTCTGACGAAGCTTTCCTCGTGGCCGTGAAGCGACTGGGCGATCTTGACTCTCTCTCACGCGAGTTCGCACGGGAGCACTCGGAGAGGCTTTGGAAACAGCTCGTTGTTTCTCCTGCCGCAGGCGAACCGCTGTCGGCGGGAAATCGCGAAGCCATGATGGCGGTCGGTCTGGCCGTCGCTGCAAGCATCGCGGTCAAGCTTCCCGAATTGTTCGGGCTGAAGATCGCAGGGCCGCAAGCCGACACCTCGTTCTATGCCCGCAACTTCAGTCTCTTCGTGCTGCCGTTTCTCGCCGGATACTTTGCCTGGAAGCGTGGTCTTGAGCGGCTCGGACTCTATCGGCTGGCCGCGCCCTTCGTCGCAGCGGCCCTGGTCGTGAACCTACTGCCCTTTCAACCGAACGGTCACACTGAGGTGCTGGCGGCTCTGCATCTCCCTATCGTGTTGTGGCTGGCGGTCGGGTTTGCCTACGTCGGTGGCCACTGGCGAGATCATGACCAGCGCATGAACTTCGTGCGCTTCTCGGGAGAATGGTTCATCTACTACTCCCTCATCGGTTTCGGGGGCGGCGTCCTGATGGCCTGCACCGAGGCCGTCTTCAAAGCCATCGGAATCGAGGTCGATGCTTTTCTGCAAACCTGGGTCTTGCCCTGCGGAATCGTCGGAGCGGTCCTCGTCGCCGGTTGGCTGGTGGAGGCCAAACAGAGCGTCATCGAGAACATGGCACCTGTACTCACGCGCCTGTTCACACCGCTGTTCGCGGCCATGCTCCTGGTCTTCTTGGCGACCATGATCTGGACCGGTAGCGGCATCGATGTCGCCAGGGAAGTACTGATCAGTTTCGACCTCCTTCTGGTGTTGGTGCTGGGTTTGCTCCTCTATTCAATCTCTGCACGCGATCCGCAGGCCCGGCCCGGAGTCTTCGACAAACTGCAGCTGCTGCTGGTCATCGGCGCCCTTCTCGTCGATGCCTTCGCTCTTTGGGCGATCGCGGCGCGCATCACCGAGTTCGGCTTCACCCCCAACCGGGTGGCGGCCCTGGGAGAGAACCTCATTTTGCTCGTGAACCTCGGCTGGTCGGCCGTGCTCTACTCGCGGTTCCTGGGGAAGCGAACCTCTTTTGCCCCTCTGGAGCGCTGGCAGACCATCTATCTGCCCGTGTACGGCGCCTGGGCAGGGGTGGTGGTCGTGATCTTCCCGATCCTCTTCGGCTTCCGATAGACCTCGGCGATTCAAAGGGTCAGGATGATCTGGCCGTAGAGGAAATGGACGGGCGAATCGGTTCCTGACTCCCTCAGGAAGGCCCCTGTAAAGAAATGGCAGTAGCCCAGCTCGGTCGCGACGTACCGGCTGAAGAAGTAGCGGCCGACCAGGTCTACCTCACGGCCGACCGATGCAGACTCGGTCGCATTCCCCGGACGGACGACCGCTCCCCCCGGGTTGTAAAGGGCGTCGTGAGGATCGGCTCTCCAGAAGTTGTGCCAGTCCGCCGAAAGCCGGACCCTGCGGATCGGCGATATGGCCAGACCCATGCTCAGGTCCTCGATATTCTGGCGCCCCACGAAATCGGCGAATCCCAGGTAGGCGTGCCCGAGGGGAAAGAGCTGGTTGAAGGTCCCCAGGCGTCCGTCATCGGGATTGCCGTCTCCGGAGGCGTAGTCGAAGTTGGCATAGGCCCGTGGCGCCCAGCGCAGGCCGGCCCAAGTGTAGCCCAGCTGCGTGGTGAACATGGCCGCCAGAATGTCACGATTCCCGTGGCTGCCAACTTGAACGGCACCCTCGAGATCGAAATCCCCTGAATCGATCCACCGTCCCCCGAATCGAGAACCGAATGTCTGTCGGTTCTCCCGCGCCGTCAGGTTCCCGAAGGTCGCCGATCGCCGGTTCAGGCCCAGCCAGTAGACATCCATCTGGAAATTTCGAGGAGCCAGATTTCGCGTTGCATAGACTCCGAAGAAGTCCGTATCCCCTCGTCTCGGAGTGTTGAATTCATACTTATGGACGGGAACCAACATTCCCCAGAAGCCATCGACGTTCCACTTCGCGTGATGAACCGACGCCCGGGCAACGTCAAAGGTTCGGCGGGAGTTCGCCCAATCCAGAGGGCTAACGAGACGCTGCTTGCCGTATTGAAGCTCCTGCCTTCCGAGCATCAAGCCCACGGATCCATCTCCGCCTGCCAGTTCGACGAATGCGTTCTCGAGGTCCAGGGTATCCACGTCGATGTTTCGAAGGCCGCCCGGCAGGTTCCGATCCGTCGCCAGGGCGCTTTTTCCCTCGACGAAGAAGCGGACATGGGGCCCGACCCACATGTCAGCATGTACACGCAATCTGGACAGACCGAACGTATCGTCGAGGCCCTCTCGAAAGCCGTACGACCACCAGGACTCCGAACGCAACCGAAGCTGTCCCCCCAAACTCAGGTAGAAGAGTCCAGACTCATTCAGCGGGATGTACTTGATCTCCTTGTAGCGCTCCGACACGGCCGACGCGCGCACCGTGGTCCACTTCTCGGCGTAACGGATGTTCTTGAATTCCGGGATCGGCGTCGAAGCGGCTCGGGGTTCCGCCTCCGGCGGGTTGCCCCCCTTCGCCTCCGAATCGGCCTCCTCGGCCAGTCCGACCCTGAGGCTTGCGAGGAGGAAGATGAGCAGAAACGCCCTGACACAATAGCGGGCTGATCGCCGTGTCGATGGTCTTGACGCCGGGAGAGTCATAACGACATTCCTCAACCCTTCTGTTACGCGTTACTTGAGGTCGCCCTGAAGCGCGAACAAATGCGCTGGACTAACACGAAATGTAAAAAAGTGAGGACGATTATACACCTCTTTTAACGGGAATGCGCATAGAAAATTCGGGTCGGGCCTAAGGAAAGCTACTCGAAGAAGTTGGAGGGCATGCCGCAGGTGCACAGAGTGTCAGTTCGGCAACCGGATCCCCGAAGGCGCAGAGAGTTTGTCAGGACGATGGCGAACACTTCGGCGGAGCCATCGGAACTCGAGAGGAGGCAGTCGTCACTAGTAGGCCCCGATCCGGGTCTCGGAAACGATCTCTTCGTGGGTGCGTAGCTCGCCCCCATGCTCGCTCTGAAACTTCTGGGCCGCCTGCTTCGAGGAGAAGGCGATCACGCTTGGTAGACAGCGGTCCCAGGTCCGTTCGTATTCCGACCCGGCCTGATCCTTGAGAAGTTCCTTGTTCGTGCAGCACGGATGCACGGAGCTGCCCTCGACATAAACGGCGGCCTCGGGGTCCAGTAGTCTTCCCGTATCGAAGTCGGTCACCCGCGCCGTGCGGACGTCGCCGCCGTTCTCCTGGAAGCGGAGTCCACAGCGCGTGCAACAGAGCTCCACCCTCTTTCCGTTGTCAAGCGTGACGTAGTACGAAGTCGCATGATGAATCGGTCTGCCGCAGACAGGGCAGAGTGGTTCCCGTTCCGGCCAAAAGCGGTAGCCGACTCCACCTGTCAATGCGAGTATGATCGCTGCCGCGAAGAGCTGGCGGGTCATGGCTCACCTCACAAGATGGGATCGTGATTGGATCGATTGTTTGGATCGATTGTACTACCATTCGCGACGTCGCTGCGCCGCCGGCAAAATCGCGCCCCATCGCGAAACTGGACAACGACGGCTCCAGGAAACCAGGAGAAGCCGGGAACGTTTGAGACCATCCTGCTTGCTCGGCTTGCCAACAGCTTGTCGACCTGAGTATTCTTTCTTTGGTTTGAGACGCAGGATCTTCCTTCTTGGACTTTCACTGGCAGGCTTGGCCGCATTCGTGCTGAGTGCGGATGTCGTCTCGCTGTCCTTCGACGCGGCAGCATTCAGAGAGGCCTTCAATGCTTCGGCGGCCAAAGGACGCCTCATCCTGATCGTGGCCCCAACCTGACCACATTGTCTTGGGAGGGCCTCCCAGGTTGAAGAAATCCTCGCCGCGCACCCACAGGCCAAGAGCCTTCAGGTTTTCATCCTCTGGACCCCGTGGATGCGGAACGACACGCACTATGCTGCCTCTCAAGCCATGCGGTACGTACCGGATCCACGAGTGGAGAATTTCTGGGATCTCTGGAAGTGGGGATCCAGGACCTACTCGAAGGAGTTCGGGATTGCGGAGATCCAGGCGTGGGACCTGTTCGTCTTCTACAAGCCCTACATCCTATGGAAGGACTCTCCCCCCGAGCCCACTTTCTGGATGCAGGCGAGGGGTCTCGAGGTTGGTCAAGCGTACAGCAAAGCGGCTCTCGAGAAGGCACTCCAGCCCTGGCTCGAGCAGTGACGGTGAAGAGTTCCGATCACGATGTCGATGTGACCCAGTTTCTCGATCTTCCAGAGTGCTTCGTTCCGCAGTAGTTCCAGACTCATCCCGCCACCCCCTGTCGGCAAACGAGCCCGATCTCTGAACAAGCATCAGTCGAGCATGTCCGTCTCGCTCAGAAGGAGCCCTGGCCAGCAGCACGGCGACGAGCAGTAGCCGGATGGGCCGATCGACCCTGACAGGTGATCACCATCCTCTTCCCGGCACCTCGGGACTGCATCAACAGATTTGGCTGCCATTTGCTTTCAGTGTGCTATGGAGTATGCTTATTTACATATTCATTCCTTTTGATTCCGATTCTCGAGTCGGGAAACGACTTGAGCCGACTCGTCCGCGAGACCGGGCACCGGACGGATCGGCTCTCATGCAACCACGGAGGAATTGCGGATGAGCGAGCAACCTACCCCTGAGCATATTCTGCAGATCGGTCTGGGTTTTTGGGCCTCGAAGACCCTGTTGAGTGCCGTTGAAATCGGTGTGTTCACCGAGTTGTCCAAGCGTCCGCTGGATTTGAACACCCTTCGAGGGAGACTCGGGCTTCACCCGAGATCGGCCCGCGATTTTCTCGACGCGCTGGTGGCGCTGGGCTTCCTGCGGAGAGAAGGGGATGTGTATCGGAATGCTCCGGATTCCGAGCTGTTTTTGGCAAAGGGAAAGCCGTCCTACATCGGTGGCATCCTCGAAATGGCCAACAACCGGCTTTACGGATTCTGGGGACACCTCACGCAGGCCCTGCGTACCGGCAGACCTCAGAACGAAATTCAACAGGAGGCGGACGGACATTTTGCCGCTCTCTATGCCGATCCTGCCCGCCTGAGAGAGTTCACTGCGGCGATGACCGGCGTGAGTCACGCCGCGAACCAGGCGATCGCCGCGAAGTTCCCCTGGCAAGACTACAACAGCTTTGTGGACGTGGGGACCTCCCAGGGAGACCTGGCCGTCCAGATTGCGAGCGCTCATCCGCATGTGACCGGCATCGGCTTCGATCTTCCCGAGATTGAACCGATCTTCGAGGACTATGCCCTCAGCAACGGGGTTGCGCGGCGCTTGAGCTTTCGGTCCGGAGACTTCTTCAAGGAGTCGCTGCCCAAGGCCGATGTCGTGCTCTTCGGCCACATCCTGCATGACTGGGCTCTGGCTGAGAAGAAGGCATTGATTCGGAAAGGCTACGAAGCGGTCCCGGACGGTGGGGCTGTGATCGTCTATGAGGCCGTCATCGATGATGACCGCTCGAAGAACGCCTTCGGCCTTCTCATGAGCCTGAACATGCTGGTCGAGACCCCCGGCGGCTTCGACTACACCGGGGCCGATTGTGAAGGGTGGATGAAGGAGGCCGGTTTCAGAGAAACCAGAGTGGAGCACCTCCTCGGCCCTGATTCCATGGTGATCGGCATCAAGTAGCCGGAGTCCGGGTTTGCAGCGTCCTGCGGTTTGGCTCTGGATTGACCGCTGGTCGAAGTAGACACACGGGCGACTACGAAAGGACGAGGAAGACAATGACGCGACCACTTCAACTCTTCGTGTTGGCGGCGCTCCTCGTGATCCCCTTTGCTGTCGCGTGCGCTCGTCAATCCGGTTCAGCAAACATGGAGTCCGAGGGCCAGGCACTCCTCGAGACGGACCGTGCCTGGGCGGAGGCAGCCCGAAAAGGCGACATTCCAGGCCTGACCAGCTTCTGGGCGGATGATGCCGTCAACTACTTTCCCGGAGCTCCGCCGCTCGTCGGAAAGCAGGCGATTAGCCAGCTGGTCAACAGGAATCGCAGTCAGCCGGGGTTCTCGCTTTCCTGGGAACCCGAGACGGCGGTCGTCGCCCGTTCCGGAGAACTCGGATACACGTCAGGTAGCTTCGAACTCTCCGTGAGCGATCCGGCGGGCAACCCAGTGACCAAGCCGGGACACTATGTGTGCATTTGGAAGAAGCGGGCGGACGGCTCCTGGAAGTGCTCCGTGGAAACCTCAGTGTTCAGCTCATCGCCGGACAAGTAGTCCCAGAGTACGCTGGACATCTACTCGCCGCTGAACCGGGCGGCCACTCCTGAACTGCGGATGGGCCAAAGAGAGGGGGGAGCGAGCATCCAATGACGAAAGGCCTGTTTCCAATGATTCTCATGATGGCGAGCCTGCTCGCAACAACAGCTTTCGGGGGGCAGGGAGCGGCCCGTCCATCTGATCAGGCTGAATTCCTGATTGTCGAAGGGCTTACGGTCGACGCCCAAGGCAACACCGTCATCCCCGCCAAGGCGGACCCGGATACGAAGCTCTACTATCGGCGCAGTGGGAAGCCCGTTCTCGCACCCGACGGCCGGACCGTGACAGCGGCAACGTTCGCCGCCGCCGCCGGTACGGCCGAGGCCACGTGCGTGCCCTCGGGAACGCGCGTCGAGCTCCACTTGAGCGGACTGATCCCCGATGCGATGTATCGTCTTTGGCTCATCCTCTTCAAGGAACCCGGGTTCGATCTCGGCCCGCCTCCCGACATGTCGAACGCGATTGGTGAGGGCGCTCTCGGAGAAAGAGGTCGGAGTGGAAACAGTTTCAAAGCTTCTCCTGCCGGAGAGGCGATCATCACGCTGGTTCAGCCGCCGGGGCCGATGTCCGAAAAGCTCCCGCCAGGCTTTGCCAACGAGCCCGCCGGCGCCTGTCTTGTCACGGACGCCTTCGAATGGCACGTCGTCGGAGCCTTCCAGCAGCCGGATCAGCCGTCCGGCCCCGACGTCGGACCACCCCTCTTCTTTCCCGAAACGGCCGTCGAGCAGTTTGTTTTCATCTTCAAGAAGTAGGAGGTCGTCACGATTCGAGCGCGCTACTCGGGCACCCAGAAGGGCCCCTGGGGTCCCTTTCCGCCCAGCAACAAGCGTCTGGAGCTGCCCTTTATCGGAATCATCCGGATTGAGAAGGACCGGATCGCCGAAATCTGGGTCGAATGGGACAACCTGAATGCGCTCCAGCAGCTCGGACATTTCCCCGCGGTCGGAACGACCTAGCGAAGCGGACGGAGAGGACAGTCAAGGTGGACAACACAGCCCTGATCTCACGCATTGCAGACGAGATTTGGAACCGCGGCAACCTGGACGTGGTCGACGAAGTCATGGCGGCCGATGCCGCGTACCACGGTCCTCATATGCCCGGTGGCCAGGGTGATCGGGAAAGTTGGCGGCGGGCGATTGCGATGTACCGGGGCGCCTTTCCCGATTCGCATGTCACCTATGAGGACATGATCGACTGCGGTGACACGTTGGTGGGGCGGTGGACGGCGACAGGAACCCAGACCGGCCCCATGCCGGGCGTGGAGCCGACCGGCAAACCGCTCGCCATCAGCGGGATCACGATCTACCGCATCGTCGACGGCAAGATCATCGAAGCCTGGGAGCAGTTGGATCTGCTCGGCATGTGGCAGCAGCTTGGCGTCGTCACGCTGCCGGGACATGGACGATGAAGTTGCCGATTCGGCGGATCCTCCTCTTGATGCTGGTTGCCGCTGCGTGTGGCGCCACGGATCTCACTTCGAAAGCCAGCAAGGAGGAATAAAGACCAGCCATGCATTCACCGCGTCTCGATCACCCGCGCATCCCTCCGGTCGAAAAGGAGGAATGGACCGACGGCGAGCTGGTTCGCATCACTCAGGGACCGGATGCTCCGGGCTGGACACCATTCAACGCCACGCTCTTGCGAGCCGTCGATGAACTGCATCGCGATTCCTTCCTCTCCGACCCGACTTGGCAGGCTCTCGGGGCGGAGTACGATGCACGTCAGCTTATGGACCTCGTCTTCACCGTCGGGACCTACAATCTCGTCTCTATGGCCCTCAACAGCTGGGGCGTCCAGCTTGATGAAGGCCTCGCGGGATTTCCGAGGAGATCGGACCTTGACTGAAAGGGACTTGGGTCAGATCGGCTGGGTCGCAACAAGGACTTCCGGAAAATGACCCGGCTTGCCGGGGAAACGGGGTCTTTGTCGGCAGGAAGGCGCAGAAGGGACGGGGCGAACCCATACCGGGAAACCCCAATGAAGACGGGCAGCTTCGTGCATTGACTATCGGGGCGGATCGGGCAGTGGTTTGCCGGTGCAAAGCAGTTCCTGTCCCGTGGTTGCAGAACAGAGATGCAGCACAGTGTCCCCAATTGGTCCGAGCCCTCACTCTGAGTGAAACACGATCAGAAAAGCGAAGGGGGAAGGAGATCGAAATCGACTTCGATCGTCACCGCCACCTCGATCGCCTTGCCGTTCTTCCGGGCGGGCTTGAACCGCCAGCTTCTGAAGATCGTGCTCATGGCCGCTTCGGCGAAGCGAGGATGAGAGCAGTCGAGGAGGATGAAACCGGAGGGGCGGACCCTGCCATCGGTGTCCAGACAGGCCAGCACCGACAGCTTATCGCCAACTCTTGTGCGCTCCAGTTCCGGCGGGAAGAGAGGCATCCTCTGCTTCAATATCTCGGGTGTTTGGAAAGGGGATCCACTGCTCGTGTCGAAATCCACGACGGGGCATCCGTCAACCGCTCGGCCCAGCCGGCTCAAGGCAACGCCAAGGGGGCGTTTTCCATTCAATCGAACAATCGTCGTTCTTGACGGATTCTCGGCACGGATCCTTTCCAAGTGCCATTTCGCACGCTGGAAACGTATCTTGAGTTCGACGACAAAGCGTTCCTCACGCCATTCGACGACGCGGATTCTATAGTCGAGTCTCGCGAACCGGTTCTCTCTCTTCTCCCACTTCAATCCTTGCTGGATCTTCCCTTCGACTTTGAAGGTGTGAGTATCCAGATAACGGATCTTCTCGGGCAGGCCGGAGATCCTGCCGGCAAATCCGGTCAGAGAGCCGAGCGCGGATTCGGAGACTTTCTCGGGAAAGTCGATCTCGTCGCTCTCAGTGACCTCTGGTTCGGCTGCCTGCGGCAATGAGCCGGAGAGATCCTCGAATACGAAAACGTGCAGGTCCCCGACCGGACTGTCCGACTGTCCGGCTTCTAACGGTCTGGGACTGAAGAGAGCCACGAGACAGGAGCAACACACCAACAGAGAGACCTGGCGCCATTGGATAGATGGAATCTGCATCCTACGCGATGCTAATACATATGTCAGTTGCGCACAACAGCCTGACTCGCCCTCTCTTTCGATCACCTTCGCACGACCCAGGTGCCGGCGAACCGATCGGGCAGTCCGCGGCACGGATTGAGGGCGGCATAGATCGCCCCACCGATCCAGACGAGGACCAGGGCAACGGAGAGGATCAGGGCCGCCGTCATCGTCTCGTTTCCGATCCACATCGTGACCAGAATCAGGAACGGGACCAGGGGAAACCAGGCGAATGCCCAACGAAGCAGCAGCTTGGATCTTTGGGCCAGATGACCGGTCCTATCGATCACGGCCAGCCTGAAGATGTTCTGGCTGACCGTGGTCCGAAAGGGCACTTCGATGAGCTGAATCAAGGCGATTCCAGCCAGGACGCCCAGCAGCGAGAAGGCGACGAAGGTTCCCAGGGATCCGCTCAAACCCCGGATCTTCTGAAAGTCCTGGTAAAGACCCACGAATACAAGAACCCAGATGTAGAAAGGCATCATGAAGATCGATGCGGCCCGGATGGGACGATTCATCTCCGCCGGCCGGTCGAGCAGACCCCGGAGGGTACCCGTGAGAAAGCTCAACTTCTCGAACTTCCCCTCCGTCAGGTTCTGAAGCACCCGTCTGGCATGAAGGGGGAGGCTGGTGGTATCCGCACATTCCGCGACGGCCCTGAGGAAGCGCTGCCGGCCCTCCAGATCGGTCACCGAGATGGACTCGGCCGACCGATCGACCCTGGGCCAGGGCCGGTCCAGCAGGACGGCGAAACCCTGCTCGGTGATCCAGACATGGTCGAGGCTGATTGCGTCAGGAAGCGTCTTGTCCTTGGACGCGCTCCACAATTCGGACGCCAGATCGTGAAGCCAGTGGCGCAGGCTGGACCACGGGATCCGTCGTCCGCCCTTGATGAGTTCCGTGAGTGGGACTCCCCTCGTGGCCTCGTAGGCATCCCAGGTCGCCTCAGCCGTCGTGATCTTCTGCAGCCAGCGAAAACGCCCCGGCCTTGCCGCGTCACGCCGGGTGAGGGAGGGTGCGGAGTCACCCTGGCGGATGAGCCAGACATCGCGACGCAGGATCGGATCGCCGGCGATGAGCCATTCGCCGGGGATCAGTTCCTCCGTAACCTGGTACGGTCCCAGCGTGACGGCACCCGCTTCGGGCCGGTCCGGTCGCCGGATGACCTTGATTGACGGCCGCACCGTCCCTTTCGGTCTCACGATCACCCGGGTCCCCGAGAGGAGATCCCAGACCGTGGCGAAACCGTTCTCACGTCGAGCCGTCAGGGTCAGCAGCACCGGGATCCAGGCGCAGCCGTTGGCCACGAGGATGAACAGTGCGTTCTGAGCTCCGGTCATTTCCGCGCCCCGAAGGAAATAGATCATCAGCGGCATTCGAACGCCTTCGATCGACAGGATCGGAACCAGGATCCGGACCAGCGCTCTTCCGACCCCGGGGACCCGACCGTCCGGGCGAACCACGCGCAGTCCTTTGAGCCGCTTGCCCGGGCCCCCTCCCCAGATCCCTTCCGCCAGGGCGAAATAGAGGAATCCGAGGCCGAAAAGGGCCAGATAGTATCGAGCCGAGTAGAGGCTCGGTTCGATGACCGGACGGAGCAGCAGTTCCACGGGGCCCACCCACAGCATGAAGACCACGTAGGGGACCAGGAAGGCGATCAGGTAATCGAGCCACCCTGCGGAGACGCGGATCTTCAGTGATGCCGGCTCCGGCTCCATCGAACTGAACCGCAGCAGATCGTTGCGCAGTGCAGCATAGTCCGGATAGCGTCCTTCCGGTTCCTTGGCGAGGCACCGCTCGACGACCTGTTCGAGCCCTGGGGGTATGTCCGCGCGGAATTGCGACAATGAGGGGGGCTTCTGGTTCACCGCGTTCGCCACCACCTGGACGGCGTTGTCTCCCTCGAAGGGCGCCCGATTGGTGAGGAGCGTGAACAGGGTGGCCCCGACGGAATAGATGTCGGCACGCAGGTCCAGAATGTCCCCTCGCAGCTGTTCGGGCGACGCGTAGGCAGGCGTTCCCATGATGATTCCCGTGGCGGTCACGAAGGTGTCCGTTTTCGCCAAGGTCGAGACCGACAGGCCGAAATCTCCGACCTTCACCGATCCGTCGGGATAAACGAAGCAGTTCGACGGTTTGATGTCACGGTGGAGCACCCCGCGAGCGCACGCGGATTCGAGCCCGGAGATGACATCGAGGATCGCATCCACTGCTTCGGGCACGGGCAGGCGACCGCTCTTCTGGAGCCGGTCCTGGAGCGTCCCACTGCCGGCAATCTCCATGGTGATGACCGGCGTCCCCTCGATCTCCTCACTACCGAAAACATAGAGACTGTTCGGATGGTTGACGCCCGCGGCGAGCCGCCCCTCGCGAAGGAACCGCTGTCTCATGTCCGGTGAATCGATCTCTTTCCCGAGCATTTTCAAGGCGACTCGCCGCCCCGTTTCCAGATGCTCCGCCTCGTACACGGAACCCATTCCGCCCTTCCCTAGGAATCCCAGGAGACGATAGTTGCCAAACCGGCGGGGGAAGGTGGACGGTTCCTCACCGGCTGGCGTGTGCCTCGGTTCCATCGACGAAGCAAGCTCCTTCGCGGGGAAGCGGGTCGGGGCATCGGGCGTGATCTCTTCGTGTGAGGCGCCGGCCTGCGGGATCGGCACCGTCGCAGCCTCGTCACCGGCCGACTCGAGAGCGACCGACATCAGACAGGCAGGACAGAGTCCCTCCGCTGTTCTTCTGGAAAGCGCGGCTCCGCAGTGCCGGCATTTCTCGTCGGAAGAAGCATTCATGAGTTCACCCCCTGGAATACGGTCGCTCGGCGAGGTCATGGACTCCTCAGAACGGAGACCAGGTACCTCATCTCGTTGTCGAGGTCTTCTGTACTGCTGACGGTTTCGGCCACCACGGCCCGAAGAAGTACACCGTAGCGCTTGCGCAAACGGTGGATGGCGACTTTGACTGCACTCTCGCTCAGGTGCAGGCGCTCGGCGAGTTCTCGGCGGGGCATGGGGCCCTCTCCGGTGAGACTTCCCTTCAAGGCTTCGAACTGGTCGCCTTTGCCTGCACGATCCATCTCGTCCCGGAGCGACCGCAGAGCCGCGGTCACAGTTTCAAAAGCCCACTCTCGATCGAAGAGGCGCTCCGGATGATCGGTCTGGCCCCTATTCTCCGCGTATCGACTCTCCGGGTCCAGCGATTCCCATTCCACGAACTGCCATTGGCCGCCACGTTTCTGGGCCCTCGTGCGGTGCCATTCGTTGGCGAGGAAGTGCTTCATGGCGCCGAGGAGGTAGGACCGGAAACGCCCCCGTTTCCGATCGGCCGAGGCCAGTCCGCCCGTCTCAATGATCCGGGTGAAGAATGCCTGGGTCAGATCCTGCGCATCCTCCGAGGAGTACCCGCGGCTGCGGACGAAGGCGTAGAGCGGATACCAGTAGGCGCGACAGAGTTCTCCCAGAGCCCGTCGGACCTGGGTCTGACCGGCTTCGTCGCGTCCGGCCTCGATGACGAGGCTCCATTGGGTCGTGGCGAATCGTCCGGGGGGCGACGGGGAAGCCATGTGGGGAACTCTAACCTGCGGCACCGGAGCGGTCAAACGCCCCTCCGGTGCCGCTATGGGAGATTCAAGCATTGTCGTACTTGATGGCGGGGACGGAGGACAGCATCGGCGATGTCGCTCTTCGATAGACGTAAACGAGCAGGCTGCTCACCGAGTAGGTCAGGACGGCCAGTGAGACGTGTTTCATCAATGAAGGGATATCCACGCTCATGAGAACCAGTGCGATGCCGCCCAGGACGACCGTGTGAATGATGTAGACCGAGTAGGAGTTGCGGCTCAGCTCTCGAGACAGTGTCCCCTGCCTGTTCAGGTAGTACCGGAAGGTGTTGATCGTCAGATAGAGGAGGCTCAGCAGCGAGACCATGAACGAGAAATGGAACAGCAGACGGTCGAGGGTCACCGAGAAGAGGTGTGCCCCCGGTTGGATGAGCGGATAGATGACGAGAAGCAGGTAGAGGCAGATCGGGATCCACACCGTGCAGGAAAGGACGACGTAAAGCCGTTTGTTCGTCGGAGCCGTTTCGAATGTGCGCAGGCGATAGCAGAGCGCGCCCACCAGGAAGATCATGAAGTAGATGAAGATGCGCTCGTTTTGAAAGTCGAAGAGAAACGTCTTCGTCCAACCCTGAAGGCCCAGCAGATCGATGGAGAGCGTGTACAGGAAGCCGAGCGCAAAGGTCGCACCAACGGCGCTGCCCACGGTCATCGAGGAAACGTCGATATTGATCCGCGAAAGAAGCACGTAAAGCACGTCGAACAGGAAGAGGACCGGCAGAAACCATAACCAGTTCTGGTTCCAGATCCCGTTCGTCCAGTGGAAGTACGTCGTCCAGTGTTCCTGGGGAAGCCCCCGCGAGTAAAGGAAGATGACCTTGTAGAGTGGAATCAGGGTCAGAACGGCAATGATCCAGGGCACGTAGAGTCGTTTGAACTTCGACCGAAGAAATGCCCACGGGGTCTTTCTGGCCAGTGAAGGCGGTGTAAAGAATCCGGCAACGAAGAAGATCGCCGACATCACGAAGATGTCGAGGACGAGGTTGACGATCCCCGACAGATCGTTCGTAGCGGGGTCATCGACAATCCAGAAGAAAGCCGTGAGCCCGCTGCTCTCGTACACGAGGCCGGCGTGCAGGAGCACCACGAGAAAGACTGCGAATGTTCTCAGATTGTCGAGCCAAAAGATTCTGTTTCCCGGAGCGGCAAGGGCTTGTTGTTCATTCATGGTGAAGTCTCCTTCTCGTTTAGATTCCCTTCACCTCTTCCTGACGGAAAAACGACGGCAGGTTACAGAGAGCCGGACAGGCGCTCTCTGCGCGGGAGGTAATCGGCTTGGGTTCTCGCGCCACCGCGGGTTCCTGGCCGAAAGAGAACTGCGAATCTCCCCTTATTGATGTTTTCGGTGAGACGCGCGGATCTGGATCGTAACCCAATCCCAGCAAAGAAGTCTTTGTACGGAAAGCCTACGGAACCCATGCGTTCGTGTCACCCGTTCTGGGGCCCTGGCTCCCTGTTGGCTTTTGTGTTAACATCTTTGTCACAGTTTCCGAAGGATTAATCCCTGACAGTGTGCGGAGTCAATCGGTGCAGTTTGGATGACGAGCAGTCTCTGTTTCGGACCGACTCGACCTGTATGTGGAAATCGGTATGGCGCTGACGGCTGGCTCTCGACTCGGGCCCTTCACCGTTGAAGAACCCATCGGTTCGGGTGGGATGGGAGAAGTCTACCGAGCGCTGGACACCCGTCTCAACCGCCAGGTGGCGCTCAAGGTCCTGCCCGACGTCTTTACCTCCGACGCGCAACGCATGGCGCGTTTCGAGCGCGAGGCACAGTTGCTTGCGGCGCTCAGTCATCCCAACATTGCCGCCATCTACGGTGTGGAAGAAAGTGGCTTCACCCCGGCGTTGGTGATGGAGCTGGTCGAAGGCGAGACGCTGGCGGAGCGGATCGCACGGGGGCCCCTGCCGATCGAGGAGGCGCTCGCGATTGCGCGACAGGTCGCCGAAGCTCTCGAGTACGCCCACGAGCACGGCGTGGTCCATCGCGATTTGAAGCCCGCCAACGTCAAGCTCACACCCGCTTCCGCCGACCTCCCTGAAGGGGCGGTCAAGGTCCTGGACTTCGGTCTAGCCAAGGCAGTGGGTCCGGAGGAAGCATCACGCGACATTTCGAGCTCGCCGACCTTGAGCGCCGCCATGACCCAGGCCGGTTTCATCATCGGGACGGCCGCCTACATGGCGCCCGAGCAGGCGAGGGGAAGGCCGGTAGACCGTAGAGCCGACATCTGGGCCTTCGGCGTCGTGCTCTGGGAGATGCTGACCGGACGAAAGCTGTTCGGCGGAGAGACGGTCTCGGATACCCTGGCGGCGATCCTGATGCAGGAGCCGGATCTGTCCGAGCTCCCTGGATCGACACCGCAACGGATACGGGAACTCCTGAAGCGCTGCCTTCAGCGCGATCCGCGGATCCGGCTGCGCGATATCGGTGAGGCTCGGATCGCGCTCGCGGTCTCGGATTCCGGAGAAGACGACTGGAGTGCTCCTCCGGACGCGAAAAAACGATACACCGGCATTTCGCTGCGGGTCTTCATCGTCTCCCTGGCCGCCGCGGTGACCCTCGGTGGGCTGCTCGTCTGGCAGTGGGCGAGACAAACCGGCCAGTCAGCCGTGACAGCGCCGCAGGCCACGGAGTTCTCGATCTGGGTCGATCATCTATACTCGGGCTGGCCGCCTGCGTTCGGACTCTCACCGGACGGTCGTCGGCTCGCCTGGGAAACGGCATCCGGCGAGAAGGGCCACACCCTCTGGGTCCGCGATCTCGATGACTGCGATCTTCCCGAGTTGGAGAACGTTCCCGCAAGCAACATTCTGGCCGGGGCTTGGCTGCCGGACGACACGATGCTCTTCGCGGCTTGGCGTGGCGGAATCTACCGGGTTCCGGCGCGTGGCGGGGACCCGGACCTGTACATTCCGATCGATCCCAAGGTTGATGTCGATTTTCATCGGATCACAGTTTTGCCCGACGGCAAGTCGTTGCTTCTCGACGCCCACTATCAGTCCGGCGTGCGCACTCAGCGGGTCGTCGGCGCATTCGAACTCTTTCGCGATGGGAAGCGCAGCCCGGTCTCGGGAACGGAGGAACTCAGGGACATGGTTCCCTTGGGCTACGCGGGCCAGACGCTCGCGATGGCAAGTCCGGAGAGCGGCGCCGTCCCGCTGTGGGGGGTGCCCTTCAATCCCGCGACGGGCGCAGTCACCGGCAAGAAGTTCGTCGTGATTCCGAGGATGGGCATGGCAAGCGTCGCCCACAACGGCACTCTCGCCTATGTCTCGCCTCAGGAGAGTCCGGGTGTGGTGGCCCGCATCGATCGGTCGGGGGCCGAGGTCGCGCCCGTCGGCAGCTCCCATTCGCAACTCGTGAGTGCGTCCATGTCACCCGACGGTTCCCGCCTGGCGCTGGTGCTGGGTGAAAACGAGTTGTGGATGGATGATCTCGAGCGGGGTACGCTCACTCGGCTCGATCGAGCGTTGCGTATCCTGGACCCTCAATGGACGCGCAACGGGCGCATGATCTACTACTCGGCAGAAACGGATGCGCCGGAAGTCCGACGCGTCCGGGCCGATCCGGGAGCCGAACCCGAGTCGGTCCTGGGCGGATCCGATGCGGCCGAGGAGTCCGTCTTTCTGGCTCCCGACGGCAATGGCCTGTTGATACGCAAGGAATCCTTCCGACTCTCAGAGGAGCAGGGCCTCTACTGGGCTCCTTTCGAGTCCGACGGAAAACTCGGCGAGCGCCGGCTCCTGCTCAGAGGATCTTCCGTCGCGGGCCGTCTGGCGCCGGGCGGCCGGATGCTCGCCTACAGCAGGATCGTGGGCGACCGGCGACAGGCCTTTCTCACCACATTCCCGGCGCTTGACCAGACGATCCAGCTCTCTTCGACCGAAGGGGGCCTACCCCAGTGGCAACCGGATGGCAGATCGGTCCAGTACCTCTCTGAGGGTGCCATGATGCAGGTCGATGTCGGTTTCGACGCGGCGGGTCGGCTCACCGCCTCGCGCGAACGGAGACTCTTCGGACTTCGGGAAAGTGGCCTCAGTTCCAGAGGCTGGAGCGTCGCACCCGACGGGAAAGGCTTCTTGTTCATCAAGCCGCTCGACGGGGGCAATCGATCGGAGATCGTGGTGACACTCAACGGCGTGCAGCAGGCGGAGGCCTCGAGTCGATGATCGGCGCGGGTCTGGGCTTGTACGAAATCACCGCCAGGCTGGGCGCGGGAGGAATGGGGGAAGTCTACCGCGCGACCGATACCCGGCTCGAGCGCGAGACGCGGGGAGTCGGGGACACTGTTTCTTTCTCCCCTTTCTGATCCCCGACGGGTGGAAGAGTCTTGATGCTTCTGCTGGCTCGACGCAAAATCTAGGATATGAAGTGGCCCGGTCTGGTCTTGATGCTTCTTCTCGTGGGGTCGGGATTTACGGCCGACAGGCCATGGGATCAGAAACCGTGGACCGAATGGGACCGTGACACGCTTCGAACGATCCGGAAACATTCGCAGTGGATTCGAGATGAGGTGCCGCGGGACCTGAAATGGCTTGCACTCGTCACTTGGCGCTCGGCGAAAATCATGAAAAATGCGAACGAACGCTGGGGCCAGCTCGAGGAACCGGTGCCTGGTGAAGAGGTTGTTCGAGGGATGTCCGACCAATTCTTCATACTCGGCTGCCAAATAGTCCCATTGTCTCTGCTGTCTGGTCCTCGGCCAAAGGTCGTAGAGGAGCGGGACGCGCTCAAGTTCAGAGCATGGCTCGAGGAGGCCATTGCGCAGAGTGGGATCAAGCGGGCGACGCTCACCCTTGGGTCAACCAGCCTCGCGGCCTCCGGCTATCGTATGGTCGATGACAAGATGTTTTCCTGCCTGATCTTCTTCCCGCGACGCGACGCAGGGGGCGAACCGACTCTCCCCTCTGGTGCAGCAAAGGTTCGGTTTGTCGTCCAGTTTCCAGCAGGCATTCGGATCGACGAGGTCTTTGATCTGAAGAAGATGCTCTACGAAGGGGAAGTCGATCTGTAAGTCTCTGCCTTTCGACCTCATTCCGGAAAGCGCTATGCGGACAATTACATACACTATGCGGCGATCTACCAGGGCGAAGAGAAGCCTGTGAAGAATCCGTTTCGGTAACCGTAGGGAGTCGACGGCTGGACGGGCCCAGACTCGATATCGCACGGTTTCACTGAATCGATCCGCCTATTCACCGCAGTTGACTCTTGTCCCTCGGTTTGGACCGAAAACCCACCAAAGTCCCCCACGCGCAAGAAGGGGAACGTGCGCCTCCAGATCATCGATGATGCCGGTCTCCCGCGTTCGAGCCAGAAAGTACTGCACGCCCTTTTCATTGCGCGCGTACTTGAACGACGCCATCGAAAACTCCCCCGGAGCGGCCGGGAAGAACTTGCAGCGCGCCTGAACCGGAAAGTAGGGGAAGCGTGTAATCGTGTACGGGTTGATTCCACCTTTGAGGTAACAATACCAGTCGGCATCATGAAGATGCGGGTAGTTGTGGAGTCCCGCCCCGTTGAGCTCGGTGACGATCGGAAGAACGACC
Organism: Acidobacteriota bacterium; assembly: GCA_037388505.1. Taxonomy (GTDB): domain Bacteria; phylum Acidobacteriota; class UBA6911; order RPQK01; family JAPXNP01; genus JARRKC01. The sequence continues at coordinate 6,853 of JARRKC010000044.1, read as the reverse complement.
TGACAGGACGGCATGCGGTCGACGATTCGCTCGAAGTCTCCCATCTCGCCCTGAAAGAGATAACAGTGATAGGCGAACAGGAGGGGCATGGCGAGCGCCAACATCACCACCCCCGCCCGCAAAGCAGGGCTGCGAGACCAGCCTGTGGGTGCCAGCATCAACAGCACCAGAGTGGCGAAGTACCCAAGCCGTATCCCGATCGAAAGTGCTCCTCCGACCAACGACGGGAGGAGCAAGGTACTTCCGAGCAAAGAGAGAGCCACGACGACGACATGGCGCTTCGAAACGACGCCTTCCGACCGGAAAGCGGAGCGCCGGCTGCCGACAACAGTGCCGAGCACAATGAGAATCCCGAGGAGGATGTCGATCACCAATTGATCGGGTTCATACACCCAGACATGGTTCACACGGTCGAAAACCGCATTGAACGGCACCAGAAGGCTGGAAGCTCTCAAGAGGATGGGGTCATAACTGATGTTGAGCAGCGTGTGCACGCCTTTGCTGGTCGTCAGGAGGAAATAGGCCAGCGTCAAACCCACGGAAGGAGCTGCGGCCAGGGCCAGGCGCCATCCTCTCCTTCGATTGGGAGAGAACAACCAGAGCGTGCCGAGCACCAGAATGGCGGCCCCGAAAACGGTGATGTGCGAGAAGTAAATGAGCAGGAGACAGACTGCAAGGCCCACATCGTAGAAGGGGCTCGTCGGACCCTTCTTCAGAATCTCGTGACAGCTCCACAGCGCAAAGAAGAAGAACGGCACGGCAAAGAGTGTGTTCAGCATTCCGACGAAGAAAAAGGAACTGTAGAGGAGCATCGTGGCGGGTATCAGTTGAACCATCTGCCCGGGAGCGACCGCTTTCAGCCAGAAGCCGATACCGACGATCGTCAGGACCAGGGACAGACTCAGATAGAGCTTGGCCGCGTGCAGCGGCGTCGCGACCGGCGCCAACAACCGAGCACTCCAGAAGAAGGTCGCTGAATAGGGCTTCCACGGCGTCTCCACGGTGTAGAAACTGGAGTAGCAGGTGCCAGGATCTTCGTAATCGACGAGGACCTTGGCGGCCAGAACATGCTCCGGCAGATCCGTTAGGGGAAGATAGTGGAAGCTCCAGATGGTGGCCAGAAGCAGCCCGAGCGAACCACCCAGGACAAGATAGAGCCAAGTATGCGTCTTTTCAGCCATTGCACCGTGACTCACCTGAGCTGCCGCCAAAGACGCAAGAGCCCGATCACGTGAGTCCATCCGATCATGGGAATCCTGGTCAGGCGGTAAATCTGGGTCTCGCCGCGCCTCCTCGGCCGATATCCCACAGGTACTTCCTTCACAGGAAAGCCATGATGGATTGTCCTGGCAGTGAATTCCCACCAGAAACCCTGTGGAAAGAGGCCCAACTCGTCTCGGAGCCTGCGAACGACCCTCTGATGGATCAGTACGTAGGGGCTGCTGGGATCGACGATGTGTGTTCCAAACGCCATCGAGAACAAGGCCCTGAAGGTTCGAGACAGGAATCGGCGGGGCCAGGGTTCCGGTCGCAGGGCGCGACTCCCGGTGATGACTTCCGCACTCGTCCGCTCATTCCAGAGGCGCCAGAAGTCGTGGGGATCACATTGCCCGTCCCCGTCAAGACAAAGGACCCATTCCCCGGTCGTTGAGCGGAGGCCGTCGAGGACGGCCCGAGAGTATCCTTTTCTGGTTCTGCTCGAAATGACGGTGAGTGGAAGCCGGCCCTCGAGCAGCGAGAGTGTCCGTTCCGTGCCGTCCGTGCTGCCGTCTTCACATACGATCAACTCGAGTTCCAGTGATCCCGCCAGCTCGGAATGCAGCTCATCAAGCGTCGCCTCGATGCTTCCAGCCTCGTTGCAGACCGGAATAACGACCTGTAGAAGTTCTGCCATAACCTCACCGGGCGAGCTTGCCGGGTGGCCTCTTGGAGCAAACGGAATCCACTGCAGTGAGAGAGGCTACCACGGGCTGTAATGTGAATCCAGAACCGAAGATGTCCCTGGATCTGGGGCAGAGATGGGACACGGGTAGATGGGCTCGTCGGAACGATTGCGGTTGCGGCATTGCCGGCTTCGCCGTTCTTCGCCGTCTTGTCGACGGTTCCTCCCATGCTTGTTGTCGTCGCAGCCCTCAACCTGCCTGTTTCGATCCTCGCGGGTCTCATTCCGACCATCCGAGCGGCCCGTGTTCCGCCGATGCAGGTACTTTCTGCCGAATGCACCGGCGAATGCTCCGGTCGATGCTTTTCCGTAGTTAGAATGCGAATTGTAGGAGTTGGGCCCACTGATAGAAGGTGGCAGAATAGCGATCATGAATTCGGACGGGTCCCAAGCCTCGGGTGCTGCGCGGCCTCAGGGTGAGCAATGTTGAGCCTCTGGGCTCCCGGTTTTCGTCGGATCCGCGCTCACTCGGAGCCGGCTCCAGGGGTTTCATCGCCTTCGAGGAGGGAGATCGCTCTGGTCTCGCTTCTCCTCGTGCTGATCTCCTGCATGGCGTTGGGTGCTAATTTGTTTCGGGGTGAGGTTGTGGCTCCCATGGACCTCCTTCTGTCCGGACAGGGCTGGCCGGAGGAACTCCACACGGAAGAAGCTCTGGACGGCAACAAGGCCGACGTGCTCGATGCCTGGATACCGCGCTGGCTCTACGTGAAGTCGCGTCTGCGCGAGGGAGCCATTCCTCTCTGGAACCCCTTCGTCTCGGGCGGGCAACCGGCTCTTCCCCTTCTCTTCGACTCCTACTTGTCTCCGTCGTTTTTGATCTTTCTCCTCCTGGGGAACGGGTTGGGATACAGCCTGGCGCTCCTGGTTCGTCTCTTCATCGCCGGACTGGGTGCTTTTCTGCTGTGTCGGCTCGAGTTCTCGACTCAGGCCGCCTTGCTGGGTGCCGTAACCTTCATGCTGTGCGGCTTCAATCTCTCGTGGCTGATGTGGCCCCAGGTGGCAACCAGCTGCTGGATTCCGTGGGTCATCTGGTCCTTCGTACGTCTGATGCGGAATCCGAATCGGCGGGAAGTCGGAGTACTGGCGATTCTGACGGCTCTGATGCTGTTCGGCGGTTTTCCGGCTCTGGCCGGCTACACTTTGTATCTCCTTGCGTTGCTCTCTCTCTGGATGATCCTCTCCCGTCCCGGTCGAAGCCTCAGAGGAGGCCTTCGGCCGGCCTTCTGGGCAGTAGCCGGCGTCTCGCTCGGCTTCCTATTGACCGCTTTTCAACTTCTGCCCAGTGTCGAGTACCTCTCTACGGTCGATCTTTCCTGGCGCCAGGCCTCGTCGGTGCCGATCGACAAGCTTCCGTTCCTCCTCTTTCCCTTCTTCAAGGGATACCACCCTCACCCTGAGTACACCGGATACGTGGGCTGGATTGCCATGCTCCTGGTCCCCTTGGCTCTCCTGCAGCGAAGAAGGAGAGGACCCTTGTCAAGCCTTTTCTGGGTCGGGGTGGCGGCTCTGTCGTTGGTGCTGATCTACGGATTCCCACCGTTCATCGCCAGGATCGTCTACCATCTGCCGGTTTTCAATCTGAATCCGAACGGGCGGCTGTTCGTGATCTTCGGCCTGGCCATGGCCGTGCTGGCGGCTGCGGGCTATACCTTTCTCCAGAAGATCCTTACGCCGTCTCGCCGCTGGATTCTGCTCGCCGCGCCATTGTTGATTCTGCTGCAGGCCGGAGACTTGATCAGAGTGGGTTGGGCTCAGAATGCCGTCGTCGCCGACTCGAAATTCTTCCCCGAAACACCTTTGCTGCGCTATCTGCAGAAGCAGACGGGCCCCGGCCAGAGCGCCGTTCTTACGTACGACACCTTGCGATTCCCGGGAATCCTGACCGCCTATGGGATCGAGGACTGGTTTGCCCATACCCACAGGTTGCCGCAAGAGAGGACCATCCTCGACTGTGTGGTCCGTAATCCGTGGGTGACGCCCACGGCGGCGCAGATCCATGCCGAAGATATCCGGCTCGATTCTCCCTGCTTCGATCTCTTCTCCATCCGCTTCATCGTCTCCGGCACCCCGACGATCGTGGGACAGTGGAGAACGAACGAGGTCTCCCAACTGCAGCCGGGCGAGACAGCCTTACAGCGATTCACTCTCGACAAACGCAGCCGCATCGCCGGGGCGCGATTCAAAACCGCGACCGGGGGGCGGAGCGTGCCGGCCGGTGCCCTTCGCCTCACGCTCCTCGATGGGGATCGACGAACTCTGTCCGCCTCCGTCGACGCTTCAGGACCAATTTCGGATAACGGATGGACCGAGTTTAGCTTTCCCACCCGGGACCTCGATCCGGGTCAGTATTTTCTGCGACTCGAGGTGACGGGGAATTCTCCTCATGGAGGGGTGTACCTGTGGTCCATGGCGACTTCAGACTCCCTCACTGGAGGCTCGCTGTTGCTCGAGGGCAAACCCGCCGGCGTCGCGGCGTTTGGTCTCTTGGGAGCAGATTTGGAGGCATCCGCTTCGACCTGGAAACGGCGCGACTTCGGCAGGGTGAGGGTTTACGAGCGGGATAACCCGTCCCCCGGGGCTTTCTTGTCCGAATCGTTCAAGCCGACCCGCGGGGACCAGCTGTCTCATGACGGGATCCGGCTGCTCCGATACTCGCCTGAGCGCGCCGTCTATCAGGTCGAGACCGACCGACCGGAATGGATGGTCCGCAGCATGCGCGTCTGGCCCGGCTGGCATGTCTATGTCGACGGCCGGCCCGTCGAGACCAAGCCTTTCCTGGATCTGATGCCGGCGGTCCGCATTCCTGCCGGCGTCAGCGAAGTCGAATACCGATACCAGCCGGCGAGCTGGAGAATCGGCTGGATCTTGTCTCTTGCCGCCGTGGCGATTCTACTCGCTTGCATCCTCCGTTCGGGCGACCGACGTCTCGGTGACGGGCGAGAAGCAGGGGCGAAATCGACAACTCCCCCCCAACGATGAGCAGGAAAGTTCTAAATCTTGTGGGGAGAGCTGTCGACAGACGAGAAGCCGAGGCAACCGACAGCCGCCCTGGCTTCTCGATGTCAAGGAAGGGCTACCAGCGATTTCGACCGCCGCCGAAACCGCCCCTGTCGCCACCGGATGAGACCCGGGGTCGAGCTTCGTTGACCGTCAATGATCGGCCCTCGAGGTCGCTGCCGTTGAGGCTTTGGACGGCGGCCTGGGCCTCTTCCTGGGAGCTCATCTCGACGAACCCGAAGCCTCTCGACCGACCCGACATGCGATCGATGATCACCCGTGCCGATTCGACCGTCCCGTGCTGGGAAAAGAGTTCCTCGAGTTGCCTGTCGGAAATGGAATAAGGTAAGCCGCCTACGTACAGTTTTCTGCCGGACATGTTCTCCTCCTGGAAACTAGGTAGCCTTCAACCCTGGGATGCAAATCGCAAACGAAGCAGAACATGGACGAGCAACTGACTGAAACCACGAACTGGCCGAACATTGCTTGAGCGCTTCTTTTCACAAGGCGAGACTGACGAGGTCTTCACACCACATACATCGTTCGTGCCCCTACAGGAGACCTCCAACTGAAGGAACCCCTTGACCTTACCGTCTTTCCCGCCGGAAAGCAAGCTCTTGGGGCAGTTACAGGCTTTCGAAGGGTCGGCGGGCCAAATTGGCAAAGGGCGGCGAGGTTGTTCGGACGTCGTGCCCAAGTTCTGAGTCCGCCGGCGAACCAATGCGGTGTCGTGCTCGGGTGTCGGGCGTCCACCACATTTCCCTATTACCAGGGAGCTGGAATTGTCTCCGGTCACTCGGGAGTCCCTCGGGTGAGTTCGCCTTTGGGCTTGCGATCAGGGTTCGTTCGGGCGATGCCGTCGATCGGGGGTGATTCCGGACGATTGTGGTTGGCTTGTGCCTGCACGTAAGGCAGGGTTCGGATGTCCCCGCTTCGTCCCGGAGGGACGGGGTGAGAGTAGCCCGGTACGATAGAGCCGGGTTTCGGCGACCGTAAAGAGACGCGGAGGAGTCCCGTAGGGACGATTGACCAATCCGGGCCGCAGGGCAGTGAGGGATGTCAGCCGTCCCAACGGGACTGGGGGGATTTGGCCCACCGCCCGAGGCCCCGGCATTACCATGCCGGGCTACTCTCGATTGTCCCTAACGGGACGGGAATGTGAAACCCGGTGGACCTGCCGCGCTACTTTCGTGGCGTCCCTACTGGAATTTCGGTACGAGCGCGACGTCCAGGCTGCTTTCACGGAGTTGGCCCGGTTCGTCGGGCAGATCCTTCAGCAGCCCTCACTTTGCCCTCGGTGCCGCCGGCCTCTGCTCAACCTTCAAAACGCTCTGGCACGGCTCCCCTTCGTCTCGCCCGGATTTACCGGCCACTTGCGGGTCGTAGTCCCAGGCAAAGCTCGTGACCACTGGTGCGAGCTGGATTTCACGGACGTTGAAATCGTCCTTTCAGTCGGCGGATGCCATCATAACCATTTCTTCAAAGACGATCCCTATTCGACCGATCTCTTCTATCTGGCTCGAACCGGTTGTCGGAACGTCCACGCCGACGGAATCCGCGGGTGGATTCGGAAGGCGTGCACATTGACGGCCCTTCAAGGCGCAACGGTGATGGTCTCGGTGATGGAGAACGTTCGATTCCGCTGAACATTTGGTCCTTTCGAGACGACAGAAGGACGGCGGGCATCCCGCAGAGACGCTATGGAAGCGTGGCGCACGGCAGGCCGGAATGCAGGAGAGATCGGGAGACCGGCGCCGAAGTCCCGGACGATCGACCAGGTCGAAGCGCTGCCCGGCGAGGCACGTCGGCCGTCCCAACGGGATTGGGGTGATGTGGCCCTACCCGACCACTTCTCGCGGTGTCCTTGACGGGACACGCAGCTGCTCAGGTCGCGCTCCTGCGCATGTGTCCTTC
>JARRKC010000043.1:26873-30941 GCA_037388505.1 Acidobacteriota bacterium | reverse complement strand
ACCTATTGCAGCACTCCAGGAACAAGCTGGGAAGGGATTTTTGCGATGCCGGCACGATCGATGATCTGTTGTGCTTCGGCGCGTCGCTGGAATTCGGCCTCCGGCCGTCATGAAGATTCTGCGGAAAGGGGGTGGAGTGAAGCGACTCAAACTGATCGATGCGGCCGAGTATTCTCCCGCGAGAAGGCATCCCCCCAGTGAGCGTCCACCCGCTCGACTCGCACTTCTCTTCCCCAGGCGCTTGAGTTTCTGACTTACCTGCCGAAACTCAGGGTCGCTTCACGTACCACCCGGGACGTCACCTTACACCTTCGGAGGAAGATGCACCAGACCCCTGACCGTTTTTTTCGGAAAGTCTCCCGGGTAGCCTCGGAAAGCTCGGTCATCAGCAGAGGGATTGGCGTCCCCAGGGGGATTTGAACCCCCGTCGCCGCCGTGAAAGGGCGGTGTCCTAGGCCAGGCTAGACGATGGGGACGCTCTCGGCGAAGGCGGCATTCTAGCAGCAAGTCGGCGCCCAAGTCCAGCTTGCGGAGGTGGCCGCCGCAGGGGTCCTCCGCGATCCCTTCCCTTTGCATTCCACGCACTTTCCGGCACAATACGACCCTCATGAGCCAGCCCAAGATCGTTTCCATCGGCCCCTTGCCCGAGCCGGTCAGCAAGGCCCTTTCACGCTACGGCCGCGTCGTTGCCATCGAAGACAACGGCCTGCGCGAAGACGTGCTGGCCGCCGTGGACCCCGAGGTGATTCTCATCGTGGCCCGCGGATCCGTCATCGTCGACGCCGAGATCCTGGATCGGGCCCCCCGTCTGAAGGCTGTATCCAGAACGGGTGTGGGATTCGACTCCGTGTGCATCCCTGACGCAACCGCGAGGCGGATTCCCGTTCTGTACACCCCCGGAGCCATGACGCGGGCCGTAGCCGAACAGACTCTTGCCTTCATGCTAGCGGCCGCCAAGAAATTCTCCTTCTGGCGCGAGGCACTCATGGCCGGCGATTGGAACGCCCGCTACACCACCCGCAGCCTCGATCTTCAAGGCGCCACCCTGGGCATCATCGGCTACGGCAGAATCGGCCGCCAGGTGCGCCGCCTGAGCCGTCCCCTCGAGCTGTCCGTGCTGGCCGACGATCCCTACATCGACCACAGCCTCTACCGCGACGACGACGTCGAATTCCTGGGGCTCAACGAGCTCCTCTCACGCGCCTCGATCATCACTCTTCACGTTCCTCTGACCGAGGAGACGACCGGGCTCATCAACCGAGAGAACATCCGCCACGTCCGAGAGGGCAGCATCCTCATCAACACCGCCCGCGGCCCGGTCATCGAGAACCTGGATCTCCTGGTCGAGGAACTGGAAAGCGGACGGCTGCTTGCCGTGGGCATCGACGTATTTCCCGAGGAGCCGCCGCCGGCCGATCATCCGATCTTCCGGCATCCGCGGGCATTGCTGACGGGACACGTATCGGCCCGGACACCGAGGGCTCAGAAGCAGATCCTGGAGACGATGCTCGAAGACACGGTGGCCATCCTCGAAGGGCGACAGCCGCGACTCGGCAATGTCGTCAATCCGGAAGTCTTTGGTGGTCCCCGCCCTTAGCTCGGAGCGCGATCAGCTCCCTGGTTTTTGCGCGCGCACGATTTCGGCCATTTCGGCCAGGCGGGTCTGGACCTTCTGGTGGATCGTCCCCTCGGGATAAGTTCCGTCGGCCTGCTTTTCGCCGGCCGCGACTCCGGTAAGGATCTCCATGCCGTCATCGACGCTGGCCACCGGATAGATGTGGAAGCGGCCGTTGCGAACCGCCTCGATCACTTCGTCGTTCAACATCAGATTCTGAACGTTCTGATGGGGGATGACGACGCCCTGATCCCCGGTCAGCCCCGCCGACTCGCAGGCGGCGTAAAAGCCCTCGATCTTCTCGTTGACGCCGCCGATGGGCTGGATCACCCCTTTCTGGTTGATCGATCCCGTCACGGCAATCGACTGGCGGACCGGAATCCCGGAGAGCGCCGAAAGGATCGCATACAACTCGGTCGAACTCGCGCTGTCGCCGTCGACGCCCGAGTAGGATTGTTCGAAGCAGATACTGGCATGCAGGCTGAGCGGGTGTTTCTGTCCATACTGGCCGTGCAGGAATCCACTCAGGATCAGAACTCCTTTGTCGTGCACGCGGCCGCTCATGTGGGCTTCCCGCTCGATGTTGACGATCCCTTCGTCACCGACGCTGACCTCAGCCGTGATTCGGGTCGGTTTCCCAAAGGCGTAATCACCGGTCTGGTAGACCGAGAGGCCGTTGATCTGACCCACCGCCTCGCCCGTGGTCTGGATCATGATCGAGCCTTCGTCGATCATCTCCTGGATCTTCTCTTCGAACAGATTCGACCGATAGATCTTTTCGCCGATCGCCTTGCGAACATCCTCGGCAGCCACGAATTCCCTGTTCGCCAGCGTCGCCCAGTAGTGGGCTTCCCGGATCAGATCCGCGACGTCGCTGAAGCGGAGAGTGAGGCGCGTCTTGTCGGACACCATTCGAGAGCTGTGCTCGATCAGAACCGCCACCGCGTCGGCTTCGAAATGACGAAGCTGCTCCTTGTCGCAGAGAGTCCTGACGAAGCGCGCGTAACGCTCGAGTTGACCGTCGTCCTTTTTCATGACGGTGTCGAACTCCGCTCGGACCTTGAAGAGCTTCTGAAAGCTCTCGTCCGCCGAATAGAGCAGCCCGTACAACTCCGCACTGCCCAGGACGATGACTTTCAGATCGACCGGCACCGGTTCGGGGCGAAGGCCGATCGTCCCGGCCAGGCCGAACTGCTCGGCGGGTTCCTGGATGTTCACGGATCCGTCCTGCAAGACCCTCTTCAGCGAATCCCAAGCCAACGGAGTCGTCAACAGATCGATCAGATCGAGGATCAGGAAGCCTTTGTTGGCCTGCAGGATTGAGCCGGCCCGAATCATCGTGAAGTCGGTGTAGAGGGTCCCCATCCGCACTTCTCTTTCGGTGTAGCCGATGAGATTCCGGAACGTCGGGTGCGTCTCCTCGATGACCGGGGCCCCTTCCTGTTTGGAGTTGTCGACGATCACGTTGACCCGATAGCGCTTGAGCGGATCCGGACCGTCCCTCATAGGCAGCCCATCCTCAACTTCCTCGGCTTCTCCGGGGAGAAAGTTGGCGATGTTGGCAACGACATCATGTTGAACGGCCTCGAGATACTCCACGATTCTGGGATAGTCGGAGTAGTGCGTCCGGATGTCGTCGAGGTAGTAGCCGCTGGAGATCAAAGCGACCGTGCGATCCAACTCCTTCAGCCGGTGCTGGGTCTGCTGCTGCAGATCCCGAACCTGCCGGTAGACTTCCTGGATCGTATCCGAGAATTCACGCTGTCTCGCTTGAATCCGCTCCTTCTCTTCGTCGGAGAGATTCTCGTACTCTTCTCGAGTCAATTCGTGCCCGTTCACAATCGGGAGCGTCAGAATCTGCGCGCCTGCAGGTTTCACGGTCAGATTCCGCTCCCTGGCCTCGTGCTGAAGGCGATCGTTGAGAGCCGACTGTTCGCTCTGGAACGACTGCAGAATCTTGTTCTTGCGCGACTCGTAGTCTTCGCTTTTGAACGCTTTGGGCACCTCCTCCTTCAGAGATTTCACGAGGTGCTCCATGTCGTCTCGAAAGGCCGCGGCCACTCCCGGCGGAACGACGATCGCCTGCGGACGCTCGGGGCGTTCGAAGTTGTAGACGTAGAACACGTCGTCGGGAGTCTCCTCGGTCTTGGCGATCTCCTCGACGAGCAGGCGAATCAACGTCTTCTTGCCGGTGCCCGGAGTGCCGGCGACGAAGAGATTGTAGCCGAAGCTCCTCATCCCAAGACCGAAGCGGATGGCGCGCAGAGCTCTCTCCTGCCCGATGATTCCGTCGAGCGGCTCCAACTCGGCCGTGGTTTTGAAGTGAAGGTCTGCGCGGTCACACAGGCCGCACAGTTCAGTTGCTTCCAGACGGCGGTGGGGTTTCCTGGGTTCTTGCAGCATCATCCCCTGCAAGTCTCTTCTCTCCGGCGAAGATTTTCAATGGATTGGCC
>JARRKC010000043.1:0-26805 GCA_037388505.1 Acidobacteriota bacterium | reverse complement strand
GCGTCTCTGTCCGATTGGAGCCAGCTAATCTCACGGATCACGCGAAAAGGGCCTGGTGTTTGATTCGCGAGATGACCGTGATTCGCTGGCGTCTCTGTCCTATTGGAGCCAGCTAATCTCACGGATCACGCGAAAACAGCCGGGTACTTGATTCGCGAGATGAGCGTGATTCGCTGGCGTCTCTGTCCGATTGGAGCCAGCTAATCTCACGGATCACGCGAAAACAGCCGGGTGTTTGATTCGCGAGATGAGCGTGATTCGCTGGCGAGCCTGTCCGATCGGAGCCAGCGGACCTCACGGATCACCCGAAAAGGGCCGGGTGTTTGATTCACGAGATGAACATCATTCGCTGGCAAGCAGCGGGATCTTCCGGCTATCCGAAGCTGAACAACCCTCGATCCATCTCGATTCTCTCGAGAAAGTCGGCCTGGGCTTGCTCGAGTTCATCCTCAGTGATTCCAAGGATAGCCCCGGCCGCAAAATCCATCGCGTCGAGATCGGGCTTGTTGATCGGTCCGATTCCCACCCGCAAGCATGATCGATCCGCAAGGCAGACAATGGCGCAGAGATGAGGATGGGCGGGCGAGGCCGAGGGGTCATGATGGAACCGAATTGCGCTTTTGATCGACTCAGGCAGATTCCACGCCTGAGCCACCTTCCCGCCGATCTCGACGTGATCGATTCCCAGGACCTGACGCTCCGCGTCGAGAGTGGACAGTCCTGGATCGGCGCTGGCCAATGAGGCCGCCTGCACGAACAGCTCGGGATGTTGATAGTCGAAGAGACCTTTGCCGATATCGTGCAGAAGACCGGCAACAAAGGCCTCTTCCGCGTCAACTGAAACTCGAAGGAGACCTGTGAGTTCCCGCGCCGCAAGTCCCACTCCAAGCGCGTGTTGCCACAACAGTCGCCCTTGAGGTGAACGGTAGAGAATACCGCCCAGCGATGCCGCAATGACGATGCCCCGGATCTTGCGGTTCCCGAGCACGGTCGAGGCGTGTTTGACCGTCTTGATTTCACACAGCCGCTGGAAGAATGCCGAGTTGGCGATCCGGAGGATTCGTGCCGTCAGGGTCTGGTCGCGAGAGATGACCTCAGCCAGCCTATCCACGCCCAGATAGAGATCGGATGTCAGTTCGAGCACCTTCCACGCAACCTCGGGCAGCGGTGGAAAATGGTCCAACTCGAGAGAAACGCTCAGCTTCCGAGGATTCGGAGGCGAATAGATGTGGGGACTCGCTTGTGCCATTTCTTACCTCAGTGACGTATTAGACACTGGGTAGCCGGTCGAGACCGTGACGGCTCTCACCAAAGCGGACACTGAGTGAATTCGGCTCCGCCTCTTCAATGGCTCCCGAGGAGAATCCCGACACGGTCTGAGGGCAAGAATCCTTTCACAGCCATGCATGGCGTTGCTTCCATCACGATCCGTGGTCTTGCGGATGCGTTGGGTCGTCCGGTGATTCGGCTCCATCGGGCTCGACCGATTCCTCGGACCAGCGAAGCCGGCGGTCTCGCAACCTGCGAAGGCTTCGGGAGAAGGGTACTCGCTTCGTCTCGAGCTTTTCGATGTTTCCGAAGTTGATGATCAAGCCGAGCGGCCGCTCGGCCAAAGCAAGATACTTGAGGACCTGCGAGACGTGTCGAGGATGGATCGACGATAGCGCCTTGAGTTCGACGACGATCGAGTCATCCACCAGCAAATCGGGTTCAGCCCAGCCGATCTGAAACCCTCGGTGTTCAATCTCGAAACGCCTTTTGGCCACGTATGGGATCCCCAGGAAGTTCAGCTCGATCTCCATGGCTTTCTGGTACGAGGGCTCGTCGTAGAACGATCCGATGCTGTTGTAGACCTCGATGGCCGCGCCCACGATGTCATAGCTCAATTGCCTGTAAAGGAGTTCACTCATTTCACCTTACATAAACGCACGACTCCAGCGAATCTACGAAGTCGCCAGCTAATCTCGCCGATCACGCGAAAAGGGCCTGGTGTTTGATTCGCGGGATATGCGCGATTCGCTGGCGTGCCTGTCCGGCCGTGGCCAGCTAATCTCACGGATCACGCGAAAGGAGCCTGGTGTTTGATTCGCGGGATATGCGCGATTCGCTGGCTGAACCTCCGGATTCGCTGCAGGTCAGCGGGCGAGATGGATGGGCTGGCGCCGGCTTCCCCATTGGCCCGGAACAACGTCGAAATGGCCCGCACACCGCGTCCCACAGGCGAGGCAGGCCCCGTCCGGAGAGAGGTTCCACTCCCCCAGGTTGTACCAGTCACGTTCGATCAGCAACGCTCCGCAGGAGTGGCAATAGGTGCTCTGGCCGGAGCGGTCGAAGACATTGCCGGTATAGACGTAGTGAAGCCCGTTTCGCAGAGCGATCGACCGGGACCGGGAAAGAACCTCGGGCGGTGTATGGGAACGGTCGGTCATCTTCCAGTCCGGATGAAAGGCCGTGAAGTGCAAGGGAACGTCGGAGCCCAACTCCGACTGGATCCAGCCGGTCATCTCGTCGATCTCGGTCTCGGAATCATTTTCGCCGGGAATCAGAAGCGTCGTGATCTCCAGCCAGACATCCGTTTCGCGCACGAGGTAGACGAGGGTATCGAGAACCGGCTGCAGGTGTCCCTTCGCAATCTTCCAGTAGAAGGATTCGCTGAAAGCCTTGAGATCGACGTTGGCGGCATCCATGGCGCCAAAGAACTCGGGCCGAGCCTCGTCGCAGATGTATCCGGCCGTGACGGCGACATTCGCGATCCCCTTCTCCCGACACGCCTGGGCCACATCGACGGCATACTCGAGGAAGATGACCGGATCGTTGTAGGTATAAGCAACACTCCGGCAACCGTACCGGGAGGCAGCCTGTGCGATCGCCTCCGGACCCGCGGCATCCGCCAGCGTATCGATCTGCCTGGACTTGCTGATATCCCAGTTCTGGCAGAATTTGCAGGCCAGGTTGCACCCGGCCGTACCGAAGGAAAGGACGGACGTCCCCGGATGGAAGTGATTCAGGGGTTTCTTCTCGATCGGGTCGATGCAAAAGCCGCTCGACCGGCCATAGGTCGTCAGGACCATCTGCCCGTCCTGAGCGGCTCGCACGAAACAAAGGCCGCGCTGGCCTTCGCGGAGCTTGCAGAAGCGGGGACAGAGGTCGCATTGAACCCGCGCGCCGTCGAGCCGGTGCCAGTATCGGCCCGGAACCGTGTCGTTCATGCTCGTTCCTGCTCATTATACCGCCGCGGTGGCGGGAGCCCGACACCGGAGGGCCCACGAACGCGCTACTTCGGTTCCGGTCCTGACCCCTCTGCCGGCATCGCCATCGTTTCCGCTCCGCGCACGCCATAGGACAGGCGCAGCAACGAAGCCCTGCCGTCTCCAATCTCCGTGACGACGAAGAGATCGTCGTAGCGAGCATCGACCGAGGACTCCTCCGGGCTGACACCGAGCAATCTCATAATCTCCGCGATTCGATCCCCATGCGTGGCCACGACGACGAGCTGTCCCTCATAGTCCTCGAAAATGGTATCCACCAGGTGCTTTGGCTGGTCGGCGGGCACTTCCTGGATCTTGAGTTGGAACCGATCAGCCAGCGGCTGCAGCATCTCCTGAGTTCTGCGAAACTCGGTGGCAAACAGTGCCTTGACGTCAGCGCGCTGCAGCACATCGGCAAGATCCTGAGCTCGAGCCAGTCCTAGCGGACTCAGCGCCGCATCCTCGGAATCGTCGACCCTCTCGCCATGCCTGACGAGAACGACCGTGGTGCCGCGACCCGGCTCGAGCGCACTCGCGCAGGAGAGGGTCCAAAGAGTCGCGACGGTGAGCAGGAGCCAACCCATCTTCTTTTTCATCTTCTGATCTCTACTCCTTCCTTGGCCCAACCCGCATTTCTCACCAGAATCCGGGCTGCTTCTATTGTTGCACGCCGGTTTGCGATGGAGTGCTCGGATGTCGAGAATTGTGGGTTGCGATCCGGTCTCGTGTAAGCTTGTGCCACGATGGGCCTGGTGCTTGCGGTCGTTGCCTCGTTGAGTTTCGTGACGCTGGATGTCCTGCGCAAGATTCTTGGGCAGCGTCTGGATACGATTCGAGTCGTCATCGGCATCAACCTGGGCGCCTCCATCGTCCTGGCCGGCGTACTTTGGGCCGAGGGCGTTCCGTCTTTTGATCGCACTTTTGTCTTGCTGGGTCTCCTCGAGTCGCTGCTCTTCGCTCTTACTTCTCTGCTCTATGTCCGTGCCGTCTCCATCTCCCCTCTTTCGCTGACGATTCCCTATCTCGGGTTTACCCCGTTGGTGTCGGCCCTCGTAGCCCTGCTTTTGCTTTCGGAGTACCCATCGATTCGAGGCTGGACCGGCATCGTCTGCGTCGTGGCCGGTGCGGTTCTCCTTCACAGTGACCGCACGACCCGTTTGAGCGAGCTTCTTGCGGCGCCATTCAGAGAGCCGGGAAGCTGGCGCATGCTACTCGTCGCGGCGATCTGGGGTGGAGCGACGTCGCTCGACAAGATTGCCATCGCCCACGGCTCCGAGGCGCTGCTTGGATTCGTGATGAGTGCACTCAGTGGGGCCCTGCTCCTTGGAGTCCGGCTTCTGCGCCGCCGACCCAGCCCCTTGGTCGGCACGACGGCTCGAACGGGGCTCTTGCTCGCATCCGCTGCTCTTGTTGCAGGAATCGCCGTGCTGGCACAGTTCTACGCCTACCGTGAGCTCTTCGTCTCCTACGTCGAGGCCGTCAAAAGGGCGGGGGGAATCGCTTCCGCCCTGATCGGAGTGCTGGTCTTCAACGAGGGAGGTTTCGAACACCGAATTCCGGCCGCCTGCCTGATGTTCGCAGGGATGTTGCTGCTGATCTGGTGAGGCTTCTTCCCAGTGGACCCTGTCCCCTGGAGCCCCTATCATTGGAACCCGAATGAGCGAACTCGATCAGCATATTCTCCTGATTGACTGCGCCGACGAGAAAGGCCTGGTGCACAGGATCACCGGAGTACTCCTCGGCCACGGTCTGAACATCATCAGCAACGGCGAATTCGTCGACCCGGAGAGAAAG
The DNA here is from genome assembly GCA_037388505.1 of Acidobacteriota bacterium. GTDB lineage: Bacteria > Acidobacteriota > UBA6911 > RPQK01 > JAPXNP01 > JARRKC01. The sequence continues at coordinate 21,763 of JARRKC010000043.1, read as the reverse complement.
CACTTCTTCATGCGGACCGAATTCTCGGGCTCTTGCGCCGAAGAAATCGTCCTCGACGAGCTGCGAGGGGTTCTTCCGAAGGACTCGACGATTCGCCTGACCCGGAGAAGCAAGAAGCGGATCGTCGTTCTGGTGACACGCGAGCCGCACTGTCTCGGCGATCTCCTGCTGCGCCACGCCTACGGCGAACTGAACGCAGAGATTGGTACCGTGATCGGCAATCATCCGACTCTGGAGCCCCTCGCCCGCCGTTTTGACGTTCCCTTCCGGTGCGTTTCCCACGAAGGCCTGTCCCGACAGGAGCATGAGGCAAGACTCCTGGAAGCGATCTCGGCCCACTCTCCTGATTTCGTCGTGTTGGCCAAATACATGCGGATCCTGACTCCCCTCTTCGTTGACCGATATGCCAGTCGGATCATCAACATCCACCACTCCTTTCTCCCGGCCTTCGCGGGAGCCAAGCCCTACCAGCAGGCCGCGAATCGAGGTGTGAAGATCATCGGCGCCACGGCTCACTTTGTCACGGGGAGCCTCGACGAGGGGCCGATCATCGCTCAGGACGTCATCCCGGTGGACCACACGCACAGCGCCGTGTCCATGGCTCAGGCGGGACGCGATGTGGAGAAGGTGGTGTTGGCAAGGGCACTCCGACTGGTTCTGGAGGAACGCGTCTTCGTCTACGAAAACCGGACGGTCATCTTCCCTTGAGGCCTGCCTTAGCGGGCCATTGAGCACAGGCCCGCCGGTTTCGGCGGAGTATGTCGCCCAACTCGCATTGTTTCATTTCCCCGTGTAACGACGGTGACTCATGCGACGTAGATAAAAGGGTCTTGCGTCGGCAACGCTGAGGGCCATCGACCATGTTATCGGTAGGAAGAGCGGGCTCTTGAGCGCCCTCGGACCAGAGATATCGTCGTGTCGCTGCGATGCGTTCACCGCCGGTCTGTGGAGTAAGATAGTCACGGCATTGAGTTGAAACTTTATCGAGGTCAAAGGCGTCGTAAACTTAGACCTTCCGGGATACACACCCATACCCACTAAGGAATTGCAGTGAAGAAACTGTTTCTACCGTTGATACTGCTGATCATCCTGGGCTTAGTCGGCTTTCGACTTTATCAGAAGCTGGGCTCTGCAGATCCGGCTGCCGCCGGCCCCGGGCCGGGTATGATGGGCCAACGTGCGTCCATGCTGGTGGAAACGGCAGCTGCGCAGCCGCGATTGTTCGATTCCAAACTGGAAGCCGTCGGTGAACTGCAGCCCCACGCTGCTGTGGATGTCATGTCTCGCATCAGCGGTCGGCTGAAGGAAGTCCGCGTGCAGCGAGGTGATCCGGTCTCCAAGGGAGACCTTCTTGCTGTGGTCGACGACGAGGATCTCAGACAGCAGATCAGCCGGGCGGAAGCAGCCATCGCGATCGCACGCGCCGGTGTGAGCCGCGAGCAGGCTACCTACGACAATCTGGTCATCCAGGTCGAGCGCTATCAGGCGCTTCATTCGGAGCAGCTGATTTCCAACCAGGATCTTCAGAACATCGAAAGCCAGCTGCGCGCCTCCAAGGCCCAGCTCGAGTTGGCGAAGGCGCAGGTACAGCAGGCTGACGCGAGTCTAAGCGAACTCAAGGTCCAACAGGATCAGACCCGCGTCTACTCGCCGCTGACCGGCTTCGTAGGAACCCGCTACCTGGATCCCGGTGCGCTGGTCAGCGCGAGCGTACCCATCGTCCGCGTCCTCGATGTGAGCCAGGTCAAGACGATCGTTCCGGTCACCGAGCGCATGATCAACAAGGTCCATGTCGGCATGCAGGCGGAGATATCGGTCGACGGTGCCCCGGGACAGGAGTACGGCGGCAGGGTCACGCGGATCAGCCCGTTCCTCGACCCCGACACGCGAAGTGCCGACGTCGAAATCGAAATCGCCAACAATCGAAAAGATCTCAAGCCGGGGATGTTCGCCCGGGTCATCATTGCGGCAGGAGCGCCCACCAAGGCGTTGGCCATTCCTCGAGACGCATTGCTGACCCGCGGAGACGAGAAGGGGGTTTTCCTGCTGACCTCGGAACAGACGACGGAGTACCGCCGGATCGAGATCGGGCGAATCCAGGGCAATTTTGTCGAAGTCCTCGATGGTTTGGGTGAGGGTACTCAAGTGGTGACCTCGGGAGCTCAGAAGCTCAATGAAGGGGATAAGGTGAGAATCGGATGAAGCTTCCTGATCTAGCAATCCGCCGACCTGTCTTTGCGATCGTCATTTTCCTGATCCTGTCTCTGCTGGGTGCCATTTCCTTCATGCGGCTGCCCGTCGATCTGATGCCGGACATGACCCTGCCGACGATCACGGTGACCACCGGCTATACCGGAGTCGGCCCCGAAGAGATGGAAGAGCTGGTGACGATTCCACTGGAACGCGCCCTCTCCTCCACCCCCTCCGTCAAAGAGATGACCTCGACCTCGTCGGAAGGTTCGAGCCAGGTCCGGCTGGCATTCGAGTGGGGCACCGACATCGATTCGGCGACGGATGAGGTCCGGACGCGGGTCGACCGCGCGCGCGCCTCGCTGCCCGATGACGCGGATCCTCCCAGTATCTTCAAGTTTGACGTAGGTGTGTTCCCCATCGTCTTCCTTGGCGTCTCGAGCGATATGCCTCCGCGCGATCTGCGGCACTTCGCGGAGAAACAGCTTCAGTACCGATTCGAGCGGATCCCCGGTGTCGCTCAAGCGGACATTTGGGGCGGCCTGCAGCGCGAGATCCACGTCAACCTGGATCGGGAGAAGATGCATGCGCTGCGCTTGAGTCCGAATCAGGTGATCGCCGCGCTCCAGCGAGAGAATCTGAATGAACCGGCCGGACAGGTCGACGAAGGCGACTTCGAACTGCTCATGCGGACTGAGGGCGAGTACACCAGTCTGGATGAGATCCGCAAGACGATGGTCACCCGCCGCCAGGGCAGGCCCATCTACATCAGCGATATCGCCCAGGTGGAAGACAGTCACCAGGAGATCCGAAACCTGGTGCGCATCAACGGAGTGCCCGGTCTGCGCATGTCCATCCGGAAGCAGTCCGGTGCCAACACGGTCGACGTCGCGAAAGCCGTTCTCGCCGAGATCGACCGCATCAACCGCGATTTTCCGAACGTCCACGTCACCACGATCTTCGACAACTCGAAATTCATCGAGCGGGCCGTCGCCAACGTGCGGGATGCTGCGCTGTATGGATCCATCCTGGCCATCATCGTTCTGCTCCTGTTCCTGCGGAATCTCCGCAGCACACTGGTCGTGGCGATTGCGATTCCGATCTCCATCGTCTCGACCTTCGGCCTGATGTACTTCTACGGCTTCACCCTCAATACGATCACGTTTGGTGGTCTCGCCTTGGGGGTGGGCATGCTCGTCGACAATGCCATTGTCGTCCTGGAGAATATATTCAGGCATCGCCAAGACGGCGAGGAGAAGATCCAGGCGGCCCGGACGGGCGCCGCCGAGGTGGCGATGGCCATTACGGCTTCGACCCTGACCACCGTCGTTGTCTTCATTCCCGTGGTCTTCATGCAGGGAATTTCCGGCGTCCTCTTTCAGCAGCTGGCCTGGGTCGTCTCTTTCTCGCTCTTCAGTTCGCTGCTCGTCGCCCTGACCCTGGTTCCTCTGATGGCAAGTCGGTGGGTCAAGATCGAAGAGCCCAAGATGGGGACGATCCGGCAGAAGGTCGTCCATAAGGTTGCTTCGGTGTTGGAAGGCCTCGATCACAGCTATGCCGAAAGTGTCCGCTGGTCGCTTCGTCACCGCTGGTTCGTCATCGGCGCGAGCCTGTTGGTCGTCGTGGCCTCTCTGTTTCTCGTCCGGTTCATTGGTTTCGAGTTCCAGCCGGATACGGACGAGGGAGAGGTTCGCGTGAATCTGGAGCTTCCCGAGGGCTCACGCCTCGAAGTCACCGATGCGGCAGCGAGACAGGTCGAAGCCCTGATCAAGAAAGACGTCCCGGAAGCTGTGAACGTTCTGACTGAGGTCGGCGAACCCGGAGGTTGGCATGCAGCCAACACGAACACCGCCGACATCCGAATGAATATGGTCCCGTTGTCCCAACGCACCCGGAGCACTCAGCAGATCGCCATCGCTCTGCGACCTGAGTTGGAGAAATTGGCGGGAGTGCTTTCCCGGACCCGGGCTACCGGCGGCAACTTCATCATGCGGATTGCCCAGGGCGGCGCCGGCGAATTGAGTCTGGACGTCCGGGGCTATGATCTCAGTCAGAGCTATCAGGTGGCGGTGGCATTGAAGCGGATGCTGGAATCTACGGATGGAATCTCCGATGCCCGCATCGAGCGCACGGCAGGCCGCCCTGAGAGCAGGATCTATATCGATCGGGAAAAGGCGGCCACTATGGGTCTGTCGGTGACCGAGATCGCAACGACGATCCGGGCGGCGCTGGGGGGCACGAGGGCCAGCTATTTTCGCGAGCAGGGCGATGAGTACGACATCAATGTCCGTTACGAACAGAATGACCGGATGAGCATGGCCGACGTTACGGCCATTCCGATCCAGACACCCGGAGGTCAGATCGTACCCTTGAGCTCACTGGTCTCATTTCACCGCAGCGAAGGCCCGACGGCCATTACACGGAGAGATCAGCAGCGCGTCATCACCGTTACCGGGAACGTTTCGGGGACCCGAGACATGGGGTCGATCGTCGAAGAAATGCAGAAGAAGATCGCCACCCTGAGACTACCTCCCGAGACCGCCGTTCTCTTTTCGGGAGACTGGGAGGACCAGCAAGAAGCCTTCTTCTACCTGAAACTGGGTTTTGGTCTAGCTATTGTCCTCGTCTATCTGGTCATGGCTGCGGAATTCGAATCCTTCCGCTACCCGTTCCTGATCATGTTCTCACTGCCCCTTGCCTCCCTCGGTGTCATCCTGGCGTTGTTCATCACCAACACGAACTTCAACATGCAGGCTTTCATCGGGGTCATCATGCTGATAGGAATCGTCGTCAACAACGCGATCGTGTTGGTGGACTACGTCCTTCAGTTGATTCGGGACCACGGGCTCTCCGTGGCCGACGCCTTGATTACCGGCGGTCGTCGGCGCCTGCGCCCCATCTTGATGACTACCTTGACCACGGTTCTCGGTCTCGGACCCATGGCGCTGGGACTGGGAGAAGGTGCGGAGTTGCAGACCCCCATGGCACGAGTTCTGATCGGAGGGATGATCTCGTCCACGTTCATCACGCTGTTCCTCATCCCCACGTTGTTCTACACGATGGAGACGGTGCGGGTGCGCAAGTCCGCCAAAGAGCTGGAAAAGGCCGGAGAGGCCGGCGCCGAGCCGGCTCTGGGTTGAGTCCTCGTCCGCTGATCGGTAGATAGAGAGATGCCCGAGGGAACTGCTCCCTCGGGCATCTTTGTTTTCGGGTGCCCGTGTCCGATACCCTGTACGGAATCCGCTGACCACAGAGAGGATTCGATGACCTTCGGCGAGCGCGCCATTCGCTACTACCGCACCCTCGACAGCAACTGGTCCGTACCCGACGGCGTCGAAATCCTGCGCGCCTACGACAGTGAGCAGGTGCTTCGCCTCGTCACGCGGTTCTTTCGTCGCTACTTCGACGATTCGTCGCCCCGCGTCGGTGTCTTCGGCATCAACCCCGGTCGTTTCGGTGCCGGGCGCACGGGCGTCGCCTTTACCGATCCCATTCGTCTCGAGGAGGAGTTGGGGATCGAGAACGACCTCTCGAAGAAGCCTGAACTGTCGAGCATCTTCCTCTATGAGGTCATCGATGCGTTCGGAGGACCCGGTAGATTCTTCGGGAGTTTCTTCATCACCGCGGTGAGTCCGCTCGGTTTTCTAAAGAATGGTAAGAACTTCAATTACTATGACGATCCGGAACTCCTGAGGGCGGTGGAACCGCATATCGTCGAGAACCTCCGAGAGCAAATCGCCTTCGGCCTCACTCGTCGGGTGGCGGTCTGTCTCGGCAAAGGGAAGAATCTCGATCACTTCCAGAGGATCAACTCCGAGCATCGGCTCTTCGACAGGATCGAGGCCTTGGGCCATCCCCGCTGGATCATGCAATACCGGCGCCCCCACAAGCGGCACTTTCGGAATCAGTATCTCGAGTGCCTGAAGGAAGCGGCGGAAGAACTCGAGAACATTTGAGGTTGGGGATTTCCGAAGCTGGAAGCTGGAGGGCGTGTTGCCCAAACCTGGGGAACCGGAAAGCCCGTTCAGTGAGCGATACTCGATTGCCTTCGGGCCCTCACCGAGACTGTTTCCACGCCAACGGCGTGGTTCATCCGCGAGCCTGGGCCAACGGCCCAAGACACCGATGCTCCGGTCGAGGTCAGCGCTGAAGGCGCGATTCAGTTTCCGGGATCGAACCAGAACGGGCGTGCGGGTGTGATGAGTCGCGCTTACAGCGCTGGGGCGTCTTTCGGACGGTACCTGGCTTTGGGCGGCTGCACAAAGCTCGCGGATGAAACGACGCCGTTGGCGTCTGACTCCCCGGTGATTCTGGGGTTTCCGGCTCTCACCTCCCGCTGCCGGGGGCGGGACGCTGTCTCCGGACTCCTGTCTCCTGTCTCCTGTCTCCTGTCTCCTGTATTCCTGCTTCTGCCTGTCACTTCGACTCAATCGAATACCGGATCAAGACCCCTTCCACGAATTCGAGCCGCAGGACCTCATCACCTTGTTCGTAGCTGCAGGACGTGACCGTGAGGCTTCCTTCGTCGCGTTCGCTGACCGCGTCGGGCTCACCGTAGTGATCGAGCACCTCCTGCCAGAGAAGGCCCTTCCGAATAGAGAAGGAATCCGAGGTCTCCAGTGCTGCGTCCGGCCCGGCCGACGAGAAATCAAGGTAGTCCGACAGGGCCGCCATCAGGCTTTCGGCCGTCCTCTCACCGGGAGTCAGACCGTGATCGTAGCGAACGTTGAACCGCGATCCTGCCTGGAGCCGCAACTCCCGTATCCGTGCTTCCTTTTCGATTCGAGTCCGCTCGGCGATCGCTCTCAGCCGCCGCTCTTCCCTTTCGCGCTGGTCCGCCAGGCTTGCTCGCTCGCGCTCGAGAGCCTTCCGCCGCGACTTGTCTCGCTCTTGCTTCACCAATTTCTCGAGTTGCTTCTCCCGCTCACTCTTGGGAACGGACGGTGTGCTGACCCAGGCGGATTCGTCGCCGGCGGTTCCGTATCCGCCGCCGCCCAACTGAAGTTCGATGTGCTTATCCTTGGCCTTGACCTTGGTGATCAGAATCCGATCGCCGGGTCGCAGTGCAATTCCATGCTCTTTGAGACGCTCGGCATACTCTCGATAGTCAATGGGCTGATCCCGCTCCGGATAGACGTCGACCCCATCCTTGGTGGCGGGCATCTCGATACGGACGGTCACAAAGTGCCCCTCGAGTTCGCGGCTGAAGTCATCCGAAGCCCGGCCCGACGACCAGCCCGTCAAGCCCCAAACGACTGTGCCAAGGATCAGACAGAGATTTAGAATCGTGCCCCCTCCAGTCCGTCGATGCCCCATAGCTCCTCCCGAGGATTTCGTCTCCAACCTGTCTGCAGGCTCCCGCAGCCCCGACCAGCTTACGGATTTCGGTCTGATTATGCACGGGTACCCCTGGATCCGGTCAATTCCGGATTTCTCGAAATGGGATGGCTCCAAGTTTCGAACCATGATGCAGGATTCCGTCTCAACCTATCGGGGGCGGGCCGCGTCGACGGCCGACTTTCGTGCCATCGTGGCAAAGCACATGGGCGAAGACATGGGCCGGTTCGTCGACCAGTGGGTGTACGGGACCGAAATCCCGACCAACCAGGGAACCTGGAGCGTCGAGCGGGAGGGCCAGGCATATCAGCTGCACCTGAAGGTCCTGCAGAAGGGAGTTACCGAGCATTTCCGCGCCGTACTCCCGATTCGAGTCCGCTTCGACAAAGGCTATCTCGCACTGCACGTGACCGTCGAGGGTCCAGCCGTAGAACGCGCGATCAAGGTCGCCAAGGAGCCCAACGATGTCGAGTTCAACTTCTTCGACGACGTTCTCGCGCGATAGCCGTTCGGAGACCGACTCCCAGCGTTCGAGGCTGTCTTTTGTGAACCGAACGGCGACTTTCTGTTCTTGGTCGCCATCGAGTGGTGGACGGCGCTTCTACGACTGTGGTATGTAGTTCCAGCGGCATCGGAGAAGGCATGGCGCGCCGCACGCCCTGATCAGCAGAGGTTCGGAGACTTTCAGTGCCAGACTCGCGGTTTTGCGGGCGGGTTCACCTGTCCGTGCTCGTCGTGCTTCTCACTTTGTTCGTGGCGGCTCCTGCGGTCCGCGCCGGCCAACCGGAGGCGTGGAATCAGCTGATCCCAACCGAGCTCGATACCGACACCTCCTTCGAAGTGCTCGACTTTGCGCTCCAGGAACAGTACGGGGAGATCAGGCTCGAAAAGGGGGTCCTTGCCTTCCAGCGTTCGAGTTCCCCGGGGGCGGCCGTCTTTCAGGGACAGGGAACCCTGAAATGGCAACCGACCGATGAGATCGAATCCCGACAACTTGAACGCTTTTGCGAATCACCGATCCTCGAGACGAGCTTTACCCGGGCCGTGCTGTGGTTCTCCTCCGATCTTCGAGCCGAATTCCAGAAGAGCGCAAGGAAGACCTTGCCGAACGAATCCTTGGAGACCGATCTCCTGAAATCACGAACGGAGTTCTGGGAGAGGCGGGGCGTCGACTTCCGGCAACGCGTGATGGAGGCGCGCAGCAACAGCGAGGATGGAGGCTTCCTTGCCGTCGAAATGGATACGCGGGACAAGGACTGGGTGCTCTTCATCAGGGATCGGATGCAGCCTGAAGAGCTGCAGCTGGGACGGCCCGTCCACCGGCGGATCTGGACTTACGAGATCTGGAACAGCTTTTCCGACAAGCCGCTCCCTTACGGGTTCGCACCACGTGCAAAGGATGTCGTCGACATCATTCATCACGACATCCAGGTCAAGATCGACAAAGACGAGTATCTGACGGGCCAGGACACGCTGCGTCTCAAGGTACTGGCCGGCGGAGTAAGAGTCCTCCCGCTCGCGCTCACCAAGAAACTCCGCGTGCAACGGGTCGTCATGTCGGATGGAATAGAACTTCCTTTTGTTCAGCCGGCCTTAGTCGACCCGAGGCGGGACGTGGGGGAAGGCGTTTCTTCCGGCGTCTCCTCGGACCACTTCCTGGTGGTCTTCGACTCTCCTCTCGGCCGCGGACAAGAGCTTCAGCTGCGCATCGAGTTCGCGGAGGAGCACGAAGAGGGGAAGATCGTCGAGACTGCCGGCAGGGGTGTCTTCTTCGTCGGGAATCGGTGGAACTGGTACCCGGATTACGGGGAGTTCAATTCGAGGCGCGCCACCTTTGATCTGCACTTCACGTATCCCTCCCGCTACAGTCTCGTGGCAATCGGTCGGAAGCTCGATGAGATCAAAGAGGATGACTGGACCGTCGCGCGCTGGAAGATGGATCATCCGGTCGCGGTGGCCGGCTTCAATTTCGGCGCGTTCAAAACCGCCGAGGTCAAGACTCACGAGACGACCGTCACCGCCTATGCGAACGAGAACCCCGACAGTATGCTCGAGGGCATCAAGCACATCAACGGCCTGCCGGGATCGCACGTCCTGCTCCCCCCGGGATTGACCAATATCCGACCCGGTCGCCTGGCCCAGACGGTGGCCAGCGAAGTCGCGGCTGCTCTGGCGCTCTTTGAACAGTACTTCGGAGACTACCCCTACTCTCAGCTTTCGGTGTCTCAGATCACGGGAACCTTCGGTCAGGGATGGCCCTCCCTGCTGTACGTTTCCGGCTTCAACTTCCTCGATTCTACGCAGCGACACGGCCTCGGGATGGACATTCACGCCCAGCGGTTCTTCGGCAAGGAGATGAACGCTCACGAGACGTCCCATCAGTGGTGGGGTCACGCCGTCGGCTGGGCCAGCTACCGGGATCAATGGCTTTCCGAGGGCTTCGCCGACTACTCCGGGCTCCTCTATCTGGAGCAGCGCTACAGCCAGGACGAGTTTCTCAACGCTTTGGAGGCGGACCGGGAACGCCTCTTCGAGGGTTCGGCAGAAGGGCGCAAATATGTCGATCTCGGGCCGATCTGGCTTGGCACTCGGTTGAACTCGGCTAGGGAATCCCTTGGTTATCAGACCTTGGTCTACTATAAAGGCGCTTTCATTCTCCACATGCTTCGGTGCATGATGTCGGACTTCTCAAAATGGGACGATTCCCGTTTTCGCGTGATGATGCAGGATTTTGTGCGGACTTACGCCGGCAAGAGCCCCTCGACGGCGGATTTTCGCACAATCGTCGAGAAGCACATGGGTGAAGACATGGGTTGGTTCTTTGACCAGTGGGTGTTTGGTACTCAGATTCCTTCGTATGAAGGCAAGTGGAGCAGCGAGCGGACGACCGGGGGCTATCGACTCGATCTCAAGGTGACCCAGAAGGACGTGTCCCCGGATTTCCAGGTGATCATGCCGGTCAAGGTGGTCTTCGAGAAGGGCTACGCCGCATTGAAGCTTCGCATTCAGGGTGCAGGATCCCAGGGCTCCCTGGTCCTCCCCAAGGAGCCCAAGGATGTAGAATTCAACTTCTACCAGGGAGTACTGGCGCGATAGTTTGCGCGCTGTTTTGACCCACGGACGACAATAGTCGATAATCCTGGTTGAGTTCAGGGGGAGAGACGGGAAGACCGATCCTTGAGTCCGATCAAACACAGGACTGGGATGTCGTTTCTCCGGAGGTTGCGTAGTCCCCACCTGTCGCCTTTTGTCTTGTTCCTTCTTTATGCGATCCCGGAGTCGCTGCGCGCCATCCGATGGGACCGTTCGCGTCTCGGCCCATTCTGCTTCATGGACGAGTTCCTGTACCGTTTCAACGCAGAAAGCATCTTCCACGCTGCTTCGTACCACTCGTTCCACTACCCGCCCCTGTATCCGGCCCTGCTTTCGTTTGCATTCCTATTTGGAAATCACTGGTACGAGGGCATGCTCATCGTCAATGCCGTCCTCACCTCGACCATCGTCTTTCCGGCCTGGTGGATAGCGAGGACCTTCCTGAGCGATCGCGAGAGCTGGCTCGCGGTCAGCCTGCTGCTTTTGCTTCCGCTGGGAATCGCCTATCCGCCCATGGTCATGAGCGAGAACCTGTTCGCTCCGCTGTTCTGTCTTGCCGTCTATCTCGCCGTCTGCGTAGATCTCGAGCGCCCGCTCTTCAGCTTCCTGCTCGGCCTCAACCTGGCGGCGCTGTGGGCGACCCGATACATTGCCGTCGTCATCCTCCCGCTCTTCCTGGTGTTCTGGTTCTGGAGAACGATCCAACGCGAAACCCGACGTCGGTCGTCGTGGGTCACCTTCCCCGCGCTCGCGGGAGGTTTTGCCGTCATCCTGATTCCCTGGATCCTGTACGGATTCTATTCGTCCGCCTCACTGCGAGCGATACTGTTTGGAAGCTACTCCCTGACCCAGACTTCGCCCCTAGCTACGCTTCCGGGCCTGCTTATCTGGGTCGCCACGTACGTTGCCTACTTCCTGCTCGCCGTCGGCCCTATCCTCCCCTGGGTATACCTGGTTTGGGTGCGACCGGGATCTCGGGCCGGCAGGCCACTGCTCTCCTCGTTTCTACTCTTCAGCGCTTTGATCGTCGGCGCTCTCGTCGCGGTGAGCAGCTACCACTCCTGGCGTCACGCCTACAACTACCCGGAGCCTTCGCACCTGCTGGGAAGGTATTTGACCGTCACCGTGCCCGTCGTTGTCTGCTGCGGGGTGGTCGCGCTATTCGGGGCGACGAGACAGAATGAGCGGCTGCATCCGCTGCGGATCGTCCTGGCAGTGGGAGCATCGGCCGGACTCATTCTCTTGTCGTGGGCCGTTCTCTTCGGGGGTCTTATCCGGGAATTCGCACCGTACTTCGCCAGAAACGGCTTCGACAGTCCGGATGTGTGGATGCGGGATTCCTGGTGGGTGATCGGCCTGATCCTGATCGCGACGGCTACTCCTCTTCTCCGATTCGTCCGCGGCAGAACCGGGATCTACCTCACCCGGAGCCTTTGGACAGCCGTCACCGGAGCCCTGCTCGTGATGTGCGGTACCTCGTTGGCCGATAGCATCAATCAGTACGGCACCATCGGGCAGCACGCGCGTGCCCTGGTCGAGGCGTGGCGGAAATCCGGGATCGACGGCTCGAGTCGTGTCGCCGTCTTGTTGCAGATCCCTCGGTCACAGGGCTCCCCGGGACGCTTGGCTTTTGGGGCAAGGTTTTTCGGTCTTCCCGAATCGATTCCGATCACCGGTGAGCGCGATTGCGCGGTCACCACATCCGATGTGGTCCTGGTCGTGTCACCCCAGGTCTCACAGAAACCCTCGGTGTTCACTTACCGTGCAGCCGGAGCCCTCTTCTCCATTTCATTGTTGAAACCGGAGAACCCCCATGTGACTCCCTGCATTCTCAGCTGGGGACCTTCCTCCACACCCGCAGGCGAGGGTTTCAATCCACGATCCAACGGCGAGTCCGCCATGTGGATGAGAGGCCGCAATTTCACTTCGGATACGCGGGTCTCTTTTGCCGACGCCGTCCTTCGCGCCGGTGTCCATGGAGATGTACTCTCCTTCATCGTGCCCGAAAGGCTCTACGCCATCCCCGGCCGGTACGAAATCTACCTCTTCCAGGAAGGCACGGACTCGAGAAGTGATTCGGTCTGGTTCGAGGTGGAGCCGGAAACGGCAGGAGAAGAAGCGCTGACCGACCCCCCAACGAAAGAAGACGCAGGACGATGAGCGAGGTGACCGACGCCGAACGTGGACTGCCGCCGCACGGAACCAGCGTTCAGTCATCGGAGTCCCCCGGGAGACAGCCCGGTCGCGATACCGTCCGTAGACTCGCCAGCCCCCTCTGGCCCCCTCTGATTCTCTTCGTACTGTGCGCCACTGCCCAGGTGGTACGCGCCGCAGGCTGGGTGCATGCCAACTTCGGAGCGTTCTCGTTCCTGGACGAGCTGCTCTACAAGCGTGACGCGGAGAGCATTCTTCAAGGTCTCCCCTACTTCTCGTTCCACTATCCTCCCTTGTACCCGCTTGTCTTATCGGCAGCGTTCATCTTTCGGACTCACTGGTACCTGGCCATGTTGTTGATCAATGCGGTCGTGTCTTCGACCGTGATCTTCCCGGTCTGGGCGATCTCTCGGAGATTCCTGACAACGCGACAGAGCTGGCTGGTTGCCGCCGTGATCCTGCTCTTGCCATACGGATTCGCCTATCCTCCGGTCCTGTGGAGCGAGAACCTTTTCATTCCGTTACTCTGCCTTGCCGTCTGCCTCGGCTTCTGCGCCGACCTCGACCGTCCCGGCGCCGGCTATCTGTATGGCCTCACGGTCGCCGCGCTGTGGGCAACCCGATCTATTGCCGTCGTCCTCGTTCCGGTCTTCGCAGGCCTTTGGTTCTGGAGAACACACCAGCGGGAAGGCAGGGGCATCGGGCTACCTCACAAACGCACCATGGCCGGCTTTGCGGTATGGACGAGATTCCTGGTGGGCCATTGTCTTGATCCTCGTTGCCGCAAGCTCTCCGTTGTTCCTGCTCCTACGTCGCGGAGCTGCCCGGATAGCGGTCCGCGCAGTCTGGTTTTCAGGCACCGCATTGATCCTGTTGAGCTGCGGGATCGAAGTAGCCCACCGCACCGACGAACATGGAATGGTCGGTCGACATGCGCGTATCCTGACCCGCACGTGGCGAAGGATGAGCATTGACCGCTCGAAGCGAGTTGCGTTCATTTCGAAGATCCCGGTGTCGGAGTGTACGGCGAATCGCCTTGCCGTCGGGGGTCGGTTCTTCGGGCTCCCGGATTCGGCCCGAGTTTCGAATCGCTACGACTGCGTCGCAGCCACCTCGGATTTCGTGATCCGCGTCTCACCCGAAACTCCGAGAGCTCCGCCTCTTGCGACCTACACGACCTTCGGTCGACGCTACTCTATTTCGCTGGTCCAGTCGGAATCTTCGAGTACGCTGCCCTGCGTCTTGAGCTGGGGGCCGACCACGACGGCCGCGAAGACTGCATTCAATGTCCAGCCGGATGGTGGCGCCGTCATGTGGATCAAAGGCAGAAACTTCAGCGCCGAGACCCGCGTGCGATTCGGAGACACCGTCATTCGCCCACGTCTGGCCAGGCCCGACCTCCTGACTTTCCGAGTTCCTCGTGACCTCTATTCAACGTCAGGACGTGTCGAGATCCGTCTGTTCCAGGAGGACTCAGAAGAGATGAGCGATCCGGTCTGGTTTCTGGTCAAGCCCAGGTAGGTTTCTACTTGTGGGATGGTCGGGCGACCCGGAGGCCGCCCGATGACTCGAATGAGGATTACCCAATCCGCGCCGCGATATCCTTCAGGAACGGTCGGGCCGTGATGTAGGTCCCGCCGGCGTAGAAAGCTTCGCCCTTCGTCTGATCAGACAGGTAGTTCAATGCTCCCTGTCCCGAGAACGCCAGCTGCTCGCCACTGCGGAACGAAAGGACTCCGTTGGCGAATCTGCCGGGGGCATAGATCGAGTAGATCACCACATGGTCCTTCCTCGCCCTGGAAATCGCCTGCACCAAGTAGGGGTCGGAGCTCGGGGCAACTTGGAAGTAGCTGCCATAGTCCGGGTCCAGGCCGTTGGAAACGAAGATGAGGACCTTGCGGACACCGGTGTCGGTGGCCGGATAGGTCTTCAGGAATTCCTTGACCAGGACGTAAGGACTGCCGGGTGCCATCGTGATCAAACCCGTCGGGGGTATGACGGACTGAGCCGCCTTGGCCAGATTCGTGGTAAACGGCTGGACGATCATGTTCGAGCCCGTCTGGGCATAAGCCACCTCGACATGGCTGCCGGCCGGCAAGCCTTCGATGAAGTTCCGGTAGGCCGGCAAGTCGGTGCCGACATGCAGCACGTTGTCTTGAATGAGTATTCCAACATATAAAGGTTGATTCTGGGCAGCGCTGTTCTGCTGATCCGACGGAGTCATGGCAAAGGTCATCGGAACGAGCAGCACCATCACCGCCAGGAAAATGAGTGATTTCTTCATTTTATTTCATCTCCTGTGCATAGAGGTCTATTTCTACATATGAAGATGCATTGAGAGCCGCCGTGTTTCGATCCGCCCCCACGCGGCCAACCTAGCCTGATCGGTGGTGAAGCGGGGAAAGCGCGGTTGCGGCCTCTTAGCCCTGGTGTATGATCGGGCGAGGAAGATGCCGCGCGGGGGCACGGTGCAAAGAAGGTCAGCCCTGTGTTGTAGAGGCTAGACGGTATGGAAGATTTCGAGAGAGCTCGGTTGGAGGATATAGTCCTCGCACCGTACGTGCAAAAGGCTACGGCCCTGATCGGCCTGGCCCGACGGGTTGGAGGCAATCAGTTCCGGCATGCTATGGCCACCTTTGCGATACTCGTGGATTACCACTATACGGATCCCGTGCTGTTGAAGGCCTCCGTGATTCACGACCTGTTCGAGGACTTCCGTGAGGCCAGACCGGCTGAGATCGAAGCGATCGACGAGGATGGTCCTGCGGTGCTGCAGCTGGCCATGGAGGTCTCCAGGCGTGGGGAGTCGCGGAGTCAATACCTGTCACGGCTTCGTGACGATGGGAGTAGACGCGCCAAGATCCTGAAAGTCGCCGACCGGATCAGCAACCTGACCGACCTCAACGGGGACGTGTTCTCCGCCACGGATGTCGCGGGCCAGTTGGACGAAACCGAACGATACGTCCTTCCGATGGCGGACGACGTGAATCCCGACATGGCCAGGGAGATCCGTGACCTGATCTTGCGCAAGCGCGATTCCCTTCTCCAGCCGCCTTCCTCCGAATCAACGGTCGATCCGCCGGCCCCTGCCTGAACGAAAGGTCGATGCGGAGACGCTTCGTTCTCCCTTCGCAGCGACCTCCGGCGGCTCTTCAGCCTGCCTCCGGAGGCGCCTCGTTGCAGTCCGACGCCGCGCGGCGAGCAGCAGGCAGCTTACTTGGCGTTCTGCAGGTCGGCCAGCCAGGTCCGTGCAAAATCGCGCGCTGCTTCCATCGTCTCCTTGCCGGCGCGATAGCACAACTTCCAGTTCCCCGGCTTGGATTCGTACGCCGGGTTCACGAAAATCATTTTGCCGGAAGGGCCGGGCTCGAGCCGCGCGCTGTAGTCCACACCATCGGACTCGCGAAGGAACTGCTCCAGGCGCTTTCGAATCAACGGATTCGGATCCGTGGGGTAGTCCTCTTCCCACTTGGCAAGCTCCTGCCGGTACTCGGCCATGCTGGATTCGTACGCCTGTTTCGAGAAGGCGTCCATCTGGCTGCTGAACATGGGATTGTTCGGATCGTCTACGGCCTTCAGCTGCTCCTTCAAGTAGCCGATCGTCTCCTTGAAGATCGCCTGCTGATCGGCCGGCATCGTTTTCATCGTCGCTTCGGCTTGACTCAAGCTTTCCTGGAGTTGCTTCTTCATGGTGGCACGGCGATTCTCCGAGGAAGGCTGAGCCTCTGGAGGCGTCGGCTTCTGAGCCCGCCGGTAGGCCAGGTATTTGTCCTTGAAATCCTGGGACTGGGTGTATTGCCGTGCGAACGTACCGAGCACAGGAACGATGGATGCGCGCTCACCCGAGGTCAGCTTCTTCGCCTCTCTCAGAGAGGGTAACGATGCATAGCCGCCTGCCATACTCGACCAGATATGATCTCGGGCTACCTCTTCTGAGACACCAAGTTGTCTCAGAACCGCGACCGCACTTCGCTCTGCCGTCCGTGCCGCATAGACACCCAGGGACAACAAGAGCAGCATTCCACACAGCAAGAATCTCTTCATCGCATCACCTCGGTTGATCACCATCATCTCCGTTCGAAGCGATGTACATTACAGCCGAAACCGGCATTCTGCAATCCCCGGAGAAGGCACAGTCGTTTCATAATAGGGGTTCGACGATGTAGGATTGGCCAATGTGGGCCCGGCGATTGCCCGAGCCACCGCGACAATCGCAAATCGCAGATCTCAAATCGACCAATGGCTGAGTTGATACGATCGATAAGGGGGGCCGACCTGGCCGAATATCGGGCCCTCCTGGATGAATGTTTCTCTGAGGGACCAGGCAAGGAGGAGACTCGAGGCGCACTGCTGCGGGCCGTCCGTCTCTATTCGACAGCCTTTCCTCTGATTCGAGTGCTTTCGATGATCGGTCTCCTCCCCCGGTCGCTGCCCCGCGTGTACATTTGTCGCCGGGGTGAACGCCTGGCCGGAGCTTACTGCATCCGCAGAAAGGCCCCTGGAGCCTACTATGTCGTTCATGTCGCGGTCTCCAGTGAATTCAGGAGGCTGGGTATTGCATCGCGGCTACAAGAGTATGCGGTGAGACGACTGCCCGCCGAGCCAGGCCTGAGACTGCTCGCCCGGCATCGAAGGCAGAACGAACCTCAGATCAGAAACGCAGCGAAATTCGGTTTCCAGCCTTATCTGCGCGAGTATACGATGGTCGCCTCTGGAGAGGCTTTGACCGGGTTTCGCAGACGGCTCGAGCCGGCCGCACCGGGACGGCTTTGTCGCCCCAGGCGCCGGGACATCGGGCACCTCAGGCGGCGAGCGATCCCCAAAAGGGTCCTGGACTTGGATCCGACGCTCGCGGAACCACGGAATGAGAAGTCCCGGATCATGTCTCTGTGGAATTCCCTCACCGTCGAAACCTGGCATTCTGAGAGGGCGCTGAAGCGAAGCGGCCGATTGCTCGGCGCCGTTCGAGTCTTCCACCACCGTCTCCAGAAGACGCACGAGGCGGAGTTCACCTTGGATCCGGATGCCGACGAGACCGTTGTCCGTGAATTGTGCCGGGGAATGGTCGAAGCCCTGGCCACCCGACACGCTACCCTGCTTCGCGTCCGGGTCTGGGATTTTCAGCCGCTTCTCCGGGAGTTCCTTCTGGCGCACGGATTCCAGGAACTGGTTGAGCGCATTTGGGTTTACTGCTACCTCGGAGAGGGCCATCGTCGCCCGTGAATCTCAATTTGCAGGAGGGAACACCTCTGGATCAGCCGCATAAGCGCGATCCTTTCGATGCCCCCTTCAGCGGTCGCAAAAGCCTTAGGACGTCAGACGACCGACAGTCGAGCGCCCACGAATGATCTCCGGCCAAACTCGGCTGGGCTGTCAGACCGGAGGCCGGTACCGGCGGAGCTGCTATGGATGGAAGCAACCTGAAGCCTGCGGAAGTGCTGAATCAGGCCGAATTTTGTTTCTTATGTTGAAATTTTTCGATTTTTCGTCGACATTTCGGTGACAATGTCGCAGAAGAGGTGTACAGTGGCGTCCGTAGCAGGAGAGTTCTGTACTCGTTTCGATTGGAGGTGTGTGCATGGTAGACAGGACTTCTACTAAGTTCATCCTTGTGTTTCTGTCCGTAATCTTTCTTCTATTACTAACTGTGGTCCCGGCCTTCGGGCAGGGGTCGGAAGGAACCATCACCGGATTCGTCCGTGACGAGACCGGTGGGGTCATTCCCGGAGTCGAGGTGACGATCAAGAACCTGGGCACCGGCGCAACACGTACCGTCATCACCGACGATTCCGGCCGTTTCAGCGCCGTCGCGCTGCCCATCGGCACCTACGAGGTCAGTGCTTCGCAGGCCGGATTCAAGAAACAGGTGGAGACGGGTCTCAAGTTGAACGTCGCCCAGACGCTCCGCGTCGACCTCAACCTGCAACTCGGCGAGATCACCGAATCGGTCACGGTCACCGGTGGAGGTCAGCTTCTGCAGACTGAAACCAGTGACATGAGCGACGTCATCGAGGGAAAACAGATCACCGACCTGGCCATCAATGGCCGGAACTTCGTTTCCCTCGCCACTCTGACGACCGGCGTCAGCAACCAGACCGGTGACGAGATCAACGTCGGCGTCACGGGCGGAACCGGCGGCGTCGTCATCAACGGCCTGCGCGGTAACTACACGAACTGGCTGGTGGACGGTGCTCAGAACACCGACGTCGGAAACCAGGCGTCTCTGTCGACCTATCCGGCCGTTGAGGCCATCGGTGAGTTCCGTGTTCTCACGAGCAACTACAGTGCGGAGTATGGGACGGCCGGTGGCGGCGTCGTCGCTACGGCAACCCGTTCCGGCGGCCAGGAATTCCACGGCAGTCTCTACGAGTTCCATCGTAACGACGTCCTGGATGCTGCACCGTTCTTCGCAGGCTACCGTGACGGCAAGAAGATCAAAGAGCCGTTGATCCGGAACAACTTCGGATACACCATCGGCGGGCCTTTCTACTTGCCCAACTACAACCAGGACAAGACGAAGGACTTCTTTTTCTTCTCCCAGGAGTTCAAGTACCGGCGCGCCGGTTCGGTCATCAACGCCACGACGTTGAGCGATGCCATGCGCAACGGGGACTTCTCCCAGAACCCGGGCGGAGCCGCGATAGCGCCGCTCTGCAACCCGGCCTCCGGAAAGGATGCGAACGGCGACTGCATCGATCCTTTCGTCAACAATCAGATCCCGACCGATCTCTTCGATCCCAATTCGGTCATCCTTGCGAACTACGCCTATCCGAAGGCGAACGTTCCGGGCAAGTTCCAGAACTACAACTTCGCTCCCACAGTCCCCCAGAACTTCCACCAGGAACTGGTTCGCTGGGACCATCACTTCAACGAGAACCTGATCCTGATGGCTCGCTTCAACCACGATCAGGTTTCGGACGGCAACGCCACCACCACGTGGGCGGGCCAGGCCTTTCCGACCATCGGGACGATCGTGTCGTCGCCGGGCTTCAACTACATCTTCAAGTTGACCCACGTCATGAGCCCGACCCTGGTTCATGAGTTCGATTTCAACCAGGTGGGGAACAACCTGAGCCTCGACCCGACCGGAGATTACGCGCGACCGTCGAACCTGAACATCCCCGAGCTCTTCCCCGAGAACCGCTTGAACCGGATCCCGAACATTCAGCCGAGCGGTTACGGCCAGATTCAGCTTGCGTCCTGGCCCTGGGTGAACCTCAACGATGTCTGGACCTGGGACGACAAGTGGACCTGGACTTTGGGCAATCACAGTCTGAAGCTCGGTGGCTTGTGGCAGTGGCAGCGCAAGAACCAGGAGGCCTTTGGGAATACCCAGGGTGCCTTCAGCTTCGACGGCCGCTATTCCGGCAATTCTTTCGCCGACTTTCTGCTCGGCTACGCCAACAGCTACAACGAGCAGGATACGCTGCGGAACGGCCTCTATCGCTACTGGCAGTTGGAAGCCTTCGTCCAGGACGACTGGAAGGTGAGTCCGAACTTCACCCTCAACCTGGGGGTGCGGTACTTTATCATTCCTCACCTGTATGAGAAGAACAACCAGGTCACGGCTTTCAACCCGGCGGACTACGATATCACCAAGGCGCCTCAGCTGGATCCGGGTAGCGGGGCCATCATTCCCGGCACCGGCGTGAATCCGAACGAGATCGGCGCCCTCGGCGTCGTCCAGGCCGGAACCGACGGCGTTCCCCACTACCTGACCAAAACGGACTACAAGGACTTCGCGCCCCGACTCGGGATGGCCTGGGACATGAAGGGCGACGGTAAAGTCATCCTTCGAGGCGGCCTCGGCGTCGGCTACTACCGGACGGAGGGGAACGACACCTACAACTTCATCAACAATCCGCCCTTCGCCCAGAACGTCACGATCAACAACGTGACGGTCAGCGATCCTCTCCACGGCACGGCCGGAGCGCAGTACCCGGCTGGAATGTCCTTGTTCGAGACGGAGTACAATCCGCCCCGGATCTGGCAGTGGAGCTTCGGATTCCAGTTCGACACGAGCGGATTCGTGAAGGACAGTATGACCCAGATTTCCTATGTCGGGTCGCACACGCAGGATCTGCCCTTCAACCAGAACATCAATACGCCGCTGCCCTACACTGCTGATGACGGGACGGCCTACGATTTCAATCCCCTCATCAACACCGGGGACTATTCGACGAACTACTTCCGGCCCTACCGCGGCTTCGCCAACATCGACAAGCGGACCACCGGAGGAGTCGACGGCGTAGGCAGATCGAATTACAATTCACTGCAGGCGATGTTCAACAAGCGTTATTCCGGCGGATTCAAGCTGCAGGTGGCCTATACCTTCTCGAAGGCTATGAACACCTTGTCGCAGTTCGACTCCAACGCGCAGAACGCTTACAACATCGGCGCCGATTACGCCCTGGCCGACTGGGATGTCACGCATTCCACCTCGATCAACTACATTTGGCAGGTTCCCATCTTCCAGACTCAGGAAGGATTCGTCGGCCATCTGCTCGGCGGATGGGAGATTTCCGGTATCACCCTGTTGCAGTCCGGTACGCCGGGCTCCATCGGTCTGTCAACCTCCAACAATGGCCTGGCCACACGGCCCGACCTCGGCTCGGCGGTTGAGTATCCGAAAACGATCAACGAGTGGTTCACCGTGACCGCCACGCAGCCCGCTGCCGGTTACTACGGAGACGCCGGACGTAACCTCGTTCGCAGCCCCTTTGTCAACCGGTGGGATTTCTCGCTGTTCAAGAACACGAGCATTCCCTGGTTCGGCGGCGAGAATGGAACCCTGCAGTTCCGTGCCGAGTTCTTCAACTTCTTCAACCACCCGATCTTCATCGGAGTGTCGAGGAACTTGGGTGTCCCCAACCAGGGTGCGTTGACGAGCACGCGCGCGCCGCGCATCCTTCAGTTCGGTCTCAAGATCGACTGGTAGATCCGGTCCTAAATGTAAACCTTCAAACCGGGCCCGCCCGAGTCACTTGAC
>JARRKC010000042.1:0-30430 GCA_037388505.1 Acidobacteriota bacterium | reverse complement strand
AAGGTGCATCTGCGCAACGTTCCGCTGGCTGAGGACGTCGAGATCGCCGATCTGGCACGCAGCACCCCGGGATTCTCGGGAGCCCAACTGGAGAACCTGGTCAATGAGGCCGCGATCCGAAGTGCCCGGCTGAATCAGGAAGTGGTGACGATGGCCGATTTCCTCGAAGCGAAGGACAGGTCCCTGATGGGCCGGGAGCGCAGATCGCTTGCCGTCAGCGCAAGGGACCGGACCAGTGCAGCCTATCGAGAGGCCGGTCATGTTCTGGTCGCCTGGATGCTGCCTGGAGCCGATCCGGTTCAGAAGGTCACCATCATCCCCCGCGCCCACGCTTTGGGAACGACCGTGCAGGTCCCCGAAGAGGATCATCATACCTCCACGAAGCAGCAGATTGAGTCGGCTATCGCGATTCGCATGGCCCGGCGATGTGCCGAAGAGATCTTCTTGGGTAGTACGACCTCCGCCGTGGCGGATGACTTGCGCGAAGCCACGAAGCTGGCCCGTCAAATGGTCTGCGAGTGGGGGATGGCTGAGGAGACGAAGCATCTCGGCCTGGGTGAGGAGAGAGAGGTCGTCTTGGCGGGCACCGAGGTCACCCGTTACCGACAATGCAGCGAGGAGACGTCGGCGCGAGTCGACGTTGCGGTCCGGCGACTCGTTCTGGAGGGCTACGGGAAGGCCAGAAGCATCCTGGAGCGTGGAAGGAGTACGGTCGAGCGGCTCGCCGCTGCCCTGCAGGAGCACGGAACCCTCGACTCCCGGCAACTCGAGGACCTGATCACCCGCAAGAGCCCCCTCCTTGCGACAGAGTAATGCCAACTGCCAACCCCGCAGGCGTGTTCACCAGAAGCCAGCAACCTCCGAGCGGTCGCGGCCGCCGGCACGTGAGAGAGGCGTCGACGGCTCAATCTCACGCAAGAAACGCAAAAACGCAAGGAATGCAAAGGGTCTTCTTGGGGATCAAAGCCCTTCGCGTCCCTTGCATCTTTGCGTGGAGTTCCTCTGCCGACACGAACTCGGAGCTACCATCAGTCTAGTCGACAGTTTCCGGATCGACGATGGAGAAATACTCCAGGTCGTTCTCCCCGAGAATCTCTTCCACCACGATCGGCTCCGTCGAATCGACGACGAGGTAGCCGCCGACCAGACCCGCCGAGTCAGGAACCAGGTCGGCGAGCAAGCCGACGAGGCGGTGTCCGGCCTCGAGGCTGAACCGGCCCTCTCCGGCACCGGCCCCGTCTGCGGCAAACACAGAGGCGGTAACCTCCGCAGATCGAGGACCGGGGTTGAGGAGCGCCAGCCCTGTGAAAACGCCGGCGCCGTTCGCCACCTGGCTGAGGACGAGCTTGCGGAAAGCCAAACCCTGAAGCGGGCAGGCCGTGGCGAAGCGCAGCTGCTGTGGGTCGGCAATCCAGACATCCCCGAGGATGCCGGGAGCGGTGCATTCAACCACCAGGTATCCTTCGGCGGTCTGATCAGCGGTCAGGCCGAACGTCCCCCGGAGGTCCTGCCGGAAGACTTGTCGTGCCCCCAGATCAAGCGTCCGGTGGCGGAGCTGCTCGCCCGCGGTATCGTAGAGATAGAGCTGCACCGTCTGGCGTGTCCCGGTACTGTTGAGCAGGTTGACTTCCGTGAGCACCTCTGAGGTCTGTGCCACGTGAGGTGCGTAGAGCATCGTGACGGGCAGGACGGACTGAGGGGCCGTTCCGATGACGGAGTCTCGGTCCGGAAACTCGGTCATCTGGTAACCGACGACTCCCTCTCCGTGCAGCACTTCGACCAAGACATGAGCGTCCCGGATCTTGGATGCCCCGGATCCGAATAGCTCGTCGAGATCTCCCTGCAGGGTTCCCCCGGCGGCGATGTCGGCGAAGCGCCGGTTATAGACCCCGCCTCCGTCCACCTCACTGATTCCCTGGAGTGCAAGCTGAATGCTTACCCGCTCCTCTCCCGGATTGGCCAGTCCGATCCGCGTGGTCGCTCTCTCTCCGAGAAACGCTGTCGGACCCTGCAGGACATGCGTGAAGTGCAGACGGGAGGCAGTCGATCGAAGGCTCCCCAGATTGTCCAGCTCGCGGCCGGTGCCGTACAGCGAGTAGCCGCTGACCTGCGGGTTATCGCTTCGCATTTCCACCCATGCAGGACCGTCGAGTGAAACCTTGCCGAAGATCTCCTCGCCCAGCATCGCAAGCTGCGCGCCCGCCCCCAGCTCCAAGACCGATGGATTCGTCGGGGCAATCGCCATACCTCCCGCCCTGGTCCTCAGCTCGAACTCCAGATGTGCCGGGGTCTCCGAATGGTTGACCAGCGCAAAACCGGAAAAGCCGTCCTCCGACGTCGGATAGAGGGGAAAGTAGAGCCGGGTTGCCGTGATTCGCAGGAGACCGCCATCATCCCAGCTGAGTGAATGGGATCCTGTTTGGATTGTCAGGCTGGCAGGACCTGACGGCAGCCTCGGGATCGTAACGAGCAGCGTCGAGTCATCGATCAAGCGGACGTCCTTGATTTCAGTGCCCCCGATCGAGACGGTCAGGATGCCGGTTGTGAATCCATGTCCCGAGACAACGACGGTCTCACCCGGCACCAGTTCTTCGGTCGACACCGACGTGATCTCCGGCGGCTCGTCGATACGCACTTCCTCTTGAACATCGTAGGCACGTGCGCTCGAGTCATAGTATTCATAGGCGCTCGAAACGGGTCCTTCGGCTCGAACCGGGAACAGAGCCCGGACCTGGAATCCGAAGTGCACCGGTGTTCCCCGCACCAACTCGTCGAGATAGAAAATGATTTTTCGCCCGGCGACCTCTACGCGTGACACCACGTCTTCTGTCCGGAGCGCGTCGAGAGAATCCGAGACGGCCTCGAATCCGGTGGGAACGCCGACATCGACGATGGCCATGCCCGTTTTGGCTTTGGGTCCCGTGTACTCGACTGAGACCTGCACGTCGACAAGATCATCCACCTCGACATGGTCGGACAGGTAATCGACCGACAGCGTCATGTCGGATGAGGGCGGAAGGAACTGCCCCGGGAAGTTGAAGCGTTGAGCCCACTGGTAGCCAACCGAACCGGTCCCGACCGACTGCAATGTGTAAGGTCCTCCGTCGCTGGGCAGCTCGAACTGCTGGAGGACGTCGAAGTTGGACTCGTCCACCACGGTGGTATGGAGGATGCGGTCGCCTTCCAGGATCGACAGCTCCACGTTGAGATCTCGGTGCAGCTTGCGAGCGGCTTCGAAAAGGGCACGCAGTGCGACGACCGTGTCCTGGGTCGAGTACCCGTACCCACCCAGCGAATTGCGCTGTGTGGAAAGCCAGTCGACGGCGCTCTGAGCCTCGGGCCTGCCCACGGATTGGTGGGAATTCAGCAGGGCGACGGTGGCATAGCCCGTGGTCTCGACGGGATAAGGGGTCCAGTACATCCCCGTCTCATCGGTCATCGCCAATTGCAGCAGACGATCGATGATCCCTTCGGCGGCATCCTCAAAGCCGGGAACCTGCTGAAGACAGACAGCCCCAAGCGCCAGCGAGTAGGGATCGTCCCAAACGTCGGTGAGGTGAGCTGTCAGATAGCCCCCCGCAGCCAGGACCGAAGGTCCGACCTCGGTGCCCCCGTACTCGGCCAGGGCCTTGGCGACGTAGGCGGTCATGGCGAACAGGTTGGCCAGCCCTCCGTCCATATCCTTGTGAATCAGGAAATCGTCGGTCTCGTAGGAACCGTCGTTCAGTTGACGAGCCATGAGCATCGCCGCAGCTCCGCTGAGGACGCTTTCGTCGATATCCCTCACCTCGCGGGCCTCGGAAAAGGTCGACAGCACGAAGGCGGTCAACCACAGGCTTCCCTGCTCTCCTCCGAACGCTGCGAAGCCGAGATCGTCCGAGCGAAACGTCAGTTCCCGTTGATATCCGACGGTGATGTAGTACTCGGCTTCGGCGCGGATTTCCGGAGCGAGCTCACCGATCTCCCGCAGGTACTTGAGGATTTCGATGTCCGGAGCGAGGAAGATCATGTTCTGCTCGCCGCAGCCGTAAGGCATTCCGAGCAGATCGGAGACGCCCTTCATCGTCTGGGCGACAGGGCTCGGGCTCAGATAGAGAATCGTCCGCAACGAGTCTGGAACCATGCCGGGGATCGTCGGAACGTCCAGAGGGACGGACTGGCCGGACTCGATCACTCCGTTTTCGATCCGCTCCGTCTGGACTCCTTCAGGAATGACCTTGAGGGTCCGCAGCACCGCGTCGCTTGCCGAGTTGCCGATCGCCGTGATCTCGAGCGGGAAATCGCCAATGGCGGTCGGCTGGATCAGGAACTCGACGGACGAGGCGTTGTTGGCCGGCACCGTGGTCGCCAGCTCGTTTTGACTGAGAATCTCGAACCCTTCCGAACCCTTGAGTTCCAGTCCGATCGACTGTGGCTGATCCAGGTAGTTGAAGACGTCGACCTTCACCTGGAACGATTCACCCCGCACCACGGAATAGGGAAGAGAGGGCTCCACGAAGAAGTCCTGGAATACCGTCAGCTCGCTTTCCCCGAAGAGGATGCCGGCTTCGTCTCCGGAGACGTCCGGTGTCGTGCCGACCACCGCGAGAGCCCAGCTCGTGATCGAGTCAGGGGCGGTCAGGGTCAACGTCGCCTTGCCCGTGTCGTCGCTAAGGAGGATCGGCTCCCAGACCCAGGTCTCCGGGAAGAACTGTCGCAGGCGAGGCGGCACCTGTGCGGGCCCGCTGCCGGTATCGGCTGTACCGGGGAGAGGACTGATTGGTGGCGGAGGCCCGATGCCTCCACCGACGCCTTCAAAGAACCAATCCTGCCCGGAGTCGATCTGGAGGTTGGGTGTCGTAGCGACGTCCAGGCCGGCCTCGTTGATCACGTCGAGTGCGCCGGGCGACTCAGCGGAGAAGCCAAAGGGCGGTCCTTCGCCCGATTCTCCTTCGTGGATCTCGATTTGGGGTTCGAGGAAGCGGCGCTCCAGCTCCTCGAACACCGACGCCAGGTGGAGGCGGCTCTCGCCGAGCGCCAGTACCGATCTGTCCACGATCGAGACGCCGAGCAGAACCGGACCGTTCGTCCCCGCGTCCAGAGTCACCTCGACCGGATCACCGGGACGAACCTGCGCGGCGTCGAAGCCGGCGCTGAGTGAGACGGAAACCGGCAGACCGACCGCAAAGCTCACGCTGTCGGCGGCGACTTCGTTGTTGGTACCGATCCGATAGGCGACGACTTTGGCTCGGGGCACCATCTCGGCCGTCACCGGAAACTGGAAGTTTTCGCTCTCCACGGCATCGGACAGGACGGTGCGCCCGGAAGCGAAGACTTCGTAGTAGACGGTGCCCGGCTCGGTCGAGGCCGTCGAGAAGGAGACGATGTCACCGACGGTCACCGGATCGGATCCCACTCTGTTCAATGCCAGGAAACTGCGCGAGCTCGAGTAGGCGCTGCCCAAATAGATCTCGACCCGCGTTCGATGTGCGTCCCGTACGGCTTCGGCCGAAATGTTCGCATAGGCAGCGTTTTCGGGAGCATCGATGAACACGTGTCCGCTTCCGCCCTGGGTCTCGAGCGCGAATTCTCGCGTCTTGAGTCTGTGCTGGTTCCAGTCGAAGAATTCGACCTCGACATCCACATGCTGACCGAGGGGAGAGCCCTCGGGTGTTTCGGTCTGAACCAGCAGGTCGGTCGGAATTCCCGGCTTGAGGTCTTTCGACGAAGGGATCAGGGCGACCACCACCGGTGCCTGGGTGATGGTCAGCACCTCGCTGGTCGACTCCTCATGACCCGTCGAGTCGGTAACACCGGCCTCGATCAAGACCGTTCCCTGTCCGCTGGCCTCGACCGTCCCGGTGACGAATTCAACAGGCTGGAGCTCGAAAGCCATATGCCCATCGGAGAGCGCGCCTTCCGCCTCGGCGTACTCCTGCCACTCGCCGATCCATCGCTTGGCCCGGATCCACGCCGTTCCCTGAACTGCCTTACCGAAGAAGTAGCGGGCGTCCACACTCCCCCGCACCGTCTCGTCGACCAGCGCCCAGGGCTTCTCGAACTCCACTCCGATCTCGAAGCGAGGCAGCGTGTACTCCTCGACCCGAATATCGCGCAGACTCTCGGCGCCCTGACTCTTGGCCCGCGCCTTCCAGGTTCCCAGGTTCAACTCGCTGGCCAGCTCGAGCGAAAAGGGTGCGACGCCGTAGCGATCCGCCTCGAGATCGAAACGGGCGACCCGGATGCCTTTGGCGTCGTGGATGGTCACCTCCACGTCTCCCTCCACCGGACGCAACCGGCTGTCGAGCAGGACGACTCGCCCGTGAATCGTCTGGGAAGGTTTGTAGATCGGCTTATCGGTCTCGATCAGGACCGCAGGGGACCGATCGACGACGGAATCGATCTCGAGCGGCTGTCCGATCCCGGCCACCTCGGCCGACAGGACGACGCTGCCCGAGGTTGTCGAAGGAACGTCGAACTCGACCCGGTTCCTGCCGTTGATGAGTCCCGAGTACACCGTTTGGATGAGCGCACCGTCGGTCGACCTCAATCGCACCGCGACCTGTCCCGAGGCCGGTTCCCTCGATTGGGCATCGAGGAGGGTCAAGGTAAAGGATGAGGGGCTTCCAGCGTGCAGTTTCTTTGGAGCCGTGAGGATGGCCGCTGTTTCCGCAACGAGCGGGACGGAGCCCCATACTGCTAACTGCGCTGCGGGTACGATGAGCCAAGCAAGCCGGCGAAGAAAGGCGCGCCAGGGGACACGTCGGAAGGACAGTCTGGATCGCATTGCGGACCTCCCGGATCATCTCCCCCTGAATTCGCCTGAAGGTACGCCCCGATTCTAGAAGACAGTGGCCCAGGAATCAACGGCTTTACACGGCGATCCTCGTAAATGGAGAGAGGATAGCCTTGGCTTATTTGGCAATAAAACGTGCAAATTGTCTTGTCTGGCAACACTTGACACGGTATAGTGAGGCGCAATGAGGCGCGCTTTCTCATGACGCGCCGTCAAGGAGGTGTCTATGGGCGGTGTGCTCGATAGACGCAGGCTTCTCTTCGTCGCAGCGCTTTCGCTGCAGCTACGTCTTCTGGCGGGCGGGTTGCCCTCAACGGATCAATTCTTCCCGGAGGTCGGCGATGGAGGAGGCCTGCGCACCATTTTCCTCGTGATGAATCCAGGAAGCGAATCCTGCCAGGTCTCTCTGGCCCTTTACCGAGACAACGGAACGACCTGGGCTCTCAGTCTCAATGAGTTGACCGGTCCCAACGTCAGCGTGACCGTCCCTCCGGGAGGATCGCTTCGACTGGCCACCCCGGGTGAGGCCGGGTCGCCGAGCGTAGGGTGGGCCAGACTGACGGCTGATCGTCCGGTCGCGGCTCAGGCTCTGTTCGAGATTCGAAACGGCGGAGCGCTCGTGACCCAGGCGGCGGTCGAGTCAGCCGGCCCACGTCGAAATCTCGCTCTCTTCTTCGATCAGACTGCAGGCACGGGCACCGGGATCGCGGCGGTTAATGTCATCACGACGAACCCCGTCAAAGTGTACGTTTCAGAACTGGCAGAAGACGGGACGACCCAGAGGAGCACCTCGTTCACGCTGGGTCCAGGTCAGCAGACGGCGCGTTTCGTCTCAGACCTGCTGGGCCACGAATCACGAAAAGGCTCCCTGCAAATCACAGCCACGGGCCCCATCGCAGTGACGACGTTGCAGCAGACCGGGCTGGTCCTCGCTACTCTGCCCGTCGTGACTCGGGTACTCAAAGCCAACTGATCGGCACCGGCATCGGCCGGGGCCGAGGAGGTTTCTATGACTGCACTTCATCGGGCCGCCGTTTTGGTCGTTCTCTCGATGACGGCCACTGCTCAGGCGGCAACGAATCTGGCGCCCAAGTTCGCTGCGCTGAGGGCCGATGTCCAGGCCCTGGCGGTGCCACAGAACAGCAAGACCCCGCTGCTCTCACTGCTGGACGACGCCGAGCAGCATTCCACCGATGGACAAACCACACCATTTGCGGTGATCGAGCTGTTGAACGCCTTTGCGATCCAAAGCCTGGATCTCATCCACCTTCAAGTGCAGGGCAACCTGTGACGACGACGCAGCGCCACGTCATTCAGCCCTCCACCCGTACGCCTCCGCGACCGCGGAAATGACCTCCCCCATGAGCGGTTCCGCCGAATCGGAGTTGGTCATGATGACGACTCCGTCTCCGGATTCCACGGACAGAACGAGACCGCATCGGTAGCCGGCGTTGCCGCCCCCGTGCTGGAATCGAAACACTCCGGCGCTGGGCAGCGCGAAGCCGAGCCCGTAGTCGCCCAACTCTCGCGTCAGCAGTTGAACTTCCCACGAAGAGCAATGGAATGTAGAGTCCAGGGGCGATGGGTGCCCGAGCCAATCTGCTGTGCGGATCCCGGGAGTGAGTCGCCCGACTGGCGGAAGGAAAACTTCCGGCATAGGATCCGTGAGGAAGGTCTATTGGGAGCTAGTGCAGGAGGTGAAACGATGGAAACGAGCGAGATCCGAATTGTCCGGGCTTTCACCGAAGCGATCAACGCCGGCGATGTCGAAGGATTGATTAGCCTGATGGCGGAGGATCACAAGTTCATCGATTCGGGAGGAACGGTCGTCACGGGATTGGACGGGATGGCGGAGGGATGGCGCGGGTTCTTCCAGATGTTCCCTGACTACAGAAACGAGGTCGACGGATATCTTCAGGAAGGCAACCTGGTGATGGCTCACGGAACCGCCCGCGGAACCTACAACGGCAATCGCGGATTGGTGCCGGAGAACCGAATCGAAATGCCGGCAGCATGGAAAGCCATCGTAGAAAACGACAGGATCAAAGAGTGGCAGGTCTACGCGGACTGGACCGAAGGAGCCCGGATCATCGAGGAAGACCGGAAGACCGGCTAGGTGAGGTGACGCTCGATTTCGGTGAGGCGCCTGTTTCGGGGAGGGAGACTGCGGCGAAGCCGCCTTGGAGTGGGCGCAGCTTGCTGCCGCTTTCTATGGAGAGGCCCCCACTTCAAGGGGACGGAAGAGCCCTGTCATTTCATCCTCCATCCATACGCCGTCGCGATGGCGGAGATGACCTCACTCATCAGAGGTTCTGCCGAGTCGGAGTTGGTCATGATGACGACTCCGTCTCCGGACTCCACGGACAGAACGAGACCGCATCGGTAGCCGGCGTTGCCACCGCCGTGCTGGAATCGAAACACCCCGGCGCTGGGCAGCGCGAAGCCGAGCCCGTAGTCACCCAGCTCTGGCGTCAGCATCGTCCGGGCCAGGCGTTGCGACAAGAGCCTCTCGGAATGCCCATGATAGGACCGCCGGATTTCGATGGCGAATTTGGCCAGATCGCTCGGTGTCGTCCACAGGCCGGCGGCGGCCTTTTCGGGGTAGGTGTGCCACGATCCTGTTAGCGGTTTCCCGCTCTCACCGTGGGCAACCGCCGCCCTCGAGCGCCGTGCTTCAGGAAGGGGCTGCTCGAAGGTGCTGTGCTTCATTCCGACCGGTTCCAGGACCAGGTCGGACATGAGCCCGGGGAATTCCCGCCCGGTGACATCCATCATCAGCTGCTGGACTACCGTATAGCCTCCGCCCGAATACCGGAACTGCCTTCCAGGTTCGATGTCGACTCGGATCGGGTTCGTATTCGCCGGCCCTTCTCCATTGAGAATCTCGATGAGCGTCGGCAGTGCCGCACCTTCACCGTAGCCCGGGAAACCGTGGACGGTCATTCCGGCGGAGTGACTCAACAGGCGACGCAAAGTGACCGGTGATTTCCCGGTCCAATCGTTCTCGGGGACTTTCCATGAGCGGAGCGCCTCATTGACGTCCTGATCCAGTTGGAGAACACCCGATTCGACCAGTCGAAGGGCCCCAGCCGCCGTTACCGGCTTGGAAATCGATGCAGCCTGAAACAGGGTGTCCCTATCCACGGCGGCCCCTTCCCCGGCCTTCCGCACGCCATAACCCTTCGCCCAATCGATCGCTCCCGAGTGGATCACGACGATGCTCATGCCCGGGACGGCATGCTGCCGCATACGGCTCTCGAGAGCCTGCTCCGGCACCGGCTCGCCGGCTGTGACCCGCAACTCGGCGGTCTCACCGCCGCGGCTGCAACCAATCAGACACATCAGGAGAGCAACGCCCCAGAAGATCCATCGTGCGACTCTCATCATCGAGCACCCCCTTCCTAGGGGCAGGCTTCCGTCGGTTTCAGGACCAACGTCAGCGGGTCTGCGGGGCAGGTTCCTACCGGGATCACGAGTGAGGCGCCGAAGAAGCTGGTGCCTTGCCCGCGTCCACGATTCACACTCCGGCAGGTGACCAGGCGGTGTTCCCGGTGAACGGAGAAGATCAGTACCGCCAAACCCAAGCCGGCCCGAGTCTTGCTCACAGCGCCATTCTCCGACTTGGTGACCGGAATTTCAACGAAATATGTAGGCGAGCGCAGCACTCCGGAGGTTGAGACTGCGGCGAAGCCGCCTTGGAGTGCGAGCAGCTTGCTGCCGCTTTTCGCGGGGAGGCCCCATCGTTCCGCACTGCCTCCCACTTCGGCTCGACCTCGATCTCCTCCTCGGCTTCCACGACCGCCGGGGGTGACGGCTGGCCTGTCGCTCGAACCGGTTGCTCTCGGCGCCCGGGCGGCCGCTGCTTGGGACACCGCGACGAATCGAAAGCGGAAGCGAGCTTCCGCACTCCACAGACGCCTTCGGCGTCGGATGGAGCCGCGGTCATCATCCTCATTCCCGGCACCTGTTTGCTGCCTTCTCCAGAGGGGCTCTCACTCTACTGCGGCGGCTCGTTCGCCACGTATTCGAACCAGTCGTAGTCGGCATCGGTCGCTGAAGGCTGCCCGTTTCCGGTCGCGTACAACCCGACATAGGTGCCGGTGAAACCGCCGATGGTCTCCGAGCTCAGATACCGGGCGCTCACTTCCTGGATCGGCTGATAGTCCCCGTCACCCTGGGCGTAGGAGAAACGGAACACCGAACGCGCTCCCTCGATGCGCAGATTGACGGGGCCGGGTGCCAGGACCACCTCGTCCGATTCATGAGCCACCGAACCGAACTCGAGACGCGCGACCAGGACCCTTCTTCCTTTCGAGCGCTTGATCAAGAGATCGAAATCCGTCCCATTGTTGAGGAGGACCATGCCCGCCTCTTCGTTCTCATGGGCGGGATCGAACTCGATCCGGGACGTCGAAGTGAAGTACATGTCCTGGAGCCTGCGCCCGACGAATGTGGGCGAACCGTCGCGCGTACCCAGAGTCAAGGCGGATCCCTTCAGCCTGAGGAAGCCGGGGCGCGCATCCAGCGAGTAGCGATCCGTTTCGGGATTCTGGACGTGGTTCCATTCCAGACCCAGCTTGTCGTCGAAATTCACACGGGAGGGCTTTTCGGGGAAAGGGTGCTGTGGAAGAGTGGGCACCCTCATGTCTACCGTCACCGTCCCGTTGCCGTTCACCTCCGGCCACCCGTTCTTTGGCCAGGAAACGGGGGCCAGACACGTTTCCCTGCCGAGCGTGTGGTGAAAGCCTCCCGGGATCACCGTGCGGTACCCGTGAAAGACGATCCACCAGGAGGCGTCCTGGGCCTGGACCATATCGGCGTGTCCTACTCCCTGTATGGGATTCTGCTGCCCCGCGGCATTGACGTGTGTGAGGATGGGGTTGGCGGGAAAGCTATAGTAGGGACCCCAGATGTCGTTGCTCCGGGCGATCGTCTCCGAATGGGCCTCTTCCGTTCCACCTTCGGCCGCCATCAGGTAGTACCAGCCGTCCTTTTTGTAGATATGAGGGCCTTCGGCGTACCGCCCGCCCGTACTCGCCCAGACCTTTCTTCCCTCCGTCAGGAGCCGGCCGGTCTTCGGGTCGATCTGGTAGAGATTGAAGGTCGAGCCGATCGTGTAGACCTTGCCGTCATCGTCGAAGAACAGGTCGGGATCGATGCCGGGAACATCGACCCAGATCGGATCGGACCAGGGACCGGCCGGGTTCGTAGCCGTGACGAAAAAGTTGCCGCCTCGTCCGACGTTGGTATTGATCACGTAGAACGTCCCGTCGTGATACCGGAGGGTGCACGCGAAGACGTTCATCCCCCGAGGCAACTGAGCGGGACGGTCGATGGCGTGGCCGATCTGTTCCCAATGGATCAGGTCCCGGCTGTGGAACACGGGGATGCCCGGGAAGTACTCGAACGTGCTGGTCACAAGGTAGTAATCTTCGCCGACTCGAACGACGCTCGGGTCGGAGTAGAACCCGGGGATCACGGGATTGTGGTAGGTCACCTTGGCGTTCGGGTCGACTCGTGCCTTGAACGGATTGGGCGCCATCGACTGAGCGAAGAGCTGCTGACTCGCGCCTTGACCGAACGGGGCGATGATACCGCCCCAAAGAGAAGACAAAGAGAGGAGGAAGAGACAGGTTCGTACCGTTTTCGTCATACCTAAGTCCTTTGGCGATCGGCTGAATGCAGGGAGAAAGTAACATCGATCCGATCGTGCGGCAACACGAACGGAACACGGCATTCGCGCTCCCATCTGGAGGTAGATCGAATCCTGGATTCCTTCCCGTGTCGTAGAACTCGCCGACGATATTTTCAAAAGGTCGAACTCGAGTGGTATCCTCCCGAACGCTGCCTACTGTTTTTGATTGGATGACCTTCGGAGGCAGGGGGAACGGCAGAGGAACGATGAAACACAGGATCCATGGTTCAACTGGAACAAAACTGCGGACGCTCATACCTATCGTTGGATTTCTGCTGTCCATGTGGATTTCTCTGCCGGTAGCGAAAGGCAAAGACGAAGCGTCCCAGGGACTGAATTACAGACCCGGAGATGTCGTTCTGAACATCATTGCCTTCTCCGGTTCCCCGGTTGCCGTCATACCGAAGGGGCAGGATCTGCATCGGACGGACCTGCCGAATGCCGAGTTTCCGATTCGATTCTCTCGCGGACTCCTGGGAGATCCGTCCGCTTCATTGGCGTTCCAGGGACTGCCCCGCCAGCTGGGATTCCGGGACATCTGGACCGTGAATGTCGGCGGGCCCGCAGCTTCAAAATCCAAATGGCTGCGACGCAGGAACAAACTGACGGACCTCGACTACCGTGTCCGACTGGCGAGCGAAAAGGAAGGCCCCTCTCGGCTGGAACTCAAGGGGGACTGTCGCGACGTCTGGAAAGGCTCTCTGCAGTTCGATTTGCCGACCGAGTCGTCGGTGCTCATCGAAACCAGGGCGAGCGGCGACCAGTCCCTTTTCTTCGTGCTTACGCCACTCCAGGCAGTTCCTCTCGACTTTGGCTTTCCAGCACCGAAGCAGCCAATCCCAATCAGGTTGAAGGCTGGATCTGGCGTTATGCCTAAATACCCGCCTGAGATTCAAAACCTTGGTCTCGAAGGAACCGTAACGCTTTGGTACTTCCTCTCTGCGGATGGAAAGCCGGACCTCACGCGCCTCATCTTCATCTCTTGCCCCCATCCCGCACTGGCGAAAGCCATGGCGACGGCGGTCCGACAGTGGAGATTCGAGACGAGCGACGGGGAAACTCTCGGAGAAGACATGCCTGCCGTAGCGACCGTGAACTTCAAGCTTCGACGTTGATCGGTTGCGACAAGGAAAGCAGGCTTCCGGCCTCAGTCCCGCCCGAGAAGTGCGGCCCGGCTGAGACTGACTCGAGGACGAGACTCGACCCTGAAACCGGCGGACTCCGCCAGACGTTCCGTCTCCCGCATGGCAGCTCCGCTGACATGGAGCTTCGGCTCGACGATGAACAGCGATGCCGACGGTAGCAGCAGTGCGTGGAGTTCCTTGAAGAGAGCACTCTGGTCGGGAACCTCATGGACCATCCAGAAAGCCAGTGCGAAATCGACTGGAGTCTCGAGGCCGATTCTGTGGGCCTCGCAGAGGTGGGTCTTCACGCGACCGGCCAAACCCGCTCTTGCCGACCTGGCTCGCACCCTCTCGAGCATCTGCTCCTGGAGATCGGCGGAGATCACGGTTCCCTTCTCCCCCACGAGACGGGCCATTCCAATCGAGAAGTAACCCATCCCGCAGCCCAGATCGAGAACCGTTTGACCCTCCCCGACCAGACTGCCGAGAAGAACTTCGGGCCTATGAAAGAGCCTTCTGAGCGCGTTGTCGAAGGTAAACGCGAGCCACCAGGGGCAGACACGTTGTGGCGTCTTCTCTGAGTTTCGCTCCGCTTCGTTCATCAGACCCGGATCATACTCGGCGCGGTCACCAAACTGAAGCGGAGCGGACCGGTCGGCCTACAAATGACGAGTGGGGGGCTCGACAAACGTGGCCCGGCTCAGGACAATGTTCACCGGGGGGACATTGGAGTGTGGCGAATCTCAGAGATGACCTCGGCCAGAGCGCTCGAGGTTCTGCCTTCCTTGTACCAGGCATTCCTGGGGTATACCGTTCTTTTCGTCTTTGTCGGCCTCGCCCTTCTCTTTCTCCGAAAGGCCGCCACGAATGAAGTCGGACCGGGCTACTGGGCCCTGGCCTACTTCCTGCACGGTGCGGGCTTTCTGGCCTGGACAGGAACGGTAACCTCGAGGCTCTGGGACTTCTACCTGCTCGGCGACCTCCTGCATTTGGCTGGGTTCGTTCTCCTGGTGTGCGGCATCTACCGGTTCGCCGGATACCGCTTTCGGCGCTGGAACCTCTATGTCCTGGGTGTCTTCGTTCTAGGCTGGCTCTGTTCCATCGTGCTGCTACAGCGACAATTCCCGGGGGCGTTTCTCTTCTCTTCCGCCCTCAGGGCCGTTCTGCTCTTGTGGTCGGGACACATGATCCTCAGGCTCACGCCCAGCGAATCACTGGAGGGTCGGAGACTGGCCGGATGGGGCCTGACTGCCTGGGGTGTGTCCGCTCTGGGGTTGCCTGTCCTCCTCGCCTTCCATGCCGCCTACCCACTGGCGGTCGGCCTTCTCGTGGGCCTGCAGATGTTGGTCGTGCTGGGGATGGTCATCCTGGTGGTCGATCGAATGAGGCTCCTCGCCGAAGCGATCGCCACACACGCTGGGCGCTTGGAGGGACTCCTTCCCATTTGCGCCTTCTGCAAGCGAATCCGCGCCGGTGATGAGAGCTGGCACAGTGTCGAAGAATACATTCGAGACCGATCCGACGCCGATTTCACGCATGGAGTGTGCCCGGACTGCATGGAGAAATACTATCCGGGAATCAGCGCGCTCTCGCCGACCGAGTAACAGCCGGACCGGACTGCAGGAAGCTGCACATCCAGGAAAGGAATGTGTTCCGCCCTTGACAACCTCGCACATGACGGACTAGCGTCGACTGGCTGTGCCCGCTCGAAGGGATCGCGGGACCCGGTCTTTCGAGCCCGCCGAGCCCGGCGGTTTTCAGCGCGGAGGTGAGAAGGACTGATGAAGATCCGGAAAACGACTCGCAACGTGCTTGGCGCAGGGCTGGTCGCCCTGGTGGGGCTGCTCATGTTGGGGTCGATCGGGTCCCTGAACGCACTGCAGCCCGCGGGTCCGCTGGCCTCGTACTACGACGTCCGCGACTACGGTGCGACGGGCGACGGGACGACGCTGGACAGTCCCTCCATCGACAAGGCGATCGAAACAGCGGCAGACGCCGGCGGCGGGACGGTCTTCTTCCCACAGGGCACTTACCTGTGCGGCACGATCCATCTCCGGAGCAACGTCCATCTCTACTTTGCGCAGGGCTCCAAAATCCTGGCCGCCGACTGGCGCAAGGGCGTCTATGATGCCATCGAGGACTTCCCGGGTACCGCCTATCAGGACGGAGGACACACCTACTTCCGCAACAGCCTGATTTACGGTGAGAACCTGGAGAACATCACGATCAGCGGGCCTGGGATGATCGACGGCAGCGGGCTCGCCATCGACG
The DNA here is from genome assembly GCA_037388505.1 of Acidobacteriota bacterium. Lineage (GTDB taxonomy): Bacteria > Acidobacteriota > UBA6911 > RPQK01 > JAPXNP01 > JARRKC01. Next base: position 14,565 of record JARRKC010000042.1, on the reverse strand, counting down.
ACGGCCCCCAGGACCAGATCAGCGGGTTCGCCGACTGGCATCATCATGAGAACGCCAGGAAAGTGGCCCAGGAGAAACCCGACCGGCACGGCAACAAGGCCATCGCCCTCAAGCTCTGCCGCAACATCATCATGCGGGACTTCACGATCCTCAAAGGCGGTCACTTCGCCATCATCACCACCGGCTGCGATGGTCTGACCATCGACAACGTCACGATCGACACCAACCGCGACGGAATCGACCTGGACTGCTGCCGCAACGTCATGGTGAGCAACTGCCGCGTCAACTCTCCCAATGATGACGGCATCTGTCCCAAGAGTTCCTTCGCGCTGGGCCGGAAGGTCATCACCGAGAACATGACCATCACCAACTGCATGGTCTCCGGCTTCCAGGTAGGGACGCTGCTCGACGGCACCATGAAGCCGAACCCGGGCGGCCGGCGTTACGGGCGCATCAAGTTCGGGACCGAAGCCAACGGCGGTTTCCGGAACATCACCGTCTCGAACTGCGTCTTCCGTGAGTGCCTGGGTCTCGCCCTGGAGGAGGTCGACGGCGGGATCCTGGAGAACATCACCATCAACAACATCACGATGATGGACAATTGGGTCTCCCCGATCTTCATCCGGCTGGGCCGCCGCAACCGTGGACCCGTCGACAGCGTGGGTACCAGCACGGTGCGCAACATTCTGATATCGAACATCATCGCCGAGACGTCGGGTAACAGGCCGAACAGCGGCATCATGGTCATGGGGATACCCGGACATTCGATCGAAAACGTCCGGCTCCAGAACATTCAACTCATCTACCACGGCGGCGGCACGAAGGCGGATGCCGATCTTGTTCCTCCCGAAGATGAGGAGGGTTATCCCGAACCGCTGCATTCGGGTATCCCCTCCTATGGTCTGTACGCCCGTCACGTCAAGGGACTGGAGTTGGCGGACATCCACATGACCTACAAGGGAACCGAGATGCGTCCGGCGATCGTGGCGGACGACGTCCAGGGACTGGAGATCGACAATGTCAAGGCGAAGGCCGCCCCGGGCCTCGCACCGACGAAGTTCACAGACGTCGAGAGACTCGTCGTCCGTGATTCACCCGACCTGAAGCTGGAAAGCGCGCGCCAGCGGCCACGGTGAGCCGACGGATGTCCCCGGAGAGTCGCCTCGATCGCCTTTTGCTTCCCGGTACTGACACCATGCACGCCGACACCCACCGTGTCATCGGCGAGGTGGCTCTCGAAGGGCGCCGGATCCGCGTTCTTCCACGCCGCCCATAGCCCTTTCTCAATGGAAGTGAGTTCGGGCATCAGCCCGTCCTGGGCCCTCAGACAGCTGATGCCCATCAGACCCAGATACACCGCGGCTCCCGTTGCCAAAAAGCGGTTCACTATATTACCCTCCTTGTCAAATAGATGACTATTATTCGATATGTGTGATAATCTGCGGCACAATGCAGAAGTGCGAGGTCCCGGTGTCGATTGATGTCGGATTCGGCCGAAGAAGCCCGGGGTCGGGACCGCTTGAGGCCGCGTTCTTCAGTGTGATAGCGTGGTTTCAAACCCCTTCCGTCGAGAAGACAATGTAGGTGCCGCCTCTCCGGTCCCCACTGTCTGGAGAATCATCAGGCGGCCGTTCCAACCTCGAGGAGATTGCCATGTCTGAAGATTCCAAAATCGAACAGTTTGCGAGTTCCCTCCGGGGCCGATTGATACTGCGCGACAATCCGGAATACGACCATGCCCGCACGATCTTCAACGCCATGATCGACAAGCGCCCACGCATGATCGCGAGGTGTGCCAATGTTGCGGATGTGATCGCCGCCGTGAACTTCGGCCGCGATCGGGGTCTCGATACGTCTATCCGCGGCGGTGGCCACAACGGTCCCGGCCTGGCCCTTGTCGACGACGGGCTCGTCGTCGATCTCTCATCCATGAAGGGCATTCGCGTCGATCCTGACGCACGGACGGTACGAGTCGACGCCGGCTGCTGTTGGGGAGACGTCGACCATGCCACCCATGCCTTCGGTCTGGCGACGGTCAGCGGCATCATTGCATCGACCGGAGTTGCCGGACTGACGTTGGGCGGTGGACATGGCTACCTGACCCGCAAGCATGGTCTGACGGTCGACAACCTGCTGAGCGCCGATGTCGTGCTGGCCGACGGGCGCCTGGTTCATGCCAGCGAGCGCCAGAATCCCGATTTGTTCTGGGCCTTGCGGGGAGGGGGCGGCAATTTCGGCGTCGTCACTTCCTTCGAATACCGGCTGCATCCCGTCGACACGGTCATCGCCGGCCCGTTCTTCTGGCCGATCGAGCAACTGGAGCCGACGCTGAAGTGGTATCGGGAGTGGCTGCCGTCGGCGCCTCAGGATGTCTATGCTTTCTATTTGACGGGGACCGTCCCGCCGGCCCCACCTTTCCCGGAGGAGATCCAGGGGAGGGGCGTATGCGGCCTCATCTGGTGTTATACGGGGCCCCGGGACCAGTTTGGGAAATACGTCCAGCAGGCCCGCGACGTCGCCAAACCACTGTTCGAGTTCACCGGAGCGATGCCCTATCCGATGCTACAGAGTCTGTTCGACGGACTCTACCCGCCCGGCGACCATTGGTACTGGAAGGGCAGCTTCATCGGCGAGTTGACCGATGAGGCGATCACCGAGCACGCGCGGTTCGCCGAACTGCCGACCCCAAAATCCGCGATGCATCTCTATCCCATCAACGGAGCAGTGCACCGTGTTGGTGAAAAGGACACGGCTTGGAACAGGCGGGACGCCAACTGGTCCATGGTCATCGTCGGAGTCGATCCAGAGGCCCGGAACAAAGAGAAGATTACGAAGTGGGCCCGGGACTACTGGGAAGCACTGAATCCTCATACGCTCGGTGCCGGATACCTCAACTTCATGATGGACGAGGGCCGGAAACCGGTTCGCGCCAGCTACGGCGACAACTACTCCCGTCTGCAGCAGGTCAAGGCCAAGTATGACCCGGACAACTTCTTCCACGTCAACCAGAACATCGAGCCGTCCTCCGCGTAGCCGGGCGACTGAGGCGAAGGTCAGTGGGGTCGAACCACGATAACCTGTTGATAGAAAACAGAGTAGCCTCGTTGTGAGGCCCTGGGGAGCCGCTTAGCTCTAATTTCCGGGGCCTTTTTCAGCGTCTAAGCCAGACCCACCAGTTTGAGAAGTTCCAGAGCATTCGTGGTCGGCGCCAGGCCGGGACGGAGCTTGTAGTCGAAGTACATCTCCCTTCCCTTCTTCCCTTCCCGAAAGCTCTCGGTGAAATAGACGGGTTTCGCGTGTTCCGCCAGGCCTTCCGCCTCAGCCAGCGTGAGGTCGTGCGAGGAAACGGCGCCGAGACAGCCCAGCCCGACGAGGCGCTTGAGAACGGCCGCCACGGCGACGCGGCGCTCGATGATATTGGTACCCTGCAGAATCTCGTCCAGCAGAAAGAGCAGCGGAGGCTCTCCGGACGACGCCCGCTCTTCCGCCCACGTGATGATCTGTTTGAGCCGCTTCAACTCCGCCATGAAGAAGGAGACACCCTCGGTGACGGAATCGACCACTCGAAAGCGCGTGCCCAGCGCGAAGGGGGTCAAAGAGAGGGAGTCCGCATAGACGGCTCCCCCGGCACAGGCCAGAGCCGCATTCAGTCCAATACCGCGAAGCAGCGAACTCTTACCCGACATATTGGAGCCGGTGACCAGCAGGAACGTTCCCGGCTCTCCAAGGTCGACGTCGTTCCTGACGCAGGTCGCCGGGTCGAGCAGCGGATGACCGAGTCCCCGTGCGGAGAACCGGGCTGTGCCTTCGGTCGCCACCTCGGGGAACGCAAACGAAGGGTTGTCGTGAGCCAGAGTCGCCAGGCCGGCGATCGCCTCGAACTCCCCCAGCGTTTCGAGCCACCCCGCAATGCGTGGACCCACCCGGACCTGCCACCGCTCGATCCAGGCCAGCAGGTGAAAATCGAGGAGGGAGACCATTTGAACGGGAAGGTGCAAGGCGGTCGAAAGCCGAAGATCGGTGAAGCTGGAAAGCCGCTCCAGCTTCTTCATCTGGAGGTGCGCAGGGGACTGCTCGAAACTCAAACGTGTCTGGATGGACCGTCCTCGCGGGCTGGCCAGTTGGAGCCCCGACACGAAGCGAAGAAGGACGGCGTAAGGCTCGACGCGTCCCATGCGTGCCGAGATGGCATCGAAGATTTGGTGGACCCGCGGCGCGTAGAACTTGCTGAACAGGAGATTGACTACCAGCGCCAGGATCAGGAAGACCGGGTCGATCCAGCCCAGCGCCGCACCCACGCCCAGCAGGATGGGAAGAGGGCCGAGCAGCCGGGCCGCCCACAGCACCCCGCGATGGCTGGAAAGCCAGGGATCTCCTTCGGCCCAGGCCAGAAAAGGTCCCGGATCTGCAGGTGTCTTGCTCAATTCGGCCGTGAGACTCCTCATTTCGAGCAGCAGGTCGGTGCGGTCGCGCAGTTCAGCGACGAGTTGCTGGCGGGCAACCACCTCTTCGGCTTCGGCGGGGACCAGGAGCCAGCGGGCGAGGGTCTGACGTCCGCGCACCGTGTAGGCTCCACCGGTCAGCCGATACAGCGATCCCTGGCCCAGGATGTCGAGGTCGGCGGCCAGCGCGCTCCCCTCGTCGATCGACGGCTCGTCAATCTCCCGGAGTTCCGGCCAGCGACGGTCGATCCTCGCCCGCCCCTGCCGGCAGGCCGCGACCAGGTTCTTCCACGTGGTGATCCGACGGGAAATCCGGCGCTGCCAGGCGACCAGCGCCACGAACGCCGCAATCGAGACTGTGCCGACCACCCAGGCGGCACGAAACCCGACGTGCGGGACCCAGGCATAGGCGAAGAAGGCTCCTGATGCCGAAAGAAAGGCCGCCAGACGCAGCCAGGAGATCCGGCGTCTGAGAGGCTCCAGCCGATGGAGTTGCTCGAGCGCCCCGCCCATTCGGGACTCATACCGTGCAGCAGCGGACTCTCGATCTGGGATATGGGCACTCACTTGTGGACGATGCCTCCGCCTCCTAAGCTCCCCCGGGGGAAAGAATAAGACATATGGAACATATACGACATATAGGACGCGAAGAGATTTCTCAAGACTGAACTGTAAAGGGCCCTCGGCCGGGCCAGCTCCAGCGGAAGGAACGCATTCTCCCGACCTGCAAGGAGACGGCGTGCAATTTCGACCCAATCGGTCACATCGGAGATGCATGCATAGACGTCGGGTCGTCATGCGGCTTTCGGAATCGCGTTTTGGGGAGTTTCGAGGCGGAAGAGGAGCCAAGGGGGCCTCGACCGAGGTATTTCTACGTTGCGACCCAAATAGGCGGTCGCGGAAGACGACGATATTCCACTGGACGATGCAGAACCGGATGATTACCGGATCCAGCGAATTACGGACAACAGCCCGGAATTCCTCAGCTATCTGGGAGAGCTCTCAATGCGTCCCGGGACTTTCTTGAAGCTGGTCGGGAAAGCGCCCTTTGGTGGTCCTCTGACGCTCCGGATCGGCGAGGAGGGGAACCCCGCTCATCTTGGCCCCGAGGCGGCGTCGAAGATCTTCGTCGTGTTTGCAGGCAGCGAGGCGGAGAGCGCTGACGCGACGGATCGATGTTGAGGCCGCTCTTCTGGTTGCCTGTTGTGCGCTCTTTGGCTGCGGGGCGTGTTCTGGTTCGTTCAGCGGCGGCGAAGGGAGCGATACATTGCTTTCAGTTGAGAAAAGGGATAGACTTCAACTGTTTCACCAGTTTGGGGTCTCCTGGTGAAGCTCTACTATAGAAATCATTCTGATGGCCTCAGCAAGTCTCACCTTGTGAAAAATACCCAAGAGACGACCGGCCAGTACGTGGTTCCTCTGTTGTTCACCCATGTTCTGCTTCTTCTGCGGTTTACATCCCAGGGTTGAGAACATTTCGTTTTCCAGGAGGAAGACATGAACAGCAGAAAACTCTACGTAGGTGGTCTACCTTATTCCATTTCCGACAAGCAGTTGGAGGAAATGTTCACACCGCATGGTACGGTGGAGTCGGCTCGCGTGATCACAGATCGCATGACGGGTCGCTCCAAAGGCTTCGGCTTCGTTGAGATGAGTTCTCAGGAAGAAGCCCAGACCGCGATCGACAAGGTCAACGGCACCAGCGTTGAAGGGCGGTCTCTAACCGTCAATGAGGCGAAACCGCAGGCTCCCCGCGGCGGTGGCGACGGTGGCAGAGGCGGCTACGGCGGCGGTCGCAATCGCTGGTAGTCTGCGCCTGACAAGTGGGAAGGGGCAACAATTCGGGTTGTCCCTTCTTCCGCTCAGCAATGACACCAGAACAGAGAGCTTCATTCTGCGGTCGATATCTCTCTGATGGCGCCGAGGGCGACTGTCTGGTCGCTCTTGAGAGCACCTCCGCGAAATCCTCCCATCATTTTCCGCAGTTGCAGCTCGAGAATCTTACATTCGTCCCCGACGAGACGATTGTGACAGGATAGAGGTCGGGGTTCAGTTCAGACCTCAACTAAGAATCGTTGCGAGAAGGCACGTGTGCCGTGGTCGGCGAAGGAGCTGCGGTTGACAAGACGCACGAGAAGACTGCTGCTGGTTGCCGTGATCGCCGGAATCGCATTGATCATTCCCTGGATTATCGAGAAGGGCTGGCCGCAAGACCAGGTCCATCGGATCGACTACTCGGAGCTGGTGCGGATGGCATCGGCGAACGTGTTCAGGAGCACGCCTTCGATGCCTCTGATTCTGACCGGCAGCCGGTTGGAGGGAAGATTTTTCGATTCCGCTTCGCAGTCCGAGCAAGATTTTGAAGGGATCATCCCGCGTGGTTCTCAGAAGACCCTGGCCGACACTCTGGTTGCGCAGGGGCTCATCGTCAAAATCGAGGATGGGAACCGGTCCTTCTGGACGCACTATCTGCTGACTTTTGGCTTGCCACTCGCTCTACTCACCGGCTTCGTGCTGTTCACACTGAACCGCAGGTTGAAGCGGAACACCAGAGGAGACCACGGTTCGCTGGGCAGGAGCCGTGCCAGATTGTGGACGAAGGGACGGGATGAGGTAACGTTCGCGGACGTCGCCGGGGCGGATGAGGCCAAGGAAGAACTACAGGAGATCGTGGACTTTCTGAAGGACCCGAGTCGGTTTCGACGGCTCGGAGGAAAGATCCCGCGAGGTGTCTTGCTCACGGGTTCTCCGGGGACGGGAAAGACCTTGTTGGCCAGAGCGCTCGCGGGGGAAGCGAGTGTCCCCTTCTTCAGCATCAGTGCCTCGGAATTCGTGGAGATCTTCGTGGGAGTGGGTGCCAGCCGCGTCAGGGATCTTTTTGCGGAGGGCAGACGGCATGCCCCCTGCATCATTTTCGTCGACGAGATCGATTCCATTGGACGGCACCGGGGGGCGGGGCTGGGCGGCGGACACGACGAGCGCGAACAAGCCCTCAACCAACTGCTCGCGGAAATGGACGGTTTCGAGTCCAGCGAGGGCGTCATCGTCATTGGCGCCACGAACCGTCCGGACATCCTGGACACGGCCCTGCTGCGTCCGGGCCGCTTCGACCGGCACGTGGTGGTCGCGTTGCCGGATCTCAGAGGGCGGGAAGGCATCTTGAGGATCCGTCTGCGAAAGATCCCGCTGGCCGAAGATGTCAAAATTCAGGTTCTGGCGCGCAACACCCAGGGATTCTCCGGAGCCCAACTGGAAAACCTGGTCAATGAGGCGGCGATCAGAGGCGCTCGGCTCAATCGAGGATCGGTGACGATGGCCGATTTCCTTGAAGCAAAAGACAATTGCCTGATGGGTCGGGAGCGCAGATCGTTGACGGTCAGTCCACGGGACAGAACCAGCGCGGCCTATCGTGAGGCGGCCCATGTCTTGGTTGCCTGGGTGTCGCCCGAAGCCGACCCCGTACAGAAAGCCACCATCGTCCCCCGCGCCAGCGTTTTGGGGACGACCGTCCAGGTACCTGAAGATGATCAGTACACATCCACGAAACAGCACCTGGAGTCGGCAATCGCAATTCTGATGGCCCGTCGATGTGCCGAGGAGATCTTCCTGAGCAGTACGACCTCAGCCGTAGCCGACGACTTGCGTGAAGCGACGGAATTGGCCCGCCAGATGGTTTGTGAATGGGGAATGGCTGAGGAGACGGGACTCTTGAGTCTGGGAGGGCAGGCAGAAGCCGTCTTTCTGGGTAAGGAGGTCAGCCGCAGTCTGCACGTCAGCGAGGAGACGTCGGCCCGAATTGATTTGGCTGTCCGGAGGCTTGTCTTGCAGGGTTACGGGAAAGCCAGGAGTATCCTGGAGTGTGGAAGAGATACGGTTGAACGGTTGGCCGCTGCCCTTCAAGAGCACGGAACCCTCGATTCGCGTCAACTCGAGGACCTCATCGTCTTATCCCCCCAGACTTAGTCGGCGCGGAGACATCTCATCTCGATCGTCGGCCATCTTCATCACAATCAGTGAGACATCATCGGCAGGGTGGAGCTCGGCCGACTCTTCTGCAACATAGTCGACGAGGCCATCCACGATCTCGGAAGCCGTCCGAGTCGATAGCCCGCGGAGCAGTTCAGCCAAGGCGGCTCTTCCAAGCTCTTGCCCATCCCTATCCAAAGCCTCGGTAAGCCCGTCGGTATAGAGCAGTAGCAGGTCACCGGGTGAAAGCAACACGTGACCTTCTTCATAGCGGCTGCCACGGAAAGCTCCTAGTAGAACGCCTCCTGTCTCAAGCTCGAGAAGGCTGCCATCCGACCGCAAAAGGATCGGGAAATTGTGTCCCGCATTGCAGTAGGACAGCATCCGGTGCCGTTCGTCATAGACTCCATAAAACGCCGTGACGAACCGATTGGCTGCAGTCGTTTCCCAAAGAAGGTCATTCACCTTCGTCATGATCGCAGTCACGGAGTAGTTATTCCGGATCTCCGCCAGCAATGAAGCACGAAACGCCGCCATCATAAGACCTGCCGAGATCCCCTTCCCGGCAACATCGCCGATCACCAGGCCCCAGTGGCCTTCCACAATGCTGAAAAAGTCGTAATAGTCCCCACTGACCATGTCTGATGGAATATTGACCGCAGCAAGATCCAATCCTTCCAGCTCAGGCAGAGACTCGGGAAAGAAGTGAAGCTGAGTGAGCCTCGAGGCTCTGACGCTGTCTTCCAGTGCTCTGTACTCTTCGTATGGAGATAGGTCCTCGAGGATTGCCGTCAGCAGGAAATCTTCTCCGGGCAGGTCCAATCTGAAAATCGAAGCCGTTGCCGGGAAGGTAGAGCCGTCCTTGCGCCGGCCCACAATCTCTCCCCGAGTTCCCATTTCTCGCCCGATTTCGCCCGAAGAAACGAACTCCTGCACATGGCGATCGTGCAGAGCCCTCAGCGACAAAGGGATGAGGATTCGCAGTGGGCACCCCAAGATGTCTTGCCTCGCGTAGCCGAAGATTCGTTCAGCGGCAGGATTGAACGAAGTGATCACAGCACGAGAGTCTACGACGACGACGGCTTCATTGGAGAACTCCAGAAGTCCCTCTTCGAAAGATTGCAGCCTGCTCTCTCGCATTCTCAAGGTACCCTAGCGGGATTCAGGTTTGGATTCAATCGTGCACTTTGGCGCAGCATGCGGTGGACCTATTGGACCCTATCCCAGCGCGGGGTGCAATGCTGCAACGTGCTATACTCGCACTTGGTCAATTGACGCGTCCTCCACCTCGAAGAAACTTCTCGCGAACCAGGACTTCGCCCGCGGGACATCAGCCGACGTCAACTACACACGGGACTATGTCCACTGGCCAGAGCAGAATCGATGAGCCGCCGCCAAGGGAGACTTTAATGACCGGACGTATTGAGAAGCTGGCAACGCCGGAGACGCTAGGCCGCATCGCAACCAACAGTGGGCCAACCCAATTCCGCTTCACCTACCGGCAGACAATCGGAACTTCGGAAGGATTGACCGTCGGCCAACTGGTCAGTTTTCAGCTCGAGAAGGGCACTGCCGACTTTGCAGTGGAGGTCCGTCCCGAGGAGTCGGCCGGGTCTCTGGCCGGAGCTGGAAACAAACCCTACGAGATTCGATATCAGGGTTTCGAGCAGACCCACAACATCCGATTCTTCAAGTTCCAGGTGTGGCGTTCCGGTGAGGAGAACAAGGAGGCGGTCGTTACTGCCGACCTCGCACTGTTTCGCAAACATGACATAGGCATCCAGGAAGGCCCGGGGATTTCCCTCCGTCTATTGGAGGCCGAATTCCAAGCATCCGGCGCGATCGACGGGACAGCCTGGACACGGACAGTGTCCGACAAGGACATGCTGGCACATCTCTTGCTGGATGCATCTTCCAAGAGCTCCAGGAAGAAGCGAAGCCGATACTGAGGAGCCTTCCCCATGCGACGTCGGATCATCGCCTTCGTACTCGCAGGTGGTAGGGGCACACGATTGCTTCCACTGACCAAGGACCGTGCCAAACCTGCCATATCGATCGGGGGAAAGTATCGGATCATCGATTTCGTTTTGAGCAATCTCGTCAATTCGGGCATCCACTCCATTTACGTTCTGGTTCAGTTCAAGAGCCAATCCTTGTTGCGACATTTGCGTCACGGCTGGCAGTTCGCCAACATACTGAACGATCAATTCATCATCCCGGTCCCTGCCCAAAAGCACTCTCCCGATGGAAAGTGGTACGAAGGAACAGCCGACGCCGTCCATCAGAATCTGGATTTGATCGACCATTTAGATGACCAAATCGTGGCGGTCTTTGGCGGAGATCACATCTACCGGATGGATATCGGCCAGATGGTTGAGTTTCACGAGAAGAGACAGGCCGAGGTCACGGTTGCCGCAATGCCTGTGCAGGGGGGGTTGGCGGCAAGTTTTGGCGTGATTGAATCCGCCGAGGACGGGAACATCCTTGCGTTCCACGAAAAGCGGCCTGACGCCCCCAGGATTCCCGGCGACCCGAACAGGGTCTACGCGTCGATGGGCAACTATCTCTTTTCCGCGCCGACGCTTCTGAAGGCACTCCAATCCGACTCCGAGAGAACGGGCAGCAGTCATGACTTTGGCCGAGATATCGTTCCCGCTCTACTCGAAGATTCCGCTGTGTACGCCGGGGTGAACCCGCGTACTGGAAGGATGTCGGCACCCTGCAGGCATACTATGATGCCCAGATGGACTTGTGCAGCGCGCTGCCTTCACTGAATCTCTACAATCCTCGCTGGCCTGTCCGAACAGCCAGTTATGCCGACCCCTGTGCGAAGTTCACCTATGACGGCGAGGGCCGAGCCGGCCAGGCAATCGGCTCATTGATTTCGGGCGGTTGTATTGTGGTTGGAGGCTCCGTCCGGAATTCAGTCCTCGGAAGGAACGTCCGCGTCAACAGCGAGGCACTAATCGACGATTCGATTGTCCTCGACAACTGTGTGGTGGGGCGAAACTCAAGGATTCGCAGGGCGATCCTGGATGAAGGGGTCACCGTGGCTGAGGGGGCGGAGATTGGCTACGACATCGACGAAGACCGGCGACTGAACTTCGTCACTGACACCGGGATTGTCGTCGTTACCGATCGTTCGGGCGAGAGTTGACAGGAGTTCCATCCGTCAGCCTTCTTGCGCACTTCCCCAAGCACCTCTTGCCAGAATCGCCGTGCTGCTCATTTGCTGAGACAGCGATAGTGCAGCTCAACGGAGCTCAGATGGAGGGTCGTAACCTAACCGTCAGTGAAGCTAAGCCGAAAACCAGCAATGGTGGGAGCACCCGTGATCGCCGGTAGGTGATCTGGCGCCCGCCGGCGGTCCTCGAATTTTAGCCGCGTCTGTTTACGGTGATTCAACCTGTAGCAACAGGGTTTGAGAATGGTCACCATCCGATCGACGGTATGGTGACCTTTGGACCTCACCGGTGACTCAACAGCCACAAACAGGTTTCAGCACGAAAGACCCTATGAAATGAAAAGGATCAGTTTCCCGGTTCGTGTCGGCTTTCGTCAGCGACTCAACCAGCGAGTGGACCAGTATTTCGACCAAAGAGGTATTCCCAGGACGGGCGATTGGCGAGTGTTCCTAAAGACCGGGATCATTCTGACCTGGCTTGCCGGCTCGTATATTCTTCTGGTTCTCTTCGCGAACTCTCTGGCGGCGGGAATCGGCGCAGCCCTTGCTGTGGCTGTAGGCGTCGTGCTGGTGGGCTTTAATCTCATGCATGACGGAGCCCACGGCAGTTATTCCGCTAATAAGACGATGAATCGGATGGCGGCCTGGACCCTCGATCTTATTGGTGGCAGCCAGATTCTCTGGCGTCAAAAACACAACATCCTCCACCATACTTACACCAATATAGAAGGTGCAGACGATGACCTCGACACCTCTGGACTGCTGCGCTTGAGCCCGGACCAGGCATGGCGCCCTTGGCACCGGTTTCAACACATCTACGCGCCGGCTCTGTACAGCTTTCTGACCCTTAACTGGGTCTTCCATGGCGACTTCCGGAAGTTCTTGACGGGTCGCATCGGTACCTACAAACTCAGAAAGCCATCGGTGAGGGAAACGCTCTCCTTTTTTTCTGCCAAGGGCCTGTATGTGGGATATGCTCTTGTACTTCCGTTGCTTATCCACGATCTGCTCGTGGTCCTCGCCTTCTTCATCTTCATCCACCTGGTAAGTGGATTGATCTTCTCGCTGGTTTTCCAACTCGCCCATACGGTCGAAGACAACTCATTTCCGGGAGCAGATCCGAAGACCGGTGTAATGGAAGCTGAGTGGTCGATCCACGAAGTTGAAACGACTGCAGACTTCGCCACCAAGAACAGGCTCGTCGCTTGGGTCTGCGGAGGATTGAATTTCCAGATCGAGCATCACCTCTTGCCCAAAGTGTGCCACGTCCACTACCCGGCCCTTAGCCGATTCGTTCGTCAAACCTGTAGTGAGTTCAAAGTCCAATACACCTGTTACCCAACTCTACGATCTGCCCTCGTGATGCACTTCCGCTTCTTGAAGAAGCTGGGCAAACCCCCGGGGGATGAATTGATGGGTTCAGGAACCCTGCGGCAAGTACCCGACCCAAATTGATCTTTCTGGCTCCGGACGGTCATGTTAGGGTGAGCTTGTCATTCTCTGGGGTATCGAGGCATCGCTTTGGATCCGATCGAGATTGGTATTGAAATCTAGCCGGAGCTGCCCGATTCTTGATAATGGCGATTGTTCGCCCAGTCAGCCTTCGCGCAGTGGTGGCAAGTATGCGTCTCTATCTGATCAATCCAACCAACCCCCTCGTGAGCATCATCAGTATGCGTCTCTATCTGATCAATCCAACCAACCCCCTCGTGAGCATCATCAAGGTCAAGGAGAGCCGTTGGAACCGGTACCGAGTGTGGAAGCCGCTGGGGCTGATGGTTCTGGCTGGTCTGACGCCGCCGGAATGGGAGGTCTCGATCTTCGACGAAAACCTCGGGATCCCCGACTATGAGGCGTTGCCTCGGCCGGACCTGGTCGGCATTACGGCCTTCACCTCACAGGCCAACCGTGCGTATGAAGTAGCCCGTCGTTTCCGGCGTCGCGGCGTCCCCATCGTCATGGGCGGCATTCACGCCACCATGTGTTTGGACGAGGCCACAGAACGGGTGGACTCGGTGGTGACGGGCGAAGCCGAGTCTGTGTGGGTTCAGGTTCTGGAGGACGCCCGGCAAGGCCGTCTCGGTATGACGGCGGATTTGCCGACATGAAGGACATTCCGGCGGCTCGCCACGATCTGTTGCCACCAGCCTACGCCTTCGGTGCCGTTCAGACTACCCGCGGCTGTCCCTTGAACTGCGGCTTCTGCAGCGTGACGACGTTCAACGGCGCGCGTTACCGGCAGCGGCCGATAGAGGATGTCGTGCGCGAATTCCAGTCGATCCGCGAGAAACACGTTCTGATTGTCGACGACAACCTCATCGGCACCCGGGCGGAGCACATAGCCCGGGCCAAGGACCTGTTTCGCGCCCTGGCCAAGGCGGATCTGGGGAAGAAATGGGTAGCCCAGGCCACCGTCAACTTTGCTGATGACGAGGAACTGCTGTCACTGGCCGCCAAGGCGGGTTGTGCGGGTGTGTTCATCGGCTTTGAATCCCCTTCGCCGGAAGGCCTGCGGGAACTCGGCAAGAAATTCAACCTGGTGAAGAGCCGGGATTTTCGCGCCTCGGTGCGTCGCATACAGCGGCATAACATCCTGGTCGTCGGCTCTTTCATCATCGGCCTGGATGTCGACGGACCGGGCATAGGTAAACGAATCAGCAAGGCGGCCAGCCACTATGGCGTGGACAACCTCAACCTGCTCTTTTTGACACCTCTGCCCGGCACTCGTCTCTGGGACGAGATGAAATCGGCGGAGCGCCTGGCCCTCGACCATTTCCCAGAAGACTGGAAGTACTACACCCTCACCTTACCGGTTGCCCGGTATCGGCAGCTGTCTCAGGGAGCCATTATCCAGGAAACACTGAACTGCAACCGCAGCTTCTACTCCCTTCCGCGCATCCTGGGCAGGGTCTGCAGGAGCGCCTGGCACCGCCGCCGGCCGCTGATCAGTCTCGTGGGCAATCTCTCCTACCG
>JARRKC010000041.1:0-48681 GCA_037388505.1 Acidobacteriota bacterium | reverse complement strand
CTTGCCAGCGAATCGCGCCAGTCTCGCGAATTGAGACCCTGGGCTGCCATTCGCTCGATTCGTGGCCTTCGCTGGCGTGAGTCCGAAGGCTTGCCAGCGAATCACGCCAGTCTCGCGAATTGAGACCCTGGCTGCCATTCGCTCGATTCGTGGCATTCGCTGGTCCAGACCCCAGCGGGACATCCCAAAACGGATGTCCTACGCTCGGTCGAGGACGGCCTGCAGAGCCAGTCCAACTGCAACCGTGATGGTTGTGCCTGCGAAGGCGTACCAGGTCCAGGCGACCTGACTGGTGAGCGTCAGAATCAACATGGCCGCAAGGCCCGCCCCCATTGCGACCAGTCCGGCTCTTTCACCGACCCGTCGAGAGAGAATCCCGAGGAGGAAGATGCCCAGCATGCTTCCCATCGTGACACTAGTGATCGTCAGCCCCGTCTGAAGGACCTCGCCCCAGTTTCGGGCGAACAGTGAGACCACGACCAACACCGCGCCCCATGCCAGGGTAAGCAGGCGAGAGGCGGTCAAATAGTGCCGTTCCGTGGCTCCCGGATGGATGCGGGCACGATAGAAGTCGTTGATGAAGGACGAGGAGAGGGAATTGAGGGAACTGCTCAATGTCGACATAGCCGCCGCGAAGATCGCGGCGATGATCAGTCCTGAGACACCTGCAGGCATCTCCTGGACGATGAAGATGGGGAAGATCCGGTTGACCTGGCCGAGTTCCTCGTGCAGCGGGAACTGTTGATAGAAGACGAAGAGCATGACGCCGATCACGAGGAATAGCCAGAACTGCAGGATGACGATGCCTCCGCTGAGGATGAGTGCGATCTGGCTGCGCCGTTTGTCGCCGCAGGCCAGATAGCGCTGCACCATCATTTGATCCGTTCCGTGCGTGGCAAAGGTCAGAAAGGCACCGCCCAGCAGTCCCGCCAGGAGGGTGTAGGGCTGATACAGATTCAGCTGGAGGTTGACGAGGTCGAATTTTCCCGCGGCGGCGGCCACGGTGTGGATCTGCGCCCATCCTCCGGGGATCTTGTCGAGAAGAATGACGAAGGACAGAACGGCGCCCGCGAGGTAGACGAACAGCTGAATGACGTCATTCCAAACGACCCCCGTCATTCCACCGAAGTAGGTGTAGATGACGGTGACCGCACCGATGATGACGATGGTCCAGAAATCGGAAATCTGCGTGACCACCGACAGAACCAGGGCCGTGGCGAAGAGACGAACACCGTCGGCGAGCGCGCGCGTCACCTGAAAGATGAGAGCCGCTAAACTTCGAATCTTGGATCCAAACCTTGAATTGAGCAATTCATAGGCGGTCTGAAGCTCTCCGCGGAAGTAACCCGGGATCAGAACGAAGGAGACGAGAATCTTTCCGATCATGTAGCCGAAGGCAACCTGCAAGAAAGTGAGATCTCCGGCGAAGGCGATGGCGGGTGCACCAATGAAAGTCAGCGTGCTGGTTTCAGTCGCGACGATCGACAAGGAGATGGCCCACCAGGACATGTGCCTCCCACCCAGGAAGTAGTCCCGAATGTCCTTCTGGCCCCGGCCCACCAGAGCTCCAAATGTTGCGGTGGCCACCAGGTAGATGGCCAAGATCGCATAGTCAAGGTTCGTGAAACCCATTGGGCGAGCATCTTATTATCGTGACTTCCAGGATGCAAAACGGAGCAAGGGTTCCCAAGGTTGTACCTCGGCGAAGCACCCGGCGGTATTGATCGTACAGTGACGATTGGATACGCTCACATCCGGAGTTTCCGGGATCAACGACTTGAAAGACGCTCAACGAAAGGGATCCTTGGGGGGCAGAAAAGCGCCGGCCGACTGCCGGTCCTATCGGATCGTCACCAAGAATCCCAGGATGCTCGAAACCCTGCAGCTGATCGAGCAGATCTCGAGCCTCCGGAGTACCGTTCTCATTCAGGGCGAGAGCGGGACCGGCAAGGAGCTCATAGCCCGCGCCATCCACTGTTCGGGGAAGCGGGCCGCCAAGCCGTTCGTCAGCGTTCCGTGCGCGGCGCTGGCTGAAACTCTCCTCGAGTCGGAGTTGTTCGGCTACGAAAAGGGGGCCTTCACGGGTGCCGGTTCACAAACGAAGGGCAAATTCGAACTGGCGGACGGCGGCACGCTCGTGTTGGATGAGATCGGAGACATCCCGCCCAAACTTCAGGCCGATCTCCTGCGTGTATTGCAGGAACGCTGCTTCTACCGGGTCGGCGGGAACGACGAAGTCGTGGTGGATGTTCGCATCATCGCGGCCACGAACCGCAACCTGAAGGCGGCCGTCCGGGAAGGATCGTTTCGAGAAGACCTGTTCTACCGGGTCAACGTCATCGGGATTCGACTTCCCCCCCTGCGCGAGCGCCGCGAGGACATCCCTCTGCTCGCCCGGTACTTCATGGAGAGACTCACCCGCGAAATGAATCGTCCGGTCGAGGACCTTTCGGAAGGAGCGGTGCGGCTTCTGATGGCCCATGACTGGCCCGGCAACGTGCGGGAACTGGAAAACGCGATCGAGCGTGCGATCGTCGTTTGCAGGGAAAGACTGCTCGGAGAAGAGCACTTCGAGTTCCTACAAAAGCGGGATCGAAGTCAGGGCTGGAGCATACCGGAACACATGACGCTGAAGGAAATCGAAAAGCGCGCAATCGTGACCACCCTCGAGCGCACCGGTGGAAACATCAAGGAGTCGGCCGCGATCCTCGGAATCGACCGCTCTACCCTCTACGAGAAGATCAAACGGTACGCCATTCCCGTCAGGCGAGGTCGGTGATTACCTCCTGTGTCGGAGGCGAAGTTCCAGGAGGATGGCCCGCGCGACCACCACGACAAGGACTAAAGTCGAGATTCCGAGAGCGGCATTGGTGAAGTTGAGCCAGAAGGTGTCGAAGACGAACTGTGCGGGCATCATGGACCCTCCTCATTGGTTTGGCGTGCCCGGCCGGCAGCGGCCGCAGATCTGTACGGGCGGGTCGGCCCCTGTGTGTCTGCCGAGCGCTGCTTGTTTCATAGCAAGTGTCGTTCCGGATTTTCAGGGGGACGCTGAAATTCCGCTAAGCGGCGCTTACGCTGCGGGTTGCAGGCAGGGGCCGGAAACTTGACCCGACTTCTTGGAGGATCGCGTGTAGGGGAATCCTACACTCTCATTCGGAAAAGACCACACGTGCACAGTACAGGGCATTCAGTCGGCTCGAGAGCGCCGGTCCGCCGCCTGCAGCATCGCGTCGATCCGAGAGCGGACGTTCTGCCCCAGGTTTTCCGACCGGGCCTGTTCGAGGAGCCGGCTCAAGTCCTGAAGGCGGCCGGTTCGAGCGTAAATGTCGGCCAGGAGCAGGTAGGAGTCGGCATCGGCCGGCTGCGCGTGGATGAGATCTGACAGCGTTCGAATCGCGCTCTCGAAGTCGCCCTTTTCTCGGAAGAGGTAGGCGAGGGTGTAGCCGTATTTCGAACTCGGGTGCAAGTGGTAGGCTTTCGCGCACAGGCGGATTGCCTCGTTGAGGCGATCTCTCGCGATGAGCAGACCCAGGTTGTAGGCGGCCTCCGACATTTGAGGATTGGAGCGGAGGGCCGTCCGCAGATGTTGTTCTGCGGAGGCCGCGTTGCCTTGTTCGGCCTCCAGCAGACCCAGGTTGAAATTTGCCGCAGCGTCTTTCGGAGAGAACCGGAGGGCTTGCCGCAAGAGTTCCTCGGACCGTTTCATCTCTCCCAGGCGGGCGTGGGCAATCGATGCGTTGATGAGTGGCATGATCGCCCTCGGCTCGATTCGGATCGCTTGCTCGAAAGCGTCGACGGCCTTGGAAAGGTCGCCTTTGGCGAGGTAATAGTTGCCGACATTGTAGTGAGAGGGCCACTGATCAGGGCGCGCCCTGATGAAGGCGAGGTATTCGTCGGTAGCCCGGGCGAGCCTTTCAGCATCCGCCGGCTGAAGGTCACGGCGGGGATACTCGAGGAGTCCTGCGGCCGCTCGGATGCGGACGAGGCGGTAGTCATCGCCGGTCGCCCGCAGCAGAGCGTCGACGGCGGCAGGCGTCAGATGAAACTGGAGTGCTTCGGCAGCGGCCGATCTGACCAGAGGTGACGGGTCCTGCATCGCCTCGAGCAGCACCGGAGGCACCTTTGGATCGGGACAGCCGGCAATCAGCCGAATCAGCGAGGTCGCAAAGATCTCCTGCCGGTCGGGCGACACGATATAGTCCAGGATCTCCGGAAGGTGTTTCCAGTCCTGCTTTCTGGCGGCCTCGACCATTCTTCCGAATCGGAGAATCGGCGCCTGGTAGTCACGCGATCGCCACTCGCGCACGTAGCGGTCGGCCCAGGCGGCACTCTTGTCCCGGTGACAACTATTGCAGGCATTCGGGGACTTGAAGGCTTCGGTGGCGGCCGGGGCCGGGGGCCTCATGGAGTGGTCGCTGCGCTCCATGCGGGCGAAGGAAGTCATGGGCATGTGGCAGGAGATGCAGCGGCTCGCTTCACTTCCGGCCGGGTGGTGCGTGTGGGAGACGGGATCGCGCACCTTGTTGGCGTGGCACGGCATGCAGGCATCGTTGAAGTTCTCATCCTTGAACCGGTATCGCCCGCTCGACGTATGACAGTGGACGCAGTCCAGCTCACCGGATTGCGCGCAGGGGCTCATGAGCCAGGTGGTGTAGGTGTAATTCTCGCCCAGATCGCGACCATCCGGATAGAAGTCGGGGTCTTCCAGCGTAGCCAAGTCGAAGTGATCGAAGAATCGATCACCCGGTTTGAACGAAGCCGTCAAGGGCGTCATCTTGGCGTGACAAGTCGCGCAGAGATCGCTTCTTCGCCCCGGTTCCATGGTCTTCACCCGAATGACCCCGAGGTTCGGGCTGAGAACGGTCATGGGCTCATCCTTGGAGGCGGTTCGGGCAGCCTTTACGTGCTTGTCGGCCGGACCATGGCACGTTTCACAGGCGATTCCGGGCTCGCGCCAAGCCGTATGATAGCTGTCCGAAGCCGGGTCGTAATTGATCGCGAGCTGGCTGACGTGACAGCTGTAGCAGGCCGTGTTGAAGGTATATTGCCAGTCGGTCCACACGATGGGGGCGTCGGCCGGCTGCTCCTCTCCGGGAAAATGCCGAACCCCGCTGGCTGCAGTGTCGAACCACTCCTTGCGATGGACATCGAAGGCCACCGGGAGGGTCTGGAGCCGGCCCTTTGCCATCGGAGTCAGGAAGTAGTAGATGTTCTTGCCTCCCAGAACGTAGGCGATCGGGTGCTTCTCGGCTCGGCCACCGACAGTTTCGAGAACCCAGCCCTGACCGGGTCCGATTTCGGCACGAAAATGGTTCCCGCCCAGCGCCAAATCCTCAGATGGCGGGGTCAGCTCCGAGCTCGCGAACTCATCCGTGTAGGGCTGCATGGCCAGGCCGTGGTGAGAAGGTGCCCAGCGTTCATAGAAGACCTCATGACACTCCCGGCAGGCCGCCGATCCGGCATACGAACCGTCGGCCGGCAAGCTCTCCTTCGAGTCCCCGCCGGGAGCCGCAGAGTCAGCCGTGCTCGCGGGTCCGCTGGAGCAACCCGAGAACAATGACAGAGCAGCGGCGAGCGTTGCGGCCATGACTGTTCGATGTTTGTGCCTCATGAAGATCTTTCGAGCCTGGCTGGGACTGACGGGTACGATTCTACCGGTAAATGTTCCGTTGGCCAAGGTCGGTCGAAGGTGACGGCCGAACCCGCCGAGTGCTGTCGGGGTTCATGCTGGGACCAGACCGACTATACTAGGTGCGAATCCGGTATTCTGAGGGGAGGTTTCCTTTCGTCGGTGGACTGCACGGATGACTTCCCGGCCGGCCGAGCAGACGGACAGGGCGTCGTGAAGGGAAGCCCGGTCAAAGCCAGGTTTTGAAGAATGAAGGAACCCATCGCAAATCTGAGAGTCCACTTCTACGGGGTACAGGGGAGTGGTTCCGTCTTTCCGGATCGTAGAGAGCGATTGCTGCAGCGCGAACATCTCGATTTCGAACTACTGGAGAAAGTCTTTCAGGATCTCGATCGGCGTGCCAGCCCACAGACAGGCGAGCTGCAATGTAGCGTTGAGGATATTCTGGGTGGCCCCATCAGTCGCAGGACACTGTTGGCCTATCGCCGAAGATTCTCCATCCGGGAAATCCGAAGCTATGGTGGCTGGACCACCTGTTTTCGGCTCGAGACGGCCGACGGCTACGATATCGTGTTCGACTGCGGCAGCGGATTTCGAAACTGTGCCAAGGATCTTCAAGCCAAGTGGGGGGATCGGCCGAAGCGAGACCTCTATATCTTCGGCACGCACTCCCACTACGACCATACGGAAGGCTTCGACCAGGCGGCGGTTTGCTTCGATCCCCGCAACACGCTGCATATGTTCGGCAATCGTCAGTTTCTGAGATCGTTGGACAGCAATCTGGGAATTTTCTCCCATTTCGTCGACGAGGGCTTCCGGGGGGTTCAGACACCGCTGTTCTATGCATTGATGCCGACGAAGTTCAGGGCGTGCGAGATTCGGGATTTGGAGCGTCTTCCTGCTCCGGACAACGATCCACTTGCGCATGCGTATCACGATTTGCACGAACCGGTTCTGCTCGGCGAGACCACGATCACACCCTTCGAGGTCTTCCATCCGGCTCCTTGTCTCGGCTACCGTGTCGATCGGGGCGGGAAGTCGTTCGTCTTCTGCACCGATCATGAACTGCGCCACGGCTCAGACGAGGACGATCCTCGCCAGAGAGCAAGTCTGGCGGCTGAAGAGCGAGTCCGCAGACACTCGCAGGGAGCGGACGTGCTCTACCGCGACGGGCAGTTTCTCCGTGCCGAGTACGACGGAGTCAAAGGAATCGGAGATTCGGCGGCGGTCTCCCGCATCGATTGGGGCCACAGCTGCATCGAAGACATCCAGGAAATGGCCCGCCATTGCGAGATCAGGCGGACCCTCATCGGCCATCACGATCCCAATCGCGATTGGTCGGAGCGCAACTGGATCGACGAATCACTCCAGGGAACGAATGGCGGCGGTCTGGAGATCCAGCTCGCCTGTGCGGAGACAGTCATCGACCTCTGAGAAAGAGGAGCAACAGGACATACAGGACACATACGACGGACCTGCAGACTGTCCTATTCGTCCTAGAGGTCCCATTGGTCGTATTCCTCCTCCTAGATTCTCAGCTCGTCCCCCGAGCGCACCGGAATCGCCAGCCCTCCCCGGTACAGAAGGATGATCTGTCGGAGCCCGCGAATTCGGCGGGCAATTCCCCGCACCTGTGCCAGCATTTGCACCGGGAGTTGTTCGGCCGCATGCTCCCCGTTCACCGAATAGGAATCCCGAACGGCCAGGTGAAGGACGACGAGATTCTCCTCGTCCTGGCGATGGAAGATGATCAGCCCTGCCAGGTTTCCTTCGGCGAGCGCACCGTCAAAGACGTAGAGGCACTGGCTGTCCTGCATGTCCCCGATCGTCATTCGGAGCGAGCGTCCCCGAGGGGAGATCTCGGGCTTGCCAAACTGCTCGACGGCGCTCTCGATGCCCGCACGGACATGACGCTGCCTGGGGTTGAAGTAGAGTAATGATTCGAGATCCTCTCGAAACTCTTCTCCGAGTTGAGACGTAAAAATGAATCTTCCCATGGCTTGGGACGACCGCCGGATGAACTTCCTGCTTGACGGAAAGCGTATCACAAGACAGGCTACGGATGACGAGAGGGAAACTGTCAAAAAGCAGGGGGAACTGCGATGTTCTTAGTTCGAACCAAGTTATTCGTGTTCGCGATGTCGTGCCTGATCTCGGGAGCTGTGGAGGTTCTGGGCGCCGATACTGCCGAACTGGCATCGCCGGATGGACGGCTGAGCGTGTCGATCGCCGTCAAGAGCAAGCTCGAGCCCAGTCCTCCCGGAAACCGGCTTTACTACTCCCTGAGTTTCCGCGGCAGAAACGTCCTCCTCGATTCGTCCATCGGGTTGGATTTCGTCGACCAACCGCCTCTGGCCGAGGGACTCGCAATCGGCAAGATCGAACGTCGATCGGTCAACGAAGCCTGGCAACGCGTCTGGGGGAAGCGGAGCCGCGTCGCCAATCACTACAACGAACTGACGCTGACGCTGCAGGAAGTGGCGGCACCGAAGCGGAACCTCTTGGTGGTGTTTCGCGCCTACGATGACGGCGTGGCCTTTCGATACGAATTGCCTGAAGCCTGGGGTGATTTCGAGTTATCCGCTGAACGCTCGACGTTTGCGTTCGCCGGGAACCCAAGGGTCTGGGCCGCCAACTACGGCGGCTTTGAGTCCTCGCAAGAATCGGAATTCATCGAGCAGACCGTCGCTGATTTGAGGCCTTCTCAGGTCTACGGCTGCCCACTGCTGGTTCGGCTTGCGCCGACGTTGTGGGCGGCAGTGACGGAGGCTGATCTGACGGATTGGGCCGGCATGCACTTGAGTCGAAGGGCGGGCGAGCGCAGCGAGATCGTCACTGCGCTGGCCCCACATCCCGATGAACCCGCGGTTGCCGTGCGCTCGACAGCACCCAGATCGTCGCCGTGGCGAGTGGTTATGGTCGGAGGTCGCCCGGGTGATTTCATCGAGTCCGATCTCCTGCAGAACCTGAACGAGCCGCTGGCCATCGACGCGTCCTGGATCCAACCTGGAAAGTCGGCGTGGGATCGCTGGTGGAGCGCTAGCTATGCCCCGGAAGTGGACTTCAACGTGGGCATGAACTACCCCACCATGAAATACTTTGTCGATCTGGCCGCCGAAATGCACTGGCAATACCAGCTCGTGGACTGGTACTGGTATGGTCCCCCCTTCGCGGAAGGCGCCGTGGACAGCAGTTGGGTGCCCAATCCGAAGGCCGACATCACGAAGCCGGTGCCCGAATTGAATCTCCCCGAACTGGTTCACTATGCGGCGGCCAAGGGGGTCGGGATCCTGCTGTGGCTGCACTGGGCGACCGTGGACAAGCAGATGGACGAGGCGTTTCCTCTCTATGAGAAGTGGGGCATACGAGGCGTCAAGATCGACTTCATGAACCGGGACGACCAGGAGATGGTCAATTTCTACCACCGTACGGTCAGGAAGGCTGCGGAGCACCACCTGCTGGTCGACTTCCATGGCGCCTACAAGCCGACGGGCTGGAGTCGGACCTATCCCAACCTGATCACCCGGGAGGGGGTGATGGGGAACGAGTACACGAAATGGAGCGACCGGGTGACGCCGGACCATTGTCTGACCATCCCCTTTACGCGCGGCATGCTGGGATCAATGGATTTCACTCCGGGAGGTTTCCGCCAAAAGACTCGAGAAGGCTTCAAGGCGGTCGGAGGGGATGCTCCGGGTCCGTTCGTGATGGGAACCCGTGCCTACCAACTGGCCATGATGATCGTCTATGAAAGCGGGCTGCAGGTCCTGTGTGACAGTCCCTACAACTACCACAGCAGCCCGGCTGGAACCGATTTCCTCAAGATCGTCCCGACAACCTGGGACGATACCAGAGTGATCCATGGTCAGGTCGGAGATTTCATCACCATAGCGCGACGCTCCGGGGACGAGTGGTATCTGGGAAGTATGACCGACTGGACTCCCCGAAAGCTCGAAATCCCGCTGAGCTTCCTGGGTGGCGACCGTTACCGCGCGGAGATCTGGGAGGACCCCTATGAAGCCGACGAGTATCCCGATCGGCTGATGAAGGAGGTTCGCATCGTGACGGCGAGGGACACGCTCGTGGCCGCCCTGGCCCCGGGGGGAGGACAGGTCGTCCATCTGGTGCCCGAGCCCTGAGCATCCCGCCCCGCGTTCTCGCGTGAAACCGGGTTCTGCAGACCCTGACTGACGGCCGAGTGCCAAGGCGAGGCAGGGTCCCAGGATTTCGGCAACACGCCCTCGGAACACGGAACTCTGCTATTGCCCGACATCGATGGCGGTGACTTCGTAGACAAAGTGCTTTGGCTTTCCGTCGACGAGCACATCCCGCACCGCTACTCTGAAGGTCACGTCGCCATCCGTTCCTTTCGAAGGGACGTTCGGCACCCAGACGATCGTGTTGTCGCCGTCAATCCTGCGCGTGGGCCTGCCGGATGCGTGGATGATGCGGAGCGTCACGGGCCGACCCGTTTCCATCATTTCGACGGTCGCCTTTGAAAAGTCCGCCCGCGGATAGGAGAAGGACCAGCGCTCGAAGATGAGTCGGCGGGGGACATACCCTGCCGGCGGCCAGGCGGATCGCACTTTCGGCCCGGGTGTGAAATCTCCAACCACCCAGATGGCGTTCGCCGAGTCCCCGTTCTCCGCCGTGCCGCTTCCCATCGAGCGCTGGCGTGGAAAGAGCAACCATCTCCGATGCCCTACGGAGCTGTTGTCCGTTCCGGGATCTTCGATGTAGCCGTCGACGATGAACGCTGGAGAAGGAGAATTCCCATTCGAGAAGTAGAGGTTCGACTTTCCCACAGCCTCGGCACCACCGGCTCGATAGCAGATCCATGTCGGAGGTGGGGAGTGGGAGAGCTGTTGGTTGGCCAGGATCATCAAAGCCGCCTGCTGACACTTCCCGTTGAGCTCGTCGCTGAACACGACGTCGGCAGGAACTCCCGCCATCGCTCGAAAGTAGTTGATGCGTCGAAGCAGGGCCTCATTGAACTCGGCTGAAACCGTCCCCGGGTCGCAGGAAGCGACGTCACCCGTCCAGTGCGGTTTCACGCCTTCCGAGGCCATGTAGAAGCGTTGGTAGAAGGCGATGACGGCGGAGCGGTCTTGCGTGTTCACCTGCAGTCCCGTGACAGGCACCGCCGGCTCGGGACTCGGCGGTAGCGGGCCACCCCAAGGGAGCCCTGAGAAGAGAACGAGCATACAGACTGGAATCCAGACGCCTCTCGAGACGATAGGCTCCATCGACATCCCTCTCCTTCGGGAAGGCTTACAGGTTGATGGATTTGTTCGGCGTATCGCTCTCCAAAGTATACTGTTTTGCAGCAGCAGCGAGAGACTCGCCGCGAGTTCGCGGGCCTCTGTCTCGGTACGGCCGCTGCCTGGAAGGAGTTCGAGGATTGAGACGTCTGACTGAACTGGATTCGCATTCACGCCGCGTTCTGGGAGCTCTCCTGGAAAAGGAGCAAACCACGCCGGACTACTACCCCCTCACCTTGAATGCCTTGATGTCCGCATGCAACCAGACCACGAATCGCGAACCCGTGATGTCCCTCAAACGTCATGAGGTTCTGCGCGCTCTCCATACGCTGGAACGTCTCGGTCTGGTTCAGCGAGTCACCGGGGCGCGCGTCGACCGGTGGAGCCATCTGCTGATCCAGCCACTGGCCAGCAAACCGCCGACCAAATCCCTCCTCACCGTACTTCTGCTCCGAGGCGCGCAGACCGTCGGTGAACTGAAGGGGAGGACCGAACGGATGCACGCCTTCGACTCGCTGCAGGAGGTGGAGTCATCTCTACAGATCCTGGCGGAGACGGAGCCTCCGCTTGTGTGTGAGATCGAGCGGAAGCCCGGCCAGAAAGAGTCACGCTGGGAGTTGAACAGTACGGGAGAGGATACGGCCGCAGAGCTCGAGGACGAGGGTGAGTGGCAGCCGGAGCCTGACGTGAATCCGCTGTCGCTGCGGGAACGGGTCGAACGCCTGGAAGAACAGGTCCGGCAAATCCTCGAGCGACTGGACGGCGCCCAGTGATGTGGTCGAAAGCGGACTGTTGACCGATCCGCGGATGCTAGCCCCGTACTCGTTCGATGGTCCCGTCGTTGATCATGGAGTGAAGTTGGCGCAACAGCGCCCGTTCGCTCGCATCGATGACTTGGTCGGCTTCGGCGGCCCGCAGAATGGCAGCGTACTCGCTGTCGGTGACTTGCCCGTCTTCGATAGCCTTTCGAATCAGATCGGCGAGATGGTGAATCCGTTGGGACGCTTTCTGCATGCTCTCCTCCAACTGGCCCTCCGGCAGCGTATTCTGTCGGCGGCAATAAGATAGCAGAATCTCGGAGCGATGGGGTGAATAGAAAAGGCTCTGGATCTCCAACCGATCCTCACAAAAGGTCTCGAAACCCTGAGAGTCGATATGGCTGGTCAATCCAACACAAGCAGGGGCATAACGGTCCGGAACGTCCTGATCAATGATGCCAGAGAAGTCTCGCAACGGCGACGTAGAATAGCTGCCGACAATGAGCTCAAGGGGTACGTGTTGTCAGCAACGCTCGAGCACCTGGACAGGCGCTGGAGAAAGGAACGGACAGGGGCGCCGAACCGGCGCCCCTGTGATCATTCTATGTCTCAGTCTGGCTGAGACTACCAGCGGTTGCGACCACCGTAGCCGCCCCGGCCGCCACCACCGCCGCCCGGACGAGGCGCTCTTTCCTTGGCCTCGTTGACGGTCAGCGTGCGGCCTTCGAGCTGCGAGCCATTGAGGCTTTCGATCGCAGTCTGAGCCTCTTCCTGGCTGCTCATTTCGACGAAGCCGAAGCCGCGGGACCGTCCCGTCATCTTGTCCGTGATGACGCGGGCGGACTCAACCGTTCCATGCTCCGCGAAAAGCTCTTCCAGCTGCCTGTCCGACACTGAAAAGGGCAATCCTCCAACGTACAGTTTCTTTCCGTTCACGTTCTTTTCCTTCAAATTAAGACATATTAGTCTTCAACCCTGGAATGCAATCTCGAAGGAGCAGAACACTGAACTATTGATCACGTGGTCGATCGGTCTTCGGAGTGTTTCACAAGGTGAGACTCAATCGAGGTCATTCACTTATCAAGCTCTCCCCAGTCGACCTCCAAACTTGGTGGAGCAACAGTAGCTTAGCCTGTTCCGATGTCCAGTGTCAATACGTTTCAACTGTGAAATGCAAGGTTGACAAGATCCATCACCCCACTCTAAGGAGTCTTCTTGATCTTCAGAAACTGGTTGACAGGTACGTTCTCGAGGACCGTTTTGGATCCGTCGGTCCAACGGACCTCGATCCGGTCCACCGACTTGGCAGGACCCAATCCGAAATGTACGCGCTGATCCGGAGCGGAGACGTAAGACGAACTGCTCGAGATTTCTCGGCGGAGCGTTTTCGTCCCGATCTTCACCCGGACGTCCGTTCCGACCAGCGGGACAGTTCCCGGCGGGACTTCGCAGGTGATCGTCAGCCAATTGCCGAGCGAAGGCGAGTCGTTGCGCAACAGGGTCGGAGTCTCGTCGAGATTCGTGAAAACGAGGTCGAGGTCCCCGTCATTGTCGTAGTCGGCTGCCAGAGCCGCACGGCTGCATTGAACGAGGTCGAAACCGGGCCCGGCGTTCCCGGAGACTTCGGTGAAGTGGGCAGAGCCATCGTTCAGGAAGATCTGATTCTTCTGTTTGTATGAGAGCCCCAGATCGGGGTGGCGATCCACCTGAGGATAGATATGGCCATTGGCGATGACCAGGTCCAAGTCGGTATCGTTGTCGAGATCGGCCAGCACGGCTCCCCAGGACAGCGATCGAAAAGTCGGGTTGCCGATACCCGCACGCTCCGTGACATCTTCGAAGAAGCCGTCGCCGAGGCCGCGGTACAGAACGGTGAAGTCCTCGGAGAAGTTGTCGACGACGATGTCCGGCAGACCGTCGCCGTCGGCGTCACCGATGGCGATCCCCATGCCGGCCTGGGCGGCTCCGTTGGCATCCAGGGCCGTACCCGTCCACAGGCCGACTTCGGTGAAGGTGCCGTCGCCCTCATTGCGGTACATGTAATTCGGGTCAGAGTCGTTGGCAACGTACAGATCGAGATCACCGTCGAGATCGAGATCCGAGGCTTGGACAGCAAACCCGAATCCCAGCGCCTTGTCCACGACACCGGCCTCTTCCGTAGCATCCCGGAAATGGCCTTTGCCGTCCGAGAGGAAGAAGTGATCCGGAGCGCCTTCCAGACCGAAAGGTCCCTCGGCGACCTTGTCGACCCCCTTCCAGTCCAGATTTGGACGGGTCTTCAGAACATCGTCCATGGTGCAGGTGATGTAACCGGCGATATAGAGATCGAGATCGCCGTCTCCGTCCGCATCCAGGAAGGCGGCACCCGTATTCCATCCCGGGACCTCGATTCCCGCCTGCGGTGCGACATTTTCGAACGTTCCGTCGCCGTGGTTTCGGTAGAGGACGTTGGGACCGAAATTGGTCACCAGCAGATCCGGCCAGCCGTCTCCGTCGTAGTCGGCAACGGCAACGCCGGCGCCCCAGTGGCCCTCGCCGCCGACCCCTGCCTGGTCGGTCACATCCTCGAAGGTGCCGTCGCCGCGGTTCCGGTAGAGAGCGTTCTTGCCCTTTTCCGTGATCGTGCTTCCAGACATCTTCCAGCTGTTGACGATGTAAAGGTCGACGAAGCCGTCACGATCGTAGTCGATCCAGGCCGCCCCGGTTCCCGCGGAATCGAGCAGGTGGTCTTTGTCGGGTCGACCGGCCAAGATCACCCGATCGAGTCCGGCCTGGCGTGTGACATCCACGAATCGGAGCACTGAGGATCGTTCAGCCCGTTCGGCCGGTTGCCCATTGGATCGCCCGCTCTGGGCGACCGCGGGCAGGGCCATTGAGGAAGCCGCCGCTACAACCAGGCCGAAGCGGCCCAGAATCGGAAGAAGAGAAAACCCGACGCGCTGCATGCCCGTGGAATCAGTCGCCCGCCTCTTTCATCAGTTTCTGGTATTCCGACTGGACCTTTTCCCATGTCTGTTCGAGGGGAGCGACGCTGGGAGAACGAGTGAGGCGGCCGATCTCGCTGGCGGCATCGAGGAAGACCTTCTTGGCCGATTTGGTGACCACGACGAAGCCGTCATCGTAGAGACCCTGATCCTCACCCTTGGAGTTGTGATGGTGGCCTCCCTCGAGAAGGCGCTTGCGCACGCCGGCCACGGCCGAGTCGCCTTCGTTTCCGAGCTGGGATACGAACGCGGCCAGCTTCTCCAGTGCGGGCCGGGCATTCCGTCCCCCGGTGATTTCACCTTTGGCCTCCGCGTAGGTTGCCTGTGCGTGACCATAGGTCGTGGCGAGGATGGCCAACACCAGATTCTTCTCCGTGTGTTTGACTCCGAGTATCGTCGTCGCCAGGGTATCGTAGGCATTGACAAGCTCACGTGGCGTCTGCGCTTGTGTGCCCTGGGCCGCGGCGGGGGCGACCGCTGCTGAAAGACAGATACACGTCACGAAGACACCGAGACCGGTTCGGATTCTCACATCACACCTCCCTCGTCGATTCGGGTTGCTGACTATTTGGGGAAACGTTGGTTTCATAACCTACCGCGAAACGGGGGTCAATGGGAAGCCCGGCTCATTCGACAGTCTCTCGGAAACGGCGGGCCGAGGCATCCCGGCATCTCTCCCAACCGGATCGAATTCGCGTTGGGTCTGGCATCAGCCGGCAGTTGTGGTAGCTTATCCACGGACATTGGAAGACTTCGTGAAATCACGATGAACAACGGACAGCCGATCACCTCGATGATTCCCCCGAAGCGGAGCCTGCTCTCCATCGAGATCTTTCCTCCTAAGACAGAGCCGGGCATCGCGTCGCTCAAGGAGAGGCTCGAGAAGTTTCGATTCTATTCTCCGGAGTTCATTTCGGTCACCTACGGGGCGGGTGGCAGTTCTCAAACCAACACGTTGAAGCTGGCTGAGTATGTCGAAAATTCACTGGGTGTGACGGCTATGGCCCACCTCACGTGCGTCGGCCACTCCAGCGAAGAACTTCGACAAATCGTCCGACATATCAAAGAGCTGAGAATCCGCAACATCATGGCTCTTCGAGGCGACCCTCCACAAGGCCAAAGCGAATTCGAGGCCGCCAACCAAGGCTTTCGCTACGCCTCCGAGTTGATTCGCATGATCTCGAAGGAAGGAGACTTCTGTATCGGATGCGCCGGATATCCCGAGGGGCACGTGGAGGCCGACTCCATCGAATCCGACGTCGAGCACCTGAAAGAGAAGCTCGATGCCGGAGCCCAGTTCATCGTGACGCAGTTCTTTCTGGACAATGTGTATTTTCTTCGCTACCGGGATCTGCTTCGACGACAAGGTATTCAAGTGCCTGTGATCCCTGGGATCCTCCCGATTTCGAACTATTCGCAGATCACTCGATTTTCGATCATGTGCGGGTGCACGCTGCCCGCGCGGGTGATGCGCGGGCTGCATGGCCGATCGGACGAGGACCAGGAGAAGTTTGGTCTCGACCATGCCGCGGCCCAGGTGGAAGAATTACTCAGCGAAGGGGTCGACGGCATTCATCTCTATGCTCTCAATAAGCACCGGGCCGTACAGGCTCTGGCGCCGCTGGTGCGAAATCGGTTTCCCGTCGGACCCCAGCCGGCAGAATAGCTCAGAGACTCCCGGGCTGGGGTGGCGGCCCTGGTGGATGCCCCTGTATTTCGTCTTTTGATTGCGGCTGTCCAAAAGAAGTCGCACAATGGGCGGTTGTGGCGGTTAGGCTAGATTACTGCCCAGACCTTGGTCTTCGAGAGTGATTCGGCGGATGGAACGACTTCAGATCTCCGGAAACAGCTACAAGAGCGTGCTGGACTGTCTGTACGACGGCGTGTACGTACTCGACCGGGAGAGAAAGATCGTCTACTGGAACAAGAGTGCCGAACGCCTGACCGGCTACCGCTCCGAGGAAGTCCTGGGACACTGCTGTTCGGACAGCATTCTGGTCCATGTGGACCATGGCGGGAATTCACTTTGCCAGAACGGTTGTCCCATGGCAGTGGCGCTCGATGACGGAATCCCGCGTGAAATGGAGGTTTATCTCCACCATAAGCACGGACATCGGGTGCCGGTGCTCGTCCGGACGACGGCCCTTTTCGATGAGTCGAACCGAATCGTGGGAGCCGCCCAGATCTTCAGCGATAATTCGAGATACCGCCACATTGCCGAGGAGAATCATCGTCTCAGGGACCTCGCCTTGATCGATGAGTTGACGCAGGTCGGAAATCGGCGTTTTGGAGAAACGCGTCTGAGGGAGATGGCGGCGGACGCGCGGCGTTACGGATGGACGTTCGGAGTGATCTTCGTCGACGTCGATCTCTTCAAAGAGTGCAACGACCGATTCGGACACGATGTGGGTGATCTGGTACTTCGCATGGTCGCCCAGACCTTGCGAAACAGCCTGCGCTCCTCCGATTTCGTATGCCGATGGGGTGGCGAGGAGTTCTTGTGCATGATCAGGAACGTGGGGGGCGCGGAGCTCACTGCGATTGCCGAGAAGTTCCGAATCCTGGTCCAGGAATCCATGTTGCACACCGAGGCCGCCACGGTTCGAGTCACCGTTTCCGTCGGGGGAACTCTGGCAGGGGATTCCGAATCCTGGCCCAGATTCGTGGCTCGGGCGGATCAGGCCATGTACGAAAGCAAACGAAGCGGCAGGAACTGCGTCACCATATTGCCGCCGGAAGCGACCATCTCGGCAGAACCTTCAGCTGGATGAGACTCTAGCCATCGTCGACCGCGGTTACGTCTAGGGAACATTGTTGCCGCGTCGTTCCTTCACCTCTTCGAGTGCCCTCTGGAGTCGTCTATCGAGATCGCCGAGATGAAACGTTCCTCGCAATGCTCGAGAGTCTTCCGACTCCTCGATCTGCAGCGGGGCAGGTTGGGTCCCCGGAGCAACCCATTCATCAATAATGAGTGTCCGCAGTTCCGAGGCATGTTCCGGCGTATCCAGACGTGCGTTTATGAATCCCTCCAGGGAGCCGTCGCTGGTAACGTCCAGTCCGAAATCCATGCTCTCCACCTTCTCCAGAGCCGACTCCAGATTCTCGGGACGCCCGCCTTTCCACCAGGAATCGGGAGTACGCTCGATCAGCCAGGTCAGGAGATCGTCTCGATTGTCGACTGTACCGTAAAGATTCCAGCGCTCGCTGCGCAGGCGTAATGCCCTCACCGTCGCTGCCGTTGCCGACGACTCCGGGTTCAGATAGCGTTCCAGCACAAGCTGAAGGACTTCCCGCTTCTGCGCCCAGATCAGCGTGTCCTCGATGAATGCCACACTCGGTGAATCGCCCTTCCCGAGACGGAGGATTCGATAGCCACGATAGCTTTCCGATCCCTGGATGAGCGCCGCTACGGAGTAGAGCAGATGCAGGCCTCTCGGAAACCGGTTAAGATTCGCGACGACGGCGATTCCGGGCTCCGAAGTGTCTGGCGGTTGCTCGATGAGGAGGGCAAGGTCGCGGGGAACGTCTCGAATCGCCTTTTCGACATCCTGCTCGCCGACGGTTCTTCGGCGACCGGCGAACATGCGAAAAAGGAAGCTGTTGGATGCCTGCACCTGCGTGCTGTTGAATGCCTGGAGAGTCCGCAGGCACTCCTGTACGGTAGCGGCGAAAGCCGGGTCCTCATGGAGGCCGGATAGATAAGCGACTCCGACGGTTTCTCTGCCGACGAAGGAATCGCCGGGAATCTGGGGGCCTGGGGTGACCGCCCAGTAGTACAGCCCGACGATCAGACCGACAAGAAGCACCAATGAAACCAGACAGCCCAACCCGCAGCTTCTGAGACGTCTCGAGGAAAGCACCGACTTCCGATCAGCTTCCTGCACCTCATTCCCCTTCGCAAATCGTGTTACGCTCTACCGCTCCGATATATTTATCATTGATCCCTGCGGAGGGAAGCTTCACGGAAACTTCGAGAGTGGGAGACTGATCGAAAAACTGCACAGGGGCGTATCTGACAGACCGAATGGGTTGGGCTAGAATCGGAAATCGAAAATCGTAAGTCTCAAGTCTTCCTTCCTGGGGGTCTCATGAAGATCTCAGCAACGACAGGTCTTTGCGCGGTGATTGGCGACCCGGTCGAACACTCGCTGTCGCCCGCTATCCACAATTCGGCCTTCGATGCGTGCAACCTGGACATGGTCTATACCGCTTTTCATGTGAACAAGGGTGGCCTTGAAGGGGCGCTCGCAGGTGTTCGTTCCCTGGGAATTCGTGGGCTTTCCGTGACGATTCCGCACAAGGTCGACATCCTGCCGTTTCTCGACTCTGTCGAGCCGCTGGCGAGGCGGGTCGGTTCCGTGAATACGGTGACGAATCGAGACGGCCATCTGAGCGGTCTCTCCACGGACGGGCCGGGAGCGTTGCGAGCTCTCGAAGCGAAGCAGGTAGAAGCGGCCGGCAAGTCGATCCTTCTGCTTGGATCGGGAGGAGCCGCACGGGCGATCGCTTTTGCGTTGGCCGATCTGTCTCCGGCCCCAAAACTGCGGATCTTGGGGATCGAAAGGGATGAGCTGAGGCAACTTGCGGAGGACCTGGTCGAAAGTTCCGAAGCTCCTGTGCAATGGGCCATTCTGGATCGAGATGGAATTGCAGCCGGCCTGGAGGAGGCTGAGATCGTGGTGCACGCCACTCCTGTCGGCATGGCCCCCAAAATCGAGGACTCCCTGATTCCCGAAGGGATGCTTCGGTCCGATCAGGTGGTGTTCGACGCAGTCTACACGCCTTTCGAGACGAAACTACTGCGGATTGCCCGAGAGGCCGGCGCGGGCGTCGTTCCCGGGTTGGGCATGTTCGTTCAGCAAGCGGCGATCCAGTTCGAACTCTGGACCGGAAAGAAGGCGCCCGTCGATGTTATGACCGAGACGGTTCGCCGCGCCCTAGCCGGGAGAACGGCATGAACCTGGTCCTGATCGGCTATCGCGGAACCGGCAAGAGCACCATCGGCCGCCGGCTGTCCGAGGTCCTTCGGATGCCCTATATCTGCTTCGACGAGGAGATCGTTCGCCGAGCGGGAATGACGATCCCGGAGATCGTGGAGCGATACTCCTGGGACCGTTTCAGGGAGCTGGAATCCCGTGTCGTCTCTGACTACGCGGCCCGGGACGGTCAGATCCTCGATACCGGAGGGGGGGTCGTCACCCGGCCCGAGAACGTCGCGGCACTCAGAGAGAATTCGATCCTCGTTCTGCTGGAAGCAAAGGTCGAAGATATCGTGTCACGCATTGGCTCCACCACCGATCGGCCGTCGCTGAGCGGTGACCAGAGCTTCGTCGAAGAGGTCGAGGACGTTCTCAAAGAGCGGCGCCCCCTCTATGAGGCCGCTGCCGACCATCGGGTCGACACGTCGCTGCTGTCCCAGGAGGAGGCCGTGCAAGCGATCGTCCAGATCTTCAGGCGTGTACGGTAGGACATCCGTCCCCGGTTATCCCCCTGCCCCGAACGCACAACCCCGGCGTCAGCCACACGCATGCCCCAGCTCCGATCCATCTTTCCGTTTTCCCGGCGGCCACGACCTCGACAACTGGGCAAGCGAGGAGGCTTATCCTGCCTTGCGCGACGCTTCGTCGATCTGTCCCATTTCGTCAGCGGTCAAGGTAAAGGACATTGCGCCTGCGCTCTCGGCGGCATGGTGCGGCTTGCTGGCGCCGGGAATCGTGACGACGGTATCGCCGTGGAAGTTGATCAGCCAGTTCAGGGCGACCTGAGACAGGGAGACACTCCTTGCCGAACTGATCGTCTTCAGGACGTCGACGAGTGGACGGCTCTTCTCGATCAGGCGGCGCAGCCGAAATCGGCGAGCGATCGGTCGACTCTGGAGGAGGCTGGGATCATCGTGGAACTTTCCCGTCAGCAATCCCATTTCCAGCGGCGAGTACGCAATGATCGTAATGCCCAACTCCCGGGCGGTGCTCAAGACGCCGTTCGCTTCGATTCTGCGATCCAGCAGGCTGTACTTGACCTGGTTCGAAGCCAGGCTGAAACCGCGTTCGGCGAGTCTCTTGTGTGCGCGTCGCATACGTCGTTCCGAGTAGTTGCTCACTCCCGCGGCCCGGATCAATCCCTCCTCGAGGAGATCGGCCATCGCGTCCATCTCGGTTTCGACAAAGGATAGGGAGGCGGGGAAGTGGACCTGGTGCAGATCGATGGGAAACGGATCAAGACAGGCAAGACGCTTTCCGATCGTCCTGCGGATGGATCGGGCGGTGCGTAGCAGGGGGTTCCACTTGGTCGCGATGACGACCTCTCCAGGCTTGATACCGGCGCGCGTCAGGGCCCCTGCGAGAGCCCGCTCGGAGCGTCCGAAGCCGTAGAGCTCCGCAGTATCGAACCAGCGGATGCCTCCATCCAGCGCCCGCTTGACAATGTCATCGGTCTGGGCGGACGTCAGCGGAGACCAGACTCCGAGGGCCCCTCCCTTGCCCTGTGAGAACTGCCAGGCTCCCAGTCCTATCGGAGTGATTTCGATCGAAGTGCCGCCGAGATGCCGAACGGGAAGCCGTTGAATCCCTTCGCGAAGCTCCTTGTCCTCCATCGCACCCTCCAGTCACATCTATCCTATCGAAGCTTGCCGGATCCGGGCCAGGGAAACAATGCGGGGCTACGGTGACAGTCTGAAAGCGGCGGGTCATCGGTTGAAATGAAACGATCGGGAACCCTTTCGTGATCGCTAGAGATCAGCTGCTTCCCGCGCGAACCGACCGTTTTCGACTGGAGGACGGGTTTGCGCAGGCCTACTTCAGAGTGTACAACTTAAGGTCGATGGGTCGGCGCTCGAACCGACGGGCAAGGTGGTGATTACTCCGGAGCACGGCAGGGAGGAGATCCTTCCATTTGCATAGCTCGATCAAGAGTACGAGTATGTGAGGGATCGGCTTCTGGTTCACAAGACGATCCCGTTCCAGGGGCTTCGACCCGGAACCTACCGGCGTTTCACAGAAGTCTCCCGGGTTTCGTCGGATTCGTTCTGGTGGCGTTGTTATGTCTGGCCTTTCGCAGCGGTGGAGACGAAGAGGAGTTGACGCCGCAGGAGCTCGTCCGACGGCATCTGGCATCGATTGCTTCGCCGGAAAAGCTGAAACAACGGCAGGTTTTTGCAGTCCAAGGGAACTGTGAGTACCGCATTCTGGCGGGCGGGGCTCTGGCGGCACCCGGGAAGGCTCAACTCGTCTCGCACCGCAAGGCCTACAACATTCGATTCGACTTCACCTCAGGTGAGTATGGGGGCACGCAATATATCACTGACGGCAAGAAGAGTACGACGAAGTACAACTCGGGTGGGCAGGTGAATCCGATGCGGATCTTCCTGCAAGGGCAGGGAATCCTGCTGACCGAGGGTCTGCTCGGGGGTGAACTCACGACGGCTTGGGCACTCCTCGATGTCAAGGGGCGGAAGCCGAGCTTGAAGTATCGCGGGATCCAGGGCGTCGACGGGCGCCAGCTGTATCGACTCGACTACCGGATGCGAAAGGGAGCAGCGGATCTCAAGACGCGACTCTACTTCGACCCGGAGACCTACCATCACGTACTAACCACCTATGAGGTGGAGGAGTCGTCCCAAATGGGAGCCACTCCCGACCAGTCTTCACAGAACCGGGTGTCTCGCCAGCGGGTCGAGGAGAGCTTCTCGGATTTCAGGGACTTGGGAGGCTACATGCTGCCTTCGACATGGGTCTTGAAGTACTTCAAGAATACGGACCAGGGAACGATCCTTCTGCAGTGGACAACAACGATCGAACACACCGCTGAAAACGGCGCGATTCCGCCGAACGTGCTCCAAAGCTTGCTGAAGATGAAGTGACAGGAAAGGGTACTACATTGAAGGGAAAGAGTTCGATTCCCAGGCTCCTGGTTTTGAGCGGCTTGGGACTGACATTGGTGCTCATCCCGGCCATGCAAAGCCATGCAGCCGGTGAGGAATTGGCCCCTCGGGAGTTGGTCCAGCGTCATCTGAAATCGATCGCTCCTCTTGACCGTTTGAAGGAGAGGCGTGTATTTGCGGTGCAGGGGAAGTGCGAGTACCGCCTGCTGGCCGGCGGAGTGCTGACGGCGCCGGGTATGGCTCAACTGACCTCAAAGGGCAAGGCCTACAACATCCTCTTCGATTTTCCCGCCGGGGAGTATGGCGGCACACAATACGTTACCGACGGAACGAGGACGAACATTGCCTACACATCGGGAGGGCAGGTGAATCCCTTGTGGATCTTCCTGGAGGGGCAGGACGTGCTTCTCAGGGAGGGATTGCTGGGGGGTGAGCTGACCACGGCTTGGGCGCTCCTGGATGTCAAAGGCCGAAAGCCGCGATTGAAGTACAGGGGGATTCAGGAGATCGACGGGCGAAAGGTGCATCGGCTGGATTACCGGATCCGGAAAGGAGGAGGTGATCTGACGTGCAGACTCTACTTCGATGCCGAAACTTATCATCATGTTCTGAGCACGTATGAGGTGAAGGTTTCGGCTCCCATGGGAGCTACGCCTGAAGAGTCTGCGCGGCAGCGGATGACGCGAACACGACTCGAGGAGCGTTTTGCCGACTTCAAGGATCTCGACGGCTATACGCTGCCGACAACCTGGACGGTGCGATTCTTCCGGTCGACAAACGACGCGGATATTAACCCTCTGGGAAGTGGCCTGGATCCGAACGTCCGTGGTCTACTCGGTGGCGCTCCCACTTCTCCCGGCCCTGATCTGGTCAACAAAGGGGCGCCGACCGGGGGGACGATCCTTCTCCAATGGAAGACAACGATCGCTCACAGCGCAAAGAACGAAGTGATTCCTCCCGGAATGCTGCAGAAGCTCTTGAAGATAGACTAGGGTCCCAACGGCTGTTCGGAGGCGGATTCGAGTCTCATCTGTCAGTGGAAGACGACGATCAGGCGTAGCGCCCGAAACGGGGAGATCCCGCCCGAGAAGCTGGCCAGCCTCCTGAAGATCGACTGACCCGGATTGCCCGCAAGCTTCCTGAGGGACCGGACAGCTAAACGGATTTCCTGGTTACCCGGTCTAAGCTTATATTGGTACTCAGGGAGTCCGTGTTGCTTATGAGTGGGTCATTCGAAACGGACATGGTGGGCGCGTCCGTCTCCCACTACCGGGTCCTTGGAAAACTCGGCAGCGGTGGGATGGGAATCGTCTACCGAGCCGAAGACGAAAGACTCGGGAGGGCCGTAGCTCTCAAGTTCTTCTCCAACCGTTCCTTCGACGATGCCGACGCTCTCGAGCGCTTCCGCCGTGAAGCCCGGGCCGCCTCTGCCCTCAACCATCCGTCGATCTGCACGGTCCACGACATCGGAGAATGGGAGGGACGGCCTTTCATCGTCCTCGAATACCTGCAGGGCATGACTCTTAGCGAGAGGCTCCAGGGCGAAACTCTTCAACTGGATCGAATCCTGGAGATCGCGATCCAGATCACCAGCGCTCTGCGCACGGCACACGAGCGGGGCATCATTCACCGGGACATCAAACCGGCCAATGTCTTCCTGACCGACTCCGGGCAGGCCAAGATTCTCGACTTCGGTCTCGCCAAGCTGACGGAGGATCCGCTCGAAAGCATCTCTTCACTCCCGACCGTCAGCACGGCGGCCGGTCTGACCACCCCCGGGACGACCATCGGAACGGTCGCCTACATGTCCCCGGAGCAGGCCCGTGGCGAGGTGCTGGACGGTCGGACGGATCTGTTCTCGCTCGGAGTGATGCTCTACGAGATGGTCACCGGCCTGCTGCCCTTCCGGGGCAAAACCGCCGCCGTCGTCTTCAAGGAGATACTCACCGAGGAACCCGCCGAACCCGCCCACGTCAATCCCGACACGCCGATCGAGCTCTCCCGGATCATCGTGAGGCTTCTGGCCAAGGACCGGGACTCCCGTTATCAGACTGCAGCCGCGGTCGAAGACGATCTGAGACAGCTGCAGAGGGTTTCCCAGAGTGGGCAACTCTCCGCTTCCGAGGCCGTTACGCCCGTCCCACGCAGGCGCTGGGCGAAACGGGGTCTGCCGTACGTCTCAGCAGCTGTGGCGGCACTGATCGTGGTTGCCGTCCTGTTCTGGACTGGAATCGGACCCAAGGTCGTCCACGCGCCTGGGCCGAAGACGATAGCGGTGCTGCCCTTTTCCACCGAGGCGGGCGATCCCGCCGCAGTTCGGCTCAGTCAGGGTCTTGCGAATGCGATCGTCGTGCGACTTCTCCAAATGCCCGAGCTCAAGGTCGCCTCCCAAGGGACGGCGCGGCTCTTCAGGGCAGCACAAGCCGGTCCGGCTCAGATGGCGAAGGAAACCGGTGTATCCCACATTCTGGATGGATCCGTCGAGCGGCAAGGTGATCGGGTCCGTGTCTCCGCACGGCTGATCGACCTGCGATCCGATACCCACCTCTGGGCCCAGAGCTATGACCGCCGCATCTCCGATATCCTGACGATCGAGGACGAGATCGCCCGTGAGATCGCCGCCGCGCTTGAACTCCAGCTGGCAGAAGGCTCGAAGGGAAAGCTGCGCGATGCTCCTCCGGAGCAACTGACCGCCTACGACTACTACCTGATGGGTAAGAGCTACTTCGACCTGGGCCTCCTGGACGAAGCCGAGCAGCGGCTCGTCAAAGTCGAAGAACTCGACCCCGGTCATTTTTCCTATCCTCAGCTCCTGCTCGCCCGGATCTACGAATCTCAAGGCCGCTACGACAAAGGACGCGACGAACTGGATGACTTTCTGCGCCTGCATCCCGATGCTGAGATGGCCGACGACGTAGCGGAATGGCGTGATTCACTGCGATCCAGGCAGATCCATTCCACTGACTCTGAAAGCGTAACGACCGCGCACTGACCCGCGAGTGTCTCAGGCGCAGAGGATTGTGTCATCCTTGCGGACGCTCCGCAAAAAGGTCTCACTCGCAGGCCTGCTCTGCTTCTCCACCGAAACCTGGAAGATGCTGGCGGAATGCGACTTAGATCCGCACGGATCGATTGGAACAGCGTTTGCAGTCTATCGGTGGCGATAGAAGAGGTGTGGCAGGCCGACCACTCGTCAGTCCGTCCCAACTCTCTTGAAATAAGAATTGTGAATCAAAGGAGACCAACATGCTTAGAAAAGCCTCATTCATACTCGCATTACTTCTGGGGCTGGCGACCGCGCCGGCATTCGCATATTCGGGGACGACGGTCGACGTCAACGTGCCGTTCTCGTTCATTATCCAGGGTAAGGTTCTTCCCGCAGGACAGTATCAGCTCATGCAGACGACCGTACAGGACAACCAATGGGTGATCCAGAACGTCAAGAACGATTCTCAGCAGGCCATGTTCACGACGGAACAGGAAGACGTCACCCATTCCCGAGGTGACACCTACGTTTCGTTCAAGGAGGTCAATCACAAAGAGTACCTGTCGGACATCTGGACGGAAGGATCTGATCAGGGATGGCATGTTCCTGTCGCGCTGGAACTGGCCCAGGGTTCCCATCAACAGCCCAAGATGCACATGATCAAAGCCAGCGTGCGGGCTCGCTCTTCCCGTTAAAGAATTCTTCCACCAGGCTGCCTCCCGGGCAGCTCGCACAAATCCCGAGCCGGGCCGCCCCCGCCCCCAAAACAACCCGGCTCGGGCCTCATCCGTTCTGCTCAGCCCCAGGTCGGAGTCTCGACGTGAGGACCTCCATCGCCAGAAGATTGATCGTGCAGGCTCGTTCCTCGGAGTCGGCTTCCGTGTAGCAGCGGAATTCGGGTGCATTCCCCGAGGGCCGGAAGTGGACGATTTCATCGTTCTTGAAGGTGATGCGTGCTCCGTCAGTGAAGTCGATGTTGGAGACTTCGCCCAGCGTGTTCCCGAAGAATTCCTGCACCAGTGGAGGCCCCTGGCGCCGGATGGAGGTGATGATGGCCTGTCCAATCTCCCCCGGAAAGCGACGCAGCAGCCCGCTGTAGGTGAACCGCGCGGGGAGTCTCGAGGCGAGATCGGAGACTCGAACGTGCTGCCGCTGTGCCATGTGGAGTGCAGCCAGAAGGGGAAAGGCGGCATCGCGGGTAGGCAACGGGCGCAGGGGCCGGCCGCCGCTCGGCGCGGGGATCTCACTGGCGATCAGAAAACCGCCGTTGGCTTCAAAGCCGACGATTCTCGAGCGGCCCTCCTCGATGGCTTCCAACATCCCGCTGATGACATAGGGGGAACCGATTCGGGTGCGGCGTACGTTCGGAAACCGATTCCACCGCTCGATGGCGGTATTGCAGCTCACCGGCAACACGACTGCGTCCGCGTCCAGGTAATCCGACACGAGCGTTCCCAGGATGTCTCCGTGAATGATTCCCCCGCGGTCGCTGACCAACAGCGGGCGGTCGGCGTCACCGTCCGTGCTGACTAGAGCATCCAGTTCGAACTCATGCACCCAGGAAGCCAATCGTTCGGGTTCCTCCACCGCCTCGGTGTCGACGGCAACAAACGAATCCGACCGCCCGAACGCTCTTACATCGGCGCCCAGCCCCACGAGGAGGCTGCACAGGAGATCCCGACCGACGCCGGAGTGCTGATAGACGCCAACACGCAGTCCGGCCAGGGCCTGCCGAGGGAAGAACTCGAAGTATCTCTCCAGGTATTCCTCTGCGGCCGAGTCATCGACCGCTCCGGGAAGATCCGGACGAGCCGCTTCCAGTAGGCCATCGTCGGCAAAGGGAGGGAAGGGTAGCCTCCGACGCTCCTTCAGTTCACCGTAGCGCTGCAGGATCCCCTCCTCATCCTGTTTGAGAATCTCTCCCGTTGCCAGATTGAACTTGATGCCGTTTCGATCTTCGGGAATGTGGCTGCCCGTCACCATGATCGTCGGGATCCCGTGACTCAGCCCATAGAGGCAGAGCGCCGGAGTCGGCACGCGACCGAAGCAGACCGTTTCGATACCTTCATCCTCGAGACCAAGACCCACCGCCCGGAGGATGCGCGGCGTACTCGAGCGAAGGTCTCCGGAGATTCCAATTCGGTCCGCAGGATGTTGAGCGCGGAGGTGGCGGACGAAAGCGCGAGTAAAGAGCCAGCATTCGAAGTCGGTCATTTCCGAAACCAATCCTCGAACACCACTCGTTCCAAACTTCAGAGGCATCTACGCTCTCCCTCCTGTCCATTTCGGTCGCCTGAAAATCGCAAATCGAAACTCTCAAATCTCAAATCCCGGCTTCAGCCCGGGATTTACACACCGACCAAGTTACGTCATCCTAGTAAACTGGGTCGCGGATTCAGATTCAAGCAGCCGAGTGGTGTCGTGAACGAGCCGAGAACATCGGGTCAACGATGGTTAGACTGGAACCTCGGTAGAATGCACGCTGCCAGGATGCAATACGAGTTCGATTGTAATATGGCGAGAGGGAGCGGGTTAAGGAGGTATCTGATGCGACGATTTGAGGTGTGTCTTGGCTTACTTTGCCTTTTCCTGGTGAGCTGCGGGGGCGACCCCAACCAGGAACTACTCGAGGCGGCCAAGACGGGAGACGCAGGAAAGATCCAGTCTGTCCTTGGGAAGGACGTCAATATCAACGCCCAGGATGCGGACGGGAGAACGGCGCTCATGCTGGCGTCAGAGAGCGGCAACCAGGAGATCGTGGAGGCCCTGCTGGCGAAGGGGGCAAATCTGGAGGCGCAGGACCGATCCGGGAGGACGGCTCTGATCCTGGCCGCTCGTGCAGGGAAGCCCGACATCGTGTCTGTGCTCCTGGACAAGGGTGCCAACCCCGAGACTGCCGACTTCGATGGGTTTACGGCTCTCATCCACACGGGGGAGATGGGACGAACTGAATGCGCCAAGCTCCTTTTGGAGAAGGGTGCCAAAGTGGATGCCACGGACGGGCGTGGCCGCACGGCTTTGATGTACGCCGCGGCCGGAGGGTTTCCGGAGACTGCACAGCTTCTCATCGATCACGGCGCCAACGTTTCAGCGGCGGATCGCGACGGTGTCACTCCTCTGATGCATGCCGCGATTCGGGGACAAGGAGACTGCATCAGCCTGCTCATTGCGCACGGTGCCGACGTGAAGGCCACCGCCAAGGACGGCCGAACGGCACT
This sequence comes from Acidobacteriota bacterium, assembly GCA_037388505.1. GTDB lineage: Bacteria > Acidobacteriota > UBA6911 > RPQK01 > JAPXNP01 > JARRKC01. Next base: position 19,966 of record JARRKC010000041.1, on the reverse strand, counting down.
GATTGCGGCCGCGCAAGAGGGCAAGGCTGAGGCCGTCGACGCGTTGTTGAGCGCCGGCGCAAACGCCGATGAAGCCACGAAGGATGGAAGAACCGCTCTGATGTGGGCGGCCTCGAACGGGCATCTCGATGCCGTCAAAACGTTGATCGACCACAAGGCCAAGGTCGATGAGCGTGACGACAAGGGCCGCACGGCACTCATGCTGGCCGCCTTCAATGGCGACGTCCAGGTGACGAAGGCGCTGCTGGAAGCAGGTGCCAAACCTCGTCTTTCCGACAACGAAGGATCGACCGCCCTGATGTATGCCGCCCGCCAGGGTAACGTGGAGGCGCTCAGCGCGCTCCTGGACGCTGGTTCGCAGATCAATGAGCAGAATCAAGCCGGCTGGACTGCTCTGACGGCGGCTGCGTCGAATGGGCGCAGTGACGCCGTCAAGGCCCTGTTGGATGCGGGAGCCGACGCGAAAATCAGCGCCAAGAAGACAGGATGGAGCCCCCTGATCGGCGCGGCGGTCAAAGGCGATGCCGAAAGTATCAAACTGCTCTTGGCCAAGGGGGCGGATGTCAATTCCAAGGACGAGAACGACGTGACAGCCTTGATGCACGCATCCATCCAGGGTCACGAAGATGCCGTACGAGCGCTGCTCGAGGGCGGAGCCGACGTTTCGGCTCAGGATTTCCGTGGGAAGACAGCCGCAGCTTACGCGGAAGAGAAAGGGAACACCGAGATCGTCGCGCTGCTTCAAGGCGGCGGTGGAGGCGAGAAGGCTCAGTAGCCACAGGCTCGGTTCTTACCGAGCTGAGCGGCCGCCCGACAGCCTGTTCAGCGCGCTGGTTTGAGCAGTGTCTCGAGAGCGTCGAGCTGGTCTTTCTTGCCGATCACGATGAGAATGTCGGCCGCTTTCAGGACGGTCGAGGGTCGGAGGTCGGGAATCGTCCCGACCCCCGGCCGTTTGATTCCCAGCACATAAACACCTGTGCGCTCGCGAACGGCGGCCTCGGCGAGACTCTTGCCGTCGAGTCTGCTGCCATCTTGGATCCGAAGGTTCTCGATCATCAGACCGATCGAGGATTCGTCATGAAGAACGTCCTCGAGAAAACCGACCACTTCCGGGCGAAGCATCATCTGTGCCATCCTTCGTCCGCCTGTCCGGTACGGAAGGAAGACGTGGTCTGCGCCGGCGCGAATGAATTTCTCAGGCGCGTCCTCCTGGCTGACGCGGGCTACGATCGGCAAGGCTCGGTTCAAGCCCCGCGCTGAGATCACGACCATCAGATTCTTGGCATCGTCGTCGGAGACGGCGGCGAGACCAGTCGCCCGGTCAATGCCGCACTCCATCAGCGTCTCGTCCAGACCAGGGTCCGCGTTGAAGGCGACGTATCCATGTTCCTGCGCCAGGTGTACGGAAGCTTCCTTCTCATCCACCACCAGAAAACTGCGGTTCTCGCGGCGCAACTCCTGGCAGACCTCATGGCCCATCCGCCCATAGCCGCAAACGATGACGTGATTCTTCATCGAAGCGATCATCCGCTTCATCTTTCGCTCTCCCAGGAAACCTCGCAGCTCACCTGCGATGACATAATTCGAAATGGCACCGAACGAATAGGTAATCGTGGCAACCCCGAGCAGGATCAAAACAGTCGTGAAGACCCGTCCTGCCGGTGACAACCGATGAACCTCCGAGAAGCCCACCGTCGTCACCGTGATCACCGACATGTAGATCGAGTCGAGCAGAGACCATCCTTCGATGACGTGGAAACCCACGGCTCCTGCGGTGAGCGTCAGGAAGAAGATCAGTGCGATGTGGGCCAGTCGACGGAACAGCATAGTAGCGTGCTTTCAGATTATAGCCGACGGGCTGCGACCAGACAGGGTCTCCGGCATCTATGATCTGACATGAAGAAGAAGTTCAGTAAGACCGTCCGCTGGATCCTGGGCCTGGACCGCCTCCGTCTTGACGAGGCGGTGGACGAAATCCTGCGCCGCAATCGGGAGGCCCTCTGCGGCAAGCGGAAGGAATGGTCCCGACTTCACTCGTCATGAGAAACTGCGATTGACGATTTTCGATTGACGATCTTCAGAGAAACCAGAAGGCCGAAACGACCGCAGTAACCTTCCGTTTCCGGGTTCCAAGAGCCGGACAGGCTTCCTGCTCGTCTTTCTCGGCGGTCGACGCTCCCCACAGTAGAAAATCGTCAATCGCAAATCTCAAATTCGGATCTACTGTTCGACGTAGAAGTGCTGAACAGTGACCTGATGGTACTCTTCCCCGGGCATCAAAATCGTCGAGGGGAAACTCGGCTCATTCGGAGAATTGGGGAAGTGCTGGGTCTCCAGGCAGAAGGCTCCATGTTGCGGGAATCCACCTGTCGCCGCGCTTCCGTTTAGAAAATTCCCGGTGTAGAACTGAATACCCGGTTGCGTCGTTGAGATCTCCATCACCCTTCCACTCTCGGGATCCCGGACCCGTGCTGCGAGTGCCAGTTCACCCGATTGGTTGCGGAGGACGAAGCAGTGATCGTAACCGCCGGGGACCTGATCGATGCGTTCGCCGATGGGCGTAGGCTGAAGGAAGTCGAAGGGGGTCCCTTCGACCGGAGCGATCTTTCCAGTCGGGATCAATCCCTTGTCAACCGGCAGGTACGAATCCGCATTGATCATCAGCACTTCATTGAGAATGCTTCCCGAACCTGCACCGCCAAGATTCCAGTAACAGTGATTCGTGAGGTTGACCGGTGTGGCCTTGTCCGTCTTGGCACGGTAATCGATCTTGAGTTCGTCCTGGTTGGTCAGGAGATAGACGACATCGACCTGGAGGTTTCCCGGATAGCCTTCCTCGCCATCCGGACTCAAACGCGAGAAGTGGACACCAACGCCCTCGTCGTTCTCGACCGCCACGGCATTCCACATTCGTTTGTCGAATCCCTGGGTCCCTCCGTGAAGGGAGTTGGGACCGTCATTTGCCGGAAGTTTGTACGTTACGCCGTCCAGAGTGAACTGCGCGTTTCCGATCCGATTCGCATACCGACCCACCGTTGCCCCGAAGTAGGGCTCGTTCGGCTGCAGATAACCTTCGAGGTTCGGGAAGCTCAACGTGATGTTGACCTTCTTTCCATTCCGATCGGGTGTTTCAACGGCGACGACGGTTGCACCGTAGTCAATCATCTTCAAGACCAGCCCGTTGCGATTAACGCACGTGTACAGGGTCACCGCCTTACCGTCGGCAGTCTGGCCGAAACCCGATTTCTCCACTCCCGCCTGTTGCGCCATTTTCGCTCCCTCCGTTTGTTCGACCGCAGACGACTGGCAGCCCCCGAGCGGCAACATCAAGAACAGCAAAGAACCGTACAAAGCCTTATACATGAGGCAATTCTAGGACCCCTTCCCAGAACAGGTCAACTTCATCTCTAAGCATTTGTCCGCAGTGGGGTGCCCCTTCCGCGACCAGCTACGTCGCGGTTCCCCCATGGACGGCCGGAGTGGCGAGCGTCTCTTCGAAACGCGCCAGCCCGTCGAAGAAGCAGGCGGCGAAATTCGGAAGGCTTTCATCGATATCCCGCAGAAGCTCCGGGAACGGGCGCCCCAAATGGAGCTCGTTTGAGGTCTCCAACTCGGGAAGATGAACCTGTACGGCTCCAAGGAAAGATCGCTCGAGGTCAAGAAAGACCTCGTTGAGCCCAACCCGAAAGGCCTCCAGATCGGGGGTCATTCGACGCCGGGTCGTCGGGGCGATCGAGCCCTCGGCCTTCAGCCGGTACACCCGATCGAAGGCCCGAATGACGAGGTCGTCAAATTCCGGCACGTGGCCCTGAAAGAATCGAAGCTGCTCCTGGAAGGTCGATTCTCGATTCAGCAGTTGGCAAAGTTCGTCCCGGTCGTCGGGTCTCACTGCAGGCAGCATGGTCTGCAGGAAGACGGTCTCGAACTGGTGGCGGAATTCAATGCTGACCGCGGCATAGATCTGCAGAAATTCATTGTATGAGCGCTGAGGCCCTCGGATCTTGAGGGCAACGAACGCTCCAGTCACGCCGGCACCGACAAGCTTGAGGATTTCTTTGAATTGCACCAGTCCATTCTGACATGAACCGGGCTGAAAGGGCAGTCCCTCTAATAGGTTCCGAGGTTCACTTCTCCCGGTGCGCTTCGCCGAGGACGGCTTGACCCGCTTCGAGCAGCGAGACGATTCGGTCGGGGTCATAGACTGCACCCCGCCAGATTCCGCCACTGACGTGCTGAAGCGCGGCCCAAAGGCGCGTGTCGGCCGGGAGGTCGGGATGAGGCCGCAGGCCCGGATGCGGCTCCATCTTCCGGGGGAGTTCGTCCGGGGACTCTCCCTCGCTGGAGATGAGTTCCACCGTACCTTCGAGGCCTGCACGATCGATGAAGATTCGGATCGGATCCCCGTCGCGGATCCTACCTATCGGCCCGCCCGCCAACGCTTCAGGACTGACATGACCAATGCATGGCCCCGTCGAAACGCCGGAGAATCTGCCATCGGTGATGACCGGAATCGTTCGCCCCCAGGGAAGGAACTTCAGGGCGGAAGTGATCTGGTAGATCTCCTCCATACCGGTCCCGAGAGGACCGATGCCGATCAGCACGAGCACGTCGCCGGGTTCGATCGTGCCCTCCTTGATCGCCCGAATGGCGTCGGCCTCCGAGGTGAAGACCCGCGCCGGCCCCTCGTGACGATAGCATCCGTTTTCGGCCAGCAGAGCCGGATCGATCGCGGTCGCTTTGCAGACCGATCCTTCCGGGGCGAGGTTGCCTTTCGGAAAAACAAGCGTCCCCGTCAGACCGCGCGAACGGGCCTGATCCGGTGTCATGATGACGTCATTCGGATCGACCCGGGCCACCGAGCTCAGTCGCTCACGCGCAGCGCGTCGGCGGGGACTTTCGACCCACCAATCGAGCAGCGCGCCGAGCTTCACACCGGCTACAGTCTCCACATCCAGATGAAGCAACCCGAGATCCCGCAGCTGCAACATCACCTCAGGGACCCCTCCCGCCATGAAGACCTGAACCGTGGGATGGTTGCGCGGACCGTTCGGGAGGGCATCCACGAGACGGGGCGTGCTCCGATTGACCCGAATCCAGTCGTCGACGGTGGGGACGCGCAGCCCAGCGGCGTGCGCAATCGCCGGGATGTGCAAAAGCATGTTGGTCGAACCGCCGAAGGCGGCGTGAATGAGAAGGGCATTCTCCACGGCGTGATCGGTGAGCACTTCGCCAACGGGGCGGGGTATCCGGGCCAAGCTCATGAGAGCCAGAGCCGAACGCCGGGCGAGGTCGAACCAGGCAGGTTCGCCCGACGGCGTCAGGGCACTGTGGGGAAGGGCCAGGCCGAGGCCTTCGGCAATCACCTGTGCCGACGCCGCAGTCCCCAGGAACTGGCAGCCGCCTCCGGAAGAACCACAAGCCTGACAGCTCATTTCGGAGGCGTAGTCGAGTGAGATTTCGCCCTGCGCGAAGCGTGTGCCCACGGTCTGCACGGTTCCCAAATCTTCCGCCCCCTCGACGGGGAGTGTGACGCCCCCTGGAACCACCACGATCGGGACCTCCGAGCATCCCGCGGCAGCAAGCAACATAGCGGGAAGCCCTTTATCGCAGGTGCCGATGGCCAGCACTCCGGACCGATCCGGCAAAGAGCGTATAAGGCGACGAGCGACGATCGCCGCATCGTTTCGATAGGGAAGGCTGTCCATCATCCCAGAGGTGCCCTGACTTCGACCGTCGCAGGGATCCGTGCAAAACGCTGCAAAAGGAATTCCGCCATTCTCGCGGATAGTTAAGGCAGATTCCCTCATCAGATCTATGAGCTCCCAGTGACCGGTGTGGTAGCCCAGGGCGGCAGGCGAGCCATCGCCGTTGCGCAACCCACCGCTGGTGCTGAGCAACAGGAACTGATCGCGGACTGTCCCTTTCGGATCCCAGCCCATCCAGACGTTCTGGGCAAACCCGAAAATCGTGCCACTCGGCTCCTTGAGCAGCATCTCGGGGGTGAGCGGCAAACGTTCGGCCGGGGGGTGGCCGGACAGGCGGGTCTCGAGGATCCCGGTCTCCGCCCCTACGATCTGTTCAAACGTCGACATCAGGGTACATTGCTCGATCGCGGTCAGGGAATCCCAGCAGACCTGGAAAAATGGCGCGCTCAGTCCTTGTTGCGTTCCGTACTGAGCGCCACGATCTCCTCTCGGAGAAAGTTCTTGAGTCGGGCCTGGACGTCCGACGGCACGTCGACGCGCTGCTCTTTGAGAAGATGCAGCATGGTGGTTGACTTCTCAAAGCTCCGCACGAAGTTGATGCACGGAGCGCAGCCGGCGAGGTGTTCATCCAGCTTTTCTCGAACCTGCGGTTCCAGGTTGCCCTCCAGATAGTCCGTCAAGAGGTCGACACATTCCTGGCACTTGAAAAACTCTTTCATCGTCGATTCTCGAAGTAGTGGGATAGCCGTTCCCGGACAGAGAGTCGAGCCCGGTGAATCCGGGTCTTTGTTGTCGGCTCCTTCAGGGCCAGCAGTGAAGAGATCTGCTTGATCGAGTATCCTTCGATGTCCTTAAGAATCAAAGGTATGCGGTACTCAAACGGGAGCGATTGAACCGCTTCGTACAACTCTCCTGCCAATTCCGAGTTCAGATAAACCTCTTCCGGATCGACGGACCAACCGTACACTGCGTTCTCGAATTCACCATCTCTTGAAAAGCGCGGAAGGAGATCCTCGAGGGCAGTTGTCCTCTCCTGCTTGGATCGGTGCTTGCGCAACCACATGATCCCGTTGTTGATCGCGATTCTCCGCATCCAAGGCCATATATCACTTTCCTCCCGAAAGGTTTCAATTTTCTTGATAATTTTCAGGAGAGTGTCCTGCAGAATCTCTTCGGCGTCGGAAGGATTCCTCGTGTAGTTCAGTATCACGCCGAACAGCGGCCGGGAATACTGGTCGACGAAGTCGTCGATGACCGCAGGGTCCAGCGCCTTCAGACCCTCCACGATCTGCTGCTGATCTAATTCGTTCGATTTCATCATCATCCAATGATCCTAAGTGCCCCGCCTTCGGGACACTAGCCTACGATACACCAATTCCACAAACGCAGGCAGTCGAGCGGGTCGTGACCCTCGGGCATGGGTGCAGGATCGAAGCCGCGGGCCTCTTGCCCGCCGCTTTCAGGGGAACTCAGGACCGAGGCGACCATGTCAACGACTCGCGTCGTCGCCATGCTCTGTTCGAGATTGCCTTTGTTCGAGAGCCGCTGATAGGATTTGTTGTGGTGACTCGATGGTCGACAGGATTGTTGTTGATCCTGGTTGGGAGTTGGAGCCTGCAAAGCATCCCGGAAGAACTTCGGGCACGGGAAATCCAGCGTCCGCAACCCCGCTTCTTTCAAGCTCTGAAGGAATACGATGAATCGGGCAGCCTGGCCCGTGCGGTCTTCCGCAAAGGCCTGACCGTTCTCATCGAAGAGCATCCCCAGGATGATCTGGTGCTGGTCGCGACCTATTTCCGGGTCGGTCGACTCGATGCCTCACCCGAACTCTGCGAAATCGCGGCGGAGATCGCGCGGCGAACCCTCTCGCGGGGAGTCCACGATGCCGGCGGACTCGTCGACGTGGAGGTCGGAGATCGGGTCACTTCGGCACGGACGATCATCCCCTCTATTGGACTACGCGATGCCATGCGAGCGCACCTCGACCTGTTCCATCTCAAGGAGGACGAGTGGGAGATGGATCGAGCTTTCGCCGGGGGCCGCGAGAAGAGGGCTGCCTCGTGCCGCGAGCCATTCGTGGAGGAGCTCCAGAAAATGGTGACCGGGTCGGGCTCTGATGAACCGGCGGAGCAGACCAGTGAACAGGCGGTAACGCTGGAGGCGCTCAGTACTTTCCTTGCGAACTTCTACACTCCTGCCGACAGTGTGCTGAACGCCGTGGGTTCGGTTCGTCGCGAGAATGTCCTGACGATCCTTGCACAGGAAATGGAGAACTTTCAGATGCCCGTCGCTGCCCACGAAGATGTCGGCGGGCAGAAGGAAGAGAGCGGGCAGAAGGCGCCGAAAGAGGACGAACCGGAAACGAAAGAGCCACAACCTGCTGGAGCCGGCGAGAAAGGATTTCAGTATCGCCAGCAGCGGGCCGATGTCGTGCACCCCATGATTCTTGTCGGCTTTCGGGTTCCTTCAGAGGGCGAGTCGGGAGCGTTGGCCATCGACCTGGCCCGCTATGCACTTGCAGCAGGACAGGCGTCACTTCTGGAACTGCCGCGGGAGAACGAGGAGGAGGCGCCTGCCTTCGTCTCGTCCCGATTCCAGTCACTTCGCAACGGGCGGCTCCTTTCGCTGCAGCTCATCCCGACAGGAACCCTCGAGCGAGCCGAAGTGCGGTTGATGGCACTCCTGCAGACTCTTTCCGAGACCGAGCTTCCGAGAAGATTGTTGAACCGAGCCAAGGCGATGATGGTCACCGATCGATACCGGGACCTGGAATCTCTCGATACTCGGAGTCGTTTGCTTGCCATGGCCGATTTTCGCGACGGCTACAAGAGTCGCGATCGATTTCCGGACCAGGTTAGTGACATCACCGCTCGAGACGTTCAGCAGGCGATCCGGCAGTTCTGCGCGGACGACAAGGCCGTCCTGTTCGAAGTGCTGCCCTCCGGATTCGAGCCCCGCAGCTTCACGACGGAGTCCTTTCGTGAGACCCTCGACATCCTGATCCCTCCCGCTGTCGAACGGCAGGAGGCTTTTCTGGAAGCCATTCAGAGCATGGGTGAGGTGGCTCCTTACCGTCCGCCCGTCTTCAAACCGGGCTTCGCCGATTTGCCTCCACGGCGCAGTTCGGTGCTGCGTGGTCCGGAAATCTACCTGCGCGAGGACCACCGGGGCCCCCTCGTGCACGTCGGATTCTTCTTCACGGGCGGGATCCTTGGCGAGTCTCCAAGTCAGGCTGGCCTCACCCGTTTCTTGTCCGCGGCCCTTCTGGAGAACCTGCGGCTCGCCGATCGAGGCACGGAACTGTTGAACCTCGAGTCGTCCGGAGCACGAGTCTCGACCCTCACCGAATATGATTACTTCGGGGTTGAGGCGGTCGCTCCGGCCTCGGTTTTCAATGACTCGTTTTTCCGGCTCGTCGACTGGCTCAACACCAGGCTGAGTCTCAACGAGGCGGACGTCAAGGCAGCTGCCGGGCGCTTGGCATACTCGAGAAGCCGTCTCTGTTCAGGCCCCGACCCTCTGGTGTCAGCCGGATTGAGCAAGTTGTTCGGCGACCACCCGTACAGCCACGGTCTCGGTTCGCGCCCCACGCCCTTTTCCCTCGAGCAGGTGGATGCCTGGAAGAAGAGCCTGATCGAGAAGATTCATCCCACGATCGTTGTCTCCGGAGACATCTCCGGCACCGCCTTTCTCGAAGGCTTGATCTCCAAGTTGAGCCATTCCGATTACACCGAAGGAAAACTACCCGGAACAAGGGTGACCTACCCCGAAAAGCTGCCGATCCGTGAGTCGAACGACCAGCATGCGGATCTGTTCTTCGACGGCCCCAGAGCCGGCTCGTTCGAGATCGCGATGCTGGACGTCGCCCGTCACATTCTGAATGGAACTTCAGGACGCCTGACGCTCCGGCTGCGCAACAAGGGACTCGGCTACCAGGGAAGCCTCTCTCAGTTGAATCTGGTGCGGGGCGGCGCTGTCTGGCTGAGCGTGAAGGCAGCGCCAGGAAAAACGCAGGATGCCGCCGACGCGGCCTTCAGGGAAGCGACGAACCTGACGGAGAAGACCGTGCCGCCCTTCGACTTTCGAGCCGCCCAGGTCGCAGCGATTTCCGACTGGCTGCTCCGTCAGCGCAATCCGGAGGCATACCTGTGCGATACCATGGAGGCCTCTTTGGCGCAGGAGCCGGCGGACTACGGGAGCAAGTACGTGCTCAATCTGCGGAGTCTTCGCATGGGAGAAGTGGAGCAGGCTTTGGAGCGCTACGTGGGAGGCATTCAGTGAAGGCTCTGATCATGGCAGGAGGGCAGGGGACACGCTTCTGGCCGCAGAGTGTGGAGGAGCACCCTAAGCAGTTTCTGGAGTTGACGGGCCCGTCGAGCCTTCTCCGAGAGACTGCGGAGCGATTGCAGCCGCTGATGGACTGGTCAGACGTGTTCGTGGTGGCGAGCAACCGATACATCGCTCAGATCCGCCGGGAACTGCCCGAACTCGAAGACGAACAGATCGTGGTCGAACCGGTGCCCCGCAACACGGCTCCCTGCGTCGGACTGGCGAGCCGGCACATTCGACGCCTCTTCCCGGATGAGGTCGTGGCGGTTTTGCCGGCCGATCATGTCATTCAAAACGTTCGGGAGTTCCATCGCTCGCTGTACGTGGCGGAGCAGGCGGCGAAGCAAGGCTGGCTGGTCACTTTCGGAGTGCCTCCCAGCTATCCGGCGACCGGCTTCGGCTATGTCAAGCGGGGGGAGTTGCTGAGTGATGAGCATGATCTTCCCGTCTACAAGGTCGATCGCTTTGAGGAGAAGCCTTCCCTGGAGAGGGCGCGGGAGTTCCTTGCAGATGGCCGGCACTACTGGAACAGCGGGATGTTCATCTGGTCGGTCAGGCGGATCATCGATGAGATGGACCAGTGGATGCCTGAGCTCTCGATGGGCCTGGAAAGACTGATGAGTTGCTCCGATCCGAGCCGGGCCACGGAGATTTTCGCCGGTTTCGAGAAGATCTCGGTGGACTACGGCGTCATGGAACACACCTCGCGCGCCGCCATGGTGGTTGCCGATTTCGGCTGGAACGACGTCGGCAGTTGGAGGGCACTGCGGGAGGTTCGTCCAGCCGACGATTTCGGCAATGTCATCGACAATCTGTACGAAGCACTCGATACTCGAAATTGCATCGCGTCGGTCCCGCCCGACAAGTTGCTGGCTCTGATTGGGGTCGAGGATCTGGTCATCGTGGACACACCCGATGCGCTCCTGGTCTGTAGACAGGATCGCGCCGAAGACGTGCGCGAGCTCGTGCAGCGCCTGAAAGAGCGGGGATTGAATCGCTACGTCTGAGTGCGCCGAGCGTGGTCCCTGCGACGGAACTGAGGAGCCGAGGAGCTGTCGAAATCCGAGTTCTGTGGAGGGGGGCTCGAGTGGAGAAGAGTCAGTTGCTGGATAACCTGTCTGAGCTCAAGAAGCGTGACCGGAACGGGATGCTGGACATTCTGGCCCGTTTCGATCAGTTTCTGAAGACTTCTCTCGAGAATGCGCCGCAGATCGAGATACCGCAGCGAGATCGCATCGACGGAGTGATTCTGGTGGGTCTGGGTGGCTCCGCCATCGGGGGTGATCTCGCTCGAGCCTATCTCGGCTCCGATCTGAAGGTTCCGTTTCAGGTCGTCCGGAGCTACACGATTCCCGGTTGGGTGAATCGCTCGACTCTGGCTCTCGTCAGCAGTTACTCCGGCAACACGGAGGAAACACTGGCTGCGCTGCAGGCCGTGAAGGCCGCCGGGGCTCCAGTGGTTTGTATGACTTCGGGAGGTGAACTCGAAAGAACAGCCGCGCGAGACGGACAGCCGGTATTCAAGTTTCCCGAGGGATTTCCTCCGAGAACCGCACTCCCTTTTTCCTTCGTCGCCATCGTCTCGGCCCTGGCGCAAGCCGGATTGATCAGTGATCGTACGGCTGAACTCGACGCATCGTTGCCCTGGATTCGACATCGACTGGAGGTTTACGGGCCGGAGAATCCGCAGCGGGACAATCCGGCGAAGACTCTGGCGACCCGGCTCTTCGGGAGGGTGCCCGTGATCTACGGGAGTTCTCAAAGGCTGGCCTACGTGGCTCGACGCTGGGCCGCCCAGATCAGCGAGAACGCAAAGGAGCTCGCCTATTTCAGCGAACTTCCGGAGATGAACCACAATGAGATCGTCGGCTGGCAACACCCCGCGGAGATGCTGCGCCGTCTGGTTCCCATCTTCTTGAGGGATCAGCAGGATCACCCCCGGGTTCAGCTTCGCCTCGAAATCACTCGCGAGTTCCTGGGAAGACGGACCGAGCCCGTTCTCGAGTATTGGTCCGCCGGGGAGCCCTGGTTGGAGCGCCTGTGGACGCTGATTCTTCTAGGCGACTTTGCCAGCGTGTACCTTTCCTTCTTGAACCGCGAGGATCCGACACCCGTGGAGACGATCGAGTCGCTGAAGGTTCGTCTCCGGCAGTATTAGTCCTGACTTGTTACATTCACTAATACACTCCAACCTACTGTGAATAAGAGTATTTTTCGAGAATATGATATCCGTGGAGAAGTCGCAAACGACCTCGCCCCGGAGGTCGTCGCTCGCCTGGGTCGGGCCTTGGCAGTTTACTTCACCGAGAAACGAGGGCGCCGCGTGGTACTCGGCCGTGACGTCCGCTCGAGCTCCGACCGGTTGAGGGCAGACCTCGTCGAGGCTTTCCTGGCCGCTGGTCTGACGGTGCTCGATCTGGGGTGCTGCCCGACGCCGGCGTTCTATTTCGGATCGCTCCATCTGGCAGCTGATGCGGGGGTGATGATCACGGGAAGCCACAATCCTCCCGGGGAGAACGGCTTCAAGCTGATCTGGAACCAGCAGCCGGTGTACGGCACCGAAATCCGGAAGATCGGCCGCATCGCCCAGAGTGAGGTTCGTCCCGAGCCGACCGCTCGACGGGGATCGGTCATGAACATCGACATTCTGGATGAATACCGGGCGGGATTGCGCGCGGGTCTGAAGGCGGTGTCGCCGGACTCTTCGGATCGGCCCAGGCTCAAGGTGGTCGTCGATTGCGGCAACGGGACGGCGGGACCGTTTGCCGTTCCTCTATACGAGTGGCTCGGCTGTGACGTCGTTCCGCTGTTCTGTGAACCGGACGGAGCGTTTCCGAACCATCATCCTGACCCCACGGTCGCGGCCAACCTGCAGGATTTGATTCAGCTCGTCCGTGAAAGCAGAGCCGATGTGGGGCTCGCCTTCGATGGGGACAGCGATCGTCTGGGTGCGGTGGATGAACGGGGAGGGATCTTCTGGGGGGACGATCTCTTGACGATCTTCTCGCGTGCCCTGCTGAGTGAAAGGCCTGGTGCCACGATCATCGGCGACGTCAAGTGTTCGGCGCGTCTGTTCGACGACATCACGGCCCGGGGCGGCCAAGGGATGATGTGGAAATCGGGCCACTCGCTGATCAAGGCCAAGGCTCGTGAGGTCGGCGCTTTGCTGGCAGGCGAGTGGAGCGGCCACTTTTGTTTCTCCGATCGCTATTTCGGTTTCGATGACGGAATCTATGCGGGAGGACGACTGATCGAAATCCTGGGTCGGAGCTCGGATCCCGCGTCCGTGCTTCTCTCGGATCTGCCGCAGATCTGTTCGGCTCCCGAAATTCGTCTCAGCTGCCCCGACAGTATGAAATTCCAGGTCGTCGAACGGCTCATGACCTATTTCGCCGAACGATACGATACGATTACACTGGATGGTGTTCGAATCGTCATGCAGGACGCGTGGGCCCTGGTGCGAGCCTCGAACACGCAGCCCGTTCTCGTGATGCGCTTCGAGGCGCGGTCGCCGGAGCGACTCGAAGAGATTCGATCAATGGTGGAACGCAACGTATCAGAAACAATGACAACAATTTCGTCGGGAGAGTGTCGATGTTCTACGTCCTGATCGTCAGTGATGGCACGGGAGAAACGGCCTACCGCCTGCTCAGGGCTGCTGCCCGGCAGTTCGACGCCGATGTCTTGATGACGCGATATGCCAATGTCCGTGAAAAACACCAGATTCGCGAGATCGTCCGGGCCGTGACCCGCAGCCAGACCTTGATCGTGCACACCTTTGCGTCGCCCCATTTGAGGCGTTACATGAGCGAGGTGGCCGGCGCCGAAGGGGCGGAGAGCGTCGATGTGTTCGGACCGATCGTGATGAAACTCTCCGAGTTCTTCGGAAGCAAGCCGGTGGCAAAGCCCGGGCTGCTGCACCAGGTGGACGACGAATACTTCGACCGGGTCGAAGCCATCGAGTTCGCCATCCAACACGATGATGGCGCTTCGATCGAAACCTCCGACAACGCGGACATCATCCTGGTCGGAGTTTCTCGTACTTCGAAGACGCCGCTCAGCATCTATCTGGCACAGGACGGCTGGAGAGTCGCCAATGTGCCCATTTCCGTGGGCACCCGCCTGCCCGGAAAGCTGTTCGAGGTAGATCAGCACAAGATCGTAGGTCTGCTGGTTCATCCCGAGAGGCTGGCCGAAGCCCGAAAGGCACGGCTCGAGCAGTTGGGTGTCCAGGGGAGCAGCTACGCGGACGAAGAGCGGATTCGCGGTGAGATCGAATACGCGAACGCCATTTTCGAGCAGAACCCAAGCTGGCCTGTGATCGACGTGACGGGGAAGTCGATCGAAGAGATCTCCCAGGAGGTCCTCGATGTCGTCATCGGCCGCGGACGGAAGCTGCATTGATCAGCGCATCCAAATATCAGGCCTACGGAAATGATTTTCTGATCCTCGTCGATGGTCCCTCTGCGCCCGATCGACAGGCCGACCTGAGTCGGGGGCTCTGTGATCCTCACTTTGGAGTGGGTGCGGACGGGTGTGTCTATCTGGAGCCGCACGAGTCCAAGTCGGTCCGCTTTCGAATCTTCAACCAGGACGGCTCGGAGGCCGGTATGTCCGGCAACGGCGTTCGCTGTGCTGCGGCTTTCCTGCATCACAAGCGGATCGTCACCTCCACAGAGATCCACTTCGACACCGCCGCCGGTCGCCGGACACTGAGTCTGCTTCAGTCGCGGTACCCCGTCTGGGAGTATCGGGCCGCTATGGGTCCGCCCCGGTTCCGACCTTCCGAAATCCCCATGCGCGTCGACGGCGTTCCGAATCCTCCTCGAGTGATCGACCACCAACTGCGGGTGGCGAACCGGTCCGTTTCCGTGACGGCGCTGTCCGTCGGCAATCCCCAATGTGTCGTGTTCCTCGACGAGCCCGTCACCGATGAGGACTTTGCAGTTCTGGGCCCCGGGTTGTCGACGCACCCGGACTTTCCCGAGGGGACGAACGTCAGCTTCGTGGAGGTCCTCGATCGATCACGGGTTCGGGCACGTATCTGGGAGCGGGGCGTCGGCCCTACTCACTCCTCCGGAACCGGATGTTGCGGAGCGGCCGTGGCGGCTCTGGTGAAGGGCCGGGTCATGAATCCCGTACGCGTCCAGACGGAGACGGGCACGCAGCTCGTGGATTGGACCGAGGGCGCGGAGATCTTCCTGACCGGTGAGGCCCGCTTCATTGCCGACGTTCGTTTTGAATGGGAGGCGACGCAATGAGCAGGGCCAGGAGTGCCGTCCTCTCCGGAAGGTGGCCCAAATCCACGTACTCACCCTCGGCGTGAGCTCCGGCACCGATAGCTCCGAGACCATCGAGAGTCGGGGCGAAGGCGCTGGTCAGATTTCCATCGGAGCCGCCGCCGGATTCGCAGTCTTCCAGCTCCAGGTCCAGAAGACGACCAACTTCTCGCGCCCGCTGCCAAAGCGCTTGGTTGCCGGGCGTCGCCTCCATGGGAGGCCGATCGAGACCACCTTTCACGATCACCCGAGCTCCCGGAACGGTGGGCGCGAGTGTCCGGATGATCCCCTCCACGGCCTCCATTTCCTTGAGCGTCCGCGCCCGGACATCCACCACGGCCCGGGCGAACGCGGGGATGATGTTCGGTCGGGTACCGCCCGCGATCACGCCGACGGTGACCGTCAGTCCGCGGTCCGGGTCCGCGAGGGCATGCAGCGCTTGAACCAGATGAGAGAGCTCGAGCACCGCGCTGACTCCCGCCTCCGGTTCGACCCCGGCATGGGCGGCACGTCCCTCGACCTCGATCTCGAACAGACCGACCCCCTTTCGGGTCGTCTTCAGCCGCCCTTCGGATCCGGCCGGCGGCTCCGGTATCAGAACCCGGTCGGCACGTCGGGCGATGAGCTGGATTCGGCAGCGCGAGTCTTCACTTCCCAGCTCCTCGTCGCTGGTCAGGTAGACCACGGGCGTAACGGGCGTCTCGACGCGGCATTGCCGGAGTGCCTCGAGCGCGAATACGATCTGGGACAGTCCGGCCTTCATGTCGAATACACCCGGTCCGGCAAGATGGGAACCATCGAGCCGGAGAGGCATTTCCTCCAGTTTCCCGAGAGGCCAGACCGTGTCACAGTGCCCGAGAAGCAGCTGGAGAGGAGCACCGTGGCGACGGTTTGCGGGTCGGGCAAAGAGCTGTCCCCCGCTCTGCCGCCCCTTCAGGATGCGGACCTGGAAATCGAGCTCCTGGAGCGGTGCGGCCAGGAGGGAGAAGATCTCCATCAGCCGCTCGGGCTCGAGTGAGGGTGATTCAGCCTCGACGAGCCTGCGGAGAAACTGCACCTGGGCCTCATGGTTCTTCTGCACACAGTGCAGGACTTCTTGCGCCTGATTCACGTCCATCGTCGTGCCCTCTTCTCAACGGCACACGATAACACGCGATTGCCGCATAATGATCACCGTTCGAGCCGTGAATCATGCGAACTTGCGCTTTTCTGACGATGGATACCCTGGACGATTTCGTCTGCGACGACGAACTCGCCGTGGAACCGCTCGGGGAACTGGGATGGGAGGTCGATTTCGTTTCCTGGCGTCGACGGGACGCGAACTGGGATCGGTACGATGCCGTCATCATCCGCTCGACGTGGGACTACCAGCAGAGCCCGGCGGCCTTTCTGTCCGTCCTGGAGTCGATCGAGCGGTCGACGGCCCGGCTGGAAAACCCGCTCTCGCTGGTGCGCTGGAACTTGAGGAAAACCTACCTGAGGGATCTGGAGGATCGAGGTATAGCGATCGTTCCGACCCGGTGGTGCGAGGGAGTCGA
The DNA here is from genome assembly GCA_037388505.1 of Acidobacteriota bacterium. Lineage (GTDB taxonomy): Bacteria > Acidobacteriota > UBA6911 > RPQK01 > JAPXNP01 > JARRKC01. Next base: position 3,115 of record JARRKC010000041.1, on the reverse strand, counting down.
TCTCGGCCAGATCAGCACCCTGTTCGACCAGTTCAATGTCGATGAGATCGTTGTCAAGCCGGTGGTCGGCGCGAATGCCGACCACGCCTTTCGACTCCACCGCGAACGGTTCAAGGACCGCCTCGAAGAGCTCTCGCGAAGCTACAGAGACACTCAGTACCTGGCTCAACCGTTTATCGACAGCGTGATCGCGGAGGGAGAATACTCTTTATTCTACTTCGCCGGCGAACTCAGCCACGCGATTCTCAAGACACCCCGCGAATCCGATTTTCGAGTCCAGGAAGAGCACGGCGGACTCATTCGTCCCGTGGCGCAGCCGGTCCCCCCTCTGGCCGCCGCCGGGAGGCAGGCGATGGCCGCCCTGCCGGTCGTCCCTCTGTACGGGCGCGTCGATCTGGTCCGGGGACCGTCGGATGTCTTCCAGGTGATGGAGCTCGAGCTGATCGAACCGGCCCTCTACTTCCGCATGAACCCCGGGTCGCCGAGACGATTCGCGGACGCCTTGGACCGCTGGTTTCGTAAGTGAGTGGGCCAGGGCCGCGGGTCCCGGATATCCCAGGCACCGCCCAGGTCCCAGGCTGTCCCACAAAAGAGTAACCTGCCACTTTTGAATCCGTTGCAGCAGTTCGCCTCGTGGACTAAACTGGTCGCGTTCGGTTGGGTGAGGCGACTCAGAATCCTCAGTAAACGACAGGAGACTTCATTGTGACAGAGCAAGGGACGAAGATTACATTCGAACACGGGAAGATCCAGGTTCCCGATCATCCAATCATTCCCTTTATTGAAGGAGACGGAATCGGACCCGACATCTGGAATGCGACACAACGGGTGATCGATGCAGCTGTAGAGAAGTCGAGCGGCGGCAAGAGAAAGATCGTTTGGATAGAGGCTTACGCGGGCGAAAAGGCAAAGGAGAAGGTGGGTGAGTGGCTGCCGGCCGCGACGACCCAGATGATCGCCGACTATGGCGTCGCCATCAAGGGCCCGCTGACCACTCCGGTGGGGGGTGGAATCCGCAGCCTCAATGTGTCGCTGCGCCAGATCCTCGATCTCTATGCCTGTGTACGTCCCTGTCGCTACATTCAGGGGGTGCCTTCGCCCGTCCGGCGACCGGAAAAACTCGACGTCGTGATCTTCCGTGAGAACACCGAAGACGTCTATTCCGGTATCGAGTGGCAGGAAGGGACGCGCGAGGCTCATGAGGTCATTGAGTTCCTCAACAGCCACTTCGGGAAGAACATCCGGACCGACTCGGGAATTGGGATCAAACCGATTTCTATCTTCTGTACCCGGCGGCTCGTGCACAAAGCGATACAGTATGCCGTCGACCACGGGCGCAATCGCGTCACGCTGGTCCACAAGGGCAACATCATGAAGTTCACCGAGGGGGCCTTTCGCGACTGGGGTTATCAGCTGGCGCGTGAGGAATTCGGCGACGTTTGTTTGGATGAGAACGAGGTCTGGTCCAAGCACGGCGGGAAGATCCCGGAAGGCCGGATCATGATCAACGACCGGATTGCCGACCAGATGTTCCAGCAGGTCCTGCTGCGTCCCGATGAATATCAGGTGATTGCCTTGCCCAACCTGAACGGGGATTATCTCTCGGATGCCTGCGCCGCGCAGATCGGCGGTCTCGGCATGGCGCCCGGGGCGAATATGGGAGACCAGGTGGCGTTGTTCGAAGCAACCCACGGGACAGCCCCGAAATACGCCGGACAGAACAAGGTCAACCCGGGATCACTGATCCTTTCGGGGGTGATGATGCTCGAGCATCTGGGCTGGCAAGAGGCGGCTGATCTGGTCAACCGCGGACTCAGCCAGGCCGTCGCCCAGAAGCGGGTCACCTATGACCTGGAGAGACAGATGGAAGGAGCAACTAAGTTGACGACGAGCGAGTTCGGCTCGGCCATCATCGAGAACATGGACTGACTCGTCGCGGATAACCCGATCCAGTCGGCGGCAGTGCCGCCGAGGAATGGAGGAAGAGCTCGATGAACAGAAAAGTCACGGTCGTTGGCGCGGGTCATGTCGGTGAGACAACAGCCCAGCGCATCGCTGAAAAAGAACTCGCCGACGTTGTGTTGGTCGACATCCTGGAGGGGGTTCCGCAGGGAAAAGCCCTCGATTTGCTCGAGTCGGGACCTGTACAGAAATACGATGCTCGGATCGAAGGAGCGAACGCTTATGAGGCAACCCGGAACTCCGATATCGTCGTGATCACGGCGGGCCTGCCTCGAAAGCCGGGCATGAGCCGTGACGATCTCTTGATGAGCAACGCCAAGATCGTCAGGGACGTCACCGAGCAGGTGGCCCGCTACAGTCCCGATTCGATCCTCATTATCGTGTCCAACCCGCTCGACGCCATGTGCCACGTGGCCAAAGGGGTCAGCGGGTTCCCACGGGAAAGGGTCATCGGCATGGCGGGTGTCCTGGATTCGGCGCGGTTCCGAACCTTCATCGCGATGGAGCTCGACGTGTCGGTGGAAAGCACGCACGCGTTCGTCCTCGGCGGACACGGGGACACCATGGTTCCGCTGGCGCGCTACTCGACCGTGGCCGGGATTCCGATCACCGAGTTGATTCCAGCCGATCGTCTGGAAGCGATCATCCAGCGGACGCGCGCCGGGGGGGCGGAGATCGTCAAGCTGCTCAAAACGGGCAGCGCGTACTATGCTCCTTCCGCTGCGGTGACCGAAATGGTCGAGTCCATACTGAAGGACAAGCGAAAGATCCTCCCCTGTGCCGCGTATCTCGAGGGTGAGTACGGCTGCAACAACCTCTTCCTGGGTGTCCCGGCGAAGCTGGGTTCCAAGGGTCTCGCACAGGTCATCGAGATCAAGTTGACCGATGAGGAAGCGGCGGCCCTCGGAAAGTCAGCCGCCTCGGTCCAGGATCTGGTGGATGTTCTGACGAAGAACAACTACCCGGTCTAAACGGAACGGGGCCAGCCAATCGCGCCCATCCCGCGAATTAAGCCCAGGCTTCCATTCGCGTGATTCGTGAGATTCGCTGGCAGGACTGGACAGGTTGGCCAGCCAATCACGCCCATCCCGCGAATTAAGGCCCGGCGTCCATTCGCGCGATTCGTGAGATTGGCTGGCAGGACTGGACAGGT
>JARRKC010000040.1:0-27214 GCA_037388505.1 Acidobacteriota bacterium | reverse complement strand
CCCTGGTGCCGGGGTTGGTGTCCGCCCCTGATCGGGAATCGACGTAGGCCGCTGCGACCGATCCGGAGGGGCCGGGCGTCTCCTGCGCCGCGCCCGCGTGGGTTGCAGCAAAGCACGTGAATGAGAAGAGAGTGACGACGTGGAAGAGGGCAACGAGAGATCTCATGTTCATCGGGACCTCGCTTCGTTCAGTGCCGACCCTGCGGTCGGCGAAAATACCCCAGCGGCGCGATTCCCGGCCCGGGGCTCGGTCCATGGCGATCGCGGCAGTGGGACAGACATCGGCTTTTGGCCAACAGGAGTCTACTTCGGCAGAGACGAGTAAGTAAAGCGCTGAACTGCGTAGAGGAACAAGGGGGTGCGAGCCCGGTTGGGAATCAGAGCGCGAGTGAGGGACGCGGGAGAACGGGAGAACAAGATGCCGGCGGGAGAGTGGGCGCAATTCTGCCGCGGGAAGGCCCGACAAGTTGATGAGAATCCTCCGTCACGACCGGAGAAACTTGCCCATTCAATCAGGCCGCACACTATAATCTACCAACAGAATTCTCCGCGGGACGCGATGGTCGTCGAGCTCCGGAAGGACCGGCTCGACGCAGCGGATGTGAAAGAACTGAAGCCGCATCGCAGACGCTCCGTTAACTGGAAGTAAGACCAGGCGGCTGGCGCATCTGAGAACCCTTGGTTTCGACGTCATGCGAGCGTGGGCTCTCGATTCTCATGAGTGCCGCCTTACCTCGGGAGGAGACACCAGGAAATGAACGGAAAGCCCGACGGCCCATTCTCGACGCTCACGGTTGCACGCTTGGCAGGGGCAGCCGCCAGAACCCTTGCCGCCATCCTGCTCGCTGCCGCGCTGCCTGTGGCGGCAAGGGCACAGGAGGTCGACGACTCCGCGGGAATTCGTGCACGTGTCGAAGCATATCGGACGGCATGGAACACGCACGATTCGTCGGCTCTTGCCGCATTCTTCACCGAGGATGCGGACTTCGTGATGGGGAACCTGCCCGAGGCGCGCGGACGACAGGCGATCCGGGAATGGTGGAAGGAGTACTTCGAAAGGCAGGAGCCCGACCGAGGGCTGACGCTTGACGTGAGTACGGTGAAGCTCATCGACGGGAATGTCGCGATTGTGAATGTCGCAACGACCACCGGTGGTCACGATCCCACAGGTCAGGAGTTGCCTGCGCGGAAGTTTCGCGGGACCTGGCTGCTGCAACGACGCAGCGGTGACTGGCTCATCACGGCCATGCGGGGATTCCCCACAGAGGAAGACCGTGTCGTCCTGAACGCATCCGTCGAAGCGGCAGAAGCCCTCAGCCCTCAGATCCGTGCATTCGTGGCGGCGTACGAAGATGCGTGGAACAGTCGCGATCCGTCTGCCGTCAGTGGACTCTACAGAGATGAAGCGGACATCATGATCCGCAATGTACCTTTGGTGCACGGCCGAGAAGCCATCCGGAACTGGTGGCGCACCTACTTCTCACAGCCCCGGCCCTATCGCGCTATCTTCATCATCGACGAGATTCGGATGATCACGCCGGGCGTGGCCCTGATTAACATCACCGCGACGGGTGCAGCCGTCGAGCAGATCGAGGATCAACGCCTGCCCGTCCGCTATGCCCGTGCGACGTGGGTGATCGTTCGCGATGCCGGGGAGTGGCTCCTCTCGGAGATGTGGGTTCTGCCGAGCGAAGACGACAGCATTATCCGAAGCGGTGGTGGAAAGAATTGAGGGTCCGTCGATGAAATCGACAAGGGCCGGCCGCACGGCACGGCGATGCACCCACCGGTCGCGTGCGGCACCCGCAGTTGATCGCCACGGCGTCCTCTGGATTCTCTCGGTCCCATCGATTTGCTGACCGTCTTGCTCGGACGGGTGCCTTCGTTGGACTTCAAGCGGGGCGCCCGCTGGAACGGTCGGGATCGACGCGCCAGGTGCGCCAGCTTTCGATCAGCGCCGCAGCGACGGCGAGGGCGACGGTGGCGGCCCACATCGCCATCGAGGTGAGCGGGGCGACGATGAGACTCGTCGCCAATCCAATGAGCCCGCCCCAGAACAAGATGCGCCCCAATGTGCGATGTGCCCGGTCCCAGGCGAGTCGGCTGTGTCTTGTCCAGGAGACGCACAGGCCCATGGCGCTGCCCGGCTTCAGCTTGCCCACGGCCGCCCCTTTGAGCGCGATGACAACCCAGAGCAGGGCGAACAGGACGCGGAGCATAAACTGTGGCGCGGGGGCTGTGCTGGGCACGATGCGATGGAAACCGACTGCCAGTGTGCCGAGCGTGAGGAACGCCAGCACCGCCGCGCGCGAGGCGAGGATCCAGGGCGCCGCACCGCGATTGGGAGGCTTGACGAGCAGCCTTCGCTGGCCCGCGAGGAAGACTCCGGTGCACACGACAAAGATGGGAAAACCGTCCGAGGCTCGGTCGAGACCTTCCGCCACCCACAGGTAGCCGAAAATGGCGATTTGGAGCGCCATCAGTACAAAGCCGGCCCTCTCCAAGAAATCGAAGTCGCCCTTTTCGTTGTCAGTCATGCCGGTTTAGTCCTCAAGGGTTTGTGCGAAGGCGTTTCGCCGGGCCGCCGCGCCGGTCTTGCCGCCTGCATCAGGCCGAGCAGGAAGCCGACTGCTTCCTCGGCGGCCGAGATGTTGAGACGATAGCGTACGGTGTTGCCGCGACGCTCCGTCTCGACCAGCTCCGCCTCTTTGAGCGCCGCCAGGTGGCCGGTGACGGAAGGCCACGCCATGTCGAACTCAGCCGCGATCTCACCGGAAGTGAGTGGACCCTTCTGCAGCATGGCGATGATCCGCCGCCGCGCCGGATGGCTGAGGGCTTTGAAGATCAAGTTCATAGGAACTATCCTAATTAGGATTATTCCTAATTTCAAGTCCAATCGACTCATTCGGGATTCCCGCCCCACGGAAGGCTCGGAGCCGGGGAGCGGACGGTACGGTCATTTCTTGAAGAGGCCGGGGTCCCACTCGTAGCCGGTGGAGCCGGACAGGACGTGCAGGTAGTCGTGGGGCAGAGTCCGATCCAGCTTGTCCCCGAGTCGCCAAGCCATGCGCGCCCGAGCCGCGCCGAATCGACCACCGCGGCGAAAACCGTCCAGCGTTCGGCGTCACTCGAGCTCTTCTCATCCCCGGACCAAGGGTGCGATCATAGTCTGCCCATGAACCCGATGAAGTCCGTCCGATTTGGCCTCAAGTTTGGAGTGTTGGTGTCCGTAGGGAGGGCCTGGGACTGATGAGGCGGGGCCTGCCGGAATGTTATGATCGCCCTGCAAAGGGAGGGGTTATGCCGAAGAGCATCGCGATCATCGGGGCGGGGATCGCCGGGTTGTCGGCCGCCTGCTATGCCCGCATGAACGGCTTCGATACCACTGTTTTCGAGCTCCACGATAAACCGGGTGGGCTCTGCACTTCCTGGGAGAGGAACGGCTACACCGTCGACGGGTGTATCCACTGGCTCTGCGGCTCCTCTCCACGGAACAGCTTCCACCGGTATTGGAAGGAGCTGGGTGCGATCGAGGGCGTGCCCGTCGTCGATCACGACGAGTTCACCCGAGTGGAAGATCCGGATGGGAAGACGTTGGTCTTCTACACGGACATGGACCGGTTCGAAAAACACCTATTGGAGCTGTGTCCCAGGGACGCGTCGATGATCCGGAGATTCACCAACCGGGTCCGGGCCTATGCCCGGATGGACGAGCAACTGGCCGATGAGACCGCCTCGCTGTCCGGGCGTGTGGCCCGGGCTCTGGCGACGGCCCGACTGATCCTTTCCTTCATGACGTCCACGCGGACTTCGATCCAGGATTTTGCCGCCCGTTTCCAGGAACCGTTTCTGAGGCGGAACTTCCCCGCCGTCTTCGACCTGCCCGACTTCCCGATGTTCGCGGTCTATTACACGCTGGCCATGATGCACAACCGGGCCGCCGGGTATCCGCTCGGAGGGTCACTGGAGTTCGCCAGGCGGATCGAGAGGAAGTACCTGTCCCTGGGCGGGACGATCCGCTACAAAAGCAGAGTAACGCGCATCCTCGTCGAGGAAGGCAAAGCCGCAGGAGTCGAGCTGGCCGCCGGCGGGCAGTTCCGCTCCGACTACGTGGTATCCGCGGCGGACGGTCACTCGACCCTCTTCCACATGTTGGGTGAGCGCTACCTGGACCGCAAGGTCCACGAGTACTATCGGACCTTGAAGCCCTTCCAGCCCCTGGTCTACCTCGCTGTGGGCGTCGACCGGGACCTGAGCGACCAACCCCACAGCGTCATCTGCCGGGCCGACCCCCCGCTGGCCATCCCGGGCGGAGACGGAGACCGGGTCTTTTTGCGGCATTTCTGCTACGACCCGTCTCTGGCCCCGGCAGGAAAGTCGATCGTGATCAGCATGTTCAAGAGCGACTACGCTCTGTGGGAGGAGATCGGGAAGGACCCCGCGCGCTACGCGGCTGAGAAAAAGGCCATCGGCGATCAGTTCGTCGGTTTCCTAGGCCGTCGTTTCCCGGGGATTGCGGAACAGGTCGAAATGGTAAATGTGGCTACTCCTTTGACCTTCGAGCGCTACACCGGCAATTGGCTGGGATCGTTCGAAGGGTGGCTGCCGACCACCAAGTCGATTCGAGTGAGGATCCGGCGGACTCTTCCCTCGGTGGCCAACTTCCACATGATCGGGCAATGGGTCCAACCGGGCGGCGGACTGCCTCCAGCCGCCATGCAGGGCCGGAAGGTCATCGAAAAGATCTGCCGCGAGAACCGCTCGAAGTTCCGCACCGTCCCCTGAGCCGGATCCCCTACGGGCTTTCTCCTGTGACGCGGGAGGGGGGGCGCCGATTCTGTCGTGGGCCGGCGGATTTGAGTCAAATCGATCGGAAACCCCCGCCGTGCCTTGGTTTCGTGCGCCCCTTCAGGGCGCGATAGCCGTGACGGGCCCGAACCTTGGGTATATCAACCCAGGGCTGGAGCCGGCGGCGCCTTCAGCGCCGGGTGAAACGTGATCTGCCCGACTTCGCCCCTTGGTTGTCTTCTGAGGTGACGTCGGACAGCAGGTTGCGCCCTGGTTTATCGAACCCGGAGAATGTGCAAGACTCGCGACAGCTTTGAAATCAGAGACCTGATTCGGGAACTCGAACGGGACGGATGGCAGAAGGTCCGAACGCGGGGAAGTCACCGACAGTTCAAGCATCCGACTAAATCTGGGACTTTGACGATGGCGGGAGAACCCGGCCTTGACATCCCGCCGGGCACACTCAGTGCCATCCTGAAACAGGCGGGTCTGAAAGACTGAGGTGCGCTCCAATGCGATACATGGTGGTGGTCGAACGCGGAGAGACTCGGGGCGAGGTGCTTCGTTTGATCCGCGAGGTCGTCGACCTCCAAATCGAGAGTCTGAAGCAGGACGGGATTCCCGTGCCTCCTCCCACCTCGGAGAGCGAATTCGTAGAGATCGATGCGGGGTAGGTCGATACCGCTCACTGTCCTGGAACCACCAGAGCCCGGCAGTCGGACGAATATGACTCGCTGAGTATGCGTGGCGACAGATCCTCGATACGAACGTCCTGGCGAGCGCCTGCGCCACCAGGGGCACCCGTGAAGACTTCTTTGGGGAAGTGCTCGCCTTTCATCAAGGGGTCCGCTCTGAAGTGATAGCCAAGCTTCGGCCTCGGACAGTCGATTCAACGAGATGGGCAACAACAGTTACAAAATGAGTTTACTTACTAAACATATTTATCCTATATTGTAAACACCTTCCATGATTGGACAGACGGTTTCCCATTATCGGATCAAGGAGAAGCTGGGCGGCGGGGGCATGGGCGTGGTCTATCTGGCCGAAGACACCCGATTGGACCGCCCGGTGGCGATCAAGTTCCTGCCTCGTGATTTCTTCGGTGACTCGGTTGCGGAGCGACGCTTCGAGCAGGAGGCCAAGGCCGCGGCCGCCCTCAGTCATCCCCATATCTGCACGGTTTATGATGTCGGCCAGCACGAAGGCCGGCCTTATCTCATCATGGAGTGCCTGCACGGCGAGACGCTCAAACACCGGCTGATGAAGAGTGACCGGTTGATGATCGAAGAAATCCTGGACCTGGGGATTCAGATTGCGTCGGGTCTGGAACAGGCTCATGCGCGGGGGATCGTCCATCGGGACATCAAGCCGGCCAACATCTTCCTGACCGTCGACGGCTATGCCAAGATCCTGGACTTCGGTCTGGCCAAGCGCATGGCCGAGAAGCCGGCGACGGATCCGGACACGAAGACCGCCGTCGTGTGTGAGTCTCTGACCGATCCGGGAACGGTGCTGGGAACGGTCGCGTACATGTCACCGGAACAGGTCCGGGGAGAGGCGCTCGACGCGCGCAGTGATCTGTTCTCATTCGGTATCGTCCTGTACGAAATGGCGACCGGCCAACTGCCCTTCCAGGGATCTTCGGCCGGTGTGGTGATGAGTGAAATCCTGAACCGGTCTCCGGTGCCTGCGATGGAGCGACGTTCGGAGGTTCCGGGTGATCTCGACTTCCTGATCCGTAAAGCCCTGGAGAGGAAACCCGGCTGGCGGTGCCAGTCCGCCACGGAAATCCTGGTGGATCTCCGACGCATTCAGCGGGAGACGATTTCGGGCAGTCACGGACGGTTGGGACGCGCACGTTCTGAAGAACTTCCTTCAATCGCCGTCCTACCCTTTCAGAACCTGAGCGCGGAGCCCGACAACGACTACTTCAGCGACGGCCTCTCCGAGGACCTGGTCAACGCGCTCAGCCATCTTCCCGGACTGAAGGTGGCCTCGCGGACGTCGGCGTTTCGCTTCCGCGGGAGCGATCTCGACATCCGCCAGATCGGGCGACAGCTCGATGTAGGAACCGTCCTGGAGGGCAGCGTCCGCCGTGCCGGCTCGCGGCTCCGCGTCACCGCACAGTTGGTTGGTGTGGACAACGGCTACCAGTTATGGTCCGCGCGTTACGACCGGAAGATGGCAGACGTGTTCGACATCCAGGACGAGATCGTCGCCTCGATCGTCGAGGCCTTGGTGCCGACACTGCTGGGCGAAGCCAGCCCGGCGGTGCCGCGATCGACGAACAACCTCGAGGCCTACGAGCTGTACCTCAAGGGGCGGCACTACTGGCACCAGCGATCGCCGGCGACGCTACGGGTCGCCATCCAGTGCTTCGAGGAGACCATCAAACTCGACCCCGACTTTGCCCTCGCCTACGCTGGACTCGCGGACTGTTACGGAATTTTGCGCGTGTACGGCTGGATCTCGGCCGAGGAAGGCCGTCCCCCTGCTCACACCGCGATGACCCAAGCCCTGAAACTTGCGCCCTCGCTCTGGGAAGTCAACTTCTCGCGAGCCTTCTTCACCTTCTATTTCGAGAAGGACTGGCGCGTAGCGGGACCGCACTTCCAGAAGGCCATCGCTGTCAATCCGCGCTCGTCCCTGGCACAAGCGTACTACGGCGTATTCCTGGCCACGGAGTGGGACGGGGAAAATGCAGTGGCGCACACGAGTCGGGCTTTGGAGCTGGACCCGCTGTCGCCCTTCATTCACGGCCTTACGGCCGTTACGCTCTACTCGCTGGGACGCTTCGAAGCCGCGGAGCAGGCGGCAAAGCAGGCACTCGAGCTCCAGGCGGACTACCTGTTCGGCCTGTGGCTCCGGGGGCTGGCGCTCTGCGGGCTGGGACGCTACGAAGAGGCCATCGAAGCGCTGGAGCGCGCGGCCACCCTCTCCCGCGCTCCGATCTTCGTGAGCGTGCTGGGGCTCGGCTACGCGCGAGCCGGACGTGCGGACGATGCCCGTCGGCTGCTCCACGAACTGGACGAGCGGGCCAGTCGCGGGGAGTACGTCCCGGCGTTCGCACGGCTCGCCATCCACGTCGGCCAGGGGGACGTCGCGGCGCTGCGGCGGACGCTGGCGACCGCCGCAGCGGAAGCCACGCCTCCGTTCACGCTGCGGGCCACAAGCGGCCAGTTCCTCGAGGACTTCCGCGACGACCCCGAAATCGATCGGCTGGCCTCTGACTTCTACGCCAGGCGGACCCCATGATTGGACAATCCGTCGCTCATTACGAGATCACCGCCAAGCTTGGGCAGGGCGGCATGGGTGAAGTGTACCGGGCCACCGATACGCGGCTAAACCGCCAGGTGGCCCTGAAGGTTCTACCCGAGGTCTTTGCGGAGGACGAGCAGCGCATGCGCCGTTTTGAGCGAGAAGCCCAGGTGCTCGCCTCCCTCAATCACCCCAACATCGCGTCGATCTACGGATTGGAGGAATCGAACGGAACGCGGGTCCTGGTCATGGAACCGGTGGAAGGGGAGGATCTATCGGAGAAGATCGCACCTGCGAGCGAGTCAAGGTCATGACGATCAATGCCGGGACCGCTGACGAAGCGCGACAACTCGCTCTCGAGCATCCCGAGGTTCAACTGAGCCGAACAACTGTCTCGCCTCGCGGAGGTCTCAACCGTCAAACTGAGGGACTGCAGCCCGTTTGAGGTTGCTGCCGAGCCCCGGCACTGACGTGGCCGGCGACTCTCCAATGTCCCTTTCGGGACGAGTGCCGAGCAGGAACGGAGAGCTCATGGACGTTGATTCGAGTGATCCAGCCGTGGGAGTGCGAGTCGCTACATGTGCGTCTTCCCTGCTGGTCGGTCGGGAATTCGGTGGTTCGGGCAGCGAAGGCGGCTCGGACCGATGGGTGCTGGATCATTTTTTCCACTGCAGAAACACTCCAGGTCAACGGCGTTGTGTTTACTGTTTTCGATGACTTGGGCTGGCGTGCGGCCCGACTTGATCCGATTGGTGTGCTCATTCTTGCGCACACACAGCACGGCCTCATTCAAATCAGCCCATCGGTCGATAGATCATCGCCCCCGTGAAAAAGACGATTTGCCGCGAGTTGATCTGAGCGATCTTCTTCTGAATTCCCGCAGAGACCTCGGCCGTCAGATTTCCGACGGCTTCGCTGATCTTAGTGACCGACGGGCAGGAGGGGCTGAGGCAAAGACCTCCCAGGCGCGTGTCGCGGGTTTCCGACCGTTACTTGTCCCGGAGCGCTTTGAGCGGGTCGATCCGAGCAGCGCGGCGAACCGGGATCAGGCCCGCAGCGAACGACACGATGAAGAGAGCCGCCGCAGCTGTCCCGAACGTTAGCGGATCCAGGGCCGCAACGCGGAAGAAGAGACTCCGCAGCAGGTGAGAGAGGCCGGCGGCGACAGCTGTGCCGATACCCACACCGACCAGAGTGATCGTCAGGGTCCGACGAAGGATGAGGCGCGTCACGTCGGCCGGTGTTGCGCCGAGGGCGAAGCGCACGCCAATCTCCCGCGTGCGCTGGCCGACGGTGTAGGTCAACAGGCCGTAGACACCGGTGCCGGCGAGCACAAAGGCAAGAGCACCAAAGAGACCAACGAGCAGTGCGCTGAACCGGGACTGTGCCGTCGTGATTTCGACGAGATCACCCATTTCTGTGATTTGGCCAAGTGGTACGGACGGATCGATCGACCGGACCGCATCCGGCAGCTCCTGCGCTACGGTCGACGAGTCCGACATCGTTCGCAGCACTAGGTTGAAGTCCGCCTGGGGAAACTGTGCCATCGGTATGTAAAAGGCAGGCTCCGCTTCCGCGGACGGGCCAAGGGAGTGTACGTCTCCGACGATTCCAACGATCTCATGGAACTCCGGAGCATTCGGCCTCGTGGGTGCAGGTATGACGAGTCGCCGGCCGACCGGATTCCGATTCGAAAAGAAACGGCGGACGAACGCCTCATTCACGATCGCCACGCGCCGGTGCGCGCCGTCGTCGGTCGACGCAAAGGTCCGCCCCTTTCGAAGGGGGATCCTCATCGTTTCCAGATAGTCCGGACTCACGATGCGCAGCCATGCAGCCGTGTCGTCCTTGGGATTTCCCGGAATTCGGAACGAGTCGATCCAACTGGCCGACATGGGATGGTCATAGGCCACAGCGGCGGAGACGACGCCCGGAAGGGCCCGGACACGTTTGAGCAGCTGTTGCTGGAACGTTGCGGCTTCCTGTAGGGAAGTGTCGACGGGGAGACTCAATTCGGCCACCGACACCCGGTTCGGATCGAAACCGAGCCCCACCGAACTGAGCTCCGCATAGCTTCGTGCCAGCAGCCCGGCGCCTACCAGGAGGACGCAGGCAACGGCCATTTCCACTACGACCAGAACGAGGCGTGTTCGCTCCCTTCCGCGACCCGCCGTTCCGCCTCGGCTTTCCACGCGCAGCGACTCCTGCGGATCAGCACGAATGATCTGCACCGCAGGCAGTACGGCAAAGAGGAGCAGAGTCAGGAAAGAGAGGCCCGCCGTGAAGACGAGGACGCGCCCGTCCACCGCGATTCTGTTGAGCCGTGGCAAGCCCGCGGGTACGAGTGCCAGCAGTGAGGGGAGGGCCGCGGTTGCGACCAGCGCACCGAGCAGGCCGCCGGCGAGCGCGAGGAGGCCGTTCTCGACGAGCATCTGCCGGATCAGGCGACCCCGTGTAGCCCCGAGCGCTGCCCGCACGGCCAACTCCCGCATGCGCGCGGCTCCCCGCGCCAGCGACAGGATCGCGAGGTTCGCGCAACCGGCGAAAAGCAGCAGGCCGACGGCAGAGAGCAACATGACGAGTGCCGGGCGTACCGATCCGGTCAATTCGTCTTCCAGGAGCGTCACCACGATCCCCTCGCCGGCATTGGCGTCCGGGTACGCCTGTGCCAGATTCGCGGCGAGTGCGCTCATGGCGCCCTGAGCCTCATTGAGTGTGGCGCTCGACTTCAATCGTCCGAGGACGCCGAACACGTGCGATGTGCGGCTCGAGGCGAACGTGCCCAGCTGCATGGGCACCCAGAACTGCTGGTAGCGCTTGTCGAAGAGGATTCCTCCGGCGGTGGCTGGCCAGGTGGGATAAATCCCGCGAGGCATGACGCCGACCACGTCGCAGTGGTGGCCATCCAGAACAAGGCGGGTGCCGACGACGTCCCGTCCGCCGAAACGCCGCTGCCACAATCCATAGGACAGCACGACGACACGCGCCGCGCCCTCCCTGCAATCGCTTCGCACGATGTAGCGGCCCATAAGCGGGGCGACGCCGAGGGTTGGAAAATACCCTCCGTCGACTTGGGCCCCCAGGATCCGCTCCGGCTCGCCGTCGCCGGTGATCGTCCGAACCATCGACCCGTATAGTCCCATCCCGAGAAAAAAGTGGTCGCTCCGCGCCCAGTCGGCATAGTTGCCGGGAGGCACGCGAGAACGGTTTCCGGTAGCTACCTCCGTCTCCCACAGTGTCACGAGACGGTCAGGGTCGGGGAAAGGAAGAGGGCGCAGCAGGACACCGTTGACGACGCTGAACATCGCCGTCGAAGCACCGATACCAAGGGCCAGGGTCAACAGGGTCACTGCAATGAACAGAGGATCCTTCGACACTGTGCGTGGTGCCCGACGCATCTCCTGCCAGAGTGTTCCGAGTGTGGACTCCCAAGTTGCCTCCCGCACCTCATTCTTCACGGACTCGAGGCTCCCCATCTCGAGGCGTGCCGCGCGCGAGGCTTCTCTGCGGCTCATCCCCGACTGCATCCGATGTTCGATGGCCATCTCGACGTAGGTTCGCAGTTCTGCATCGAGATCCTGTTCCTCCCGGCGTTTGTGAACCAGGGCCTGGAACCCTCTCAGGATGCGGCGTAACAGCTGCAAGATGGTCATTGCTGGGATGCTTCGAGAATCCTTGAGATGGCCGTCACCTTTCGGCTCCAGTCGCGTCTTTCGTTTTCCAGTCGGCCGCGCCCGCGAGGGGTGAGACGGTAGTACTTCCCCCGGCGGTTGTTCTCTGTTTCCCGCCACTCAGTTTCGAGCCACCCGGCCCGTTCGAGACGGCGCAGCGCCGGAAACAACGAGCCGGCATGGACCTTGAACACCCCGCGGCTCATCTGTTCGATCCGAATCGTGATTCCCCATCCGTGCATCGGCTCGAGAGCGAGCGTCTTCAGAATGATCATGTCCAATGTGCCCTGAACGAGATCGCTCGGCGTCTCAGTCATTCATCTTCCTTCCGTGTCCTGGGAAACTCCCCTAGATGATCGAGAGTAAGTAGAAGGCATCTTCTCTCGATTGTCAAGAGGAATGGTCTCCTGCACAGAACAGTGTCCCCTTCTCAATGGCAGACTTCCGGCAAGGGCCCCACGGTCTTCCGGGCGGCCGGGCTTCGCTTCTTCTTTTTCTCGAGAGAGGAGCCGCTTCTTCATATCCACGCTATCGGGTCCAGTGGGGAACCGAAGTTCTGGCTCGAGCCGGAGCTCGAATTGGCCGTCAACTACGGTCTGAGCGATCGCACGGCGGCGAAGGCCTTGAGTCTCATCAAGGAGCATGAAGATGAAATCCGTCGGGCGTGGGAGCAGCGCTTTGGGCGTTGAGGTTACGAACATCTCGAAGAACGGTCTCTGGTTGCTGGTGGTCGAACACCGAGAGAAGAGCTGGTGACCCATGTCCCCGACCTTCCAGGTTGGGTTGCTGTCGGCGAAGCTCGAGACGAAGTGCCGCGTCTGATCCGCGAGGCCATCGACTTCCACATCGAAGGTCTGACTCACGACACGAGGATAGGGTGGGCCGAGATCAGATGATCAGGCGGACTCCGCCGAGTTCGGCCAAGCCGTAGAGAAAATGGTCGCCCGGGGAGCCGATGAACATGAAGTTGGCGGGAATCCGCCATTTTCTGGAAAGCTCCTGGATGAGCTCCGGGCCAAAGGTCCCTTCCACAGTCACCAGTTCGATAACGACCTCGGGATAGGCCTCGTCCAGGAACGCGAGGTCCCTCTCGAGTTTGGGTGGGACCTCCTTCTTGTCTTTGACGACCGTCACCACCTTGATCCGGTTGGTGTGTTCGTTTTTCCGCACATAAAGCATGGCCTCATTCAGAGTCGCCAGATCATCGCCCCGGCTGAAGAAGACGATCTGCTGCGAGTTGATCTCATTGATCTTCGCCTGAATTCCGGTCGAAACCTGGGCCGTCAGGTCTCCAATCGCTTCGCTGATCGCCTTGACGATGAAGAGGAGGACCTTCATCAATCCTATCCTTCCGAGCATGATGGCAACCACCAAGACGGTGGGGATGAGGTACTCGAGAAACACGCCAAAGTAGGCCGGATGCATGACGATGTTTCCCACCAGCCCGATCAGTGTCGCAAAGATGGCCACCGCCACAGCCGGCCAACTGGCCCGCGTCGGACGGGGCAGACGGGCCCGCTTCACCTTCAACAGAATGTTCCCTCCCGCGAACAGGATCATGACGGCCAGGAAGGAGATGGTGTAGACCCCGGCCAGCGCCTCCAACTCGCCGCCGGTGATCAACAGGATCGACACGCCCAGCAGGAAGAAAGCGATGATGATCCGGTGGGACGAGCCTCGTCGATTCGACTTGAGAAGAAACTGAGGAAGACAGCGATCGAGAGTCATCCGCCTCACCAGGCCGGTCACGCCGACATAGGAGGTCAGGACGGCCCCACTGAGCACCAGAGAAGCGTCCAACGAAATCAGCCAGGCCAACCAGGATCCTCCCGCCACGCTCCCCATGTGTGCCAAAAGTGCTTCCTGATGCTGGGAAACCTCGGGAATGGGAACCAACGCCAGAGCCAGCAAAGCCATTCCCGGGTTGAAAACCGTGACCGCCAGCCACATGTTGCGCAGGGTCTTCGGGAACACTCCCTCCGCCTGCTCCTCCACGAAATTGGCCGAGCTTTCGAATCCGGATATGCCCAGCATGGCGGCGGCAAATCCAAAAAGAACCGCCCTCCCAGGATTCGCCATATGTGTCGAGAAATTCAACGTCGCGGTTCCCAGGCCATGGTTCAGAATGAAGTAGGCACCGACCAAAAGCAGGAGAGTGAGTGTCCCCAGGTGGGTCAGGAAGATCCCCACGGCAACTTTCGATGATTCGCCGATTCCCAGGATGGTAAGAGCCATGAAGATGGCCAGCAGAAGGACCGTCGCTCCGATGACCGGCATCGATGTCCAAAAGGTTCGAGCGTAGTGTATCGCTTCGCTGGCCGAGATCACGGCCGTCGCCATGTAGGAGAGAAGCGTCAGACAGGCCGCCATCGACGCCATGGATTTGCTGGTCGTATTCAGCAGCGCGTTATAGGCCCCTCCGTTGAGCGGCAGGGCGCCGACGACCTCTCCGTAGATCTTCCGGTACAGGTACAGGACGCCGGCCACGATCAGCAGTGCCAGCCAGGCCCACCGGCCGGCCTGCACGACGGCGAGGGCGGACACGTAGAGGCAGGACGAAGTGATGTCGTTGCCGCAAATGGCCGTAGCCGGGAGTTCGGCCAGCCCACCCTTCTTGTGCTCAGTCACTCGGCGCGCCACGGCCGACTATCTTCTCAAAGAACCCCGAATACTGTCGATTCTCAGTGCCGAAAGGAATACCTCCGTCCCTCCATTCGTATCTAACAGATAAGACTCAATTGAAGGGAGGGTGCTATGTCTGGCACCGGTATCTCTGTGATGATTGCCGCGATCTGCGTCATCTGGGCGTTGGCTTCAGCCATCCTGATCACGGCCATGCTCGACCGGCGAGGCCTCACGACTCCATTTCCGTTCATCGGGCTGTTCCTGTTCCGAAACCTGGGACGCTACCGAGAAATCACCCGCCGGGAAACCGGAAAGACCGGGTTTCTCTTCTACTCGTTCGTTGTTCCCATCAACGCTGCCCTGGTCCTGGCCCTGGCCGCTCTCGTTCTCAACAGTTCCGCCGTCTGAGTTGTCCGCGGATTTCCGTGCCTCCTTTCTTCGACCGAGGAAAGAGGACGAGAGGTGCTCTCAGGCGGAAGCGCCTTGTGCCCGGAGGCAAGCAGACCATTGTCCGGGGGTCACGCCGGACGCCGCGAGGACCGGAGACCCGCCATGCGGTACGACAGCCAGCGGGGTAGAGCAAGACAGTGTCAGAGCAAAACAGTGTCCCCGAATCTCCCGTCCAACCGGGAGTGCGGTGAACGGAGCCTGTTCGGATGGCCAAACCGTTGGGAGAACGCTGCTTCCGGTATAATCGCCGGTGAGGAGGCGGCCCTTTGCGAAGTCAGGCCGAACGAACCGTGTGCGGTTGATTCAGCTCGAGATTCAGCCCCAGCCCGATGATCAGACCTGTGGTCCGACCTGTCTGCATGCCCTGTACGGCTACTACGGCTTCGACTTCCCTCTGGAACATCTCATCGCCGAAATCGAACAGCTGGAGGAGGGTGGGACGGTCGCGGTGAGCCTTGCCAACCATGCCCTTCGAAACGGATTCAGCGCCGTCATCTACACCTATAATCTCCAGATTTTCGATCCTACGTGGTTCGGCGGTCGTCGGGAGGAGACCATCGAGAAACTGCGCCAGCAAGCCAGGCTCAAGTCCGGACGCAAGCTGCGTCGTGTGAGCCACGAGTACATCGAGTTCCTCGAGGGGGGAGGCGACGTCGACTTTCAGGATCTGACCCCCACGCTGCTACAGAGCTTGCTGGCACGCGGGACGCCGATTCTGACCGGTCTCAGCGCCACCTATCTCTATAATTGCTCGCGCGAGATCGGGTCCGAATACGATGACATCCGGGGAGAGCCGACCGGGCACTTCGTGGTCCTGTGCAGCTACGAACCCCGCAGGCGGAAGGTCTGGATTGCGGACCCACTCCATCCCAACCCCCTGTTTCCGAGCCAGCAGTACGAAATCGACGTCGACCGGGTCATCTCGTCGATCCTCCTCGGGACGCTGACCTACGATGCCAACCTCCTGATCATCCAGCCGAAGGAGCGCAAGTTTCAGTCGTGAAGAGAACCATCATCGTTGTGCAGACTCCCTCCCACTGGCCGCTTCAGATCCCGGGCGTGGAGGTCGTAGGGGCCCGGACTTACCTGACGGACCCGAGTTTCAGCCTGTCGAGTCAGATCCGGGTTTTCAACGTGTGTCGGTCGTACCGTTACCAGAGCCTCGGCTATTACGTTTCACTGTTGGCCCAGGCCCGGGGACACAAGACGATTCCCAGCGTCACGACGATCCAGGACCTGAAGACGCCCACCTTGTTCCGGACCATTTCGGATGATTTGGACGATCTCATCCAGCACAGCCTCGCTCCCCTCAAATCGGACCGATTCACGCTCAGCATCTATTTCGGCCGCAACCTGGCGAAGCGGTACGAGCGGCTCAGTTGGAGCTTCTTCCGCCTGTTCGAGGCCCCGCTGCTCAGAGTCAGTTTCCGGCACGCCGACGAGGGGTGGGAGGTTCGCGACATCAGTCTGCTCGGCACCAGCGATCTGCCGCAGGAGCACCGGAGCTTCGTGGTCGAGGCCGCCCAGGAATACCTGGCCCGCCCCGCCGTGCGGGCGCCGCGCAAGAAGAATCTGCCCTACGAACTGGCGATCCTGTGGGATCCCGGGGAAGCCTCCCCTCGGGCCTCGGATGAGAGGGCCGTGCGTCGCTTCTGCTCTGCCGCCGAGTCGCTGGGCATGGACACGGAGATCATCGGCCGCGGGGACTATGGCCGGCTGGCCGAGTTCGACGCTCTGTTCATCCGCGACACCACCAACGTCGACCACTACACTTACCGTTTCTCACGGCGGGCCAGCGCCGAAGGTCTGATCGTGATCGACGATCCCGATTCCATCCTGCGCTGCACGAACAAGGTCTATCTGGCCGAATTGCTCGACCGCCACCGGATTCCCATTCCCAGGACGTTGGTGCTGGGCCGGGAGAGCCGGGATGACGTCGTCGATCAACTGGGCCTGCCTTGCATCCTCAAAGAGCCGGACAGCTCCTTTTCCCAGGGAGTCAAGAAGGTCGAGACCCGGGAAGATCTGGAACTCCAGCTCAGCCGGCTGCTCGAGGGATCCGAACTGGTGATCGCGCAGGAGTTTCTGCCTACCGCGTTCGACTGGAGGGTCGGGATCATCAATCGTCGTCCCCTCTACGTCTGCCGCTATCACATGGCCCGGCGGCATTGGCAAATCGTCAAGCGCGACGGGGACGGGAGGCGGCTGTACGGAAGAGTCGAGGCGGTCCCGCTCGACGAAGCCCCGGAACAGGTCGTGAGCCTCGCCCTCAAGGCGGCCAACTTGATCGGCGACGGATTCTACGGGGTGGATCTCAAGCAGAGCGGAGATCGCTCGGTGATCATCGAGATCAACGACAACCCCAGTGTCGATGCCGGCTACGAGGATGCTTTGCTGAAAGATCAACTCTACCTCGAGATCATGAAGGTGTTCCGTGAGCGGCTGGACCGACTGAAGGGGAATTCCAAGTGAGCCGGCCCCTGGGGCTGTTCGAAGGATTCGGCGTCGAACTGGAGTACATGATCGTTCGACGGTCGGATCTCGCGGTTGCACCCGTGGCGGACGAGGTTCTGAAGGCAGCGGCGGGATCCATCGTCTCCGAAGTGGAACTCGGCGCCCTGGCCTGGTGCAACGAGCTGGTCCTGCACGTGATCGAGCTCAAGACGAACGGGCCTGCCCCCTCTCTGGAGGGCCTGGCTGAGGAGTTCCAGACCGGCGTCCGGCGGGTCAACGAGATTCTGGGCCCACTGGACTGCCGACTGCTCCCGACGGCGATGCACCCCTGGATGGACCCGCTCCGCGAGACCCGGCTTTGGCCCCACGAATACAGCGCCGTCTACGAATCCTACAACAGGATTTTCGGTTGCCAGGGGCACGGCTGGTCCAACCTCCAGAGCCTGCACATGAATCTTCCCTGGAAGGACGCCGACGAGTTCGGCCGACTGCACGCCGCGATTCGCCTGGTCCTGCCCGTGCTCCCGGCGCTGGCGGCCAGCTCTCCCATTTATGAGGGGAGGGTCACC
Source organism: Acidobacteriota bacterium (assembly GCA_037388505.1). Lineage (GTDB taxonomy): Bacteria > Acidobacteriota > UBA6911 > RPQK01 > JAPXNP01 > JARRKC01. Next base: position 9,399 of record JARRKC010000040.1, on the reverse strand, counting down.
GGCCTTGCCGACAACCGGCTCGCCATGTACCGGTTGAATCAGCGGCGGATTCCGCTCATCGCGGGTGCCGTCGTCCCGGAACCGATCTTCTCGCCCGACGAGTATCGGGAACGGATCCTGAAGCGGATCTACCGTAAGATCGCTGCGTTCGATCCGGATCGAATCCTGCAACACGAGTGGTTGAATTCACGGGGTGCGATCGCTCGCTTCGACCGGCAGACTTTCGAAATCCGGGTGCTGGACATTCAGGAAGCGCCGACGGCGGACCTCGCGATGTACGCCCTGATCGTGGAGGTGTTGAAGGCCCTGACCGAGGAGCGGTGGAGCGCCTATGGGGTCCAGAAGAGGTGGCCGGTCGAGCCTCTGGTCGAGATCCTGGAGGGAACGATCGTCGGGGGAGGAGAGGCCATGATCCGCAACGTCTCTTATCTGGAGACGCTGGGAATCAGCGATACCCCGGCATTGTCGGGCCGGGACCTGTGGCGGCGTCTGGCCGGCCGGCTGGCCAGGGAAGGGAGACTGGATGACTGGCCCATTCTCGGGCGCTGGCTGGAAATGACGGATCTCGCCGGACGAATCATCGGAGCCGTCGGCAACGGTCGTTCCCGCCGGCGTCTGGAATCGGTCTATCGAAAGCTCGCAGACTGTCTGGAGGAGGGGAAGCTGTTCGATGTCGGATCTGACGGTGATACTCAGTTGTGAACACGCCACCAATCGCGTGCCGGAATCACTGGCAGGCCTGTTCGCAGGAGAACAGGCCATTCTCGATTCCCACCGCGGCTTCGATCCCGGAGCGATCGAGCTGGCCGAACGGCTTGCCCGGAAGCTGGGGGTCCCCGTGGAGCGCTCGCAGGTCACTCGACTGGTGGTCGACCTCAATCGCTCCGAATACCATCCGGCGCTCTTTTCGAAAGCCACCCGTTCGTTGCATCCGGAGAGTCGCCAGGCCCTGCTCGACAAATACTATCGGCCCTTCAGGAATCTCATCTTGCGGCAGGTCCAAGCCGCGACCCAGGGATTAGGTCGGGCCGTCCATCTGTCAATCCACACCTTCACGCCCGAGCTCGACGGAAAGATCCGGCGGGCCGATGTGGGGCTCCTGTACGATCCGTCCCGGGAACGAGAACGCCACCTGGCGCATCGCTGGAAGGAGATTCTCGAGCAGCTCGAACCGGAGCTCGTCGTTCGGCTCAACTATCCCTACCGAGGCACGTCGGATGCCCACGTGACGGCACTGCGCTCCCGATTCGACGGGGACCACTACCTGGGGCTCGAACTGGAGGTCAATCAGCGATACGTCTTCGGTTCGCGGGAGGCGTGGCGTCATCTGCAGGCGAACATCGTCCAGAGCTTTGGCGAGTTGATTGCGGAGCAGAAATCCGGATGAGCGTCACCGGGGCGACCCTGTGAACCCGTCTCTCGTGCACCAGCTCGTGGGCTCCCTCGGCGAAGACGGAATCCCATACGACGAGCGGTGCGTCCAACGATGGATTATCGGCAATCGAAGATCGAAAATCGTTCTCCTGGGAAATCGGGAGGTTCCCCGTTCTGCACACCTCTGTGATAGGTAAGTGTCCAGACATCAGCACAGCAATCAGAGAAAGGATGAGCAAGTGAACGATTCCGCGAGTTTGCAGCGTCTCTGCCTGCCGGGAGTGTGTTGGGCAGGATGGATAGTCTTTTTCGCCGTTTTGGCTCCCGCGGTCGGCGCCGATTTCGGGAACGCAGACCTCTATTTTGCTCAGGCCGTGGCCAACGCCGGATCCAGCACCGTCCTCTCAATCCACAATCCGGCCGATTCCGGCAGCCTGAACGTCCGGGCGGATTTCTATACGGCTGAAGGGGTGTTGAGTGAAAGTCAGTCGGTAGAAGTCAGCGCGCTGGGAACTTCTTCGATCTCCTTCGGTGCGAGCGACGAGGATCTTGCCCGAGGATGGATCCATCTTTCCTCTTCGGCGCCGTTCATCGCGACGGAATTCATCGACCTCTTCATTAGTGGCCCGCTTCCGAGGATTGGCGTCCTTCCTTCCTCGATGGTCGAATCGGCGCGTTTGAGTGGTTTCATCAACACGAGCCGCCGGTCCGGCGTCGCTATTGCGAATCCCGATCCGGTCAACGCCACGACAGTCATCGCTCGCCTCCGGGATACGTCCGGAAACGTGGTCGGGGATCCGATTCAATTTACCCTCCAGCCACTGGAACAGCAGGCTGCCTTCCTTAATGAAACGCTTCTGTTCGGTCCTGATCTGCAGGAATTCGAAGGTGCGATGGAGTTCTCCGCCTCTCCTGCCAGGGTAATTCTCACATCGCTGATTCAGGAACTCGGCTCCGGCAACGTCGCCACCGTCGCCGCCTTCGCTCCCAACGAGGAAGCAGCTCCCGGGTTCTCGGGCTATGAACGGGTCGTCGCCACCTTTGAGCTCGTGGACGAGCCCCGCTTCGCTACTCGATACTTCAGCGTGAACTGTCCTTCGGGAAAGAGCGTTCTGGGCGGAGGTGCGTCCTTCTTCAATGCAACATCCTCGAATGCGCTAACGCTCGCAAAATCGGCTCCCTTGTTCGAACAGGGGTGGCAGGCCGAATTTCAGGTGCCTGCCGAATACCCGGAGAGCGCGCTGAGTGCGAACATCCAGGTGTTCGCGATCTGCGCTCCAGTGAGACCCTGACGGATCCACTTGCAGGGACGGGAGTCCACAGTTCCCCAAGGATTCGGCCGCCCGCTACGACGAGGCGGCGGAGCCGGCCTGGGGCCGGATGCTGAAGTCTTCACACGACACCTGTCGTCGCCTGCGTCATCGAGAAAGTCTGGTTGCTGATCCTCGGCGCGAAAGATCCGGTGGCGGCGAGCGCCAGAGCTGTCCAGCAACCATCAGCGCAAGGTCGTCGGAGGAGCTCCAGGGCGATTCCCGCAGTCGAACGTTTTCGGCTTCGAGAAGTACCGTAAGGAGTTCCCCAGCTTAGACCATTCGAGTTTTCAACGTCTCATCGCCGCTGCGTGGCGCGAGTTGAAGAAAGAGGAGTCAACTGCTGAGCGGCGGCATGTCCCCATGAACCCCTCTCCCTTCGCCCGAATAGAGCATCCAGCTGGATCCTAAACGGAGTTGGCAAAAATGGCAATGTGGCATCCGACTTCAAACTGAACAGAAAGGGCACCACCGGCGTGGCGAAGGCGCGCGTCACCGGAGCAGTAACAAAAGAGTGTCCCTTTTTCCCCTTTTTCGCACGCGCATCCAGCTGTCTCTGGAACACCGCCTGCCGAACATCTCAGCAGGTGGGTGGAGGCGGAGAAGGTTTCCTCTTGCATCAATAACGATGATGCGGTTATCATAACGAACAATTTCTTTCCCCGGCCGGAATCGCGGATCCGACTCATAGCCGCGAGCGACCTGCTCAGCCGTTACAGGCGACCGGCCGGCACCGGAGACAGCCAACCGAACAACGAGAGGAGATGGAAGATGGCATCGATCTTACTCACGGGTGCGAGTAGGGGGATCGGCATGGCGACGGCCCTGGTCCTTGGACGTGCCGGGCACACCGTCTATGCGACGATGCGCAACCCGAGCGCCGCACCGGAACTGGGGCGGAAGGCGGAAGAAGAGGGACTGTCGATCGAGGTTTCCCCGATGGACGTGAACTCCGACGCCTCAGTCAAAGACGCCATCGGGGCGATCGAAGAATCCGGCTCTGCAATCGATGTCCTGGTCAACAATGCCGGCATCGAAACGCGAGGCTCCATCGAGGAGCTTCGTCTCTCCGAGTTCCGCGCCGTCATGGAAACCAACTACTTTGGAGCCCTGCGCTGCATCAAGGCCGTGCTGCCGCAGATGCGCGCGCGCCGGGACGGCTGCATCGTCAACGTCACCTCCGTCGCCGGTCGAATCTCGTCCTCCCCTCTCGGAGCCTACGCGGCGTCCAAGTTTGCACTGGAGGGACTCAGTGAGGCCCTGGCTCAGGAGGCCAAGATGTTCAATATTCGTGTGGCCGTCGTCCAGCCCGGAATCATCGACACCGACATGGCCCGACGGATCGGCGAGGGCCCCAACGGATCGGTTTATCCACATCAGCACAGGTTCGCCGGCCTGTTCTCTGCCTCACTGCTGAATCCGGCCTCGCCCTTCCTGGTAGCCGAGAAGATCCGCGACGTGATCGAGAGCGGCACCTGGAAGTTGCGGCATCCCGTCGGTCCCGACGCCGAACCTTTCCTCGAATGGCGTTCGACGATGACCGACGAGGAATTTGTCGATTGGGGTGCGGCAGACGATGACACCTGGTACGAAAGTGTCGAGCGCGATTTCGGCTTCGACGCGCGGCTTTCGGAGTGAATCTTCAAACGGTGCGGCTCCGTAGTGGGGCCGCCGTCAAAAGGGAGGCAGCTATGGGACAGAGCGGCGAGATCGTGAAGAATCTTTATGCGGCATTCGCCAGAGGGGATGTGCCGGTGGTGCTCGGGGCGTTCGACCCGAAGATAGAGTGGAGGGAGGCAGAGAGCTTCCTGTATGCGGAAGGAAACCCCTACGTTGGACCGCAGGCCGTGGCCGAGGGTGTGTTTCAGCGCATTGCGACCGATCTCGAAGACTTCAAGGTCATCCCGGAGCAGATCATCGACGCCGGTGACACAGTGGTCGCCGAAGGACGATACCAGGGGAAGATGCGTGCAACCGGCACACCCGTCGACGCTCAGTTTGCGCACGTATGGGGATTTCGCGGCGGAAAAGTCATCCGCTTCCAGCAATACACGGACACCCGGCAGTGGTCGAAAGCGTTCGAAATCTGAGCCCTGTTGAAGTCGCGGGTGTCCCGGAACCTCAGCGACATGCTAGTGTCGTGTCATGCATCAGATGGCACTTTCAGCAAGGCGAGAAGGGGTCAGATGCAAGGCGCGCGAGCGCAGGACTAGCTGGCTAATTCAAGCGAGCGCAACACCGCAGATGGCCGCTTCTCGCCTTGCCCGAAGGGAGCCCCGCATCCGGGCCAATACGGCGTTGCAGCCCTTGGAAATGGCTCGCCATTCCCTGCGGACTGCGCCTTGTCTTGGCCCGGATGCGGGACTCTGAAAGCGCCATCTGATGCATGACACGACACTAGAGGTCTCCCCAAAGATCCTCGGTCTTCACGTCGTGGCCAAGCAGCTTCAGGTAGTAGAACAGCTGTCCTTTGTGCTGGCCCAAGTGCTCGATCATGTGGAGCAGATGCTGGAACAGGGTGCACTCGGCGCCGCCCCACGGGGGACTGAATCGTCTCCCCAGCAGGTCGGCCTCCGGGACCTCCCGAAGCACCGAGGCGCCGACCTGACGGTCCTCACCCAACAGTTGGAGCGCCTGCTCGATGCTCTCTACCGCGGGTAGTTTCTCGGCCGGCGGCAGGATGTCCTCCGGCGTCAGATCCTTGAACTCGACGCCCTCGGGTAGTCCCCACTCGCCCGTGACAAACGCCCGCATGGCGACGCCACAGGCCGAACTGCAATGCCACAGCAACTGTCCAACGGTCATCCAATTGGATCCGGTCGCCGGCTTCCACGCCAACTGATCGGAGTGCACCATTCGGATTAGCCGTTCCGTCACTGCGAAGCTGTTCTCCATCTCCTCGGACAACACTTCACGAAGGCTCAAAGGTCACCTCCACTTCGTTCGGGAATCCAAGCTCTGTGCGTACGCCCAACACTATGTCCGGTCTGAGCCGGGGTCAAGGCGCGACCGTCGCCGGTTTCACCGGATGTTCGATTTCAGTCGAGGAATATGGCACCGATGTGAAATTTTGAAGGCCGGACTCCGTTCTTCTTTATATGCGATACACCCTTCGGATCCTTGGTCGCGAAAAGGGGTTCAGCGCCTTCGTGGTTCTCTCCCTCGCTTTGGGAATTGCAGCAGTCACGACGATCTTCTCCGTCGTCGACTCCGTCCTGCTGAAAGCGCTCCCCTACGCCGAACCGCAGCGGCTCTTCACCGTGTCGGAGTCGCTTCCTCGGATCACCCAGATTCCGCCACGCATCCCCGTCAATGGCGCCCACTTTCACACCTGGAGGACTCAAGACCGCCTCTGTTCGGAACTGGCGCTCCTCGATCCGCGGTCGTTCAATCTGACGGAGGGCGGAGAGCCGGAACGGATCGGAGGGGTAGCCACGACCTGGGAGCTCTTTCGATTGTTGGGAGTTCAGGCCCAGCTCGGACGGACCTTCACGGCCGACGACGAAACACGCGATGGCGGCCGTGTCGTCGTGTTGGCGGATTCCCTGTGGAGGCGCCGCTTCGACGCCCGATCGGACGTAATCGGCCGGTCGATTCGGCTGGATGATGAACTCTACACGGTGATCGGAGTCCTGCCTGCGGATCTCCATTTCCCACGAGGAGATCAGCTGGGGGTGGTGCCCCTGGCCGAACGGGTGGAGATCTTCAAGCCCCTGGTCCTCGACTGGGCGAGCTTGTCACAGGTCGGTTCGTTCAACTACCTATCGCTGGTGCGACTGAAGCCTGAGGCGACTGCCGAAGAAGCCGAGTCCGAGATGGCCTCGCTCCTCTCCGACGTGGCAGCGAAGATGCACACCGACCTCGAGGTCCGCCTGACACCGCTCGCAGACGAGATCAACGGAAGGTCCGCCTCAGCCCTCTGGTTCGTCATGGCTGCGGTCGGTACGGTCCTGCTCATTCTCTGTGTGAATCTCGGTAATCTCATGTGGGTCAGGGCCGGTAGCCGGCTCCAGGACGCCGCCATCCGTCGCGCCCTGGGGGCGACGCGTATGCAACTCCTGCGCCCGATCCTCGCCCAGTCCCTTCTCCTGTCGCTGGCCGGATGCGTCGGAGGAGTGCTGCTCGCCTACGTCGGAATCGACTTGGTCGTTCGCACGGCCCCCGTCGACATTCCCCGGATCGGCGAGATCGGATTCGAGCCCGCGGCCTGGTTCTTTGCGCTCCTTGTCTCCGTCGGGTGCGGCGTCTTCTGCGGACTCTGGCCGGTCTGGAGATCCGCCCGCGCACAGCCTCTGGACGCACTCCGGGGCTCGGCGCGCCGGACCACCGAAGGCGGAGCCCGCCTTCGCGCCCGTGCCTGGCTCGTGGGCCTACAGGTCGCCCTGAGCACGACGCTGCTCGTTACGGCTTCTCTTCTCGGAATCAGCTTTCTACGCTTGATCCACGTCGATCGCGGATACTCCGGTGACCGTGTCCTGTCGACCCGACTGAACCTGCCACGGAACCGCTATCCGAACGACGAATCGAGACTTCTGTTCGATCAGCGCCTCCTCGAGAGGCTCCAGACTCTTCCTGGGGTCCGATCGGCGGCGCTGGTCAGTGCGCTTCCTCTGACAGGCGAACACTGGGGGGACCTCATCAACGAGGATGGCGACACCCGTCCGCCCATCGAGCGACCCTCCGCCAACTTCCGCTTCGTCAGTCCCCGCTATTTCGACGCCATGGGGATCAGGCTGGTGGCGGGCCGAGGCCCGTCCGAGGCGGATCAGTCCCACCGGGTGGCCGTCGTCTCGGAGAATGTGGCGCGGCAGGTCTGGCCCGGCGAGGAGCCCCTCGGGAAGCGCATCAAGCGGACGGATGATGCGGAGGCGGCGGCGTGCGAAGTCATCGGAGTGGTGGAGGACGTTCGAGCCGTCCGTCTGGATCAACAGCCGCCGCTGATGGTCTACGTCCCCTATTGGGACGGGCCGTACTGGCAGGGAGGCATTCAGCGCGGAGCGACCTACGTGATGCACACCAGCGGAGATCCACGGAGCATGGTTCCGGCCTTCCACGACGCGGTGCGGCAGATCGATCCCGAGCTCGCGCTGGGCGAGGTGCGCACGATGCAGCAGGTCCTGGACGACTCGGTCGGCCAGCGACGTTTTCAGATGATGCTCGTCTGGGTTTTCGCGGCATCGGCCCTCCTGCTCGCCTGTCTGGGAATCTATGGCGTGGTCTCCTACACCGTGTCGCGCCGGGCCCGGGAAATGGGAATCCGCATGGCTCTCGGCGCGCAGTCGGGAGGCCTCTCACTGCTGGTCGTGCGTCAGGAGATGCGACCGGTCGTCGTCGGACTGGCGGCCGGCGTGCTGGGGGCCCTTGGAGTCGGACGCCTGATCGAGAGCCTGCTTTTCGGCGTCGGCGCACACGACCCCACCACGGTCGCCGCGGCAACCCTGTTTCTCGCCTGCGTGGCCGCAGTGGCCTGCTGGATCCCCGCACGACGCGCATCGCGAGTCGACCCCGCCGCCGCCCTCCACCAGGAGTAGGCTACGGTGGCCGTGCCCCGGCAGGGGCACCATTCTGCCAGCCCGGGGTCAAGCGAAAGCGCGACCCCGGGTCACAGGCGCACAAAGGCAGAACCAGAGCCCCGGCGAGGGGCGCGATCAGAGGACATCCGGCCGGTGTATGCAAAACAGTGTCCCCTACTCTGTGCGTGTCGCCCGCGCGAGTACGGCCGCGATCTCGATGATGCGATCGTTGCGTAGAGGGAAGAATCCGGTGGTCTCGCAATCGATGACGGCAATGGGACCTCGCATGGCATTCCTCCGACGGTCCGACAGTGCATCTCCGCGAGATTCGGGAACGTGCCGAGTGTCGCTCGCTCGATCGGTGGAGTCAAGACAGGGACTCCAGACGCGATTTGGCGCGTCAGGGGAGACCACTACACTGCCCGGATCCGTTCCCGGCATCACTGGAATTGACCCGCGCGGCCCGGCAAAGCGGTGGTTGCGCGCCTTGCGTCGTGGAGAAAGGGCGGAGCGATGCGGACGAACAGGCAGACAGCGAGAATTGCCGGCCTCCTGTATTTCCTGCTGACGGTGATAGGCATATTCAGTATCGTCTATGTTCCATCCCGGATCATCGTCTACGGAGACGCCGCCGCGACAGCGAGCAACATCAGAGCACATGAGATGTTGTTCCGTGCGGGCATCGTGGGTGATCTGGTTTGCCAGACCCTCTTCGTCTTTCTGGCTCTGACGCTCTACCACTGGTTCAGGAATGTGGATCGACAGTACGCACTGATGCTGCTGACTCTGGTTGTGGTGTCCGTGCCGATCGAGTTTGTCAACTCTCTCAGCCAGTTTGCTCCTCTCGTGCTGCTGAGCGGTCACGCGTATCTGAACGTGCTCGGTACGGAGCAGTTGGCCGCGATTTCGATGGCCGCACTGGATCTCCACAATTACGGAGTCTCGGTAGCACAGGTCTTCTGGGGGCTCTGGCTGTTCCCATTCGGGATGCTCGTCTATCGATCTGGATTCCTGCCCCGCACGATTGGTGTATTCCTGATGATCGGCTGTGTCAGCATCCTCACTGAGACCTTCTGCAGCCTTGTCTTCCCCGAGTCTTACGGGTTCGTTTCGCAGTTCACTGCGATCCCCTCGGCGCTGGGAGAATTCTCCGCCATCCTCTGGTTCCTGATCTTTGGTGCCAAGGAATCCTCTCCGGTCAA
>JARRKC010000039.1:43908-49258 GCA_037388505.1 Acidobacteriota bacterium | reverse complement strand
GTTACGGGTTACGGGTTACGGGAGCTCGCACCGAGTTCCGAAACTCGGAACCCGGGACCCGGAACCCGGAACTCCACCTCTGTCTTCCGCAAGTCTCCTCCGGACATGTCCGTTAGAACCGTTCTCCCCCGACAACGAGTTGAGCCACTTCGACCGGTGCCCCCTCCGCCTGCACGACCTTCCCGTCCAACAGACGGATCAGCCGGTCTGCCTGGGCGGCAATCGAGGCGTCATGGGTGACCATGACAACGGTGGCGCCCTGCTCATTGATCTGGCGCAGGAGATCGAGGATCTCCGTTGCCATGTGTGAATCGAGGTTTCCGGTGGGTTCGTCGGCGAGGATGAGTCGGGGCCCGCCGACCAGAGCCCGGGCGATGGCCACGCGCTGCTGCTGGCCGCCGGAGAGTTGCGAGGGAAGATGCTTCAGACGTGCGGACAAACCGACCCGCTCCAGGGCTTCTTCAATCGCGGACTTCCTCTGACGGCCACCGAATCCCCGATACCGAAGGGGGACGTCGACATTGTCGAAGACATCCAGGTCGGGTATGAGATTGAAGCTCTGAAAGACGAAACCGAGTTTCTCATTGCGAATGCGGGACATCTCGCGATCACTCAGGCGGGAAACGTCCTCCCCGTCCAGAAGGTAGGTGCCGGCATCAAAAGTATCGAGAAGACCCGCCACGTTCAGGAAAGTGGTCTTGCCGCAGCCGGACGGGCCCATGACCGAAACGAACTCACCTTCGAGGACCTGGATGTCGATCTCGTCGAGTGCCCGTGTTTCGACACTGTCGGTCCGGTAGGTTTTGATGACCTTCTGCATGCTTAGCATCAAGCGGACTCCTTCCTGTCAGCGCAGCAGGATGCGTTTGGCGCCGTCGAACCGCGTCATATCCGAAAGCACGATCTGTTCGCCCTCCTCCAGGCCGGAGGTGACTTCGACTTCGGTTACACTGACGGCGCCGACCGTGATCGGCCGGAGTTCAGCAACGCCGTTGGAAACGACATAGACCTGGCGGCCGCCCATGCTCTCCAGAAACGGACCACGCGGCGCCTTCACGACGTCGGGTCGCGAATCAAGGATCAGACGCGTGTTCACTCGCTGGTTTTGCTTGAGAGAGCCGGGTGGGTTCTCTGAGAACTCGACGATGCCTTTGAACTGGCTGTTTTCGACTTCGGGAGAGAGGGACTTCACGTCCCCGGGATACTCGGTTCCCTCGTAGAGGACCGCCGCCGTCGTTCCGATTCCGATCTCGCCCCCGTAGTTCTCGGGAACCTGGACTTCGACCTCGAACTTCGAGAGATCCACCACGCTGATCAAAGCCTGATTCGGTTGAACGGTGTCCTTGTCACGGACCTCGACGCGCGATACGAGGCCGTCGACGGGGGAAACCACGGCAAGTCGACTCACCTTGCGCTCCAGGTCTTCGACGATCAGTCGCTGGCGGTCGAGGGAGAGTTCCTTCGTCCGGGCTTCGAACTGCATGGTCTCCTTGGCCAGCTTCGCGTTTTGGCGTGCATGATCGAGTTCCAACCGTGTCACTTCGAGATCGTCGACGGATTTCTCGTAGTCCATCGAATTGCCGAGGCCCTGTTCGTAAAGAGACTTTGTTCGCTCCATGGCACGCTGGTCGGCGCGAAGCTTGACCTCGAGCAGATCGATTTCCTGTTGATTCTGGAGCTCGGTCTGGTGATTGGAGATCTGAAGCCGCTCCAACTCGGCCTCGAGTGACTGATGGGTCGAGCGTTCCTGCTCCAGCGTATTGCGGAGTTCGGGACTGTCGATCCGAGCCAGCACCATGTCGCGGTGCACCTGATCGCCGGCCTTGACCAGGAGCGAAATGACTCCCTGTGCCGGACTGACCACGGTCGGGTGATCGGCGGCGACGATCCTTCCCTGTACGGACACGTCGCGCAGCAGATCTCCGCGAATGACCGTGCCAAGACGGAGACGGGCGAGTTCGATCGAGCGGTCCGCCGATGCCCAGCGATCAAAAGAGGGATAAAGCAGAACCGAAGCGGTAACGACAGCGACGACGATCACGGCAACGGCGATTCGGAGCACCCAGCTTCCTGGTCTGGGGACGTTCTGGTCCATGGATGCGCCGTCTTGCTGCATCACTCGCACTCTCCTTTTTCCGGGTGGCACAGGTCCATGTCTAGGTTGTCAACGGATGCGTTTCGCTTGGAGCGAATGTTCCCGGCTCGGCCTCGTCTCCATTCATGAGTTACGAAACCGGCCCCGGAATGGTTCAACACGCCTCAGCTGTCTGGTCGCGCACAGCTCGATGAGTTTCACTCCACCACGACCGGGACAACGAAAGCCTCCCGAACTTCTGCTCTGCCGATCTTCGCTCGACACAAATGATCGTCTCGGAAGGTTAGACTCAGCGAAGGAGCAATTGGTTGACGCCGAATCCGGCTTCAGCCCGTCTTGTCGCTGTGCCCGGGAGCCGCTATCATGCCGCCCTAAGCTGTTTCCGGCCCTGCGATGCCGCCCGACCCTCAACAGGTCGATCTTCCGTAGAGGGCCCACGCGGGCCGTCGAGGTCGGAATGAAGGAGCCAAGACATGAAGCGAACCCAAGACACACGGCGAGGATTTCTTCGTAAGGCCGCCTTCGGAGCGGCGGCGCTGGGAGCCGGGAGCCTGGCTACGGTCGAGGACTATGAGGCGGTGGCTCAAAATGTCCAGACCCGTTCACAGCCGTCGCGGCTCGAGATCACCGATCTCCGCGTCTGCCGGATCGGAGGACACTGGGTGATTCGGATCGACACGAACCAGGGTTTGCACGGGTACGGCGAAATCCGGGACGGTTCGAGTCCGACCTATGCGTTGATGCTCAAGAGTCGGATTCTCGGGATGAATCCCTGCAATGTGGACAAGATTTTCCGGCACCTCAAGCAGTTCGGTTATCACGCCCGGCAGGCAGCCGGCCCCGTGTCCATCGAAGAAGCCTGTTGGGACATCGCCGGAAAGGCCTGGGGCGTCCCCTGCTGGCAGATGCTGGGCGGACAGTTTCGTGACAGGATACGGCTTTATGCCGATACGACTTCCTCTCCTGATCCCCACGTGATGGCGGAACGACTCAACGCCAGAAAACAGCTGGGATTCACGTTCCTGAAGATGGATGTTGGAGTCTCCCTGCTGCGCGGTGTCGAAGACGCACTGACATGGCCCAAAGGACAAGGGGTTGACCCCTTTCAGCAGTGGGGTGATCGGAATTGGGAATGGACCTCGAAGCCCCACCCGTTCACGGGGATTCGGTTGACCACGAAAGGTCTCGACGTGCTGGAAAAGTACTGCATGACGATCCGGGAACTCGTGGGCTGGGAGATCCCCATCGCCACCGATCACTACGGTCATTTCGGAATCGAGGATGGGATCAAACTCGCTCAACGATTGGACCAGTGCAATTTCGCCTGGTACGAGGACATGGTGCCCTGGTGGTACACGGATCAGTACATTCGCCTCAAGAATGCCTGCACGACGCCCATTCTGACCGGAGAAGACATTTATCTCCTCGACGGTTTCAGGGAGCTGATCGACCGGAAGGCGGTTTCGATCGTCCATCCCGACCTGGCCACGGCCGGCGGTCTGATGGAGACGAAGAAGATCGGGGACTACGCTCAGCGCAACGGTATCGCCATGGCCATGCATATGGCCGGCAGTCCGGTGACCATGTTCTCCAGCATCCACTGCGCCGCCGCCACCGAGAACTTCCTTGTCATGGAACACCACGGCGTCGACGATCCGAAATACGCTTCGGTCATCGAAGGACCGGTCAAGCCGTTGATGAGTGCGGACGGATTCGTGCCGGTTCCGACTTCTCCGGGGCTGGGGATCGAGCTGAACGAAGACGCCATCAAGAGCGAACTCGAGCACCCCGACCAGGAGTACTTTCCTCCGACGCCGCAATGGGACAACGAGCGCTCGCATGATCGGCTCTGGAGCTTCGACGTGGCCAAGCCGGGGACCGGGATTACAGGAGACGAACGTAGAGCCTGACACGGTCTCTTCCCGCGTCCACTGAGCGTCGGAGACCGCATCCACATTCGCAGGTAGCGCCGCGCTCGGTGCCATCATCGGTGCCGTCACGGGCGGGGGCAAGGGAGCTGCGATTGGAGCCGGTGTCGGGGGCGGCGCGGGAACGGGTTACGTTCTGCTCACAAAAGGAAAGCAGGTCAAACTGGATCGCGAAAGTCGAATCCAGTTCGATCTGCAGAAACCTGTCGAGCTGCCTCAGGCCAATGGCTAAGCGACGCAGGTGATCAATAGTAGGATCCCTCGGGCATGGAGCCGGCCGAACCTGCCGACTTCATGTCCAGGCTCCAGACCTGATTTCCCCAGGCCATCTTCATCTCGGCTGCATTGCCTTTGGGGGCCAGAGAAATCGTGAAGAGATCGACCGACTGTTCGCTGCCGGACTGGGTCATGGGAGCTCGGACGACTTCCTGATCCCCGATCTCCGCTTGGTAATTGAAGTGGGGCCACGGCTCATTGGCCAACTGAGGAGGCGCGGCGTCCCAGATCTTTTTGAGCGGCTGCCCCAGGACCTTGTTGAGGGCTACAGCGTAGGGGCCGTCTTCCGGACAGTGAAGATAGAGTGAGTACTTACCCGCCGGAACGACCGTTCCCCCCAGTTCGATCGGTGCTGTTGTCGTCAGCGTTGTGACTTGCTCAGAACCGGCTCTCCACATGCGGTCGGCAGGCAGTTGCTGCATCAGGTCCGAGACGTTGCGGCCCTTCAGTGCAGGGCGACCGTATTCGATTGTGACTTCGGCGCTGCCGACCTGTGCGCTCACCGTTTCGCGGGGCGCAGCCGACTGCGCGAGGGCGGAGGCACCTGCCAGAAGAAGCAAAGAGACGGACGAAATGCATACGATGTTTTTCAGTGACACCATCGATCCCCTCCTTGGGCCAGAAACCCAGGGCTTATTCAAAGTGAATGTGCGCAGGAGATTACCACAGATGTCTCGGTCTGAGATGGCAGGCCTTGTCGGTGAACCGACTGCTCGAATGTTCTCAACCTGCGGCCAACCTGCCCGAAGTCGTCTGCCGAGAGGTGAGACTGAAGCCAGGGCGCACCTCCCATCCCTGCGCCGCATCCTACTGTTCAACGAGCAGGTGTGTACCGTCCCATCTCAGCACGTGAGCCCTGACACCCCGGCGCACGGTGTCCTTAAGTCTTCTTTGGTCCTCCGGCAGCCGCAGGACCCGAACACCGTCCCCGTATCTCAGCCGGACCAGGAAGTGAAGACACCACCGTTCCTCGTTCTTCGGATTGAAGGGCGGCGCCTCGAAGGCCAGAACACTGCCCGGGGGAAGGTTCGGGTACAGTTGGTAGAGCTGG
>JARRKC010000039.1:0-43892 GCA_037388505.1 Acidobacteriota bacterium | reverse complement strand
CTGGTGGGTAAAAGGCCTCCAAGCCGGGTTGCGTTCCTGGTAGAGGAGACGCCTGGCGTGATCGATATCGGGTGACATGGCGCCCAGGATTCGTAGGAGGAAGAGGGCGGTCAGAACCAAGGTGAGCCATCGGCCCGGCGGCCTTGCCCGCAGCTTTGATAGCGGAAACGGGCGGAGACAGCGCCTGCCGAGATCGAAGATGAGAGCCGAAGTCGACAAGGAAAACCCGACCAGGGGCAGGTAGAGAAACAGTTCCCATAAGCGCGGCAGAGGAAGCACCGGCAGCAGGGTGAGACCCGCCCAGCCCAGTCCAAAGAGCAGCGCGCGGTTCTTCAGGAGAACACCGGTCAGCAGCACCAGTCCAAGCACCAGACCGCACATCGCTGGGGAAAACGAGATTTCCCGGTTGGTGACGAAGCCCAGATAACCGGCCAGATTCGAAGGGATGGTTGAATCGAAGTGATACACGTAGAGGGGATTGGATCGCCAGTAGGCCTCCGCACCCATCGTCTTGGCCAGGGTGTAGGGCACTGCAATCAGTAGGAAGGGCAGGACCGGTCTGAGGCTCATCCAGACTCTCTGTCTTCGATCGGCTCCGCGGGGACCGTAGAGCCACAAGAAACAGAAGAGGATTCCGGGGAGCGTCACCGCCGTCTCTTTGGCATTCAGTGCCGCGACGAACAGGACCAGGCTCAGGGCGTAGTTGCGCCGTCGGACTCTCCGAAGGTGAGCTTCAGGCGTTGGTTCGCGAAAAGCGGGGATTCCTGTTTCTCCGGCTGAGCCGAGCCCGGCTCCGGATCCGTCCGACCAGCGGATGAACAGTATTGTGGAGGAGAGAAGGAAGGTCAGACTGGTCAGTTCGTAGACCGCGCCGAAGTTGTAGAGCACGTTGTGGATCATGGGGTGCAGTGCGAAAAGTGTCGTCGCCAGGACGGTGACGAAGCGGCTCCGTGTCAAGCGCCGGATGAGCTCAAACGTCAGCAGGACATTGGCACTGAAAAAGAGGATCCCGATCAGGTAGTAGGGCCAGGGAACCATTCCGACGGTGGCGTAGAGAGGGAGGTACAACAATGCCCCAAGTGGACGGTGCAGGGAAGTGAAGACGATCAGATTCGCCAGTACAGAGGACCATGGCCTTTGGACGTAGTAGTGAAGGTTCATCAGATCGTCAAAGGTGAAAAAGGATTGGAGTGCCTTCAACGACAGGGGGAGAGTGAAGATCAGAATCAACAGCGCAAGCTGGTGGTCGAGGTTCGAGACCCAGGACCGAACCGCAAAGATCGCCCGTTCGGTCGGTCGGTTTCCCTTTTTCCACCCGCTCAGTGCTGGATTCATCTGAATGGCAATCCTAGCTTCCGATCCCCCGAAACCGCAATTCGTGGGGCGTCGGGGCGGCGGGATCCGGCTGGCAATCCTTCGTCTGCCGTGTACGAAGATCGGGACTCCAAAGTGCGGCAAATCTCCAATTACGTACCAGACTGCCTTCAGAATCCTTTATTGGCAGTACATTGCAGTGGGATTACGTGCGTGTCACCATTTCTGGAAGGTCGATTGACAGTGGGGCGGGCCGCTGAGAGACTGCTCTACGGTGGTTCAGGATCTCTACCTTCCGGTCATGGAGCCTCATGAAATCGAGTCTGTCCTGGTCGGGCTCCCGCTGGTCGTGGACGTGCCTCTGTTCGTGGACTTCGTGAAAGGCTTTCCCCGGCGCTACCTGGCGCGGACTCCCAAACTGGAAGTCGTCAAGCACTTTCTGCTGGCGATGAATCTGGGCGACAAACGCGTCATCACGTCGCTCGCCGAGGAGACCAAACGCTGGAAACTCTCCGTCATCACCCGTGATCGGTCCTTTTTGTTCGCCCGAATCTCGGGGACCTTGAGCTGCTTCAAGATGAACATCCTGGCGGCTGAGGCGTTTGCCAATGCGCACGGAATCGTTCTCGATACCCTCTATTTCGAAGATCTGGAGGAGACGTTCCGAGGAGCGACCGAACGGCAGCAGTTCCAGGTGCTCCTCGAGGACGTCGTATCCGGCGACCGGGAGCTCGAACCCGTGCTCGAGCAGCAGTGGCCCGATATCCACACCTGGCATGAGGAGCATCTGGAGGTCCGCTTCGACAACCAGGCTCATCCCCGCGCCACCGTGATGCGAGTCCATTGCCGGGATCGATTCGGGCTTCTCTACCTGATCAGCCACTTTCTCTCCGAAGCGGGATACTCCATCGACATGGCCTACATCCAGACCTCCCACCACGAGGCCGATGACGAGTTCTATTTGACCCGTGAGGGGAGGAAGCTCGAGTCGGCGGAAATCGACGATTTGGTCCAGGCATTTTCGAGTTTCCGGGTTCCGCAGTTCCGCGAACAGGGTCGGGATCCGTACGCGGAGGAGGGATGAATCCGCAGGCAACCCGTCATTGAGCCACGTCACGGACGGAATGCCGCTCGAAGAGACGACCGAGGAAGCTGTTTAGGGAAGGAGGGGATGAAGCGCGGGCAGAAGCGGCTGCCGTCGCTCTGCCCGCCGTTGGACTTCGAGGAAGGTTAGCGACCGGTGGGGCCTTGTCCGGCCGGACCGTGTCTGCCGGGACCCTGTCCCTCCTGCCACGCCTGTCTCATCGCGAAGAGATCCTGGGCCTTCTGCTGCTGCTCCGGTGTGAGCAAAGCGTAGATCTCGTGCATCGTCTTCTGTCGGGCCAGAAAGCTGTCTTCGAGAAGCGCTGAGCGCTGCTGGTACAGCGTGCGTAACGTCGACTCATCGAAGTTCTGAGTCATCGTCGCCTGGTGGATCTGCTGTTGAATGGCTTGGAGCTGTTCCGCTCGCTGCTGACGTTCAGTTGCGTTTGCCTGACGTTCCTGCTGCATGAGTTGGCGGATCTGCGTTTGCTGATCTGCGGTCAGGTTCAGGTACCGTGTCAGAAAACGCAGTGAATGCCCGAAGCCCCCGAAAGCCATTCCCGGCCCCCGGTCCATCCGAGCGGCCCACTGGTGACCCGGCCCACCGCCGGGTCCTCCTTGGGCTGCCAACACGTTTCCGCCCATGGCAAGCACTCCAAAGAGAGCTATGAGAATGAACCATCTTGTTGGTTTCATGAGTTTTTCTCCTCCCGGTCTTGCCGGCATGAAGCAAAGCTCGCGGCAAGCCGGGTCGTTCGTTATTTGGCCGCTTTGCGGCGGCATACCATAGTTACGTCTTCCAGGGGGTTTTCGTTGCATGGGGGCTCGTTCAGGGGTCGTCCAGTGGACGTCTTCAGTACGGAGGCCGGCGGCATTGCCAGTCTGAGTCGACCTTTCCAGAAACGCCTCGGCGGTTGAGATAGGTGACACGCACGAAACGCGATCGTAAGTGCCTATGAACACAGCGTTCCTGTTTGAGTCTGGCACTTTGTGCTGGATCGCGGCCTCCCGTGACTGCGGGACCAACCGGCCGGTCACCGGGCGCAGGGTCTCCGCTGATCCCAATTGTGCGGGGTTTATGGGACGCGATCGCGCCCCTGCCTGGGGCGCCGGAAGCGAAGGGGCGGCGGCAACCCGGGGCCGCGCCGAAGCGGCTTGGCCCCGGGCGATCGGAGTCCGGCCCCTCTCCGGCGCCGCGGCCGGGCCGGGGGGAATCCACCCCTCGGCAACAATGACGTCGCATCACAATCACTCGAATCGGGAACCCCGTCTCTTTCCGCAGGAACCCCCCCGGAGTTTCCGGTTCTCACCTCCCCTCCAAGGGGGTGAGACGCTGTCTCGGTAGACCCGGAACACGAGTCGGCCGGGCTTCGAGTGCCAGGACCGGCCCGGACCGGGAGAGAAGGTGAGGCCGCTCATGATAAGATTCGACCCTGCTTCCATGACGCTGCTGATCGCAAGCATCCTGGCATTACTGGTTGGGCCACTCATCTATCGAGCATTTCATCGACGTGATGCTCTGCTGGCCCTGTTGGACGGGTTCATCTTCGTTGCGATCACCGGGCTGGTGCTGCTGTTCATCCTTCCCGACAGCTACGAAAACGGCGGGTGGCTGACGCTGCCGATTGCCGTCACCGGTCTCTTCGGCCCGACGTTTCTCGAGGGGGCCTCTCGGCGAGTTGCGAGACGGACCCACATCGCCGCTCTCGTGCTGGGACTGACGGCCCTCGTCCTTCATGCGCTGATCGACGGCACGGCTCTTTCGGATGCCGGCGCAGCGAGCGCATCACTTCTACCTCTGGCAGTGGTCATTCACCGCCTTCCCGTCGGCCTCACGATTTGGTGGCTGCTCCGGCCCAGCTTCGGCACACGCAGTGCGTCCGGTGTCCTGGGACTGATCGCGGCCGCGACAGTCGCGGGCTACAGCTTCGGACCCGTGCTCATCGGCGGTCTCTCGAGCCACGGTATTGCATGGTTTCAGGCATTCGTGGCGGGCTCGCTGCTACACGTCGTTTTCCATCAGCCTCATCTCAGAGGAAGCCAGTGCGGCTGCGGCGAGGCGACGGCCCACAGCGGCTGGCACGAAGGAGTCGGCGCCCTTTTCGGCATCGGGCTGATTGCGACGCTTCTGGCGGAAGGCGCCCTTCATCAGGCGCACGCCCTGGCTTCGGGAATGCAGGTCGTCCACTCGGGCCTTCAAACCTTCTGGGTCCTCGCTTTGGAGAGTGCTCCCGCCCTGCTTCTCGCCTATCTGATGGCGGGTGCGCTGCACGCCTTCCTTCCCTCATCGACGATCCGCTGGCTGAAGAGAGGCTCTTCCCTGAACCAGGCGTTTCGTGGGATGGCGATCGGCCTGCCCTTTCCGGTCTGTTCCTGTGGGGTGGTTCCCCTCTACGAGAGTCTGATTCGTAAGGGTGCCCCGGCCACCGCAGCCATGGCTTTCCTGATCGCCACACCCGAGCTCGGCCTGGACGCGGTCCTCCTGTCGGTTCCCCTGCTCGGTGTCGAGCTGACGGTGATCCGGATTTGCTGCGCGGCAATCGTTGCGGCGCTCGTCGGGTGGACGATTGGCAGCCTCCTGGTCGTGCCTCAAAGTGCGGAGGCTCCTGATCCCGAACGTTCGCCGAGCGGCACAAACCGGGGGCGCGTGACGCTTTCCGCAAAGATCGAGTCGGCGCTCCGCGTGGGACTGATCGAAGTGGTGGACCACACGGCCCCCTGGATCCTGCTTGGCATCGCCATCGCTGCGGTCATCGAGCCCCTCATGGCCGGGGGTTGGCTTTCGCGCCTGCCCGGCGGACTGGACGTTCCACTCTTCACCCTGATCGGACTGCCTGCCTACGTCTGCGCCTCGGGAGCCACCCCACTCGTCGTCGTGCTGATCGCGGGCGGCATCTCGCCCGGGGCGGCTCTGGCCTTTCTGCTGACCGGTCCGGCGACCAATGCCACGACTTTCGGCCTTCTTGGAAAGCTCCACTCGCGGCGCATCGCCGTTCTATTCAGCGTCACGATCATCGGTCTTTCCGTGACGCTCGGGTATTGCGTCAACGCCCTGTTTCCGGCGAGCGGCGGTCAGGTCCTCAACCCCGCCGTCGCCGAGCAGCCTTCGACGGTCCAGTTGATCAGCCTTGGCGTCCTGGCGGGCATCTACCTGTTCTCGATACTTCGCCGAGGGGGACGTCGCTTCGTGGCTGAGCTGTTCTTTCGGGGCCAGAGAACCCTCGACCTCCACCCGCACTACCATGTCGATGATTTCGCTCCGGGCGAATCAACCTAGTCCTCCAGCTTTGACATAGCGCTCTCCAGGTCCGCATCTTCGTGCACGAGGGCACGAATCGCTGCGGCCATGCGGAGGGGATGCGGATGCTGGAAGACATTGCGTCCGTAGACCACACCCGTTGCGCCGGCCTCGAGCATCCGATGTGTCCTGGACAGGATCTCCCGGTCTCCGACTTTCCCGCCCCCGCGGGGCAGGAGAGGGATTCCGCCCATCAGGCCCACGAGCTGGCCGTAATCCTCCAGGCGATCCGTGGGGTCGGCCTTGATGATGTGCACGCCGAGTTCGGCAGCCTGCCGATGAAGCGCGACGACTTTCTCGAATTCGCTGGATACGAGGTAGCAGCCGCGGGTGGAATCGAACTCCAGGACCAGGGGCTCGACCATCAACGGCATCCCGTAGCTTTCACAAGCCTCCCGCAGTTCGGAGATATTCTGAACGCAGTGCTGATTGATCCCCGGATCCTGCTCGGCATAGAAGAGGTTGAGGACGATCGCCGAGGCATCGAGCCGCAGCGCCTGCTCGATCTGACCGTCGATGAGCTGGCTGAATGCATAGTCGGGTCTGCGCGCATCGTAGGCATTGCTGACGTCGGCTCGCATGACCAGGGCCGGTTTCGGATGGACGCGTTTGGCCTGAAGATGACGGGCCTGGCCGGGGCTCATCAGCAGTGCGTCGACACCTGCGGCGATCGCCACATCCAGCACCTGACTAATGTCCTCGACGCCGCTCAGCAGCTCATATCCATTGAAAAGTCCATGGTCGACCGCAATCTGAAAGCATTTGCCGTCATCCTGAAACAGACGGTTCATTCGGGGCAGAACTGACATAGATTCCTCCTAAGGTTCATGCGAAGGTCCCCCTTGGACCGAGACGGCGTCGTCTTCCTTCTTGGCCGCAACGCCGACTTCACCGGAAGACGAACCGACTTTCCTTCTCTCCGATTCTCATGCGGCGGAAACGCCGGTTTCCCCACGTCACCCATTCTCCAGTAGGAGTGACAGAATGACCAGCCCCCATCCCGCCAAAGCCGAAAGACTGCACGAGCTTTGACTGGAGCCCATGTCTTGGTCGTTGTCGAGTCAGAAGGACGGGTCACTGCGCAGGCTCTCCGACCACAGCCCCGGCGCCCTTCCGCCGGCGTCGTATTCGGAAGGCCGCCTCTTTCCGGCCCTCGCTCAGGCGCACATGACTTTGGTCATCGCTCCAGGTCGGAGCTCCGTCTAGGGTGTGTCTGTTGGGCGCGGTGGATTCGTTTGGCCGGAGACTCCAGCCTGGAGCTGAAGAACTGCCGGATGCAACATGGCGGCGTCTTGACTGGGCAGGAGCCCGACAGGGCATCGAACAGCAAGAAGGAGGAGGTCCGTTGAACTTCAAGAAGCTTTGGATCGGTTTCATTGCCGTCATCGTCCTTTCTTTCTCGACGATCGGCTACTTTGGACTCGAGATCTTCCGCGAGGCTCCTCCGGTGCCGGCGGAAGTCGTGGATGCTGGCGGCCGGACGCTCTTCACGGGACAGGACATCCGGGACGGCCAGAATGTCTGGCAGTCCATGGGAGGGCAAGAACTCGGAACGATCTGGGGACATGGATCGTATGTGGCTCCTGACTGGTCCGCTGACTGGCTGCACCGGGAAGCGACCTTCATACTCGATCGATGGGCCGAACAGGACTTCGGGCAGCGCTACTCCCAGCTGGTTCCTGAGAATCAGGCCCTTCTGAGAACACGACTTCAGGAAGAGATTCGACGGAATACGTACGATTACTCGACTGGATCGCCACCTCCTGGCTGGCGACGGGCCTTTTCATCGCTCCGGCCGTGTCGGGCGTCGAGCCTCGCTTTCAGAGACTCGGCGTGAATGTTCTCTTTGGTGCGTTGCTCGTCATCGTGGTGGGGTCTCTCTACGGTCAGTGGGCCGGGGTGATGCAGCGGTTCGGACTGGTCGCGAATTTCTGGTTCGGTCATCAGGGGTTGGAGTACGTGGACCTGGGGAGGTTCTGGCAGATCTTCCTCTTTGCGGGGCTCTTCATCTGGCTGTTCCTGATGGCGAGGGCCCTCCTGCCGGCATTCAGGAAAGCCCGGGAGCAGCGCCACCTGCTGGCCATGTTCCTGATCTCGTCGACCGCCATTGCCCTGTTCTATGGAGCCGGCCTGATGTGGGGCAGGCAGAGCAATCTGGCCGTCATCGAGTACTGGCGATGGTGGGTCGTCCACCTCTGGGTCGAGGGCTTCTTCGAGGTGTTTGCGACCGTCGTCATTGCCTTCCTCTTCGTCAGGATGGGACTGCTTCAGACCAAGACCGCAACGGCAACGGTTCTGTTCTCGACCAATATCTTCCTGGCCGGGGGAATCATTGGGACGTTCCACCACCTCTATTTCACGGGAACGCCCACCGCGATCATGGCGCTCGGCGCTACGTTCAGTGCTTTGGAGGTGGTGCCTCTGGTCCTGATGGGCTTCGAGGCTTACCACAATCTCACCCTGAGTCGAGCCAGCCGCTGGATTCGAGCCTATCGCTGGCCGATTTACTGCTTCATCGCGGTGGCGTTCTGGAACCTGGTCGGCGCCGGAATCTTCGGCTTTCTGATCAACCCTCCCATTGCGCTCTACTACATGCAGGGGCTCAATACGACGCCAGTTCACGGTCACACCGCTCTGTTCGGGGTCTACGGAATGCTGGGCATCGGATTGATGCTCTTCTCGCTGAAGGGTCTGGCGGTCCGGAAGGTCTGGAAGGAGGGCGTCCTTCGCTTTGCCTTCTGGACCATCAACATCGGCCTGGTGCTCATGGTCGTCCTGAGCATCCTGCCGCTGGGCCTTGCTCAGACTGTCGCGAGCGTCAACCATGGGCTCTGGTATGCGCGTTCCATGGAGTTTCTGCAGACGCCATGGCTGGTTACGGTCCGGTGGCTGAGGGTCATCGGCGACACCGTCTTCACGGCGGGTGTTCTGGCGCTGGCCTGGTTCGTCCTGGGTCTGAAGCTAGGATGGTCGGTCCGCCAGGAGACCGATCTACCCGTGGAGGAAGTCGAGGCGGTTCCCGGAAGGTCGTTGACTTAGGGCAAGTAGGACATCCGTCCCCGGTTGTCCCGCTGCCCCGAACGAACGAGTTCAGCACGGCTCCCGCAGGTGCCGCGGTTTCGATGCGCCGTTTAGTCTTCCCGGTTGCCGCGGCCAGGGCGGCTGGACAAGCAAGGATGCCCGTCCTACTCACGGAGGCCTGGAAAGTCACGCACGCATGTTGACTTTTTGTCTCGGCACCGGCCAGACTTCCAACTTCCGGACTCTTTACTCGATTCTCATAACCTGCTGATCCGTGGTCACTTGATCGATCTCTTCACGACTGGTCCGTCTCGTGCAGAGACGCAGATTCCGTGACAGGAATCGCGCTGCGGCAAACGTCAGGCGAGGAGAGACGCGACTCAGGCGTGGCGGCCGGGCCGGGGCGACCACGGGTCAGAAAGTCGACGGCCTCCCTGATCCTGGCCGGGTGCCTTCTCGCCGGCTGCCTGACCGTCTCGATCGGACTCTTCGTTCTCCGTGATCCTGTCGCAGCATCCAGGCAGTTCTATCGCTGGCGATTGGGGGGAGAACTGCTGAGTGCCTCCGACGTGGTTCTGCAGGAATACCGAAACGACTGCGGACCCGCCGCCTTGAAGATGATCCTGGAGCACTACGGAGTCACGATTTCCCTGGAAGAGTGCCGCCGAGAGGTGGGCCTGAAATCAGGTGGAACCTCCATGCTTCGTCTTCTCGAAGTCGCCGAGCACCATGGCATCCGGGCCCGGGGCATGCGATACGACGTCAGTCGGCTCGCCGATATCCCGACGCCCCTGATCGCCTATCTTCGCATCGGACATTTCGTTGTCGTTCAAGCCATCGACAGCAAGGCCCGGGAGGTTGTGATCAAGGATCCCGCCGTCGGTCGGCTGCGGCTGTCGGTGGCCCGGTTTGCCGCGCTCTGGGGGGGCGAGTCCCTGGTCTTTCAGCCGCTCTCCGAGACTCCCGGGGAGCGAGCAATCAGGGAAGGTCCGGACTCGAATGGAACGATAGGGACGACCCGTCTCCATGCCTCCCGGGCGGGTCGTTCGTCTCAATAAAGAGGGAGGTAGCACAGTGAGAGGAGGTTGTGATGTCGAGGAGAAAGCTTGTGTGTGCTGGTCTGATGATGGTCGTGCTGCTCGCAGGGGTGCTGGCATTCCAGACGCAAGGAGCTGAGGGCGCTTCGCAGCCGCGGGGCTCGTCGGAGCCATACTCAGCCCTGAGCCGGCTACGAAACTGTTTATCGGAGCACTCGCCGGCACAGTTCTCAGTTGCGGTTCCTTGTACTTTCACTAGATGTGTAAGATCCAAAGAAGGCGGTAGACAAATGAAAGTCAACTCAAAGCTTGCAGTTCTGTTCATGGCTTTGCTTCTGATTGTCCAGCCGGTCTCCATCCTCCTCAGCACTGCGCCTGAGCAGGCCATGACGGTCAGCCAACTCGATGCAACTCTTGGTGGTTCCCTTGCCAGCACCTTGTGTGGGGCTGGACTTGGGTTTATAGGGGGTTCGTTGATCTTTGCTTCTGGAGGGACCGCATTCCTTCTAGTGGCAATTGCCGCACCAAAAGCTTTGGCTGCTTGTCTATACTGGGGAATCAGCTAGTCGTTGGACGCGACTGCATCGCTACGGCGGAGCGTGGAGGAGGCAACGCCAAGACGCCCCGAGTCGTCACTGGACGACGCGGAGTCTCTAAGGGCCGTGAAGTTGCCTATTCACGCTCTTGCCTCTAGTGAGGTCCGTCCAAAAGAGGATCGAAATCGATGGGCATTGGCGGCGTGATTCTCCGATGGGGCTGGGTTTCGGCCTGGCGGTCGTTTGTTTACGATTTCCTTAAGACCGCTCAGGGGAAGGTCTTCATCGTTATTCTTGCTCTCGCAGTTCCTGCACTGATCGACCTCGCACGCAAAGGTGGCTTCCGACTTTCGGAGATGTCGGAACCAGAGCTCCAAGGAACGCTGGCATTCATCCACTTGGTGCTGCCGCTAACCTTCGGCATTGGATTCTTGTTGAGACTCTGGAAGGTTTTCTTGGTGAAGCCAGAGCACTTGGCCCTCAGGAACTTTCCTTTCGCTCTTCGTCAGACCGCCTTGTTCACCCTACTCGGCTCGGGATTCAGCGTTTCCTATCTCTTTGTGCTGGCGAATTTTTACGTCTTCGTCTCGCGACTGCTATTCCATAGTGTTGCGGCGCCGTGGCTGGTGCTTCATTTCGTGTTGCTTTCCGCAGAGCTGTTTGTCGTCGCGATCCTCGTCGGGGCTGGAGTTCGTCTTTCGCTGAGGAAGTCTGGTCCGCGAACACGCTCCGTCAAACTCGTCGAGAGGGTCGGCTATATCATCTGGGCTCTCTCGTATTTTCTGTGGCTGCTAGGTCCGGCATTCCTGAAGGATTCGGCTCCCGAGGTTCTAGCGAAGATGGGCTCAGGCGGGGCACAGCGCTGGTACATGTTCCAGCCACCCCTGAGCTTCCTTCATGCGGTGTCGACTGGGGAGTGGAGCCTGGCTGTGCTCTCGATGACTGTGCTGTCGCTCCTGACCGTCGTATCAGTCTGGCTTCTGGCTCGCTGGTACCGGGTTGCCCACCGGGAGATCATCCTGGATGGAGGGAGCGTTCAGACTCCGTTGTATTCGAGTGCCTTTGCTCCAGGTCGCCGACGGGTGCCTTTCGCTCCGGGCAGTGTAAGCGGCGCCTTCTGGGTCAAAGACGTCCTGCTGCCCATCCGCCGCTCGGCGGCCGGGTACGCCCAGCAACTTGCTTTCACCCTCTCGGGATCCATCGTCACCGTCGTCTTCCTCCATTTCTGGGAGGAGTCCAGGACGACGGGCAGCGGGGTGACTTGTTTCGTCCTGGTGCTTGCTACGCTTGCCGTGCCTCTGCTCTTCTCTGCCCACGGCTGCCTGCCGGTTCTCGGGATGGAAGGAGTCAACATCGCCTTGTTGAGGCCGGCTCTCGGCGTCCGACGGCTGTTCATTGCGAAATCGAGTGCTCAGGCCCTGTTCGTGCTCGGGCACGCAGCGGTTCTGGCAACCCTGATTGGGATAGGAGCCAGGTGGACCGGCCTGGCCCACCCCGGCATCCTGGTCGCGCTCGGGCTCGCCTTGGCCGCAACGGTCGGGTTCAGTGCAATGGGTCTGGCGTTGGGATTCGGACTGCCTGATTTCCACCGGAGGTCGATGATGCTGCCGGGAGCCTCGAAGGCGGCCCAGTTCATTCATATGGCCGGCGGCGGCATGGTGGCCGTCACCTGGAGCCTGCTCGCTACCGCCTTCACTCTTGGCCACATCACGATTCTCACACTGGCGGTGGGTGTCATCATGCCGCTCGCGCTCGTGATGACGTTGAGCGTCGCCTTCGGGTTCTGGTCGCTCCGGCAGCTGGAAAGGTTGGAGATATGACTGTGGAACAGCCGGCCATCGAAATCGTCCAACTCACCAAGACCTACGGCCAAAAGACGGCGGTTCGTGAACTCTCCCTTCGCTTCGAGGCCGGGCGCATCCACTGTCTGCTCGGTCCCAACGGGGCGGGGAAGACGACCACGATCAAGACGATCATGGGACTGAAGAACCCCACCTCCGGAGACGTGCGGATCAACGGCGTCAGCATTCGATCCGATGGCATTCACGAAGCCCGGCGGGGGATCGGCTACCTTCCGGAGGAGCCGCTTCTGTACGATCATCTGACCGGCCGAGAATTCCTCCAGTTCGTTTCGGAAATCTACGGAGTGTCCGGAAGACGGAACGGGATCGAGGGACGTCTGGCCGAGTTCGAGATGCAAACGGCGGGAGACGAGCCGATCCGCACCTATTCACTGGGGATGAAGAAGAAGATCGCCTTTCTGGCGACGCTGATTTCCGATCCGCCGATCCTGATCTATGACGAGCCCACCAGCGCTCTCGATGCCCTGAGCGCCCGAAAGGTCAAAGAGGTGCTCAGCGACTATCGGTCTCGAGGCCGCCTGGTTCTGTTTACGACGCACATTCTCGAAATCGCTGAAAGGCTGGCCGACCGGATCGCCATCATGGACCACGGCGCTCTGCGATTCTCGGGTTCTCTGGAAGAGCTGCGCAACGAAATGCACGAGAGCGGCGAGGCCTCGCTCGAGGATCTTTTCGTCCAGCTGGTCGCCGACGGAAAAGGGCAGTCTGAGTAGAACCCGCATCCTCACCTATCCGGCGTCAGTACGCGAACGACGTGAGCGACCCCCTGCACAGTCGCCGACTTCCTGACTTATCTCCCCGAAATGACCACGGCCGGCAGCTGGACGGATCAGTAAACGGTGGGTGTTGCCGGGGCACGGTCCGTTCGGGGCGACTGGGATACCGCGTGGCACTCACTGACGTTCGTGCACGGACGCTGCCCGGGTCCGTGCCTGCGGCCGACGTGGCGTTCGTGCACGGACGCTGCCTGGGTCCGTACCTGCGGCCGACGTGGCGTTCGTGCACGGACCGCAGGAAGCGCGCTTTGGTCACCGGGCGGGAATGAACTCGCGTTTCAACCGGTTGTAGTACGCCTCGTCGAGCGGCTGCTTCAACTCGAATCGGTAGCGGCGGGTGCGCAGGAGGTCCTGGCCGTTCTTCTCGTAGACTTCGATTTCGAGGTCGAAAGGCCCGGTCGACCAGACGCTTGCCACATCCTTTCCTCGTCTCCAGGTTCGGGCGTCCTCTTTGTGGTCGGTCTTGTAGACGATCCAGTCCCGGTTGAACTCGAGGATGCCTTCGCAACCCCCGAACGTGTGCAGATGCTTGACCGGTATCTGGTAATCCACCTTGATCTGTCGGGGGATGCGATCCACGAGCGGTCGAGGCTCGTTCTGCCGGATCACGGCGAACAGCTGGTCGGTCAAGCCGCCGGCCTGGGGATCGAGGACCGTGAAGTCCCAGGGCCGATCCCGGCCCAGCAGCCAGTTCTGGTCCTCGTAGGTCAGGATGGAAAATCGATCCGCGGACAGGCGGTCGACGGTCTGGATGTCGGTCCAGGACCAGTCGCGGCTATGTTCCTCTTTGTCGTCGGAGTGATACTGAATGCCCTTCGCCGTGATTGTCAACTCACCGGTGCAGCTTCCCCAGGGATCGTGATCGTGCCGAACGTGCAGGGTCCCGGCGGCCAGGGCCGCCCCCGACACCCAAAGGCCAACGACGGCGGCGAGAAGTACGAGTCTATTCTGCTTCATGGTCTCTGATCTTCCATCCCTTCCAGAGGTAGTAAATGACCGGATAGACGCCCAGGGTGAGGATCACCGACGTGATGATGCCGCCGACCATGGGGGCCGCGACCCGCTTCATCACGTCGGCGCCCGTCCCGTGGCTCCACATGATCGGGATCAGGCCCGCCAGGATGACACTGGCCGTCATGATCTTG
Source organism: Acidobacteriota bacterium (assembly GCA_037388505.1). Classification (GTDB taxonomy): domain Bacteria; phylum Acidobacteriota; class UBA6911; order RPQK01; family JAPXNP01; genus JARRKC01. The sequence goes on along the minus strand of JARRKC010000039.1, from coordinate 29,820 downwards.
GGCCGCACCCGGGTGACGGCGCCCTGGTAGATGGCGTCGATCAGGTCCTTTCGAGTGTGCATTCGCCCCTCACGGACGGCCTCTTCGTAAGCGACGTCGAGATATAGCAGCATGACCACGCCCGTTTCCGCGGCCAGCCCCGCCAATGCGATGATGCCGACCCAGACGGCGATGCTGAGATTGTAGTGCAGCAGGTACAACAGCCAGAACGTTCCGACCATGGAAAAGGGGAGCGCGAAAAGGACGATCACCGTCTCCATGATGGAGCGGGTGTTCAGGTAGATGATCACGAAGATGATCATCAGGGTCATCGGCACCACGTACATCAGACGCTTCTTCGCACGCTGCATGTACTCGTACTGACCGCTCCAGACGATGTTGTAGCCGGCCGGCATCTTCACCTGCTCGGCGACGGCGCGGCGGGCCATGGCGACGTAGGTCCCGACGTCGACGTCCGAGATATCGACGTAGATCCAGGCGTTGGGTCGTGAGTTCTCGGTCTTGATCGCCGGCGCGCCCTTCTTGATCTGGATCTGGGCCAGGTAGCCGATGGGCACCTGGGCTCCGGTAGGCGTCGAAACCAGGATATTCTTCAGATCCTGGAGGCTGTCCCGCAGTTCGCGGCTATAGCGAATGTTGACCGGGTAGCGCTCCAGCCCTTCCACGGTGGTCGTCACGTTCATGCCGCCGATGGCGGACTGGATCACGTCCTGGACGTCTCCGACCGTCAGACCGTAGCGGGCCAGGGCCTTGCGGTCGATGTCGAAGTCGAGGAAGTTCCCGCCCATGACGCGCTCGGAGTAGACCGACAGCGTGCCCGGCACCTTGTGGACGACAGCCTCGATCTTCTCGCCGAGATCCTGGAGCACGGAGAGCTTCGGCCCGGACAGCTTGATGCCGACGGGAGTCTTGATGCCGGTCGACAGCATATCGATACGGGTCTTGATCGGCATCGTCCAGGCATTGGTGACACCGGGAAACTGAATGGCCTCATTCATCTCATTGATCAGCTTCTTCGGGGTCATCCCGGGACGCCACTGGTCTTCGGGCTTCAAAGTGATCGTCGTCTCGATCATGCTCAGCGGAGCCGGGTCGGTGGCCGTGTCCGCGCGGCCGATCTTGCCGAAAACACGTTCCACCTCGGGGAAAGACCGAATGATCTTGTCGGTCTGCTGCAGCAATTCCCGGGCTTTGGTAATCGAAATACCGGGAAGGGTCGTCGGCATGTAAAGGAGATCCCCTTCCCACAAGGGAGGCATGAACTCCGAGCCCAGTCTCGAGTAAGGGATGTACATCGAGCCCAGGGTGATCCCCGTGACCAGCAGGACCGTCCACTTCCAGCGGAGCATGAAGTGGAGGATAGGATCGTAGACCCAGATCAGAACGCGGCTAATCGGATTCTTCTTCTCGGAGCGGATCTTTCCCCGGATCCAGTAACCCATCAGGACCGGAATCAGCGTGACGGCCAGAATCGACGCGGCCGCCATGGAATAGGTCTTGGTGAAGGCCAGCGGCTTGAACAGCCGGCCTTCCTGCGCCTGCAGGGTGAAGACCGGTGCGAAGGAGACCGTGATGACCAGCAACGCGAAGAAGAGCGTCGGCCCGACTTCCTTGGCCGAATCGGCGATGATCTGCCAATGGTCCTTTTTGCCCCGATCGTGCTCGAGATGCTTGTGGGCATTCTCGATCATGATGATCGCCGCATCCACCATGGCGCCGACGGCGATGGCGATGCCCCCGAGCGACATGATGTTCGCGTTGATCCCCTGACTGTGCATGATGATGAAAGCCATCAGGACGGCGATGGGCAGGGTAATGATCGCGACCAGCGACGAGCGCAGGTGGAGGAGGAAGAGGATACACACCAGCGCCACCGCCAGTCCTTCTTCGAAGAGCTTGCCGCGCAGGGTCTCGACCGAGTGCTCGATCAGGGCAGTGCGGTCGTAGACGGGAACGATCCGAACGTCCGCGGGCAGTCCTTGCTTCAACTCTTCGAGCTTCTGTTTGACCCGCTGAATGACGCCGTAGGCATTGGCGCCGTAGCGGACGACGATGATGCCGCCGACGGTCTCTCCTTCACCATCCAACTCAGCGATACCCCGACGGATATCGGGTCCGATCTGGACGGTGGCGACATCCTTCAACAGGATCGGGACTCCGGCGCTGTCCACCCCCAGGACGATCTGTTTGATGTCGTCGGGGTTCTTGATGTAGCCGAGACCGCGGATCATGAACTCGGTTTCGGCCATCTCGAGCACCCGCCCTCCGACGTCATTGTTGCTGCGCTGGACGGCTGCACGGATCTTCGAGAGCGGGATGTTGTAGGCCCGCAGCTTGTTGGGGTCGACAACGATCTGGTACTGCTTGACGAAGCCGCCGACGCTGGCCACTTCGGAGACGCCTTCAACCGAGGTCAATTCATACTTGAGGAACCAGTCCTGGATGCTGCGCAGTTCGGCGAGGTTTTTGGTCTTCGACTTCAGGGCGTACATGTAAGCCCAGCCGACGCCGGTGGCATCCGGACCCAGTGTCGGCGTCACGCCTCGAGGCAGCCGGCCGGAGACGTAGTTCAGGTACTCGAGCACCCGGCTGCGGGCCCAGTACATGTCCGTACCGTCTTCGAAGATGATGTAGACGAAGGAGAAGCCGAAGAACGAGTAGCCGCGCACGACCTTGGCATAGGGGACGGCCAGCATCTGGGTGGAAATCGGATAGGTGACCTGGTCTTCGACGACCTGGGGCGCCTGGCCGGGATACTCGGTGTAGATGATGACCTGCACGTCGGACAGATCCGGAATGGCATCGAGCGGCGTGTTCTCGAGCGAGTAGACTCCCCAGAAGATCAGGAAGATCGTGGCCAGGATGACGAAGAACTTGTTCTGGATGGACCAGTCGATGACTTTCTCGAGCATGAGGATCAGTCCTTCATATCCTGCATATCTCCGGACTCATCCGACGTCCCGTTCCTTTTCGCCACCAGCTTTCGGATGGCCTCCTTCAGGTTGCTTTCGGAATCGATCAGGAACTGGGAGGAGACGACGATCTCATCGCCTTCCTTCAGACCCTTCTTGACCTCGTAGACCCCGTTGCCGTTCAGGCCCAGCGTCACGTCCCGCACCTGAAATTCTCCGTTGCCCAGACTCAGCACGACGACGTCGCGCTCACCGCTGCGGATCACGGCCTCTTCCGGGACAGCCAGGACGTTATGGGCGGACGGGACGTCGAAGGTCACGTTGGCGTACATGTCCTTCTTGAGTTCCAGGCCGGGGTTGGGCAACGAAATGGAGACCTTCATCGTCCGTGTCTTGTTGTCGAAGTAGGGGTAGATGTAGCGAATCCTGCCTCGATAGCTGCGGCCCGGCTGGTAGGGGAACTCGAGTCGAGCCGTTTGTCCCGTCTTCTGCCAGGGGACCTGGTTCTCGAAGATGTCGGCTTCCACCCAGATCGTCGAAAGATCCACGATCTTGTAGAGATTCATGCCGGCCTTCGCATGCATCCCTTCGAGAGCCTGGTCCATCTTCTGGACGACCATCCCGCTGACCGGCGAGACGACGGTCAAGGTCCGGCGGGGCTTGCGGGTCTTTTCCAACTCCGCAATCTGTCCGTCCGTGATGTCCCAGTAGGCCAGTCGTTGACGCGACGCCTCCAGCAGCGAACGGGCCCGCGCTTTGATATCCGCGTAGGGGCTCGTGCTCAGCTTTTCCGCATAGTCGAGGGCGTCGAGGTATTCCTGCTGAGTCGTGACCAGTTGGGGACTGTAGATCTCGAACAGGTTCTGACCCTTCTTGACCGGCTGGCCGACGTAGTTGACGTAGGTCTTCTCGATCCAGCCGTCGTACTTCGTATTGACCCAATGGAGCTGTTCGTCGTTGTAGGTGACGGTTCCCACGGTTCGGATCGTGAACGGGATGTCGGTGCGTTTGACCGGCTCCGTCTGCACACCGATGTCCTGAACGAAGGTCGGGCTGATCCTGACCGTGTCGGCGCTCTCCTCGGCCTGTTTGGCGGCTTCGTCCGCATAGACCGGGACGAGGTCCATGCCCATGGGCGACTTGCCCGGCTTGTCCGAGGTGTAGGTCGGATCCATGGGAGCCCGCCAGTAGAGGATCTTCCGGTCTCCGTCTTTCTGAGTTCCCGGCTTCTCGGTCGACGCCGTCTTCACGTCCTGTCCCTCGTCGGCGTAGACGGGGACGAGATCCATGCCCATGGGCGATTTCCCCGGTTTGTCGGAGGTGTAGGTTGGATCCATCGGTGCACGCCAGTAAAGGATCTTCCGTTGTTTCTCTTTCTGCCCTCCGGCCTGCCCCTCGGAACGGTCGACGAGTCCGGCCACCGAATGGTGGAGGCTGTCCGCCCAGACCCAGCCGTACGGATTGACCAGGACGAGCCCGGTCAGGCCGATGCCGATCACGAAAGACAGCAGACTCAATAGGATTCCCTTTTTCATGGCCTTGTTCCTTGACTATCTTGGAAACTTCGTGCCGACCGCCCGCTCGAGTCGAGCCAGCGATTCGAGATAGTCGGTGTGGTATCGCGCTCGCAGCAGCCGTGTCTGCAGGAGAAATCGTTCGCTGTCGAGCAGGTCCAGAGCTCCCACCTCCCCGGTTTCGTAGGCCGACTCCGTCGAACGGAGGGCCTGTTCGGCCTGGGGGATGAGAACACCTCCGTACAGGTCGATCTGATCGCTGAGCGTCTGGAGCCGCAGGACCTGGTCCCGGATGTCGAATTGCATGTTGTTGCGGACGTTCACGTAGTTGTCCTTGTTGGCGGACAGTGTTTCGGTGGCTTCAACAACCCCGGCCCGGTACTTGTCTCGATGAATCGGGATGTTGATGCCGATCGAGAAGTTGTAGGCGTTCTTCCCGTTGTCGGGAGGAGGTGCGGCGAGGCCCGCCAAGTCCTCCCGGTTCTCCACATTGATCATGCCGGCACTCAGGGTCAGGTCCGGCCAGTACTGCTTTCTGGCCAGATCGATCGCCCGTTCACTCTTCTCGACGCGGGCCATCGAAGCCTTGAGCTCCTGGCGGTGCTCGTCTCCCAGTGCGTAGAGTTCCTGCAGGTTCAGTGTCACCTTGGGGATCGCCGACTGGGTCGTCACGGCGATCGGCGACTCCGGCGGCTCGTTGCGCAACGTGTTCAGCCGAGCCACGAGCGAACCCCGCTGTTGACCGAGCATCTTCGCGCGATCCACCAGCTTGGTGATCTCCGCCTGGATCTTGATGACCCCCTGCTGCAGGCCGCCGCCGGTGGCGTAGTGGGATTCCGCCAGCCGCTCGTAGTGATCGAGCAGAGACTGCTCCTGAGCTGTGATGTCCAGGGCCCGGTCGATGTAGACGAGCTCGTAGTAGGTCTGTTTGGTCTGGTTGATGAGTTCGCGTTCGGTCGCCTGATAGGTCTGATACAGGGCCGCGGCTTCCTTGATCGCCATCTGCCCCTCGAGGTTCAGCTTTCCGAACCAGGGGAGCTTCTGACTGATCATGAAGCTGTTGACCTGCGGGCCCACGCGCGTCTCGATGCTCCGTACGAACTGGGTGTAGCCGAGCACCGGGTCGGGCAGGGCGGTGACTTGAGGAACCTTCTCGAGCGAAGCCCGATAGCGCGAGAGAGCCTCCCGGATCTGGGGATTCTGATCCAGCGCCTCCTGGATGTACTGGCGGAGTTGGGCACTGTCGGTGAAGTAATCGGCCTGCGAGGCATCGGTTTGATCCTGGGCCCGGAGATTCGGGGCCAGGGCCAGGCAGATTCCGACGAGCAGAATCCCGGCTCTTCGATGGTTCAATCCCTTCATCAGGTTTCGCATGAGACGAGTTTCTGCCTTTGGCGTCCCCACATATTCTGCGATGGGTTCCGGTTCGAGCCCCATCCCGTGGAAGAGGCATTCGGGCAAGGATCCTCATCGATCTCGTTGTCCGCGCCGGGCCTGCAAGCTGCCTGCCCGGCGTCACGAACTCATTAGCAAGAGCGGTGCCAATCTCCATTCCAAGGCTTCCCGGGCGGTGCAACGTCCACCATTGCTCAGGGAATGGGTTGAATCCTGGGCAGACCGATGCTCGAAGCACGCAGAGGGGGAAGGGTCCAAATGTTTGAAATGAGGCACCCTGCTGATTCATTTCAAGCAGTCAGCCGTTGCTCGAGCTTTCGGTACCACTGTGCTTACGAGCGGCAGAGCCCTTTGCGTCGATGGACCGTGGTTTGGTCTCGGATTTGCTAAGCAGCTACCTGGAGTGAGAATCCAACAATCGCGCCAACACCTTCTTCGATGGGGACTCTGTTTGATTGGAGTGCTCTTGATCTCGGTTCTGCACTTCATCAGTCCCCTGAATCGCCTCGAGCTCCATGATTTGCTCGAGCATCTCTACTACATCCCGATCCTGTTGATCGCCTTTTGGTATGGAGTCATCCCAGGCGTGGCCTTCGCTCTGCTCACCAGCACCGTCTATCTGGTGCACATCGTGACGGGTCTCGGGCAGTACGAGCTGCTCGACCCGATGGCCCACTTGGTCCTGTACAACTTCATGGCACTGCTGGTGGGAACCCTCTCGGGGAGGCTCCAAAGCCAGCTTCGACACACCCGGGCAATTTCCTCCGAACTTGCCGAAGCGTACGCCGAACTGAAAGCGACGACGGAGAGTCTCAGGCGAGCGGACCGCCTCGCGGCCCTGGGTCAGCTGAGCGCAGGCATCGCTCATGAGATCCGCAATCCCCTGGGCTCGATCAAGGGGGCGGTCGAAATCCTATGCTCCAGTGGTCCGACGGCTGAGGAGAAGCAGGAATTCGCCTCCATCATTCGTCAGGAGGTGGCGAGGATCAACAATCTGATCGTCGAGTTCCTCCGCTTCGCGAGGCCGCCCGAGCCGAGGATCGAGAACCGTGACGTGCACGGACTCCTGAGCGCGACGATCCGCCTGTTGGAGGGTCTGGCATCTCGGCACAACGTCAAGATCGTGCGCCGGTGTTCCTGCACGACGGGGCGCGTCTCGGTCGATGAGGACCAGATCCGCCAGGTGCTCCTGAACGTCCTGCTGAATGCGGTGGAAGCCATGGCGGACGGAGGTGTTCTGACTCTGGCTTGTTCGGAAGACGGAGACTCGAACACCGTAACGATCGAAGTGTCCGACACGGGTCCGGGCGTGGACGAGGATGACCTCGAACATATCTTCAACCCCTTCTTCACGACGAAAGCCCAGGGGACCGGACTCGGACTATCTGTTGCAGACCAACTCGTGCGCAATCATGGAGGTGAGATGGCAGCAAGGCGGAACGAAACGGAAGGACTCACCGTATCGATCCGTCTTCCCGGCGCAAGCGCCGTTGGAGATCGAAGCCGGCCCGCCACGGTCGGATAAGCGAAGCACCGCTTCCGCGTACGACTTGGTTCAGGGAGACAAACGGAATGAACTGGAAGAAGCTGACCGCCATCGTACGCAATGAGCAGCTGCAGTCCGTCGAGGAGAAGCTCCAGGAAATCGTGGGGGTCATTGCATCGAAGGGGCACCAGCAGAAGCTTGGGCTGTTTGGACGGATGAGGCGGGCGTTCATTCACTACACGGAGCAGAATGAGTTCGACAATGCTACGGCACCCGATCCGCCCTGCTGCTCGAATCCAAGATCACACCCGTCATGTGCAGGATATGACGCGTCCGAAGGACACTAAAGGCGGACGCTGCGAAGCCTCAGGGCATTCCCAACGACGGACACCGAACTGAAGCTCATCGCCGCGGCCGCGATGATCGGGCTGAGGAGAATCCCAAAGAAGGGAAAGAGGATACCGGCCGCAATCGGGACACCAATCGAGTTGTAGACGAAGGCGAAGAACAGATTCTGCCGGATGTTGCGCATCATGGCGTGGCTCAGCCCGCGTGCCTTGGCGATGCCCCGGAGATCGCCGCGCATCAGGGTAATCCCGGCACTCTCCATGGCGACATCGGTGCCGCTGCCCATGGCGATCCCGACATGGGCCTGCGCGAGAGCCGGTGCATCGTTGATGCCGTCTCCCGCCATGGCGACCTTTCGCCCTTCGTCCTGCAGCTTCCGGACGACCTTGCTTTTCTGATCCGGCAGCACTTCGGCTTCGATTCGATCGATGCCGAGCTTGCGCGCGACGGCTTCGGCGGTCTTTCTGTTGTCGCCCGTCAGCATGATGATCTCGATCCCTTCCTCATGAAGCAATCGAACCGCTTCCGGGGTGGACTCCTTAATGGGGTCGGCAACTCCGAGGAGGCCGGCCGGCTTTCCGTCGATCACGAGGAACATGACCGTCTGGCCTTCCTCCCGCAGGGAATCGGCCTTTTGCGAGAAATCAGAGGGGTCGACGGAGAGATCCTCGAGCAGACGCCGATTGCCGAGGGCGATATCCTTGCCCTCCACGACGCCCGTAACGCCCTTTCCCGTCACCGAATCGAATGCTCCCACTTTGGCAGGCGTCACGCCGCGCTCCTTCGCTCCCTCCATGATTGCGGCGGCCAGTGGGTGCTCGCTGCCCGTCTCCAGCCCTGCGGCCAGTCTCAGAACCTCGGCTTCTTCGATGCCCTCCTGTGCCGACACGGTCACGAGCCTCGGGCGGCCTTCGGTCAACGTGCCCGTCTTGTCGACGACGAGCGTGTCGATCTTCTCCATCACCTCGATCGCTTCTGCATTCTTGACGAGGACTCCATTCTGCGCACCCTTGCCGACACCCACCATGACCGACATGGGTGTGGCCAGCCCGAGAGCGCAGGGACAGGCCACGATCAACACGGCAACCGCGTTGACCAGTGCATAGGCATAGGCGGGACTTGGCCCCCAGATCGACCAGATGATGAAGGTCACGACTGAGATGCTCACCACGATCGGTACGAACCAGGATGCCACCAGGTCGGCCAGTCTTTGAATCGGTGCACGCGTGCGCTGGGCTTCGCTCACCATTTGAACGATCCTCGCGAGGACGGTCTCGCTGCCGACCTTCTCGGCCTCCATCAGGACGCTGCCGGTCTGATTGATCGTCGCGCCCACGAGTTCGTCGCCCGGTGCTTTTTCAACGGGCATCGGCTCACCGGTGATCATCGACTCATCGACGGTCGTCTTGCCCTCGACGACCTTGCCGTCCACCGGCACCTTTTCGCCGGGGCGCACTCGAAGCCTGTTTCCAATCTCAACTTCGTTCAGAGGGATGTCGACCTCCGAGCCGTCTTCGCGGACCAGACGTGCCGTCTTGGCGGCCAGGCCCAGAAGCGCTCGAATGGCGCCGCTGGTCGATCGTCGTGCTCTCAGTTCGAGTACCTGGCCGAGCAGAACCAGCGTCACGATGACGGCAGCCGCTTCGAAGTAGACGGCTACGGCGCCTCCTTCTTCCCGGAACGCTTGGGGGAAGATGCCTGGAGCGACGGTTGCCACGACACTGTAGGTCCACGCCACCCCCGTACCCAGTGAAATGAGTGTGAACATGTTCAGACTCATGTGCTTGATCGATCGGTAACCCCGCTGAAAGAAAGGCCAGCCGGCCCAGAGGACGACGGGTGTTGCCAGCGCGAGCTCAATCCAGTTGGAGACCTGTTCCGAGAAGAGCGATCGCAGCGGAAGACCGATGTGGCCTCCCATGGCGATCAGCAAGAGCGGCGCGGTCAGAACGACCCCCGCCCAGAAACGATGGGTCATGCTCCGGAGTTCCGGATCTTCTTCTTCCTCTGCCGTGGTAATGGTGACCGGCTCCAGGGCCATGCCGCACTTGGGACAGCTTCCCGGCTCGTCTTGGATCACCTCCGGGTGCATGGGACAGGTGTATCGAGTCTTCTGAGCGGGGAATGTCAGTTGTTTCGGTTCCAGCGCCATCCCGCATTCCGGGCATCCTCCGGGAGCTTCCTGTTCCACCTCAGGATGCATCGGGCAGGTATAGGATGGGGAGGATTCCTCCTTCGTCTCGGCAGTCGTCTCGGTGTGCCGGCTGGACTCAGCGGATTCCTGAGAGCGATCCTCCAGGTAGCGCTCCGGCTCTTCCCGGAAGGCTTCGAGGCAGGAGGAGTTGCAGAAGTAGTATGTTGCGTCCCGGTACTCAAAGCTGAGCTTGCTTGTCTCTGGATCCACGTTCATCCCGCAGACGGGGTCCTTAACAGTTGTTGCCTGGGCGGTCTTTCTCTTCTGCTCTTGCATTGGGAACTTCCCCTATTCATGAGGACCCGCACTCCCGTGCGTTCACGGGGACGGGTCGTATCGTGGTTTCATTCCTATCTAATACCTGAAGCAGTTTTCATTCCAGCTGTGAGCAGCCGAAACCGATAAAAAGGAGATCGACGCCTGCAGTGGCTGAGGGAGGGAGAAGAGTTGCTGGCGCGAACCGCATTGCGTCGAACTCTTCCCAGCCACCGCGCTCACTTGATCAACTGGCCGCAACCGAGCATCGCCTGGCCGGTATAGGGATTCTGGGTCTCCTTCTCCGGTTGGATCCAGGCCCGCTGCTTCATGGTGCAGAAGTAGCGGTAGTACTGATCTTTCTGAGCATGGAACTGATTCAAATAGGCCAGGAGCGGTTTGCTCAATTCGAAGAAGCTGTCTCTGGCTTTGTCCAAACTGGAGGCCTCGAAATCCCGGGAGGCGATCGTGATCTGCGTCAGCAGCTTCTGAACCTCGGGATCGGTCGTCCGAATCGATGTGGCCTTCTGAGTGATCGATTGAGCGGCGGTCGCCACACCCTCCGTCGAATCCTGGGCCAAGGCGGTGTGAATCTTGAAGTAGTCCTTCAAGATGCCGTCGATCGACTGGTCTGCGGGTCCCGCCCATAGGGCGCCGCCGAACAGAAGTCCCACCAGAACCATCAGTTGTGCTCTCATTCAGTATCTCCTCGATTCGAATGTGTGTACTGATCGCCTCGATGCCCATTGGAGCATCGACATGCTGTCCTGCTAGCAAGGGAGGTGCCAAAGGGAGGAAGGGGCTTTCAGCGTCCGGAGATGCCGGAAAATGCCTGCTTCTCGTCTCCTCCTCTGTCTCCCCAGGAGAGGCGCTCCGCCAGGAAGGGCTACCGCCCTGTAGCATTTGAGGTAAAGAGCTGATGGATATCCAACACCTGAGACCCGATTGGATTGAGAAGTTCCCCGAAGGGTCCAGCGAAATCAGATTGGACAGGCGTTCGTCGAGCTCCTTCTCCGACATATTCCACCGGGGCAAGGATGCCTTCGCGCCTGACTGTGCCCCCCAACCCGATTTCTGGTAAGTTGGCCGTTGCTGATTCCCGGCGAGTACATTCGGAGAAAGGTTCGGCCACCGATGCTCTTGATGGTTCTGATCATGACGGCTCCACTCTGGGGGATCGGAGTCTTCTACTGGTTCTCCGGTGCGACGGCCTGGGTCGCCTATCTGATACTGGTCGGGTTCTCCCTTTTCTTTGACTGGCTGATGATGGGAGCGATGCAGCTCCCGGTGCAGAGCGGACCGAAGGGAATGATTGGGAAGATCGGCCGAGTCTTGACCTGGGATGGCGACTCTGGGACGGTTTTCTGTGAGGGAGAGGTCTGGAAAGCGAGAAGCTTAGGTGGAGAGTCCCACCAGATCGATGATCGAGTCGAAGTCGAACAAGTTGATTCGATGGTCCTGCTCGTAAAGCCGCCTGACCGTGAACTTCGCTGAGACTCCTCTACCCGTGCCGAGCATGATGGTCTCAGCGGAGCCCGTCATTCCTTTCCTACCGCACCGACTCTGTCTAGCAATGGTTCGGCATGCCACCTGTGGCTTGGATGTTCGCATGCGGAGCTTCTCCGCAGCCCGGATACATCCCGTAACCTACGGCATCATTCCGTTCATCATTCCGTACTTCCAGACAGAAAACACCGGCCGGGCTCAGTCACGTACAATGGGCCTACCAAGGATTCCCCGAAGACCGACCAGGAACAGGGGCGGGACATGCACATTCTCGTCGGCACACAATTGTTTCGCGGCTTGGACTCTCCGCAGTTGATCGAGGTCGCAGCCGAGGCGAAACGCGTCACGAAGGAGCCGGAGCAGTACTTCTTCAGACAGGGCGACCAGGCCCGGCGCCTGTTCGTGGCGTTGAAGGGCCGCGTCAAAGTCGTCCAGATCACTCCACAGGGGCATCAGATCGTCATGCGCTATGTGGGAGCGGGGGAGATGTTCGGAAGTGTTCCTCTCTATGCCGGCAGAGAGTATCTCAGCGCAGGGCAAGCCGTGACATCTGCAGAAGCTCTCTCATGGAGCGGCGCAGCAATGGATCGGCTCATGAGCCGGTGGCCGGTCATTGCACGGAATGCTGTCGAACTGCTGGCAGAGGAGCTCCTCGATATCCGCACCCGCTATCAGGAACTGGCCACCGAAAGAGTAGAGCGACGCGTTGCCAGAGCTCTCTCCCGTCTGGTCCGCCAGGCCGGGCGCAAGGTCGAGGGCGGAGTTCTGATCGACTTTCCGGTATCGCGTCAGGATCTGGGTGAGATCACCGGAACCACACTCCATACGGTCAGTCGGATCCTCAGCAGTTGGGAACAGCGGGGCATTGTCTCCTCCGGCAGGCGGAGAATCCTCATCCGCCGACCTCACGAACTGATCTCGATTGCGGAAGACCTGTACCACAAGGGTTCGTGAGTCTCGATTTCGAACTGCCAGATCGTTGTTTGATCCAGCGCAAAGAAACCGATCGGAGAGTGCCGTAGGCTCGCTTCAAATGAGTCCAGACAGCCCGGCGGCAGATTGGACGGTCGCCGAAACGATGCACCATTGTCCCGAGGTCATTCCGCTCTTTCAGAAGTTCGGCATGGCTTGTACGGGGTGCTCGATGGCTCCGTTCGAAACCCTGGCGGAGGCTGCCGAAGCCTACGCGCTGGATGTGCGGATGCTGCTGGCCGCGTTTCGTCAGGTGACAGGACGCCGGAAGAAAGGGATCCGAGGCTCCGCCCGTGGGGGCCCAAAGAGTGACGAACGGAGTCACTGAGCAGGAAGGTGTAGCCCGTCCGTGAGCCCGCTGTGCGCTCCGAAGTTTCGATAGGGAGATCTGACGATGATGCATCGATCGACGATCGGAGATGTTTGGGCGATTGTCCTGGCAGGGGGCGAGGGAAAACGGATGTGCCCGTTCGTACAAAAATGGCTGGGCCAGGAGCGTCCCAAGCAGTACTGTTCCTTCTACGGCTCGAAATCCCTGCTGGGTCATACCCTCGACAGAGCCGCGCGGCTGGTGGGGGAGGAACGCGTGGTAACGGTCATCGGCAAAGGGCACACTGCGTTTCTTCGGGGAGAAAGAGAGCTTCCGGGGCAGATCCTGGAGCAGTCCGACAGCAGGGGAACCGGGCCGGGTGTGCTTTTTCCGCTGAGCTATATCCGCGCGCGAGATGCAGACGCGGTGGTCGTTATCCTGCCTTCGGATCATTTCGTGCACCCGCAGAGGCTCTTCTTCGAGCGGATCATGGGGGCGGTGGAGCTTCTCGATTCTCATTCCGATCACCTCATCTTGATTGCTGCCGTTCCCCAAGGCCCGGAATGCGAGTATGGCTGGATTGAACCGGTGGCGAGGGAAGGATGCGTTTCGGATCCCATTCGCATACCGGCTCAGCAGGTCAGGAAGTTCGTGGAAAAGCCTTCATCGAGGGAGGCCCGTCATTGCTTTGAGTGCGGTCACTTCTGGAGCACCATGATCGTTGTGGCCAGAGCCGAGAGTCTGTGGTCGTTGGTCACCCAACTGCAGCCGAGCGTGATGAGTCGCTTCGAGAAGCTTTCCCAGGCCTTTCGTGGGATCGCAGATCGCCGATTCTCCGAGCAGGCACGAGATCTCCTCGTGAAGATCGCATATTCGAAAATCCCCAGTTTTGATTTTTCGAAGGATGTCTTGACTCCTTCAGTCGAGAAGTGTCTCTTCGTTCCCCTCGATGGGGTCACGTGGAGTGATCTGGGTCGTCCCGAGCGTCTGCTGGAAGTCCTCGACCGGATCGGTCTGGCGCCGAACTTCCCTCGGGAATTGGTCCTCGCCGGGGGTCGGAAGTAAGGGGCTGGTCGATGTGCCGGCGGTCGGGGGCTGCAGCCATCTGCACCATGCCCCCGACGGTGGGCAACTTGAAGAGATGGACGCAAATGCCTGTCCGGGCGGCTCCCCTTTTCTGAGGGCCAGGTGCGTGCCAGGTGCATGGTCGTCCCGGCCCCTGGGATCGCTGCGCACCTCCGGTGGTCTTTTCCGATGCGACGGAGCGTCGGCCCGGGAATCACCCGGGATGGAGCTTAGCCGGCATCCTCGAGCTCCGACGTCAATCCCCCGGCACCGCTCTCTTCGATGACCACGGACAGACGTCCTGCTTCACGGTCGTGCGGACTCGGTCTGGCGGGTCAACATTGTCATGGACAGTGCCTGGTCGTGCACGTATGTTCTCTCGCGGATCAGAGTCGCGAGCATCGACTGCATGACGTTGATCTTCTGGGTATCCGTCTTTGCGGCTTGCAGTTCCTGAAGCTGACCGGCCAGCGTCTTGTCCGTGTTCTCGACGTGGGACTCCAGGTCCTGTCGTTGCCGCAGCATCCCGCGGTACCAGTCGTTGTTGCCGTTGTTGCGGCTGTTCTCGCCGCTTGCGGTACTGCTCTGACTGCCGCTCGCCATACCGGATTGGCTGTTCTGCATTCCCATGTGGCCAGATTGCATCGCCTGACCGTTGGTGCGGCCGTTTTGCATCATGCCGTGACCGTACACGGCGCCATCACCGTACATCATTCCACCGCTGTACATCAGTATCGGAAGCACCTGATCGTGGACGTAGTCTCTCTCGTCGATCAGGTTCAGGAACATCGTCTGCATGATCTTGACCTTCTGATCGTCGGTCTTGGCGGCCTTCAGCTGTTGAAGTTCTTCGGACAGTTTATGATCCGTCGCTTCGACTCTGGTCTCCAGCTGCTGGCGCTGCTGCATCATCCGCTGGTACCAGCTGTTGTTGTGTGCCGTGCCGCTTTGGCTTCCGTTCGTCATCCCCGACTGATGGCCCTGCATGCCCTGGGCGAGCGAGACGACCGTGCTCAGCAGGAGGACTCCGGCCAAAGTGGACAGTGTTCGTATTCTCTTGCTCATGTTGAATTCCTTACTTGGAACGAGTTGTTCACGATTTCTGTGATCGTCCCGTCGATACTTCCAACAAGAAGCAATCGCCGTACCAGTGGCTGGTTCTACAAATACGACATCCCCGGGGAGGCTGGTCTGTGGAGGAGTGATCATGACGGAGGCGAGGGCGTGCGTGGCTCTCCCGTAGTGTCGAGGCCCCGGCTGGGAGGCCTGCTGCGCGCAGGAGACTCCGAACCTGCGCCGGCAACGTTCACATTTCGACGCCCTGCAACATGCCCAGAGGGACCATCATTCGGCCACTACCGTGCATCCAGGGCCACTGTTGCCACATCGAGCCGAGGATGACCAGCCCGACGATGCCGATCACGATCAAGATGATTCCGACAATCAGGAGACGACGATCCTTCATCGGCTAGAGCTCCTCTCCTCATCAGTCCCGGTCGGTCAAGTCTCGCTTCATTTGCTCGTACTGATCTCTGTCGATCTCACCACGGGCATAACGCTTCTTCAGAATGTCGAGGGGGGTCTCCTCGCCCCGATTTTCACCAGGCGGCCGGCGTGTCGAGAGGCTGTCCCCACTGGAAACGATCCAGACGACGACCAGGACGATGCCGATGAGAACCAGCAGGGAAAAGAATCCGCCGAGAAACATGATGACACTCTCCTTACTAGCTGCGGAGTTCTTCTTCGATCTGTTTCTTGAAGCGGTCCGAGACCGGCGGATGCTCAGGCGTTGGGTCCCCGGCTTCCGACGAATGATTGGTCGGAACCCTCAACCGTCGGAATACGAGCGTCACGATCAGGCTGCCCATGGCCAGTCCCACAAAAGGCATGATCCATGCCACCAGATCGAACCCCTGCGTCTCCGGCTCCGCCAGCACCTTGGTGCCATATTCCTGTTCGAATGCCGTGAGGATCTCCGACTCCGATTTGCCGGCATCGAGCATTGCTGCCGCCTCTTTCCGCATCTTGGCGGCCGTGCTGCACTCGCAGTTCGAAACGAGCATGTTGGAGCAGCCACAGGTGCACAAAAGCTGACTGGTCACCTTGTGAAGGGCTTCGGGGCTGGGATCGGCGCTGAGTCGCGATACCGAGAGCAAGCCAAGGAATATCATCGGGATAAGCAGTTTTCTGGTCACGTCGAACGTTTCCTGGGAAGTCGCGTTTCGTTCGAATCAGCATACCAGTTTCTTGTGGGGCGATGTGAAATCCACGCCGGGAGCGACAGCTGAAGCCCCTTCGGGACCGTCGCCCTTGGGGATCCCAAACGGACCGCATCAATTCGCTTCGAGGTCTTTGATAGAATCGATCGTGAGTAAGCGAACCGGGTACTGAAGGGGCTGGCTGGTTGAGTTCTTGATTGAAGCCGCGCGCGTCGGTTTGCTCTTTCTGGGACATCCGCTTGCTCTTCGGTCGATTGGGGGGCGACATTGTCCGAAGCCTCCTATAACCAGTTGGGTGCACGATTCCGGCTCTCAGTCGTGGGTCGGATTGGCGGTAGAGGAGAAAGTCATGAGGATTTCTTGGAGCTTCGGACCGCTGATGGTCGCACTGACCGTGTTGCTGGGCGGTTGTGCCCAGGAGGCTATTCCAGAGGAAACTGGCAGCCTGCAAAACGCGAAGGCCGAAGACAGACCTCCCGTTGCTTCACTGCTGGGTCCTGAAGTCAGTCTTCACTACCTTGGGCATTCCGCCTTCGTCCTGGCGTTCGACGATGGGACCACGATCCTGACGGAAGACGGCGATTCGAGAACGTACGGTGTCGGTAGCCCCGATGACCTTGGCGACCTCGATCCGGATATTGTGATTTATGCTCATCGGTATGCAGACGAAACTCGAAGAATCGAGTTTCCCAATGCGCGGGTGGTTTCGGGGGATGACCTCACTCACGGCAACGTTGAGATCCGCGCGATTCCAGTGACCGAGGAGCGGCCGGGGGACAACTACGGGTACGTCATCAGCTATAAGGGATTCCATATCTTCTATGCGGGCGATTCCCAGGGCGACATATTGGCCATAGATCAGCCGGAAGTGCGGAATCGCCTGAAGAAGCAGTTGCCGTCACGGCTCGATCTGCTCATGGTCCCCATCGACTGGAAGCGAGAGATCACGCCCCAGGCCGTATCCTATGTCGAGTTTCTTCGACCGAATCGGGTCATCCCCATGCACTACTTGTCGCGGGAAGCGAAGGAACGATTTCTCGACTCTCTGACCGCGGTGCACCGCGGCTACTACATCATCGAATCGAATCGATCCGACTGCAGAATCTTCGTGACGCAGCCGCCCAGACCCGTCGAGGTCATCAGCCTGAAGGCGGGCCCCGTCGTCGGGATTTAGGCCGGCGAATCAGCGAGCCGTCCCGGGCGCGAAGCTGAGCGCCTTCGGTTGATTGAGCCCGGTAGCAAGGGACTGGGTCTCTCCGGACTGGAGGTCCACCGCCAACAGGCTTCCGCCAGAATTCGTGACGACGTACGCCACACCGTCCGCGATCTTCATCCCCGTAATGTTATGTTCGGACAGCGTCGCCACGAGCGCAGCCGGGCCGTTCTCGGCGAAACGGTAGATCCGCTCGCCACCCACCGAGAGATAGTAGAAACCGTCGGCGTACGCCAGCGGGCCCAGGTTGCCTGCCGCCTCGGAGCTGAAGTCCCGAAGTATCTTGCCTTCATACGTCCGGAGGTCGACGAGGAACAGCTGTCCGTTACCGGTCTCGGAGACGATCAGATCCCCACCGATCACCGCGGGATAGATGTTCTGCAGTTTGCCGTTCGGTGGCATCGCAACAGAAGCCAGGAGTTGCCCCTTGAAATCAACGATATTGATCTCGTCAGCCTCATTGTCGATCAGAGCCATTCTTTCGCCGGGGAGGATCTTGAGTCTGAGGAACCATATGCCCTCATCGACTTCGATGGTTCTGATCAGACGGTAGGCCGAGTCATACACCTCCACCTTGGTACCGCGTCCGACATACACGTTCGAATCGTAGACATCGAGAGCGTAGGCATGTCGGTCCATCACTTTCGTCACCTGCCCGTCAGCCGTGACATGCATCATGCCCTGGTCGGTCGACGCGATGAACCGAAGCGGCACCGAGCTTTCCAGGGCCCGGCTCGAGCAGCTGAGGGTCGACAGTGCACCGCTGGTTCGCTGGCGAAGACCGATCATCGTGAAGCCTCGGTCCCCCACCAGATGAAGCGATCCCGTGAACTCGGCGGGCAGCCCGTCCAGAACCTGATAGACGAGCTCCGCGAATTTCTCCCGCGCCGGTACCTCGCGCTCCTTGCTTGCCAGCGGATTGCCGGCCGAATCGAGGGCCAGGAGGCGCAGATGGAGTACTTCGTCGCTCGAGTTCGCCACGGCGACGCCGGTATCCCCTTCGGGACCCTGGTCCACGAAGATGTGACCCTCCGTGACGAGGCTTCCTCCCGGCACCGAGAGCTCGTGATCGCCGAGGCGATAGACGAGAGCGCCGGCGACGCGTGAATCGAGGCGGTCGACCTTGACTTCCGCATATCCCACCGCCAGTGTCTCCGCGGAGCCCGTCGTCGTGGTAACCGAGCCCCCGGCGGGAAGCGTGAACTCCCACGAATCGACGGACGATTCTCCCAGCGGGACAGACAGAGGCTCTCCCGAGGAGTCGAAGAAGTAGACGGTCCCATGAACGACCTGGGAGCCGGGATTCGTGAGTACGATCTCGCAAGTGAGACCCTCGCCGCTCGCCAGCTGCGGAAACGTGAATGCCGGATACTCAGCACCCCAGACGGCTGCGGAAAGACAAACCCAGGAAGCGATCGAAAGGCAAACGCTGCGACACGTCATGGCGGTCCTCCTCCCCCACAAGGTTCCCAAACGGTGCTACCGAGCAGTGCAAGGTTAACATACATGAGTAGGACACCCACGCTTTTTCGCCCCAAACCCCCCAAGGTGGGCGTGGGCTCACAGATCAGTTTTCCCAGACTCTACACGGACCTGCCATCTTGCTCACCCACAGTACTCGCCAAACGGGGGCAAGGCCAAGAAGGCTCGGTATGCCAAGCCGTCTGATCAGGGCTGAGCTCATCATCCACAGACGGACTATGCCGTTCCGGTGAATCGATCAACAGAGGCGTATTGTTCCTTGCTTGCGCATCCTGAGTCTGGCGTGACGCTCTCGGTCCGAGGTTTCGCAGCGTTGAAGACTCCCAGCATGAATGCTGATCAACGTATTCACCCGAAGCGCCCGGCTTCGTAGGAAAACTGACGATATCTACGCACCTGGCGCAACCAGTGCAATAGGCGCGAGACTCGAATGAACGGGACGGAGATACTCATGAATCATCTAAGGATAGTACTCACGGCTATGGCAAAAGTACGTGAGTCACCAAGGAACCAAAAACATGGAGGGCAAAATGCTGAGAAAGACGGTAGTATTATCTTCCGTGCTAGTAGCAGTTCTGGCGATCAGTCTGTTGTCGGCAACGCCGACCGTAAGTCAGTCTCTCTCCGCCGTGGAGATGTCGGCGGTACAGGGCGCTGGTTTCTGGGCTGGTCTGGCTTGCGGTGCGGCCTTCGCCGGGATCGCTGTCGCAGGAGCCGCGCTGGCTGCACCCACGGCGGGAATGGGGACCGCCGTGGCGGTGTCGGTCGCTTTGCACGTGAGTGCTGTGTGTCTCCTTTCGTAGCGATGTGACAGGCTGGAGGTGGAAGATGGTGTGTTTCAAATCCGCGATGTTTGGGCGGAGGAAAGTAAGGGCGGGATTCGCGTTGCTGCTGGTCGTGGCATTCTGGGTTCTTATTGGCATTCCAGTTCTCGCTGTGACTCCGGGACATCTCAGCCCTGAAGAGATGAGCCAAGAGATCGGCGGTGAGAGCATTTGGGACGATCCCTGCACAATTGACGGAGCGATGGTCGGAGGCGGTATCGTGTTGAAGAACACGTTTCTCATAGCGATGGGGCTTATCCAGGCTCTGTATAGAGACAACTGTTTTGACTGATGAGAAACGGACGAATTAGGTAGGACTATCCATCGGCAAGTTCTGAGCACTCACACGGAACCAGGGACGACCTAAGCACACCTGACCTGGAGGGCAGCGTGTCAGTCTCTGGTTCCTCTGCTCAACAACGCAGGGATCTGAGAGACCTGTATTATATGCTGTTGCCTCTGGAGGGATACCGAGCGGTGATGAGGTTGATCAGGCTTCTACAACTTCGTCTGCTCAACGAAATCAGGCCCGTTTTCCGGGACGACGCGTGGGACCCCAGACGGGCATTCATTTGTTTCGTGTATGTCGTCTCAGTCCCGCTTCTGACGGTCTCGGCAACTTCCCTTAGTTCAGTCTTCCTGGGGCGCAATAGGCAAGGAGTGGAAGTCCAGGTTGCAGCACTCGCAGCCATCGTGCTGGTGACTGTCGCAGTCGAGTTCTTCCGCGCGACTACGTTTCTGCCCGAAGCTGCAATTGTGAGGTCATCCAAAGACGAACCGCTTCTGAAGGTATCGTATTTTACGGTTGTGGCTCTTTTCAGAAGTGGATTCGCGCTCCTTTCCTGCGTCATTTTTTCCATCGTGTATGCACTCGAATACGAGGTGCCGGTCTGGAAATCGCTGACCGCTGAGGCCCTTCTGTTGGGTTGGCTGATTCTACTGGGTGTCCTTATCTCCATCTTTCTTCGCCGGCTCACGAACCGACTCGGCCTTTCTCCTAAGCTTGCCTGGTCGTTCCTGCTACCTCTGTACTTCTTATGTATCTTCATGGCCCTTTCAACATTCGTGGCTTCTGGGCCTTGGGCTGAGGTCAGCCCCCGGTTTTCACTTGGTTTGGAAGCATCTGTCGGGAAGTGGGTTCTACGGCCTGTAAGTGCAGGATCAGAGGCGTGGGTTGTAGCCTCTCCTGTGCTCCTCCTCCTGACTCTCTTGATAATGGCCGGTTCTGCCCTGTACCTGATACGCCGTTTCTGGGCCGATGAGTTGATCGGTGAAGGCGAGCATCTCGGTTGTGGTTCTTCTCCGAGTTTGCAGTTTCGGGCTTTCAGCCGCCGTCTGTCATCGGCCCTGTTTCAGAAGGACCTGCGGGAGCTTTGGCGGAACCGCAGCAGTCGGCTCTCGCTTGGGATCGTTGGACTACTGCTGGTAGTCGCCTTCGTCGCGCAGTATCGGCGAATGGCGACCATGGGCGGCTCTACGAAAGCTTTGATCCTTTCTCTCGCTGTGATCAACGTCATTCCAATGCTCATCACAGGCAGATCAATCGTGGGTGAGATTTCAAAGCTGGATCTCTATCGTCAATTTCGAATAAATCCCCGGGAGTTGCTCAACCTGAAGCTTCGTCCGCAAATCCTGGTCAATTCGACTTTGGGCGTCCTCTTTGGCATTCCGTTCCTGCTGAGTTTTAGGCAGGCTGCCTCCGAAATGGAGGTCATCTTTTACGTGCTAGCACTGGTTCTTGTGCTTCCGAGTCTGACCATTCTTGCCGTAGCGTTGGCTGTGCTCTTTCCGGTTCCTGCTGAAGGGGCCGGGCCCTTCCCTCTGAGCACTGTGGCTTTGGTTGTCTATCTCGTCATTGCATCCCTCCTATCGGGGGTGATGTTTGCTCTGCACGAAGCAGCCGGAGATCCGATGCGCGTAGACGAGTTGGCGGGCTTCTGCGGGCTGTTGCTCGCCGTCATGCTTTCCGGTCCAGTGTTCTTTCTCGTTGCTTGTGCGAGTTTGAAGCGCCGCAACTGACTCAGGAGGTGAGTACGTGATCGAAGTCAAAGATCTCCGAAAGGAATTCGGAAGCGTCACGGCGCTGACTGGAATAAGTTTTCGCCTCAGTCGCGGAGAAGTCGTGGGGCTGCTCGGACATAACGGAGCCGGCAAAACAACGACCCTCCGACTTCTCCTCAAGCTGATAGAACCGACCACCGGCAGTATCCTCTGCACTGAACCCGGCTTTGAGAGGAATCACCGAGTCGGCTTTCTTCCCGACTCTCCATTCTTTTTCGAAAACCTCACAGGCAGAGAGATGCTTGATTACCTTGGTTGCCTACAGGATATCGCTCCTGGTGTATTGACCGCAGAGACGCAATCATGCATTGAGGCCTTTGGTCTCCAGGCGCGGCTCGATTCGCTCGTTCGGACCTACTCAAAAGGCATGAAGAAGAAGTTGGCAATAGTAGCCTCGCTGATAGCGGATCCATTGTATTGGTTCTTGGATGAGCCGACCGAATCCCTCGATCCGATGGCCATTAACGCACTCGGCAGAATCATCCGCCAGATGAGGCGCACTCGAGGCATCCTCATCTCATCCCACCAGCTCGATTGGATTGAGAAAATCGTTGATCGTGTCTTGATCTTGAACAGGGGCGAATTCGTCTTCCGCGGTACGGTTGAATCGCTTCATGAGTTTACCGACGGGGAGTCCAGTTCGCTCGAAGACATCTACATTCGCCTCCACGACGAGAGACGAGCGGGGGCTTCACTCCGTACGATGGGGAACTCGAGGGTGATATGACATGGAGTGTTAGCAGGTGAGTACCTTGCAGTCCAGCGGCGGCGCAAGGCCTCGTCTCCTTGTACGGCAGGGGCTGACACTGCTGTGGGATGTCATCGTCAGTCCGTCTCAAGCAGGCCAAGAGCTCGATGTCATGGGATCGTTGACATTCCTGCTGCCTTTGTGCCTGGTATGGCTCCTCCATGTCGCATTTCAGTTCGTCATACAGTCGCCAGCGGAAGCTATTCTCGTGGACCAAATGCGCCTGCATATGGGTGACTCTCAGTTGAACGCGACACTCGAATATCTCCGGAGCTCTCGACAGATTGGACTTTTCTTGACGCCACTCTTCATTCTGCTCAAGTGGGTCGCAGTGGCATTCTTGATGTACCTTGTTTTGGTTCTCATTGATGAACTCTTCTCATTTGGCACTTTGGTCTCTCTCGTCGGATTCGCCTCTCTGTTCTCGGCCTTGGCGGATCTGGAAGTCCTGCTGATCCTGTATATTCGGGGATTCGACTCGCTACACAAGCTCACCGATCTACAGCCTTCGATCGGTCTAGGGCTGCTTTGCTCGTCAAAGAGGGGTTTTGCATACAGTTTTGCCGAGCACTTCAGTGTGTTCGAGCTTTGGGGAATCGCTTTTCTCTCGGTAGCAATCTACGCGCTCTTGAGAAGAAAGAGTGCATTCCGTGCGCTGATGCCGGCAGCCGGAGTTTGGCTTTCCGTGGCACTCGTTCATTCAGCATTCGTCGCTTTGCTGCCATCTTCATAGAATCGGGCAGAGCAGTGGACAGAAGGAGGATGGATAGAGCTGTGAGTGATCTGGTCGTCAGAGATCTCGTAAAGGGGTTTCCAGGATTTCAACTTGGACCCATCGGGCTGGAGATCACACCTGGAACGGCGTGCGGACTTCTGGGTCCCAACGGGGCCGGCAAGACAACCTTGCTCAACTGCCTGGCTGGCCAGCTTACGCCAGATGCCGGCGAAATGCTATGGAATGGTGTCAGGATTTCGAGAGCCAACTGGCGGCTTCGAGAGAGCATCGCTTTTGTTCCGGAGCAGCCAAAACTGTACGACGGTCTGACCGTCGAGCAGACACTCCGCTTCTGTTCAGCAGTCTTTCAATCCTGGGACCGGGAGTTCGTATCCGAGTGGCTGGTGAAATTCGGGTTGCCCCTGAAGAAGCGGGTCCGTGTGCTTTCCAAAGGCCTCACCGTCAAGCTGCATCTGCTGATTGGGTTGGCTCACTCGGCGAGACTGCTCTTGCTCGACGAACCGACGGCGGGCCTGGATCCCGAATCGCGCGTCGAACTACGAGAACACATTCGAGCGCTCATAAACGACCGTGAGGTTTGTGCGCTGATCTCCTCACATCTGTTTCAGGATATCGAGGCTATGGCAACCGACTTCAGCATTATACGCTCCGGCAATCTGGTTTTCGGTTCTTCGCTCGAGGAAATCTCGGACATGAGGATCTACCGAAGGTCTGGGCTTGGGTCGGTATCACCGGAATGACGTGGGGAATGTTTCAGATGGTAAAGCCGAGCTCACCGACTCGGGCGCTCGTCTTCATTTGCTCCCTTGATCTCGCTGTTATGGTGGGATTCGGGGACTGGCTCGCGTACCACGAAAAGAGCAAGGGGACTTTTGCTTGGATTAGAACTCTTCCACTTTCCGATGAACTCGTGGTTTCCTCGAAGTTCATAGCTAACTCGATCATACAGATTGGTGCCTTCTTTCTGCCCGTATTGTTAACCATGCCTGTATTGTTGCGACTGGACTGGATACCTTGGACTCTAACCGCTTGGCTCGCTGTCCTGGCTATGGCGTCATTCATGCTGTTCACGAAGCTCGCGATGAGTAGACGATTAGGGCAGGCAGTGCCCTTCATAGCTGCATTCTCAATCATCTTGATTCTCATGCAGCTGGCTAAGCGCTTTCCTTCGTTGTTGGAAGAGCTCATGTACTCCGTTTGGACACCGCCCATTCTCTTGCTGCTGGAATGCCTCACGATTTTCGGTATTTGGTATCTGATGTGCCGATGGATATCCGCGAAGGATACCCCACAGTTGGTGGACTAGTCCGGACTTGAGGATGGCGAGGAGTCTCATCACAGAGCGAATGCTCGCTCTTGTCGTCAAAGACCTGTACCTGTACCGCTGGCAGGTTGGTCTCTGTTGGATCGGGGCGACAGCTTTCTCCTGTGTCCTCTTGACGAAGATGCCGCCGCAGTCTCGCGACCGAGCGTTGTTCTTTTTCTGTGCACTCGACTGTGCATTCATGGTCGTGTTTGGAGACTGGCTGTCGTACTTCGAGAGAAGCAAAGGGACCTTTTCCTGGATCAGGACACTGCCGGTATCAGATCGACTCGTGGTCTCCGCCAAGTTCGCCGCCAACGTGGTCATCCAGGTCGGGGTATTCTTCCTCCCCATCTCTTTCAGCGCACCCCAGTTCCTCGAGCGCGTGCGGGTGGAATGGACAGTGACCGCCTGGCTGTCTCTGGTCGCTATCTCATCCTTCATGCTTTTGACCAAGCTGGCGTTCGGCCAGCGCTTCGGGCAGATCATTCCTCTGGCAGTGGTGTTTCTCTTCATGGTGGGTTCCATTCCCATCCGGAATCGGTTTCCTCTGTTGTGGGCGGGGATTTCAGAATTCGTCTGGAGGCCTCGAGCACTCATTCCCTTGGAACTCGTCATCATCGCCGGACTTTGGTACCTGATGTGCAAGTGGGTGGCGGCAAAGGACACTCCTCAGCTGGTGGACTAGCTCGGTCCTCCGGAACTCGAGCTACTCCAACCCCTGGGCAAAACGTTCCAGGTGGGAAAGCAGCGATCCTTTCTCAATCTGATACCGTCTGCCGATCATGACTGCGGCGACCAGGCCGCATTCGACCCACCACTGGATCGTTCTCCTGGACAGGCCGGTGAGCTGCGCCGCCGAAAGGGTGTCGAGAAATCGTCGTCGGCGCTCCGAGACTGGACACTGAAGATAATCGGCAAGGAGTCTCTCTTCGCCAACGGAGACGGATAGCGGGTCATCGCGTTCATGCTCCATATTTCCCCCCTGGCAAACGGTCTCAGCACGCGGTGTTCCATTGCTGCAGTTCAAGGTTAAAACGCACTGTGAGTGGGGTTCTCAGCCTTCAAAAAGGAAAAAACATCAGGCTGCCCGAAATGAATTTTCCCGGTTGGAGCGAGACAAAAAGTCCGAATGAGTGTCTGACTTTTGTAGCGGACGGTAACGCGGCGTTGCGTGGTCCGACCAGAATCGGAACGTGGGCGGCTCAGTTTCCCGAGAGCCGATCGATCAGTAAGGCCCGGAAACGCTCGGCGTCGATGTGCACGGCAACGTGGATGTTTGGGCGAAGCGTCTTGGTTCCTTCGAAAATGAGTTGGTCGCCGTGTCGTACCGCCCGCGCGACAGCGTTGCGGCGGTTCACGACCGTCTGTCCCCGTGTCAACTCCCCGCGCAGTTCCACATCGACATGCAGGTGCTCGGTCCGGATGAGGGCCGGGTCGATGACAGCGGCCATGGCCGTGGCGTCGTAGATCGGGGTTCCGGGGGACCCCTGACGGCGGCTCCTTTCGAGGAGGAACGCGAGGATGTCGGCGGCGAAGTCGTTCTGCGGTCCGCGCGTACGCTGCAGTCGCTCGAGGTGTTCAGAGCGGAACAAAGCACTCCACCCGATCTCGAGGCCGACCATGGTCAGCGGCCAACCCGCCCGGAATACGGCTCTGGCGGCTTCCGGATCGACGTAGATGTTGAACTCGGCCGCGGCGGTCACATTCCCGCCGGCGATCGAGCCGCCCATGAGGATGACCTCTTTGACCAGTTCCCCAATGGTGGGATCGCGCGATAGAGCGAGTGCCAGATTGGTCAGCGGCCCCAGCCCCACGAGTGTGATCTCGTGAGGATTCGCACGGATCAGTTCGACGATGAGGTCCGGCGCAAAGCGCGGATCAGGCGCGCAACGGGGCGCGGCAAGCTGCGAGTTCCCGAGACCTTCGGGGCCGTGGATCCCCGCACCGGCTGTGATCAGTCGTCCACCCAGCGGCCGGCGGGCGCCGCCGGCGACCGGAATATCCGGTCGATTCGCCAGGCCCAGAATCCTCAGCGCGTTGGTGAGTCCCTGTTCAACGACCACATTGCCCGGTACGACGGTGATCGCCTCGACTACGAGCTCCGGAGAGTTCAACGCCAGCAGGATTGCGATCGCATCGTCCGTACCCGGATCCGTATCGATGATGACTCTTTTCTTCATGTTCGGCCTGGTGTGGAGTCGGTTCTGAAGGAGCCATTCTACCGAAATCGTCTTTTTGCTCTAGAGATGTTAGTCGTGGGGAAAGTTGTCGATCGACAGCGGCAAACACGGTCGAACACGGATGGGTGCTCGTGGAGAGGTGTGTTGGACGGTGTCGTTCAATCCTGTCGTCGTTGCCTCGTCCGGAAACGGTACATGCGTTCTGTGAAGCCGCCCTCATTCTCGAAGGAATCGGCCAGATGCTTCAACTGGCGATCCAGGAGGTAACAGCACAGATTGAGCAAAGATAGCGTAGCGTTGGCCACGAGTTCCTGCGAGGAGGGTGCGTTTCCTCGGTCCTTGTTCCTCAGGCTCAGGCGTCGCTCCCTCTCTACCCACTGCACGAGCTCATTCATCGTCGAACATCTCAGTCTCCTAAAGCGCACCAGTGCGGGGTGGTTCGGGAGCCAGGCTTCCAAGCTTCGCTGTCGGAGGAAGTCCTCGAAATCGAGTCGAAGTTCCTCGAGGCTGGCCCGGGCAACATTCGTGAGCTTCAACTCGGTCTTCTTTGAGGTCCCGGAGGCCTGGCTTCCTTCGGCAATATTCTGGACGCCCGAGCGGGCTGCTTGGACCATCTGATCGTGAGTCCGGCTGTACCGTGAAATGTAGCGGTCACAAAACCGTCTCGTGATGTCATGGATGAATCGCGCGACCTGAAAGCTCTTCAGCTTTCGAAAGCCTCCGTGAGGCGGAACCAAAAGGTCACCTTTGACAGAGGATTCGGTCGGCGGACGACTTCCGGCAGGTTTGGGGCGTTTTGTAGAACTCATACCTAATCTACTAACGCTCCAAACCAGAAATCTACGAACGGCCCCATACCATTGTCGCCCCGTGCTCGTCCGTGTGCGTCCGTGTGCGTCCGTGTTCGTCCGCCGCTTCGAGACTGTACGAATGGCCGGATCGTTGGTAGGCTTCACCTATCGCCTCGAGTACGGTGAGTTGGCACCGTTGACGCAACGTATCAAAAGCTGGTGGAGACGAAGGGATTCGAACCCTCGACCTCCTGAGTGCGATTCAGGCGCTCTTCCGGGCTGAGCTACGTCCCCACCGGTAAGGAAGCTGCATTTTACCGGAAGCAACCCCGGTAAGGGAAGGGAGAGGGGAATTCGGTTTGCGATTGCCGAGTTCCGATCTTCGATTCGGACCACCAGGTGTGAGGCTGCGACAGAGCCCGAACGAACGAGGGGTGCACGAAAGCCCAACCGTCCCGTCCCGGCCTTTTGCGGGAAAGCCGGCGTCTGCCATACTGGGCGAGCTGAGACCCCTGTTGGCGCTGGGACGGAAGACAGGTAGTCGATAACCGTCCAGGGGGTCCCTCACTGACAATCACCTAGACGCCCCCTTAGGGAGCCAGCATGTCGGAGTGATCCGGCACGCTGGCGGGAAGGAAAACCCAAACCCTAAGGAGGTAGCAAACATGTTCTATTTTGCCGGAATCGATCTGCATAGCAACAATCTTTGGCTGTGCGTGTTGGACGCAGCTGGGCGGACCGTGTTCGAGAAACGACTGCCGAACGATTTGAAGGTGGTTTTGGCGATGTTTTGGCGATCCTGAGCCGCTGGTCGAAAGAGGAGATTTCCGTCGTGGTGGAATCGACCTTCAACTGGTACTGGCTGGTGGATGGACTGGAGGGAGCGGGCTACGGGGTGAAGTTGGCGCACATCAATGCGGCGCGGGCCTATGACGGGATCAAGCATCGGGACGACCGCAAGGATGCGAACTGGCTGGCGGAGCTGGACCGACTGGGACTGGTGCCGAAGGCTTACATCTGCCCGCGGCCGCTGCGGGACATTCGAGGGCTGTTGCGCAAGCGCCGGCAGCTGGTGAGGCAACGGACGGCGCTGTGGCTGTCGATGGGGACGTATTGGCAGCGGGAGCAGGGAGTACGGTTGAGTCGGCAGGCGTTGAGCGCCGTGACGGCGGAACAAGTGAGAGAAACCTGGGCGGAGCGTCCGCTGGTCGGACTGGCGGTGAAGACGAGCTGGAAGGTCGTGCAAACCCTGGAGATCCAGATTCGGCAGCTGGAGAAGGCGGTGCTGGCCCAACTGAAGACATGCGAGCCGGTTCGGCGGCTCGAGACCATCCCGGGGATCGGCACGATTCTGGCCTGGACGATTCATCTGGAGACGGGAACGATCGAGCGGTTTTCGAAGGTGGGTGACTACGCCTCGTACTGTCGTTGTGTCGAGAGTCGGGCCACGAGTAATGGGAAAAGGAAGGGAGCAGGCAATCGAAAGAACGGAAACGGGTACTTGAAGTCGGCCTTCCAGGAAGCGGCGGTGCACGCCGTGCGATGGGAGCCGGCCGCTCAAAAATACTATGAGCGCAAACGCCGCCAGCGCAATGCGGTGGTTGCGCATGCCGCCCTGGCCAGCAAGCGGTGTCGGGCGGCCTACTGGATTCAGCGCAACGGGGTGGCGTACGACCCCACCCGCTCGTTTGCCTGAATCGGGGAGAGCGCCGTCAGCCCGTCCGAACGATGGCCGAAAGCCGGCTCACTGAGTGGAGACGGCTCTCTCACCCTGGCCCGAGGTGATCCGCGCCGAGGCGGAGCCCCAGGAACGTGGCCCCCTTTCGAGGGAGAGCCCCCGACACTGAACTCGATCTCAGTTGGACCGTTCTCGGTGAACCGTTGATTTTCTGGGCCGCCCGTGGGCGGCGAGCTCCCGGGACACTCTTTTTGAGAGTCCTTGAGAGTTAATCCTGATGGGTGCATGTTCCGGATCCGGGGTTGATCCGAGACGAACCAAACGAAAAAGCGGAGTCGGATTTCCAGATGTCAGGACGGTTGAGGCGAAAGGTCGTCGCAGACGTCCCTGCGCCCGGGGCGCAGGGATAGGGATAAAGTCGAGTTGTGCCGTTGACACGGGGGCGTCTAATGGGTTCGTTCGGGTTCTGATTGGCTCCAACCCTTTCTCCGCTCCTTGCAGTTCGGATGCTGCGGCTGTTGGGAAGCTACAGGTTCCGCGTTGGGGGAAGGGGAAATGCGAGAAAGTCCGAAGGCCAAACTCCGACGTGCGACGGAAGGAGTGAGTAGGGGACACTGTTTTTCCC
>JARRKC010000038.1:0-38694 GCA_037388505.1 Acidobacteriota bacterium | reverse complement strand
CGCCACAACGAACGCCGCGTCGTGCCGTTGTGGTTTCGCCGGCGTCGTGCCGTGGTGGTGAGTCCTCGTCGAATCGACCAGTGAGAATTCGCCGCGACGGCATGACGCACACGGCGCTCATTGGGGACGTTGTGGTTGACCCGCGAGCTGATGCAGGATGTCGCCCAGCTTCTTCTGCTCTTCCCCGTAGGCGGCCCAGTTTCCCTCTCTGAGGTACTGCTGTGCTGCCTGGTAATGCTCCAGCGCTTGCGCCAGGAGGTTCGCCTGCGCGGAAGGTTGGGTGGCTGGCTGCGACACCTGTGAGGGAGAAGCGCGCGGAGGTGCAGGGGGCACGGGTTGCCCGGCGCCGCCCAAAATGGCATGCTGGAGCGCTTCGTCGAGCGTTTCACCAAGCGCGACTTCACTCCCGTAGACCACGACGACGCGCGTCAATTCCGGGATTTCACTCTTCTCCGCCTGGAGATAGAGCGGCTCGACGTAGAGGACCGAACCGGCGATCGGGATGACCAGGAGGTTCCCCCGGATCACGCGCGATCCCTTCTGGCTCCAGAGAGTGATCAGCTGGGAAATCTCCGGGTTCTGATCGATTCGGGCCTCGATCTGCATCGGTCCGTAGGTCAGTTTCTGCTTGGGGAACTGGTAAAGGACCAGCTTTCCATAGGCGTCGCCGTCCGAACGGGCGGCCAGCCACGCAATCATGTTGTTCTTGTTGCGGGGCGTAAACGGCACGAGCAGGATGAATTCTTCGTGATCGGCTTCGGGGAGGCTCATCACGATGTAATAGCTCTCCATCAACTGCTCGTTGCCCCGGTAGATCTCGTTCGGGACCTCCCAGGCGTCCTCCTGGTTGTAGAAGACCGTCGGGTCCGTCATGTGGTATCTGCGGAACAGGTCGCGCTGGACGTCGAAGAAATCGACGGGATAGCGGATGTGCCGCCTGAGGCTGTCGGGAAGGTCTTCGAGCGGATGGAACATTCCCGGAAAGATTCGCGAGTAGACCTGAATGAGAGGATCACCGGGATCCGCGATATAGAAGGATACGTCCCCCAGATAGGCGTCGGTGACGATTTTCACGGAGTTCCTGAGGTAGTTGAAACGGGGCTCGTTTCGACTCGGATAGGGCTCCGAATAGGGATACCGGTCCGTGTCGGTGTAGGCGTCCTGAATCCAGAACAGGCGCCCCTGATCGCCGATCACGATGTACGGATCTCGGTCGAACAGGAGAAACGGAGCCAGGCGGCGCACCCGATCCTGGATCTGACGGTGCAGCAGGACCCGGCTTTCGCCCGTAAAGTTCCCGGTGAACAGGATCTTGTAGGTGCCGAGCTCCCAGGAGAACATCAGCCGTCGGATCAGAGAGTTGATGGCCAGGCCGCGGTCGGCGCGGTAAGTGGTCATGGCGTTCGTATCGCCGGTCGGATAGTCGAATTCCTTCAGTTTGGTTCGCACGAATACCGGGTAGGTCGTCTTCTCTCCGAAGTAGATCTCGGGGCGCGTGATTTGCAGATCGACGGACGAGCGCGGAGGAATATCCTTGATGAAGAACTCCGGCAGTCCTTCGGCGGTTACCTCGTTGACGGGACTCATGCACAGTCCTTCGCCGTGCGTGTACTGGAAGTGCTGATTGATCCAGTTCTGCGCGCTCTCGCTGATGCGTGCAAAGTCGAGTTCGCGCACGGAGAGCATCACCTGTCTGTACTCGTCGTTGATGGAATAGCGGTCGACGTCGACGTCCTCGAATTCGTAGTAGAGACGAATCGACTGCAGCTGCCCATAGGCATCGAGGAGGGGTCGCCAATCCCACAGCCGAATGTTCCTCAATGTCGGCTTGTTTTCCGTAAACTCTTTTTGCGTAATAGGTTGACCTGTGGAAAAGTCGTGAGTTTCGACCTCATCGAGGCGATAGGCCTTGAGTGTCGACTGAATATTGTTCCGGATGAACGGCTGTTCCTTCTGGATCTCGTTCGGATTGACGATGAGGCCGCCAATGCGGAGGCGAATGCGAGCAGCCAGTACACGGGCAGCCAGCCGTGGACATCCGCATAACTGGCTCCAAAGACGACTCCTTTGGCATCGTAGAGCAGATCGAAGCGGGCCAGCCAGAAGCGGACGGCACTGAGAAAGAGCAGTCCCGCCACCACGACGGAGAGGTGTGTGCGCCCCTGCCGAGTCAGACGAAAGCCATTCATGTAGCCGAGATGCCCATGCACGAGATAGCCCGCGGCTGACAGAAGCAGAGCCAGGAAACCGACCAGGAGCAGGTAGTTGACGGCCAGGCGAAACACGGGCAGCGAAAAGAAGTAGAACCCGACGTCCCTGTGAAACAGCGGATCCGTGACGCCGGCCTGAACTTTGTGCAGAAACTGAAGCAGGGTCATCCAGTTGGACTGAAAGACCAGACCCGCGAGAATCGAAACGCCGATCGCCACCAGGAGCAGAACGACTCGGGCGCTTTTCTGGGCGACTTCGACGAATTCCTGCTTGAACCAGAATCCCTGCGAGCGGGGCCGTCGGGAGGCAAACCAGACGCTCGCCCAAAGTACGGGCAGGGTCACGGCCAGGCCCAACAGAAAGGAGAGGCTTCGCGCAAGAATGGTCAAGCGAAAGACCTGCCAGTAGCCGAGGGATTCGAACCAGAGGCCTTCGATATAGAGGCTGATTCCGCCCGCCAGGCTTGCCCACACGAGGAGGACCAACAGGAGGAGGATGTAGTTGCGGGTCTTTTTCATCTTAGGCTGGGGCCCGATCCGTCGAGTTCTCCATGACTTCGCCATTCGGGCGGGTCCCAACTCTGGAGCCTAGCACAAAAGCTGCCCGTAATATAATCGTCTCGTCCGTCTCTCATGAACTGTCGACATGCTCTGCTGGGTAGTTTTCTGTTTCTCGTCTGTTCCGCCGTTGTGGTGGGCCTCTGGGCACAGGATGCGAGCGCTTTGAGGCAGGAAGAGTCGCAGGACTACTACCGCAAGTGGCTGGATGAAGACGTCGTCTACATCATCACGGAAGAAGAGCGTGAAGTCTTTCAGAGTCTGACGACACCGGAAGAGAAGGAACAGTTCATCGAGCAGTTCTGGCGTCGCCGTGATCCCGATCCGTCGACGGCGGTCAATGAGTTCAAGGAGGAGTACTTCCGGAGGATCGCCTATGCCAACGAGCATTTCAGCTCGGGGTTGCCAGGCTGGATGACGGACCGTGGTCGAATCTACATCATTCATGGGCCACCTGCTGAAATCGAGGCCCACCCGTCGGGCGGATACTATGAGCGGCCCGCCAATGAAGGCGGAGGCAGCACCGTTACCTTTCCTTTCGAGGTCTGGCGCTACCGACACATTGAGGGTGTGGGAGACGACGTCGAGCTGGAGTTCGTGGATCCGAGCCTGACCGGTGAGTACAAACTGGCGCTTTACCCGGAGGAGAAGGATGCCTTGCTGAACGTTCCGGGCGGCGGCTCCACTCTGGCCGAGCAGCTCGGTCTGGCGACCAAGGCCGACCGGCCCTGGTTCTCACCGGGCAACCGGGGCACCTATCCTCTCATGCCGCAACGCGCCAAGGACAACCCGTTCAGCCGCTATGAAACCTACGCCATGGTGCAGCGGCCCGCGCAGATCAGATACCACGACCTCAAAGAGATCGTTCGCGTCAACTTGAGCTACGACGACCTCCCGCTGGACGTTGGGGAAGACTACTTCCGCCTCAACGACAAGGACGTGCTGGTCCCGATCACGCTCCGGGTCGAGAACCGGAATCTGACGTTTCAGCCTGAAGGGAGCCGACGCGTCGCCCGCCTGGCATTGTACGGGACGGTCACGAGCATCACGAACCGGGTCGTCTCCGAATTCGAAGACGATCTGCAGGTCTCCTTTACGGATAGCGGATTGCCGGCGGGCCTGCGGAAGTCGTCGCTCTACCAGAAGGTGATCCCGCTGGAACGTAGACTGCGCTATAAGCTCGTCCTGGTGGTCAAGGATCTGAACAGCCAGAAGATCGGCGTGCTGCGTCGGGCCCTCAGTCCCCCGGAATTCAGTAGTGATGAACTGACCTGCAGTTCCCTGATTCTGGCCGACCAGCTCGAGACCCTCAGCGAGGCTCCCAGCTCGGACGAGATGTTCGTTATCGGCGACGTCAAGGTACGGCCCCGTTTGGGACGGCGCTTCGAGCCGGGCTCTTCTCTGGGGGTCTATTTCCACCTCTACAACGTCAAATTGGACCAGTCGACTCTTCGGCCGGACCTGGCAGTAACCTACCGCATCGTCCGCGGCGGTGAGGTCGTCAGGGAAATCCGGGACGATAAGAACGCGCCGGTCGAATACTTTTCACAAGATCGGGTCGTCGTGGTTCGTTCCCTCCCTCTGGACGGACTGGAACCCGGCAGCTACCGGATTCGGATCCAGGCGACCGACCGGCTTGCCGATCGGTCCGTCCATTTGTCGTCTCCCTTCGAGATCGTCCCCACGTCCGCCGAGTAGGCATCTCTGCTTGTCCCATCCAGCTCCGGTCCTCCCGCCCTCCGGTCCTCCCGTGCTCCGTCCCCCGTTCTCCCGTTCTCCGGTTCTCCCGTTCTCCCGTTCTCCGATATCCCAGCTTCGTAGATTTTCCATCTCGCACGTTAATAGATAGAGAAAGGAGTTGACTATGTCTTTCTCGATGCAAAGCTCGAACGCCGATCGCACGCCGGTATCCGACGAAGAACTGAAAAGGATGTTTGGCGACAACGCGGTCATCACGCGAGTCGGCCGCTTCAACCTCGTGCATCTCGATAATCCAAGCCAGGAAGAACTGGACCGGAGGATCCGCGAATTCGATCCGCGAGAATACTTTGAGGATGACTGCCCGCTCTGCCGCATGATGAGAGAAGAGGGTGGCAACATCGTGTACGATGGGCTCCTCTGACCGGGACTGTTCAACGTGAGGGCACTTCGGATCGGAGTCAGGTGAGCGATGCGTACCGAGAGGGATGACCGTGACGGATGAAGACTGGATGGCGATTGCGCTCGAGGAGGCGGAACTGGCCCGGACGGAGGGAGAGGTCCCGATCGGGGCCGTCGCTGTCTTTGAAGGCCGCCTGCTGGCCCGGGATCACAATCGGAGCATCCAGTTGTGCGATCCGTCCGCCCACGCGGAGATTCAGGTGCTGCGAACGGCCGGCTCGAGACTCTCCAACTACCGGCTGGCGGGCGTTGAGTTGTACGTCACCCTGGAACCCTGTGCCATGTGTGCCGGGGCGCTGATCTGGAGTCGAGTATCGAGGCTGATCTACGGGGCGTCGGACGAAAAGGCCGGCGCCGTGGCCTCCCGAGCCGAGCTGCTGAAACCGGGTCTGTTCAATCACACGGTGGCGGTGACGGCGGGGGTCCGTGTCGAAGAATGCCGCCGGCTCCTGCAGGAGTTCTTCGCGGAACGACGATGACCCGATCTTGAGAACACGGACAGACACGGACTCACACGGACTCACACAAACTCCCTGCAAGCCGTGTTCGTCCGTGTCTGTCCGTGTCTGTCCGTGTGCCAGCCTCTCGACCGAACTCGAAAACCTCGACTTTCCCCTATTTCGCCAACGTCCCCGGCATGTCGGCGAGGATGTACGCCATCACGGTCATGGCGGCGAGGTTGGCCCGGAGATCCTCAGGCTGAACCTTGTCCAGCGTGTCCGAATCGGTGTGATGCCAGTCGAAATAGCGGGTCCCAACGGTGCGAAGGTCCAGTCCCGGCACGCCCGCCTGCATCAGCGGGCTGATGTCCGCTCCCCCTCCACCCTTGGACATCTGATCCGCGCCCACTGCGGTGAGAAGAGGGGCAATCTCCTGGAGGACCGCCAAAGCCGACTCCTCACCTTGACCCTCTGAAACGCTGACTCCGAAACCCACCGGCTTCTCGGCACCCGAATCCATTTCGATGGCGGCGACGTGAGTGCCCACCGAGTCACCCAGCGCTTTGCGATATTCCCTGCCGCCGGCCAGACCGTTCTCCTCATTGGTAAACAGGACGACCCTCAGAGTCCGGCGGGGTCTCAATCCGAGATCGAGAAGCAGCTTGGCGGCCTGCATCGATACCGCTGCTCCGGCCCCATCGTCGTGGGCTCCCTGACCGACATCCCAGGAATCCAGGTGCCCGCCGATGACGACCACTTCATTGGGAAGTTCTCTCCCGGGGATCTCTCCGATCACATTCGCCGACTGCGCCGGCGCCAGAGTCTGAGCCTCCATGTGCAGTTCGACTTCGATGTGTGTGCCCTGGTCGTAGAGACGACGCAGCAGCAACGCATCTTCGATCGTGATCGCAGCCGCCGGAATGGGTGGCGCGTCTTTGGAATAGCCGAGAGATCCCGTATGCGGCGTCTGGAGGCTGTGTGGTGTCACGGATCGGACCAGCACGGCGACCGCGCCCAGGGCCGAAGCACGAGAGGCGGCATTGTACCGGTAGCGCACGGTCCGGCCGTAGCCCATCCAGGGCTCGTTGAAAGCCACAATCGTCCCTTTGACCTTGTCGGCGCCCAAGGCGTCGAGTTCCTTGAAATCGTCGACGACGACGACCGGCGCTCGAATGCCGTCGCCAGGTGTCGCCACACTGCCTCCGAGTCCCAGCAGGTGCAGTTCGCGGAGGACCGGCGCAACGATCCGGCCGGATTCGTGCCCTCGCACCCAGTGAGGCACCTCTACGGGTTGAAGGTGGACATGTTCGAGGCCGTCTCGACGCATGGTCTCAGCGGCCCACTGGGTGGCCTTCACCAGTTCGGGAGAACCGCTCAACCGATGGCCGATCCAGTCACACAGATGTTCCAGTTTGCTCCACGCCCCGTCGTCCTGTTTGGCTCGATCGATGATCTTCGCCGCGGAGTCGGTATAGAGCTGCTTCAGGGTTGCGGCGTCACTCCCCGGGGCCAACGCGAAGGTGGCAGGAAGCAGGACCATCAATAGAGGAAGGAAACGCAGACTTACATTCATCTTCAACCTCGCGCAAGACAAGGGACTGCAGATCGCTGGTGCCCGGATCGGGTGCTCCAGAGGGCAGGCCGACGTGCGAGTGGATTCTATCAGAGACCGGTCGTGGTTGAGGGACCCTGCAAGGAGCGGCTGTTTCCTTGCGGTTCGGTTCTCCAATCGTGGCCAGCGACGAGTCTGAAAAACCGTGCCCGCCTTCCCCCGCGCTCACTTCGGCAGCGCGTACCCGGCACGAAGTGGTGTCAACGCCGAGTGAGGATCCAGGCCGCGATCAGCGAGGAAAGGACACATTCTCCCAGACCCCAGAGGCTGCTGAACAGCATCAGCCGTGGAGACACGATTCCCAAAAGCGTCAGCCAGGTTCCGGTGAAGAGGAACACAGTCAGCCAGACGATGAAGGCGGCCTCCAACACGACTCGCGGCATGGCGACACCGGCTGTTCGTCGCAGGCGTCCGATCAACCAGGCCTGAAAAACCCCCAGCAGAAAGGTGTCCGAGACGAGCAGTGCAGCGACAGGTCCCGACAGCGGAGCGACTCGGAGCCTGAGAAGAACCTGCTGCCATTCGATCCCCAGGACGAAGCTGTTCAAGATCGTCTCGCCGGCAAGGAGGACGGCCCCGGCAGCCAGTCCGGCCAGGATCAGGCGAGTCCAGCGGAACTCGTTCATGGTAGTCCCTTTCGCTGCTTGGTCACGTGCGGCGCCGGGGCTCACTGGCTACTCCAGGTCCGCGCGTGCTCGGCCCGCCGTATCCGGACCGCGCGCGCCCGCACGTCGGAGGCCTTCGCCGTTCGTCCTGTCTGACGGTAGATCGCGGCAAGGTTCTCGAGGCAACTCGCGTATTCCGGGTCCTCATCACCGAATCGTTCCCGTGTCAACGATGTCAGCCTTTCGACGAGGGGTTCCGCCTCGCGATATCGCCGCTGGTTGGTCAGAAGGAGTCCCAGGTCGTTCATCGGCAAGGCGATGGTCGGAAAGTCGAGGGAGGCAGCTTCGCCAATCTCGACAGCCTCCCGAAAGAGCCGCTCTGCTTCGTCGAAGTCCCCAGCCAGATCTTGAAACAACTCGCCCAGTCGGGTCAGCCGGAGCACGCGGGTTCCCGTATCCAAGCCGGATTCGGCCAAGTCCTGCTCGAGCGCCTTCAACAGGCCCTCGACTTCGTCCAGCCGACCATCGGAGAAGGCATTGGAGACGTCATCCAGTCTCTGGAACCAGAGAGTCCGATCCACCCAGGGGGAAGCAGGAAGGAAGGGGCGGAGCCAGCCTGCAAGATTGGCCTTCAGTTTCATTCCAATTCCCATGAATTCCCCAGGTATTCGGCCCACATTTCAAAGTTGAACTGTGGTTGGCTTCCCTCCTTATTATGGCGCGGGGACCGGGTTGTCAATCGTTTCGGGCGAAGTCCTTCCCGGAAAGCGTGTTGCTTGCAGTGTGTGCCGGGACTCTGGTAGGTTGCTGACTCACAGGGGAGAGAGACCAGGCGCTTCTCGTCAACGAGTGGCAAGAAATGCCGGGGGCAGTCCAAACCTGATTTGTCATTCGGCTTACAGCCTGGGCCAAGGAGGCAGCAGTGCCACGACGAAGGAAGATGCGACTGGCGTTGGCAAGTTGGGAGACAGGCCGCGTACAGACCGGTTTCGGTGTAAAGGTCGGGGGCTTGGGCGCGGTCATGGAGGAACTGCCCGAGGAACTCGTCGCAGCCGCCGCGCGCGAAAACACCGATCTCGAGATCGAACTTCTCACTCCTTGTTTCGGTCACTACGACAGAGACCGGCTCGAACGGCTGGATCTTCAACCGCCGGTCTATCTTGACGGCCACGAATTCAGCTTCGACGTCTTTCGTTTCAAGGTTTCGAAGAACCTCTCCCTCATCTATTTCTGGGACTCGGTCGAGTTGAGCTGGACCAATGCCGGAGCGATCTACCCCGATGATCCGGAGATGGGTTTCAAACTCTTCGCGGTGGTCTCCCAGGCGATGGCGGGCTATCTTCTTCGGAACAGGTTCGACGTGGTCCACAGCCACGACTATCACGTAGGGCTCATCCCTTTTTATCTGGGTGATGCCTACCTTGCTTCGGTGCGGCATCATTTCACGATCCACAACGCCTCCTACCAGGGAATCTATTCGGTGCTCGGACATGGGTATGAGATGCTGGAGCGCATCGGTCTTCCCGGGGAGTTGCTCTTTCATAAGTACTTCGATTTCTTCGACAATCTCAACCTCATGAAGGCGGCCATGATCAAGACCCACGAGACCGGCGGCAAAGTCACCACGGTCAGCGGAGACATTGCCGGGACCTGGGGGTACGCGGCGGAGTTGCGAAAGAGCCGTGAGGAGGTCGAAGAGGAGGCGAGAAAGCTGAAGCCGTGGTCGCCGGTCGGACGGGTTTTCGTTCCCAACCGTCACCTGGACGTCTTCGAACACATCCCGATCGTGGGTATCACGAACGGGCTCTCCGAAAAGAACTGGCCTCAGAATCTGGCCGAACTCCAGGCAGCGAAGCTGCAGGAGGTGCAGGAGCGGCTTCCTCGCGGCGTCATGATCTTTCGCAATCCCGAGGTGCAGCAGGAGATGCTGGGTCGCGACCATACCTTCGATGCGGAGCATCTGGAAGTCAAGCAGCAGCTCAAGCGCCTTCTCCACCTCGAAGTCTTCGGCTCGGAGCCGGAGGATGATCTGGTTTTGCTGACGATCGTTGGCCGCCTCGTCGAGCAGAAGAACCTCCGTCTCGCAGGGGACATTGCGGAACGAGCGCTCCACTACGATCGAGGGGTCAAGTTCGTGATTCTGGCGTCCGCACCCCAGGGGGACCGGGAAGGGAAGTTGACGGAGGGGCGTTTTCGGAGACTGGCGTCGTTGTACCCCGACAGGTTTTCTTTTGCCACGGCCTTCAACCTCCCTTTGTCCAAACTCATCTTCGCCGGCGGTGACTTTACGCTGATTCCATCCCGCTTCGAGCCGTGTGGGCTCGTCGACTACGAGGCCTCGCTGCTCGGCAACGTCGTGATCGCACATCGAACCGGCGGTCTGGCGAAGATCGAGTCTTGCGGCTATCTCTATGAGTGGCTCGATGAGGCGGACCACGAAGGGGAGGCCATCGCTTTCTTCGACCGGATCCGGGAGGCGTTGGACACCTATCGGCACGATCCCGAACGCCACCGGGAACTGGTACGGCGAGCTATGGCGATCGATGCTCACTGGTCGAAATCCGCTTCGCAGTATCTGGCCGTTTATCGCTACGGTCTGCTTCTGGATGAGTGGGCAAAGAAGCGGGAGTCTCTCCTGAAGAATGTCGACGGCTACGCGGACAAGCTGGTACGGCAAGAGCCGCTTACGCGTTC
This sequence comes from Acidobacteriota bacterium, assembly GCA_037388505.1. Lineage (GTDB taxonomy): Bacteria > Acidobacteriota > UBA6911 > RPQK01 > JAPXNP01 > JARRKC01. The sequence continues at coordinate 28,415 of JARRKC010000038.1, read as the reverse complement.
TCTGTTCTTCCCGTTCCGAGCGGATCTCCTGGATCGGCGCCTGGCCGATGCGCTGAAGGAGGCGGCCGAGCCGGCGGTGGGCGAGAAGACCAGACCTCCCAAGGCGGCCTCACGCCGCAAGCCATCACCGACGCCGAAGAAAGGCGGATCGGGGGCCTGACTGTTCAGCGTCGAGCGTCGAACCGGCGCAGGGCCTGATCGGCTACGCCGTTGAGCGGTTTGTATCCGCCCAACCGTTGGCGCTCTTGTAGCACCCGAGGAAACGGTACATCACCGTCTTCTCTCGGACGCGGTCCAGGACTTCGATCACGTGCGAATCCTGGTTCGAACCGTCGAAATCGAGAAAGAAGAAATAGTTCCCCGGATCCTGCCGGTTCGGCATCGATTCGATTCGAGTCAGATTGATGCCGGCGTCGGCAAACTCCTGCAGGATCTTGAACAGGGCCCCTGCCTTGTGCTCGGCGACGAAGACGAGTGAGCATTTGTCGCCGGGCTCGTACCCGTCTTTGCGGGCAAGTACGAGAAAGCGTGTGAAATTCCCCGGCTTGTCTTCAACCCCCTGCTTCACGATCTTGAGGTGGTAGAAATCGGCAGAAAAGTCGCTGGATATCGCTCCGGTCGCTTCCGGGCGCTGTTGAACCAACATCTTGGCGGCCGCCGCCATGTCGTAGTAAGGGCGGCCCTCGAGCTTCCGCTCGCTCAAGAAACTCTGACATTGAGAGAGAACCTGGCGGTGAGAGTAAACGACGCGCAACTCTTCGGGGTCCGTCTCGGACAGAGTCAAAAGGCTGTAACGAATGGGGAGTCTGAGTTCTCCGACAACTGCGAGTCCTGTCTCCACCAAATACTCGTTGACTTCGTCGGAAGTCCCACCGAGGGTGCTTTCGACCGGGACGATCCCGAAATGAAGCAGTCCACTCTCGACCCCGCGGATCACCTCACCGATGTCCGCACAGCTGATGTAGACCAGATTCGGATTGAAACTGCGGGCGGCCACTTCGCTAAACGTTCCGTGCTCTCCGTGGAAACCCATCAGCGAGACTTCCTCTTTCTGCAGTCGCTTACTCTCACCGATGATCTCGGTGAACAACATCCTGCAGAATTCAGGTTCGATCAGGCCCTGGCTGTGCCTTTGGATGTACTCGATGACCTCGTGTTCCCTCTTCAGGTCGGTGACGGAGCTCTTGAATTTCTTTGTCCGCAGGGCGAACTCCATGCGGCTGTTGAGCAGCTTCAGGATTTCGAAGTCGATCGTATTGATTCTCTTGCGGATTTCCTCGAGCGTCATGGCTTTCTCCCGGCTCCGGCTCCAAATTAGAGTCGAGTTCGAGGGATGAGTTCAAGTGAAAGGCGATCTGGCGATCTACAACTGTCGAATCAACTGGGGCTTTGGTCCGGACTCACGATCCTCCAACTCTCGAGCCGCATCGTTGAGGGGACTGACGGTTTGAGTCTCGAGATTGACCGACCAGACCAGCCGAACTCGGTCACCGCCCGGTTCGCGAACCGCGATCAATTGCAGCTGAAACTCGTTGCGTTCGGCGCGCAGAGGTGCCCAGCTCTCGAAGCGCAGGTCGTCATAGCGGCCCCTCTGAACGAGGCTCGAGGCGGTCTTGGATTTCTCACGAAGCAGCTGGAATGCCTGGCGGACCAGGGGAGCGGTCGTCTCTGAGCCGGTCACTCCCTGATGCTTGGTCTCTTTGTGTAACCTAGCGTCGGGTGAGACGGCGGACCGGGGAGAGGGAAGGGCCGCGTGTTGTGGCGCCGCCTGCTGTGCCTGGAGGGGAGCTGCCGATTGTTGTGCCGGTTCCGCCGCGGCCGGCGGCCCGGAAGGCTGGTCGTCGATGTTGCTTCCGGAGTCGGAGGTGAGGATCCAGATGATCACCACCAAAGCCAGGATCACTCCTGTGATCAAAGGCAGGAGGGTGAGGAATCGCTGTCTTCCTCGTGACCCGGAAAGAGCGTCTTCGTACAACGAAGCTCGAGGTATCTCAGCGCCCCGCTGGAGGGCGATGGTGGCGCCGGCCGAAGAGCTGGGAACCGACGTGGTCTGCAGCGTCCGATCACTCTCTTCGGACTGATGGGCTCGTCTCTGCAAGGCATGCAGACGAAGGGTGTCGAATGCCTCGTTGATCAACGTAAGTTCCTGAATGGCTCGGCGCTGGAGCCGCAGGTTGTCGTGGAACCGTTTCGGGTCCCAGACTTCGACGAGGTCGCGGTGGGCTTCCATGACCTCGCTGAACGATGCGCCCTGGCCCAAGCCCAGCACTTCGTAAGCCTGCTCTGTCTCCATTGCCCTTCTTCCACGGATTCTAGCACGCTCGCAGCGGCTGCGTAGGATAAGCATCCTTGCTTGTCCCGTTGCCCCGAACGAACGATTTCGGCTTCACCCGCGCGGATGCCCCGATTTCGGTGGACTCTTCGGTTTTCCCGGCTGCCAAGGCTTCGTCACCCGGACAAGTGAGGACGCGCGTCCTGCGGAAAACCGGAGAACGCCCCGACTACTCGAGTTCCTTGACGAAGGTCTCGATGCCCCGCGCCTTGAGAGATTCCTGTCGAGCCATCGCCTTGGCTCTGTCCGGGAAGGGGCCGACCATGACGCGATACAGAGGGTCACCGGTTCGTGGCGCTTGGAGGAAGCCGGCGAACCCATCGGTTCTGATGTGCTCCAGGAGAGTCTTGGCGCTCTCTTCGGAACGAAACGCACCAACCTGGAGGGCGAACCCGCGGGTGAGGCTTCCCTCACCGGTAAGTGTCTCCGCCTCGCTCTTGGGCGCCGTCGAGACGATCACATCCTGACCCGGAGTCGAATCCTCACTCGCGCTCTGGGACTCAGCTGGCGGGAAGGCCGCAGCGGGCGTCCTCGGAAGCTCGGCCGACGGCTGCTGACCGGTCGTGGATGCCGCAGCAAGGTCGGGCCCTTTCTTCGCCCCGGAGCCGAGGCTCAGAAACCAGATCGCTGCGAGCGTCGCCCACACCACGATGGCAACCAGGAGGATGGTTCTCAGACTGATGTCACGCACTGCTTCGAACATGAGGTAGAAAACACTGTACCACCCACCTCTGCCGTAGTGGGCTGGGATGGAGAGGCAAGGAAAAATAGGACAGATGGGACGTAGAGGACATAGGGGACCCATGCGACGGCGGAAGTCCCAGGCCGCCCTTGAGGCTATCTTTCCTCTATCCTATTCGTCTTCTATGTCCGATACGTCCGATTCCACCGCAACAGACTCAGCGTCTCTCGACCCTGGCTCCCACCCGCCGGAAGCGTTCCACGGCCCTCTCATAGCCCCGCTCGACCACCTCGGCATGTTCGATCGTGGTGACACCGGACGCGCACAACCCGGCCACGAGAAGAGCCATGCCGGCTCGGATGTCCGGAGATTCCAGCCGGATGCCGCGCAGGGCCGAGGGTCCGTCAACGATCACCCGGTGGGGATCGCACAGAATCACGCGGGCGCCCATGCGGGCCAGCTTGTCGACGAAGAACATCCGCGATTCGTACATCCAATCGTGGACGAGGCAGATTCCGCGCCCCTGTGTGGCCAGGACAATCAGGATGCTGGTCAAATCAGTGGGAAAAGAAGGCCACAGACCAGCCGTGATCCGACCCGGATTGGGCCCACAGTCACCCGTTCGCCCGACCCGGACGAATCCGTTGTCGAAGTCGAAGCTCAGGCCGAAGTGCTCCAGTGACTGCTGAAAGCCCAGCAGATCGTCGGCCGTTACGCCGTGAAGCCGCAATTCTCCTCCGGTCACGGCCGCAGCAATGGCGGCCGTTCCCGCGTCAATGTAGTCCGCCGGAACCTTGAACCGGAGTTCGCCATCCGCCGAGCCCGGACCGGTGTGCACGATGAAGCGCAGGGGGTGGAGCTCGATCTCGCATCCCAGCGCCCTCAGAAACTCCACGAGGGAGAGCACGTGGGGCTCGCGGGCAGGATTGTCGATGATTCCGCGACCCATGCCGCAAAACAACAGCAGGGCGTTCTCCGTTGCCGTGACTGAGCTCTCTTCGAGGCAGACGCGAGGGTCGGGGACGTTGCGCCGGCGGGTCAGTGTGATCTCTTTGTAGCTCTCCTTCACCTGGAAACCGGCCGATTCGAAGACCTGCCAGTGACTTTCGAAGGAGCGTTGGCCTATCGGGCAGCCCCCGGGCAGAACCGTGCTCAGTTGGTCGTGCTGCGCCGCCAATGCTCCCAAAAGAAGCACCGAGCCACGAAGCTGGCGAACGAGTTTCGGTGCCGGCTGGGGATTGTCCAGCGTGCCTCTGCGCAGCGTCAGGTCGGAGCCCGTGCGGGAGACGGCAACGCCCAGATGCTCCACCAGTTCGATCAGGCGATCGACATCATTGATACAGGGAACGTTTTCGAAGTGGATCGGTCGCTCAGACAGAAGCGAGGCCGCAATCAGGGGCAGAGCAGCATTCTTGTTCCCCTGGACGGAGTAGTCGCCTTTCAGCTGGTGGCCGCCTTCGATGACATATTTGACACTCATTGGTCTCCCCATCCCACTGGTGGGCGCGCTGCGGCGCCGAGCAAACAGACTTCCGGCTCCAATCGGATCCCGAATCGCTCCAGCACGCGCCTGGAAAACTCGTCGGCAAGGGCCAGGATATCTTCGGCTCGAGCCGCATCCCGGTTCATGAAGAGGTTCCCATGGTACGGGGCGACCTGGGCTCCTCCACGCCGGGCTCCATTGGCACCTACTGCTTCCAGGAGCCGTCCCGCCGGGATCTTGCCGTACTGGATGAACTCGCGTGGGATTCGCGCAAGAACTCCGGGCGGGAGGTCACCGGCGATTACATTCTTGAAGAAACTGCCCGGGCATTTCAAACCGACGGGGTACTTGAGAAGCCGCTTCTCCAGCACCTCATTCGAGATTCGAGCCAGGTCACCGTCGGTCGGATGGAGGCGCAGGCGGCAACGCAGAACGAACCACCCACGGTGATCCTTCAGGGTGCTGCGACGATAACCGAGATCGAGGTCCGCGCGGGATAAGGTTCGAGTCCCGTCCGGGGTCCAGACGTCGGTCGTCTCGATGACGTCCTTGATCTCCTGGCCATACGCTCCGGCATTCCCGACCAGCGCGCCGGCCAGAGTCCCCGGTATTCCGTACATACGTTCCATTCCGCCAAGTCCCAGGCTGTTCAACCAGTCGATAACAGCTTGGAGGTTTTCTCCGCCGCCGAGTTCCACTTCGCAGCCGTTTCGTCGTCGTCCGAGGATCTTCGTGCGAATGATCAGGCCGGGAAAACCTTCGTCCGGGAACAAAACGTTGCTTCCTTCGCCCAGGTAGACGACCGGCAGGCCCTCCGTTCGGGCCCAGTCCAGAAGCGGATCGAGGTCCGCCGGCTCCGACAGGTCGGCCAGCCAGGCGCAAGAACCGCCGACACCGAGCGTCGTCAGCTCAGTGGCCGGCACGCCCGATCGGAGTTCTGTTCCCGTGTCCTGGTTGTTCGTCACAGGCGAAGGTTACCACCACCTCGGCGGATTAGTTGGTCATTCTGACCGCAACCTCGCTTCCGTCATAGGAGACGGATTCTGCGGGCGCCGCCTCGAGATCGAGGGCAACCGGCTTGTCATGGTCGATCCACACGATCTGGAACGTCCGATGCTCGAGCATACCCTCGAACTCACCTTCACGGGGCCCGATCGTCAGGGTGTGGTCCGCCTCGCTGTAGTCGAGCGGGATCAAACTGAAGGAGCCATCCCGGTAGTGATTGTTGATATCCCCGTCTTCGTAGAGTACGAAGGAAGCGTCGCGGCCGGTATAGACCATCAGCCGGATCGGGTCCGCCGGCTTCTCAGTGCTGTACTGAAGCGCCGGGCCAAACGGGATGATCGATCCCTCACGAGCGAAGACCGGGATGTCGGAGTAAGGGGCATCGGCCTGGATCATTTGCCCTCCTTCGAAGTACCGGCCCGACCTCAGATCGTACCAACCGCTCGATGCGGGCAGATAGACGTCGACAGTCCTGGACCTGTATTCGGTGACGGGATTGACGAGCAGGGCCGGACCGAACATGAACTGATGACCGATGTCCCGGACTTTTGGATCGTTTCCGAAGTCCATGACCAGAGGGCGCATGATGGTATAGCCGTTCTGGGTCACCATCCCGGAGAGCGAATAGATATAAGGCATCAGGCGGTAGCGGAGCTTGTCGTAGGCCACCATGGCCTTGTAAGCAGGGTGGCCCTTCGGTGCGACGTTGTAGATCTCCCGATATGGGAATTGGCCGTGCACCCGGAACAGCGGGCAGAAAGTACCGAACTGGAACCACCGCGTCATCAACTCTCGCCACTCTTCCAGATTCGCGTGATCCGGCTTCATGTAGCGCTGCTCGACGGCGAATCCTCCGATGTCGGTTGTCCAGTAGGGGATACCGGAGAGACTGAAATTCAGGCCGGCCGGAATCTGATTCCTCAGATCTTCCCAGCGGGCTGCAATGTCGCCGCTCCAGGTCGCCGCTCCGTAACGCTGCTGGCCGGCATAGGCGGAGCGGGTCAAGATGAAGACCCGCTGATCCGGGCTGCTCTTCATCTGACCTTCGAAGACGGCTCTCGATTGCTCCAGCGAATAGGTGTTGAGATACCGGGCGGCCGTGCCGAGGGCCGTGGGATTCATGCGCAGCCGGCGCTCCTTCTCGGATAGGTTCGACTGGATGTCCGGTTCGGTTGCATCCATCCACCAGGCGTCCATGCCCAGGGGAAACAGGGTTTCGTTGATCTGCTTCCAGAACAGATCTCGTGCACCCTGCGTGTACGGATCGTAGAAGGTCGAAACGTATCCGGGTCCCACCCAGTCGCGCTGACCCTTCTCGATATTCCGTTTATAGAGCCACCCATTTCGATCGAATTCGTCGTAGTGTTGCGTCCCGATGTAGAACTTCGGCCAGACCGAAATCATGATGTGAGCGTTGAGCCGATCATGCAGCTCTTTGACCATGCCCGCCGGGTCGGGGTAGCGAGTGTGGTCGAACTGGTGGCTTCCCCACTGGTCTTCCTTCCAGTAGAACCAGTCCTGGACGATGTTGTCGAGGGGGATTCGACGCTTGCGAAACTCTCTCACCACTCCCAGAAGCTGGTCCTGCGTCTGGTACCGTTCGCGACATTGCCAGAGACCCATGGCCCATTTCGGCATCATGGGCGCCCTGCCGGTGATCCTCCGGTAGCCGTGGACGACGTCGTCCAGGTTGTCGCCACGGACGAAGTAGTAGTCGATCTGGTCACCCACTTCCGAGTAAAGCGAGAGGGCTTTCGGATCTTGCGAGGGGTCGGGGGGCAGGGCGCCGAGGCCGATGAAGCCGCCCTCGGGGATCCACTCGATCTTGATGGGGTAGCGCTTGCCGGCCTCCATCGGTATCCGGAAGTTGTGGGTCCAGGGCAACCAGTTCTGTCGCCAGGAATCGACGACCGGTTGGTCGTTCAGCCACATCTTGGTGTAACTCGAACTGAAGAGTTGGAGCTTGTAGACGCCGGACTGCCGGGCTTCGATTTCGCCGCTCCAGCGGATGCTCCCTCGATTCGGATCGAAGCCGTCGGGGTAGGGGTCGTGAACATCGATGAAACGATGCTCGATCCGGGATTCGGTGCGGGAAACGATCGGAGAGGTGAAGTCGCTCCCTCCGAAGTATTCGGCCGTGAGCCCACCGGGCTTGTCGTTCGTGTCGATCAGGGACAGCGCCGATAGGGGCTGATAGTCTCGGATATCCCCGAATTTCGTGCGCGAGTTGTTGTCCCAGAGAATGCCGTAGCGCTTGCTCGAGACCAGAAACGGGTTGACGGCGACGATGTTGTACTGCCAGAGATCGACGTCATGCCCCTTGTAGTTCATGACGTCATTCTGATGCTGGCCGAGTCCGTAGAAGGCCTCGTCGTCGGGGGACTCGAACAGCTGGCGAAGGTGGTACGTCTGTTCCCCCATGACTTCCGCCGGCGTGATCGACTTCCCCCCGTCGGCTTTCTCTCGCAGAAGCGGCTCGCCTTCTGAATCGAAGAAGGACACCGCGCCCGTCCGGCGGTCGATCCGCACCTTCAGTTTCTGCGTGGAGAGAACGATTTCGTCTCCCTTCCGCTCTGCGGTCCAGGAAACCGGAGCCCACTCGTGCCCGTCGACGATGAGGCTCGGCCGGGAAGAGAACTCCTCACCGGGAGCCGCAACGATGCGGATGATGTCGTCCGAACAGACCTGGACCTTCATCAGGGCGGGATCGGTGTCCCTGGTTTTCTCGAGGTGGAGTACGATGCCGTCGCTCTCTTTTTCGAAAGACGCGGTGGTACTACAGCCGGAAAGCACCGTCGTTATGGAAAGGAGAAGGAAGGGAAACCAACGCATCTTGGACATGACCAAGTCCTCGATCTCACCCGATTGACAACCTGCCGAGTGGGGCACTCCTGGGACGGCAGGCGAACAACATCAAACGTCAGCGATGGTAGTGCGGCGGTGCTGGTGAGTCAAGGAAACGGGACAGGAGACCGGGGACAGGAGACAGAAGGAGACATTGCACCGGCAGGCCTTTCGGGAGCGCGGTCCCGAGGTTGGCTCACGCCCCGTCGATTCCGGCGCCCCGGCCAGGGGCGCGATCGTGTTCCGTAGGCCCCGCACAATCGGGTTCTGCCGAGATCCTGCACCCCATCGCCAACCGTCCGTTCCCGCGGTCTATGGATGCCGCGATCCGGCCATGGGTACCAGACTCGAACCTGAATTCTTTATCCGCAGCTACTTACGGTCGCGTTTCGTGCGTGTCACCGATTTGTCGCGCCCCGGGTTGCCGCTCCGTTCGACAGGTCCGACAGGTCAGACCGGTATTAACAAAATCCTACCCGTCTCCGGTCTCCCGTCTCCCGTCTCCGGTCTCCCGTCTCCCGTCTCCTGTCTCCTGTCTCCTTCCTCCTTCCTCCTTCCAGCTCCCAGACCAAAATCCCAGCCGTTCGTGTTAAGTTCATTGGCGAATGGAGTTGAACGTGAAGAGAACCGTCCTTCGCACTCTCGCCCCGGTTATCCTGCTGCTGTCGACTTGTCTGCTGGCCCAGTCCTTTCCGCAGGACAAGCTGCCTTCCTACGTCACTCGACTCATCGATTACGGACAGCGAGCAGAGTGGTCCCTGGACGGGAAGAAGGTCATGTTCCTGACGCGAGCCGGCGGCGATGTGATGGAGATCGACATCCAAACGAAGCAGATCAGCCCCGTGACTCTCCACTACGAGCGCCCCAAAGACTGGGGGTACTACCGCGCACTCTATCTCTCCAACGGAGACTACCTGCTGACGGGAGGTCCGAGCCGCCACGAGGCCTGCCTTCAGATCATGGATCGGCACCGAACCAAGCCGCCCAAGGTGTTCAAGGATGTCATCGTCGGCGAAGGGCCGGCCGTGTCCCGCAAGAAGCTCACGATCGCCTTTACCGGTCCGAAGCAGCAGCAGATCTGGCTTGCGGATATCGTCTACCGCCATGGCGAGCCCTTCCTGGCCCGCGGGCGCTTGCTCATCGACAACCACAAGGTGGTCGTCGACGGGATCAAGTATGAAGGGATGATCGAACCCCAGAACTTCCGTCCGCCCGATGACAAAGAGCTGATCTGGACGCAGTACGGAACGACCGAGAGCGGTATCTTCACGGCGGAGGTCATGGGCTACGACCTCGAAACCGGTGAGATCATCAACTACTCCAAAGCACCGAATCAGTACGACGAGGCGGAAGGGATCTTTCCCGATGGCGAGTCCACGCTGGTGGAATGCGATCATCACCATCCAAAGGGGAACGCGTTCATCGACCTCTATCGACTGAAGCTGGATGGGACCGGACAAGATTACCGGCGACTGACGTTCTTCTCGGACGTCCCGGGGTTCCGAGCCTCGAACCCGGTCGTCAGCGATGACGGCCGGTACATCGCCTTTCAGGAGTCCGCCGCGGATTCTCCCCCGGGGACGGGTTCCGGCATCTACCTGTTCGATCTGGTCAAGGCCGGTCTCGAGAAGACGCAGTGAGGATCGTGGGAGCTGGAAGCTCGAAGCTGGAAGGAGACAGGAGGCGGGAGGCAGAAGGAGACAATGCACCGGCAGGCCTTTCCGGGCCGCGGCCCCGGTAGGGGCCGGATTCCGGTAGCCCGGGGCCAAGCCGCCTCGGCGCGGCCCCGGGGGTGGCTACGCCCTCTCGATTCCGGCGCCCCGGCCAGGGGCGCGATCGTGTTCCGTAGACCCCGCACAATCGGGTTCTGCCGAGATCCTGCACCCCATCGCCAACCGTTCGTTCCCGCGGTCTGTGGATGCCGCGATTCGGCCATCCGTACCAGACTCGAACCGGAATTCTTTATCCGTAGCTACTTACGATCGCCATTCGTGCGTGTCACCCGTCCTGGTTCTCCCGTCCTCCGGTTCTCCCGTCCTCGTTCGATCCCGGAGCATGAATCGCGCCTTCAGCGCTGACGTCGGCCGGGAAATCGGTGTCCTGGGCCGTTGGCCCAGGCTCGCGAATGAACCACGCCGTTGGCGTGGAAACAGTCTCGGTGAGGCCCGAAGGCTCTCAAGCATCGCTCAGTGAACGAGGTGTTCCGGCTCCCCAAGTCTCGGCGACACACTCCCGGAACTCTCGGAACCCGGAACCCGCAACTCGGAACTCTTCACCTATTCGCCGACCTTCGCATGCTCCGCGTCGCGGGCGACCCAGACGATCATCTCGGCCCCTCCCCGGTTCGCCCAGGCGTAGTAGGGAATCGCCACGAAATTCTGGGAATGTTTCTTCCCCTTCTCGGAAACGGCGGTGGCCTCACCGGAGATGGTCTCCACTCCCCCCAGGAGATCGGGATTGAACGCGGTTTCGAGCGCGGATCCGTCATCGATAGCGAGATTGCGGACATGGCCGTCGACGTTGTCCGGACCTTCCAGACAGAAGACGATCGGACCGCGCTGCAGGGCAACTCTCCCTCGATCCGCCTCCACTTGATCGTCGGCGATCACTCGGCGGACGGGCATGGGCAAATCGAGATCGATCGTATCGCCGTCGTTCCAGCTGCGATCGATCACCGCATATCCCTTTTCGAGCGGAGCTTCGACCGGCTCGCCGTTGACCGTGATGCTGGGAGGAGCGTCGACGGTCTGCAGGAAGTGATAGAGCCCATCCGGATTGGCTTCATTGCGGGCCCATCCGGGAATGCGAAGACGAATCGAGAGTTCACGCGCCTGGCCGGGCTCGACCGTGAGTTTCACCTTGCCGTCCCAGGGGTAGCGGGTCTCCTGGCGGATCCTCACCGGTTGATCTTTCACGGTCAGGTTCCCGGTTCCCGAGGCATAGAGGTTGACGTACACGGACTGGTCCCGCACGCCATACTGATAGCCCGGGACCGAAGCGACGAAGCGGGTGATGTTGCCCGGACAACAGGCGCATCCAAACCAGGGGCTGCGCACGTAGTCCCCCTTCGACTCCAGGGGATTCGGGTAGAAAAACGATTTGCCGTCGAGCGATACGCCGGAGATCAGACCGTTGTACAGCGTCTGCTCCAACGTATCGACGTATTTGGCATCCGGCTCCAGCAGGAACAGGCGCTCGTTCCAGAAGACATTGCCGACCGCCGCACAGGTCTCGCAGTAGGCACTCATGTTGGGGAGCTCATAGGCCGGGCCGAAAGCTTCACCTTCGTGCAGGGCGCCGATCCCCCCCGTGACGTAGAGCTTCTTGCCGACCACGTCGCCCCAGATCCGGTTGAGTGCGTCGATGTAGCCCTGGTTTCCAGTCAAGGCGGCGACATCCGCCATCCCCGAGTACATATACGTGGCTCGCACGGCGTGTCCCACGGCCTCGGACTGATCCACGACCTTCTTGTCGGCCTGGTTATAGGGATCCCCGCCCGGCCCGCGAGTATCCAGGAAGAACTTTGCCAAATCGAGGTACTTCTTCCGACCCGTGACTCGGTACAGCTTCACGAGACCCATCTCCACGATCTGGTGGCCGGGGTAGCTCTCATTCTTGCCGGGGCCGAACACGGTACAGAGGAGGTCGGCGTTTTTCAGAGCCACATCCAGCAGCGTCCGCTTTCCGGTCGCCTGATAGTGGGCCACGGCTGCTTCGTAGAGATGCCCCATGTTGTACAGCTCGTGACTCCCCTTGGAGACGTTGACCCAGCGTTCGGGGCCGGCCCACTCGTGAGGATGCTCGGGATTGATCGTGCGGGCCGTATAGAGGTAACCGTCGGGCTCCTGGGCGGCGGCGATCTTGGCGATCACACCGTCGAGGTACTGGTCCATGGCCGGATCCGGATGGACGCTCAGGCCGAACGAGGCTCCTTCGATGACCTTGTAGACGTCCGTGTCGTCAAAGGGGAACCCCCGCACTTCCCGGTCCTCGAGGGCCGGATCATCGTGCAGGGCCTGGGCGGCGCGCACGAAGTTGTCGATCCTCCCGGTCTCTTCACATTTCTGGAAAGCATAGGGGATCGTAACGGTCCGATTGATTTCGATACGCGGGGCCCAGAAGCCATCGTCCAGGTGGACCGCTGTGAACGGCACCGGCTGAACCGGATAGTCCTGCTCGAGTATGATCTGCGGTTTCGATGCGTCCGGTGTAAGACTGCAGCCGCTCATGGCGACCAGGACCGAAACGAGGAGGAATACCGTCTTCTTGATGGCCATGGAAGTACCTCGCTTGTCAACTCATGTCCGAATGGAACCCAAGCCGATGGTAGTCGCTCGGCGGAAGCCAGTCAATCCGAGTTGGAAACCGGGGAATCTCCACCTATACTCTCCCTTTCCGGAGGGAGTCTCACCTTTGCCCATACAGGTTCTGGTCACCCGCGATTTCGAGCAGATGAGCGACGTCGCGGCTGACAGGATCCGGCAGCGACTGCAGCCGTTGGAGCGTGGCAAGGATGACATTGTCCTCGGTCTCGCCACCGGCAACTCCCAAACGGGTCTCTACGCACGACTCGTCGCCTTTGCGAACCGTTGCGAACTGGACAGCGGCCGATGGCGAACGTTCAACCTGGATGAGTACATAGGTCTCATAGCCCCATACTCGACGAGTCCCGCACCCCATCCTCAGAGCTTCCGTAACTTCATGGATCGGCATCTTTTCGGGCGGCTCGAAGCAAGCCCGCGGGCCATGTTCGTACCTGAGGGGGAGCGGATCGACGCCGCTCGCCTGAGGCGCGAGCTCGAACTTGACCCCGGCGGGTGGACGAGCGAGGGATCGATCAGCGGGCGGGCCATCGTGATCGACCCGGACGCCGCATCGCCCTATCTTCGGTGGGTCCGCTCCCGGATCCTCGATACGTATGCGAATCGGATACACGAGGCAGGCGGCATCGACCTCCAGGTGCTCGGCGTGGGAGGTCGGGGGCATGTGGCCTTCCATGAAGCCGGCATCCCCTTCGAACTGAGTGGTCTGCTGCTGGTCGAGCTCGACAGGGTGACCCGAGAGCACGCCGTAGCCGATGGGTACTTCGCCGGCCTCGACGAGTGCCCTCACTACGCTCTGACCATGTCGTTGCGGCTGGTCTTCGAGGCCCGTGAAGTCGTCTTGCTCGCTGCCGGGCGCCGGAAGACCGGTGCCATCACTCAATCGCTCCTGAACGAACCGAGTGCCCGTATGCCGATTTCATACGCTCAGCTCTACGCCCAAAGCGGGGGGGTGGTGACCTTCGTCGTCGACGAGATTGCCGCCGAGGGTCTGCTCACCGCGCCCCGACAGGTCGAGCGACGGGGGATTCGTCTGGCCGACCTGCGGTGACCGGGCCCCTTCAGGGTTTGTAGAGCCCTTCGGGATTCGAGCCCAGGAGTTGGGCCTGAAAGGTGCGGTCGTCCACCGGCGGCAGTGCGGCCGCCGTCTCTTCGTCGATGACCGTCCAGGAACGAATCTGGTCGAGCCGCTCGGCGATCAGCTCGAGCCGGTCATCGCATGTCCTCCACTCGGTGCGATCGAACGCTCGTAAATCGAGGGGTACCGTATAGCCCCGCAGGGTCTTCTCGCGATCCAGGTTGAAGTAGCTGTCGAAGTAGGAGAGCACCAGCTCTCGCAGGGAGTGGTAGATGGGGTCCCGGTATCGAAGGCCGACGAAATTGGACTTGGCCACCGCGCCGTAATTCCCGTCGACCTTGAAGAGTGCCAGCAGGTGGTCATCGTCGCGGACGGCTTGGAGGTCCACGATGCGGGGTGCGTGGCCAAGGCGCTCGAGTGCCTCCGCCGCAAACAGAGCGCCGTCGAAACAGTGAGCCTTGCGGTCGCGCATCACGCTTCTGGGCGAGCGGTAGATCGGGTCGGCGCTGTAAGGGATGGAATCGAGAAACGCCTGAATGCGAGCGGGCGAGTCGAGACTCCGCAGGATGTGGAGTTCTTCACCGGTCCAGGGTTCATCCCCGGCGTCGGGCGGTCGTCGGATTCCGGTCGTCGACGATTCCAGCGGCTGACTCATGCAGATTCCAATGTTAGCCGCTGGGCTACGTCATTCACAACTCGCCATTTCCGTATCTTCAGGACGACGGCTTGACTGTACTTGAATGTCAACACAAGATGAGGGCAACGTTGCTTTGGACCCGTCGAAAACAGGAGGTTACTCATGTCTCTGAAGATGCTCGGGCGAGTCTGCGGGGCGTGTTTTGTTGCTTCATTCTCCGCAGTGGCGGGCGGAACCTACTCCGGGGATGACTTGCCGGGATTGGGCGAGACCCTCACCATCACTGAGGACTCCACAATCTCTGTCGCAGCCGCACAAACGGCAGAACTCGGTGGCGCCATTGTGGTCCAGTCGGGTGGCGTGCATCTGGACCTGCTGGTCGACGGTGAACTCGTGCTGGGAGCAGAGTCTTCCATAACCGCGGGTCAGGGCAGCTCGATCGCGGTCAGCGGTCACGGCTCGATGACCGGGGTCTCTCTCAGTCTCGTCAACCAGGGGGGGACGATCGATTGGAGCATCGAGAACGACGTCTCACCTCAGAATCTGGCCGTCACCAACGAGGGTTCGACGCAGATCAGGATTCAGGGGCGGCTTTCGGTTGCGAATCTCGCACTGACGAACAGGGGGAGCGAAGCAGCCGTCGTCCTGGAGGATGACGGCGTGTTCGAAACCCAAGGGAGTTTCACTGTCTCCAATGATTCGGGACAGACGAATCTGGACTTTCGACGCGCAGCGGTCTTCCTGAACCTGAGCCTGATCCAGACCGGAAGCGGGATCACCCCGTTGGCGAACGAAGCGTCGTTGACGATTCAAAACATCAACGTGCAGGCCAGTGGTCTCGGAACGCTGGCGCTCTACAACTCGGGACTGGCGTGGATCAGCAACATGAACACGGAGACCTATGGCGCTCTGCTGCAGATCCACAACGCCGGCGCGCTGGAGATCAACAACTGGTACATGAAGGACCAGCATGACGATACTCAGGTGCTCACCATGGGGACGGTGAAGGTCAACAATATGACAGTAGTCGCCAACGGCGGTGCGGCGACGGCAACCTGGACCAGTCTCGGTTTGGCCCAAATCAACAACGCCACCCTGGATGCCAATTACGGGGGACACATCCTCCTGGATGCCGCGGTCGGAGGACTAATCCTTCAGAATCTCTACTGCTATCCGTCGGGATGGTCCCACGGCGTGCAGTCGACTGTGGAGGTGAGAGCCGGTCGCCAACTCGAGGTGGAGCATCTGGCCCTCACAGACGGATACCCCGGCCCTCTGGCCCTTTCAGCCGGGGAGGTACGGGTGTTCGAGGTGAATTCGGCTGTGGTTCGCCTCGAGGCCGTGGCCGACGTCACCCTCGGAGTGGGCTCTCCTCTGGTCTATCCGCAGCTGGCGCTGGGCGGGGGCTATGAGGACGTGCTGATCATCACGAACAAGTCGTCAACCGACTGGGACGGCATGGCCTGGCTGCGGCAGGGAGCTGACTCCGACTGGGAGGGGGCTTGGACGCTCGACGGCTCCCCGGGCGCCAATTCGCGCTTCGAGATTCACCTGGCCCCCCATGCTTCACGGAAATTCGTGCTGCGCGGCGACAGTGCGGCAAGGCCGGGCTATCTCTATCTGACCGCGAGCGGAGGTTTGAACACGGGGGCGGTGACGAGCTCCTTCTTCTACAACTTTCTCTCCGAGACGCAGCTCATGGACTCCACCGGGGTTCCTGCCGCGTCACCCAGTACGTCGAGCGTTTTCCCCGTGGAAAAGACCGCCCGCGTCAATACGGGACTGGCCTGGGCAGCGGCCGATTCGAACGCTGGGGGCGATATCCGGTTGACCCTTTACGACGATGGAGGTCAGCTCATAGCAGAGAAGACCGAGACCCTCCAGGGCCACTCGGCACGCTTCTTTGCCGGCTCGGACGGTTTCTTTCCGACGGTGCCCGACGGATTCGTCGGCAACCTCGCCGTCCACTCCGATGAAGTCATCTACATCACGGTGTTGAGGCTGGAGGGTACGCCGGTCGGATTTCAGCTGACCAGTGTTCCCCCGGACAGCTTTGCGCCCTGACGTTCGGCGGGGCGAGACCAGCCTTACTGCTTGGCGAAGCCCTTTCGCTCCAGCAGGGCCTCGACACTCGGCTCGGCGCCGCGGAAGCGGCGATAGAGCTCGGCCGGGTCCTCACTGCCGCCCTTGGCCAGGATGTTCCGGCGGAAAGAGTCGGCCGTCTTTCGATCGAAGAGACCGTTTTCTTCGAACGCCCGGAAGGCGTCGGCATCGAGGACTTCAGACCAGATGTAGCTGTAATAGCCGGACGAATATCCTCCGGCGAAGATGTGGCTGAAATAGGGGCTCTTGTACCGCACCACGATCGAAGGAATCAGGCCGATCCGCTGCATCGATGTGGTCTCGAATGATCCCGTGTCGATCGGCGAGGCATGCTCGAGGGTATGCCAGTCCATGTCGAGATATGCGGCGGCCAGATACTCAACCGTGGCAAATCCCTGATTGAACCTCCGGGACGCCTGGATCTTGTCGATCAGGGCGTCGGGAATGACTTCACCCGTCCGATAGTGACGTGCATAGATTCTCAGCACGTCGGGGCTGGTCGCCCAGTTCTCCATGATCTGCGAGGGAAGTTCAACGAAGTCGCGCGGAACGCTCGTCCCCGAGAGGCTGTCGTAGACGCATTCGGAGAGCAGTCCGTGAAGGGCATGGCCGAATTCGTGGAACAGCGTTTCGACCTCCTCGAGACTCAGGAGGGCGGGAGTGTCCTTGGTCGGTTTCGAGAAGTTGCAGACGTTGCAGACGATGGGTGTGATCTTCGTGTCCGCCCGCCGGGACTCCTTGCGAAAAGAGTTCATCCAGGCGCCGGCGCGCTTGCTGGGCCGGGGGAAATAGTCCAGATAGAGAACGCCCACGTGGGAGCCCCCCGCATCTTTGACCTCGAAGGTCCTCACATCGGAGTGATAGATCGGGATATCGGTGCGTTCCTCGAATTGGAGGCCATAGAGCTTCGAAGCCACGGTGAACGCACCCTGACGCACGTTCTCCAGCTGGAAATACGGCCGGAGCGTTTCCTCGTCGAGGTCGTACTGCTGCTTCCTGACCTTCTCCGTGTAGTACCACCAGTCCCAGGGCTCGAGCTCGATTGGGTCACCCTCTGCGGCTGCCGCCTGTTCGAGAACCCGAGCCTCCGTCCTGGCCTGCTCCAGGGCCGGCTTCCAGAGCGAATCGAGCAGCTGGTAGACAGCCTCGGGAGTCTTGGCCATGTTCTCCTCGAGGACGTATGCCGCATGGGTCGGGTAGCCCAGCAGACGCGCGCGTTTCAGTCGCAGCGAGACCGTCTGCGAGGCGATGGCATTGTTGTCTTGCTCGTTACCGTTGTTCCCGCGGTTGATATAAGCCTTGAACAGCTTTTCCCTGAGGTCACGCCGCTCGGAGAACTGCAGAAAGGGGATCAAGCTTGGCTTGTCCAGCGTGAAGATCCACTTGCCTTGCTGTCCCCGCTCCGCGGCCGTCTCGGCCGCGGCGTCGACGAAAGACCCGGGCAGCCCGGCGAGGTCCGACGGATCCTCGAGGACGAGCGCGAAGGCGTTGGTCTCCTTGAGGACGTTCTCGCCAAACTGCACGCTGAGCAGAGAGAGTTCCTCATTGATCTCCTTGAGCTCGGCCTTGTGGGCATCATCGAGCCGGGCCCCGTGTCGAACGAAATCCTTGTACGTTTCCTCGAGGAGCCGGCTCTGCTCGGCCGTCAGATCGAGGGACGCAGCCTCCTCATGGACCGATTCGATTCGTCGGAACAAATCCGGATTGAGGAAAATGCCGTCACGATGCCGGGAGAGAATCGGGGCGATCTGCTTCGCCAACTCCTGGAGTTCGGCGCTGGTGTCGGCCGAGTTCATGTTGAAGAAAACGTTGCTGACGTCTTCGAGCAGACGGCCGCTCAGTTCCAACGCTTCAACGGTGTTTTCGAAGGTTGCAGGTTCCGGTGTGCCGACGATGGATTCGACCTCCGCCTGCTGCTGTCGAAGCCCTTGTTCGAAGGCCGGCAGATAGTCCCGAGACTCAATGCGAGAGAAGGGCGGGCAGCCGAACGGCGCCTGGGACACCTCGAGCAATGGATTCGCTCTCTCTCCCCCACAACTCAAACTGCATACCCCCAGAATCGCAGCGACCACTATTCGCAGCCACATGATGTCCCCTCCTCCCGGTTGTTTCGTGTCGGTGGGACATTAGCGGCTGCCTGTCAGCCTGTCAACGCCACCAGGCCGGCTTTCCGGTAGCCCGTGCCTTTCGACCGAAAAGCGCCGGCCAGCATAATGAAGATTGTCGTAGATTTTGTCAAGCAATGTTGACCGGGATGCAAACCCTCGTAACTCGGAACTCTTCCCCCACCTACTCAATCACCTCGGGTTCCTGCGGAAGCCGCAGCTGCCATTCTCCCCGCAGCCACTCGTTCAGGAGAGTCAGCCCGTCGGTATAGGCGCGCGGCCGGAAAACCTGAATGAGAACGGCATAGACCGAGACTCCGAGTGCAACCTCGACCGACAGACCGGCCCAGTGAGGCCACGTCTCGGGAATCCACCAGGATGCCGCAACCACAGTGCTCATCATGCCGGCTGTGCACAGGGCGATAGGTGTCAAATCCCGGATGATGTCGCCCGTCCTGAGTTCGACCAGCCGGCAGCTAATACGGTAGCCGGGAATCAGGTTGAGAATCGAAGCCACGGTAAATCCCGCTGCAACACCGGTAACCCCCCAGTGAAGACCGGCGACGATCCCGGCTACCGTCATCAGACGAGTGAAGAGGCCGACCTTGAATTGCAGATCGGCTCGTCCCTGAGACAGGAAGAGGTTTCCCGTGAGTGGATAGAAGGCTTCGGACAGCGACGCCACGCAAAGGATTTGAAGGATGGGAACCATGGGGAGCCACTTCGCCCCGAGAATGGTCAGAACGAATGGACGGGCTGTCGCCAGGAGCCCCGTCATCAGCGGAAAAGTAACCAGCGCACCGGCCCCGAGAGACCGGAGAAAGAGCCTTCGGATACGCGCGCGCTGTTCCTGGATCTGCGAAAAAGACGAGAACAGCACGCGAGAGAGGACCTGAGAGACGTTCCAGACCGGGATGAGCATGATGCGGTAACTGAGGTCGTAAAAACCGAGGGCTTCGATCCCCAGGAGACGACCGACGAGAAGGGAGTCGATGTTTCTCCTCCAGTAACCCAGGCTTCTCGAACCCAGCAGGCTGGCCCCGAATCCCAGGAGTTCAAGAACGGCCTTCAATTCAAATCGAAAACGCGGACGCCAGGAGCCGACGATCCAGAACAGGCAGGCATTGATGACACTGAAGGTCAGGATCTGCAGGACCAGGCTCCAGACACCCAGGCCTGCCAGAGCCGCTGCGATCGCGACTGCTCCGGCTCCGGCCGCTGCACTGATTTCGACTTTGGCAATTCGATGGAAATCGAGGTTCTTGATCAAAAGAGCGCGAGGCACCGTCGGAAAAGAATCAATAACGAACGTCAGCGCCAGCAGGCGGGCGATGGGAACGATGCGCGGTTCTCCATAGAACCCGGCAATGGCTGGGGCTGCCAGCGCGAAACCACCGCACAGCACGAAACCGAGCAGAAGGTTGGACCAGAACACGGAATAAAGGTGCTCTTCCCGCAGTCCGGCGCGCTGGATGATTGCGGCTCCGAAGCCGAATTCCGAGATCAGGGATGCGAATCCGGAGAAGACGATCACCATCCCGATGAGGCCGAATTCCCTGGGCGACAGAAGTCGGGCCAGGATCATCCCCAGGGCGAGTGCGAGAGTCTGTCGCCCGGACTCACGCCGCGAGATCAGGACGCGAACCCTGGCTGTTGCCGCAGAGGCAGGCACGGCTGGAGTGAGACGCCAACGGCGTCGTTTCATCCGAGAGCTTTGGGCAGCCGCCCAAAGCCAAGCATCGTCCGAAAGGTCCCCCAGCGCTGTAAGCGCGACTCATCACACCAGCACGCCCGTTCTCGTTCGATCCCGGAAAATGAACCGCCGCACTGAGGCGGCTGATCGGACGATCCGAGCAATGGGACCTATAGGGCGGATAAGACCGGAAGATGACTCCACCGGTCACGAATCGTATCCATAGAATTTGGTCGTCCCATGAGTCTCATAGGTCGCATCGGTCCCAGGCTGTCCCATTGCGAGGACAGGCTGATTCCCTTCCCGAAACTGTGGCACTTTTGTAGCCGATAGCCACAGGCGCCACAGTCTTCAGCCCGTCGCTTTCCAGAAACCCTTTATTTCACAAGACTTGGACAAGATGTGAAAGCTGGAATGGCACGTGCTTTATCAGGGATGTGAAACAACGGGCCGCACGGTCACCCGGAGTGAACAGCCACGATGACCGGCCCTTTCTAGATAGATGGAAGGAGGAGCATGATGAGAGACAGAAACGAGACGAGATTCGCTCCTTCCACGACGCCGCACATAGCCCCTGCTCAAAGCGGGGGGGCGGCGGACTCCCGGAAGCGGGTTGATCCGACGGAGGGTCTGCCGATCGCAAGGCCGGCGGACCCTGTCGGGCTTTCCGCCTTCATCGTCGGGGCTGGCCACTTCAAGGCTCGGCCCCGACCCAATCTGTATCCTGCATTCCCGGGTCCTTTTCCTTATGGGCTCCGGGTTCTCGATAGACCCTGGATGTCGCGAGGCGTCCCGGGACAAGAAGGGTGGAACGGAGACAATGAAACGCTCATATAAAACCGTCTTCTTAGGTCTGTTGCCGATGTTGCTAACGTTATGGGGCGTACCCTTGTATGCCTCTTCACAGAAACAGCCCAAGGATGAGGCCCAGGTCAAGGTCGAGTCCGGCGCTGGCGAGCCTTCACCGCTCAAGGCCATCGAACAGTCTGCCGAGCAGGTTGTGGTACTGGCGGCAAACGAGAACTGGAAACAGGTCGACCAGAAGGTCAATGAGATTCAGGTCGACTGGCTCGATTTCAAGCCGTTGGATCCATCGAATTCACAGTCCGAAAGCGTGCTGCGCATGGAATACGCGCTGAAGCAGCTGGCTGCCGTGTCACGGCAACACAACAGGCTGGTCACGGTTCTGGCCGCCAACGAGGTCAGCTCGACGGTGATGGACGTCTACACTCTCTATAACCCGATACTTCCGGGGGCGGTTGAGCGCCTGGACGAACATCAGAGACGCATCATTCTCGACGCGGCCCTGGGGCAGTTTCAAGACGCTTCCCGGGAGCTGGAGGGCACCAGGCGGATCTGGTACTTCTTCAAGCCCGCTGTCGAGTACAACGGCGGCGATGATGTCAGCGATGATTTTCAGGTCAAGCTGGATCTTGAAGAAGAGTTCATCCATTCAAAGCAGCGCTCCGATCTCCTGGCCGCAGCGCAGCAGGCGATCACGTCTCTCGACGAGGTCGCGAACGTCTTTGACTAGTTGGGGGGAAGGTGAGTGCCGCCATGTCATGGAAACCTCGAATATTCTACGTACCGCACCGGGATGCCAGGCTGAGCGGCCCCTTTGCGGCTGGTCAGGGCAGAGGGAACGTCAACAAGATTCTCTTTGCTACCGATCTGTCCATCTCTGCTGAGACCGCCCTGGGCTACGCCGGTGCGGTCGCGAAAAAGGTTGATGCAAGCATCTTCGGCGTCTACGCCTTTGACGTTCCCCGCTTTCTCATTGCTGAGGATTCGGCGGCGTCGAGCCAAGAACTCGAGCGCTTGAAAAAGGAATACACCGAGAGGCTCTCGGATTTCTTCTCTCATCCGGCTCTGGTTGATGTCAGAACGGAGTTTCAGCTGTCCAAGGGCTATCCCGAGGAGGCACTGGGGTCTCTGATCCTGGAATCGAAGTCCGATGTCAGCATGGTAGCCCGGCATCGGCGCGCCAGCATCGAGTCGTTCTTTCTGGGAGCCGATTCCGAGAAGATCCTGCGTCTGGCCACACGTCCCATTTGGGTCGTGCCGGAGGATGGCGTGATGACGACGAAGTGGAATCCCATCGTCGTCGCCGTCGATTTTTCCGTGCCGTCCAAGGAAGCGCTGGCCTTCGCCATCCGGATGTCCGGGGACTACGGAGCTCATCTGACCGTGGTCCATGTCATGGACGTTGGTACCAGCGTGGGGCGTCATTTGGATCGCTTCGAGGCGCATTTCGGGCCACACATCGAAGAGCGCCGCGCCCGCCTGCAACGGCTGGTCGAGCGTTATGGGGCTCCGCGGGATACGGAAACCGTGGTGGTTGCGGGGACTCCTGGTCAGCGCTTGCTCGAGATTGCCGACCAACGTAAGACGGATCTACTGATCCTGGGTATCCACGGCGACCGAATGCAGGAAACGGTCGGTCTGGGATACACCGCCAGCGCGCTGCTCCGCCTCGCTCGCTTCCCGCTCATCCTTTGCCCGGCCGGCCGCGCGAGTTAATCGGATGAGCTTGGAGAGGAATGGGACGGCCTGGGCGATGGGGCCTACGAGACCCATGGGACAAGAGGATCCTACGGATACCATTCACGACCCACTGAATCTTCTGAGGGTCCCCTATGCCCTAGATGTCCCATAGGTCCCAGGCCGTCCCATTGCGTTACCTCCCATCATAACTCCTATGATCTCGTAGAATCGCTCGATGCCTTTGAATTACCGGCGCTTATGAGCGAAGCGGTTCCCTCTGTCGCCATCGGTGGCTTCCTCAGACGTGCCAGAAAACCGAATCTTCTCGAGAAGTTCATATGAGTTACGGGTCGTCGGTCTCTGCCGCTTGAATGAAAAGTAAATTAAGTGACAGATAATAATAAGTTTATGTGGTGCTAGCCGGATTTCGGAACGGATCGTGCTTTTATAGCCAGTGTGTCCGCCGGCAGCGGGCACGCTGGAGATGAAGGTAACGGAATCAATTCGGCAGATTCTTGTGTCCTCTCCAGAGACTTCCCTCCTCATGCGTAAGGGAAAGCGGTCGCGGGCCACCCCCCCACGGGAACCCCGGCTGGTACTTGGGTTCCACCCCGGGGCCGCTTCACCCCCCTGCTCCTCTGAGCGATGGTCGAACGCCGCCGTTTTTCGGCGAGCGCCGGGCACGGCTCGGCTCCCGAGGAAAGGAATCGACGGCGATCGGCATCGCCCGCCGCCCGAGTACTTGGGTCCAAGCCCTCATAGATTGTATGATGTGGTGTGCGAGTATCTCAGGAGCGGAGGGCGCGGTTGGCTCTGAATCTGCGTAAGTGGTTGAAACGGCCCGAAAGCCGAATCATTCTGTTCTTGGCCTTCCTCTTGTTGGCTGTCAATGCGGTCGGCATGTGGGGCATCATCTATTCGGGCCGCGAAGCCCAGGATGCCGCCATTCGGGACCTTCAGCTGCAGACGGTGGCGGCGGCTCGAACCCTCGAAGCGATTCTTGCCTCGGCGCGTGCCGACTGTATGTTTCTCTCCCAGTCACCACAGTTGACGGAATTTCGCGCGGCGCTTTCGAACGACGATCCCCTGAACCAACGATGGACCCGGATCAATCTGGAGTCGACGGTCACCCTTTTCCTCAAGTCACATCCGGAGGTGGAAAGCGTCGTGCTGAACGAAGACGGGCAGCCTCCGTTTCTCTGGGTGGGCCGCCGGGAAGGTGCTCCGGTTCCGCTCAAGGCGAAGGATTGGCAGGCGCCCGCGGCTTCTGCGGCTGCCAACGGAAGGCTCTACGGCCGCTGGCCCCTCGGTGACGAGAACTCGGGAGCCTGGATGCAGGCCGAGCTGTCTTCCGAGGCGATCCTCGGACAAATGGGTTCATCGAGCGACTACGAGTTGGAGTTCCGGCCGGTGGATTCCGTGCGGAGCGATACGAACGATGCCGACGAATTCAGGGCCATGGAGGCGGTGCGGGATCCGGGCTGGGATCCGCCGGTCGACTGGACCCTGGTGCGCAGCGAACGGCGGGTGAGTTTGATGGAATCTCTCTCGAGATTGACGGCTCGCTATCGAATCACTCTCGCGGTCAATCTGCTGCTGATGGGGCTGGCCGCGCTGTTGGGACTCGTCTCGTACCACCAGGTCAGAAAGCGGGTGGTCCTGGAGACCGAGAACTTGCAGCAGTCACGCATTCGCGAGCTCGAGCGCCAGCTGATGCACAGTGAGCGGCTGGCCGGAATCGGCCGGCTCGCTGCGGGACTGGCTCACGAGATCAACAATCCGCTCGAGGGGATGAAGAACTACCTTTCCCTGCTGGACGAAGACGTTCGAGCGGGACGGCTCGATACGGCACACGATTTCATTCGGAGGATCCGCTCCGGCGTCGACCGGGCGGCGGGCGTGACGCGTCGCGCGCTGACATTCGCCGAGCCCGGGCAACGTCCCAGCACCCGAGTCGACCTTTCCCGGATCGTCGCCGACACGGTGGATTTCGTTCGTGGAAATCCGCTGTTTCGCGGGATCGAGATTCCCATGACCGGTTTCGACACGGAGATTTCGGTACGAGGAAACCCCGTGACGTTGTCGCAGGCTCTCCTGAATCTCCTGATGAACGCGGCGGAGATCATGCAGGGTGCGGGCACGATCGAGGTCAATGGGCAGGTTGCCGATGGTTTTGCGGTGGTTTCGGTCGCCGACAACGGTCCCGGGATCGACGAGGAAATCCAGGAACACATCTTCGAGCCCTTCTGTTCGGGTCGTGACTCGACCGGCCTGGGTCTCTCGGTTTGTCGCACCATCTTGCTTCAACATGACGGGGATATTTCGGCCGGCAACCGGTCGGGCGGCGGCGCGGTGTTCACCTTCAGGGTCCCACTCTGGACCTCGACGGACTCCGAGGAGGAGGGGCCTCCCAAAGTCCGTGAAAGAATGAAAGGATCCGGCGAGAAGGTCGGTCGAGGGGCGGCATAGCAGGCATGGCAAGGCGGGGAAGCATTCTGATCGTGGACGACGAAACTTACGTCAGCGAATCGTTGGCGTTGACACTCGGCCGTCAGGGCTACGAGGTGCGTACGGCGCAGAGTGTGCGTGAAGCGCTGCAAAGCGACAGTTTCGAGGGCTTGGACGTCGTCATCACGGACCTGCGCATGCCGGGGGCCAGCGGGCTGGACCTTCTCCAGAAGATCCAGGAGCGCAGGCCGGAGCTGCCGGTCATCGTCCTTACGGCTTACGGAGACGTGCCCTCGGCGGTCGAGTGCGTGAAGGCGGGGGCCTATGAATTCCTGGAGAAGCCCGCGGATCCCGAGGAGGTTGTCGAGGTCTTGCGAAGGGCCATGATGGATGCGGCCCGGCGTCGTGAGATCGAGTATTTGCGCGGCGAAGGGAAACGGGAGCGGGGGCCGCTGGGCGAGAGCAAGACCTGGAAAGAGGTCGTAGAACTGGTTCACGCCGCTGCACCGACCGATTCGAGCGTGCTGCTGCTGGGCGAGTCGGGGACGGGCAAAGAGGAAGTGGCCAGGCTGATTCACCGTCTGAGCGGCCGGCAGGATCGTCCCTTCGTCAGCGTGAACTGTGCGGCGATTCCGCTCGAGTTGTTCGAAAGTGAGTTCTTCGGCCACTGCAAGGGAGCCTTTACGGGTGCGACACGCGATCGGCAGGGACGGTTCAAAGTCGCCGACACCGGCACCCTGTTTCTGGACGAGATCGGATGCTTGACCGAATCCGCCCAGGCCAAGGTGCTGCGGGTCCTCGAAGAAGGAATTTTCGAGCGGGTCGGTGAGACGCGGCCGACGAGTGTGGACATCCGGCTGGTGTGTGCGACCAACTCCGACCTCGAAGTGGAGATGGAACGGGGTCGTTTCCGCCAGGACCTCTTCTATCGGATCAACGTCTTCTCGATTCGCATCCCGCCCCTGCGTGAGCGAAAAGGGGACGTGGGGATCCTGGCGACGGCGTTCCTTCGTGAGTTCTGTGCCAAGACAGGGAAGTCCATCGAAGGCCTGGAGCCGGAAACACTTCAGGCGCTGGACCGATACGGCTGGCCCGGCAATGTCCGAGAGCTTCGCAACGTCATCGAGAGGTCGGTCATTTTGGAGAAGGGGAAGCGCCTCTCGCTGGCCGGCATTCCACCGAACGTTCGCAGTCAGGCCCCCGAGCCCGAAGATGCGGCCCGGACGTACAATCTTCGCGAGTCCCTGATGAGCGAGGAGAAGCGCCTCATCGTCGGGGCCCTGACCGCAGCCGACGGCGTCAAGCGGGAGGCGGCGCGACTGCTGGGTATCGACGAGCGTAATCTCTCCTACTATCTGAAGAAGCACGGTCTGAACCAATGGAAATTCGACCCGTCCTGAGATTGCTGTTCTGGCTGAGCTTCCTGCCCTTGGTCGCTGCCTCCTGTGACTATCCGGCCAGGAGCACGGCGGAGGCGGGGGCCGTCGACCGGCCCGTCGAACCTCTGAAGAGCGCTGATGCGACCAAGCCTCACAGACCGCTGTTCGTCGACATGACGGCGGATTCCGGTGTCCATTTCATGCATTACAACGCCGCCAGCAAGGAAAAGTGGCTCCCGGAGACGATGGGGTCCGGCGTGGCGGTCTTCGACTTCGACAACGATGGGCTGCCCGACCTGTTCTTTCTCAATGGTTCGACCCTGGATGGAAAGGGTGAGCATCCGACCGGGCGGCTCTACCGCAACGTCGGGGAGAACCGATTCGTCGATGCAACTGAGGGTTCCGGCCTCGACGAGAGCTTCTTTGGCATGGGGGCGGCCGTAGGGGACATCGACAACGACGGCTGGGACGACCTCGCCGTCTCCACGACCAATGGTACTCGGATCTACAGGAACCTGGGCGGTGGGCACTTTCAAAACGTCACGCGCCAGATGGGCCTGGATTGCCCGGGCTTTGGGGCGAGTCTTGCGTTCCTCGACTACGACAGAGACGGGTTCCTGGATCTGTTCGTGGGCCGCTACGTCCAATGGACGCCGCAGACCGACATCCCGTGCAGCCCGGACCGCGTGCATCGCACCTACTGCACGCCGGAGTTGTATCCGGGCATCACGAACTGCCTCTTTCGAAATGTGAAGGGGAAGCGCTTCGAGAACAAGTCGAAAGCTTCAGGCGTGGGGCGTCTCGTCGGAAAGACACTGGGCGTGGCGATCATCGACCTGGACGCGGACGGATGGCCGGACATTGCGGTCGCCAACGACACG
Organism: Acidobacteriota bacterium; assembly: GCA_037388505.1. Lineage (GTDB taxonomy): Bacteria > Acidobacteriota > UBA6911 > RPQK01 > JAPXNP01 > JARRKC01. Next base: position 939 of record JARRKC010000038.1, on the reverse strand, counting down.
ATTGCGAACTACCTGCTGGTCAATCATCACGACGGCACCTTCGGCGAAGAGGGTATCGAAACCGGACTGGCTTACAGTGAATCGGGTGCCGCCCGAGGAGGCATGGGAATCGACGCGGGTGACCTGGACGGCGACGGTACCATCGATGTCGTGATCGGCAACTTCTCGCAGGAGATGGCCGCCTTCTTTCGCTCGGTCGAACCGGGGTATTTCATCGACGATGCCGCCCCGGCCGGTATCGGGCTTCCCACGCTCATGACGCTGGCCTTCGGAACGTTGGTGGAGGATTTCGACAATGACGGCTGGTTGGATGTCCTTCTTGCCAACGGACATATCGAGCCTGAGATCTCGGAAACCAGGCGATCCCAGTCCTATCGACAGCCGCCCCAGTTCTTTAGGAACCTCGGCAAGGGGCACTTCGAGCTGCTCGACTCCTCGGCGATCGATCCACCGAACTTGCTCTTGGTGGGACGGGGATTCGCCAGCGGAGATTTCGACCGGGACGGCGACCTCGATTTCGTCATCACCCAGAACGGCGATCGCGCCGTGCTGATTCGCAATGACAGTACCGACGACAACGACTGGCTGCAGATTCGGCTCGAAGGTGAACGCAGCAACAGAATGGGGCTGGGAGCCAGAATTCAGGTTGTGGCAGGGGGGAAGACGCTCACCCGCTACCTGGAGTCGGGGCGTTCGTATCTTTCGTCTTGCGAGCCCGTCGTCACTGTCGGCCTGGGTCAAATCCGCAAGGTGGACCGCGTGATCATCGACTGGCCCTCGGGGACCCACCAGGTCATTGAGTCTCCCCCCACGCGGCAGCGCCTCACGATCCACGAATCCGAGTAGGACAACCGTCCCCGGTTGTCCCACCACTCCGAATGAACAACCGCGGCAAGGTACACGCGGACGGCACGATCTCGATGCGCCGGGCAGGTTTCC
>JARRKC010000037.1:0-34931 GCA_037388505.1 Acidobacteriota bacterium | reverse complement strand
GTGCGCCTATGGTTTCGATCGTGACGAAACCCGTACTGGGTTCCGAGACTCCTTCGGGAAACAGTTCCGAACCGTCGATGACGAGGCTTCCACTTCCTTCGACGATCGTGGACCAGAGAGGGGCCGAGTACGGATCCTCCCCCGGAAGATGGACGGACACGCGGACCGAAGCCGCCCCTTCGCTCAGATTGACGACGAAGATGACCGAATCCATCTGCGGATAACCGACCGTGAACTGCGGCGCACAGAGGTTCCTTGTGACGCCGGCAGTCGAGATGCCGGGGAGAATGGCAGCGGTGCGGCCGTCAGAGTCGTGAACCACGTCGTCGTGGGGAGGTCGTCGGAGGCGAGAGTCCAGCGCAGGCCCGAGTCAATCGAGCGGTGGAGGCCGACATCGGTACCCGCGAAGACCCGGCTCGGCTCTGCCGGGTCGACCAGGACGGAGACAACGGTCGCACCGCCCGGGATACCTTCGCTCTCGGCCTGCCAGGATTGTCCGCGGTCGCTGTGGAGACCCGTGTCACTCCGAATCCAACTCTGGCCGCCATCCGTAGATCGGAACACCCCGCCCTGAGAACAGGCGCCGGGGTGCGCGCAGGTGACGCTCGCCAGCACGACTTCGTCGGGCAGTGCCTGGATCGCGTAGACGACGACGCCCCCAGGACCCGTGCTGGTCCAGGAATTGATGCCCGCCAGAGCCGAAGTGCCGAAAGCGACAAGTGAAGTCAGAATCACCGACAACCGAAAGCCGCGGTGTGCCCACATACAGTCCCCTTGGTGGCCGGAATCTCACCGACCTTCGACTGTCGGTAGATGAGCTCTCTTTCAAGGGGATGAACAGGAGGATCAACTTTGTCCTGCCATCTGGTGATCGAGACGTACAAAGCCGGTTGAGCCGCAGCCAATCCGTGGGAAGCATGGTGTATCATGCGGGGATGGACCCCGCATACACTGTTCGTACCGAACGGGTGTCTTCGGAAATCATCGAAAACGAGGCATTGCTGATCGACCTCGAATCGGGCAACTACTTCACGACCACGGGGCTCGGCTGTTTTGTGTGGCAAATGCTCGGAGCCGGATACTCGGTGGACAGGATCTGCCGGGAAGTCTCCGACCGGATCAGCCGGTCGTTCCAGGCGGTCACCGAAGAAGTGCGCGACTTCATCGGCGATCTGGAAGGGCAAAGCCTGATTCGCCCGATTGCCGATCCGCCGAAACCGGGCGGGCTCGCGCTGGACTGGGACTCTCTGGAGGATCCGGGGCCGCCGGTCCTCGAAAAATACACGGACATGCGTGAGCTGCTCCTGATCGATCCGATTCATGAAGTCGATGAACAGGGTTGGCCGATCAAGGCAGATCCGGAGGCACCGGTATAGGACTCCCAAGCGTGTCACTCGCTGGTTTCTTCTCATCCGCCCATCGGGCATACTCGAGGGCGGTGGCGACCGCGGGTACCGAAACCGTCGTCACACTAGGTCTGGCCGGCTTCACCCTAAGGTTGTGCTTTGCCGGAACCTCCCTGGTCGCGGAAGTGACGCGGGCTCTCCAGCACCTGGCACCGCCCCGGGGGAACGGGAGGACGCTGAGGGTTTGCGTGTGGGATGAAGCCTCGAGCGGGTGCCCTCTACCAGCGCGACCCTGGTCCCTGTCCGCTCATACGACGCGAGGCGAGGTGAAGGGATTCGATGACTCTCGTTTCGAGGTGGCCTATGGCCGCGGTCATCACGCCCTTAACCTTCTCGACAAGGTAGAGGGCCTGGCTCTGTTCTGCACGAAATCCGCGGCCGAGACCATTCCCCAGTTCTGGGCCTATCCACTGCAGACGATCCTCAACTGGTGGACCCGGGATCTCGGGGTCCAGATGGCCCATCTCGGAGCCGTGGGGATCGATGGCAGCGCCGTGCTCCTCGCAGGACTGGCCGGATCGGGCAAGAGCAGCACCGGAATCTCTTGTCTGCTCGAGGGTCTCGAGTACCTGGGTGACGATCACTGTCTTCTGGAGCGTAACGGCGATCTGTACGCACACTGTGTTTACAGTTCGGGAAAGCTCGAGAAGAGTTTCATCCGAGGGTTTCCGGCGCTGCTGCCCCATGCCGTAATGAGCGATCAGCCCGATGCCCGGAAGGCGGTGGTCTACCTGGCCTCTCTGTTTCCCCACCGGATCAGGAGTATGAGCCGAGTCAAGGCCATCGTGACTCCCATCCTGTCCCGGGAGGAAACCACACGGGTGGTGCCCACCGAACTCCCGCCGGTGTTTCGGAGTCTGGCCACGAGCTTTCTGGTCCAGACACCCGGAGCAGGCAGGGCTGAGCTTCGAAACTTCCGGGACTTTCTGGAGGGAATTCCGGCCTATCGTCTGCACATCGGCGAGGATGCAGTTGCACCTCGCCGGATACGAGAGCTTCTCGGAGAGTTGGCTTGAAGGTTCTCTTCTGGGCGGAACGGTTTCTGCCGGACATCGGCGGCGTAGAAATCTTTTCGGGTCATCTGCTGCCGGTCCTGCGAGAGCGATACCGGCACAAGATTGAGGTCGTGTGCAATTCGGCCGCGGCAACCCTTCTGGACGATCAGTGGTGCGGGTTCCCGGTCCATCGCCTGCCCTTCCACCGAGCCCTTCTGTCGAGGCGGCCCGCCGCCATCATCGACCTCCGTCGCGTGATCGGCTCACTGGTTGAGCGCTTCGATCCCGATCTGATTCACGTCAACACGAGCCAGCCGAGCCTCTTCTTCCTGGGAAGGGAAATCGGCAAGCCCCGCGTCTACACCGGGCACGAACCGGTGCTGGCCGGCGAATCCAATTCTCTGCTGGGCCGGACGCTCCGCGGGAGCGCCTTTATCACGGCGGTGTCCGGGGCTCTCCTGGGCGACCTGATCCGACTCTGCCCCTCCATCGAGAGACGTTCGGCGGTCGTGCCCTGTGGCCTGCCCGTCCCGCCTTCCAGATCCTGCCCCGTCCCCTTGGGCCCGGCCCATTTCCTTTGTGTGGGCAGAGTGATTGAGGAGAAGGGCTACGAACTGGCCGTTCGCGCTCTCATCTCGGTGCTCGCTTCGGGGAGGCAAGCGAAGCTCTCGATCGTGGGAGACGGGGCTGCGCTCCCTCGGTTGAAGCAGCTGGTACGCGAATCAGGGATCGGAGCCGCGGTCTCCTTCCTCGGCCGGATTCCGCCATCGGATGTCTCATCGGTCTTGTGCCGGGCGACGGCCATCATCGTACCCTCTCGGATGCCGGAGCCCCTGGGTCTGGTTGTCCTCGAGGCAGCTCAACTCAGACGTCCCGCCATTGCGGCGAGAACCGGAGGGCTCCCGGAAGTCGTCCGGGACGGTGAATCAGGACTGCTGTTTTCGGTGGAGAATGTCCCGGAACTGGCCGATCGAATGAGCCAGCTGATCGACTCGCCGGAACTGGTGGAGCGACTCGGCGCGGGGGCCAGAGCGCGGGTGATTCGCGATTTCTCTCTGGAGGAATGCGCCGCGGCCTATGATCGCGTCTATTTGAATGTGGGGAGGGCTGTCGATCCGTGAGAACGCTCGACGGTCTGCCATCCCCCCAGCTCAATCTGCACTGGGAGGGCACGGTGAGCGCCTACGGGTCGCTCCCGCGAACCAACCGCGAGTTGTGCCGGCGTCTGGCCGCGCGGGAGGCCCTGGATCTAACGATTCTTCCGTACGAGCTGGGCCTGAGTGACCCGGACGATCAGGTTTCTGCCCAGCTCGACTCACTGGATATCCGTAGGAAACGCTTGAACCTGAGGCGTCTCCGGAGTCTCCCGTCGGTTTGCGTGCGCCACCGTTGGCCCGTCCAGAGCCAGCCTCCCCCTCACCACCTGACTTGGGTCATCTTCCAACCCTGGGAGTACTCCGTGCTGACCGTCGAGCTGGCGGAGATCTTCAAGCGTGCCGGGGCCATCTGGACTACCTCCGGCTTCTGCCGGGAGAGCTTCGTCCGTTCGGGCCTGGATCCCGACCGTGTGTCGGTTGTGCCTCTCGGAGTCGACAGCGACCTCTACCGTCCCGATGGCGATCTCTTTTCACTTCCGACGGGCCGCCGGTTCCGGTTCATCTTCGTGGGCGGGACGATCTACAGGAAGGGCATCGATGTGCTGCTCCAGGCCTACGGAGAAGCGTTCGGACCCTCGGACGACGTGAGTCTGGTGATCAAGGACTTCGGAACGAAAGCACTCTACCGCGGACAGACGGCCGAGCACTTGATCCGTGCATTCCAGCGGGATCCCGCCCTGCCGGAGCTGATCTACATCGATACCGACCTTACCGAGGCCCGGCTGGCATCCCTGTATCGAAGCTGCCATGTTTTCGTTTCCAGCTATCGGGGGGAAGGATTCGCTCTGCCCGTTCTGGAGGCGATGGCCTGCGGGCTTCCCGTCATTGTGACCGCGCAGGGGCCGACGGACGACTTCTGCGACAGCCAGGTCGGCTGGCGAATCGACTCCGAATCGAGATCGACTGGACACCGCATCTACGGAAAGGGGACCGTGAGGGAGGCCTTCCTGTTGGAGCCGTCGGCGAGCCACCTCGCGGTTCTCATGAAGACCTGCTTCGAGTCGCAACGAGACGTCGTGCAGAAGGGGAGCGCGGCACGTGTCCGGGCGGAACGGTGGTCCTGGGACAGGAGCGCCGACCGGGTTGGCAGCCTCCTCGAAGAATTGACGGGGGTGAGGCTGAGATGAACCGTGATGGGTTGCGAACCGGAGCATTGGTGAGCGCGGTCGTCCCGGTACACAACGGCGCCGCTTTCCTTGCCGAAGCGCTGGACAGCATCCTTGCGCAGAGCCACTCAACGATCGAGGTCATCGTCGTCGACGACGGATCCACCGACGGTACCGAGGCAGTCCTCTGGGACTATGCGGGCGCCCTCCGGGTGATCCGCCAGCGACAGAGGGGAGCAGCCGCAGCCCGGAATCGCGCAATCCAGGCTGCACGCGGCGACTTCCTTGCCTTTCTGGATGCGGACGACCGGTGGGAGCCGATGAAGACGGAACGCCAGTTGGGACTCTTGCACAGGGAAGCGGACCTGGAGGCCGTCTTCGGCTGGGTGCGACAGTTCCGAAGCTCCGCTTCCGCGCCGACGTGCGAGTCCGGCTCTGACTGGCCTGTTCCGGTGGATCTGGAGGGGCTCGTCCTGGGGACGTTGCTGATCCGAAAGGAAGCGTTTCTCCGGGTCGGCCTACTGGATGAGACCTTCCAGGTAGGGGAGTTCATCGAGTGGTTCTCGCGTGCAAAATTGGAGCGGCTGCGCTGGAAGTCTTTGGAGGAGGTAGTCCTGCGGCGAAGGATCCACGGTGAGAACCAGGGAATCACGAAGCGGGATCTCTACATGAGGGAGTACTCCCGCGCCCTGCGCCTGCACGTGCGGAGGCTCGCTTCCGGGAGTGAGGACAAGGAAGAACTCTGCTAGACTCTGTCGAAATGGGCAGTCCGGACCTCGATCGCGGCCGGAATTCGGAAGACTGCTGGCCCGATCGGGCAGAACGCGAGCTCTTGCGGGCGGGGCTGGGCCGGGATGAAAGCGTCCCGAAGGCGTGGCTGCATTGGAAGAGCCTGGTGGGCTGGGAGAACGCGGACTTTGAGAGTGTCCGGCTCTTGCCCCTGGTCTACCGCAACCTGCGAATGCACGGAATCGAAGATCCCCTGCTTCCCCGTCTTCGGGGGATCCTTCTCAGGAACGTCTATCAGCAGACACTGTGCTTCAATCGGGTTGCGCGCCTTTTGGGGCAATTCGATTCCGAAGGCATCGATTGCCTGCTTCTCGAGGGCGCACCTCTTTGTTTGCTCCACTACGGGGGCATCGGCATGCGGCCCATGGACGATGTCGACCTTCTGGTGCGCAGGACGCAACTTCCGCAGGTTTTCGAGATTTTGAGGTCCGACCATTGGGAGACGAAGTTCCCGAGCGTCTCGGCTATCACCAGAGCGGTTCGCGCCTGCCCCTTCCAGGACGGTTCCGGAACCGATATCGACCTCCACTGGAACGTGGTCGAGGCGTCAGACGATCCTTCCCTTGAAGACAGCTTCTGGCAGGGCGCCGTTCCCTTCGAGTTCATCGGAAGGCCGAGGAACACGCTGAATCCCACCGATTTGCTCCTGCATGTCGTGGCCCACGCCATCCCCGGGAACGGGACGCGGACGTTGCGCTGGATCCCCGACGCCGTCTTGGTCATGCGTACCTCGGAAATCGACTGGGAGCGGTTTTGCAGGGAGGCCCGAAAACGGACTGTGTCGGCACGTTCTGCTCTGGCGCTGGCTTATCTCGACGAGCAGGGTTTTCAGGACGTGCCACCGGCGGTCGTCAAATCACTTCAAGGGCACCCGGATCGGTGGTTCGACCGCCGTTATCTCAAGCGCAGTATGCAATCTCCGGCGAGGCGGGGACCGTTCCAGGCGTTCGAACTCCTTGCGACGAGGAGCCTGCGACTGGCCCGGGGGAGCCCCTTGAAGGCGGCAGGGATCTTGGCAAAGACGCTTCGGCTGGCGTCTGCGCACTCCGGGAAAGGAGTCTTCAGATGGGGAGTGTCCAGATTCTTTGCACGACTCCGAGTCTCCCACCGTTGAGCCGACAGGACGGTGCTCTGAGGCCCATTATGACAACCAGTCGTGCAGGTCGCACCCGAGCAGTCCCTGCAACTGCAGGATGTCATCTCGAAAATAGCTCTTGGTCAGTTCTTCCCGCAATTCCGGGCTGAGCGAAGCGTCTTTCAGCCACCACGACCGAAGAGCCGCCCCAAGAACTCGGCGAAGCCTCTTCGGCACGACGGGCCAGGTCGGCCTGGTGTGCAGGAGGACCCACCAGGCCCGAGATTCGACCCGGGTGACGGCATGCCGCTCGCTGAAATCGGGCATAAACCCCTCGTCCACACCCAGTGTTTCGAGAATTTGTCGCCACACCCAGTGTGGTCGACGCCGCCAGTCGTCGGTCAGGAAGACTTTCAGCTGCTCGGTGGGGAACAGGGCTCGATACCGGCGCAACTGCACCGAATACCGACCCGACTCGACGTAGCGCAAGCTGGGCATCCAATTGAGTCGCAAGCCTCTGCGCTCTTGTTCCAGAGCCTTGAGAAAATCGGCGACCGGCTCGAGTCGATTGAATCGCTGGAGGTGAAAGTGGGCGAAGGCGCGTTCGGCGGGCTGACGCAGGATCGCGAACAGTCTGACATCCGGAATCGTCTGCTGAATCAGCGCCGGAGCGTCGACGTCCGGCAGGTAGGAGACCGAAGCTTCGCCGCGTGCCTTAAAGCCTCGAGATCCTTCGAAAAGTCGGGAGTATTGCTCGATCGTCCCGCACCGAAACTCGGGCCTCACGTTTTTCCCTTGGGGACCGTCGAAGGGCTTGCGGCTCAGCCAGCCGCTAAAGTAGTTGGGCTCCTTGACAGGAATGAAGACCTCGGGATGACGGCCCAGGAATGCGGCGAGCGCTGTTGTGCCTGCTCTGGCAGCCCCGATCACGAGAAAATTGGGCAGTACCATGGTGGGTAGGTTTGAATAGCAGTTCCGAAACCTCGTGTCAAACCTTCCGGACCGATGCAATCGCGGCAATTTCCAGTAAACTGACAGCACCTGTCCCAGCATAGGGCATGGGATCGGGTTTCGTGTCGACAGCTAGCGGGAGGCGCTGGAGGAATTCATGTGGAAGCTTGACTCTACGTCCACGAGGGAGGAGCCAGCCGCATCATGAGGGTCTTCCGGGGCCTCTCTCGTGGGGCTCCTGAATCACAGGTTGGCCGTTTCCTCGCCGGCGACGGCTATCGCGCCGTTCTGTTCCTTATCTTGACCGTTTGCGCCGGATTCTTTCAGGGTGCGGGTTTGCTTCTTTTGATCCCGCTCCTGCAGATCATAGGCATCGGACAGACAGGAGGAGCTTCCGGTGGCATTGCGCACTGGATTGGCCGAGGGTTCGCTTCTCTGGGACTTCAACTCAATCTCCCGTTGATCCTGCTGGCGTTCGTCCTGCTGATGACTGTGCAGGCTTTCTTTCTGTTCAGCCAGGCCACACTCGGAACGTCCCTGGTTCAAAGCTTTCTCCGCTCGATTCGCAACGAACTGTTCCGGTCTGTGGCGACGGCGCCGTTGTCCCGACTCACGGGCCGAAGGGCTTCTGATCTGCTGCATCTGATGACACATGACGTCACCCAGGTCGGAATCGGCTCCCAACGGGTCATGAGCCTGGCTCGTGATTCGATCATCTCGCTGGTTTTTGTCGCTTTGAGCCTGGTCATTTCGGTTCCTCTTTGCCTGCTGGCTCTCCTTTGCGGAGGCATCCTGCTGGTGTGTCTGAGACCGCTCAATCGAACCTCTGAGGCAACCGGGATGCGCTTGCGAGACAGGATGCAGAGATTGACCGCCGACGTCGACGATCTGCTTTCAAGCATGAAGCTGGTCAAGGCGTTCGGACGCGAGGCCACGGCGATCGAACGGTTCACCGTCACTACCGACGGTACTCTCTCGGAGCAGCTTGGATTCGTCGAGGCCCGGTCTTGGACACAGGTCTTTTCGCAAACCGGTGGAGCTCTCACGCTTGCGCTCTTCGTGTTCCTGGCCTCCGAATGGCTCCACATTCCGGCTTCGGAGTACCTGGTCATGATTCTGCTCTTCTCCAGACTCTTACCTCGAGTCTCCACGTTGCAGGAATCCTGGCAGTTCATTCGGCACATCCGTCCTTCGCTGGAGGCGATTGAGCGTACCCTCCAGGAGCTCGAGGCGAGGCGAGAGGTCCCGTTGTCAACCGGCAGCATTCCGTTCCAGCTGCGGGAAAAGGTCGAGTTTCGGGACGTCGTTTTTCGCTACCTGCCAGACGTAGAGCCGGCGGTTCGTGAGATCAACCTTCGAATTCCAGCAGGAAAGATCACCGCAATCGTGGGTCCCTCAGGATCCGGCAAGACAACTTTGGCCGATTTGATCGCAGGCCTGGCGTCCCCGGAGGCGGGAGTCGTCACAGTGGACGACCGCCCTCTCGATGGTGATTTGGTCATGCGCTGGAGACGATGCGTCGGATACGTTCCGCAGGAGAGCTTCCTTTTCCACGACACTATTCGGGCTAACCTTCTCTGGGCCCGGCCCGGCGCCGATCAGGAAGAACTCTGGGAAGCGTTGCGTATGGCCCACGCCGACCAGTTCGTCGCCCGCTTTCCGCAAGGGCTGGACACGATCGTGCGGGATCGGGGGGGACGGCTCTCGGGCGGCGAGAGGCAGAGAATCGCCTTGGCCCGCGCGCTCTTGATTCGACCGACACTGCTTCTACTGGACGAGGCAACGAGCGAGGTGGATCCGCGGAGTCAAGAGGAGATTCTGAGCACGGTGCGCGGCTTGCGGGGACGAATGACCATAGTCATCATTGCCCACCACGCACCCATCGAGGGCTTGGCCGATCAGCTCCTGGTGCTCGATCAGGGACGCCTTGGCAGCCGGCGGTGCGGATCGCCGGAACTCGGAACTGCCGGAACGCCTTCACTGCGACCGCAGTGATTCCTTGCGGGAACTGCCGCCTCTCTCACCTCGCAGACCCCGCCGCAACGGCGCTGCTGCACACCAGGGCACGCTTCTGCACCGGAACGATGCTTGCTTCTCTTGTTCGTATGAAAGACCGATACAATCTCAGTCGATCCTTCTGCTTGTGTTCGCGAAGAGCGTTCCAGCTGATAACCCTTCAAGTCGTCTTCGCGATGTCATTCTCGCTGCAGGGCCGAGCTGGCGATCAGGAGCCTCCCAGAACCGATCTTGGTGTCCAGGCTGTGGCCGTTGCTCTGGATTCGATCGGAGAAAAGCCTCTCGGTCTCGGAGGACGGCTCGGTTTTCCGGTATCGCAATATCTGGTGTTGGATGGAGAGTTTGACTATTTTCCGGAGAATCCCAGCGGAAACTTCGGAGAAAGCCTGGCTCTGGTCGGGGTGCGGGTTCCCCTGCCGTTCGCGGGCCGAGTCTTCACCGTGCGCGCCCGCCCCGGATTCATCCACTTTGGCGGCCGGTTCTTTCGGGACCGCAACCCTCCGGCTACGTTTCCGGCGATCGACCTTGGCGGCGGCCTCGAAATCCCGGCGTTCGGCTGTCTTGGAGTGAGGGTGGAAGCAGGCGACTTGATCGTCCTGTTCCACGGCGCGCGAATCAATGGAGGATTCGGCCCAACCCAGATTCGCACTTCCCATAACCCTATCTATCAGCTGGGGCTCTTCGTGCGCTTCTGAGTCTCCTCAAAAGCATTCGGAAGGCTGAGGTTGACGCAGAGACCTCCGTCCGGAGCGTTGACGGCTTCGATCGCGCCTCCGTAGAAATCCACGATGCGCTGGGCAATCGAAAGGCCCAGACCGACGCCGCCGGAGCGTCGGTCGCGGGAGTGACCGACACGGCGAAACGGTTCGAAGATTTCCTTCAGCTGTCCCTCCGGTACGCCCGGGCCGTGGTCGTGAACCGAGACGACAACACTGCCACACCCCCCCTCGGCCGACCCTCTGACGGAGACTCCCACCTCGGTACCTGGAGCGGTGTAATAGGCAGCGTTCCGGATGACATTCTCAAAGGCACTGCGAATATAGCGGTGAGAGCCCCTGATCACGGCCTCCGACTCGTCGACCAACCTGACGTGCGCGTCCCTGCGGGCTGCTTCGAAATCAACATCGGAAATGATCTTGCTGAGTAGCTCCGTCACGCGGACCTCCGTCGTCTCCCCCTTCCCCTGTTCGGACTCGAGAAGCGAGAGCGTCAACATCTGCTCGACGAGCTCTTCGAGCTGGTACGATTCCCGCTCGATCATGTCGAGGTTTCGAGACAATTCCTTCCCTTTGCCCGATCGAGCCAATTCAACGGCGAGGTTCAGGCGCGCCAACGGAGAGCGAAGCTCATGAGAGATATCGCGGATGAGATTGCGCTGCCTCTCCATCAGCGATTCAATCTGTTCCGCCATCCTGTCGAAGTCGCCGGCCAGGTCCCATAATTCGAGATTGGTGACACGCACGTAACTCGCCCGTAAGGTATTACCCACACGGGATTTTCCGTGAGTCTGGAACCGACCAGGGTGACCGTGGTGGCACGGAGGCCGCCTCCAAGACCGGAATGAGACAGGCGAGCATTCAGCTACCCGAAAGACTGACGGCGTTCAACTCCAAAACCCAGAGGATTTTGCGAAGGGGATGGGGACACTGTTCTTTTTGGAGGACAGGAACTCTAGCGAGAAAGGGACACTCTTCTCCACGCGCCTGAGTGAGGAGCACGGAAGAAAGGGACACTCTTTTCCACAGCCTTCGCCGGCGCACTTGGACAAGCGAGGACGCTTACCCTACTTGCCGGCGTCCACATCCTTGATGAACTGCATGACGCCGTCCATGTAGGTCTTCTGGTCGTCGTACATATCAAGGTGGCTACCTTCGGGGCAGTAAAGATAGCGACCGTGCTGCACCTGCCCGGCCATCCACTTCATGTATTCCGGATCCATCGTCCCGTAGCGGGCACCGATCGTGAGGGTGGGAGCCGAGATCCTGGGCAGGTCCTTGCTGCGGTCCCAGCCGGCCAGCCGCCCACTCGCGCCCATTTCGCTGGGGCCCTGCATCAACACATAGACGTGCTCGTTGACATGGTTCATCGCGCGTATGACCGGATCCGGCCACTGGTCGGCCGGCATGCGCAGAATGTGCTGCGTGTAGAAGTTGGGCATCAGGAGTTGCATATAGCGTGGGTCGTCGGTCTTGCTCTCTTTTTCGAGAGCCAGGATCTGAGCGAGGACCTTCTGATCCATCTGCGGCATCAGGACCTTGCGGGCATAGTCGTTGTAGGCGGGGATGCTCGCCATCATGTTCGAGATGATGAGCCCTTTTAGGTGCTGCCGGTACTCGAGCGCGTACTCGAGCGCCAGGATCCCGCCCCAGGAGTGGCCATAGAGGTAGAAGTCATTCCTGTCGAGTCCGAGAGCCTGGCGCACCTGCTCGACCTCGTCGACGAAGCGCGGCACCGTCCACAGGGCGTCGTCCGTGGGCTGGTCACTGTAAAAAGACCCGAGTTGGTCGTAGTAATAGTATTGAATCCCTGAGCCCGGAAAGTAGCTGTCGAACGCCTCGAGGTACTCGTGCGTCATCCCCGGCCCTCCATGGAGGAGCAGCACCTTGATGCGGGGATTGTTGCCGATCCGCTTGGTCCAGACGCGAAAGGTTCCGGCGGGGGTCTCGATCGGGATCATCTTAACGCCCCCGCTCAAGACGTCGTCATAACCGGAGTTGTCGAGGTAGCTCCCCGGATGGGCGACGATTCCTGCGTCTTTCCTCGACGGACTGACACTGGACGGCTCTCCCGTCTGGCCGCATGAAAGCGCCAGCAGGGAAGACAACAAGACGAGAAGGTTCCAGCTACCGCTCACTCTCTTGACCTTCCTTTTTGCGGGGTTTGTGGGTGAATATACCCCGCTACTTCGATGCCGTCCAGCGGGAGTCGGCGACCGATGCCAAAGGCAGGAGGCTCCACGAATGGTGCGCGGCAAGAACGCGAGATGGGAGAACGCGAGATGGGGACACTGTTCTTCTGATCACGGACGAGCCCAACACGACGGAGACGGAAGCAAGCCGCAAGAGACCGGCGCACGATGGGAGAGGACAGAAGGGGACACTCTTTCTCTGACCTCCGGGAGGACCTGCGAAGGGGAGAGGACAGATGGGGACACTCTTTCTCTAACCTCCGGGAGGACCTGCGAGGCTACCATCGGTTCAGCACTTTCTCCCAGAGCGCCGGTGAAGGGTGACCGGGGCGTGGTCCACAGAAACTGATCCTCCCCTGCATTGTGGATGCAATTTTCGCTAACCGCCCGCACAGCACGATCAGCGTTGCCGTCGGCGACTCAGCCATCGGTCGATGAAATCGACGGCATTGGCGACCCCGTCTTCGCTTCGGATCTTTTGGCCCAGGGAGTCCGCCTTCGCTCGGATGGAAGCATCCGTCGTGAGCTCATGCAGGGCGGAACTCAGGCTTTCGACGGTTAGCCGCTTCTGTGGGATGGGTGCGGGCCCCGCACCCAGAGACTGGATCTTCCTACCCCAGAACGGCTGATCGCCGAACAGCGGGCACACGAGCGTGGGTCGGCCCGCGCGGAGCCCCGCCGCCGTCGTGCCGCAACCACCATGGTGGACCACCGCGGAAACCCTGGGGAACAGCCAGTCGTGGGGGGCAGAATCGATCTTCAAGACCGTCCCGGGCAAGTCGAAGGACTCCGGATCGAGGCCACCCCAGCCGCGAGCGATGATTGCCCGGCTGCCCGTCTTGCGAATGGCGTCCAGGATGACACGCGTCAAGCCGGCCGGGTCACGGCCGAAGATGCTGCCGAAGCCGAAGTAGACCGGAGGTTCGCCGGACGAGAGAAATGCCTCGAGGTCGGCATCAGGACGCCAACCGTCGTTGCGATCGAGAAACCAGTATCCGGTTACGTCCGCGGTCTCAGGCCAATCGGACGGGCGAGGAATCACCGACGGGCTGTACGCGTGAAGTGCGGGGATGGGATCGCCGTTCGTGCGCTCCAGAAAACGTCCTCGGCGTTTCGAGGGAAGTCCGTGCTCCCTTCGCCATTCTCGAGCGTACTTGCCGGTGGCCGACCGGGTCGCCAGGTCGATCACACGGTAGGTGAGCCGATTGTACCGACGCCCAAGCTTCAGATCCGGGATTCCCATGGCCGAAAAATCGCCGGTCGGGACGTACATGGGCAGGTAGAAGGCGAACACGCAGGGCACGTTCAGGCGTTCGGCGAAGTCCGATGCCCCCAGCGCCTTGGGATGAAACAGGATCAGATCCGGGTCAACGGCCTTCGTGGATTCCCAGAGATCATGGATCTGCCGTCGCTGCATTGCTCCGACCTTGGGCAGGAGCTTCATTCCCGTTCGGAGCGCTTGCCACCAGTTGCCCGTCCTCTCCATCGCCATCTTCCCGTCGTCCGAATGCATGAACTGGATGAGGTCGTCATTCATGAATGCATAGCCCAGACCATGGGATGTGACCAGGGTCTCGAAGGGGGTGCAGGTGCAGATGGTCACGGAATGGCCGGCAGCGGAAAGACCCTTTCCGAGTGCGACGTAGGGTTGCACGTCGCCGCGAGTACCCAGGGTTAGGATCAGCGTCCTCATGTGATGACCTCCGCTGGCTCTCCCGACGGTTCTTCTCAAGAGGTGATTGAGCATGTCAAGCGTACCATCGGAGTTGGAAGGGGGCGAGGGAAAGAGGTGGGGACACTGTCTTCCATCGTCCTGCCGGGCCAAACACAAGGAAGCCGAAATGGGGACACTCTTCTTCCCGGATAGGAGACGGGCGGCGCCGGGAGTTCGGCGACGGGAGGTAGGGACACTGTTCCTTTGTCTTTGCTTTCGCCAACTTCCTGTCATGCTGTTCGGATGTGCAAGGGCGCCGACCCGTCTGCGGACGCCTGGCTCTTGGGAAAGCGTACAACTCCGGCCACGGGTCTTCTCTGCAGCACTCGCTTCGCTCGTGCTCTGATATGCATCGACCGATCAGTTGTTGAGACGAGTCACGCCATCGTCATGGCCGGCCCCCAGTCTCGAGTTTCCCGTCTGGTGGGCGGTCTCCGCGACTGCTCCAAAACAGGTGAGCACTCAGTTGCCGAAGGGGTTGATGACCTTCAACTCCGGGAAGCGCAGAAAATCACGGTCCCCGGTATAGAGCTCTCGAACTCCGTGTTCCAGGCACAGTGCAGCGATATGAGCGTCGTGGACGAGGTTTCCGGAAACACCGGAGTCCCGGATCAGCCGACGAGCGATCTCAAAATGACGCGGGGTCTCCGACAGAAGCATGAGGGTCGGTGCGCTCAGAATCTTGAAAAGGTCTTCCAGAGCTCTTTCGGCAGGCATGGGGGGATGATACACGCGGGGATGCGTGATGACCCGAAGGAATTCGTAGATGCAGGGCCATGGTATCGCCCAGGGGAGTTCGCTTTCGGACAACTCCTCGAGCAGATGAAGGGCCGCCCCATGATTCCGGCTGGACCTAATCACGGAAAACACGAGAACGTTCGTATCGATCGCTCTCATATTATCGGCCGTTCATCAGCTCGAACAACTTGTCTCGATCGAGGATATCCACCCCCGGCTGTTGCTCCGCCTCCCACCCCACGAGCTGCAGGTGGAAGCCAGGCTTTCCGCGGCGGAGGAGGGACTCCCGCAAAAGGTCGTTTGTCAGCGTTTGCAGCGTAACCCCCTGTCGCGCAGCCTTCTCCTTCAGTGCTCGCAGCAGATCCTCATCGAGCGCCAGCGTGGTCCGCACCATGCATCAAAGTGTAGCTATGATGCATCAAGATGTCAACGAACATCGGCGCGTGTCAGCCGGCGGACGCTTGGCCCTTGAGAAAGCGTACTACTCCGGCCACGGGTCTTCTCCGCAGCACTCGCTTCGCTCGTGCTCTATGATGCGTCGGCTGGTCAGCTCTCGGTTGACTCGGCAGGATCGGATTTGGTTAACTATCTGGTTAGTTAATACAGTTTGAGTTTCGCTTATGAAAGGTGCAGAAAACGAAACGAGCCGAGGCTCCGATTCTCGGGCCCTCATCCTGGCGGCCGCAGAGCGCGTCTTTGCTCAATCCGGATTCGCAGGAGCACGCACGGACGACATCGCCGCGAAGGCGGGCGTGAACAAGGCGCTCTTGTACTACTACTTCAAGAGCAAAGAGGCCCTCTACGACGCCGTCCTCGAAGACCATTTCAGGGAATTCAATCGTCAAGCGCTCGAAGTGCTCACCGGCCCCGGATCGGCGCGTGAGGTGCTGCTGCGCTACATCAGCATGCACTTCGACTTCATCAGCGAGCGGCATCGGCACGCTTCCCTCTTTCAGCAGTTCATGAGTGCCGGGGGCAAGCGCTCTGAAGAACTGGTCCGCCAGTACTTTACGCCTCGAATCAAGGCGTTTGGAGCGCTTCTGGAGCGCGGGATGAGCGACGGCGAATTTCGACGATCCGACCGTTTTCACACGGCACTGTCCATCGTGGCGCTCATCGTCTTCTACTTCTCAGCCGAGCCCGTGCTGCGCATGCTCGGTTACTCGGACCCTTACAGCGAGCAGAATCTGAAACTCCGTAAGCAGGAAGTCCTGGATTTCATCAACCACGGAATGTTCACCAAACCCGAATCTTCTTCGAAATGAAATACAAGGCCTTGATCATCATTGTGGTCGTAGCAGCGGCGGGCGCCGGCCTCGTGTACTACCTGACCCGACAGCCCCATCAGATCCGGCTCACCGGGATCGTGACCACCGACGAGCTCATCGTAAGCCCGGAGATTCAAGGTCGGCTGCAGCAGTTACTGGTCAATCAGGGCGACACCGTCAGCAAGGATCAATTGCTTGCCGTGATCGAACCCAGGGAGCTGCAGGCGGATCTCGATTACTACTCGAGCAATGCGAAGCAGACGACGGCCCAGGTGGCTCAGTCCGAGGCACAGCTGAGGTTCCAGCAGGCGCAAACCGCCAGCCAGATTCGTCAGGCCGAAGCCAACCTCGGAGCCGCCCGTGCGCAGCTGGTCCAGGCGCAGGCAGACCTGGAAGATGCGGATCTGACCTTCAAACGCGCGGAGGACCTCTACCAGCGCGGTGTAGATCCGAAACAACAGTACGATCAGGCACGGACCTCCCGTGACGCCGCACGGGCACGCGTCGACTCTCTAAAGAAGCAGGTACAGGCGGCGGAGGCCAGCGTCGCACTGGCCGAAACCCACAAGGACGAAGTGGCCGCTCAGCGGGCGGCGTTGAAGGCGACTAAGGATCAGCTCGGAGCCGTCAGCGCTCAGAAGCAGAAGGCTCAAGTCCACTTGGGATACACCGAGATCCATGCGCCGACGGAGGGAGTCGTCGACAAGCGTATCGCCTTACAGGGTGAAGTGGTCAACCCGGGCCAACCCATTGTCACACTGATCAACCCGGATGATCTGTGGGTTCGCGCAGACGTGGAGGAAACTTATATTGACCTGATTCATCTGGGCGACAAGTTGAAGGTCACGCTTCCCTCCGGCAGGGTCCGTGAGGGAACCGTATTCTACCGTGGAGTGGACGCAGACTACGCCACCCAGCGAGACGTGAGCCGCACCAAGAGAGACATCAAGACTTTCGAGGTTCGCCTCCGCTGCGACAACAGCGATCGGAGCCTTGCCGTGGGAATGACCGCGTACGTGACGCTGCCGTTGCCGGGAAACTGATGCAAAGGATCCAATTTGCGTTCGTGCGGTTCGGATCACCGAGATATGGCACGCCCGAGGCGTGCAAGAGATCGGAATGACTGGAAATCATGTTCGACGTCGAAGTTGACAACCTGACCAAGTGCTTTGGTGATTTCTGTGCGGTGGACGGCCTGAGCTTCAACGTCCGTCACGGCGAAGTCTTCGGGCTGCTGGGACCCAACGGCGCCGGCAAGTCCACACTCATCCGCATGCTGACGACGCTCGTACCTCCCACCTCAGGATCCGCCCGCGTCAACGGGTTCGACATCACGCGCGACGCAGACGCGGTCCGCAAGATCATCGGCGTCATTCCTCAGGCCATGACGTCGGACCTGGACTTGAGCGCGGTCGAAAACATGACCATCTTCGCCAAACTCTACAGCATCCCAAGAGACAAGCGCCGGCGTACCATCCGCGAGTTGCTCGAAGCCGTGGATCTCGAACAGTGGGCCGACAAGCCGGTCAAGATGTTCTCTGGAGGGATGCGCCGACGTCTGGAGATCGCCCGCGGTCTGGTCCATGAACCGAAGATCTTCTTCCTGGACGAACCTACGACGGGACTCGATCCGGTTTCCCGGGTTGCGGTGTGGGAGATGCTGACCCGACTCAAGCGCGAGCGTGACTTGACGATCATTGTGACGACCCACTACATGGATGAAGCGGACAAGCTCTGCGATCGCATCGCGATCGTTGATCACGGAAAGCTGGAGGCCCTCGATTCGCCGCTCAAATTGAAGGCTTCGATACCGGGCAAGAACATCCTGGAAGTGAGCTTCTCCGAGGTTCCGGAAGACTGGCCCGAGACTATCAGAAGTCTGCCCGAGGTGGCGGATGTCAAATCCGACGGCAACGTGTTTCGAATCTCTTCGCACAACGGACCCCGGACTACGATCGAACTGATGGAGGCCGCGCGCCGGAAAGGAATCGCTGTCCAGTCCCTGTCCGTGCAGAGCACGACGCTGGACGACGTCTTCGTCCATTACACGGGTCATCAGCTACGCGATTCTCTCCAGGCGCCGGCGCCGGCGGATCGCCGGGTCATCGTGCGAAAGTGAGGCATCAAACTGAACGTCCAACGCACCTGGGCCATCATTGAACGTGACCTGCGCCGCTTCCGGCGGAGTCCGACTTTGATCATCGTCACGATGATCCTGCCGCTGGTGCAGTTGATCGTTCTCGGCTACGCCTTCGGCGGAAGGGTCCGCAACATCCAAGTCGGAGTCGTGGATCAGGACCATGGCGTGTCCTCTCTCAAGCTCAAGGAGATGTTTCAGGCTGTGGCCGCCAACGCCCGCACCTTCGTCACGATTCCCTACAGTGACGAGGGTAGAGCGATGGAGGACTTGCGCAGCGGCAGGATCAACGGGGTCGTGACGATTCCTCCCCACTTTTCGCGTGACGTGCTGGCCGGGGCCAGCCCGCGTCTCGCGTTGATCGAGGACAACACGGATCAATTCTCGTCCTCGGCCCTGCAGGGAGTTTTCAGCAATCTCCTGTCCGCCTACAACCGCCCGGCGCAGCCCTCGCGGACGACGGCTCAGGTGACGCTTGCGGTGGTCGAGGTCTACCCGTACGTTCCCTATATCCAGTATCTGCTGGCCGGCACGATTTCCCTGGCCATCTTCGTCTCGGCCATGATCGGCGGCGGTATCATCTACATCGACGACAAAGCGCGCGGACTGCACGAAGGCTATCTGGTGACACCGATCAGCAAGTTCGAGCTGATCATGGGCTTCAACCTGTCCGGAGCAGCCAAGGCGATCATCGCAGGCCTGGTGCTGACCACCTTCGGATCGCTGATCGCGGGGATCCCGGATCCGCTGAACCTGTTCCGCATGGCTCGCATGCTGGTGATGGTGGTGGCCACGTCTCTAGCTCTGATTAGCATGATGTTCCTGTTGATGGTGCGGGTGAGCGATCCGCTGGTTCCACGAGCGATCTTCGGTGTGCTCAACACGGTCCTGTTCTTCCCGAGCGGCGCCGTCTATCCCACACAGGCGTTCCCGTCATGGATGAAGGTCATTACAGTCATCGATCCGTTTACTTATGCGGTCGATGGATTCAAGGAACTCCTGCTGAAGAACACCGGGCTGGTACCGATCCTCCCGGATCTGGCCTTTCTGTTCGGGTTTTCCGTCGTAGCCATGGGTACCGCGACTCTGTTGTTCCGACGGACTCTTTGACGTCTGGAAAGCTGAGAGGAAAATGAAGTCATTGCGTGCCTGGATCCGCAACCGCCGATGGGCGAAGACGGCAAAGCTTTGGGGTCGAGAGCACAGCGGACCGTCGGAGGACTACGCCTACTGGATGGCCATCGAGCGGGTGATGGAGTGGGTCAACTTGAAGGTCTCGGGTCATCGCCGGATCTGGCCGCTCTCATGGTTCCTGATGAGCCTCCCGCAAGAGGTCGTTCCCGTCCGCTATGCTCTTTCCGTTGGCTGTGGACCGGGCAACCTGGAGCGCGAGGTCATCCGTCACGGTTCCGCCCTGCGCATCCGAGGGATCGACGTTAGTCCGAAGTCCCTGGAAATCGCCAGGAAACTCGCGCAAGAGGCAGGCTGCGGCGACAGGGTCGAGTATCGCCAATCCGACGCAGAAGAGTGGCTGCAGCACCTCGAGGAGGAGCCGGACATCGACATTATCTTCTTCCACGCGAGCCTGCATCACATTGAGTCCCTGGAATCCGTCCTCTCGCTGTGCGCCAAGAGACTCCGCCAGGGGAATCCGGGACTCCTGTACGTCGACGAATACATCGGCCCCTCGAGAAACGAGTGGAATCCAGAGCATCTCGAGTACGCCGCCTCGCTCTTCGAGCGCATCCCCGCCGAGTTCCGCGTGGCCGCGGAGTTGGGTCCACCCGTGGCCTATGATGATCCCACGGAAATGATTCGGTCTTCCGAGATTGAGACGGTCCTGAGGGAGACCTTTGAGATTACCGAGTATCGACCCTATTTCGGAAATGTGGTCATGCCGTTGGTCTCGGGAATTCGCTCCGGCGCCTTGCAGGACGACCGGATCCAGGCGCTGTTGAATGAGGCGATGGAACTCGAAGACAATCTCGCCGCCAGGGGATTGATCCAACCTCTGTACGCAGTTTTCGTCGGGAGGGCTCGCTAAAGATGAATGGCAGGTCCGGCACGAGGGGAATTGACTTCGTCGAGGTCCCCGCCGGCCATCTGGACGAAGTAGGAATATCGCAGGATGAGGTCAGACTGTCGGGGTGGATGCTCTGGCCGAAGGAACCACTGCTCCGGCTCGAAGTCCTGCTGGATGGTCACTCGTTGGGCGACGCACTCGCAAAGCCGCGACCCGACGTCGCCCGGGTCCATCGCTGGATCTCGCACGCCGGGAACACCGGGTTCACATTTCATCGGGCAGTTCAGATCCAGCCCGGACCAAGTCTCAGGGAAATCGAAATCCGAGGCGCGGGTCGGTCGGGTGAGATGATTTCGATGGTAGCGCTGTGGGACTCAGGTTGTTCGTCGGGACAACCGGTTCCACCGGAGAGTCTCATCAAACTGATCGGCTCCCCGGATGCGTCGAGCTACCGGTCTCAGGGTCTGAAGGTCTTCGCCGACATCACCTCGGCAATTCGGCGCTATGATGACCTCGACAGATTCGAAAGGGTCCTCGACTGGGGCTGCGGATGCGGCCGGCTGCTGACCCACCTGGTGTCAGCTTTTCCAGAGAAGACGTTCAGCGGCTGCGATCTGGTGCCGCAAGCGATCGAATGGTGCCGAGAGCGGTTCCCAAAGGGACGCTTCGAGTCTGTGCGGCCTCATCCGCCGACCCCTTTCCCCGAGGGTTCGTTCGACCTGGTGATCGCTTCATCCGTATTTACTCACCTGGACCGGGACCTGCAGGAACGTTGGCTGGACGAACTCTCCAGGGTCTTGCAGCCGGGAGGCCTCGTGATCGCCTCCGTTCTGGGCGAATATGCCTACCTTCGCGATCGGTGCTCCGGGTGGAGGAGCTGGATTCCGATGTGGCCTTCTTCTTCAAGCGCTCGACTTCGGTCTCGTGGGATCCTCGATCAGTTCAGGAACAACTCCCTACGGGATTTCGTCGATTCCAGCTACTACAGAAACACCTATCAAGACATCCATTACACGATCGGGAAATGGTCGAAGCACTTTCGAATCCGAGCATACATCGAGCGAGGACTCGACAATTACCAGGACCTTCTCGTGATGCAGCGGATCTCGTAGGACCGGCTCGCAGGCTCGGCTGGAGCGTATGCGGCTTTGGCGTGCATCGAGCGCTATTCCTGCTCTCTCAAGATCTGTGCCGGGTCCACATCACGCGCCTCTCTCATTGGAAAGTAGCACGCTACAACGGATACGGAGAGAATCACCAAAGCGGCCAACGTATATGAGGTCCAACTCAGATGGCTGGACTCAGGCACCATCGATCCAAAAGAACCCGCCAGAGCTACGGAAACCATCACACCAAGAACAGTCCCGATCAGGGTCGGGACAAGGCTCCGGACAAAGACGACGCGCGCGATGTTCGAGGCGGTCGCTCCCAGAGCGATGCGAACGGCGATCTCCCCAAAACGGTGCCGGATGATGAGGCTCTGTGCGCCGTAGACACCGACGCCGGCCAATGCGAGTGCAGTAATGCCGAAGACGCCCAGAATCGCCATAACGAGAGCGGCCGGTCCGATCTCACGAGCGTACGCGTTCGCTCCCGTGTCGATCCTTCGGACCGACCGGGCAGGGTCCGTTCGCTGGATGAGAGTCTTCACTGCCGGAACGATCTCCAGAGGATCGTTTGCGGTTCTGACGATCAACGCCGCCGCCGACTCCCAGGGCCATTGGGAATAGGGCACGTACACGATGGGCTCTGATCCCTGCGTGAGTTCTCTGTCTACGACATCGTCGACAACTCCAACGATCTCGTACGATCCCAACCCGACTTTCACGTTCCTGCCCGTCGGGTCCGTCGCCCCGAAGGCCATGCGCGACAGTCGATCATTGATGACGCAGACATGAAGATCATTCTCCAAATCGGTGTCCGTAAACGTTCGTCCCCCCAGAAGGCGGATTCCCATCGTCCGAAAAAAGGATGGACTCACAAGGTCGAGGCGGGGATCGTCGGTCAGCTCCCGGATCGCCTGGTTCTCCAACACCTCGAATGAAAACCGGCTCCCGGCTGAAGCGAACGGTATCGCAGATCGCGACACCGCGGCTACGGACTGAACTCCGTCGACGAGTTCGACCCCGTCCAGGAGATCACGCCAGAAGGATCGCTGCACTTCGACGGGTTGTCGCGAGACGCTGAGTGTCACCTCCAGAAGCCTGTCGGTATCGAAGCCGAGTTTGGTCTCGAGAAGGCTCCTCATGTTCTGAACCATCAGGGCCGTTCCCGTCAGCAATACGATCGCCAGGGTGACCTCGAACGCGGGAAGAACGTTGATCTTGCGGTTTGGAAGCAGCCTCACAGACCGCTTCATGCCCAGAAGCTGGGCCATGCTGTCACGGACGGCCGCCAGGAAGGTCGGCGCGCTCACGATCACAACGGTCAGGAGGAGGAATAGCGCGGCGAAGGGCAATACTGTCTCCGGCCGGAGGCTCAACTGCGACTTCAGGGGGATCTCGAGGGCCGAGGCGGACCGCAGCTCGGCCATCACCGCTTCGCCGAACAAGAGACCCACCACGGCCGCACTGCAGCTCAGGAGTCCCACCTCCGACAGCAGCCGGAATGCCACCCGGGTTCTCGTCGCGCCCAGGGCGATGCGTATCGCCGTCGCCTGCCGGGTGCTGCTCGATTCCGTCAAAAGGAGAGCTGCCCCATTGGCCCAACAGATGAACAGCACGAAGATCCCTCCGAGCTGCAACGCCCTGGCGACGATCGCTGCGTTACCCAGAACGCGCTGTCGCAACGGATACGCCTGGAACCTTCTCTGAATCCCCGGAATGGGATAGACCTCATCGAGTCCCGCGGCGATCTGCTGCAGCTCGTTATTGACCTGAGCTGCGGGTGCGCTGGGTTTCCGCCTTGCGAATACCTCCAGGTCACTGACTGCTGCATCTCGGACGCCGAACAGGACGGGCATCCACAACGTGGGCTCCGGCCGGGCCAGAGGCAGGTCCGGAGGAACCACTCCAACGACTACATGGGGTTCGTCGTTGACGATGATGGAACTCCCCAGCACCTCAGAAGAACCGGCGTAGTGACTGACCCAATAGGCGTAGCTGATGAAGATCCCCCGGCCGAGGTTCGGCGCCTGGTCGCCCAAAATCGGTTTGATCCCCAGCAGGGAAAAGAAATCCCGTGAGAATCGAACGCCGCGCACTTCGTCTTTGGATTCCGCCGACGTGACGACCGCTGTCCAGTTCTCCAATGCGGCGGCTCCTGAGAGAGTCTTGGCCTGCCTGACTGCGCCGAGACCCGCTTCGGACAGCAATACTTCACCGAGCTGTGGGTGCGACTGCCTCAATATAAGTAAGTCTTCGTCTCTCGGAAACGGAAGCGGCCTCAGGAAGAATGTATCGAACACCCCGAACAGTACGGCGTTCAAGCCGAAACCGAGAGCCAGCACAGCCATCAAAGAGAGAGCGCGTCGAGGTCGATGAAGGCTTCCTCTCAGGACTTCTCGAAGATCGGTCATCCATGCGTCAAGGATGATGCGAGACCACGGATTCGAGCCGCCCCTACCAGCTGAAGTCATGGATTCTCAGCCTCCGTACATTCCCCGGTTTACATTCGTAGCTTATCCATCCTTCACGGAATTTCACAGAAAGTTTTCGCAGTTTTTCCTCTTCGTTCGTTATTAGTAGGTGGGGTTAGGGGTTTGGCCTCCGCCTGGAGGGTTTGCCCGGGGGCGTGGTGTGTCCGCCGGTGGGTGGAGGAGGCGGATCCACTCGAGTATCACTCGGCCGGCGGTTTCGGCAACGCGCTCTCGGCTGCTGAATTCTGGGCAGGGTCGGCGCACTCTATCGACCCGCATCCTTCGGTTGGCCGCGGCTCCGACAGAAATCTTCCTCCCCAGTCCTTGCTTCATCACGGATCGGACTCTACTCCAGGACGGCCGGCCGGACATCACGCGGCGACAACCGGCCGGTCCGAAAATCGACCTCCAGAGTTCCCGCTCCGACGCCGGAACTCTCCGCACCGGCTCCGGAAATGACCAGCAATCCCGTCTTCCTGACGCTGGGAGGAAGAAGCGTAAAGGTGTCGACGATCGCCCCGGGCACCGCGAGCAGATCCGGATCCGTGAAGATCTCGTGCAGGAACAGCGCCCTTCTCCCCTTCGGTGGAAGCTCGAAGGACTTCGTCCGAACCTCCGAGTCTCCGTCCCACTGATGCAGTTCCACGGTAACTGTCGACGCTTCGAGGAGTGGATTCACGAGGGCGTACGCGGTCATCTGGAAGATCTCGGAGGCGGCTCCGAGCAGGGGTCCGAAGTAATTGGCCAGAGCAATCGTACGCACTTGACCGAGGACCTGCGAACCGGGAATCACCGTGTTCGTTACGTCCTGGCCCTCGACCCGGATCAGCGTGGCACTGGCCTGGATCAAAGTCGCCCCGTCGGGTCCGACGGTGTGCTCGATCTCGATCCAGCCCTGCTCGAGAGGCTCGGAATCGGCTCGAATGAACCGGAGGAGCTTCCCATCGGCCGGAACCGTCAGCGGATCCGTCGCCAGCGAGTGGGGATCGAGAAAGGCAGTTTCACCGTTGTTGTTGTAGGCCATGATTCCGACCGGCACATCCTGATCCGTCCGATTCAGAATCTCCAGCTGTGCATACCAGACGGCACCCGAATCTTCCCGGCCCGCCAGAATGGTCGGCACCGAAATCTCGGTCACGGACTCAACGGCCGCGTAGGCATTGAGACTGAGTGCCGACAGAAGCAATGTGAGCCGTACGGCGTTCGTCACGATCGACTTACGAGAACTGTTCATGTCACACCTCCTCGATCATGTTGAGGGCCCTCGCGGGGGCTCGACGGGCTACGGAACGGCAACCACGGGAAACACGGTCAGCAGGTAGATTTCTTGTGGAAAGGCTTTGGTCGGGTCATCGTGCTGACCAAGCATCACGCCGGCCAGAGGCTGATCGCTCTCGATCACCACCCGGCCGTTCTCCATCGTCAGGCCGGGAAACAAGTGGGAGAGGTACTTCGCCACATGACCACCCGGCCCGAACGAGCCGAGAGCTTCGAAGGAACGGCTGCCCAGGAGCTTCCCCGCCCCGTCATGGACGCGGATCGTTCCGTGAGCGGCCTCTTCGCCCGTGTTGACCAGCGCGAACGCTGTGTCCTGCGCGGTTGTGACCGATCCGAAAAGAGCATAGCGGGAGTGTCGCGGTACGGCCGGCACTCCGGCTTCGAACAGCGGAACGGCACCGCGGAAGCAGTGGTAGACGGCGGTGACTCCCACCTTTTCGGTCGATTTCACCACGACGTAGCCCACCTGCAATGCCCCGACACCTTCCGTGGTCAGGCGTCTGGACTCTCCGGACGCCAGATGCAGATTCAGCTGCGATGCGGGCCCTGCAGCGACAAACGGGAGAAGCATGGGCTGTCCTCCCTCGTCGTAGAATTCCACGGTGACGTCCACGGGCTGCCAAAGCGGGTTGGTCACCAGGAGGGAGGAATGCAGACTCAGCCCTCCCGCCTGCCCATCAGCGACCTGCGGAACGTAGAGCGTTCCGGCAAAAGGCGCGGAGGGAGGATTCGGCCCCTGAGCCCGCCCCTCGATCAGAGGCATGGCCGTGAGAGTGGTGTTGCCGGCCGGGAACGGTGCGGGCGACTGCCTCTGGAGCAGGCTCGTCACGGCGAGAGGTTGATCGCTCTCCACGGTGACGACCCCGTCTTCGAGACCGTCGGCCTCGGAACCGAAGAGCTCGCCGACGAGACGAGCGACCTGGGCGCCGGCTTCGAATGGACCGCCGAGAGCCTGGTCGAGCGTCGTTGAATCGATCAGATTGAAGCCGGAATCATAGAGGCGCAGCGTGACGTCGGCGGCCCGGGCCCCGATGTTGGCGAGAGCGAGTCCCGTCGTTCCGCCTTCCGCCGATCGCTCGACGAAGATCGTGCAGTCCTTCAGCGACTCCACCGGCGGGACGCCCGCCTCGAAGCGCTGGATCCCTGCTTCGGAATAGCCGTAGCCCAGGGTTCCGTGGACATCGATACCCGCTCGAAAGCGTACGTATCCGGTCTGGAGGGGACCGGTTTCCGCCGTTCGAAGCGAGACCGTCTCCCCCTCCCCGAGCGTGAACGAGTAATCGAACTGCGGTCCGATTCCCTCCAGACTCAACGACATCGGTTGACCGTCCCTACCGATAAACTCCAGATCGACCTGGCTTTCCGGTCCGAGGTTCATGAAGACCAGCTCGGACTGGAACTCCCCGTCCGCGGTACGGCCGGCTCCGATTTGCGGGAAGTACATCGTCTCTTGTGTGAGGGCAAGGGAGAAGACGCCGTCCCCGTAAAGACCCTGAACGTAGGCCTTCCGCGGGAGGGATCGGGAGAAGACCGGGTTGTCGGAACCCGGCACTTCGGCGATGGTGAGCCAGCTCGATCCGCCGTCGAAGCTCACCTTGGACTGCGCATAGACCAGATCGGGATGGAGCGGATCGGGGTAGGAGCCCGGATCTTCCGAGAATTCCATCCAGGTCGAACCTCCGTCCCGGCTCTCGTAGACGCCGAAGGTACCGGGAGGAGGCTCGAACCAGACATCGTAGGAGGCATTGACGCGGACGGAGGTGGGGTCGTAGGGATCGATGTTGATGCCGTAGATGTATTGGCGCCGCGCTTCGGAAGTCCAGTCCAGATCCGTCCAGGTGGCTCCTCCGTCGGAGCTCCGGATCAGCACGTTGTAGCCCCCCGCATAGAGAACGCTCGGGTCGGCGTAACTGACGGCAAGGGCATCGAGGTTCATCCCTGCCGCCGATGCGGTCCAACTGTCGCCTCCGTCCACCGACTTGAGGATCCCCTCGGAGCGGCCGACGGCGTAGACGGTCCCCGTCGTCTTCGGGTCGACGACCAACTCGTCGACGGCGACGCTCGAGACCTGCTGCCATGAGGCGCCTCCGTCGGATGTGCGGAAGACGCCGTCTTTTCCTGCCGCGAAGAGCATCCAGGGTTCGAACGGAGCGACGACCAGCAACCCTAGGTCCAGATCGAGGCCGTCACTGACTCGCACCCATGTCAGAGCGCTGTCCGCACTCTTGTAGACGCCCTCGCCGTTGACCAGCGCAAAGACGGTCTCGCTGTTGTCGGGTGCGACGACGAGCTGCGACACATCGGCAAAACGCAGATCGTAGCGAAGAGGAAACCAGTGCGAGCCGCCGTCCGTGCTCTTCATGACACCGGGGGCGTAGAGCGCGTCCGGCTCCTGGAGCGAAAAGACGGGCCACTGCGCCTTCTGCGGCAATGCGGTCCAATGAGCACCCATGTCCGTGCTCTTGTAGATCCCCTTGCCGATGACCTGGACGAAGACGGACGAATCGTGGGGAGAGACGACGAGCCTGTGGATCGTGTCCGAGTAGGAGATTCCCAACCAGGACGGCTTGATCTGAGTCCATTCGACTCCTCCATCGGTGGTCTTGTACAGCCAGTCGTCATGTCCGTTGGTTTCGGCGCAGTAGAGGACGCCCGGATTAAGGGGGTCGGCGGCTACCGCCTCGATCTGCTCCACGGGGGCTCCGCTTACGGCGTCGCTGACGGGACTCCAACTTTCACCTCCATCCATGGACTTGAACAGTCCGTCGTAAGTTCCGAGGTAGAGAGTCTCCAGCGAGTGGGAATCCACAACGAAGCCCAGGACGTCACTGTCCGGCAAGCCGGCATGTCCCTCCGTCCAGGTCTCCCCGCCGTCCGTGCTCCGGTAGATCCGGGGAGGGCTTCCCGGCAGGTCTGCTTCCCTGCTCGCATACAGGTAGCCCGCCTGAAGCGGATGGGTTTCAACGTCCCACCAGTCCGTGTTTCCGTCGTCGTTACTTCGAACGAGCAGGGGATGCCAGCTCTCACCGCGATCGTTGCTCTCGTAAAGGCCCGTACCCGCAACGGCTGCGTAGAGAATCCGCCCGTCATGGGGATCGACCTCGAGATCATCCACGATTCCGTCGGGAACGATCGCAGGGAGGTCCTGCCAACTTCGCCCTGCATCCTCACTCCTGCTCACGCTCCGTCCCACGAGGACGTACATCCGATTCTCGTCTTGGGGATCGATGACGAGCTTGTCTTGGTCGATCCCCTCAACGGTGGGAAGGGTGGAAAACCAGTTCACTCCATGGTCAGGGCTCTTGAAGAGCCGCTCTTCCCCGGCGACGTAGAGGGTGCCGTCGGGGGCTTCGCGGAACGCCGAACCCACGGACTCGGGACTCCGCGCAGCGCTGCTCCAGGTCACGCCGCCGTCGAGCGATCTGTAGAGACCACCTCGACGGGCGAGCAGCACGTCCGGGTTCTCCGGATCGATCCAGACGAGGAAGATCGTGGCGGTGTACGGGGTGATCGGGTCGCTGATCCGTGTCCAGTTTCGCCCCCCATCCGTGCTCTTCAGAAGACCTTCCCCGAGAGGTGACAGGTAGACGACGCCAGGATCGTGGGGATCCACCACGATCGAGTGGATCGCTCCGGTGGACGGTGGAGAAGGCAGGGACTCCCAGTCCGCCCCACCGCTGTCGCTTCGCCACACGTCGCCCTCCGCAGTTCCGCAATAGAGGGTATTCGGATTGGCAGGACTGACAGCGAGAAACGAAGCGTGTTCGGACGGGGACGGCGTCACGTCCGCCCATGTCTTGCCTCCGTCGCCGCTTCGAGCGATCGAGCCGCTGCTGTCGACGACGTAGAAAGATTGCCCGGTGATCGGGTTGATGACGAACTGCTGCGGAGTGGGCCCGGTCCAACTCGCCACGAGTCGCCACTCGTGCCCACCATCGTCGGACTGAAGCAGTTCTTGCCCGAAGAAACCGTAGAGAGTGTCGGGGGCGGTCGGGTCGAATTCGAGAGCAATGGGCGATTTCCTCTTGAGTTCCGTCACGGTCCGGCCTTCGTCGTCGGTCACGTAGAGGCCACGATTCGTACCCAGATACATCAGCGACGGGTTGTCGGGGTGGAACCGGATCAAACTTACGTCGATGGCCTTCGATCCGGTCCAACGACCTTCTGCAGCACAGACGAGGGAATCGAACAAAAGGAACGGGAGAAGAAAACAGACGGAGACCCCGACGAGAAACCGACTCGACTTGCGCATGCACCCTCCTCTCGCCCGGCCCGTTCTCGTGCGGAACCGGACGTCCGTCTCCCCCTGAGATCGTCGAATGTCAAGAGTGATACAAGTTGATTCAGGAATCAAGGAATTTGACTGAAGTCTTTGGGCTAGAGGCGGGACGTCCCTCCGGGACGCGTCCCGTGGCGGCATGCCCGGTTCCTGATTCATTCTCGGCTTTCGGTTCGATCGCCCCTCCGGGGCTTGGGTGATGGTGGGGGGCAGAGCTCCACCCAGGGCTCGAAGCCCTGGGCTAGAGGCGGGACGTCCCTCCGGGACACGCCCCGTGGCGGCATGCCCGGTTCCCGCATCGTTCCTGGCCTTCGGTTCGGTCGAGTCTGTGGCGCGCCTCGCCGGTGCCGCGAAACCCGTGAACTCCGGAATCGGAATCTCGGCAATGCGGGGCACACCGAGCGCCGGAGGCGCTTCTCGCCCCTAGCCCAGGAGTTCACTCCTGGGTGGCGGTGCGATATATCCCCATCCAGTCCCGGAGGGACGACCGAACCGAGATCGGAAGGAGAGGGCACGTGGGTCACACCTACGTCATTCAGAAGCTCCCTTGCGTCTTCAGCACTCAGGGACGGATCCAAGTGCTGAGCCCCGAAATCCGAGTGGGAGTCGGGGAGTGGGAGTCGGGGACAGTGTTCTTGAATGCCACTATTCGTCACCTGCTCGTTGCTGTTCCGAGACTGTTGGGTGGGCACACCGCCGGCCGGGCGCCGGCTTCGAGAAGGCCACCCCGACGCGAAACGGTGCTATTGTATGGGCGTGTCGGAACTGGACGAGCTGACGGTTGCTCTGCGGCCGGTTTTCGAGAAGAACCACGTGCTGAAGGCCATTGCTTTCGGGTCTCTGAGCCGAGGAGATTCTTCCCGTCGAAGCGATTTGGATCTTTTGGTCGTCCAGGCTACGAGCAAGGCTTTCCTCGACCGCTATGACGGGCTGCTCCAGCAGATTACCCGGGCCGCCCGCAGGCCTGTCGATTTGCTCATCTACACCCCTTCGGAACTGGAGCGTCTGGCTGATCGACCTTTTGTGAGGCGCATCCTCAATGAGGGGAGGATCTTGTATGAGTCAAGCCAAGAACCGTTACCAGGCTGAGCGTTGGCTGAAAACCGCGCAAGAAGATCTCGAGGCGGCTCGACTGCTCTTTGAGGGGCACAAGTACGCGCAGTGTTGTTTTCTGGCTCAACAGAGCGCGGAGAAGGCGGTCAAAGCCTTATGGTATCTGCTTGACTCCGAGCCCTGGGGTCACTCGGTTCAACGGCTTCTCGAGGAGTTCCCCCAGCCGGAGCTGATCGCCGATCTGGAGTCGTGGGTAGAACAGGCTGCGCTTTTGGACAAGCTCTACATCCCCACGCGCTACCCCAGCGGTCTGCCGGACCTGACCCCCGGCCAAGTGTACCGATCCCGCGATGCCGAGGAAGGATTGACGGCGGCCGGGGCGCTTTTGGAAGGCGCCTTACGGATCGTAACGAAGGAGTGACGATTCCACATCGAGATTCTCCTCGAGCGCCCGCATCGAGATGAGAAGGCAGGGTGCCGCCCGGCCAGACCGGATCGGGGTGCCGACCACGTTGCCGACGGCCGGCCCGAAAAGAGTGTCCCTTACTGCGCACACTCGGCTCACTCGATCGATGCAATCAGTTTCCGCTCGAGTCGGTTGTTGGCTCGACCGGCTCCCAGCGCCGAAACGAGGACCGGACCGTCGAAGCGACCTTCTACAGTGCCTTGACGAATGTCGGCGAGCGCCGGGAGCAGTTCCACGACCTGACGAACCAACTGCTCGCCCGGCTGGATGGTCACTTCTTGGGTTCCCTGCTCTGCACCGGACGAGTCGATCAGGGTGAGAGTGCCGTGGACGGGAGTGTCCGCTTCAGCCGGAGCAATCGACAACCCGGTCAAGGCGGCCCCCGTCTCCTCGACGCTGATGGAGAAGCTGGAGACCGCCTCCGCAGGCGGCAGTTGGACCTCGGACAGTACTCGGATGATAGGTATGGGCCCGAGCCCCCCCAGATCGTCGACAAGTCGGACGTGTTCGAGTGCGGCCAGTGGAACGTTGGAGCTGACCTGCAGGTGTCCTATCGTGATCCCCGATTGGTCGATCTCGATAGTCAGCCTCAGGCCGGAACGAGGAGGAAGGGTGAAGGGATTGTCCAAGGATTCTCCCAATGCACCATCCCCTCTCCTGAGCCGAACCCTGTCCGCGGACATTGGAGGCCCGAGCAACCGGACTTCAACCTCGGCAGGATCCGTTCCAGGGTTGATCACGGTCAATCCCGTCCAGAGAGACCGGTACGCGAACGGACTCAGCTCAGCAGTGATGCCTGACACGAAATAGGCGAAATCGATCCGATTCGACGGCAGCTGTTGACCTTGGGCGAACCCACCGAAAAATCCGATTCCGACGAGAACCAAACAGGAAAGCCGGGTGCATGTCATCTTCCGTTCCTCCTACCAGCCGGCGATTTTGCAGATCCTTTTTCCGATTCCGCAGGTTCTCTGGAGTGCTGTAGGCGCGACTCAAACCTCACCGCAGCGCTTGACCCGAGAATTGAATCGCGCCTTCAGCGCTCGAACGCTGCCCCGCTCGCCTGCAGACCGTGGGCGCGGCCCACGGCTCTGGGATGAAACGACGCCTTTGGCGTCTGGCACCGGGCCGCGAGCATCGTGACGAACGCAGTAAGCAACGACCCATCCGTAAGACTCCTCCCCTCCCCTGAGGCCCGTGAGAGTTCCCCTGCGACCCTAATGGACTCCTGAAGGCCCGGCGGCAATCACCTTGCTGACCCTGGGGTCGCGTTCGACGGCTCGGGCGACCTGGCCGGTGCAGTAAACGGTGGCGTGGGACTCGGATTCCTCATGCACCTGGAATCCGTATTCGACCGACATCCCGTCCAAGGCATCGACAGCCACACCCGGTGTCATGTACACATCGAAGTAGCGACGGGCCTCATTCACTTCTTGCACGCGGGCGGTCCAATACTCGAGCCCTTTCGTGTAGAGCGCCGTCGCGGCGAAACCCATCCCGGTCGTGAAGCCGAGTCGAAGAGAACCTGTAAATTCATCTCGATCGCCGAGCAGGGGAGCGAACCACTCGTCGAAGAAGAAGGCGGCATGGCGGTCCGGGTGTCCCATTCCTCCCATCATCTCTGCGCCTTCATCAACCAGATTCCCGACTGAATCGTAGACCGAAATTTCCAGAAAGCCGGTTTCTTCGAAGAAGAGCGCAATGCCTGTGTTGTCAATCCCGTCGCTTCTGTATGAAATGGGGATGACAACCTCACTCTGCAAAGGCTCCGCCAAGATCGTGACGTGCGATGTGAAATCACCGCCGGGCTCGGAGCGCGTCCGGATCCGGCCTTCAACCGAGATCGTGCTTTCCGCCTGGACGCGGACCGCTCCTTTGACCAGTTCGCCCTCGGCATCCAGCTTCAGGTCCCGGCGCTCGAAGGGACCGAGCTCGAAACTGGTCGGTTCGAGCAATTGCTCGTCCGTCGCCTCCACCGCCACGTCGACCGCGGTCGTCGACGTATTCAGAAAGACGATGGTCGTCTCGATCAAATCCCCTTTGGCCACCTGGGGAAGCACCACGACAAAGTCATTCAATTGACCTTCTCCGTGAATGGGCTCGCCCGAACCGCCAAGAACAAGTACAGCGACAGCCAACC
Organism: Acidobacteriota bacterium; assembly: GCA_037388505.1. Taxonomy (GTDB): domain Bacteria; phylum Acidobacteriota; class UBA6911; order RPQK01; family JAPXNP01; genus JARRKC01. Next base: position 1,855 of record JARRKC010000037.1, on the reverse strand, counting down.
ACAGGTTCTTTCGCATATTTCAACTCTCCTGTAGCAGTTGGTTCTCGAGAGTGTTCCTCCTCAGCGCCGACATCACCCTGGGCATCTTTCACTGACCCGTCGGTGCGGCCGGGTAGCTGGAGAGCTGGATGCCGTTCTTCGTGCGGAGGGCGGTGACGACGACCGGGAATGGCGACTCGATCGCGAGGGTTCCCTGGAATGAGTCCCCCACTTCGTCGGGGAAGAGCTCCTCGATGAATTGAGCCAGGTGGTTTCCATAGGAAATCCAGATACTTCGCGACGCCAGCTCCAGGCCTTCCTGATCCAGGAGCCGTAGGGTCATCTCCCAACGACCTCCGCCGACCGGCGCCGCGATCGCCACGGCCGTGCTCACCTTGCCGTATCCCCGAGTACTGAAAGATCGAACTTCCCCGGATCGGCTGGTCCGCCTCGGCTCGGGCCCATCCCGACTGTACCTCGGATCCGCCTGTGGTCTGGATGGCGATCGACGAACGGGCGGGAATGCTGAAGGGCACCGTGGACATGGAGGCTTCTTGTCCTTCTATGACAACCGAGAGTGGCTCACCCTCGTCATTGAGAAAATGGACGCTTCCGGTTGTCGGAGCGGAAGAAATGTTCGTCAGTGTCAGGAGCGTCGTCTGCCCGCCGCCGTCGGCAATGTGCGCGAAGAAGATCCCGTGGGATGGCTCGTAGATCTCGAGAGTCCTCGCGCCCAGGATCAGCAGCTGACCGTCGGCCAAACACAAATCCGCCGTCACACCATCGTTGGAGCCCCATCTCCCCAGGACGGTTCCCGTCAAGGCGTTGCGAGCGAGAATCGATCCGCGGGCGTAGTCAAGGTAGTACAGAACTTCATTGCCGATTCCACTCCCCCAGAGACTCGGAATCGGGGCCATACCGTTTGGCCCACCGTGAGTAGACAGGTCAATCTTCCAGAGTAACGAACCCACATCGGGATCGTAAGCTGCCAAGTGGCTTGTGCTTACGAGTCCCATCTCCTCTTCCATGACATAGAGTCGGTCGTAGGCCAGCAGCAGTTTGCTCACGTATTCGTACGGACGCTCAAGGCTCCAGACAACGTGTCCATCCTTCCGGTCGAGGGCCTGCACGACGCTTCCCGCACCGCTCGAGAGGCCTGATCGATACATGTTGACAAACAGATAGGAATCGCTCGCTACCAGATTGGCCACGTCGAAGGGAAACGGCGTGCCCGGCGCCGGACCGCTGCGCCATTGTTCCTCGCCCGTCCGGAGGCGGACGGCGTGGACGACGCGCTCGCGATCGAGCCAGAAGACCAGGTCTCCGATCGAGCAGAGCGGTGCCGGGGCGGTCTCCACATCGATCTGCCAGAGTACTTCGCCCGTTTCCAGTTCTGCCGCCACGACTCGATCGGCTCCGCTGTAGACGACGACTCCGTCCGAAATCAGGGGAGATCGTCCCGATCTGTCGCTGATCGTGTCGTCGCTCCACAATATCTCCCCCGTGGAGACACGAACGGCCTTGGCGGCTGTCGTCGCAGGCCCCGCCAGAAACACGATGTCGTCGGCATAGGCCGGCTCGTAGTCGGGCAACCAGTTGCCAATTCCTCGGCCTGGAAGTGTCTGCTCCCACCGTACCTCTCCGCTTTGTCGGTCGAGGAGTTGGTAGCGACCCGCATCGTTCAATTCCCCCTCGTCGTAGCTCTCCGCTCCCACGAGCAGGAAGTCGTCAAAAGCCATCAGCACGCCGGGATACTTGATCCCGCTGAGCGGAATCGTTCGCACGAGCTTCAGCGGAGGCCGGAAATCGCCCATGTGGGCGTTTACCCCCGTCCGGGCGTTCGAGAATCCAGCGGTGTAGTAGTCGCCCAGGTTCT
>JARRKC010000036.1:0-37637 GCA_037388505.1 Acidobacteriota bacterium | reverse complement strand
CGTGGCATCGGACGATCCTTTCTGAAGGCGCGGAAAACCGCCTTCAGTAACCATTAACGTCCGAGTTCCGAAATCTACGAAACGCGGTCCGGAGGATCCGGCCGAAGCGATGCGCCAAGTGGAGAGGACGAACCGGCAGAGCGAGACCGCACGAGCGCAGACGAACCGTAGGCCAAACACCGTTTGTCCGTTTGTCGAGAACAGTGTCCCCTACTCTCCCCTACTCTCCGCGGTGGCAGCACGGCCCCTGATCTGGTCGCTCGAGACTTCGTGGCAACGCCATCCGATCAACGCTGGGTGGCATCAGTCGAGAAAAACAGTGTCCCCTACTCTCTCCCCTTCAGTCCTCTCAGCTCTTCCTCTTGCAGCATCTACCGGAGGGTCGGCCCGGCGGGGGTGGCGGGAACATCGTCCTGGCCCCGATGACGATCAGCACACCCAGGATGGTGAGAAGGCCGAGCGGTACAACCATGACAATAACTGGGAACGAGTTTCCGCGAATCTTAGCCATTCACGCCGATATGCAACGCCCTTGCCCCTTCAAAAAGTCGGCAGTTTGACTCTCACAGTCGGAGAGCATAGTCTGTTGAATCTTCACTCTGGAGGGAATCCACATGCCATATTCTCGTTCGTACGTCGGACTGGGCCTCCTCATTGTCATCATCTCGCTTGTACTTGTCTGCCTGGCGACTGCCCAGACTTCAACCAAGCCGGCGCAAGCTCCCTCCGGGTTCTCGACGCCCGAGTCTCACGTCAACGCTCCCCTGGGTGACGTCCCCCGCTTTCCGGGTGACGGAAACGGGGCCTATAAAACGCATCAGTATCCCGATCTCTTTGCCGCGCTGGGACACTCGCCCTCAGAGAGCCGCGCCAAGATTGAAAAGGCTTTCGAGCAGCTCTTTCACGGAGACGGGCAGGAAGAGCGGCTCTACTTCGAGACCGGTGCCAACGCCAACGGGTCTCTCGCCTACATCACCGACTGGGCGAACAACGATGCTCGGAGCGAAGGCATGAGCTACGGCATGATGATCGCGGTACAGCTGAACAAGAAGCGCGAATTCGATGCCATCTGGAACTGGGCGAACACCTACATGCTCATCACCGATCCAAAGAACCCTTCCGTGGGCTACTTCGCCTGGTCCATGAACACGGACGGCACGCCGCGCTCGGTAGGCGCCGCACCTGACGGTGAAGAATATTTCGTAATGGCGCTCTACTTTGCTGCGCACCGTTGGGGCAATGGTGAAGGCATCTACAACTACGAGGCTGAGGCCGACAAGTTGCTTCGCGGCATGCGGCATCATCCAGTATTGACCGGCACGACCCCCTTTCGAATTCACCCGGATGATCCACCCTTCATACCGCCAAACCATCCCTGGCCGAGCCCCAATAACAAAAGGCGTGAAAGGGAAGCCGCGGAAAAGGGCGTTCCTCTTCAAACCTTTCACTCATCCTGGGACCGGCCGCGTGAGGCCACGATCGGACCGATGGTCGACGAGGATCACTTCATGATCCGCTTTGTCGCGGACACCCGCGTCAATTTCACCGATGCTTCGTACCATCTGCCGGCTTTCTATGAATTGTGGGCGCGCTGGGGCCCGGTCGAAGATCGTGAGTTTTGGGCGAAGGCTGCGGATGTCAGTCGCGACCTGTTCAACAAAGTCACCGGGCCCGTTACTGGTTTGACTCCTGACCGCAACCACTTTGACGGGACCCAGATCGTACGTAACGGCGTGCCCACACCGTTCGCCGCCGACTCCTGGCGGAGCGCCAGCAACTGGTCGGTGGACTACGCCTGGTGGAAGAAGGACCCTCGAGAGACCGCATTGAGCGATCGCATCCAGAAGTTCCTTTACGGCCAGGGCATCAGCACCTTCCCCGATCGTTACACGCTCGACGGCAAGCCACTGTCCACCCGGCACTCGACCGGCATGCTGGCGACGACCGCCGTTGGCAGTCTCGCAGCTACCCCCGGGCCCATCTCGAAGGCTTTCGTCGAAGAACTGTGGAACTCACCCGTTCCCTCGGGCGAGCAGCGCTACTTCGACGGCATGTTGTATCTGATGAGTCTGATGCACTGCAGCGGCAACTTCCGCATCATCGAACCCGAGTGAGGGATCGGTCGGGTGATTGATCATCGAGCTGCGAGAAGAAGCTTGTCCGTTCCGCGGAAGCGCCTCAGAATCGGACGTTCATGAGCGCCGCCCACGATATCCATGAGCCAGTGCGCCACGATCAGAGGGGCGAGGCGGTGCGTGCGAAGGCAGATCACGATCAGTACCAATACTCCACATGCAACCGCGAGGGACCGCCAGGCCACGTAGCGCCAGTCGGGAACGAACGGCAGGAAACCGTGCTGGATCGTCCACCGGAAACCGCCCACGACGCCGGCCCCCCCGCTTGTTTGCACTCCGAAATCGGAATTGAGATAGAGTGACAACTGGACAATGGGGGCGCACCTCTCCACGGTCTTCCGGCGCTGCTGTTCCCTTGTGGGATCCCTCGACACCCTTGGCAGCCCTGAATGTCCCGATACGCGAATTCCAGCCGGCCCATGTGAGCCCCGCTCCCCGGTACGTGCATCCGCGTGCGGTGGATTTTGTCCAGTTCCGAAAGGAGAACGTTCATGCGTCGTCAATCCTTTTCGTGGGGCAAGTGTTCAGTCCTCTTGTTTGCCTGCGCGGGTTTTATTTCGACTCAGGGTCTTTGTCGAACCAGTAACCAGACCGAAGACGCTGTGGCGATCCGAGACCTCAGCGCTTCCCTGGCGGAGCTGTCCGTGAAGATCCGTCCCTCTCTCGTTCAGATTCGAACCATAGGATACGGACCCCTCGAGGGGTCACCCGACGGCTCGGTCGCTCCGCAGCGCGGAACCGGATCGGGTGTGATTCTGGACAGCGAAGGATTCATCGTTACCAATGCCCACGTCGTGAAGGGCGCTAGAAACATCGAAGTCTGGCTCAATGAAAGCGGTTCGGGCCCCGACGGCGGAACTGGCGAGCCCATGCAGAAGAAATCCGCATCTGCCGTTCTGGTCGGAATGGACCAGGATAGCGATCTCGCGGTTATCAAAGTGGACCGCAGCGGCCTCAAGCCGTTGGTTTTCGCCGACTCGAACGCGCTCCGCCAGGGTCAGATCGTACTGGCGTTTGGGAATCCGATGGCGTTGGAGGATTCGGTGACCATGGGCGTAATCAGTTCCGCGGAACGCCAACTTGAACCCGATGATCCAGGCGTCTACATCCAGACGGATGCGCCGATCAATCCGGGGAACAGTGGCGGTCCTTTGGTCGATGCCCAAGGCAGACTGGCTGGTATCAACACCTTCATTCTGTCGCACTCAGGTGGGAGCGAAGGAATAGGCTTTGCCATTCCATCCAACGTCGTCCAGAGAGTCTACAAAGAGCTGCGCAAGTCGGGACGGATACGCCACGGACATATCGGCATTGTCCCCCTCTCCGTTACCCCTTCCCTGGCTGCCGGACTGCATCTGCCAAGAGACTGGGGCGTGATCCTCGAGGATGTGGAGCCGGGGGGGCCATCCGACACGGCCGGATTGCAGCCCGGTGATTTCGTTCTCACCGTCGACGGTCAAACGATCGCGAACATGCATCAGCTCGGGCGGGCCATCGATCGGCATGTCGCTGGCGATGTAATGCAGATGGCAGTTCTGCGAGGTGGAAATCAAGTCGAGGCCAAGATCACCGTAGAGGAACGGCCCGACGAGCTGAACAGTTTCCTGGAGTTAGTGACGGACAAGTCGGACTTGGTCGCCCGCCTCGGCATCCTGGCCATCGACTTGAATGAGTCTTTGTTGAAGATGACATCGGAGCTTCGAAAACCGGCGGGAGTTCTCGTAACGGCGCACGTGGCGGGTCTGTCGGATTCAGGTGAGCTACTCCAACCCGGCGACCTGCTCATTTCGCTGAATGGGAAAGAAGTCCAGAGCGTCGAATCGCTGCGGTCGATTCTCGCCGAAATGCCACTCGGGAGTCCGGCGGTTCTACAGATTCAGCGTGAAGACCGACTCAAATTCATCGTGCTGGACCTTGCTTGAATCGAGCGGGACGCGGAGCCTCCGAGACGATGCTATGCAATGTCGCCGCTGTGGAATCGTGAAGGAGGGAACATTCTCCCGCGACGATCTTGGAGAGCGGTGTCGCCAACGGGACCAGTTTCGTAATGACCGACCGTCCGACGTTCGACGCGCTTGGGTGACGTGAGGGGCAGCAAGGTCCCCAGTGCCAGCGTCAGATTGCCCCAGCACGATTGGAAAGAACAGTGTCCCCGACTCCTGACGGACGGCCCGCTCCGGCGAGGTGTAAGTGTTCGTACCAAGGATACCCATTCCCGCGTCAGGTCGTCCCAGCATGAAGGAAAAAAACAGTGTCCCCGACTCCTGAACTTCCCCGACTCCTGAACTTCCGACTCCCGGACTCAGGTCATGGAGCGCCAGCATGATGGGGAAAAACAGTGTCCCTGACTCCTGGACGTCCCCCGACTCCTGACCTCAACTCCTGAGCACTCGACTCCTGAGCTCAGGTGATGGAGCACCAGCATGATGGGAAAAACAGTGTCCCTGACTCCTGGACGGAGGCCGCCGGGGCTCTTTGGCTGAAGATCGGGTCGTGGTGATGAACCGGCGCTGCAACGTCCGGACGCCGGGCCGAGGTTTCGAAGCCCTATTCCTTGGTTTGCCGCTCCATTCCCGTTTCGGTAGAATCGTTCAGCGGGAGGTTCCCGGTGCCCGACAAAGATCCTTCCCACGGACCGCGCTGGTTTACGACCAGTCACTGGAGCCTCATCCTCACGGCCGGCGATGTCGGCAGCGATGCGTCCCGTGCCGCTCTCGAACAACTCTTCACGCAGTACTGGTATCCTCTCTACGCTTTCGCGCGCAGGAGGGGGTACCCACATCAGAGCGCCCAGGACCTGACCCAGGGATTCTTCCTGCATCTTCTCGAGAAAGGCTGTCTGCGAGCCGCAGATCCGAGCCGGGGACGGTTTCGAACGTTCCTCCTCACGGCCTTCAAGAACTTTCTGACCAACGAATGGGACCATAGCAGGGCCCAAAAGCGAGGCGGAAGCCAACCGACTCTCTCACTGGACGGTGCCCAGGAGAGGTTCCACGCCGGTCTACGCGACTGTGTGACACCCGAAACTGCCTTCGACCGGGAATGGGCCGAGTCGCTCGTGACAAAGGCTCTCCACGACTTACGGGATGAGATGAGCCAGGCCGGAAACCAGAACCGCTTCAGCCTCCTGAAGGCCTATCTACCGGGCGAGACCTCCTCGAGGACGTATCGGGAAGTTGGAAGGGAGCTGGGGCTGACCGAAGGCGCCGTGAAGGTGGCGGTCCATCGCATGCGCCGGCGGCTGGGAGAACTGCTGAGAAACGAAATCGCTCAGACGGTCCAGGACGCGCGGATCGTCGACGACGAGCTCCGTTATCTAATGCAGGCGTTGAGTCGCTGAAGGTAACCTTCCGGGCCCTTTTCTGTAGTACCCGACGACTGGGAACAAACACATCTCGCCGGCTGGAGGGACAAACATGCTCGAAGGAATCGCATTGCTCTTCGTGCTCCTCGCGATGGCACTCGTTGTACTGGTGTTCTCCGCCTTCTCCCGTTCCGGCCAAGCATTGGAGGAGTGTGGAAGGATTCAGAACAAGCTGAAGCGGCTCGGTGAAGACGTTGAAATGCTCAAAGCCGAGCTGGCAAGAGCGCCCGCCGCAGTGGAATCCCGGATCGAGCAACCGAGAGCCCGAACGGTCACACCTCCCAAGGCCCGGGTTGAGCCAATCCAGGTTGAAAAGAGCCCGCCGAAGGAAGAGCTTGTCCGGGTACCCGTCCAAAGAGGCCCATCGGCTCCTGCTCCGGTGAACCGGTCAACTCGTACAGGAAGGATCGACTGGGAACGGCTGGCCGGGGTCAGGCTCTTTGCCTGGGTCGGGGGACTGGCGCTCTTTTTTGGGATCTCTTTCCTGGTGAAGTATTCAATCGAGCAGGGTCTCCTCAATCCACTGGTTCGAGTCGTGTCCGGATCCGCAATCGGTATCGGGGCGATCGTCGCCGGACTTCGCCTCGTAGAGAAATATCGCTATACCTCTCACGCACTCTGTGCGGCGGGACCGGCCATCCTCTTTGCAGCCGTCTACGCGGCCTGTCACTTCTACCAGTTCGTCAGCCTGTCCGTGGCATTTTTGCTGTTGATCGCCGTCACGGTCACCATGTTCCTGCTGGCGGTCCACCTGAATTCGCGATACATCGCGCTGCTGGGTCTCCTGGGCGGATTCCTGACTCCCGTTCTCGTATCGACCGGCCAAGACAATCCGCTGGGTTTGTTCGGGTATCTTGCCCTCCTTGATCTCGGCCTGATTGCCGTAGCATTGAAACGCGACTGGCCGTGGTTGATCGGACTTTCCGCCGTCGCCACTTTCATTGCCCAATGCGTCTGGCTGACCCATTTCTTCAACCCCACGAAGATCCCGATGGCGATTGCGGTTCATCTTCTCTTTGTTTCGATCTATGTCGCTGTGGAAGTGTGGATGCGACGAATCGGCCGCAATCACCTGTTCAGTGAGCTTTCCGCCGCGGCAATGCCGATTCTTGCGTTGCTGAGCCTTGGATTCGTCCTGGTCTGGCTTCCCCAGGTCAGTGAACATCCCGGGCTGGCGTTTCTGTTCGTCTTTCTGCTAAACGCCGCAGTTCTTCTTCTCGCAGGTCTGAGCGAGAGGTTCCTGCCAGCTCAGATCGCAGTTGGAGCAGCCACTTTCGTGTGGATCCTGACCTGGACCCTCGTCGCTGCCGATGAAAATAACCTATATTGGGCGCTGGCTGCCGACCTGGTGTTCGCTCTCCTCCACTCCGCGTCTCCGCTCGTTCTCCAGAGGTGGCGGCCCATGTCGTCCGCGGTCGCACTCTGGGCTAACGCGTTTCCCCTGTTGATGTTCGTTCCGATTCTGGTGCTGGTCGGGGGAGATGCCACGTTCTCAGGGCTCATTTGGGCCGGTTTGTTTGCAGTGGGTCTGATGGCCCTGATGGTTGCCTACACGTTGCGCGTCGTGTGGACGGCCTATGGAGTCCTGGGCCTTATGCTGGTGGCGTTTGCGGTTTTTCTCGGCCGGCTCGAGGATGCGGCTGATGTCACCGGATTGATCGTCATCCTGGCTTCGTTCACCGTGGCCTTTCTCGCGTTCTCCCTGGTTTTGGAACGAAGAAAGCGCGGATTGATCGATCTCTCTGGCCGGAATCTGTCGGCAACGCGGGATGCAGACGGCTTCCCCCTGGGCGAACTCAGTCGTTCTGCCATCCTGAGTGTCCCCGTTCTGGGAGTCCTGATGCCCTTCTTCCTGATGGCAGCAACCATAGTGCGGCTCGACATTCAGAATCCCGCCTCGGTCTTCGGACTGGGCCTCTTCCTGTGTGGCCTCCTGCTGGGATTGGTCCATTTGCTCCGCTTCGACGAGGTCACTTCGGTCGCACTCGGTGCCGTTCTGTTTCTAGAATTCGTGTGGCATCTTCACCGTTTCGACGTGACGCGCATCTGGTTGTCGCTGCCCTGGTACCTGCTCTTTGCCGGCATTTTCATGCTCTACCCGTTCCTCCTTCAGAGCGTCATGCGCCGGCGCCCACTTCCCTGGTTCACTGCAGCTGTGTCCTCTCCACTCCACTTTTTTCTGGTTTACGATGCCATCTCAAACACGTGGGGAACGGCCTACATCGGGTTGCTCCCCCTCTGCTGTGCGTTGATCGGTCTCGCTCAGCTGATCTGGCTGAGCCGGATCATTCCGGAGGAGCTTGCCTCCCGACGTGCGCTGGTGGGTCTGTTCGCGGCAGTTGCTCTCTTCTTCGTAACACTCGTGTTTCCGCTGCAGTTCCAGAAGGAGTGGCTGACCATCGGCTGGGCCCTGGAAGGTGCGGCGCTCGTGTGGCTGTTCCATCGAATTCCCCATCCCAACCTCAAGAAGTGGGCCGTCGGACTCTTGTTGCTTTCGTTTGCCCGCCTTGTCGCCAATCCCGCAGTCTTTTCGTATCATCTCGTTCAGCAGATACCCATTTTCAACTGGTATCTCTATACCTACGGGGTGGTAACAGCCTGTCTGGCTTTGGCCGCGTTCATGTGGCGCCCGCCGAAGGAATGCTACGTCAAGATCGCGGTCGGTCCCTTGCTATACACCCTTGCGACCATCCTGCTCTTCCTTTGGATGAATATCGAGATCGCCGATTTCTTCAGCGAAGGCGCCTTCCTGACCTTCGCGTTCGGACGCAGCTTCGGACAGGACCTGACCTACTCGCTGGCATGGGGCCTGTTCGGGTTGTTTCTCTTGCTGATGGCGATCCGCATCGGGAATCGAGGCGCGCGGCTAGCTTCTCTAATCCTCATCGCCATCACAACGCTGAAGCTTTTCTTCTATGACCTCTGGAGACTCGGTCAGCTCTATCGGGTCGCCGCATTCGTCGGCCTGGCAGCCATTTTGATGCTGGTCTCGACGCTGTACCAGAAGTATATCTCCGCGGATGATCGGGCTCGCGACCCTGGCCCGAGAGCAGGCTGGTTTACGCTCACTCCTGCTCATCCAGACCCAGCCGCGCCAACAGTTGCCGGTAGCGGGGATCCGGCCGAACGGGATCGAAGACGGGATCGACTTTGAGATAGACAAGGTACTCGGACTTCGCCTGATAGGCTTGCTCGAGATGCTCGAATGCCTCATCGCGCTGACCCCTTATGCAAGCGGCCACGGCCAGGTAGAAACTACAGTGGCCCTCGGTACCGGGCTCGCAGGAGAGTCGATGGAGGGTCGCCGGACCGTTCGTGTTCTGCAACGCCGCAGCGAAATTCCGGAGTAGCCCCTGGGCTTGGGGAGGGAGACCCTCGTGGAACGCCGCCAGCGCCTCATCGTACTGCCCGCGGACCAAGCCGAGTAAGCCCAACCCGAGCCAACCCGGGACGAAATCGCGCTCGAGTTCCAGTGCCTCGTCATAGTAGCGCTCGGCCTGTTCATACTCTCGCCGGTAGTAGTAGATTCGCCCCATCGCCGTACTGATGACCGGCGAATACGGCTCCAGTTCCTTGGCCCTCCGAATATTGGCCAGGGCGGCGTCCAGGTCGCCGCGAGCTGCGAGCATCAGACCGTACCAGTGATAGGCCGTCGCGTAGTCCGGGGCCACCTCGATTGCTCTCTGGAAGTGCTTTTCTGCCGATCGCCAGTCCCAATCGAACGAGAAGCTGGCCATCCCCATCGCGGCGTGAGCCTCGGGCAGCGTCCCGTCAATCTCCAGGGCTCGCTGTGCCGCCCATTTGGCCTCGGGCACCACGAGCGCAGGAGAACTGGCTCCGTATCCCGTGGAGCTCGAGAGCAGATACGCGTGTGCAAGGTAGGCATGCACCAAAGCGTTGCCAGGTTCCCGCGCGGCCGCCTTACGGAAGTACGAGACCGCCCGCTCCAGGGATGCCCGCTCGTTCAACAGATAGAGCCCTTTCATGAATGATTCGTAAGCCACGGGGTCGGAAGGGTGCAGGCTGCGCATCTTCCTTTCCGTCTCCGGCGACAGCTCTCCCTGAATCTCCTCCGCAATGGAATGAGCGATGTCGTTCTGGATCTCGCCAAAATCCCGGCGGTCCACTCGGAAGTCACCGGACCGCAGGATCTCGTCATTCTTGGCGGCGACCAACGAAAAATCGATAAACAGACTCTTTTCAGAAGTCCGGATGGCTCCTTCGACCACGGCATCCACGTGGAGGTTTTGCGCGATTTTCGTGACGGTTCGCTCCTGCCCCTTGAACTGCATTACCGACGTCCGGGACGGCACACGGACCCCGCCGAGGCGAGCCAGGCTGATACTCAGCGCATCGGTCATCCCATCGGCGACGAACTCCAACTCCGGATCCCCCGACAGGTTCTCGAATGGGAGAACGGCGACCGAGGTTATCTCGGGCGTATTGAGTCTCCGTTCCCGAACGATGAAGACCAACACGGCCAACAACAGTAGAAACACCAGAAGGGGAATAAAGCGCCAGGGTCGCCACAATTTGCGTATCGTTCCCTGAAACCGCGGAATCCCCCGAGCTTCGAAATCGACCTGTCCAAGAGCATCGGACAGGTCGTCGGCCGTCTGAAAGCGCTGATCGGGATCCTTGGCCTGCAGTTTGTCGATGATGTTCGACAACTCGCGTGGAAGATCCGGACGGAGGCTGATCGCGGAACGGGGCGTCTCCGAGACGATGGCATGCAGCGTTGCCACGGGGGAGTCGCGCAGGAAGGGAGATTCACCGGTGGCAATCTCGTAGAGCAGTGTCCCCAATGAGAACAGGTCCGTTCGATGATCGACCGTCCGACCCTCGACCTGCTCCGGTGACATGTAGGGCACCGTGCCCAGGACGACGCCTCCCAGCGTCAAGTCTCCAGCAGCGCTGTCCTTCGGTAGTGTCCACTGTTCCCGGGCCAGGCCAAAGTCGAGGATCTTGATCCCGCCCGCTGGCGTCACGAAGATGTTCGCGGGCTTGATGTCACGGTGGATGATCCCGGCACGATGCGCCGCGGCCAAGCCGTCGGAAATCTGGCCGGCCAACTCGACCAGTCTCGGAATGGAAACCGGACCTCGGGAGGCGGCGGAACTCAGTGTCTGCCCCTCGAGCAGTTCCATGACGATGAAAGGGCTGCCTTCGAACTCGCCGACGTCGTAGACGGTACAAATATGAGGGTGGTTCAGCGAAGAGGCGATTCGGGCTTCGCGGTGGAACCTAGCACGAACTTCGGAGTTCCGGTTGAATACGGCGGGAAGGAACTTGAGCGCAACACTCCTGCCCAGCCGGGTGTCTACAGCCTTGTAGACAAGGCCCATGCCGCCTCCGCCGAGTGGTTCGACCACCCGATAGTGGATGACGGTCTTCCCCATCACGGTCGGCTGCTCGCCGGTATCCAGGGCCAGCGCCAAGAGACATCTCGGACACAGCCCCTCGGCCGAGTCTTGCGACAGGAGATTTCCGCAGGTTTGGCACACGCCTGCTCGAGTCATGTTTCAGAACGACCTTCGTCGCCGTCGCTCTCCGCTGATCCATTCTAGGGGAAATGGAGATCCGGCGGCCAGGGTTTTCGTTCGGTTTGGTCCCGGTCAGAACCGGCTCCGGAGACAAACCATCTCGAGTGCCATGTTGATTCCGAGTTAAACCGACTATAATCGCGGCTGTCATCATGAGCGCGCCACGCCTTCGCTCCCACCGGTTCCACCCCGGCTGCACAGCTTGCCCACTGATGCTCACTCTTGCCCCCATCGTCTGAACTTTCCCCGGGTTTCAGCGGCGGCGCGATGTTTACGGGTTCGACAACAGCATGGGCCGCATCGAAGGAGGTCAACATGGAGGTCTTCGAGAAGAGAGGGGAGCTTTTCAAGTATCAGACGACGGTATCAACACGGGGACGAAATATGGTCGTCCTTCTGGCTGCACTCTGCTTGCCCCTCATGTTGCAGGATGCTCGAGGGCAGGCAACGAAGCCCCGGATCGTACGAGCCAGCCAGGATTCCGAGGGAAGCGGAGCCAATGGGTTGAGCAACTACACGAACGTCTCGCCGGAAGGTCGCTATGTTGCGTTCAGGTCACTGGCAACGAACCTGGTTGAGAACGACACGAACGGCGTAGCTGACATCTACATTTTTGACCGCATGACCGGGGAAGTCACCCGCGAAAGCCTGGATGCAGCAGGCAATGAATTGAACGGAGACAGTTTGATCCCGTCGCTCTCCGACGGCGGGCACTGGATTGCTTTCGACTCCCTGGCGACGAATGCGGTTCCAGACGACACCAATGGTTATCGAGACGTCTTCGTGCGCGATCGGGAAACCGGGACGGTCACCCGGGTGAGCGTCGACTCGTCGGGTCACGATGCGAACGGTTTGAGCCAGCGAGGGAAGATCAGCGCCGACGGTCGGTATGTCTACTTCAATTCCGAGGCGTCCAATCTCGTGCCCGAGGATAATAACGGAGTCGTCGACGTTTTCGTCCACGACAGGCTCACCGGAGAGACTCGCCGCATCAACGTCAGCAGCGAAGGTACCGAAAGCAACGGCTGGAGTTGGCTCGCGTATATCTCATCCGACGGATTCTGTGCGGTGTTTCATTCAGACGCTTCGAATCTCGTGCCCGGCGATACCAATGGCCTGCGCGATACCTTCCTTCACGATCGGCGCAGCGGGGAGACAATACGAGTCAGCGTTGTCAGCGCAGACGAGCAGTCCAACGGCGCCAGCCAGTGGCCCAGCATCTCCGCCGATTGTCGATACGTGGCCTTTGAGTCGAATGCCACGAATCTGGTGGAGGGTGACACCAACGGGTCGGTCGACACCTTCGTCTACGACCGCGCGACGATGACGACGACCCGGGTCAGCGTCAGCAGCCAGGGCGTCGAGGGGGATGCCGACAGTCGCTATCCCTATCTTTCAGGGGACGGAAGATACGTGACATTCTATTCGGACGCCTCCAACCTGGTGCCCGACGACACCAATGGAGCAACGGACGTGTTCGTCCACGATCGACTGACGGGCGAGACTTCCCGAGTCAGTGTGAGCCAGAACGGTTCGGAAGGAAACGGAGCCAGCAGTTTCCCCATTCTCCTTGCGGACGGCAGTGGCGTTGTTTTTCAGTCCGATGCGTCCAATCTCATACCGGAAGACCAAAACGGTCAAACCGATATCTTCATCCGCGAACTCCCGGTGCACGAACTCTACTTTGCCCAGTTCGCCGACGGGGAGGGTCTGCTTTTCAGTCAGATCATGCTGGTCAATCGCACTCCAACAGGAACTGCGGAAGCCCTGCTTCGCCTCCGAAACGATGACGGTCTGCCCCTTTCGGTAGACCTCGACGGAGACATCTGGGCAGGCGAAGGGGAAGTCCTGCTCCCGGCGGCCGGCTCACGCTTTCTGAGAACGGACGGCTCAGGTCCCCTGAGTGTGGGGTCGGTCACGGTGAAGTCCTATGAACCACTGGACGGGGTGATTCTCTTCGGAGGGGCGGAGGGACTCGCCGGAGTAGGCGCCAGCCCGGTCCTGGCGAAGGGCTTCCTGGCACCGGTGGAAGTTACGAGAGCTTTGGGTATCTTCTTCGTCAATACGGGACTCGCCGTGATGAACCTTCGCGCGACCGGTGTCAAGATGACGGTGCACCTCCGTGACCAAACCAGCCAGGAAGTGGCGACGGCCGAAGAGTCGGTCGCAGGCTATGGCCATCTGGCTCAGTTCGTCCACGAATTCGGCTGGTCGCAAGACATCGATTTCGATGAATTCCAGGGGACATTGGAAGTGCGCGTCGACGGGGCGATTGCCGCCACCGTGCTCCAGACACGCCCCGGCCAATTCGCTACCATGCCGGTCATCCCGCTCATGCTCCCGTGAAGGCGTCTGTGGAGATAGTCAGCACGACCGCGACCGTGACCACTTCGTCGACCGTCATGGACGGGTGGCAGCAGGGGATCGGTGGGAGAGGGGGGAGAAGGGGACACTGTTTTTCTCTTTCGTCTTCCCGCCCCTTTCCAGCAACTTCTCGCCGGTTGAAACTGGTGATGGTGACATGGTGATGGTGACACGCACGAAATGCGGTCGTAAGTATCTATCAACACGGACTTCCGGTGTGAGTCTGGCACTTACTGTCCAATCGCGACACCCATCGACGGCAGGAATGAACGGTGGGCCTTCGGGCGCAGGATCCCGATAGAAACACATTGTGCCGGGTCTACGGCACGGGTTCGCGCCCCTGCCCGGGGGCGCCAGAATCGAAAGGGCGGCGGCAACCCGGGGCCAGGCCGGGGCGGCTTGGCCGCAGTCTATCGGAATCCCGGGGACAGGGTCACCGGCGAGTAACCTCCCGATATCGAAACTGTATCCACTGATAGGTGCACTCAGTTCGGAAGCCGTAAGGAGGAATCCACCATGAGAAGGTTACTGATCTTCTCTCTGTTTTTGTGCCTTGCGGGGGACTTCGGCTGCTCCCTGAAAAAGAAAGCCGTCAATACCCTGGCTGATGTACTTGGAAAGGCGGAGACCGTTTACCTTTCCGATGATGATCCGGAGTTGGTCGAGGCGGCTCTCCCCTTCAATCTGAAGACCATCGAAACGCTTCTCCAGTCGAGTCCGAAACACCCTGGCCTACTGCTGACCGCCACGAAGGGGTTCGTCTTCTACACATACGGCTTCGTGGAGCCCGAGGCCGATCGGGTCGAGGACGAGGATTTCTACCGTGCCCTCGAGATCCGGAGAAGGGCTTCCCGGCTGTACTCGAGAGCCTTTCATTACGGTTTGCGGGGCTTGGAGGTCCGACACCCTGGTATCTCCTCGCGACTGTCACGAAGTCCGACTGAGGCATCGCTGGCCCTCGACCGGGAAGACGTTCCATTGGCCGTGTGGACAGCGGCGTCCCTGGGACTGCTGGTCGGAGTCAGCCTCGACGATCCGGAGAAGACGGCCGATATCGCCGTTGTCGGCGCTCTTCTGGAGCGGGCACTCGAACTCGATCCCACTTACGACGAGGGCACGATTCATGAATTCCTGGTCCTTTACGAATCGGAAGTCGTCGGTGGCTCGACCAGGCGTGCACGTGACCATTTCCAGCAAGCGCTCCGACTCTCCGGAGGAAAGCGCTGCAGTATCTGGCTGACTTGGGCGGAGAGCATATCCGTCTCCGCGCAGAATCGGGCGGAATTCGACCAACTCGTAGACAAAGCCGAGAATTGCGACCTCGGGTCCGCACCGGCGAATCTTCTGCTCAACACTTTGGCCCAGCGACGGGCCCGATGGCTCAAAGCGCACGAGGGCGATCTCTTCCTGGAGAACGGAGGCGGTCATGAGCAATAGAGGCAAGTGGTTCTGCGTGTTCTTCCTATGTCTGACGCTGCTCCTGATCGATGTGAGGGCCGTCGTAGTGATCAAGATGGGAACACAGGCCCCCAAAGGATCGGCTTGGGAACAGATCCTTGCAGAGATGGCATTCAAATGGAAGCAGGAGACTCAGGGAGGGGTGCAGCTCAAGATTTATGCCGGAGGAGTTGTGGGCGATGAAGGCGACATGATTCGGAAGATGCGCATCGGCCAGCTGCAGGCTGTCGCGGTTTCCGATGCCGGACTGGCCGACATCGACAGTTCGGCCTTCGCTCTGATGATTCCCCTGATGTTCCAAGGCTACGATGACTGGGACTTCGTCCGGGAGCGGATCAACCCTGAAATGGAAATGCGGCTTGCCGAAAAAGGATTCACCGTCCTGACCTGGTCCGATGTGGGATGGGTCCATTTCTTCAGCAAACAGAGGCTCCTCACCCCGCGAGACCTTGAACGGATGCAGCTCGCTGCCTCATCGACACAGCCGAGGACAGTGGAGATCCTTCGCTGGGCGGGATTCAGCCCGGTCCCCATCCCGACCTCCGAGCTGGTCACGGGACTGAAGACAGGGCTGATCAACGCTTTCTACGTTCCTGTCATCTTCGCGGAAGCATCGAATCTCTATCGCGACGCGCCCAACATGAACGGAATGCGCTGGGCGCCTTTACAGGGGGCCCTCATCGTTCGGAACGAGGACTGGCATCGGATTCCTGCCCAGTATCAGCCTCGGTTGGGGGAAATCGCACGTGAAGTCGGGACCCGCCTCCGAGAAGAGACCCGGCAGCGAGAGAAAGCCTCACTCGAAGCCATGATCGCGCGCGGGCTGACGGTATGGCAGCCCGACTCCGACGCGCTTGCCGAATGGAAGAAGAAGGCGGAAGCCGCCTATCCGCGGGTCCGGGAACAGTTGGTGCCGGCTGAGTTGTTCGACAGAGTCCAGTCGCTCGTGACGGAGTACCGAAGCCAACATGCAGCCCCCTAGCCTCTCGACAACCAGTTGGTTCCGGCAGGCGTTGCGGCTTGCGAAGTGCCGGGTGCGGTTGCCGCGTGAGACGCTTGACCGCCTGGAGAATCTGGTCTGCACCGGGGCGCTTCTCCTCATGGCTGTTCTGCCGCTCCTCGAGATCCTGTTGCGGGCCGTGTTTTCCGCTGGGATTCCCGGTTCCGCACTCTGGACGCAGCACCTGGTCCTGTGGGTCGCCTTCTTCGGAGCGGCCATTGCGGCCCGAGAAGGTAGACTCCTGGCGCTGGCCACGGAGGCCCTTCTGCCCGCGGGTCTGGCGCGCTGGGGAAGGCCCTTCGCGGCAGGTCTGGGCTTGGCTGTCTGTGCCGCAGCAATGCTGGGGGGAATCTCTTTCGTGCTTGCCGAGCGTCAGGGTGGCCAGACCGTCGTCTTCGGGATCCCCGTCTGGGCGCTTCAAGTGGTCATTCCGCTCGGTTTTGCAGTGTTGGCGTTGCGGCTGTGGGCGAAGGGAGCCGACGGGTGGCGTGGACTCGTTACGTCGACGTCCGCTCCCCTCCTGCTTCTGGCGGTCACCCTGATGCCCGATTTGTTCCATACGATGGGGTTCACTATCCTCCTGGTCATAGCCGTCGCCTTTGGAGCTGCCATGGGGGCCCCCATCTTCGTCGTGCTGGGGGGCGTGGCGGCCGTTTTGCTCTGGAGCGGGTACGAACCGATCTCCGCCATCCCGGTCGAGATCTACAACCTGACGGTCAAACCCCTGCTGCCGACGATTCCGCTGTTTACGCTGGCCGGCTATATCCTCGCAGCCGGCGGTACACCCAGGCGCCTGGTGGCTTTGTTTCGGGCCGTCTTCGGTTGGGCGCCCGGGGGTGTGGCCGTTGTAGCCATCCTGGCCTGCGCCTTCTTTACCAGCTTCACCGGCGGAAGCGGCGTGACGATCGTGGCACTCGGAGGACTCCTCTACCCAATGCTGATTCAGGAGCAGTATCGAGACAAACTGACGACGGGTCTTCTGACTTCCGCGGGATCGCTCGGACTGCTGTTGCCTCCGTCACTGGCTGTCATCCTGTACAGCGTGGTGGCCCAGGTGGACATTCGGAGGCTATTTGCCGCCGGTGTTCTTCCGGCCGGAGTCGAAGTCGTGATCGTCATCGGCTTTGTCATCCTGTTCGCAAGACGTCACGCTGTGAGCCGGACTTCGTTTGCGTTTCGAGAGGCTTTGGCGGCGCTTCGGGATTCGGCCTGGGAGGTCGCGATCCCGGTGCTGGTCCTGACCGGGCTCCTTGGGGGCTTCACGACACTCGTCGAGACTTCTGCGGTGACGGTGCTCTACGCACTCGTTCTGGAATTCGGAATCCGGCGGGAACTCTCCCTCCGTCGGGACCTTCTGCGCGTGGTGGCGGAAGCCTCCACGCTGATCGGCGGTGTTCTACTCATCCTCGGTGTCGCCATGGGCATGACGAACTATCTGATCATCGAGGAGATCCCCCTTCTCGCGACGACCTGGGTGCAGAACTTCGTCCAGTCGCCGTTGGCGTTTCTTCTGCTGCTCAATGTCTTCTTGCTGATCGTGGGATGTCTGATGGACATCTACTCGGCCATCACGGTCATGGTCCCGCTGCTAACGCCGATCGGTCTGGCTTTCGGAATAGATCCCCTGCAGTTGGGCGTGATCTTCCTGATCAACCTGGAGTTGGGCTATCTGACCCCGCCCGTCGGTATGAACCTGTTTCTGGCCGCCTACCGCTTCGATCGCCGGCTGGACGAGGTTTACCGGGCGGCCCTGCCGTTCCTGGGCATCCGAGCCGTCGCCGTCATCCTGGTCACTTACGTTCCGCCCTTGACACTCTGGTTGCCCGCTTGGCTCGAATTGGCTGGATGACTTGGTACGCGCTGGGGCGGGGATTGGACAGTCGACTGAACCGTCGCCGAAGCCCAAAGGCTTCTGGGCCCGCCCCTCAACCGACAGATCTGGTTGATCAGTCGTTCGGAAGCCTCGAGACAACAGGCCGCTCCACAATCGGTAAGTCGCTTGATCTTGAGGAACGTGCCGCGCTCAACGGAAACGGTAACTGCACTGGAGAGATGCGCGAGTGAGAACAAGAAAGAAACAGTGTCCCCTGTTCTCTTCCGCTGTTCTCTTCTCCCTGCTCGACAAGTAGGCTATAGGTGATAGCGAAGGAAATGAGCGTACCAACCGCACGTTGTCGGCAGATGTTCTTTGAGGTTTTCGAATCGCTCCACGGACAGGGTCCGGGAAGCCGCACCTGTGCTGCCGAAGCGTTCATCCCTTTTCACGGCTAGACGTAAGACGGTGGCTCAAGATGAAGGAAAGCCTTATCGCCCCCTGCGGCATGAACTGCGCTGTATGCATGAGCTTTCTGGCAAGGGAAACAGATTTGAACAGCAAGGGCTTCAACCGGACATACTGTGAAGGCTGCCTGCCTCGCGGCGAGAACTGCCTCTTCATGGCAGGCAAGTGCGACCTGCTGGGCGAAGGGCGCGTCCGGTTCTGCTTCGAATGCAACGACTTTCCCTGCAGACGCCTCCGCGCTCTCGATAATCGCTACCGCAGTAAGTACCACCTGAGCATGCTAGAGAACCTGAACGCCATTCAAGAGACCGGCATGGAAGGCTTCCTCGAAAGAGAACAGGCGAAATGGGCCTGCCCCAACTGCGGAGGCACCATCTGCTGCCATAACGGCCTTTGCCTTGACTGCAAGGCCGACTTCTTTCGGGAGAACAGGAAGTACCGCTGGGGCAAACGCTAGCCTGGCAACCACACGCTCAATCTCACCGCCTCGCCCAGCCCTCTTCGTTTTCAGGACGCCCAACACGGTGCTGGCGGACAAAAGCCTGGCCTGCGGGCTGAAGGCGAAGCTCGAGAGATTCCACGCTCCATAGATCGCAGAGCAGGCCAGCGGGTGGTCTGCTTTGACGCGAATATACCCGCTTCCGACCGGACGCCCGATGAACTCGGGAAAGTACTCGGTTAGGAGCAGGCTCGAGCGAGCGAGGAAGTCCAGTTCAAAAGCCCGTGCGGCGAGTCCCTCCCCTTCGCGGGAAAAGAGCTGATCGTTCCGGAGACCGGCTAAACCTAACGGCCCGATTCTCCGTCAGATCAGGACGTACCGCTGGGGCTCTTCCTCGAACGGCACTACGCGGACTGGAAGTTCCTGGACTTCGACGTCGTTGGGACGACCGACCCCGAGCCTCGGACAATGAATGAGAAGGAGGAGAGGAGCATGACGGCCTTCATCAACGATCTTGGCTATGCCCTTCGGCAGCTGCGAAAGAGTTCGGGATTCACCATCGTGGCGCTCTCCACGTTGGCCGTCTGCATTGCGGCCAATGTGGTCGTCTTTTCCGTCACCGATGCTACTCTCATTCGCTCGCTGCCGTTTGAGGAACCTGACCGCCTGGTGATTGCGTTCCATAACTACCCCGGTGCGGGCGTCGTGCATCAGGCCTGTTCGTTGACCAGTTGCTACGAGTGGCGCGAACGCATCCCGGCTTTTGCCTCCACTGCCGCCCTCCGGTCCGGCAGCGTCGTCATCGGTGACGCCGCCGGACAAGAGCCGCAGCGCGTCTTCTGCGAGCATGTCACACCGAGTTTCTTCGAGACCTTGCGCGTCAAGCCCGCTTTGGGTCGGTTCTTCACCGAAGAAGAGACCGGCGTCGCACGCAGCGGAGTCGCCGTGCTCACCGACGCCTACTGGCGCAGCCACTACAACGCCGATCCCAGTGTCCTGGGCCGTGACATCCAAGTCGATGGACGAACCGCAACCATCGTGGGCGTCCTCCGGCCTGACTTTCACTACTTGTCCAGCCGCGCAAGCCTGTTCTTCCCCCTGGCCTCCGACCCGCAGGATCGCGGCCCGTACCAACGCCACAATACCAACGCGCAGGTGATCGCACGCCTGGCGCCAGGGGTCTCTCTGGCCGCGGCTCAGGCGCAGATCGATGCTCTGAACGCCCAACAGATGAAAGACGAGCCGCGCCTGACCAGCCTGCTGGAAGGCACCGGTTTTCACACGAGCCTTTACCCTCTTCACGCCGACCACGTCCGCAGCGTGCGTTCGATTCTCATCCTCCTCCAGGGCGGTGCTTTGTTTCTTCTGCTGATTGGCGGGGTCAATCTCATGAATCTGCTGCTCATCCGTGCCGGCAGCCGCGCCAGAGAATTCTCGGTGCGCCAGGCGCTCGGAGCGGGCCGTTGGCGTTTGGCCCGCACCGTCCTGATCGAGACGATCCTGCTCGCGGGAACGGGCGGCATACTTGGCCTCATCGCCGGCGCGATGGGGATCTCCATGTTGTCCACTCTCGGAACATCGGCGCTGCCCTTGGGCCGGGAGGTCATGTTCGATCATCGTGTGGCTGTCACCGCCCTGGCCGGCTCGATTCTCGTTGGTATCGCCTTTGCCTTGCCGATCATAGGCTTTCATCTGCGGAGGCGTCTGGCACCGGCTCTGCACGCGGAAGGACGCAGCGGTACGGTCGGTCGGGCCGTCCAGCGGTGGCGCCATGGTTTCATCGTGGCTCAGATTGCGCTGGCCTTCCTGCTGCTCACAGGTGCCGGCCTGCTCGGTCTCAGCCTTGAACGCGTTCTCCATGTTTCACCCGGGTTTCAGCCGGAGCAGGTCCTGACTGGACACATCGGGCTGCCTCCCGCCCGATACGGCGATGAACCGGCCCGCCTGGTCTTCGTCGAACGCCTGCTTGGGGAACTGCGCGCCCGGCCCGGCGTGACTTCGGCGGCCGTCTCCACGGTTGTTCCCTTTACCGGCCAGGACAACAACCAGGTCATCGTCGGCGAGGGTGTTGCGCCGCAGCCGGGCGATTCGCTCCGGGCCCACTTCCACTGCGCCACCAGCGGCGACTTCTGGCAAACGCTGGGCATTCCGCTGCGTCAAGGCCGCCTGCTGGAAGATGCGGACAACCGTCGCAATGAGCGGGTCTGTGTCGTCGACGAGGTATTTGCCCGGCGTTACTGGCCTCGAGGCAACGCCATCGGACACCGGGTCACCAAAGGGCCCGTGTTCGACGAAGCGAACGCCTTCACGATCGTCGGCATCGTCGGCCCGATCAAGCAGGACAAACTCGAGGAAACGGCACTCGGCGCGGTCTATTTCCCGTATCGCTACGATGCCGCGGGCAACATTTACGTCATCACCCGCGGCAGCCTGGCCCCTGCGGTCATGACCTCGACCGTGAGGCGAACCATGGCGCATCTCGACCCGGAAGTACCGCTGGACGACGTCCAGTCCATGCAGGCCCGCATCGATACGAGTCTGATTCAGCGTCGTTCGCCGGCGCTGTTGGCGAGCCTCTTTGCCTCGATCGCACTGCTGCTCACGGCGCTGGGTACCTACGGGGTGATCGCCTATGCCGTCGCGCAGCGCCGCCGGGAAATCGGAGTACGCATGGCTTTGGGTGCCCGGCCGCGACAAGTCCTCGCCCAGTTCCTCAAGATGAGCGCGCAACTGCTCGCGCCGGGCCTAGCTCTCGGTCTGGCAGGCGCCTGGGCCGTCGGGCGTGCCATGGAGAGTCTGCTCTTCGGTGTCAGCGCCACCCATCTGGGCGTATTGGCCTCGGCGGTCGCGGCGATATTGTTGGTGGTGCTGCTGGCTTGTCTGGTTCCGGCACGCCGGGCCGCAAGAACCCACCCGACGGAGGCATTGCGCTACGAGTGAAACCAGACAATTGACGATCGTGGGCCTGACATGAGCAGCGGACGACTGCGTTCCGCCAAATCGCGAGAATCGGGCTCCTCCGCCGTCAGCACCTCCAAGCGCCGTTGGGCGTCGGAGACCTCCGGGCGTCCCGGAGCTGCGTTCTTCCAGAGCTCCAGAAAACGCCGGTATTCCGCTGCCGCGTCGGCCTTGGCTCCTTTCTTCTCGTACACTTGCGCCAGTCGGTAGTGGTAGAGCGGATGGATCAGGCGTCGATTGCGGTGTTCGGGACCGATCTCGATCAGCCTCCTGTATTCGGCGATCGCCCGGTCCCAGTCGCCTTTCCGAGTATGGATCCTTGCCAGGTCGTCCTGCTGGAAGGGAAAACAATAAGTGACGTAGATGGTGGGGATGAGCATGGGGATAGGGCCGGGCCAGGCGGGACCGAGGATGGCGAGGGCCCCGTCCGCGTCGCCCTTCGCGAGCAGGATTCGGGCGCGCAACCGACCCGTGAAAAGAGCGTAATCCGTCTGCTCTCGGGGAGAAAGCGTTCTCAGCATCTTCGACGCCGATTCGAGCAGCGTTTCTGCCGCTCCGACATCTCCGCGCTCCACCGCAACATAGCCCCTGCTCAGTTCGAAAGCCACGTGCTGTTCTGGTTGATCTCCGTACAGCTGGACGATCTGCTCATTCCAGCGCTTGAAGGCCGAGTCGCTCGCTTCGAAAGCTCCGGAGTCAAGCTCCAGCCAACCTTCCAGGCCGTCCGCCAGGTACTCGCTGTGCACAGGCGTCAGCAGCCTGCGCGCAGTTCTCAGAGCCTCACGAGACTCGTCTCTGCGACCGATCAGATGGAGGACCACACTCCTCACCCCATGGGTTTGAGACCGCGCAGTGTCCGAGGGAGCTCCCGGCAGCCAGAGCGAGAGCGTTTGGAGCGCTGCTCCATAGTCCTCCTGGACGGCCTGGATTTCGGCCAGCCTGACATTGGCACCAAAGGCGGGGTCGATCTCGCTGGCCCGGCGATAGCCGGCCGCGGCCTCGCCCAGTCGTCCGGCCCGGAATTCCAGCTCGGCGAGTGAGTCCACGGGGTTGGCGTCCCGAGGGTTGAGGGCGACGTATTTGCGGAAGCAGTCTCGGGCTTCATCGTAACGTTCCAGATCCATGTACGTGTACGCCAGCTGGTTCAAGGCCTCCCCGTAGTCGGGGTCGAGCTCCAACGCCAGGCGCAAGGTCCGAACGGCGTCGTCGAATCGCTTGTCCTCGCGGTATAGAGCGCCCAGTTCCGACAGAAATCGCTTTTCGTGCGGGTACTTCGTCACAAGCTCTTCCAGGAGTCCCATCGCTTTGCTGCGATCCCGCTCGACGAATCGGGCCTCGCCGTATCGGATGAGAAGACGCTCCTTTTCCGAGACCTTGGCGGCGTTCCGGGCGGCACGCTGAGTGTAGCGGGATCTGGAAGCAGGATCCGCAAGGCTTCCATGAACCTGACCCAGATAGTAGAGAGCGATCGCGAAATCCGGGTCCAGTTCGACTGCCCTTTCCAGCTCCTTCCGAGCCTGATCGATCTTCAAAAGCGCGTACGCCTCGCGCCCCCGGACGAAAGCGGCATAGGCTTCCATGGAATCCGTCGTGACATCCATCACGCTGGACCCCGAACCTTTCCCAGAGCCGAGGGGATCCAAGCTCTTGGTGATCTCCGCCGTCAATTCATCGATTTGACGCCGGATGATGCTGTCTTCGCCCTCACCGCTGGACAAGGCGCTCTTGAGGATTCTGCGGGAGTCAGCGTCGAGCACTCTCACGTTGGTCGCGAAGACGTCGCCGGCTTTCGTCACGCTGCCCGTCACGACCGCTCGGACCCCTTCCCTGCGGCACAGCTCGAAGCCCGCTTCTGGATCGATCAACTCGCGGTTCCCTTGTCCTGACTGCTTCAAGAGGTCCTGCATCCGCTCCCAGGTCGTGACCTGGACTCGTCCCGTGTTTTCCAGGCTGGTGATGAGCAGGTCGGGGACCACCTTGCGCAGGTGGTCGAAACGGGGATCCCCCGTCTGGTTCTCGAATGCGACGACTATCGCGGAGTTTTGGATCTTCGCGACGACCGGCGCCGCACGGCGCGGCCACAGCGTGAAGACCGCCAATACCACCAAGACCAGGGCGACGGCCGGAATCAGCACCTTTTTGGAGGGGATGCCTAACGTAATCTGCCGCGAAGTCGAGGCTGGAGGTCTGGACCTGACGGGAGTGGTAGCAGGCATGTCGCCGGCGATCCGATCGAGTTCCGCCAGCAGCTCCCCGGCGGTCTGGAAACGATCGGCCGGGTTCTTTTCCAGGCACTTGAGGATGAGCCGATCCACGTCGTCCGGGATTCGCGAGTCGATAGCTTGAGGAGACGGCGGCGCCTCTTGCTTGTGCTTCATTGCGATCGACAGCGCTGTCGCTCCTTCGAACGGCAGCCGTCCCGTCGCCATTTCGAAGAGCATGACACCCAGCGAGTAAATGTCCGACCGAGCGTCGACTTCTTCGCTCTCCGCCTGTTCGGGAGACATGTATTCCGGCGTGCCGATCATCACACCGTGCCCCGTCTGGCTCCTCGACCGGACCGCTCGGGCGATTCCGAAATCCATGATCCGAGCGGTTCCCTCCCGGTCGATCATGATGTTCTGGGGCTTCAGATCGCGGTGAACGATTCCCAGGCGGTGTGCCTCGATCAGACCGGCTGCAATTTGGCGCCCGATGGCAATCGCCTGTCCCGGGCTGAGTCCTCGGGTCATGCGGAGCATGCTCTTGAGGTCCTCGCCCGGGACGTATTCCATGGTGATGAAGGGAATCTTCCCCTCTTCACCAAGGTCGTACATCCGGCAGACGCTGCGATGAGTGATCTGGCGGGCGAGCCGGAGTTCGTTGCGGAAGCGTCGGGCAACCTGAGGGTCGGCCCCCATGTCGGAGCGGATCACCTTGAGTGCGATCCTCCGATCAGTTGATTGGAGGAGAGGTCTACCATTTCAGTCCTTACACGGGAGCACAGCTGACTCTTTCGGAAGCGGTGTATTGGGCGGAAGTGCTGGCAGGCATGGACCCTGCCAGGCGGTCGGACCTGCCGCTCCCTCCTTTGGATGGCCCCTTGGCCGACTTCATGGTGACATGGACCGATGTCACCTCCCTGCTGCAGCTGGACCAGATGTTCCAGACGCTGACGGGCGACTCGCGCTACCGGGAGTTGGCCGAAAGTCTTCTCGAGGAGGGCATCCTCGCATTTCTGAGCAAGCCTGCTCCCAAGAATCGGTGCTCCCTCTATCATGAGTACCTGAGCCGGCTTTCGGATCTGGCCGCCCCCCTACTGACCGATCCTGGGGTGAATCAACTCCTGGCGGAGCGTGTCGCCGACGTGGACGAGGAATGCATCACGTCCATAGCCGGGAACTGGCAAATCGACAGCATCAGTCCCGAAGAGATATGTCGGGCGCCTGCCCTCGAATTCACCGGCGAGTACGGGGAAGAGGGTTCATCCATCAATGTGACGATCAACCAGACGGGATCAGCTCTGAGCGCAAGTTCGGTCGACTATCCGGAGAATGGAGTTCTGCATGGCCGGCTGCAAGCGACCGGTGATGAGGCTGTGCCGTACAGTCTCGACCTGTCCATCGAGGGGGCGGAGAGCCCGGATTGTCTGGCCTTCTTTGCCGGAGAAGAGGACGATTTCGGTTATCCGGTCTGTGCCGGCCAACCCGGATGCAGGCCTATTTCGTGCTATGAGACCTACCTGGCCTCGGCCGAAGTATCATGGAACGGGCTGGCGCTTTCGGGTATGGCGGTCTGGACCTTCACCGCCACGGTCCGGGTGCCCGACCCTGACGGCGGCTACAAGCGGGTCACGTATTCGTGCCTGGGTGCCGCCGGATTGACGGGTACGAAGCAGATAGACTGCCAGGACTTCAACCCATGCACGGAGGACTCCTACGTGCCCGGAGCGGGCTGCGTTCACCAGCCGATCACCGGTACCTTCAATTTCGACCCGTATGATTGTTTCAAAACCCAGTGCCAGAACGGATATGCGGTCGGGATAGAGGACGACTCGGAGGTGCCGCCTCAGGATTCACCGAACGACTGCGAAAAACGAATCTGCGATTTTGGTTATAACTGGGTGATCGTCGCAGATGTGACGGAGACGCCGCCCTACGAGCCCAACAACTGCCGTCATGAGGTTTGTGGTCCGTATGGCGTGGAGTACCAAGTGGACAATACCGATCTGCCCGTCCAGGAGTCGCCTTATGACTGTTTGAGGAATGTCTGCCAGCTGGGAGAGCCCATCGGTGTACCGGACGACAGCGAAACGCCACTCCCGGCTGCGGACGGGACTCCCCGAGTATGCCGAAATGGAGTGGCTGCCCCGGCTCCTTAGGGTCGGCCGTCCTCGCCGCTACGGGCTGGAATCGCGGAGGCGAGATCGATTGTCAGAGTCTGTCACCTGGTTTACGGGTCGCTCAATCTGCCGCGTCCGCCACCCTGATGATCAGTTTGCCGAGATTCTCGCCATCGAAGAGCATATTGACGGCCGAGGATGCTTGTTCGAGACCGTCAACGATCGTCTCGCGATGCTTGATTCTGCCTTGGCTCACCCACTGGACGAGCTGGCTGATCCCTTCTGAGTACCTTTCTGCGAAGTCCAGAACGATGAATCCGCGAACACTGATTCGTTTGATCAGAATTGCCGAGAAATCACCAAGCATGGGCTCGGAGGAGTTGTAACCGGAGATCAGACCGCACAGGGGCATCCGGCTGAAGAGGTTCATCCTCGCCATGACGGCGTGCATGATCTCACCGCCCACATTCTCGAAATTGATATCGACCCCATCCGGAGTCGCCGCGATCAACTGCTCCCTCCAGTCCGTTGCCTTGCGATCCACTGCCGCATCGAAACCCAGTTCATCGAGCAGATGGCGGCATTTCTCCGGCCCACCCGCGATGCCGACGGTGCGGCATCCCTTCAAGGCAGCGATCTGGCCCGCCACCGAACCCACCGCTCCGGCGGCCGCCGAAACGACCACCGTTTCTCCGGCTTTCGGGCGTCCCAGATCCAAGAGCCCGAAGTAGGCCGTCAATCCGGTCATGCCGCACGCCCCCAGCATCGTTGGAAGGGGTACGGGCAGTTTCGGAGGCAGAACTCTCATGGCGTGGGCACTCTCGTCGGCGAGACAGTAGTCCTGCCATCCCGTCACGCCAACGACGCGATCACCTGCCTTGTACCGCGACGAATTCGATTCGACGACCACACCGATGCCCCCGCCCCGCATTACCTCCCCGAGTTCGACGGGTGGCATGTATTGCTCCCGGTCGCTCATCCAGACCCGGTTGGTGGGATCGAGGCTCAGGTAGAGAACCCGCACGAGCGCTTCTTTCGGTCCCGGCGTGGGGATCGTACTGTCGACGAAATCGAAGTTCGAAGCTTCGATACGCTCCGTCGGCCGCGAGCGAAGCCGAAATTGACGGTTGATTTTGTCTTTCATTGCTCCTCCCTTTCTGCAACCCATTCTTCAACGAGACTGTATCGGAATTCGAGGGTACAATCCCATTCGTGCCGGGACGAGGAGCCTACCTATACCAGCAATTGAGGGAGCGAGTTCTTCAGACCGCCAGAACCCGCGCCCTTCCCCTGGCAGCGGCCTATCGCAAATCCCAGAGAGAGACCCGGTTCATCGGAGTGACGGGAAGCTGTGGAAAGACCACCACGAAGTTCCTCATCCAGGCGGTCCTCGCCAGCCGTCACTCCGGGGTCGCCAGCCCGCTGGGGCGGAACCGCGAAGGAGGGATGCTCCGCACCATCTTCAGAGTCAGGCATCACCATCGCTTCTGCTTGATCGAACTGGGAGCTTTTGGTCCGGGGACGCTGGATCCCCTGCTGCGGACGATGAAGCCGGAGGTCGGAGTCGTGACCAATGTCGGTTCCGACCACCTCAGTGCCTTCGGTAGCGTCGAGGAGGTGGCTCGCGAGAAGGGGAAACTCACGAAGTCCCTTCCCTGTAGCGGGTGGGCGATTCTGAACGGAGACGACCCGCGGGTGCGCCAGATGGCTGCCGATTCAGAAGCTTCTGTTCTCTTCTACGGTTGCGGCCAAGGCAACGAACTGACGGCAAAGGACGTTTCCAGCCGGTGGCCGGAACGCCTTTCATTCAGCGTCACTCACGAGGGGCGTGATCTGAGGGTCCACACGCGGCTGTGTGGAGAGCAATGGGTCTACGCGGTACTTGCCGCGCTGGCTGTCGGCTTGACGATGGGGATCCCGTTGGATGAAGGAATCGAGGCGGTGGCGAACGTCGCTCCGTTCGCGCGGCGCGTGCAGCCGTTCATGGTGGGACGGGGAATCGCCTGGATTCGCGACGACTGGAAGGCCTCGTCGTGGACGGTGCCGCTGGCACTCAAGTTTCTGGGTGACGCCAGGGCCCGTCGCCGCATCTTCGCTCTCGGCCATGTGTCCGATGATCGGATGAAGCCCCGGCGGCTTTACCCCCGTTTTGCCAGAGAAGCACGGCAAGTGGCTGATCAAGTCTGTCTTTTCGGGAAATGGGCCCATCACGGATTGAGAGCGAGAGCAGGCGACGAGGATCCTTCGATCCTGGCTTTCCCGTCCGCAACAGCCCTGGTCCGCTACCTGGAAAAGACGCTCGAGCCCGGTGATCTGCTCTACGTGAAAGCCAGCGGACGCAAGGATCCGACGATCGACACGGCGTTCTCCGGGGTGTTTTGGGAGGCGGCGATCTCCGGCCCGCAGCCCTGCGGAGACTCTCGGGACACCGGGTGACCTCGGTCCAGGTTCGGTAGTCTTCAATGAACAACAAAAGCAAAGGAAAGACACTGATGAGCTCGCTGAAACTAATCGCGAGAGCCATGGCCATTCTCATGCTCTGCACAGTCGCTCTCCAGGCGGCCGAGCCGGTCTCTTCGCCATCGCCACGTGCGTTCTACGAATGGGCTGCAACACCGCCGATGGGATGGAACAGTTGGGATGCTTACGGTCCTACGGTCACCGAAGCGGAGGTCAGGGCCAATGCGGACTACATGGCCGCGCACCTGAAGGAGTACGGCTGGCGTAACGTTGTCGTCGACATTCGCTGGTATGTGACTAATCCGTCGGCCCATGGCTACAACCAGACCAATCCCGACTACGTCCTCGACGAATACGGTCGCCTCCTCCCGGCAGTCAACCGTTTCCCGTCGGCTAAGGACGGGCGGGGATTCAAGCCCCTGGCCGACTATATCCACAGCCAGGGTCTGAAGTTCGGCATCCACGTCATGCGGGGAGTGCCGGTCGCCGCCGTCGAAAGGGAGACGCCTATCCTCGACAGCACGGCCACTGCAGCCGACATCTATAGCAAGGATATGCAGTGCCGCTGGTTACGCGACATGTATACGATCGTCGCAGGTCGGCCGGGGGCCCAGGAATACTATGATTCCATTCTTCGCCTCTATGCGTCGTGGGGCGTCGATTACATCAAGGTGGATGACCTTTCGCACCCCTATCACGCGTCCGAGATCGAGATGATCCGCAGAGCAATCGACGCCTGCGGCCGCCCCATCGTACTGAGCCTGTCCCCCGGCGACACACCGATCGGTGATGCAGAGCACGTCATGACGCACGCGAACCTTTGGCGGATCTCCGCAGATTTCTGGGATCGCTGGCAAGACATCGAGGCTCAATTCGCTCTCTGCAGTATGTGGAGTCCCTACGTAGGTCCGGGTCACTGGCCCGATGCCGACATGCTGCCCCTGGGACGAATCGGAATCCGCGCAGAACGGGGCGACAATCGGATGACGCGACTCACCCATGCCGAGCAGATCACTCTCATGACGCTGTGGGCTATTTTCCGTTCACCCCTGATGTTCGGCGGGGATCTGCCGAGCAATGACGAATTCACGCTGGCACTTCTGACCAACCGGGAGGTTCTGTCGGTCAATCAGCACAGCACGGGCAACCGGCAGCTGTTCAATCGAGGAGGATCCATTGCCTGGGTCGCGAGCGTTCCGGATTCCGGAGACCGATACTTGGCCCTTTTCAACACGAACTCGGCTGGTCCTGGGGGTGCGGTGGGTGAAGAGATCAGTGTGCCCCTCGATGAACTTGGGCTGACAGGTTCGATCGGAGTTCAGGATCTGTGGCAGCACGAGACTCTTGGTGATTGCTCTGGCACGTTCAGCGCGAGGATTCCGCCTCATGGCGGGGTTTGGCCTCCGCCTGGAGGGTTTGCCCGGGGGAGAGGTGTGCCCGGCGGGGGACTGGGGGCGAAGAATCGAGCAGGATCAGGCTGCGATGGTGATTTCGGCCGTATCCCTCGGGCGTCGGATGCGCGGCGGCATCTTGCCCGAGGGCCCTCACATCTCGGAGGTTGGCCGGCTCACGGGTACCCATCGAACCGGCGGCTCCTCCGACCAGGGTCATCGCTTGGTCTGGAATGCCGAAGCAAGGAGCGTGCGATGGAATGCCGAAGCAAGGAGCGTGCGATCGAACATCGAGGCTTCGCCGGTCGTGGCGAACTCATACAGGGCCGCTGAATAGACTCCCTTCAACGCGCTCGATACGACGGCCAAGAGAATGTAGCCAAGCACCACGACTCCGGCGAGGCCGATGGTGACCGCGACGGGTGCGCCCGACACGGCACTGACGACGACGAGGGGAATGGCGATCAGAGAGTAGATGAGAGTTCCGAAGCCGAACACGAGTCCGATGCCGACCGAGCCGGCAATCTGCTCTCCCCAGGTCCGTTTGAGGATGGAAGCACTCTGTTTGATCGCTTCGATAGGTCCCACACCTCGAGCGACGAGCACGGGCACGACGAGATAGGTCGCCAGACTCCACGCGATACCCCCAATCGCGGCCAGGATCTTTCCGACGAAACCGGCTTTGTCCCTGACGATCTTCAGTATCAATCCCACAGTTGCGGCAATCGCGGCATATCCAAGAATGGAAGTTAGATTTCTCAGCGCGATGTTGATCCCATCGGATACCGTTGGATCGCCGCCTCTCAGCCGTATCTGGGCCGCACCCACCAGCGCAGAGTTGAAGAAGATGATCACGCTGTACTGGATGAAGTAGAAAGCCAGGAAGACGATGTAGGCCCCGACCGCCGGACCGCCACCTTTACTGGTGGCGATGCCGCCGATTGCCAGCGGCACGATGAAGGTAACCGTCACGAGAATCATGGCGATTCCTGAAAAGACGGGAAAAAGGAGGAGCTCAGTGTCGGCCTGTAAAACCCTCCCGCTTGCCTTGACGAGTTCCCAACTGTTCCTCAAGCGTTCGATCATCGTTCGTTTCTCCAGTCTGAATACGTAGCCTATACGAACGGCATGGCGATTCTAATCACCGAGCGGCTTCGAAGTTGTCTTCCCGCGCCCGAAATCTGGACGGGATCTGGAGCCTCGCGAGCACAGTCGTGTTCGAGGTGCAGGGCGGATTTCCGGCTTTTCTCGGGGCTTCGTGACCGGGGGCATGCGTCACTTTTTGACCAGTTGACCAGAGACAATCCTTCCGGAATTGCACCAATTGGCCGGATCTTCAGGTTCGGAGACCGACTCGCATTGCTCGGTATCGATCAGGTTGACAATCGAGCCGTTCCCGGCCAGCGCCCCCCGCCACCAAATCGTCGCTCCCTTGTCCAGGTCCCAATATCGGAGGGCTACCCTGCAGTCTTTCTCGACCCTATAGGTTCCCCAGAAATCCTCCTCCTGGAAGTCGAAGCCGTTATAATTCACCAAGGTGGATGCCCTGAAATTGCCCCATCCATCCGCGAAAAGCTTCCCGCCTCGTGTGAATCCCTCGGGAGCGATTGCCAGATCGTTAACCGTCGACTGCTGGAAGTGCCCGCTCAGATCCAGAGCATACGCGCCCATGAGGTCGCGCTGGGTGCAGTGCCGTTTGCTCTGCCTGGTCAGCGTCGCTCGGACGGTCTGTCCGAAAGGTTCTATGATGATGAAGCGGACCTCCTTCTTGTTGTTCGCGATCTCTCCAACAATATTCGCTAGTTGATCGATCGGAGCGGGGACGACCGAGCTGAACGTAATGCTGCAGTCGGGAGTAACCTCATAAGTCCCCGCGAACTGGGACGGATAGAAGATGAATCCGTTGTAGCTCGAGGCGGTCGTGAACTCCACGTTTCCCCGACCATCCGCCGTGACGAGACCTGCACGGGTGAACGGTCCGGTGATCGGAAAGCCTGGGACGGTGACCTCCCCGGTTGCCAGTAGGGCGTAGGTCCCGCTGAAGTCCTCGGGTCCACAACCCTGGTGGGCGAAGCGGCCCCCTGTCAATGCAAGAGAAACGACGACCAGAAGCCCTAAATTGCGCATGTTGCCCCCCT
This sequence comes from Acidobacteriota bacterium, assembly GCA_037388505.1. GTDB lineage: Bacteria > Acidobacteriota > UBA6911 > RPQK01 > JAPXNP01 > JARRKC01. Next base: position 5,785 of record JARRKC010000036.1, on the reverse strand, counting down.
GACTTTTGGAATGGACGAAAGATGTGTGTCGCTCCTTGGTTCGCATTTCTGGCATCCCTGCCCTGGAAATGTTGGGTCGCCTCAGCGGCCCAGCCATGAACCTTGCGACTTCGCTGACCCCCATACTAGGAGAACCCTGATCTCGGGACAATGGAAATCTCGGTCAGTTGGCGCTCCCGAGGGGATTCCTGCAGGATTGGCGATCGTCGTGTAAGATAGCCGCACTACCCTGGCTTCCAAAGGAGTGAGAAACGTGAAGAAGATCTTGCTGGTTCTTTTCGTAGCGGCTCTATTTGCCGGCTGTTCTGAGTCGACCACCGAGCCGAGTACTGCCGCCGCCCAGGTCGAGCGCCCTTCCATCGTCGGGGTCGCGAACTTCGTGGCCAAGACCGACAGCCTGAAGTCCGCCCGCGAGTTCTACAACGGTGACCTCGGCTATGAAGAAGCTTTTCTGCACAAGCGGCCAGGGATTGAAGGAGACATCGCCGCCTTCAAGGTGAACGACAGGCAGTACATCGAGTTGAGTCCGACCCTCCAGAACGAGGACGAAGACAAGCTCATTCAGCTCGGTTTCGAAACGACGGACGCGAAACAGCTGCGGGACTATCTTGCTCAACAGGGGATCGACGTTCCGGCGACCGTGGAACTCGACCCGGACGGCAATTTGAGTTTCCGCGTGACGGACCCGGAAGGCCACCGAGTGGAATTCGTTCAGTATCTGCCGGATTCGGTGCAAATGAAGGATCAGGGTCAGCACCTCTCCGACGATCGGATCTCGGACAACATCCTTCACGTCGGAGCGGACTTCAAGGACGAAGCCAAGGCGGATGCCTTCTACAAGACGGTCCTCGGTTTTCGCCCGCTATGGCGCGGTGGGATGAAGGATGATCGGGCTGATTGGATCTCGCTGCTCGTTCCCAACGGCAGCAACTGGATCGAGTACATGATGTGGCAGCCGGGACATCCTCCGGATCCCAACACCCTGGGCGTCTGGAACCATGTCTGTGTCGGCACGACGGATATCCAGAAGGTCTGGAACACCGTCGTCTCGCGAGGATACAAGGGCAATCAGCCGCCGAGCATTGGGCGCGACGGGCGCTGGCTGCTGCATCTTTACGATCAACACCACACCCGCACGGAGGTCATGGTCCGCAAACCGGTCGAGACACCTTGCTGCGGGCCGATGGATGACCCGTATACGGACTGAGCCGGTCACAGAGCCAGGGCCTTCCAGCGACGCCGCGCTTTCCGCGCAGAGAGCTCTCGGTGAAACCTGAAGGAATAGGTCGAACTCACGGTTCGGCCTTCTTCTGAGGAGTATTCATGACGGATACGAAAAACCGAGTCAGAGTCCTCGTAGGTACCCGCAAGGGTGCTTTCCTGCTCGCATCAGACGGCAGTCGCAAACAGTGGGAGATCAGTGGTCCTCACTTCGGCGGTTGGGAGATCTTCCACATGAAAGGATCTCCAGCCGACCCGAATCGACTGTATGCCTCGCAGTCGGGCGGCTGGTTCGGGCAGGTTCTGCAGCGTTCCGATGACGGCGGCAAGAACTGGGAGGCGGTCGGAAACGAATTCACCTACGACGGTGTCCCCGGCACGCATCAGTGGTACGACGGGACACCCCATCCGTGGGAATTCAAGAGGGTCTGGCACCTCGAACCTTCCCTGACTGAACCGGAGACCGTTCTGGCGGGCGTCGAGGATGCCGCTTTGTTCCGCTCAACGGACGGTGGCAAGACCTGGCAGGAGCTCTCCGGATTGCGCGGGCACGGCTCGGGTCCATCCTGGCAGCCTGGAGCGGGTGGCCTCTGTCTGCACACGATCCTGGTCGATCCGGGCAATCCCCAGCGAATCTTCGTCGCCATCTCCGCGGCGGGCGCGTTTCGAACCGATGACGGCGGCAGGACCTGGAAGGCGATCAATCGTGGCCTGAGGTCCGAACAGATTCCCGATCCTGAAGCGGAGGTCGGCCATTGTGTCCACCGGATCGCCATGCATCCGTCGCGTCCCAACGTGCTCTTCATGCAGAAGCACTGGGACGTGATGCGTAGCGATGATGCCGGGGATTCCTGGCACGAGGTCAGTGGGAATCTTCCCACCGACTTCGGATTCGCCATCGACGTTCACGCGCACGAGCCCGAAACGATCTATGTGGTGCCGATCAAGAGCGACTCCGAGCACTATCCGCTGGAGGGGAAGCTGCGCGTGTACCGGAGTCGGACGGGCGGGAACGAGTGGGAGGCGCTCACCAGCGGCCTGCCGCAACGCGACTGCTATGTCAATGTGCTGAGGGATGCTATGGCCGTCGACTCGCTCGATCCGTGCGGCATCTATTTCGGTACGACCGGTGGCCAGGTCTATGCTTCGGCCGACTCCGGTGACAACTGGACGCCGCTCACCGAACACTTACCGCCGGTTCTTTCTGTCGAGGTTCAAACACTGCCGTGATTCGGGTCGTACTGCCGCCGCACCTCCGGAACCTTGCTCGCATCGAGGGCGAAGTGGAACTCACGATCGAGGGATCGGTTACACAGCATTCGGTCCTCGATGCACTCGAAAGCCGTTATCCGGTGCTGTGTGGGACGCTCCGCGACCACCGGACACACCAGCGCCGGCCTTTCGTGCGGTTCTTTGCCTGCCGGGAGGACGTATCCCACGAATCTCCCGATGCTCCGTTGCCCGAGGCGGTGGCTTCGGGCTCGGAGCCGTTTCTGATCATCGGGGCTTTGGCCGGAGGATGAGGAGTCAGGGAAAGTGCGAGGTGCGAAGGCGGATTGCCGAAATCGCCACCAAAGGCATACTTGACTTGATTCGTCTCGACCACCCGGTGGCGGGCACACCACGCCCCCGGGCAAACCCTCCAGGCGGAGGCCAAACCCCTAACCCCACCCACTAATAACGAACGACAACGAAAAACTGCGAAAACTTCCTGTGAAATTCCGTGCCCTTCAGCCTGTGGGTTAAGCATGTCGTCGGGAGGCGGGGAGACACCGATGGCGTCTCCTCTCCGTCAACGGGGCGACACCCGGGGCGAGGGCAAGTGGGATGACCGGAGAGCTGCAGGGGCGATCCGGTCCCTTCCAGCCGAAATCCGGTCAGCCGACTGCGTCCAGGAGCTTCTGCCGCTCTTTGAGTTCGGTCATCACTGCCGAGGTGCGGCGACCTTGGGCGATGAAATCCAGAATGAGACGTGGATGTCCCCGCACCACGGCTCCGAGGACGGACAGGGCCACTTTGGAAACGGGCAGGAGCTTGTAGGGATTGACGTCGTATTCGGTCTCTCGAAACAACATCAGGCTCATTTCCGGTGTCTTGCTCACCTTCCGACCCTGCGTCACCAACAGTTCGAGATCGGGATCAGCGCATAGATCGTCCAGGTATCGACGCTGCAGATCCGACTTCCATCGCCGGGCAACATCCACGAACGGGAGTGTGGCAATCAACAGCTGTCCTCGATCCGTCGTGAAGACGACCCGTCTGTCGGTTCCCGAGAAGCGAATGAGAACATCTCAGCCGACCCGAGGCGATATTGGGCGAATCCCCTAGTGACGTTTCTGGCTAACACCGATTGTGTTTCGTCAGCCCCGGGGTGGATGCTGTGTTAGAAGGCCAAGTTGCCACGAAGAGGAAAGGCGAGTCACGTGCCGAAGCCGCATCGCGAATTGAGCGGGGGTCTGGAATTGAAATCGCTGGTGACCATCTGCTCATGCTGTCGAAGGATCCGGGATGAGGAGGGGCGTTGGCGACCGCTGGGTCCGGGCGATTTCGAGAGGGGCCAAGTCGAATTCTCTCACGGCATCTGCGCCGACTGCGCCGGGGCTCTCTATCCTCAGTTCTTTACCAAGCCACGCTAGCCGGTGGACTCTATGGCAGGAACCTAATCTCGCGCATCGGGGTCTCACCCTTGATGTCGCGGACCTTCGGAAAGATCGCGGAGGTGATCTTGTCCATCTCCGATTCCGGCATGATCGCTTCCATCTCGTCCTCGAACTTCTTCCACCTGGCCAGGTTATCCTCACCGGGGTCCGGTGCGGCAAGATTCGGGTACTCGATGGACAACATCGTAAGGGAACTGTCGCAATTGCACTCTTCTGTAAATCCGCCGGCCACTCCTTTCTGCGCGTAGCTGTTCACGAGAGCGCCTGCTTGCACGTCGTATCCATGTGACGCCGCTGATGGTGTCCCTTCCTTCCTTCCCTCTTGCCTTGGGGCTCGGTTTGATTCTGGATTCCAGTGGACCTGGCTCCGCCGGCAGCGTCTCAGCCATGGGTGGACAAGGCCAGTCGGTGAACCCAGGAGGAGCAAGGAAATTCCTGCAAAAACAACCCAGAAGAAACAGGGAAGAACAGTGTCCCCTACTCACGCTCCGTGCCTACTTCGCCCTCCGGGAAAAACAGTGTCCCCTACTCGTGCCCCCTACTCGTGCCCCGAAAAAGAACAGTGTCCCCTACTCATGCCCTGCCCCTACTCGTGCCCTGCTCATGGCTCGCCGAGCCCTTGCTCTCTGACTTTGCTCATAGCATCGGCCCAGGTCCGTCTGAGATCGCTCATCCGGTTTCGAGGAGTGTGCAAAATCCGTATAATCCGAACACTTGCGATGAGTCCGGGCTCTTTGTGACGAGGAGACGGCGCGTGCGCCGACACCGAGAGACTGAAGGTTCAGGATCTATTGACCAGACTGCTGAAGAATGGGGAACACTCCTTGCGGAGAGAGTCGGTTCTGTTGTTCACGTCCGTTCTTGCCTGCCTGTTGACTCCTGCCATCGCGCAGCCGATCGTCACCGCTGTCCGGGTCGATGAGCCTCCTCGAATCGACGGTCGCTTGGATGACGACGCATGGAAGGGTGCGGCCGTCATCGACGGCTTCATCCAACGCGAACCCCATCCCGGGGAGCCGGTGTCCCAGAAGACGGAGGTACTGGTCTGCTACAACTCGAGCTTCCTCTTCTTTGCGTTCCGGTGCTGGGACGATCCTTCCGGTATCACCGCCAAGGAGATGGGCCGCGATGTGGATCTCTCCCAAGACGACCGGATCCAAATCATCCTGGATACTTTTCTCGACGGTCGCAATGCTTACTGGTTCCAAGTCGGGCCGCTAGGCTCGATCGGCGATGCCCTGGTGAGCGAAAACGGGGCGGCCTTCAACAAGCAGTGGGACGGACTCTGGGTGGGCAAAGCGCGTATTCGCGCGAAGGAATGGGACGCGGAGGTCGCCATTCCCTTCCGGACTCTCAGCTTCCGCCCGGGACAAACCCGCTGGGGGCTGAAGCTGATTCGGCACATCAAACGAAATCTGGAACGCGCGTATTGGCCGACCGCCAACCTCGATACCTATGATTTTCAGGTTTCCGACAGCGGAATCCTCGACGGCCTCGAGGACATCACCCAAGGTGTCGGGCTGGATGTCGCGCCCTATGTCCTGGCAGGTACTGACCAGCAGACCGAAGTCGGAATCAAGAGAGTGGGCGATGTCGGTCTGGACGCTTTCTACCAGCTGACACCGGGTCTGAAGACGTCCTTGACCGTCAACACCGATTTTGCGCAGACCGAGGTCGATGTCCGTCAAATCAACCTCACCCGCTTCCCGCTGTTCTTCCCCGAAAAGCGAGACTTTTTCCTGGAGGGTGCGAACTACTTCTCGTTTGGCCCGGCGGGAGAGGGCCTCATCCCCTTTTTTTCGCGGCGCGTCGGTCTCGACGCATTCGGAAACCCAATTCCGATCGTCTGGGGCGCCAAGCTGACTGGACAGTACGGTGACTGGAATCTCGGAGTCTTGGACGTC
>JARRKC010000035.1:0-31646 GCA_037388505.1 Acidobacteriota bacterium | reverse complement strand
CGGGCGGCTTCCGCGCCATCGGGCTGGGGCGGAGGAATGAGAATTACAGCTTCGTTGGAGAACCTAATCTGCTGATTCAGTGTCACTGTCGCGGCAGCACCTATTGAAGCGCCGCCTAGTAGTAGAACCTCGATTGCTGTGATCAAGATTCGCCCTTCAGACATCTCAGCCTCCCTTCTTGAGAACTCGCGACGGATCCCGCAACTCTGCCAAGCCGTTCCTACTTCAAGACAGCAGGGCGATCGAGATATTCGGCCCGCACCATTAGGATCTGACACCGGTCACTTCCTCTTTGGCGTGCTTGATCCCAAGCGAGGGAAGCAGGCTCTTCTCTTCCCACCTCCCGGACTCGTCCTCGGCATGCGTGATCGCGCCTTCAGCGCTCGCCACGTGCACATTGGCATGGTCCGTGGGCGCGGGCCCGGGCAGGGCCCGGGCTCTGCCCACGGCTCTCGGATGAGGCGACGCCTTTGGTGTCTTGGGACTTCGCAGAATCTGGGCGCAGAATCTCGGACAAACGGCATCGATCGGCCCCGGGCAGGGGCCGGATTCCGGTAGCCCGGGGTCAAGCCGCCCCGGCGCGACCCCGGGGAACATCCAACCCCACGATATCCGGAGTCCCGGGAGGGACGTGATCCGGTTCTGTGTCCATTTCGGCGTGGAATGACCAGGAGTCGACCATTGAGAAGGGGGTCGGCTCACTCGCGTTCGCGCACTGAATGGGGGGGGGTCGGCTCACTCGCGTTCGCGCACTGAATGGGGCGATGCAGGTTCCGTCGTCCGCGCCCAGCGTCGGTACCCAGCGTCGGTGCCCAGCGTCCGTGCGCGGCGTCCGTGCGCAGCGTCAGTGCGCGACCGCCAGGGAACGCCCCCCTGAACGGTCATCGAATCCCTGTCATGCTGCCTCGCAATGAACCCAAACGGCAGCGGACAGGTTCGGCGGACCGGCGGCCCGTCGGAGACCGATCCGTCCGCTGCGAAAGATGAAGGGTCAAGGGCAACGTCACAGGGGCGAGGGGCGAAGTACGTGCGGTGACGGATGTGCGAAACGCGAAGTGCTAACTGGCGGTGTGCACCGCCGCCGGTCTTCTGTTCAGACTGCGCACCTCGAACCCCGCGCTTCGAGTTGGTCGGGGCAGAGTGGTTTAGGTGACACGCACGGGATGCGTTCGTAAGTACCTGGGAATAAAGCATTCTGGTGGCAGTCTGGTACCTTTCGCGACCCCCGTCCCTTGTCTGGCATTCCAGCTTCGAGCTTCCGACTTCCAGCTTCCCCAATTCAGGATCTCAAATTCCTCAGATCTCTACGATCATTCCCCCGGGTCCAGCGTTCAAGACGACCGTCTTGCCGTGGGTCACCTTCTTGCCCGAGCTCTCATGGATGTGACCGCAAATCACCAGCCGTGGCTCTTTGCTCTCAATGGCGCGCAACACCGCGAAGCTCCCCAGACTGATACCGGTACTCGAGACGTCCACCAGGCCTTTGGGAGGAGAATGGGAAATAAGCACGCAGCCGCTCGGACAGTCGCTCAGGAGCGCCTCGGCTTCCTGCTCGCTGAGGTCGAAACTCCATGCACCGAAAGGAGTGATGGGCACGGCTCCGCCGAGGCCGAAGAAGGGCACGCCGTCGATTTCAACGCCGTCGCCGTGCAGAACGTGAGCCGAGGACCAGTCGCGACAGGCCTCACGCAGTTCCCGGTCGTCTTCGCTGTTTCCGCAGACCAGGACCGTGGGCCGTTCGATCGCGGACAAGATCTCGATCACCGATTGCAGGCCGCGCCGCACAGTGGCATAGTCGCCGGCCCCGACGACGACATCCACCTGCCGTGAGAGTTCCACTATCCGTTGGGTTGCCGCCCGATCGCGGTGCAGATCACTGAAGGCGAGAATGCGCATCCTGCCTCAAGTTATACACCGAAGCGGTGTTCGCTATCGGATGCTGCGATCAGATTTGTGCAACCATATTCGTGAGATTTCGTTTACTTGTTCCAGTAGGAGGAACGCTTGATGAAACGTGCGTGGATTGTCCCGGTGATGTTGATGTTGTGTTCCGTTCCACTCCTGGCCCGGGAAGCTGGGACGAATTCGAAGAAGCCGCTGAAGTCGGGAATCGCCTTCGACGGCTTCGACAAGTCCGTGCGGCCTCAAGATGACTTCAATGGCTATGTCAACGGAGGCTGGATCCAAAAGACGGAGATTCCCGCCGACAAGCCTTACTACGGTTCCTTCACTCGACTCCGCGACTTGAGTGACGAGCGGACTCGTACGATCATCGAGGAACGGGGAAAGAAGCAGGACCTGCCGGCCGGTTCCGAGGAGCGCAAAATCGGAGACCTGTACGCCAGCCTGATGAACGAGGCGCTGGCGGACAAGCTGGGAGTTCAACCGCTCGAAAAGGAATTGGAGCGGATCGACTCTCTTTCATCCCGGCAGGAGTTGGCGAAGGGCTTCGCCGACATGGCCAAGCTGGGCGTCTATGGACCTCTGGCTCTGTTCGTGAATGTCGATTCCGGTGATTCGACTCGATATGCCGTCTATCTGACACAGGCGGGCCTGGGACTTCCGAACCGCGACTACTACCTCAAGGAAGGTGGAAAATTCGACAAGATCCGGGCGGAATACCCGAAGTACATCGCACGCCTGTTCGAGTTGGCTGGTTTCGACCAGGGCAGCGAGCGTGCGACACGGATCTATGAGTTGGAGCACCAGATCGCAGAAGCCCAATGGCCTCCCGAAGACAACCGGGACGTTACGAAGACGAACAACCGCATTGCCATCTCCCAATTGACCTCGGTGTCGGACAGGATCGACTGGTCGGACTTTCTGAACGAGGCCGGCGTGAGCGGTGAGGATGCGATCTTCGTACGCCAGCCGAGTTATATTCAGAAGCTCGGCTCCATACTGGACCAGGTTGACCTCGATACGTGGAAGGACTATCTGCGATTTCACGTCCTGGATGAAGCCTCACCTTGGCTTTCCAAGGACTTCGTGACGGCCAATTTCGACTTCAACGGTCGTCTGATCAACGGTCTGCAGGAGCAGCGCCCCCGCTGGCAGCGCTCCGTTCGAATCGTCAACGGAGCCCTCGGAGAGGCCGTTGGAAAGGTCTACGTCCAGCGGTATTTTCCTCCCGAGGCCAAGGCCCGTATGGTCGAACTGGTCGAGAACCTCCTCAAGGCCTACAAGGTGAGCATTCAAAACCTGGATTGGATGAGCCCGGACACCAAAGCCAGGGCCGAGGAGAAGCGGGCCAAGTTTACCTACAAGATCGGCTATCCCGACAAATGGCGCGACTACTCAGCGCTCGAGATCCGAAGGGACGATCCGATCGGCAATCTGGAGAGGGCAACTCGATTCGAGTACCAGCGGGATATCCGGAAGCTGGGTGGCCCGGTGGATCGCGAGGAATGGTTCATGACGCCTCAGACGGTCAATGCCTACAACAACCCGCGAATGAACGAGGTCGTCTTTCCTGCGGCAATTCTTCAGCCGCCCTTCTTCAACCTCCAGGCGGACGACGCGGTCAACTACGGCGCCATCGGCGCGGTCATCGGCCACGAAATGGGCCATGCTTTCGATGATCAGGGGCGCAAGACCGATGGAGACGGGAACCTTCGCGACTGGTGGACCGACGCCGATGCGAAAGCCTTTCAGGAGAAGGCCAAGATGCTCGTCGATCAGTACAACCAGTACAGTCCCGTGGAGGGTCTCAACGTGAACGGCCAGTTGACGCTGGGTGAGAATATCGGAGACTTGACCGGCGTCACGATCGCCTATGAGGCTTACCATATGTCGCTCAACGGCAGACCCGCTCCGGTCATCGACGGTCTGACGGGGGACCAGCGTTTCTTCATCGGATTCGCTCAGATCTGGCGGTCCAAGGGGAGGGAGGAATTCCTGCGGCGGCAGGTGCTGACGGACCCGCATTCCCCGGCCCAGTTCCGAGCCGACGGGCCGCTGCGGAATTTCACGCCCTTCTACAAGGCCTTCGATGTCAAGCCGGGCGATGGAATGTACCTGGCTCCAGATAAGAGAGTAAAGATCTGGTAGGCAAGGCGGTTGCCAGGGGTCCAAGGTCCAAGGGCCCGATTCCCAAGGGGATCTCGATCCTCCGCTCAGACGGCTTTTGGGGGAACTGGCCCCTCGGGACTTGACTCTTGCCGCGTTGGGGCTAGGTTTCCGTCGAATCCCTGTTGCTGACGAGCGTAATCCTCGGCCGTGGCTTGCGCCGGATTGAGCCATTCGATGAGAGCAGCGTACCCCAGGCTTTCGGGATCATTCTTCAGGTAGTCGGATACGACAGCCAGGACTCGGAAGCCATGTTTGAGCTGGAATGAGAGAGTCGGGTCGTTGAGCTCACCGTGAACGACCTTCCGGACGTAGGTCCGAATGTCGAGCTCTCCGGCATAGCGGCGATAGCCACGGAGCCGGGCACCCGCCCGGATTCTGTGGAGTCCCAGGCGTTCCACGAGCCGTCGGCGAGCTTCGTACAGCAATGACCCGACGCCGGCCCTCTGGCGAGAGGGCCGGACCATGACTTCAGCCCCGTAAAGGGTCTTTCCCTTCTCCGGATCGTGGTTCGTGAACATTCCGCGATCCGTGAAATCTCTCCACGAATCGAGACGGTCGTAGTCGTCCCAGGCGATGATCAGACTGGCGGCCATGCCCACGATCTGGCCTGTCGACTCGTGCAGGGCGACCAGTTGACCCTCCGGGAAGACGGCGAGGTGGGAAGCCAACTGGGTCTCCGTCCAGCTGGGGGAGCGCGGGTAGACTTCCCGGCACATTTGAATGATCTGTGGAAAGTCGTCCGACTGGGTGCAGCGGACGACAACGTCATCGGGATTCATGCAATATTGACGACCTCCATCTTCGAAGCCACAACGGTGCTGCGTTCGCTGTCATGCAGGGGCAGCACGGTTCCCGACGTCCGGGATTCCCGGATCGTGTCGAGATCGACTTCTGCGATCACCATGCTTTCCTGATTGGCCACTCCCTCGGCGAGAATCCCGTCACGGGCAAAAGGGAAATCGCTGGGGGTGAGAATGGAGGCCTGTCCGTAGTTCAGCGACACGGCCGGAACCATCGGCAAGGAACCCACCGTACAGGCGTGGACCGCGTAGAGCTGATTCTCGATCGTACGCGCATGGGCGCAGTAGCGCACTCTCAAGAAGCCCTGACGATCATCCGTACAACTCGGTACGATGAGCAGATAAACGCCCGCCCGAGCCGCCACGCGGACGATTTCGGGGAACTCGACGTCATAGCAGATCGTGATCGCGAGTCTCCCTAGTTCCGTTTCGAAGATACGCAGCGAATCGCGCGGAGCAATCTTCCATTCACTGGCTTCCCAACGGGTCAAGTGCAACTTGCCCTGAGAGCTGAACTCGCCTCGTGGGTTGAAGAGGTAGCTCTGATTGAACACTTCTTCGCTGCCGTCGTCCATCGCCGGAATCGAACCTCCGACGATGTAGATCTCGTGTTTGCGCGCCAGGCCGGACAGGAGATCGGCATAGCGACTCACCTGTTGCGCCAGGGAGCGTACTTGTTCATGGATTGGGCGCCTCGTGTCGTCGAGCGTCAGCAGCTGAACCGTGAAATACTCGGGAAAGACCACCAGGCGGCATTTGTAATCGGCCGCCGTCTCGACGAGGCCCTCGACCTGTTGCTGAAAGTCATCAAAGGTCTCCACGGGCCGTATGTAGTACTGCAATGCAGCGATACGAATTCGGCTCATCTGATCTCCATAACCCATTGAGTTTCTGAGGTTTGACTTCCATTATAGCATGAGTAGGACAACCGCCCGCGGTTCTCCGCTTGAGGGGGTCGCGGCCACCGGGAAACCTGGTCGGAGCGTCGGCGCCGCGGCGGGTGCCGAGCAGGATAGGCGTCCTCGCTCGTCCGACTGACGAGGGCGGGACAACCGGGAAAGCTGCACGGCGCGTCGAGACCCGGGCGTGCGTTTGGGCATACAACTGCCGGTCGCCCGGGGCAGGGGGCAACCGGGGTCGGTTAGCCTACCCGAAGCTGGTTCCAAGTGCTCGGGCGGCTCTGAGGACGGAGTAGTCCGCCGGGACCTTGCGAACCTTGTTCGCGACCTCCGAGATCGGTACTGACCCGAGCCGGCCGTTCTTCATCACGACAAGTTGATCGAAGTGCTCCTTCTGGAGCAATTCGAAAGCCTCGAACCCGAATCGGGTCGCAAGCAGACGATCGTGCGGCGTTGGGGTGCCTCCGCGCTGAATATGCCCCAGGACCATGGAACGGGAATCCAGACCGGTCCGTCGCTGAACTTCGTCGGAAACCCACTTTGCGACTCCACCGAGGCGGATGGGATCCGGAGACGTCTCGTCGACATGATCGACGAACCTTTCGCCCCCGCGTGGCACGGCCCCTTCCCCGGCTGCGATGATCGTGAACTTTCGACCATACCGGCTCCGTGCAAGACACTTATCAGCGACGGCCTCGATATCGAACGGGATCTCCGGGATCAGAATCACGTCGGCGCCGGAAGCCACGCCGGCATGGAGCGCCAACCAGCCTGCGTAGCGGCCCATGAGTTCGACGACCATCACGCGGTGATGGCTGCTGGCAGTGTCGTGCACTTTGTCGAGAGCTTCGGCGGCGGTGTTGACGGCGGTGTCGTGGCCGAACGTGACGTCCGTGGACCAGAGGTCGTTGTCGATCGTCTTGGGCACCCCGATGAAATGCAGTCCCATCTCGATGAGCTCTGCGGCTCCGGTCATCGTGCCATCGCCTCCGATGACCCCAATGACCTCGAGACCCGCTTTCCGTGCATGCTCGACGACTTGTTGCCTGACGTCCTTCTTGACCCAGCCGCCCCGGCCGTCGGGCACTGCGTAGCTGGAGGGGTTTGCCTTATTGCTCGAGCCGAGGACCGTGCCCCCGACGGTCAGGATGTTGCTGACATCCTCATAGCGCAGGAGATGCATCCGGTCCTCGATGAGTCCGAGGTAGCCGTCCTCAATGCCGACGACCTCCATCCCCGCGAGGATGGCAGGCTTGGCCACGGCCCGGATGACGGCGTTGAGACCCGGGCAGTCTCCGCCCCCTGTCATGATGCCCACACGTCTGGTGACTCCCACCGATCCTCCTTTACGCTCCGTCCGTCTTGTCCTGACTACTGAGTCTTGACGGGATCGGCCGGACGGCTCGGCAACTTCATCGGATGCTCCTGCATCCGCCGCAGGACCTCCTGAACTCCCCGCTCCAGCTGTGGATCGTGGCCGGCGATGACCGAAGCCGGATCGTTCTCCACTTCGATATCCGGTGAGACTCCCTTGCCTTCAATGATCCAGTTGCCGTTGACATCGTTGGTCCCCTGCATGGGCACGTAGACGGTGCCCCCGTCGAGCAGGGGCCCACGCCCGGAAATCCCGACGACGCCGCCCCAGGTTCGCTTTCCGATCAGCGGACCGAGTCCGGCCTCGCGGAAGCGATAAGGAAAGATGTCCCCGTCGGATGCCGAAGTCTCATCGATGAGACAGACCATCGGGCCGTAGAAGACCGAGTAGGGGTAGGTTCGGGGATGATCGCTCGAGTAACCGAACCGTGTGCCGAGCAGCTTGGTGTCGAGGCGTTCGATGATCCACTGGGAAACGTTTCCGCCTCCGTTCGAGCGGACGTCGACGATCAGTCCCTCTTTGCGGATCTGAGGGTAATACCACTTGATGAACTCGTAGATCCCGCTGGCTCCCATGTCCGGGATGTGCAGGTAGCCGACTCGACCGCCCGTCATCTCGTCCACCCGTTTCCGATTCTGGTTGACGATGTCAAGGTAGAGCAGGGATTCCTCGCTGGTCACGGGGGTGTACTGAACGACCCGGGCGCCCTCAGTCGTCGGTGTCGCGTTCACGGTCAGTTTCACCGGGTCCGTCTTGTGCTGAAGCAGCCGATAAGGGTTGTCACCGCCTTGCAGGTCAACCCCGTCGATGGCAAGCACGTAGTCGCCTTCGTGGACATCTACGCCCACCTCCGTCAGCGGCGATCGGTATTTGGGTTCTTCGTTCTGTCCTTCGAAGATCTTGGCGATCCGATACCGACCCGCCTGCCGGTCGAGTTCGAAGCGTGCTCCCGGGAGCGCCACCTTCGGGCGCTCCGGAATCTCGAAATCACCCCCGGCGATATAAGCGTGGCCGATACTGAGCTCAGCCACCATCTCGCCGAGGACATAGTTCAGATCGGCACGGTGTGCGACATAGGGGAGCAGCTTGCGGTAGCGATCGCCGATCGCCTTCCAGTCGTAGCCGTGCATGTTGCGGACGTAGAAGAAATCGCGGTATCGTCGCCAGACCTCATCGAAGATCTCGGCCCATTCCTTGGCCGGTACGCGATGGACCATCAGTTCCTCCGTCGAGACGGTCTTGGCATTTTGCGCTCGGGGCTTGGCATCGTAGAGTCTGAAAATGGACCCTTCGCGCACCAGGACCTTCGTTCCGTCCCGGCTGATCGCCGCCGACGAGATTCCTCCGACGAGTGTGCTCCCTTCACGCCCTTTGAGGTCGAAGATCTTCAGGGCCGGTCTCTCTTCGGGACGTCGACCGTAGTAGAACGCGCCAGTCGTGAAATAGAGGACATACGTGTCCGTCACCGAGAGCCCCTCGATGTTGTCGAAATCGACGGGAATGCGAATGACCCGATCCACGAGGCCATCGAAGTCGATTCCCACAGGAGCGGGTTCCTGCTTCGAAGCGGCCGGTTCGTCCTTCTTTTCGGAAGAGGCTTCTTCTCCTCCCGTCTCCTGCTCGGACTTCGTCTCCTCAGTCTTCTTGATTTTCACTTCGTCGCTCTGAGGGGGGAACAGATTCGCGACGTCCTTGCGCAGGGCGTACGCGAAGATTCCCGTCATACGATTGGTGGCGAAGTTCCACTCGACGGTGGAGACCTGCGGCGCGAATTCGCGGTCGGAGAGAAAGTAGAGATAGTCTCCCTTCGGGGCCCAACTCGGGTTCCACTCGTTGAAGGATTCGCCGCTCACCCGCTTCAGCGCCTGGTCCTGCTCCGACCAGATGTAGAGGGATCGGAAATCGTTGTCGTTGCCCATGCTGAAGGCCAGCCAGGCGCTGTCCGGAGACCAGGTGTAGTCCCGGATTCCCCCGTATTCGTCGTCGGCGACCTGGACGACGGAGCGATCGGCGATGGTCAGGATGTAGAGTTTGCCGTCCTTGTCGGAAAAGGCCAGCTTCTTCGAATCGGGAGACCATTCCGGCGCAGACAGCATGGCCGCAAACTCGGTCGTCAACTGCTCCGGCGCACTCGAACCGTCCTGATCGATCAGGTAGACCTGATCTTCGCCTGAGCGGTCGGAGATGAAAGCGATCTTTCTGCCGTCGGGAGACCAGCGGGCATGCTTGTCGTGCGCGTCCGACGAGTCGGTCAGGTTCCTGGTCGACCCCTTTTCAATGGGCACGGTGAAGATATCCCCTCGAGCCACGAACAGGGCACGCTCTCCATGAGGCGACAACTCAATATCCTCGATGTTTTTCGCTGCCGAGTAATAGGACGGTCGCATCGACAGGCCGTCGTTCGGTACAACGATGTCCAACTTGCGATCACTCTGGTCCGCGGTCCGGTAGATGTGTAGCTCTCCGTCCAGCTCATAGACGATTTGCCCTTCGTTGTCCGAGGACGCCCACCGAACGTCCCAGGTCTTGTAGTGCGTGAGCTCCTGGATGTCCTCACCCGAGAGATCGCAGGAATAGAGGTTGAGCTTTCCGTCCCGATCCGAGACGAAGTAGATGCGATCGCCGATCCACATGGGATCGCGTTCTGTGCGCACGGAGTGGGCAATGGGGGTCGTTGCGAAGCTTCCCAGGTCGAAGATGTACAGGTCCTGCGCCCAGCCTCCCTGATATCTCTTCCAGGTTCGGAAATCGCGAAACAGGGGTGAGTAGATCAGACGCTTGCCGTCCGGTGAGTAGTCCCCGGCACCCGAGGTCGGCATGGGCAGCTTCTCGGGCAGGCCTCCCTCGGCCGACACCGTGTAGAGGGCGGTGAGCGTCTTCACGGCATCCTCGTCTCGCAGGGATCGGAACAACACCCGAGTCCCGTCAGGTGTCCAGCCGTAAACCTGGTTGTCATACCCCCAGCGCGGCGGTAGCGGGCCGTGGGCGGGATAGTAAGTGAGCTGCTTGGGCATCCCTCCCTGGCTGGGGATCACGTAGACCTGCTCATCACCGTCGTACTGTCCGGTGAACGCGATCCATCGTCCGTCCGGAGAGAACTTCGCGAAGAGTTCCTGGCCCGGATGAGCTGTTAGTCGCGTGGCTGTCCCGCCGGATGTCGACGCCTCCCAGATGTCTCCTCCGTAGCTGAAGACAACTCGATCGCCTGAGACGTCTGGAAATCTCAAGAGCTTGGTTTGTCCCCAGAGCGAAGCAAAACTCAACAAAAAAACGACAACCAGAATACGCTTCACGAGTTCCCTCCCTTGCAGGCTTGGGATTCCGCCGAATGAAATCCCGGACTTGTCCGACGAAGCAGCCATTCTAACCCGACCCCCGGCCGGGGCAAACGGTTCGGTCGCTTCGACCTGTTGGAAATGTGAACCAACACTGAGCGCTAAGCGGCAGGATCTGCGATACTGATCCGGTTTTGAGCGGAAGGAGAGGTGCCGATGAGGAGCGGTGAGCGGATCGCGGTCGGTTTGATCGGTTTTGGGACCGTGGGCACGGGCCTGGTTGAGTTCCTGCTGGAGAGGGCAGAAACCGTTGGGGATCTCTACCTCAAGAAGGTCGTGGTGGCCCACCCGGAAAAGCCCCGGGAAGTCTCCTTCAAGGGAATCACCGGGAACGTGCGGGAGATCCTGGACGACCCGGAAATCCAGATCGTCGTCGAGCTGATGGGCGGTGAGCAACCGGCTCTGAGTTACGTTCTCGAGTCACTCGAAAACGGAAAGAGCGTCGTCACAGCGAACAAGGTCGTCATCTCGCGGCACATGAGAGACCTTTTTGCTCGAGCCAGGCGGAAGGGCGTGGATCTGGCCTTCGAAGCCTCCGTAGCGGGCTCGATTCCGATCATCCGAATTCTAAAAGGCTTCGCGAACGAAAGAATTCTTCGGGTGACGGGTATCTTGAACGGGACCTCCAACTACATTCTCTCGAGGATGGAGGAGGGCCTGGGTTTCGAGGCGGCGCTGAAGCTCGCCCAGGAGAAAGGTTTCGCCGAAGCGGATCACATCTTGGACACCGGCGGATTCGACGCACGAGACAAACTCGCGATCGTGGCCGCATTGGCCTTCAACACGCCGATGGATCCGGAGCGGATTTACTGCGAGGGGATCACCGGGATCACATCGATCGATCTCGATTTCGGCGTCCGCTACGGGGTGGGTGAGGGAGAGCCCGGTTACGCCGTCAAACTCCTGGCGACGGCGAGACTGGGTGATGACGATGCACTCGAGCTGCATGTCTACCCTGCATTGGTTCATCGCCACCATCCGCTGGCGGCCGTGTACGAGGAGATGAACGCCATTTACCTCGAAGGGGAACGCTGCGGCCCCCAGCTGTACCTGGGACGAGGGGCTGGACGCAGTGCCACCACCAGTGCCGTGGTTTCGGATCTGCTTCGTCTGGCTGCCAACCGGCGGCGAGGGATCGTCGACGAGCTACCTTCGCTGGCCGGAGCGGTTCCGATAGCGGATGTTCGGAAACTGAAGCGGCGCGGCTATGTCCGACTGAACCTCAAGCACATGCCGGGGAGCATCGCCGAGGCGACGCGGATCATGGGCCGCCACGGGTTCAATATCGAGGACTCCGTTCAGCGGCGCCGTTTTCAGATGCAGTTCAACGGGCAGGTCTACATGCCGGACATCGTCACCGTCGAACCCCTGCCCTACGGCGTGGTCGAAGATGCCCTGGAGGAACTCCAAGCCTCCGAGCGCGTCCACGGAATGCCCTTCTACCTCAGGTTTGAAGAATGAACGGAGAAGCTGGAATACGGAGATTGTGAGTACTTGAGACGGGTTCCAGGTTCCGAGGGCGTGTCGCCCAAACCCGGGGATCCGGAAAGCCCGTTCAGTAGCGATACTCGATTATCTTCGGGGCCTCACTGAGACGGTTTCCACGCCAACGGCGTGGTCCATCCGCGAGCCTGGGCCAACGGCCCAGGACACCGATTTGCCGGCCGGCGTCAGCGCTGAAGGCGCGATTCATTTTCCGGGATCGAACGGGAACGGACGCGCTGGTGTGATGAGTCGCGCTTACAGCGCTGGAGCGTCCTTTGGACGGTGTCTGGCTTTGGGCGGCTGCCCAAAGCTCTCGGATGAAACGACGCCGTTGGCGCCTCACACCCGTCGTGCCTGCTGAACCAATTCCACGCCAAGGCGCCAACCTCGCCAGGGCCTAAGAACAAAGAAATCTTTGGCGTCCTCGGCGGCTTTCCCTCGGAGTTCAGTTTGTACAACGCTCGAGAGGTAGCGGCCTCAGACCGAGACCGGCAAGGATTTCCTCCCGACACTTCCCAGCTCCCGGGCGCCGTCGAGGTTACATGGCGGGACTCACGCGTGCTACCCTCGGCGGGTATGATACGTGGGCGTCTCATATCTCTCTTCCTGGCCAGCCTGGGTGTTCTTTCGCTGCTCTCCTGCAGTTCGACGCATCAGACAGAACAACCGGCATTGGCATTGATTCAGGTGGAAACCGGCGGATTCGACCGGAGCGACAGTACCGTGCAGGTCGTGCAACTGCCGAAACCGGCGAAGGAACCTATACACCTGCTCGAAACGACCCAGGGCCTGGCCATTCCCACCCCCTGTCAGTTGGACCCTTCCGATCCGGCGCGGCTCTACTTCGTAGTGACCGGCAGTACCGCACTCGGAGAGAAGAGAAGCTTCACGCTGTTTCCGGGTCCCGGTCGGGTCCATCCTCTGCCGGAGGCGCGGGACGACGGAAGCAATCTGGAGTTGCTGCTGCGAGGAAAGCAGGTCCTTCGCTACAACTACAAGCCGGTTTCGCCGCCCACTCCCGAGATTGATCCGGTACAGACCCGAGACGCCTACATTCACCCGGTTTGGACTCCAGGCGGAAGAATCATCACGGACGACTTCCACCCGGATCATCTACACCAGCGAGGCATCTTCATGGCTTGGACAAAGACCCGGTTCAAGGGAAGGACGCCCGACTTCTGGAACCTGGGAGACGGAAGCGGAGCGGTTCGCTTCAAAGAGTTCCGGAAAGTCTTTCAGGGGCCGGTGTTTGCCGGGTTTCAGGCGGTCCAGGAGCATGTGGATCTCTCGGCGCCCGAGGGTGAGGAGGTCGCCCTGACTGAGCTCTGGGACGTGCGTGTGTGGCGGCTCGGACTTGGTGAAGGGTATTTCGTCTTCGATCTCGATTCGGTTCAGCAGTGTGCGACCGACGCTCCGTTGACTCTGCCGGAATACCTCTATGGCGGCATGGGGTTTCGGGGAGCCCGCAGTTGGACTCCAGATGCCCTGTCGGTCGAAACCTCCACCGGAAAAGACCGCAAGAGCGGCGATGGCTCGCGCGAGGACTGGTGCCACTTTCAGGGCCCGGTGGATGGAAAACTGGCCGGCATCGTGGTCTTCGGCGACCCCCAGAACTACCGCGCGCCGCAGCCGCTGCGTATCCATCCCGAAATGCCCTACTTCTCCTTCACCCCGGTGCGGATGGGAGAAATGCAGATCGAACCGGGTCGGCCTTACCACTCGCACTTCCGCTTTCTGGTCTACGACGGGAAGATGACGACCAAGACCGTCAAGTCGCACTGGATCGACTTCACGAAGCCGATGAAGATCACGGTCTCATCCGGGGAAGAATGAAGGTGCTATCTTGAAGGGCGATGGGCCAAGTCCTCGAGCCGGAGTATGCGGAGGCCGCTCGGGCGTTTCTTTCGGGAAAACGCCGCGCGGCGCTGACCGGCGCGGGCATTTCCGTCGGTTGCGGCGTTCCTGATTTTCGCAGCCAGGACGGACTGTGGTCCCGTTTCGACCCCGGCCGTTATGCAACCCTCGAGGCGTTCCTAAGGAGACCCGCAGAAGCCTGGACATTCTATCGCACGCTGGGCCGGCTTCTCTGGGACAAGCGGCCCGGCAACGCGCATGCCGCGCTTGCTCAGTTGGAAACCTCCGGTCTTCTGGAGGCGGTCGTGACGCAAAACGTCGACGGCCTCCACCGGGAGGCGGGAAGTCGTCGGGTTTTCGAGATCCATGGTGAGTACAGGCATCTGCAGTGCCTCTCATGCGGCGGAGTGGAACGCAGTCAGAGCGAACATTTCCAGTCCTCTGAGGTGCCGGCGTGTCGATCCTGCGGGAGTTTCCTGAAACCGAATGTGGTGCTCTTCGGTGAGGCCGTCCGGCAGTGGGACGAAGTGGAGTCACTGATGGATTCCTGTGACGTGCTGTTGGTCATCGGGACTTCGGGCAGCGTCTTCCCGGGGGCCGACCTTCCACTGCGGGTAAGAATGGGCGGAGGCCGTCTTCTCGAGTTCAACCTGGAGGAGACTTCGCTGACGGGGCAGTGCGCCTTTCACTTTCGGGGTCCTGTCGAAGAGACGATTCCTCGCTTTGTCCGGACTGTCGCTCAACTCGGCGGGCTGCGCGCCGCCACGGAGGGGACCTCGAGAAAGGACGCTTCCGATTGAACGAATCATTCTTCTGAACCGTACTGATTTGCACGGGCATGTTCGCGCACGTCGTGAGTCTTGCGGTAGGAGGCAAGAATGGAGTTTCATTTCGACAAGGCTTTTCGGATCTTTCTGCGAACCTATCCATTCGTCTTGGCGCGGCTCCTGATATCGCTGGTGGTTCTCGCGGGCACCGTCATGTGGTGGATCGGTGTCTACTACCTGTTCGTGAGCTGGCCTTTCCCGGGACCACCCTTTCTTGCCTGGATCTTTGGCGGAATCCTCTTCGGGAGCGGCGTGAAACTCGTCCGAAACTACGTTCTCTATCTGATCAAGGCGGCCCACGTCTCGGTGATCACGCGACTTGCCATTGAAGGAGAGCTCCCGCTCAACACCGATCAGCTGAGCTTCGGGCTCCAGACTGTACTGAGGCACTTCTTCCGCGTTTCGATTCTGTTCGGAGTGGATCAGCTGGTCAAAGTGGTCTTGAAAGCATTTAACCGGACGGTCTTTCGGTTGCTCAGGGTCATCCCGGGCGCCGGAACCTTGCGCGGCTTTTCCCAGCGAGTCCTCGACTACAGCCTGGGATATGTCGATGAGGCCATCCTCAGCTACACCCTGTTGCAGGCCGAGCGCAATCCGTGGTCTGCGGCGCGGGAGGGGCTGATCCTCTACGTGCAAAACTGGAAGACCATTCTGGGCTCCGGTTTCGTGCTTGCGCTGATCAGCTACGGTCTCACGACTGTTCTGGCGGCTCCCGGTCTCGTGCTGGCCTGGGCGGTGCCGAGTCTGATGGGTAAAGTGACGGCCGGAATCTTTGCAGGCGTCGCCGTCATACTCAAATTCGCGGTCATGGATCCCTTTGCACTGACCTCGGTCATCGTCAATTTCCACGCTGCGATCGAGGGCCAAACGCCGGATCCATCATGGGGAACACATCTTGAAGAAGTCTCGAAGGACTTCCGCCGGTTCAATTCCGAGGCCGAGAAATGGGGATTGGGAGGGACCACGCCCCCGCCCGCTCCCTTCCAGGCCTGATGGTCGGCTAGAATGGAGCTCATGAGATTTCGGCGTGAACTGCAGTGGTTGGCTCTGGTCGTCTTTGCCGTCTCCACCCTTGGCATTGCGGCATGCGGTCTCTCGGCGTCGACGGTGGAGGGCAGTCTGCCCGATTATGATCCGGCACTTGCCTACAAACTCGTCACCGAAGAGCACGCACTCTTACTCGACGTTCGGACTCCGCAGGAGTATCAGCAAGGGCACGTGCCGTCGGCAAAGAACATTCCGATTCAAGAGTTCTCCAGCCGACTCCATGAAATCGAGGTTCTGGCCGGCGGCGACAAGACACATCCGATCGTCGTCTACTGTGAAAGTGGAGGCCGTGCAGCACGGGCGAAACGGATCCTGGCCGGAGCCGGTTTTTCGAAGGTTACTAACCTCGGCGGACTTCGGGACTGGCCGTCTCATTAGCCACCCGTCGTTTCTCCGATCTTGCTCACGTCAAACTGTGATTGGACGGTGACCGAGGTCGACCCTATACTGAAGGGGCGGCGGCTGAGGCGTGCACCCAATGCCGGTTGCTTCGGTTCGAAGTCGCCGGACCTTTGGCGGGGAGTAGCATGTACCTTCGATTTGGGCTCTTGAGCGCGCTCCTGTTGGCATGTCCAGTCTTCGCGCAGCAGCAGGATGTTGTATCCGCGGGGCAGCCGGAGCCCGGGGCAGACTCGGCTGCAGAACCTCCTCCCGGTGCATTCTCAAATGAGCGCCTCGAGCCGGTCGTCGATGGGATCATGGCAGGACTTTTCCAGGCTCACCACCTCGCCGGCTCCGTGGTAACGATCGTCAAGGACGGCCAGATTCTCTTTGCCAAAGGTTACGGCTACGCGGACCTCGAGGCTCGCAAGCCGGTTGACCCCGCCACATCGCTGTTTCGAATTGCTTCGGTCTCGAAGTTGTTCACCTGGACGGCAGTCATGCAACTGGTGGAGGATGGGAAACTTCAGCTCAACCGCGATGTGAACGAGTACCTGAGCCAGGTGAAGGTCCCCGCAACCTACCAGGATCCAGTGACACTGGCGGCGTTGATGACACACACCGCCGGCTTCGAGGACCGCGTTCTAGGACTTGTCACGTCTGTCCCTGCGAAAGCCGTCCCCTTCGGACAGATTCTCGAGGAGGGTCTCCCCAGCCGGGTCAGGCCCCCCGGTCGCGTACCTGCGTATTCGAACTATGGTGCGGCATTGGCCGCACTCGTGGTCCAGGACGCCTCGGGGATGCCCTGGTCGCAGGTGATCCAGACACGCATCCTCGATCCCCTGGAAATGACCCACACATTCGTTGTGCAGCCCCCTCCGGCCGATGCTTCGGGGGATCTGTCGCAGGGATACAGCTTCGTCAATGGGGCCCTCGCCCGGCAGCCCTTCGAGTTCGTTCCTCTGCTGCCCGCGGGAGGCATGAGCGCCACCGGCGACGATATCGCTCACTTCATGTTGGCTCACCTGAATCTGGGTCAGTACGATGGCCACCGCATCCTCGAAGAGTCGACAGCTCGTCAGATGGAGGCTCCGCTGTATCGGCCGGATCCCAGAATCCCCGGGTTGGCACACGGATTCTTTTTGACTCGACGCGACGGTCAGTTGATCGTCGGTCATCTTGGTGATCTTCGCTGTTTCCACAGTGCTCTGGCGCTCGTACCCTCCAGGCGATTGGGTGTATTCATTTCATTCAATAGCGAGGAGGGTGACCGGGCGAGGGACGAATTCATCGATGCGCTCTTCGACTACGCGTTTCCGCAGGACGAAGCAGAGCCAAGCCCGCCCGATCCGGGCGCGGAGGAGCGGGCGGCGAGCTTGACCGGAGTCTACCGCAGTACGCGGCGACCCGTTACCACGGTCGATCGGTTCGTCGAGGTGATGAGGTACGTCACTGTGTCGAACCTGGGTGGCGGACGATTGAAGACAACGGGTGCCGGGGAGTCACCCCGGCAGTGGTACGAGGTCGAGCCGTACTTCTATCGGGAACACCATGGTCAGGATACGCTGCTGTTTCAGATGGATTCGGAAGACGCGCCGGCCCGAGCATTCTTCAGCAAGATGCCTTTCTTTGCCTTCGAGCGGATGCGCTGGTACCAGGAGCCGGGGTTTCAGTTGACGCTGCTGGCCGTCGAAGTTCTCGTCTTTCTGACCACGCTGGTCTTCCCGTTCATTCGCCGTTACGTCGAAAGAAGCGGCGACCGGATGCTGGCAAGGCGGGAACCCGATCATCCGGTCGCGCGCGCATTGGCCTCTTCGCTGAGTCTCGTCGATCTTTCGTTCCTGGTCGGTCTCATCCTCGTTTTCCGTGATCCAGGGGTGGTGCTGGCCGGCGTTCCCCCGGGTCTCTCGGTCGTGCTCGTCCTTCCACTGATCGGTGGGGTCTTGACCGTCATGTTGCTGGTGGTGACCTTCTTTGCCTGGAGGGGAGGCTACTGGTACTGGACGGCACGGCTTCACTTCTCACTCGTGACCGTGGCTGCTCTGCTTTTCCTCTGGCAGGCGAGTTACTGGAATCTTCTCGGTTGGCAGTATTCCTGATGCTGCCGGGAACCATCGGATCAACTCAGACCGGGTCGTCGTCCATGGGTTCTCCGAAGCTGATCGCGTCCGCGGGCCCGGAAAGAATCGGGGCCGCTCACGACTGGCTCGTGTCGCGCAACGGTTCGGTGCTCATCGTTTCCTCCAGCAAGGGGGCCGCCGACGGATTGGCTCGGAGCGCAGGGTTGAAGCGGGGCGGGTCCATCGGCTGGCAGCGCTACTCACTCTCCCAGTTCGCCCTGGATCTGGCGAGCGGCATACTGGCCGAGCGCCATCTCGTCCCTCTGACTCGCACCGGTTTCGAGGCACTGACCGCACGCTGCATTCATCATCTCGCAGCGCGCGACGAATTGGAGTACTTCACTCCCATCATGCACGCCTCGGGGTTTCCGGCCGTCGTTGCTGCGACGCTCCGGGAACTGCGACTCAACGCAGTCGTGGTTCATGATCTCAGCGAGGGCTCTGGCCGCATGCGCGACACGGCACGGCTGCTCGCAGCGCTGGAAGACCAGCTTCGGGCTGCGTCGGCTGCAGACAGCGCTCTGGTTCTCGAAGCTGCCCGTGAGGCGGTCCGTCGTCGCAGCGACGAGCTTGGCGCGAGCAGCCTGCTTCTGCTCGACGTCGTGCCCGGATCGCTGCTTGAATGCCGATTCATCGCCGCACTGACCGAGCGCTGCCGCGACCTGCTCGCAACCGTCCTCGAGACCGACGCGGAAGCGCTACGAACGCTCGAAGAGCTGCTCGAGGTTCAGGCCCAGTCTCTGCCCTCGGCTCTCGGGACTCGGTATGGGCTCAATCGCATGCAGGTCGATTTGTTCGGTGCACTGGAAGCCATCGGCCAACCCCAAGAGGTCACGCCGGATTCGACGGTGGAATTCTTCTCCGCTGCGGGAGAGGGGCAGGAATGTGTCGAGATTGCGCGGAGAATCCTGGAGGCTGCCGGCGACGGCGTCGCATTCGATCGGATGGCCGTGCTTCTGAGAGACTCGGGCAACTATCGCCCTCAGCTCGACGATGCATTTCGAAGAGCCGGGATTCCGGGTTACTTCACACGGGGAATCCTGAGACCGGATTCAGAAGGACGCGCGTTTCTCTGTTTGCTCAGCTGTGGGGCGGAGGGGTTTTCGGCCGCGCGCTTCGCCGAGTACCTTGCTCTGGCTGAATCGCCCCATTCCATTGCATGGGAGGACCTGCTCATCGAAGCCTCGATCGTGACCGGCCGGGAGCGTTGGGAACGGCGGCTCGAGGGCCTCGGGCAGAAGCTCGTGGAGCGATTGGACTCCCTGGACGAGGAGGCCCCTGACGCACGGTTTCTCCGCGCGAAGCTGGGTCGATTGCAGTCGCTGCAGGATTTTGCTCTGCCCCTGATCGATTCTCTGGGTTCTCTGCCCGAGGGTCAGACCTGGGGATCTTGGATCACCGCGCTTTCCCGGCTGGCAAGGCAGGCGTTGAACGAGCCTCAACGAGTTTCCGACGTGCTTCGAGAACTCGAGCCGATGGCCGATGTCGGACCGGTTCACCTCCAGGATGTGCGGCGCCTTCTCTCGCGCCGCCTCAGGGACTTTTCGGACGCTCCGGCCGACGATCCCTATGGAAAGGTGTTCGTTGGAAGACCGGAAGAGGCCGCGGGACGGGCATTCGACCTCGTCTTTGTGCCGGGGCTGTCCGAGGGGATCTTCCCGCGAAAAGTCTTCGAAGATCCGATTCTTCTGGATGAGGATCGACGTCACCTCGGCGGTCGGCTGCGCACTCGAAGGGATCGAATCCGCATGGAGCGAAGGCTCCTCCTTCTCCCGGCCGGCGCCTCATCGAGCAAGTTCATTGCCTCCTTTCCACGTATGGACTTCCTGCAAGGGAGGGCTCGCGTGCCCTCTCTCTTCAGTCTCGAGTTGCTCCGCGCTGTCGAAGGCCGATTGCCCGATTTGGACCGTTTCGATCATCGGATCGGGGATCGAACGGTGGCGCGCCTGGGTTGGCCGGCTCCTCTTGACCCCCGCCAGGCCATCGATCAGGCTGAGTTCGATCTGGCTGTGCTCGAGCCGCTTCTGCATGGAGGTACGGAACGGATCCGGGGGCGAGGGCGCTTCCTTCTGGACGTGAATCCCTGGCTGGCCCGTTCGCTGCGGACGCGCTTCAAGCGCTGGAGTCCGGCTTGGTCGGACGACGATGGGCTTGTAGCACCCCGGGAACCGGCGATCCTCGAGATCCTGAATCGACACCGGCTGGCGGCGCGCAGTCATTCTCCGACATCCCTGCAGACCTATGCCCAATGTCCCTACCGGTATTTCCTCCACGCCGTCCAAAGGCTCCGCTGCCGTGACCGCTTCGTCGTCGTCGAACAGATGGATCCTCTGCTCCGAGGAAGTCTCGTTCACTCCGTGCAGTTCGAACTCTTCCGCTCCCTCGATGCCGACCAGCTTCTTCCATTCGCACCGGCCCACGCCGACGAAATCCTCGATCGTGTCGACCGAATTCTCGATGCCGTCGCCGGCCGATACGCAGAGCAGGTCCTCCCTGTTTTGCCACGCGTCTGGCAGACCCAGATCGAGGGGCTGCGCGTCGATCTGAGATCCTGGGTCCGAGAGGTGATTTCACAGGACGAGGGCTGGTGCCCCTATCGGTGGGAATTCGCCTTCGGGCTTCCGGCAGAGGCGGGCCGAGACCCTCGGAGCTTGCCGGAGCCGGTGGCTGTGGACCACGGTTTTCTGATCCGCGGAGTCGTCGATCTCATCGAGAAGGGAAGGGACGGGCGAATCAGGGTCATTGACCACAAGACCGGCAAGACGCCCTCGAATCGGCCACGCATGGTCGGGGGTGGTGAGTTCCTGCAGCCTCTGCTGTACGGTTTGGCCGTCGAGCGATCCTTCGCGGCCGAGGTGACTTCAGGCCTCCTCTCCTACTGCACGCAGCGAGGTGACTTCGAGAGGATCGAGCTTCCGCTGAACGCCGCGTCGAGACCCGCGGTGATGGGTGTGCTCGAGCAAATTGACGACGCAGTGGATCGAGGTTTCCTGCCGACTGCGCCGAGGCCGGGTGCGTGCAGCTACTGTGACTATCGAATCATCTGCGGTCCTTACGAGGAGTTGCGCGGCAGCTTGAAGGACCCGTTTCCCATTGCGGATCTCCAAAAGCTCAGGGAACTGCCTTGAACCAACATCATTTGACCGGGGATGAGCCGGCTCGTGAGAGGATACGGTCGAGCCTGGACGAAAGCCTGATCGTCGAGGCGGCCGCCGGCACCGGCAAGACAACGGCTCTCGTCAGCCGCCTGGTCGCCCTGTTTCAAACGGGTCGAGCCACGCCCGAGGGGGTCGCTGCCGTCACCTTCACACGGAGAGCGGCCGGCGAATTGAAGTTGCGCCTGCGGCGCGAGATGGACTTGGCCCGCAGGAAGACGTCGAATCAGGCTGAGCGCCAGCACCTCTCGTCGGCCATCGCCCGCCTGGAAGAAGCCCACATCGGAACCATCCACTCATTCTGCGGGGAGCTTCTGCGCGAACGGCCCGCGGAAGCGGCGGTCGACCCGAATTTCGTGGAACTGGACGGCGTGGAGGCAGAAGCTCTCCTGGAGACGGAATTTGCTCCCTGGATCCGGGAGAAACTCGATGAGATGCCCGAGAGCTTCTCTCGCCTGCTGGCACGATCCTTTGTCATCACTGGTGGCACGCAGGCGGCTCCCCTCGAGAAGATTCGTGCAGCGGCCTGGAAATTTCTCGAGTGGCGCGATTTCACTCGGGAATGGGAAATGCGACCGTTCGATCGGCGCACCGAGATGGATCGGTTGGTGGAGGAAGCGTTCCGCCTTCTGGGACGCCTGGAAGACAGTCGTGAGGCCGGCGGAGGTTCGAGTCTCGGATTGGGTCCGTTGCGGGATCTGGTGACCTGGATTCAACGGGCAGAGCTGGAGCGCCCTCGAGATTACAGCCAAATCGAAGCGTTCCTGGTGGACTTGCCCGATTTTGTCAGGCGACAGGCCGATTCGAAAGCCGGCCGCCGGAGAGGCCATGCCGAGCCATCACTGCTGACCGTCGACCGGGATCGCCTGCTCGAAGACATCGAGCGATTTCGGGAGCGGGCAAACGCGGAGCTGGCGGTTCTTTTGCAGAGGGAATTCCGAGGTTTGGCCCGGCGCTACGAAGAGGCGAAGCAACGGGCGGGCAGGCTCGATTTTGTCGACCTGCTGATTCGGGCACGGGAGCTTCTGCAGAGCCACGGCGACGTACGTCAGCATTTCCAGTCGCGCTTCAGCCACATCTTCGTCGACGAGTTCCAGGACACCGATCCGTTGCAGGCGGAGATCCTGCTCCTGCTTGCCGCCGATGATCCGGCCTGCACGACGTGGGAGTCGAGCACTCCCGTTCCCGGCAAGCTTTTTCTCGTCGGCGATCCCAAACAGTCGATCTATCGGTTCCGACGAGCGGACGTCGAACTGTACGAGAGGATCAAACAACAGTTGCTGCAACGGAATGTCGGGCTGGTCTACCTGACCCGGAACTTCCGATCCCAGCCACCGATCCTGCACATGACGAACGCGGCCTTCGAGAGTGAAATGGGCTCGGGAGATCACCGCCGTGGTCAGGCGGCGTACGTCCCGCTCGACCCGGTTCGAGCGGTGTGGACGGATCAACCGGTCGTCCTCGCACTGCCGGTTCCCCGACCCTATGGCCGGCGCTCCGTTTCGAATATCGCCATCGAGGAATCCCTCCCGGCGGCGGTTGCCGCGTTCATCGCGTGGCTCCTCGAGAGCTCGGGCTGGCAGATCGGCGATCCCGTTGTCCCGGGAGAGAGGGGCCCGATTCGACCCGGTCACATCGCCATTCTCTTTCGGCGGTTCGTATCCTGGGGGCGCGACGTCACACGGTCGTACGCCCGCGAACTCGAGACTCGGGGCATTCCGCACGTCCTCATCGGCTCCCGCTCCTTCTACGACAGGGAAGAAGTCGAAACCGTTCGTGCCGCTCTGACGGCCATCGAGTGGCCCGGCGACGAGCTCGCGGTGTATGCCGCTCTGCGGGGCTCTCTGTTTTCCGTACCTGATCGTCTTCTGCTGTGGTTTCGTGAGTCTTGGGGGTCGCTGGATCCACTGCGCACTGATTGGCCTCACGTCGAAGTTCCTCTCCAGCCCATCGTCGAAGCACTCCGCTTTCTCGGGACGTTGCATCATCGGCGTAACCGGCGACCCTACGCCGGAACGATGGCGGAGTTGCTGGAGTTCACGCGGGCGCACGCTGGTTTCGTGCTGCGGCCGGCCGGGCAGCAGGTTCTTGCCAACGTCCAGCGTGTCAGCGAGATGGCGCGCGCCTACGAACGCGCCGGGGGAACGTCGTTCCGGGGGTTCGTTCAGCACCTGGAATCCGGTGCGGAGTACCAGCGGGCGGAGTCACCCGTCCTGGAAGAAGGAGTCGACGGGGTACGCTTGACGACCGTCCATGCCGCCAAGGGTCTGGAGTTTCCGGTCGTGATCCTCGCCGATATGACCTGCCGCACGAGTATGTCAAGACCGGACCGCCACGTGGATCCGTCGAGAAACCTGGCCGCCTTCAGCCTGCTGGGGTGCCGACCCTGGGAGTTGATCGAGAACGAGGAGCTGGAGGCCGAACGGGACGAGGCCGAAGCCCTGCGCGTTGCGTACGTGGCGGCAACCCGAGCCCGGGACCTGCTGGTGGTGCCGGCCGTAGGTGACGAGGTCAGGGAGGGGTGGCTTGGGGCAGTCAATAAAGCACTCTATCCGGCCGAAGCAGAACGTCGCGAACCACGCATTGCCCCCGGATGCCCTCGCTTCGGCCCCTCTTCCGTACTGGACCGTCCCGTCTATTTCGACGGGATGTCCGATCATTCGGTGGCGCCCGGGCTGCACCGTCCTCAGTGGGGAAACCACGAGGTCGTCTGGTTCGATCCAGCGATCCTTGACCTCAATGTCCCCCTGAACTTCGGGTTGCGCCAGGAGGAACTGCTCGCAGCCGGGACGGAGGGGAGGGAAGATGGGGGTCTGGAACGTTACCGGGAGTGGGAGTCGAGGAGGCGCGAGGTTCTGCGCGATGGGGCGAGAGAGCACCTGACGGTTCGGATCGTGAGCAGCCGGCTCTCGCAGGCGGAGCCTCCCGATGCCGCGGAGGTCAAGATCGCGAGGCTGGAACGGCGGGAAGGGCAACCGGACGGACGGCGATTCGGAACCCTCCTGCACGCGATCCTGCGGGAAATCCGTTTCGAGGCGGCAGGGGCGGACATAGAGGCTCTGTCCTGGCTGCACGGCCGCCTTCTTGGAGCCACGCCCGAGGAGGTCTCGGCGGCCGCCGGCTCTGCAGGGAGGGCGCTGGAATCTCCCTTGTTGCGAAGGGCTTTCGAAGCCGAGGTCTGCCGGAGGGAGTGGCCCGTGCTGTTGCGCCTCGGGAATAACGAGCTTCTCGACGGCGTCGTGGATCTGTTGTTCAAAGAAGCTGCGGGATGGATCGTCGTGGACTTCAAGACCGACCTGGCCATCACGACTCCCCAGCCGGACTACGTACGTCAGGTCCAGTGGTACGTCCATGCCGTTCGGCAGCTCACCGGCTCCCAGGTGGAGGGTTGGCTGCTGGGAGTATAGCCGGTGCGGGAGTGGAGAACGGGAGAACGGGAGGACGGGAGAACGGGAGGACGGGAGGACGGGAGGACGGGAGAACGGGGCAGTGAGGGGGACCTGCATTCTTGCCTGTTCTGGACTCGAAGCCACAGCTCTGACCCCTCGGGCCAAAGCTGATCCTGGGATTGGGAAGTCGGGGCGACCTCCCGAAAGACGAGCTGGAAGCTTGTCTTGCCCGGCACGTGGTGAAATAGAGAGATGGCCGAGCAGGTCTTCGATGTACTCATCGTCGGAGCAGGTCCTGGCGGGTCGAACGCCGCGGCCGTGTGTCTGAGCCGGGGGCTGAGCGTCGCCCAGATTGAGGCCAAGGAGTTCCCGCGGGTCAAACCCTGCGCCGGCGGCCTGACGCCGAAAAGCATTGCTGCTCTTCAGTATGGCATCGAGGCTTGTCGTCAGAATCAGTCGGGTCGACTTTCTTTTGGCCTATGGAAGTCGACCGGTCACGACTTTCAGCATCCGGTCCCCATCCTGCAGTTTGTCCATCGACCCCAGTTCGACGATTGGCTGGTCCGTCGGAATCTGGAGTGCTCGGGCTTCCGCTTCTTCCCAGGCGAGCCGGCTCTGTCCATCGAGTACCGCCACTGTTTCGAGTTGGAAACGCCGCAGCGGACGCTGCGCGGCCGCCAACTGATCGGAGCCGACGGAGGCTACAGTATTACCAACCGTATTTTCGAGATTTCACGGCCACGAGGGCGCGCGACCGCCATCGAGGTGGAGGTGCCCCGTGACGGTGCGACTCGAACTGTCGGTGATCCGCGCTTCGATTTCGGAGTCGCCGACCAGGGGTATGGCTGGGTGTTTCCAAAACGGGACTATTGGTCGGTCGGTGTGTACACCCTGTCGGAGAAACCGAAAGGCCTGCGGAAGGCATTGAGGCGATACCTCGAGGATCTGGGTTTCGAGGCGGCCGGCGATTTCCAGATTCGCGGTCATCGGTATCCGGTTGGAGGCTACACGATTCAAGCCCCGGAGTGCCCTCTGTATCTGGTGGGTGACGCGGGAGGTTTTGCAGAGGCGGTTACCGGCGAGGGGATCTACCACGCCCTCGAGAGCGGAAGACTGGCCGGGCTCAGCGCCGCGGAATTCGTCGAGGGGAAGGGAAGCACAGACTGGTTCTATCGGCGGCTCCGACGCAGAGTTCTCTGGGACTCCTTTCTGTCGTGGAAGTTTGCGCAGACCTTTTACCGTCATCCGGCCGGCTGGCTTCGCGTGTTCGGCAACCCACTGGCGTGGAGGACGGTTCTGGAAGGCTACGCCGAAGGCGCGAACCTGGCAGAATGCGTCTTCTGGTCGGGTCTCTACTTCCTGAAGAGTTGGAGGAAGGGAGTTCGTCGCGAGTAGAGCATCCGTCTCTGGTTGTTCCGGTGGATCGAAGCGTTCCGAGTTCCGAGGGTGTGTTGCCCAAATACTCTCAGGACCGACTTGGTCTGAAGCTCGGTAACAGTATGAATCCTCGGGGCTCGATTCCACGCAAAGGCACCAAGTCCGCAAAGGATTCCACTGAGTCCAGTGAGTCTCCGTCGTCCATCAGGCTAAAGCCCAACGAGCTCTCAGCCCTGTTTCTCCCGTCCTCCCGTCGCCCGTCCTCCGGTTCTCCCGTTCTCAGCGGCTGACCTTCGGAGTCCATCTTGAAGAACGCCCCCGAGCTCACGGTCTCCGGTCAAGCAGCGATGATTACGCGGGGAGCTCGATGCGCAGGGTGAGACCTCGATCGGGGTTGGACACGGCAATGATCCGCCCCCCGTGGTTTTCCACCAGCTGATGGGAGATCGACAGCCCCAAACCCGTTCCATTCGACTTCGTGGAGAAGAAGGGATCGAAAATATGCTCCAACTGGTCGGGTGCGACGCCGGGGCCCGTATCCGAGACTTCGACGACGGCACGGTTATTCCAGCCTTCGTAGTGGGTTCGAATGGACAGTTGTCCTCCCCGGTCCATGGCCTGAATCGCATTCAACAGGACGTTCAGCAGCACCTGCCGAATCTGGTCCGAATCGAGTGACAGCGGGGGCATCGTCTGGTCGAGCTCCTCCGATATTTGGATGCCAGACTGTTCGGCCTCTTTGGCCACCAGCGAAATGGTTCCTCCGATCAAGTCGTTGAGAGAGGCTGCTGCAATGCTCGGTCGGGGGGGACGTGCGAACTCCAGGAATTCCTGGACCAATCCGTTCAGGCGAGAGGTCTCCTCTTTGATGATTTCGATGAACTCGTGCTTGGGATGACCCTCCGAGATTTCGGATTCGAGTATCTCGATCGATCCCTTGATCGAGCCGAGTGGATTGCGAATCTCATGCGCGATGCCCGCGCTCAGTTCCCCGAGTGCCGCCAGGCGGTCCGCCCGGCGGAGCTGCTCGAACGTGGTCTGCAGCCTCTGGTAAGCCTCGGCCAGTTCGGTGGATGTCTCTTCCAGGCGACGACGCTGGATTCGCTCGCGAAAGGCAAGAATCCCTATGGTCAATGCAACGGCATGATAAAGAATGATTTCCGCATACTGGTTGAAGCTGTAGACCGGTGCCTGGAGCCAGTCCATCCGAATATGGATCCAATAGATGGCGCTGACGCCAAAGGCCGCAGCTACACCGATGACGGGCCCATACCAGAAGGCGGCCAGCAGGATAGGAATGTAGTAGGTCCGCTGGTAGATCTCATGCAGATAGCGATGTTCGGTGCTGGTCAGGAAGTGAAAGGCGGAGATGACCAGAATCAATACGACGATCAGACTCGCCTTCCACGCGTCACCGCCGCTCCGCCGGATCCGAAGCCATGGTCTCAGGTCCATCATTCTCCCGAAGGTTATACTTCTGCATCCGATAGATCAGAGTGTTACGTGTGATGCTCAGGTAGCGGGCCGTGCGCGACTGGTTCCAGCCATGTTTCTCGAGCGCAGCCGTCAAGACCTCCTTCTCGAGGTCTTCCAGTGACAGACCCTCTTCGGGGAGTTCCAGGCCGACGCTTCCGATGGTGTGTTTCGGCGTGCGAACATTCTCCGGGAGTTCGCCCGTCGTGATGGTACCGCTGCGATTGAAGACGACCAGGCGTTCCAGCATGTTTTCGAGTTCCCGCACGTTCCCGGGCCAGTCGTAGCGCTGCAGCCGCTGTACAACATCGGGCTCGATCCGGACCTCTCTGCCCATGCGTGCGTTCAGGCGGTCGAGGATGTCATGTAGCAGAAGCGGAATATCCTCACGCCGTTCACGCAGCGGCGGGACTTGCAGTGGAGCCACCGACAGACGATAGAACAGGTCCTCTCGGAATAGCCCTTCCTTCATCATCTTCTGAAGATCTCGATGGGTGGCGGCGAGCACCCGGACGTCCACCGTGTGGGGATGAGGATCACCGACGATGTCGAGCTCCCTCTGCTGCAGGACTCGAAGCAGTTTGACCTGCATGTTCATGGGCAGTTCGCCAATCTCGTCCAGAAAGATGCTGCCCGTGTCCGCAACCTCGAACTTGCCCTTCTTGTCGGCCACCGCGCCGGTGAAAGAGCCCCGTTTGTGCCCGAAGAGCTCCGACTCCATGAGATCCTCCGGGATGGCCCCGCAGTTGACCACGACGAACGGACGATTGCGGCGGTCGCTGTTGAAGTGGATGGCCCGCGCCAGCAGTTCCTTGCCGGTGCCGCTTTCGCCCTGGATGAGGACCGTCGTGTCGACTGCCGCGAGTTGGGAGGCCATCTCCAGCACTTCCCGGAATCGCTTGGAGCTGCCTACGATCCCTTTGAACTCAAACTTCTCTTCGACCGCGCGAGTCAGCCGCCGGTTTTCCTCGACCAGGTCGACCATCTGCAAGACTCGGCGGATCGCGTGCAGGAGTTGGGCTTTCTCGATCGGTTTGGAAAGGAAGTCGGAAGCACCCTGGCGCACGGCTTCGACGGCCTTGTCGATGGAACCGTAGGCGGTCAGAACGATCACCGGAAGCTCATGATCGCGAGCCCGCAATCTGCGAAGAAACTCGATCCCGTCCATCTCGGGCATGCGGAAATCCGTGACGACGAGGTCGAATGACTCGGTGCTCAAGATCTCGAGTGCCTCGGAGGGAGAGCTCAAAGGGCTCACATCGAAACCTGCCTCGCGGATGTGGTACGAGAGAACCCTCAGCAGGTTCTTATCGTCGTCGAGCAGCAGTATTCTGGGTCTTCCCACTAGAGTGCTCGATCAGTGTCGTAGTCTTCGAGGATCCCTCGGATCTCCTGAAGGAATCGCGCTGCCAGGGCTCCGTCGACGACCCGATGGTCGTAGCTCAATGAGACGTACATGATGGAACGGATGGCGATGGCGTCGTCGATGACAACGGGGCGCCTCTTGATCGCTCCGACGCCCAGGATTCCCACCTGAGGCTGGTTGATGATCGGGAAACCGAAGATATTGCCGAAGACCCCCGGATTGGTGACCGTAAACGTCCCGCCCTGGACGTCGTCCGGAACGAGCTTCTTGTTATGGGCACGCACGGCCAGGTCATTAGCGGCCCGGGCCAGTCCCAGAAGGTTCTTCTCGTCCGCCTGCTTGATGACCGGCACGATCAGGCCCGTCTCGATTGCGACCGCCACGCCCAGGTTGACGTACTCCCACTGGAGGATCCGATCTCCCTCGACCGAACTGTTCATGAGTGGATGAGCCTTGAGTGCCCGGACTGTCGCATGAAGGATGAAAGGCGTGAAAGTCAGTTTGAAACCGTTCTCGCGCTGGAACGAGTCTTTGATGGATTCACGAAAACGAACGATGCGGGTCATGTCGACCTCGGCGACCGTATAGGTATGGGCGGAGGTGTGCTTGCTGCGCACCATGTGCTCCGCGATCGCCTTTCGCATCTGGGTCATCTCGATGACTTCCACGAGCCCCTCGCGAGAAGGTTTGGGTGGCGCCGGCTCCGGTTGGGCTTCGAGAGCGGGTGTGCGCGATTCGAGATACTTCACAACGTCATCTTTGGTGACTCTCCCTCCCCGACCCGAGCCCTCGATCGCGTCCAATTCCTTTTCCGTCAGGCCTTCTTCACGAACCAGGCTGCGAGCGACTGGAGATAAAGGGCGCCCCACCTTCGGTTGCGCGGGCGATTCCTCGACAACCGGCTCTTGGGGTTCCGGCGCAACCTCTTCTTCTACGGGCTGTGCCTCAGTCGGAGGCTTCTCCCCTGCCGGAGCCGGCCGCTTAGGCTCTTCCGTGGTCTCCGCTGCGGCAACCTCCTCCGTCTCGATGCGGGCGAGCGCATCTCCAACGGCCACGGTCTTGCCCTCCTCCGCCAGGATCTCGGCCAGGACACCGTCTTCAGGGGAGGGTATCTCGCTGTCGATCTTGTCCGTGGTGATTTCGAGAATGGCCTCGTCACGCTCGACTTTGTCGCCGGGTTCCTTGAGCCATTTGGCAACCGTTCCCTCGGTTATGCTTTCG
This sequence comes from Acidobacteriota bacterium, assembly GCA_037388505.1. Taxonomy (GTDB): domain Bacteria; phylum Acidobacteriota; class UBA6911; order RPQK01; family JAPXNP01; genus JARRKC01. The sequence continues at coordinate 1,471 of JARRKC010000035.1, read as the reverse complement.
CCCATTTCGGGCATGACTACGTCGACTTTCATTGGCGTCCCCTCACTATTGGCTCTCGCGCAAAGGCTGCTTTACTTCAGTCAGGAGTTCAGCTTACACCATTCCACACGAGCCGGGAACCGGACCGGAACGAGTCGGCGGATTTGAGATTCGTGATTGACGATTTACGATTTGGAGAGAGGAGAACGGGAGAACCGGAGAACGGAAGAACCGGAGAGACCGAGAACGGCCGGAGGCCGGCGGAGTAATCCAGGGTGCCAGCCCGCCGCCTGAGCGGCTTGGCTGGGCAGAGGAGCGGACGATTCCCGACGTCACTTCCGACCGCTGCGTCCCCCGTGTTTCGGGAGCTCGATTCTACGTGCCTTGACCTTTCGGAATAGCGTGCTGGGGTTGATACCCAGCTCTCGTGCAGCAGCGGCACGATTGCCTCCGTGGCGCCGAACAGCGTCGACGATATGCACCGCTTCCCAATCTTCGAGGGTCATCCCGGGATGGCTCCGAAGAACCTCGTCGCTGAGTTTCTGCCGAGGATTCAAAGGCAGATGACGTGGTTCGATGAAGGATGCGCGGCAGAGGATGAACGCGTGCTCGATCATGTTCTCCAGCTCGCGTACGTTTCCCGGATAGTCGTAGTCCAGAAGAATGCGCATCGCGTCTTCGGTAACGCCGGCTACGTTCTTGTTCTGTAGACGATTGAACTTGGATATGAAGTGTTCCACGAGAAGAGGGATGTCCTCTCGTCGTTCCCGCAGCAAAGGCAGCTTGAGGGCGAAGACATTGATTCGATAATAGAGATCTCTTCTAAAGATGCCGCTCTGAACCAGTCCCTTGAGATCCTGATTCGTCGCCGCAACGACCCGAACGTTGATCTTGATCGGACGGACAGCTCCCAGTGGTTCGATCGTTCTCTCCTGAAGCACTCTGAGCAGCCGGGCCTGCATTGCTGGAGAGACATCACCGATTTCGTCGAGCAAGATCGTGCCCCCCTCCGCGATCAGAAACTTGCCCGGTTTGTCCCGGCGCGCGTCCGTGAAAGCACCGGCTTTGTAGCCGAAGAGCTCTGATTCCAGCAGCGTATCGGGGAGTGCGCCACAGTTGATCGCGACGAACTTGGCTGCTTTCCTGTGTGATAGATCGTGAATCGCACGGGCGAACAGTTCCTTGCCTGTTCCGCTTTCACCTTCGATCAAGACCGTACTCTCAGTCTGGGCAATATCAGGCAGAATGTCGAAGAGCCGCTGCATCGCAGGACTGCGACCGATGATGTCCGAAAAGGTGTACTTGCGCTCCAAGCGCTTTCTCAGTTCCTCGACCAGACTCAGGTCGCGGAAGCTCTCTATCCCTCCGATCACGTTTCCGTCCGCGTCTCTTAGAATGGCGGTCGACAGGCTGACAGGTACGCGGCGGCCATGAGAGTCCAGGATGAAGATGTGTTTGGCGATGATGGGGCGACCTGTCTTGATCGTCTCGC
>JARRKC010000034.1:0-51309 GCA_037388505.1 Acidobacteriota bacterium | reverse complement strand
CGCCGGCGTCTGCCCAAAGTGGCAAGCCCCTTTCTCTTCGACCTGGCGGCCCTCACGGCGTATTTCTCCCTCTTAGGCTTTCTCAGCCTGATTGTGCCCTCCCAGTACACCTTTCCCCGCGTGACCTGGGGGCTGGCCTGGCTCTTCTCGATCGTAGGATTCGCCGCCTACTCGGCGACGCGCAACATCGGTCTGGGCATCCAGGAGCGGGCGCCTTTCAGCCGGAGCGCGCAGTTGTTCATCGATGCTGTGGTGGTCTTCCTGGCGCTGGGGTTCAGCTACGTCATCCGCTTCGATGGGCTGCCCCCGCCAACCTACCAGCATCAGTTCATCCTGGTCGCGCCCTATCTCGTCGTCGTCTACCTGCTGGTCGACCAGCTCTGGGGCGTGGGACGCTTCGTCTGGCGATTTACCAGCATTCGTGAAGCCGTCGTCATCGGTCTCGCCGTGACCACCACGGCGCTCATCGTGTTGGTGACGAGGATCGTCGTCCTGGAACACTATGCCAGTTTTCGCGTCCCCTTCGGAATCCTGCTCGTGCACGCGCCCCTGGTCTATATCGGGTTGTTGGGCGCTCGCGGGCTGCGTCGGATCCAGTATCGCAGCACGGTCCGCAGCGGCAGGCGCCACCCGGACCGCGCAGGCCGGCGACGCGTGCTGTTGGTGGGTGCGGGTGATGCGGGTGTCCAGCTGCTCGACGAATTGGATCGCCGGCGCGACTTTCAGGTGGTCGGGTTTCTGGACGACGATCGGAGGAAACTGAGGAGAACCATCCGGGGTGTCCGTGTGCTCGGTTCGACCCATCGCGTTCGGGAGGTGGCTTCGGAGAAAGCCGTGGAAGAGGTGATCCTCTCGATGCCCACCGCCGACAAGTCGGCCGTGCACCGAATCGTGGCCGACTGCGAAGACGCCGGTCTCAAGGTTTCGAGTGTGCCCTCGTTGGCTGAAATCCTGCTCGGCAGGGTCCGGGTCAGCCGCTTGAGACCCGTACGCATCGAGGATCTGTTGGGAAGGGACAGCGTTGAATTCCCGGCGGATGACGGGGATCTGCAAGCGGCCTATCGAGACAAACGGATCCTGGTCACCGGAGGGGCCGGTTCGATCGGCTCCGAGATCGTTCGCCAGCTCCGGGCATTCGAGCCGCAGAGCCTCGTTCTCCTCGACAAGGATGAGAATGGGCTCTTCGAAAAGGTGCTGGACCTGCGCGAAGAATTCGCCGGACGGATGGTGGAGGTTGTGGCCGACATCCGTGACCGGCGGCGGCTGGAGCGGGTGTTCGGTGAGTTCGAGCCCGAAGTCGTGCTGCATGCGGCAGCGTACAAGCATGTGCCGATGATGGAGCACAACCCCTCGGAGGCGGTGACCAACAACATCTTCGGGACGCGCAATGTCATCGAGGCGGCCGTCGAGCACGGCTGCGAGCGGTTCGTGCTGATCTCGACCGACAAGGCCGTCAATCCCACCAGCGTCATGGGAGCATCCAAACGGATGGCGGAGATGGTCATGCGCTGCGCCGCTTCGAAGACGCCCCGGACGCGACTCTGCTGCGTGCGCTTCGGCAATGTGCTCGGCAGCCGGGCCAGCGTCGTGCCGATCTTCCAGAAACGGATCGCCGAAGGGAAGAACATCAAGGTCACCCATCCCGACATCCAGCGCTACTTCATGACCATCCCGGAAGCCGTTCAGCTGGTTCTTCAGGCAGGTTCTCTGGCCACCTGCGGAGAAACGTTCGTTCTCGATATGGGCGATCCCGTCAAGATCGCCGACTTGGCGCGCGACCTCATCGAGCAGTCGGGCCTCGTTCTCGGTGAAGACATCGACATCGAATACACCGGATTGCGGCCCGGCGAGAAAATGTTCGAGGAACTGCTGACCAAGAGCGAAAACGGTGTGCGCAATACCCGCTATCCCAAGATCTTCACGGCCAATCCGGTGAACCGAGAAGAGCGGCAGCTGCTGCAGGCGCTCGAAAGCCTCGAGCGGACCGTCCAGGCCGGAGATGATGCCGGCATCTACTCCGTGTTCTCGAGCCTCGACTTCGGGTACCGGCGGCGCGTCGTGCCGCTGGGGAGCCGGAACGCCGGATGAGTTCGCCCTTCGCGGGCGTGTTGCCCAAATAGCGTCAGCGGAGGCTCACGCCACGAGATTAGGACGCGAACCCCGGCTGTTGGCGCCGAGGCAGGCACGACGGGGGTGAGACGCCGACGGCGTCGTTTCATCCGAGAGCTTTGGGCAGTCGCCCAAAGCCAGGTCCCGTCCGAAAGACGCCCCAGCGCTGTAAGCGCGACTCATCACACCGGCACGCCCGTTCTCGTTCGATCCCGGCAACTGAATCGCGCCTTCAGCGCTGACGTCGACCGGAGCATCGGTGTCCTGGGCCGTTGGCCCAGGCTCGCGGATGCACCACGCCGTTGGCGTGGAAACAGTCTCGGGGAGCGACTCACTTCGTTCGCGTTCTGATCTGCGGCCTGCGGCCGTGGATCCTGGTCTGTGGCCTTCGGCCTTGGATCGGGCCTCCTTGACTGCTTTCAGACTGGTTGATGAAACTGGTTTATATGATAATGAGGAATGATATACTTCGCTCGTGAGAACGATCGTCGATATTCCTGAAAAGGATCGGGGAGCGCTCGATGCAATGGCTCGAAGACTCGGCATTTCTCGGGCGGAACTGGTTCGCCGCGCCATTGAGCGCTTCCTTGCAGATGTGTCCAGGAGCCGGCAGGAGGCATTCGGAATCTGGAAGGATCGCTCAGAGGATGGTGTGACCTATCAGGGGCGGTTACGCGACGAGTGGCACCGCGATCAATGAAGCTCCTCCTGGACACCAACATTCTGATCGACTATCTGAACGGTCTCGAACCCGCCCGGGCGCTGATCGAGGATGAGCAGAGAAAATCCATCAGCCTGATCACCTGGATGGAGGTGCTGGTCGGCGCCCGCGGGCCAGAGGAAGAGGCTATCCTGGAAGCGTGGATGGGGCGGTTTCCCATTCTGGATGTTGACATCCCGGTTGCGCGAGAGGCGGTCGGTCTTCGCCGCAAACACAAGATCCGGTTGCCCGATGCACTGATCTGGGCTACCGCCCAGGTCCATCGGCTCGTTCTCGTGACGCGGAACATACGAGACTTTCCTTCAGGCCAAGCCGGTATTCATGTGCCGTACCGGCTTCCGAGCTCCTAGTTCCGGGTTCCAAAGTGCGAATGGCAGCCCATGGCGTTAGTTCGTTGCCGGTGATTTTGAGGACTCGGGGCGTCGTGACTCTCCTCGCTTGGATTCATTTGGGGGCCGTGGTCCTGGTTGCGCCTCTGCTGCTGTTCCCCCGCATCGCCTGGATGCCGGCGGCGCTGATCGTGCCGGCGATCTGGCTGGTGAGCTTTGCGGTGAGGCGGCACTTCGTCGAACCGAATCTGCTCAACCCCCTTCTGTTTGCCCTGCTCGTCATGGTCGGGGTCAGCGTTTGGGCGACCTTCGACGTTGCTTTCAGCCTGGGGAAAATCGCAGGAACGCTGCTGGGAGTGTTCCTGTTCCTGGCGGCAATCCAATGGATCGATCGCCGGCGGCGCCTCTGGATCGGCGTGGGAACGTTCCTCGTTGCCGGAGTCTCATTCGCAATCCTCGGGTTCCTGGTGACTCCTTTCAGTCCCAAGCTGCCCGTCATCCGGACCGTCGTGCCCTATCTCCCTGCGCGGATCCCGCTGCCCGTTCCCGAAGGGTCGCTCAACGCCAACCCGGTCGGCGGTTCACTGGTTCTGTTCCTCCCCTTGATGGGGCTTCTCGGGTGGTGGCTGTACAGGACGGCGACGGGTCGCAGCGGCGGATTCGGTGTTCTCGTGATCCTGGCCGCCCTGGCCAGCCTGGCGGTTCTGATCCTCTCTCAATCGCGAAGCGCCTGGGTCGGTTTCGCCGCCTCGATCGGCCTTCTGCTCGCCATCCGCTATCGGTGGCTGCGTTGGGCGATTCTGGTCGGTCTCGCCTGTGCCGTCGTCACCCTGGCAGTCTGGCGTCCGTGGAACCAGCAGGAAGCCACCCAGGCTTTCGACGAAGCGACCGGAGAGATCGGACTCAGCGCACGCCTGGAGATCTGGGATCGGGCCGTCTACGGCATCCAGGACTTTCCCTTCACGGGAATGGGGATGAATGCCTTTCGGAAAGTGGTGCATCTGCTCTATCCGCTCTTCCTGGTCCCGCCGGATACGGATATCGCGAGCGCCCACAATCAGTTCCTCCAGACCGCGCTGGATCTGGGGATTCCGGGCCTCGTGGCTTACATTGCCTTGTGGGCCGCCATCGGCAGGATGCTCTGGTTCACCGGTTCCCGGGGCGGGCGTCTCGACTCGTTGCTGGCGGCCGCGCTGGCGGCGGGGTTCCTGGCGCAGCTGGTCTACATGATGACCGACGCGATTCCGCTGGGGGCCAAGCTGGGGATTTTCTGGTGGATGGCGGCCATCCTGGTCGTGGCCTCCTTCAAGCTGGCCTTCGGCTCGGTCGAGCTAAGCCGCTGGCGTGTCTCCGAGCTGTTGCTCACCTGGGTCCTGATTTCGCTCGTCTCGATCTCGTTCGTCGGCGACCATCCCTTCTGGGCACTGGCGATCGCCGCCGCGGGCGGGATCTACATCGGGTTCCTCGCCATCCCCAATCTCAACCGCCAAGACGCGAAGAGCGCGGAGTCGGCGGATGCCACCCTTTTGGGGGAAGGTTCTTAGCGTAGTCTTTGCGACTTCGCGCCTCAGCGGTGAAGTCACTCCTCCAAACCAAGTACCATGCGCTTGATGCCATGTTTCAACAGGGCAACATTCCAGTTGAGGAGGAATCCGAGCCGACATCCGGACAGCTTGAGGTATGTGAGAAGTTGCGCTTCATGAACGGGTAACAGGGCATCGACAACTTTGTTCTCGACAATGATGCAGTCTTCGACCAGCACGTCGATCCGGTATCCGTTGTCGATCCTCAGCCCCCCGTAGACGAGGGGCAACGTGACTTCGATTCGCACGGCAAGACCACGATTCTGCAATTCGTGCGAATGGCAACGCTGGTAGGCGGACTCGAGCAGACCGGGGCCCAGCACACGGTGGACTTGGATGGCGCTGCCGATGACTTGACCTGCTATTCTTTCAAGTTGAATTCTATCCATCTCAATACCTATAACGTTCGAGTGCTCGAACGGGGCCGGTCGGTGCGCGTCGTCGATAACCTGAGCACCGGGAGTCTGAAAAATCTGGAGGGGCTCGAGCAGGCCTACCCCGGCCGGTTCGAATTCTCCGAAACCGACATCCGGGACCGCGACGCACTCGACCCTCTGTTCGAAGGGGCTTCGACCGTCTTCCACCAGGCTGCCATGGTCTCCGTGCAGAAGTCGGTGGAGGACCCCGGTCTCTGTCACGACATTAATGTCACCGGCACCCTGAACGTCTTCCAGGCGGCCCGCCGGACCGGCGTGGGGAAGGTTGTTTTCGCCTCGACCTGCGCCGTCTACGGCGACGATCCGGAGCTTCCGAAACGTGAAGCGATGCCGGCGGCACCCAAGTCCCCGTACGCCGCCTCCAAGTACATCGACGAGGTCTATGCGGCACTGTTCGGGGACCTCTACGGCTTTCCGATCGTGGCGCTGCGTTACTTCAATGTGTTTGGACCGAGGCAGGACCCCGCCTCCGACTATGCCGCCGTCATCCCGAAGTTCATTACCCGAATGTTGTCGGGCCGGACTCCAATCATTTTCGGAGACGGCGAGCAAACGCGCGACTTCATCTATGTCGGAAACGTCGTCCAGGCCAACTTCGAGGCGGCGGAAAAGGCACCGGCGGGCGCCGTGATGAATATCGGCACCGGACGAAGCTACAGTCTCAACCAACTCGTGTCGATCTTAAACGACGTCCTCACAACGACCTGGCGGCCCCAGTACGGGGAGGCACGATTGGGCGACGTGCGACACAGTCGGGCGGATGTGGGGCTGGCGTCACGGTTGGTCGACTTCGTGCCACCGGTCTCATTCGAAGAGGGGCTGAAGCGAACCGTGGAATGGTTTCGTACCGGGGAGCAGGCGAGAGAGGACTCTGAATGACACTCAAAGAGAAGATCGCGAATCGCGAAGCGAAGGTCGGGATCGTGGGGCTTGGCTACGTCGGGCTTCCGCTGGCCATGGAGATGATTCGGGCCGGGTTCGAGGTCCGCGGAGTCGACGTCGATGCCGGGAAGGTCGAGGGCCTGAACGCGGGACGCTCGCACGTTTTGGATGTTCCGAGCAGTGCCGTCGCCGACGGGGTCGCTCAAGGCAAATTCAAGGCCTATACCACGTACGATCCTGTGGCCTCGGTCGACTGCGTGAGCATCTGTGTGCCGACTCCGCTGAAGAAGACGCGCGACCCGGACATCAGCTTCGTCACCCAGGCCGTCGAAGGCATCCTGGGCCACCTCCACTCCGACATGCTGGTCGTCCTCGAGAGCACGACCTATCCCGGTACCACGGATGAGATCGTGCGCACGGAGATCGAGAAGGCGGGTTACACGGTGGGCAAGGATATCTATGTCGCCTTCTCGCCGGAGCGTGTCGATCCAGGCAACCCGAAATACGGGACGCATAATACCCCCAAGGTCATCGGGGGTGTCACGCCCGAATGCACGGCGATTGCCCAATTCTTCTATGAACAGGTTATCGAAAGGGTGGTTCCGGTCTCGTCGACACAGTCGGCCGAGATGGTCAAGCTGCTCGAGAACACGTTCCGCGTCGTCAATATCGGTCTGGTCAACGAAGTGGCCGTGATGTGTGACAAGCTCGGCATCTCGGTCTGGGAAGTGATCCAGGCCGCTTCAACCAAGCCCTTCGGTTTCATGCCCTTCTATCCGGGACCCGGGCTGGGCGGGCATTGCATCCCGATCGATCCGCTCTACCTTTCGTGGAAGCTCAAGTCGCTCAACTACAACGCCCGCTTCATCGAGCTGGCCAGCGAGATCAATACGGAAATGCCCGAGTACTGCGTCAACAAGATCGCCAAGGCTCTCAACCGGTCTCAGAAGCCCGTCAACGGCTCGAGAGTGCTCGTTCTGGGCGTAGCGTACAAACGGGACGTCAGTGACACCCGGGAATCGCCGGCCGTGGACATCATCCAGCTCCTGGAGGCCGACGGGGCGCTCGTCGACTATCACGATCCTCACGTGCCGCAGCTCAAGAGCGATCACGGCCCCAGAGAGCTGTTCAAACAGTCGGTCGAATTGTCGGCTGAGACTCTCGGAGCCTATGACATCGTGGTGCTCGTGACCGACCACTCGGCGGTCGACTACGAGTTGATCCAAAAGTCGGCAAAGCTCGTTTTCGACAGCCGGAACGCGTTCAAAGGCAAGTTTGAGAATGTGGTCAAGCTGTAGACTGGAAGCTCGAAGCGTGGGTAAGATAAGCATCCCTGCTTGTCCTGACCTGAGGCCGCTACCTCACGAGCGTTGTTGATGCTGGGCTCCGAACATCGGCCGGTGGGGACGAGAGAACCAGAGGACGGGAGGACGGGAGAACGGGAACCGTACCTTCCAGCTTCCAGCTCCTAGCTTCGAGCTTCCAAATCGAAAATCGAAAATCGACACCTCTTCCAGGTGACATCTCTTGCCTGAATTCTCCATCATCATTCCCGTCCGCAACGAGGCGCGGACTCTGAGGGCTTGCCTGGAGGCTCTCCAGGGACAGACCATCGCCCGGGACCGCTTCGAAATCCTCGTCGTCGACGACGGTTCATCGGATGACTCCCCCAAGATTGCGGGCGGATGCGCGGACCGACTGATCCAGCTCGGGAAAGAGGGAGCAGCCGCAGCACGGAATCGGGGTTTTGCCGCGGCCACCGGATCGGTGATCGTGTTCCTGGATGCCGACTGCATCCCCGCTCCGGACTGGCTCGAACGGATGACCGCCTTTCTGGTCGATCCACAGATCGGTGGAACCGTCGGCCGGTTCGTTTCGGACCAGCGCAGCTGGGTTGCACGAATGGTTCAGCTGGAGCTGGACCGCCGCTATTCGCGTCTGGAGAGGTTTCGCGACATCGATTTCGTCAACACCGCCACCTGCGCGTTTCGCCGTGAAGTCCTGCCCGATCCTCCTTTCGACGAGACATTTGGTAAGCTCGAGGATCTCGAGCTCTCCTTTCGGCTGGCGGGAGCGGGAGTCCGAATGCGCTATGTGGCGGATGCGGTGGTGCGCCACCATCATCCCGAATCGATCGTCTCCTACGCTTTGCGCCGGTTTCGCTACGGGCGGTTCTCGACGCTGCTCTACCGCAGGTATTCTTCCAAGATCGTAGCGGACTCGAGTACGCCCCATACCCGACGGCTCCAGCTCATCTTCTTGGGTCTCGCCTTTCCCGCCATTCTTCTCAGCGGCTGGGTCTCTCTGGCCCTGCTGGCCCTTTCACTCCTCTGCTCCGCCTCCACCATTTTCGCCGCGGCCAGGCGCTCCCCTGGGCTGGCGTTGGTTTCTCCTCTGTTCGTGCTCTCCGGGAACACGGCGTTCGTGGCGGGCACGGCACTGGGCCTCGCCACGTCGCTTCTTCGCAGAACTCCCGTCCGGAAACCGGTGAAACAATTGTCGGAGGATTCCGAGCCCGCCAACGACACGAAACTTGCTTGAAATCGCCCGCGGCCGGATAATGTCGCCGCGTGGCCTTCTCAATTGCGTTTACGGCCAGCCTCGTGCTGGCTATTTTTTTGCAGGGAACCCGCGAGAATCCGCGTCGCCTGGGGGGCTTTGCGGTGCTGGGAGGGCTGCTGCCCGCAGTAGCCTTGAGTTACGGCTGGCCCGCGTTCTACACGCTGCGCGTCTTCTGGTTCTGTCTTGGGCTGCTCTTCGTCATGGGGGCCGTGGACGACTGGATTGTCCTTCGCCCGCTCACCAAGTTGTTGTGTCAAATCACCGTCGCCGCCCTGTTTCTCTCGCTGACGTCACCCAGTACGTGGGGCGGCGGTCTGGTCGGTCCTCTTGGATGGCTCGCCTATCCGGTCTGGCTTCTTTGGCTCGTGGGAATTACCAATGCCCTGAATCTTCTAGACAATATGGACGGCTTGACCCCGGGTGTCGGCGCCATCACGGCTCGGGGGTTCTCCTGGCTGGGCCTGGGTGCCGGTTGGGTACTCCTGCCGCTCTCCGGCGCGCTGTTCGGTTTCCTGTGTCTGAACTTCTATCGCGCCCGCATCCATCTGGGCGACGCCGGGAGCCATCTGGTCGGTTTCAGTCTGGCGGTACTCCCGCTGTATGGAGCTTCAGAGAGTGCACTCTGGACGGTTCCGATCGTTCTGGCCATTCCCATTTGCGATACCGCGTTCGTGACGATTGCCCGCTTGAAGCGTGGGGTGTCGCCGTTTCAGGGAGGTAAGGATCATCTCTCCCACCGGCTGGCCGCCGTCGGCATCGCTCCTCCGGTGGTCGCAGCGATGTTCCTGGCCGGTGCAGTCATCCTCGTCGGTGTGGCGGCTCTTCTGGGTGTTTGATGACACTTTCGGCAGACCTGGTTTGCGCACTGCTGTTCTTCATCACGCTGGCTCGTCCTGCCTTCGGCGTGGGCATCTGGGTCGCACTCATTCCTCTGCTCGAGTACGTATTCAACGTCCCTCAGTACCCGTACCATACACTGACCGTCTTCGCAGCAGTCGTGGCGGGGGCGGTTCTGCTGCGCCGATTCAAGTCCGGCCGCACCTTCTGGCGCCCGCTTCTGATCTTCAGTGGCATTCTCGGGCTGCTGTTGACGGTGAGCATCGCACACTATGGGTCGATTCTGTTCGCCTACCCGCGCATCGCGTTCGACAACCTGTTGGCCTCCAATCAGCTCAATCCCTTCGTCTTCTTCGGAACGACCACCCTGTGGGGGATTGCCGCCGTGCTGTTTCTCGGTCTGGTCGGGATCTGTCGAGAGTCGGAGGCTGACCGCAGAGCACTCCTCATCCTGCTCTGGTGCCAGGCGCCGGTTTACCTGATCGTCCTGGCCGTGGACTTCATTCTGTACAGCAAGCCGTTTCCCGGCATTCTCCTGACGAGCCAGCAGAGTTCATCACCGGGACTCTTCGCAATCTTCAGCGAGCACAATACGTTTGCAGCCTTCTTCTTGCTGCATGCATTCCTCCTCATTGGAGCGGTCATCGCAGCATCGTCCCGACGGACCCGGTTGCTCTCTCTGGTGCTGCTGGGGACCTACACCGGCCTGATCGTGTTTTCTCTCTCGCTGACCACGTTTGTGGCTCTCGGCCTGTCCTTCCTGGTCGTTCTCGCGATCGTGTTACGGCGGTCTCACGTCCGTCGTCGCAGCAACGAGGCAAAGCCGTCAAATCGGAAATTCGTTCTCATTGCTCTGGTCCTGGTGGCCGCCGTCGGTTTGGCCGGCCTGTCCGTCGGAAACCGCCGCATCGGTGATGCGGTGAGTCGCCGTGTGAGCAGCGTGACCTGGAGGGGTGTCGAGAGCGGCTTTTACGAGCGTCGGGGCTACGCGTGGCAAATCGCGACCGACATGATCCGCGACTACCCGTTCCTGGGAGTCGGTCTGGGACGTTTCTATCTCGAGTTCCATGAGTATCGTCAGCGGCGGGGAACGGAAGGAGCGGGATGGTTCTGGGAACACGCGCTGTACGAAAACGCTCACAACTATTTTCTTCAAGTGGCGGCTGAGGCCGGTCTGCTCGGGCTGGTCCTGCTGATCTGGCTGTTGGTGCGGATTTTCAGCGGCGCCTTCAGAGGTCCACCCGAGTCGGCGACAGCGGCTTACGGATTGATTGCCATCCTCGCCGTCTCCCTGCTCCAGCACCCTCTGCTCGTGGATTCCCTCTTCTTCACGGTAATCCCGATTGCAGCCCTGGCAATGGTTCCCGAATCGCGCCTGCCTTCGCTTCCGCGCTGGTCGGTCGGCGTTCTTCTGGGGTTGCTTCTGGTGGGCGCTCTTGTCGACGTCTACCACGCCGCCGACCGCATGCCGAGAGAGTTCGAGTATGGTCTGTTCGGGATTGAGCGGGGTCCCGTCGGTAGCTACCGATGGACGGGGAGGATCGCTCTCAAACGGGGGCCCTGGAAAGAGGGAGGCGAACACTTTCAGATCCGACCGGCGGTTGCGGGTCTGGAGGCACACCCGTTGATCGTGCATTTTCGAAGAATGGACGACGGCCGGAAGCTGGCGGATTGGGCTCCTGTCGATCCGGGGTGGGTGCCCTTCCAACTCCCGTTGAATCCGGGTGACCTGCTGGCGATCGACTGCTCCCGTGTGATCCGACCGCCCGGCGAATACAGAACCCTGGGGATTGCCATAACCGTGAGTCCGGGAAGTGGGTTCCGGCCGCTTCGGACTCAGCCGGATTCCCGCCAGGCAGGGAAGTAGACCAAAGGTTCCGAGTTCGAGTTTCGAGTTCCGAGGGCGTGTTGCCCAGATGGCGTCGGCGGAGGCTCACGCCACGAGATGAGGACGCGAACCCCGGCTGTGCCCTTTCCCCAAGGGACCGGCTGTTGCCGCCGAGGCAGGCACGACATGGGTGAGACGCCAACGGCGTCGTTTCATCCGAGAGCTTTGGGCAGTCGCCCAAAGCCAGGTACCGTCCGAAAGACGCCCCAGCGCTGTAAGCGCGACTTATCACACCCGCACGCCTGTTCTCGTTCGATCCCGGAAACTGAATCGCGCCTTCAGCGCTGACGTCGACCGGAGCATCGGTGTCCTGGGCCGTTGGCCCAGGCTCGAGGATGAACGACGCCGTTGGCGTGGAAACAGTCCCGGTGAGGGCCCGAAGACAATCGAGTAGCGCTCACTGAACGGGCTTTCCGGCTCCCCAGGTTTGGGCAACACGCCTGCGAGTTCCGGTCCCGGGTTTCTCCGGCCGCCCGCCTTTTGGCTTCTTCCCCTCGGAGTGTGATCACGATCTCATCTCAGTCGGAGATCGTTCGCAGATAATGGCGTGGGAAGTTTCCTCGACCAAGGTGCACATGTGTCGGCGCAGGGAGCCGTAACGTGACGTCGTCACTCAACGATTGACGCGAGGTGTCCATGTTGAATCGATTCGAGATTCCAGACAGACTCTGCGTCCTTGCGGTCCTATCGATCCTCCTGGTTTCCGTCGGTCTTGCCGCCGAATCTCCCGCAGGCTCTCGGCCATCGGTTCTGCCGGAGCGTTCTCCCGGCGATTCGTTCTTCGCTGTCGGCCGCCGGGCGCCCGCATCGGTTTCCCGTGATGGATTCCGACTCGATCCCGAGCAGATTCTGAGCATCCCCTTCTCGGCCGAAGATATCCAGCCTCTGCAAGACCAGGAGTGTCCATCCTGCAGTCCCAACCGCAAATGGTTGGTCGGTGTGGACAAGCGGGTTGAGGCGACGTTCGAGCTCGACCAGGCGCTGTCTCGAAGGACTGAGGAACTCCTGCGGCTCGACACGGGCTTGCTCCGGCGGACGGAAGATGGGAGTCTGGCGCTGACCAACGGCGTTGAGTTGCCCGGAGCACCCGCCGTTCGCCTCCATTTCGACGGTTTCCGGCTGCCCCCTGGATGGGCACTGCAGCTCTACACACCGGACGGTGACAGCCGGGGACCCTATACCGGCGCCGGCCCCAACCACACCGGGGAGTTCTGGTCGCATGTCATGAAGGGCCCGCGAGTCTACCTCGAACTGCATGCCCCGGCCCCGGCCGATGACGAGAGTGCGCAAACGGTCTCGTTTCGGTTGTCGGAAGTGGCCTTCGTCGACGTCCCCTTCGCTGACTCGCGGCCTGACTTCTCCGGAGGACCCCTCCCGGCGGAGATTCAGCCGATGTTGGAGCCGAATGCGGGGTGCGTCGAGGATGCGCATTGTTTCGACGGGCTTCTCCCTGCGATTCAGGACGGCTCCGGCAACTTCGTGGGGCTCGACGAGGTGCTCAGGGGCGGAGTCGGCGTCATTCTTTTCGATGAGGACGGTGGACACTATCTGTGCAGCGGCGGCCTGTTGAACGACACGGTCGAAGGCAGCTTCATCCCGTACTTTCTCACGGCGCATCACTGTATCAGCACGGTCGCCGGCGCGCTGAGCTCCGAAGTCTTCTGGCAATACCAGACCTCGGGCTGCGGCCAGCCCTATCCGTCTCTCTACGCTTTCCCGAGTTCCCTCGGAGCCAACCTGCTGGCCTCCTCGGACGCCACCGATTTCACCTTGCTGCTGCTCTCCGAAGCCCCTCCCGATGGGAGCTATTTCCTGGGTTGGACGGAGAATGATCTGTCGCATGCCGGGGGCACCGAACTCTACCGGTTCTCCCATCCGCTCGGCTCCCCTCAATCGTTTTCCAAGCACATCATTTCGGCGATACCAACCCCGGGAGTCTGCGGCCCTCTCCCGCAGGGTCGATTCATCTACAGCAAGGACGCCATCGGCGCGGTCGAAGGGGGGAGCAGCGGTTCGGTGGCGGTGCTGTCGAGTGGACAGGTCGTCGGGCAGTTGTTTGGCGCTTGCGGCGCCAATATCGGGGATGTCTGCGATGCGGACAGCAACTCGACCATCGACGGGAACCTGGCCGAGAGCTTCGATCAGGTAGCGCAATGGCTCGATCCGGTCCAGGAGGAGAGCGCGGGAGTCTACCCGCCGGTCTTTTCGCCCAACGGAGATCTGCTCAGAGACACGGTCCGATTCTATCTCTCCCTCTCTCAGACATCGGTGGTGACCGTGGATGTTCTCGATTCCGCCGGTCAATGGACGGATCGCCTGGTCGATGCCCAGACACTGCCCGCCGGCAGTCACCAGTTCGATTGGGACGGCATGCGCGCGGACGGTACGCCGGCGGACGATGGGATGTACCGGTTTCATGCCTGGGGACCGGGGCTGCCCGATCGATTCGCCGATTTTGGATTGAACAACTCGATCCCGCATACCGCGAAATCGTGGTTCCTGGCCGAAGGCAGCACCGTGGGTTTCGAGGCCTACGTCTTGATCCAAAATCCGAACGACGCGGACAATCCCGTCACCGTGACCTTCTTCGAACAGAACGGCTCGACCCACGTTCATCACGAGACGGTCCCTCCCCGCACGCGCACCACCGTCGCAATTCACGGAGAAGTACCGGATGTCTACAGCGTGAGCACGCGGGTGGAGGCCCAGTCGCCGATCGTTGTCGAGCGAGCCATGTACACACCCGGGCAGGAGGCCGCTCACAACAGTCCCGGCGTCATCCAACTTGCGTCACACTGGTACTTTCCGGGAAACCGGACCTTTCAGCGGGACGAGAGTTTCATCCTCGTCGTCAATCCCTCTTCCTCAACGGCCCAACTCACGGTCCGATTCTTCACCGCTGATCAGGAGCCTCGAGTCGAGCACTTTACGGTCGGCGCGACCAGCCGGTACACGATTCCGGTTCACGCTTACTTCAGCCAGGAATACGTCTCGGTTGCCGTCGACTCGAGTCTTCCGGTTGCCGCCGAGAAAGCCTTCTACTTTGGTAATCGGGACGGAGCATCGGCGAGCATCGGCGCGGTGTCTCCCAGCCTGACCTGGTTTTTCGCGGACGGTGACACGAATGAGGCCCAGACCTCCCTGCACATTCTGAATCCCGGAGACTCCGATGCGGCGGTCACGGTGGACTACCTTCTGGAGCAGGGAAGCGTGATCACCCGTACCCATGAGGTCGCGGCGAGACGCCGGCTCCTGTTGAACGCGATCGACGAGATCGGAAGTGGACGACGCTTCGCCCTTCGGATTCGGTCGTCCAAGCCCGTCGTCGCCGAACGCTGGATGTTCTCAGGCGACGATATGGGTGGCACGATCGGTTCGCCCACCACGGCCCTGGCCTGGGATTTGGCCGAGGGTTTCACGGCGTTTGGCTTCGAGACCTGGATCATGGTGAGCAATCCCGGCTCCTCTGCGGCCAACGTGTCGGTCCAGTTCCAGCAGCAGAACAGCCAGAACGTCAACCTGGACTATGTGATCGCACCTTTCAGCCGCCTCACGGTCTACGCCAATGACTTCGTGGACCCGACTTCGGTAAGCACCCGGGTCTCCTCGGATGTCCCGATCGTCGCGGAGCGGACCGTGAAGCTCCGCAACCGTCAGGGAATGCACCAGTCCATGGGGGTCATCGAGTAGATCAGGGAGCTGAGACGGCGTCAGTTCTCGGCCGGGGGGTCGCCTTCACGGGCACCGGAGAGTTCCGCGACGACATACTCACGCAGGATCGATCCCACACGCTCGAGGCCGAAATGCTCGGCCGCTCTGCGTCGGCCGCGCGCGACCAGTTCGGATCGCAGTTCGCGATCCGAAACCACCCGGTGTACAGCGGCTGCGAACAGTTCGGGCGCTTTGGAATCCAGCAGGACCCCGGCCTCTCCGAGCGTCTCCGGAATGGCCGCGGCGGCGTAGGCCACGACCGGTCTGCCGAAGTGAAAGCTTTCCAGAATGGGTACACAGAAGCCCTCATGCTCGCTCGCGCTGACGAAGATATCGCCGGCGAGGTACCAGGAGGTCAGTTCCGACCGATCCACATAGCCGACGAAATGGGCGTTTCGAAGTCGAAGTTGATCCGCCAGTTCCAGGAGCTGAAGGGCGTACTTTCCCATCCCGGCTTCAGAACCCACCCAGACGAAACGGCTGTTGGGATCGTAAAAGCGTTGGTACACACTGAACATCCTCAGCAAGTCCTCGGCCTTCTTGTTCGGAACCAGGCGCCCGACGAAAAAGAGTGTGGTCGAACTGCGTCCTCGAAGCCAACGTGCGCGCACCCGCTCTTTGAGTCCGACTCGGAGATTTTGCGGGTCGAACAGAATCGGCAGGACCCCTGTACGCGGGTAACCCAGCCGTTTCAGCTCCCGCCGGTTGAAGTCCGAGACGGCCAGCGCCAGTGAGAAGGCACCGCGAATTCTGCCCAGTTCCTCCCGACCCTGATCGAGTTGGACTGAGATGTCGGGACGGTACTCGCGATAGAACGAGGATGGCGTGATGTTGTGGTAGATCATCACCTTGGGGTAGGGCTGCTCCAGAACGGTCCGGGTGGCGGGGCTTCCGATGGAGAAATGGTAGAGCAGGAGGTCGCAGTGCCGGGGATCGAGATCCGAGAGCCGTCTGCACTCGTGCCGCGTCTCCGGATGGATGTGTTCCGACCAGCAATAGATCTCCGATTGACACCCCCAGGATCGGAGCACCCTCTGGATATTGCGGGCCTCGTCTGAGATGGCGTCGGCCGGTGCGAATCCGGCAGTGACCTGATGTACGATTGCCCCGGCCAGGCGGCTCATGAGTCCGTGCGCCTCCCGTCCGCCAGTCCTCCGAGCCATTCTTCGAAGCGCTGGATCAGCGGCGGCCAGGCAAAGGAGCGGCGGACGAACTCGGCTCCGCTTCGTGCGAGCGCCTGGCGCAGTTCACTCCGATCCTCGAGGTACTCCACCGCCGCTTCGAACTCGAAGTAGTCCCCGAATCCCACTCCGCCGCGGCCCCGCAGGGCGAAGTCCCGGGTGACCGGGCAGGCATGGTTGACCAGAACCGGCGTCCCGCACAGCCAGGCTTCCATCAGGACGATCGAGAAGCTCTCATTGACGGAGGGCTGGCAGAAGAGATCTGCCGCAGCCAGAGCATCGTATTTGTCTGCGGTCGGGAGGAAGCCCACGTCGTGGACGCCGGGCAAGCGTTCTCGGACTGCGCCCGGCCCGGCCAGAACCAGCTCCAGGGGACGCTTCGGGTTTCGGGCCCGGAAACGCCGGTAATAGTCGACCAGTGTGTCGGTACCCTTGGTCGAATCCTTTCGGCCGACGTAAAGGAGAAAAGGCCGGTCGATTCCATACTTGGTCCGGAAGCGAGCCGCCTCCCCGGAGATGTTCCCGTCCAAGCCCATCCCGAGCACGATTTGGGGAATGGATCGAATCCCATAGAGCTTGAGGGCCAGGCGCTGCTCGGGAGCGGAATTGAACACGAGTCCCTGGACCCCTTCGATCCGGCGGCGCATGCATGCCATCCGGGCGTAGGCTTCGTCATGGAGGCACGGGAGCAGGAGGGCCTTGTGGCCCGCCGCCCGCATTCCGAAGTAGGACGTGCCGAACGGATAGGGCAGAAAGACGAACCAATAGCGCTCGCGGTTGCTGCTGATGAACCGCATCATTTCGTCGCTGTTGGGCCCCTCGCGATAGAAGGCCTCTTCTTCGCAACGGGTCACGGGAAACCCCTGCAGCAGTTTCTCATTGATCCGGTTGAACGTGGTGTGATTGCCGCGGCTCGAGGGAAAGCGCTGGATCTCGACACCGTCGATCCGACTCGTCCCGGCAGGATAGTGTGGCTGGTTCCAGTCGCTGGCCAGTTCGCGAATCGTCGTGGTGAGGACGCGGACATCCCAACCCGCCCGGTCAAGCGCGGCCGTCCACTCGCGGCACAGCATCTCCGCACCGCCGGGGATGCCCGGTCCGAACCAGGGGATGGTGAAAGCCAGACGGAGGTCCGAAGTCACGATGGACGCTCCTCGGTCCCGGCCGCCGGACCCGGTTTTCCGGGCTTGGTACTCTCTCTCGAAATCGCCCGCAGGGCGAGCCGGTAGGCGTCCTCGACCCGGTTCCAACGGTATGAGCTGCGGACGTGCTTCAATCCGCGCAATCCCAACCTGACTCGCTGGGCCGGCGAGCGGACGAGCATTCGCACGACCTCCGCAAAGGATTCCACGTCCAGGTAGGGGAGAGCCGCCTGGCTGCGGGCTCCCTGTCCTCTCAGCACTGGGCAGGCGGCGTTCACGATAGCGGGCACCGCATAGGACCAGGCTTCCAGAAGGACGATCGAGAGACTCTCGAAGGGTGAGGGGACGACCAGCGCCAGGGCGTTTCGAATCAGGGCCTTTTTCCTCTCTTCATCCACGTACCCGAGCGCATGGATCCTCGGATTCTCAGGGAGGTCCATGTTGATGCGGCCGACCAGCAGCAGGTCGACGGGTGGCAGCCAGGGAGGCGGGTATTGAAAGAATGACAGGAGCTCTCCACAGCCCTTCATATGGTCGACTCGACCCAGGTAGAGAAGATAGGGACGGGGCCAGACAGGCCGCTTCGGAGGAAGGGGCGGTGGGTCGATGCCGATTCCTCCGCAGACGGCGCACTGTGCCGGCGGGCCGAATCTCTCGGTCACGAGTCGCTTCTCTTCGATCGTGGAAAAGAGGATGTAGCGGCTCTTTCGGAATTCCTCGGCGTACAGGGGAAGATGCAGTACCGGTTCGTCGTGGACAGCCGGTACCAGCGCCGCTCTCTCTCGGGCGATCTCCATTCCAAAGTAGCTGGTCGCATAGAGATAGCTGAAGAAGACGATCAGATCGAAGCGCTGCAGGTTGGCGTCCAGGAACGAAAGCAGATCCGAGGAAAAGGGACCTTGCGCCTTCATCCAGTCTCGCTGCTCCTCGAGCCCGGGCGCTCGGTCCGGGTCAAGGATGCGGTCGGTGTGGTGGGCGAAGGTCTCGGGATCCCTGGTGGAATCGACGCTGAAACGCCGCACCGGCACTCCGTCGACGATGTCTCTGCCTTCCGGAAAGGAGTCGGCCCAGGTCAGGTAGTCGTGCGCTCGCGTGGTCAGGACCTCCAGGTCCCAGTGAGAAACCATCCGCTCGGCCACGCTCTTGCAGTGGACCTCGATCCCGCCCCCGAGATCCGCTCCATAGCGATGGATCACGAAGGCGACCTTGGGACGTGCGGATGGATTCATTTTCTGCCGACGACTGCGTAGTCCTGGCTGCCGAAAACCAGCCGGTTCAGACCATCGAAAGCTTCATTGAGTGACTCGAAGGACGGGCCGTTGATTCGGGGGAGCAACCAGGATTCCTCCGGTGGACTGCTGAAAATCACCTCGACCGAGCCGAGTCCCAGTTCTTTGAACAGAAACTCGAGAAAGATCGGATGATAGGGGCGAACGTGAGTCGGGTCGAGAAACAGCCCGCAGGCGTGGGTGAAGAGGGAGCCGGGATTGGGAGTCTCGACCAGGAGCACCCCGCCGCTTTTGAGACGAGACCGGGCCAGAGTAATCAACCGGAGGCAGGACGAGAGGTCCAGATGCTCGACGACCTGCGTCAGGACGACACCTCCCAGGCTCTCCGGTTCCAGGCTCTCCAGGTAAGGCATCAGGTCCCCTTCGACCACATCAAGGCCTTTGTCGCGACATTCCGTCACCATACGGCGATCGGCGTCGACGCCCCGCGAGTCGACGCCCGCGTCCCGGAGCAATTCCAGGAACTCCCCTCTGCCGCATCCCAGGTCGACGACCGGCTCGGAATGCTCGAAGTATTGGACATACTTGAGCATGGAGGCGCGAATCTGCTCGCGCGGTCCCCTGACCCGGTCCTGGAACCGCAGGTAATCGAAGGGAAGTCCGGCTTCCGGCGCCTCGGTCGCTCGAGCGGAGTATGGATAGGGAGTTGAGACCGCATGAAAGGACGGCTTCGAAGCGAATTCCCGCAAGGCTGCCTCGCGGTCCTTTTCGAAGAGAAACCGGTTGAAGTCGTCGATCAGGTCGACGATCTTCGCCTGTTCGCGGACGACGTCGCTGAGAGCCTGCGTCACCGCTCGATTGAATTGCATCTGCGGTATGGTGAAAGGCTGGATCAGGCGCAAGATGAAGCGCTTCAAGCCGGCGAAGCGGGTTCCTGGAGCGATCTTTCCCGCGGATACCGCCAGATTGGCCAATTCGGATCCGAGCTGATCCAGGCCGGCCGACGAAAGAGCACCTTCTCTCGTCGTCTCCCGCAGTTCTGCCGCCGCGGCTGCGAACTCGGGATCCTCCCGACGTCGCCGCTCGGCTTCGTCACGGATCTCTTTCACGACCTCGGAAAGATCGATCTCCGCCATGCGGACGCATTGTACTACAGCGGGTTGTCACCCCTCTTCAGCCCGACACTCGCGCCGTGGCGTGTCAGCTCTGCAGTCAGACATTCCTGAAGGATGGACGCCACCCTCTCACGGCCGAAGTGTTCACTCACGCGCCGGTGACCCCGCGAGACCAACTCGGCGCGCAGGTTTGGATCGGATGCCACCCGGTAGATGGCGGAAGCGAAGATTTCGGGTTCTTTCGTAGCAACCAGAAGCCCGGCGTCTCCGACCGTTTCGGGGACCGCAGCAGCCCCGAAGGCGACCACGGGCCTGCCGAAATGGAAGCTCTCCAGGATCGGTACACAGAATCCCTCGTGCTCGCTCGCGCTGGCGAAGACGTCCCCGGCCAGATACCACGAGGTGAGCTGAGAACGGCTTACGTGACCGACGAATCTTACGTGACGGATCCCCAAGCTCTCGATCAAACTCAGGAGATGGTTGGCGTAGAGCTCCATTCCTCCCGCCGAACCGACCCAGATCAGCCGGCTTCGGCGGTCGCACAGCCGCTGATAGAAGCTGAAGGCGCGGAGAAGATCTTCAGCCTTCTTGTTGGGAACCAGCCTGCCGACGAAGAAGATGGTCGTTTCCCTCCGGCGGCGCTGCCAGCGTGCGCGACTCCGCTCCCGGAGGCCGACGCGCAGGCGGCGAGGATCGAAGAGGATAGGGAGTACGGCGGTCCGGGGATACCCGAGCTCCTCCAGTTCCTTCCGGTTGAACTCCGAATCTGCCAGGGCCAGCGAGAAGGCATTGCGAATCGCACCCAGTTGACGCCGGCCGCGGCCCAGTTCGTCGGCGATTTCCGGGTTGTAGACGCGGAAGAACGAAGAAGGTGTGACGTTGTGGTAAATCATCACCTTCGGGCAGCCATACTCCAATATCGACCGGGTCGCCGGACTGCCGATCGAGTAGTGGTAGATCAAGAGGTCGCAAGTACGCTGGTCCAGCTCAGTCACGGGCCGACACTCGACTCGAGTCTCGGGATGAATCGATTCCGGCCAGGCGTAGATCTCGGAAAGACAGCCCCAGGAACGCAGCACTTGACGGATGTTGCGGGCCTCGTCGGAGATGGCGTCACCCTGTGCGAAGCCGGCCGTGACCTGGTGGATGGTCGCGCCTTTCAGAGGATTCATCCCGCCGGACGCCTTGTAGGACATAGATGTCATGGTCGAAGCGGAGCAGGAAGCGCTAAGGGTTCCTCCGCTTCAGAAAATCAGCCACCGTGCGGAGGCCTTTCGTCAAGCGCCAGGACGTGGAGTTCTGGATGGCCATCAGGGCGGCTCGGGTGGTCTCCAACTCACGCTCCATCTTCCGCTCCCAGGTCGCTTCGAGCTCCTGCTGTCGTCTCTTCTGATCTGGACCGACCTCCGAGCCGGGAGGTTTGTGCTCCGCGCGCCGGCCCACGACGGTAAAGGACGGGACGTCCACCCATTGATCCGGATCCTTTCTCCGCTGGAAGTGGAACCAGCACTCCGTGTGGGGGAAACCCAGGACCTGAAGCATCCTTTCCACCGCCACCGGAGTCAGCGCCCACCAGTTGACGAGATCGGGCCTCATCTCCGGATGGAATTCGATGATCGCCTGACCGGGCAGATAGGAGACCCTTTGAAGGACCTCTGTCACGATGATGGCGTCGTCAGTGATCTGAGAGGCGGCATGCAAGGCTCGAAAGGGGTTGCTCAGATGCAGGAGTATGCTTCCGAAGGTCGCAACGTTGAACCGGCCCAAATCGGGTGGGAGCTCATAGATATCGCCATAAACGATCGCTGCGGTTCCGCCGAGCATCCTGCGCAGATACCACCAGCTGTTTCGAATCCGACTCTGAAACTCGATCCCCGATTTCCGATGGGCCTCCAGGTCGACCGAGTGCAGTGGCACGAGATCCGGAGCCTTCCCGGGAGGCAGCTCGAAAGCGACGACCTGCGCGCCCTCTCTCTCCAGATAGAAGGTCAGGTAACCGCTCGCCGGGCCGAACTCGAGGAGGCGGCAGCCTCTCGGCTCCACCAGTCCGATGTAGTCCTTTTCCCTTCCTCTGAGATCCCAGAACCCGCTGTGAAGACGCTCTCCCTCCTCAACGCTGTGATAGAAGACGCAGTCTTCGAGAGACGCTCCGGAGTGTGCCTCCGCCAGGTACTGCTGGAACTCCTCGCTGAGCTGTCCCGCGTAATTGCGCTGCACCATCTCTGCGGACTGATACAACGCTATGAGTTTCTCTGTGTCCATGTGATCTGACCGAATATAGAGGAGCCGCCGGGCGCGGTCAACGCGATGGAAGCGCTTCCCCTCCCTTGTGCGGGACTCCCCGCAGCGCAACGAAGCCTGCATGCTCAGTCTGCCGGAACCCGACCCGGGCAGATCTCGCGGCGGTCCAGTCAACCGTCCGAGGTCGACCCTTGCGCATCGGGTTCGTGCGGGATCGGCGGTTCGATGGAATAAAAGACCGTGAACCTCCCGATATCCTGCCGCCGGCAGGTGCGGTGCTCCCTGGCGAGCTGTTCGGCGAAGTTCCCGGTCTCCTCCGCCCAGGTGATGTAGGCCGGATGCGGATCGTTGGCGACTTCGCGGGTATAGTCCGGGTAGCGGTTGAGAACCACTTTGAAGTACGTCGCTCCGACGAGCGGAGGTGGTGTGTACGGATCCGGCGTACTTTCGAACATCACTCGGTACGTAATCCAGTAGTTGGCGTAGAAGTGATCGAGGTCGTGCTCCTCGAGGAAGCGGATCAGGGGTGCCGTCGGTTCGTCGAAGATCGTATTGAAGACGATCGCGGGGGTCTCCATCGCCCCGACCATCGCGGCCATTCCGACCGTCAGGGGCAGGGCCGCCGCCAGGACCTTCGAATACCGGAGCAGCCGCATCGCAGCCCAGGCCAGGACCAGAGGCAGGCTGCAGTAGAGACCGGCCAGGTAGCGGGGTTCGGTCGCGAACCAGGAGAAACTGCTGAACGAGAAAAGAAGGGGGCAAAGGACCAACTGCAGACCGACGGCCAGGAACGCGGGACTGCGGAATCGGTTTCGCAAGCCCATATACAGGAACACGGCTATGCTCAGGGCGTACGCGTACACAGTGAACTTGGAAAAGAACGGAAGGATGTCCTCCGGGAGGAACGCCCAATGACCGCCCGTAAGTACCGGCAGTGCCAGAATGAGGAAGTTTCTGATCCCAACGAGGGGGCCAGGGTACTGCGCATGGAGAGAGAAGGGCGGCAGAGTCCGGGTGGAGACAACGAAAACCCAATAGGGCAGGGAACCCAGGAGGGCTCCCGGAACAACCGGCCAGAGCGTCCTCCACAGATGCGGAATCGCTCGGCCGTGGGCCGGCGATGATCTGAATTCCTGGATCAGAATGAACAATCCGGTCGGAAGCACCGTCAGGACGGTCGCATAATAGGTGTACCATCCGAATCCGGCCAGAATTCCCCAGAGAAAGTAGAGCAGCCGCCGGCGCGGCGATCGCGTCGCCACAACGGCCAGCCACAATGCAAAGACCGAGATGGCCAGCGCCTCCCCGTGAGGTCCGCGTTCGCGCGTGCCCAGAATACAGAGAAAAGAGGGAGCCGCGAGGCTGACGAGAAAGACCGCGATTGCGGCGGTCAACCTGTCGAAAAGCGCCCGTCCCAACAGATAGAGACCGATCGCGAACAGAACGTAATACAGCAGGGCCGTCAGCTTCATCGCGATGAATTGAGAGCCGGTCAGCAGCGTGAAGAGCGTAGCCGTGAGAACTCCGAGACATCCCCCGTAGGACTCGTGCGTGATGAACAGATGGAACTCTCCCCTCTGGATGAGTCGCAGAACCATCAGGCCGAGATTGGCTTCGTCGGAGCAGAACCACAGATCGGAGAACTTCCACAGCAGATAGGTACGTAGGGCCACTCCCCCCAGGATCAGCAGGGAAACGATGGCCAAGCCCGTTCGTCGGCCCATCCATGTCGACCGGTCGAGGTCGGCTCGAGGTCGCTCCATCTCAGTGCTCGCTCCCTGGGGGCAAGAAAACGACGAACTTGCCGACTTGGGTCGACGTGAAGCCTGGTGGGGGTTCGATCTGTCGGGTGATCTGACTGTACACGGGGCCCACCAGCCGAATATAAGCGACTTTGCTCGCAGTCGATACGGTCTTCCAGTAGGGCTCATACCTCACGGTGTCATCCTGAACGGGCGTGGCAATGATGCGCTCGCCGGTCTCGAAAGCCAAACGGTAGGCGACCCAGTAGGAGGCGAAGGCGCGGGTTACGCCCTCCTTCTCCAGGAACGTCTCCAGAGGACGCATGTCTTCGGTGTTCGTGTATCCGATGAACTCCTCCGGGGTAATTCGAAAGGTCGTCACGAGGTTGAAGACAATCCAGAGCATGGCCGCGAAGGGGACCGACCTGCGCCACGATCGGCCCAGGATTCTCGTCGCGTCGACGATCAGGATGAAGAGGACCGAATAGAGAGGAATGAGATACCGGGGTTCGTCCATGAACCAGGCGAATCCGCTGGAAGAGAGGACGAGGGGAAAGGACAGAGCAAAGAGAAGGACCAGCTCTCTCGCGGCCGATCGGCCGGAGCTGGGCCCGGGATTCGCCCGGTGTTTCGACCACACCCGCCGGGTCACGACGCCCGCCGAAAGGATCGGAATGCCGACGAGCAGGACCGAGGCGAACGGAAACAGGTCCTGATGCCCCCAGTTGGGCCGGGCCCCGACGAGGATGGGCAGACCCACACCGAAGAAGGTGGCCAGGTCCTTGATCCAAGAACTGGGTGCGACGCCGGGCAACGCGAGTGACGACCAATGATGAGTGAGGTTGTGAACCCAGAAGGGCAGACTTCCGATCAGGAAGCCGGAAAGAAGTAGCGGGAACCGTCGGATCACGCGCCGTTCATGGAGCAGAAGAAGCATCACGGCAATGGGGAAGATATAGACCGCTGCCAGGAACTGGCTCCACCAACTCAGCCCAAGAAGGAGTCCCAGCCAACCATAGAGCGAACGTCGGTCCGGATCTCGCAGAATCCTGACGGCAACCCAAAGCGCGGCAGTCCCCAGCAGGAACGCGGGCATGTAACCGCGCGACTTCATGCTCCAGATCATGAGGAACGCCGGAGAACACCCCACCATGGCCGTGGCCCAGAACGCGGGACCACGGGGCAGAACCTCCCGTGCAAGCCGATGGTGCACGTAGACGAATCCCAGGAACAGCGACAGGGGAACGAGCTTCAGAATCAGCGGAGACGTTCCGAATAACCACAAGGGAATCGCTGAAAGAACCGCCTCGACGGATCCGAGGTATTGCTGACCCCAGTAGAAGACGCTCCACTCTCCCGCAAGGATATGTCGGGCCATCAGCCCGATCACAGCTTCATCGGACTCGATGAGTGAAGATCGGAACCGCCAGATGAGCAGCACCCTGGGAATCAGGATCGCCGCGACCAGCGCCAACCAGGGCAGCCACCGCCGAATCTCAGGAGATCGTGAGGATCGAAGCAGTTTCACGTGCAGCGGACCATCTCAGCCATACCGGCACCTGGGAAACAAGCATCCCAGGCAGGGTGAAACTCTACCATAGCCGGATGGTGCCGGCAGCCTTGGCTTGGAGTACGGCCGGGATACTAGCGGACCCCAAGGGCCTGGTGGATGCCGTGCCGGTCCGAGAAACGCATGGTCCGTTCGACGACGATGGGAACGTCGGAAGTGACCTGAGTGCTGACCGAGGTCGGTTCGACCCAATCGTTGACGTAGATCCGAGTCCGGCCCTTCGAAGGGATGACGTAGTTCTTGAACACGTTGACGCCGTTCTGCTGCTGGAATCTGACCTGGACCTGAGCGCTGGTGGCCGACGGATTGAAGACGGTCACCCAGGTCTCGTAGCCGAACGCTGTGAACCCCTCAGCCAGGTTCCACAGCCTCGTGGCGATGGGAGAGCCGAGCGTATCACCGACGTCATTACCCATGAACATGAAGCGCTGGGCCACGATCGGCTGGTCCGAGTGGACCTCGATGGAAAAGAGGCGAGAGGAACCCATGTCGTTCAGGCAGTTGACGGAGATCCTCCGTTCGGCGCCGATCATCTTGACACGGTTGATCGTTTCGCCGTTGTCGGTGCGGTAGGTCACGGTGACGTTGGCATTCGTGGTTCCGGGA
Source organism: Acidobacteriota bacterium (assembly GCA_037388505.1). GTDB lineage: Bacteria > Acidobacteriota > UBA6911 > RPQK01 > JAPXNP01 > JARRKC01. The sequence continues at coordinate 25,424 of JARRKC010000034.1, read as the reverse complement.
TTCATCATCTCCAGGTAGGTCGAACCCTGAGTGGTGTCCCCATCGGGGAAATAGAAGGTCAGACTGGGTGAGATCGCGCCGATATCGGCCGCGCCGCCGCGTCTGGAGTCGAAGTAGAAAGCCCGCTCGGCAGCCAGAGGCTGATCCGACGTCACCTCCACGGATGCCCACTTGTTCTGCAGGACGGCGTGGACCGGGATGGTATACCGACTGGTCGTCAGAACCGTGTAGGTTTGCTCGATGGGTGCCTGGTCGCTCGTGAAGAAGCGCGCCGTCACGTGGGCCACCGCGGTCGTGCTGGGATTGACCAGCAAAATGAAATCTTCGTCTCCAGTCAGCGTTCGATTGGCAGGAAAGTAGAAGGTCTTCGCAGTCTGGATCGACCCGATGCTGTCGTGGGCGGAGCTGCTGGAATAGGAGTGCTTCTTGAAGTACATCGCGCGTTCGACGACGATCGGCATTTCTGCTTCCACCATGGTGCTGACGCTGTAGACGTCGGGCACCTCGCCATGGATGGCCACGGTCGTGCGGGAACGGGGAAGGACCGTCTCGTGGTACTCCTGGGTCGTGCCGTCCTGTTTGACGAAGGTGACGGTAACGGGGTTGGGCGTCGCCTGCGGATTCTGGATCAGCACATAGGCTTCGAAGCCGACGGTGCTTCCTTCCGCCAGGAACCAGGACCGGCTCACTTCGGGAACATTGAGGGTCAGGCCGAATTTCGCGCTGATCTCGGCTGAAAGATCACCTTCGACCGCACAGGTATACTCGCCGTCGATAGCGACCTTTCCGTCGATCCCTGTCCCGTTCCAAGTCAGCGAGTGGTGGCCGGCCCCCATGGCGGCGTTGACCGCAGGCCGGGCTACGACGCGGCCGAGCGCGTCCTTGATGCTGACCGTGACCGAATCGGCCTCGGCGAGGTCGAACCCGATCGAGAGGGTGTCGTTGATGCCGTCGGCGTTGGGTGAGATCACATCCGGACTGACGCTGAGACCACTCAAGAAAGCGTCTTTCGGAGGTGGTGGCGGGGCCGTCGGCTCGGCCTCCACATAGTAACTGCCGCCGCCGTTGTCGTCACGGCGAAACCGTGCCCAGGGTACGAGATCCGGTGACACTCCCAGAGCACCCACGGGTTCCGCACTCTCCGCAGAGCCGGACTCATGGAAGACGCGAACACCTCCAGCATCGGCATAGCCCGGGAAGTCCGCACGCCCGTTGCCGATGAGAAGGTCGATCAGGCCATCTCCATCGAAGTCCGCAATGGCCGGCGTGGACCACGTGATCATCGGCGTTCCACCGAGATCGGGATAACCGGTTTCGATCGTATACCCCGGTTCCTTCACGCCGGTCTGCGCGTCGAAAGCCGTAATGTTCCATCCTCCCCCGATGACGACCTCGAATCGGCCGTCGCCGTCGATATCGCCGACGACCGGCGAACTGAAGAGGGCGAAATCGCTCGGATTCTGCCCTGAAGAGGCGGGCGTATTCGTCCAGCGGATCGTGCCGTTGGAGTTGATGCAATGCAGGTATCCCTGCATGTCGCCGACAAAAGTCTCCATCTTGCCGTCACCGTCGACATCCGCGAGCGCCGGCGATCCAAACACCTGAGCGAGACCGGAGGGCAGATTGACACTGACCGGCCAGCCCGCGACCGGAGAACCGCTCGTCTCGAAGGCGCTGACGTATTGCCCCTTGCCGGATCGATAGAAGATCCCGGTGCCGACGACGATCTCGGGGTGACCGTCACCATCGATGTCCCCGACTGCGGGTGAAGACCAGATGACCTCGTCCACGAACTTCGGCCAGCCGGCCATCTCCGTTCCGTCGGCACGGAACATACGAAGGTATCCGCCCCGCGGAACCGTGGAGTCGCACCCGATGACGAATTCCAGTTCGCCGTCACCGTCCGCGTCCAGCACCGCCGGCGACGACCAGACCGTGTCGGCGTTGTTGAAGGGCCATCCGTCAACCAGGGATCCGTTTTCGGCATTCCAGACGTAGATATAGTGCGACCAGGCCCCGACGATCACTTCGAAGGTTCCGTCACCGTCGAGATCGACGACTGCCGGCGAACTGAAGACCCCGTAGACACCATCTCCTCTCGAGACTCCGGTAAACTGCGGCCAGCCCGGGAGATTGTTGCCATGATTGTCCAAGCCGTAGACGTAACCGTCGCCGGAACCGACGAAGATCTCCAGATTTCCGTCTCCATTGATGTCGACCAGCGCGGGCGTCGAATTCACGAAACCGTTGGCCGTCTGAAAGATTCCGCCCTGGGACAAGGCTGTCGATTGATTGGCCAGAGTCTTGGGGAAGCCCGGAGCCTCGGTGCCGTCGGGGAACCAGGCATGCAGCTTGTTGTGGCCGTCGCCCACCACGACGAGTCTTCGAGAGTCATTGGCGAACAGCTTTCCGACGGTGACGCCTGGATGCTGGACCCAGATTCCCGCATCGAGAATATCGGGTGATCCTGTGACCGCAGCGAATCCGGTCACCATGCTGAAACCGAGTATCAGAGGTTGGAGCAGACGGTAGTTCATCTTCAGGTCCCCGTGAGGCGGAGTCTAGGGTCCACCCAGCTTCTAAATGCTAACCTGTCTTGCCCCTCCAGCAAATGTAATCTGCGTCACAATCTCCAGCATTCCTTTCGGAAACTGCTGTCATCCGAGCCCGGAAGTCAGTCGACGGAGGATCTGCTTTGGAGTCTCCGCCTTCAAAGGATATGATTTCCCGACGATGCTCGATGGAAGGAAGATCGCGGTGGTCCTCCCTGCTTACAATGCCGGTCGAACGTTGCGGAGGACGTTTGAGGAGATTCCCCGCCAACTGGTCGACCACGTTCTGCTGGTCGACGACGCCAGCTCCGATGATACCGTGCGTGTGGCGAAACAACTGGGGATTGAGACGATTCGGCACGATGCGAACCGCGGGTATGGCGCCAATCAGAAGACCTGCTACCGTGAGGCGCTCAAAACCGACGCGGACATCTTCATCATGCTCCATCCCGACTACCAGTACACTCCTCGCCTCATCCCCGCCCTTGCCGCGATGATCCTAAGCGGTCAGTACGACATCGTGCTGGGTTCGAGAATCCTGGGTGGTAAGGCCCTGGCGGGGGGGATGCCTGTCTACAAGTACGTGGCCAACCGCCTGCTGACCCTCGTCGAGAATCTCCTGGTCGATGCCAAGCTTTCCGAGTACCACACGGGCTACCGCGCCTTTTCCCGCGAAGTGCTGGCCAAGCTCCCCCTTCTCGAGAATTCGGATGATTTTCTGTTCGACAATCAGATCCTCGTGCAGGCGAAGTTCTTCGGCTACCGAATCGGTGAATTGAGTTGTCCGACCCGGTACTTTCGTGAGGCCTCCAGCATCAACTTCCGTCGCTCGGCCCGCTACGGAGTGGGTGTCCTCTGGACGGCGGTCCAGTACAGACTTCAGCGATACGGTCTGGGGAAGTTCCGTATTTTCGAGGCGGGCGGAAGGACGCTTGGAAGCGCTTCGGACTCGTGAGCTCGATGTTCCGAGAGAGGATTATGCTTCCAGCTCGTCTGCGATTCGCCGTGATTCCGCGGCGGCGGGTTCCCGGTTCGCAGTTCATGAGGTCCGTTCAGCCCTTCCACCCCGTCCGCCAAGTCCACGTCGTCCACCAGATCGGGCCAATCGGACAAGTCAGCGTCGCCGCAACAGAACGCTCCCGCCCTCCGTTCTCCCGCCCTCCGGTCCTCCCGCCCTCCCGTTCTCCGGTTCTCCCGTCCTCCGCTTCTCCCGTCCTCCAGTTCTCCCGTTCTCCGCTTCTCCCGTCCTCACCGGCTGACCCTCGGTGCACAGCATACCCAACGCTCGGGGAGTCACGGCCCCAGTCCATGACGAGCGAGGATATTCCACCCACGCTCCCAGTCCCCAGCACCTACGTCGCCCCGGGGAGAGCGTGTTACCATATCGGTCATGACAGCGCCCGGCCGCCGTCCACGCGCCCTTTTGGAGCTGATTTGGAGCCTCGCGCTTCGCCAGCTCTATGGCCGGTACATCGGTAGCGCGATGGGGATCTTCTGGACGGTGGTCCACCCCCTGATCATGCTGGCCGTCTGGACGTTTGTCTTTTCCTACATCCTGAAGCTGCCCTTCAGCTCTGACGGAGGGCTGGTGAACTCCGCTTTCTACCTGTTTTGCGGGTTGGTGCCGTTCCTTTCATTCCAGGAGACGGTTCAAAACTGCACGACCTCCATCACCGGCAATGCGGCACTGGTGAAGAATCTCGTCTTTCCGTCCAAGACGCTGCAGTTTTCGGTAGGGCTCGCCTCCCTGATTTCGGAATTCATCGGAATCGGGATTCTGGTCGCGGCGCTCGTCTTGACTCGGTTTCAGTTTCCGATTTACCTGCCCCTGATTCTTCCATTCGCTCTGCTGCTGATGCTTTTCGGGATAGGCTTGGGCTTCATTACTTGCTCTCTGCACGTCTTCTTTCGTGATGTGGCTCAGTTGGTCAACGTGATGCTGATGCTTTGGCTCTACGCGACTCCGATTTTCTACCCGGTTCACCTTCTGCCCCGCAATCTGGAGTTCATGATCTATGTCAATCCTCTGGCCTATGTGACGAATGTATATCGATCCCTCCTGCTCGTGGGTACCCTCCCGAGTTTGCGGGGATTCCTGGTCTTTTGCGCGATTTCGCTGGGAACCTTCGTCCTGGGCTACCGGACGTACACTCGACTTTTTCCTCGTTTCATCGACGAACTGTGAGCGAAGAGACCGTCATCCTGGAAGATTCGGCGCCATCGCTGAGGACCGTGGACCTGAACAAAACCTTCAGGGTCTACGCTCGCCCTCTGGATCGCGTTCGGGATGCTCTGAGCTTCGGCAGAGGCCATCGCTACACCGAGTTTCAGGCCCTTCGAGGAATCAACCTCGATGTTCCCAAAGGTGAAACGGTCGGTTTGATCGGACAGAACGGTTCGGGGAAGAGCACGTTGCTGAAGGTCCTGGCACGTCTGATGATTCCGACCTCAGGTATCGTTGAAGTTCGGGGACGCACGGCTTCGATCATCGAACTCGGCACAGGATTCCATCCGGAGTTCACGGGGCGGGCCAACGTCTACCTGTCGGCGGGCTTGATGGGCCTCACCCATGCCGAGGTTGACGAGGTATTTCCGCGAATTCTGGAGTTCTCGGAGCTGCAGGATTTCATTGACCGGCCGGTGAAGACTTACTCATCGGGCATGTGGGTTCGTCTTGCGTTCTCGACCGCAATCTCCATCAATCCTCAGATTCTCCTCGTCGATGAAGCCCTCTCGGTGGGAGATCTGCTCTTTCAGCAGAAGTGCATTGCCGCTCTGCGGAAGTTCCAGGAAGCCGGTGTGACGATCGTCTTCGTCTCCCACGAACTGACCGCGATCAAGACCCTCTGCTCCCGAACGGTCCTTCTGGACAAGGGCGAGAAGATCAGTGAAGGCCCTCCCGAAGCCATTGTTTCGGAATATGTCTCGCTGATTGCCAGACGTGCGAGCCGGCAGAATCTCATCATCAGGGAAGGGGAGGAACGCAGAAGGTACGGCAGTTACGAGGCGGAGATCGTGGAGGTGGCACTGACGGACGAGTCGGGTGGGCCGGTCAGCGGGGTCCCGTGCGGAGAGCTTCTGGTTGTGGTCGTACGGGTTCGGATCAACAAGCCCGTTGAGAGCCCGTCGGTCGGAATCCTCATCCGGGATCGCCTCGGAAACGACATTTACGGGACGAACACCTGCCTGGCCGGCATCCCCTGGTCCGGGCACCCCGGGACTTGGGAGGTGCGGATCCGCATGCGCGTCGATCTTGGGCCCCGGCCTTACTATCTGGCGGTGGCCGTTCATTCGGGTCGAGATCATCTCGGAGTCTGTTATGACTGGATAGACAACGCAGCCACCTTCCAAGTCCTTCCGGGTCAGGAGAGCCCGTTCAGCGGCTACGCGCGCCTCAAGCCCGACTTTTTCATTCGAGAGGTTGACGCGTGAGCCAGGTACCCCGACCGTTCTGCCTCGATTCAGGATGCCGTTGGGCACGGAAGGCGACCTAGATGGGGAGGGTTTCGTTCAACGCGGCCTCTCAGTTGATCGCCCTCGGCGCTGTGCTGGGTCTGCAGACCATCTACCTGTTTTTCGTAGCCCGCCATCTTGGCCCCACGGACTTTGGGTGGTTCTCCTTCTCGTGGAGCATCGTTCAGGTCCTGCTGGTCGTGGGAGATCTCGGTTTGCACAACACGGCGATTCGGGAGATCTCCCCCGACCCGGCCGAGTCACTTCGTTCGTCGGAGCAGCTTCTGTGGTTGAAACTGCGGCTTAGCCTGGCGCTGGCGGCGTTTCCGCTCTTGCTTGGCTTCGCCATGGGGATGCAACCCGGAGTCCATCTGGCGCTGGCCGTTTTCGGGATTGGAATGCTGTTTCAGTCCCTGTCGATCGCGATCAACATTTTGTTTCAGGCGAACGGACGCCTGTATCTGGCGAGCCTGAACATCGCCCTGCTTTTCGCCGTGCAGTTCGTCCTGGGTCTGACCCTGATCGCTTTGGGAGGTGGACTTGCCGCGCTGGCGGCGGCCTATGCCGTCGCAGCGTTCGTCGCGCTCTGCTGCAACCTGTTCCTGTTTCGACGACTGGTGCACCCGCTGCGCTGGACCCGGCCGCCGTCCGATTGGAGGGACTGCCTGCGAAGCTCCCTTCCGGTGGGCCTCTCGAACATCTTCCAAGCGGCGGGATCGCGTCTGACCATCTGGCTGCTGGTGTTCCTGGTCACTCCCGCCGAGGCGGGCGTCTTTGCTGCCGCCTTTCGTCTCCCTGCGGCATTGAACAACGTCCCGCTCGGGGTGCTGGGCGCCGTATTGCCGGTCTTCGCTTCCCACCAGGCCGATCCGAAGGCGATTCGGCCCTTGGTGGCCAAGGCCCTGGTCGTGCTGGAAGTCTTTGCCGTGGTCGTCGGGGCTTTTCTCGGGCTCCTGGCCGGACCTCTGATCGCGTTGATCTACGGTCCTCAATATACATCCTCCGTAGCCTGTCTTAGAATACTTGCGTGGTGTCTTGTTCCGAGCTTTTCAAGTCTTGTTTTTCAGCACATCCTGTTGAGCCAAAACAGACTTGTGGTCCTTCTACCATGGTTGACCGGAGGTGGAGTCCTTCTCAGTCTCGGTCTGTGTCTTTGGCTTGTCCCGGAGATGGGTGCCACAGGGGCGTCGTGGGCGGTTCTGCTGACGGAACTGGGCTTGACGACGGCGTATGCGTTTCTGGGCGGGCGGTTCCTGTTGGGTCGATCGTGGATTGGTGATCGGGAAACCGTCACATGAATCGGAACATGGGGAAGATGCCGACGGTAGGCTTCGTCATTCACCGCTTTGGCCCGGACATGGCGGGCGGGGCGGAGGCCCTCGCTCTCGAACTGGCCAAACGGCTGCGAGACTCTTGGCGGATCGAGGTTCTGACGTCTTGTGCCCGCGACTATTCCGACTGGGCCAATCGATACCCGGCCGGCTTGTCCGTCGTAAACGGGATCCAGGTACGACGTTTTCCGGCCGCGTTCCGCCGTTCCCGACGCTGGTTTCCCCGGCTCTCGTCCGTCGCGTTTCGTCTCGATCAGAGAGGCTTTTTGCCCGGGTGGGCTCAGAGGCTCTGGCTTTTGGCGCAAGGTCCCGTCGTACCGGGGCTACTGCGCTACCTCCGCGAGAACCGAGACCGTTTCGATGCGTTCATCTTCTTCACCTACCTCTACTACCCGACGATGCGGGGATTGCCTTTGGTGGCCGGGAAATCGGTTCTCGTTCCGACTTGTCATGACGAGCCCCCAGCCCGCTTCAGCGGGCACCGCAAGATTTTGGGTTTGGCTGCGCATCGCCTCTATCTCAGCGAGGGAGAAGCGGCGCTCGTTCGTAAGCTGGTTGGAGAACGTGCCGATCCTTCGGACGTGGCCGGCTTCGGAATCGATGTGCCTGAGACCCACGAAGTCGGTCCAAGGGGAGATTTCTTCCTCTACGCAGGACGCGTAGAGCGAGGCAAGAACTGTGACGAGCTCTTTGAATTCAGCCGCAGAGCCGGGATCAAGCTGGTCGTGATCGGTCCCTCACGGATCCCGCTTCCGGACCACGTCGACTATCGGGGAGTGGTGAGCGGCAGGGAGAAGATGGAGTTGCTGTCCTTGTGCCGTGCTTTGATCGTTCCGTCGAAGCTCGAGAGCCTGTCGATCATCGCCTTGGAAGCGTTCGCCGCCGGCGCACCGCTGATCGTGAACTCGGAGTGTCGGGTACTCTCCGATCTGGTCCGATCGTCGGGCGGGGGGTATAGCTACATGGGGTTCGAAGGGTTTCTGAAAGCAGCCGCCGAGGTGGACCCGCGAGTCGGCGAGCAGGGGCGCCGGTGGGTGGAAACACACTGTCGCTGGGAGGCGGTCCTGCCGATCTACCGCGAAGCCATCGAGAGAATCCTCTCAAAACAAGTTGTCGTAGTCGGCGGCGCCTCCTGAGTAATCCGGACCCTCGTCACCCATGCCTTCGCCCAACGCATCTCCCATGGATTTTTCGATTTCCTCAGGGTCTTCTCCGGCCTCCAGCCGATCCACCATCTCTCCGAATTCCGGGCCCAGGTCCTCGCCCATCTCGCTGCCCAGCTTGCGCATCATTCGCGCCATCGACTTGGGATCGTTCTCGTCGACGTCGCCCCACTTGGCCGGGTCGGCCAGATCCTCCATCCGGCTCTCCTCGGAGCGGTGCATCGAAACCCGGGACACGAGCTGTTCGAGGTTCGTGCTCCCGCAGCGACATTTCGCGCCTTCCGCATCGGAGATGCGCCAGAAGAAGCGCGAGAAACGGCGGTTGCAGTCCAGGCACTGATACTCATAAACGGGCATGGGCCTTATTATAGATGAGTACTCCGAATCCGCGAGACGCTCGCGGTCCTGGATTCGTGGTGAGAGCCGGCAGGCTCAAAGGCGGCAACGATGTCGAATCGATTCAGAACGCTGTTGAAGGGATCCGTCACTCTCGGGCTTTTGGGATTCCTCGTTTTCAAGATGGATCTGTCTCAGTTCTGGCAAGTCCTTCTGTCGGCTTCCTGGCCCCTGGTGCTGCTTGCGGGACTCGTTTACTCCCTCACGGTTGTCCCGTCCGTCGTCCGCTGGAGGGCCATTCTGGAGAACTTCGACATCCGCACTCCGCTGGGCAAGCTGACCCAGATCTGCCTGATCGGTTACTTTTTCAATATGTTCCTTCCTTCGGCCATCGGAGGGGACTTCTTCCGGGCTTACTATCTGGCCAAACGTGAAGATCGCGGAATGTCCACCACCCTGACTTCGACCCTGGTGGACCGGATCAGCGGCCTCTCCGCGCTGCTGGTCATCGGTTGCGTATCCGTGCTGATCTACCCGATTCGCATCCGGGGTCAGTCGCTGTTCCCGCTGCTCGTGCTGCTCGTGGCAGCTTTCGTGGCGGGCATTGTGACGCTGTTCCATCCCGGGTCGCATCGCCTGATGGGAAAGCTGCTGCACCGGTTTGGATTGAGCCGGTTGGAGGAGCGATTCGAACTGGTGTATCGCGGTCTGACCCAACTCCGGGGAAATGTGCGGACGATCCTGGTCGTCGTCGTCGCGTCCCTCGCCGTGCAGTTCGCCGTGATCGTGTCGATGTGGCTGGCCGCTTTGTCGATCGGGATCGCCGCACCCTTCCACCTGTTCCTGATCTTCATTCCCCTCGTCAATCTTTCCGTCGCTCTGCCGCTGACCATCAACGGGATGGGCTTGCGAGAAGCGGTCTATTACCTGCTGTTTTCCCAAGTGGGCGTGCCCGTCGAGACGGCCGTGACGCTCTCCATCCTCAATCTGGTGATCATGTCGATGACGGCGTTCTCCGGCGGCGTGGTCTATTCGATGTACAAGAAAGACGCGGGTTTTCCGGCTCCGGAGCTCGCGAATTGAGGCCCGCCCGGGCGGGAGGAGCGAGGAGACAGAAGGCAGGAGGCGGGAGACCGGAGACAGCGGCCCGCGGGTTCTCCCGCCACCCGGTTCTCCCGTCCTCCGGTTCTCCCGCCACCCGGCTCTCCCTCCACCGGTTCTCCCTCCACCGGTTCTCCCGCCACCGGTTCTCCCGCCACCGGTTCTCCCGTCCCCCGTTCTCCCGTCCTCCGGTTCTCCCGTCCCCGGTTCTCCCGGGTTTTCCCGAAAACCTCCGCCCGACGGCCAGCCGGTCGTTCCCACGGTCAATGGGTGCCGTGATCCAGCAGTAAGTGCCAGACTCACACCAGAAGTCTGTGTTCATAAGTACTTACAATCGCATTTCGTGCGTGTCACCTATTTCTGCCGCCCGGTTCTTGCGTGCTCCCGTGCTCCCGTTCTCTGCAGATTCAGTGAACCAGTGTAGAATCCGGGCGATAGATTCTTGGTGAGGCCATGGACGGAGGAGAAAGGAAGGGAACGCGATGAGATTGAGACTCTGGGGCGTCCTGTTTTTCGGAGTGATGTTCGCCGCTGCTTGTACGCAATCGGGTCAGCCGGCATCTTCGTCCGATTCGGAGCAACCGCGACTGGAGATCAATAAGCCGGACGTTTTCTGGGCGGATCCCAGCGTGGTTCAGTCCTGTGACGACGATCTCGGGCAGACGACGCTCCACTGGAAGGTTGAAGGCGTGTCCACCGTTCAGGTGCATGTGGGCACACCCGAGGGTGCGCTTTTCGCTCAGTCGGGCCCGGTCGGCTCAGCGGAGACCGGGAACTGGGTTCGCGACGACATGATCTTCTACCTCGTCAATCCAAGCAGCGGTGACGTGCTGGCCAGCTGTACGGTCCGGGTGACCGACGCGGGCTGTCCTCAGGTTGAGCCGGTCGAGCCCGCCACGGGTTCTCAGCCCGCTCCGAAGGAATGACGATGGATGGATTCTCCGGCAGAAGCGGCAAGCAGGGCGAGCAGATGAGCCATCTCCGCCTTCGAAGCGAAGCCGGCTTGCGGGGGTGTTGAGTGCACGAACTTCCCAAGTCCGCCACGCTGAGCGTCGTCATTCCCTGCTACAACGAGGCCTCCACACTGACCGAGTGTCTCAGCAGGTTGCTGGCGATCCAGGACCACGAACTCTCGTTGGAAGTGGTCATCGTCGACGACGGTTCGACGGACGACAGCTGGGAAGTTGCGCAACGGCTGTCCCATCGCAGTTCCAACGTGCGAACCGTCCGGCACCCTCGAAATCTTGGAAAAGGGGCGGCGCTGAGAACCGGATTTCGTATGGTCACGGGTGACTTCGTGGCGGTTCAGGATGCCGACCTGGAATATGATCCACGCGATCTTCGCCGGCTGGTCGAGCCCCTGAGGGAGGGCATCGCGGATGTCGTGTTTGGATCGAGGTTTCGTTCGTCGTCGGTGAGCCGGGTGCTGTTCTTCTGGCACTACGCGGGGAACCGGATTCTGACCCTCCTCTCGAACATGTTCACGGATTTGAACCTGACGGATATGGAAACCGGCTACAAGGTCTTTCGCCGGGAACTGATCCAGGAACTCGAGCTCCGCGAGGATCGCTTTGGGTTCGAACCGGAAGTCGTCGCAAAACTGGCACGGAAAAGGCCCAGAATCTACGAGACGGGTATTTCCTATCGTGGTCGGACCTATGAGGAAGGCAAGAAAATCGGCTGGAAAGACGGCGTTCGCGCAGTCTACTGTATCTTTCGTTATGGCGCCCACCATGCAGCCTGGCCGATGCAGTTGATCACCTATCTGGTCATCGGTTCCCTGTCGGCCGTGGTCAACCTGATCCTGTTTGCCCTGGCGCTCAGAGTGGGTTCGAGCATTCTGGTTGCTGCGCCGACGGCTTTCGTGCTGGCGGCCGCGTTCAACTACCTGGCCTGTGTTCTGCTCCTATTCAGGCACAAGGCGCGGTGGGGCTCAGTGACGGAGGTGTTCATCTATCTCGTTGTGGTGGCAGCGGTCGGTGTGGCCGACCTCGTGATCACGGAGGGGCTCGTCGCCGCGGGGCTGCAACCACTCATTGCCAAGGGAGCGGCTGCGGTGGCCTGTTTCATGTTCAATTTCCTTGGCCGAAAGTTCTTCGTCTTTCCCGAACCCTCCGCCGGAGCGTGGAGGCCGAGTATCGGCTGAGCACGACGAGACCGATCTGTGCGAGAGAGCGCCCGTCTTTTTCGTGGTAGGATCATGGCCAGCAATGTGGGCTGACACATTCAACTGGGAATCGGACCTCGTGGTCGGCTGTGCTTCTGTACGAGGAGGAGAGTAGGATGTGTCCGGAACCTGCGGTCCGTCAGGGAAGTCTGTCTCGAACGGATTCGGGGAGCCCGGATCTCGCTAGGGCTTCGATGGTGCCCTATTCCGTCGTCGTTCCCGCCTTCAACGAGGAGGAGGCGATTCGGGAGGAGATCGAGGCGCTCCGCAAGCTCGAGCGGCACCCTGACTGCGAGATCATCGTGGTGGACGACGGCTCGACCGACCGCACCGGCGATGTCGCGGAGAGCTGCGGCGTCACGGTGTTGCGCCACTCTGAGAATCGAGGTTATGGGGCCTCTCTGAAGACCGGCATCCTGGAGGCGAGTCACGAAGTCATCGTCATTCTGGATGCCGACGGAACCTATCCCGCCGAGAGCATACCTCGTCTCGTGGAGGCTCTGGCCCATGCGGACATGGCCGTGGGTGCGCGACAGGGACGTGATGTGCGCGTTCCTACGCTGAGAAGGCCCGCCAAATGGATTCTCGGCAAACTGGCCAATGCGGTGGCCGCGCAGAAGATCCCGGATTTGAACTCCGGGTTGCGTGCTTTCCGGCGGGATCTTGCGGTGCATTACTTCCCATTGCTTTCCGAGAGCTTCTCCTTTACCTCGACGATCACGCTCGCGCTGCTGGCGGACGGCTACCGGGTTGCCTACTTGCCGATCAGTTACAGGCGTCGCGTGGGACGGTCGAAGATCACTCCGCGGCACTTCATGGATTTTCTGATCCTGGTGTTCCGTACCGCCATGCTCTTCCATCCTCTGCGCGTGTTCGTCCCGCTGGCTCTGGTGGTCGGCGGCCTGGGAATATTCAAGGTGATCTTCGATATCGCTTCTCTTTTTCTCCGCGTCTCCAGGCTTCGGTGGACGCTGATCTTTGAGCCGGTCCTTTCCACTTCGGCCATTCTGCTGCTCCTTGCGGCGTTGCAGCTCATTCTGGTCGGGATGGTGGCGGACGGTGTGCTCAGAAGGCTGGGCCGTCAGGAAGAACCAACCATGCCGGCTCGGAGGCCCGGTCATCACAGGAAGAGTGGGGGTCTTTGATACCTGCCTCGAATTCGCTCTCTGGAAGGCCGCGAATCCTGGTGCTTGGAGGTGGACCCGCCGGCTTGGGGGCAGCCTACAGGCTGGCGTGTCGGCAGGAATTCGAGGTCTCGCTCCTGGAGAGGAACCCCCAGGTCGGAGGAAATGCTGGAAGCTTCGAGATTTCCGGGATCCCCGTCGACTTCGGGAGTCACCGCCTCCACCCGAGTTGTCATGCGAGCGTTCTGGCGGATATTCGATCGCTGCTGGGTGATGATCTTCTCGAGCGACCACGCCACGGCCGAATTCTGCTGAGGGGTCGCTGGCTCGGTTTCCCTCTGAAACCCCTCGATCTCGCTTTGAAGCTGCCGCCGGGCTTCATCCTGGGGGTAGGTGCAGATGCACTGAAGCGGCTCTCCGGAAAGCGCCGTTCTGCGGGGATGGAATCGTTCGAGTCGGTGATCAGACGGGGACTGGGAAACACGATCGCCGAGGAGTTTTACCTTCCCTACGCTCAAAAGATCTGGGGGCTGGACCCGGGGCGCCTTTCCGCGACTCAGGCCCGACGCCGGGTGGCCGCAGGTTCGTTGACGGCTCTGGTCAAGAAGGCTGTGGGAGGGCTCCTCCCGTCGGCACGCCCGAAGGGACGCTTTTTCTACTACCCGAGATCGGGTTTCGGCCAGATTTCGTCAGCCTATGCCGCTGCAGCTGAGGAAGCCGGAGCGGCCATCCTGCGCGGCACTTCTGTGACCCGGATCCGGCAAAACCGGGGCGTCTGGCATGTCGAATACGAGCAAGACCAGACCGTGGGAGCGATTGAAGCGGACCACGTCTGGTCGACGATTCCGCTGAGTTCGCTCGCCCGCTGTATGGAGCCTGCGCCTCCCGCGGAAGTTCTGGAATCGGCCGCTGCGATTTCCTTTCGCGCCATGATTCTGATCTACCTGACCCTCTCGAGGCCCCGCTTCACGGAGTTCGATGCTCACTACTTCCCGGGTCCGGAAGTCATCGTGTCGAGAATCTCGGAGCCGAAAAACTACCGTGGAACACCGGAGCCTCGAGAGCGGACCGTGCTGTGCGCCGAGTTGCCGTGCTCTCCGGAAGATCGGTACTGGCAAATGTCGGACGAAGAGTTAGGACGCGAGACGACCCTTGCGCTCGAGGCGGCCGGCCTACCGGTCGGCAACAGTGTCTGTGGGGTACTCACCCGGCGCCTTCGCTATGCCTACCCCATCTACGAATCCGGGTACGAGGAGCATTTCGTGCGCCTCGAGAATTGGCTTGGTCGGCAGGAGAACCTGATTTCGTTCGGTCGCCAGGGGCTGTTCGCCCACGATAACACCCACCATGCGCTCTTCATGGCCTATGCCGCCGGCGAATGCCTCGATGCGCGCGGACAGTTCGACCAGCGAAAGTGGCACGAATATCTGGAGACGTTCAAGTCCCACGTGGTCGAAGATTGAGATCTGCCAGCGAATTACGCAAATCTCGCGGAGGAGATCGACCAGCGAATCGCCCGAATCTCGCAGAGGAGATCGACCAGCGAATCGCACGAATCTCGCAGGGGAGATCTACCAGCGAATCGCACGAATCTCGCGAATGGTCTTCAGGCCGGTCTCGACTCGTCTAGTGTTTTCCACCTCTTGCCCGGTCGGACCCCGACCACCGCATCGCCCACCCAGAGAGAGGATTCGCGAGATCCGCGGGATCCGCTGGCAGGAATCATTCGCTGGTCCCCCCTCCCGGTCTCGACTCGACTCGTCTTTCCTACCTCTTGCCTGGCCGGACCCCGGCCACCGCATCGCCCACACAGAGAGAGGATTCGCGAGATCCGCGAGATTCGCTGGCAGGAATCATTCGCTGGTCCCCCCTCCAGGTCTCGACTCGACTCGTCTTTCCTACCTCTTGCCTGGCCGGACCCCGCAGAGAGAGGATTCGCGAGATCCGCGAGATTCGCTGGCAGGAATCATTCGCTGGAACCCCGCTCGATCTCCAACGCCACCAGGTCTTCGTTGGTCTCCCGGCGGCGCACGACCCGGAACTGCTCCCCGTCCACCAACACCTCCGCACAGCGCGGACGGGCATTGTAGTTGGACGAGGACACGAAAGCGTAGGCTCCGGCATCCATGACGGCGAGCAGGTCATCGCGCCCCAGCTTGGGGAGATCCCGATCCTGGGCGAGGAAGTCGGCCGATTCGCACACGGGTCCGACGACATCGGCTCTCAATTCAGCCGGACGCTGACGTACGGTGCGGACTTCGTGATAGGCACCGTACAAAGCCGGTCGGATCAGGTCGTTCATTGCCGCATCGACGACGGCGAAGTGGCGTCCGTGATTGGATTTCCAGTGCAGAACCCGGGTCAGGAGGATTCCCGTCTTTCCCACAATGAACCGGCCCGGTTCCATCACCACCCGATAGTTCCCCCTCGAGCGGCCGATCTGCGCGGAGAGAGAAGGGAGATCGATGGGGGACTCATCATGGTACGGGATCCCGAAACCACCGCCCAGATCCAGATGGGTGAGAGGAAAGCCCTCGTTCCGCAGGGAATCCGCCAGTTCCCGGATTTTCGTGAAGGCCAGGACGAACGGCTCGATATCGAGGACCTGGGAACCAATGTGCGATCCGATACCGATCAACGACAGTGTGGGATGAGCGTGCAGGAGCTCCAGGATGGCCGGCAAATCGGCGAGGTCGATGCCGAACTTGTTTTGACGAAGGCCTGTGGAGATGTACGGATGGGTTCGGGCGTCGATCTCCGGGTTCAATCTCAGAAAGATCCGGGCCTTCCGATCTCCCGCGCGCTCCGCGATGAGTTCGAGCTCCGAGGCCGACTCCACGACCAGGGCAAAGATCCCCTGCTGGATGGCGGAGTCGATTTCCGCTTCGGCCTTTCCCACGCCGCTGAAGATGATCCTGTCGGGAGCGACGCCGATTCGGTTCAGGCGATAGAGCTCTCCACCGGACACGATGTCGAAGGAGCTCCCCTCCCGGGCGAGGACCCTCAGAATCGACAGGTTGGCATTGGCCTTCACGGCGTAACAAATCTTCGGGTCGAGGTCGGCAAAGCACTCTCTGACGATGCCCAGGTTCCGGACGATCGCACCACCGCCGTAAACATAGCAGGGAGTTCCCACCTCGCGGGCGATCCGATCGAGAGCCACCTGATCGCAGTGGAGAATTCCGTCTCGGTACTCGAAAGGCGTGACGGGTCGCATGAATGGGCGATCTTAACACCCCGTCTGTCGATTCTGCTAGAATTCGCCTCCGTGGCGCTGCACAGGGGAGAGAAAGGGCCGATATGAGCGCGAAAGTGGCAGTCAGTACGATTCCTTTCCTGGATCTGAGTTTCCAGTCGCGGCAGGTACGGCCGGAGTTCCTGGCAGCGGCCGACGAGCTGGTCGCCGCCAATCGATTCATCGGCGGCCAGGCGGTCTCAGGATTCGAAAGAGACTTTGCTGACTTTTGCGGGGTGGAACATTGTGTGGCCCTGAACAGCGGGACCGACGCGCTGCGGCTTGCGCTGATGGCGGCCGGAGTCCAACCGGACGATGAGATCATCACCTCCCCGTTCACCTTCATCGCCACCGGCGAAGCGATCAACCAGGTTGCACGCCTGGTCCTTGCCGATGTCGATCCGGAGACCTTCAATCTCTCTCCGAAAGCGGTCGAGCATCAGGTCACCCGGCGAACAGGCGCTGTCGTGCCGGTTCACATCTTTGGTTTGCCGGCCGATATGGATCGAATCAACGCTGTGGCCGCCGCCCGCGGTCTCGTCGTGATCGAAGACGCCTGCCAGGCCCATGGAGCCTCGATCCGGGGCCGTATGACGGGGAGGCTCGGGAATGCAGCGGCCTTCAGCTTCTATCCTTCCAAGAACCTGGGGGCCTTTGGCGATGCCGGAGCCGTAACTTCGTCCGACGGGACCATCGCCGAGAAGGTCCGACTGCTTCGGAACCACGGTCAGACGGAGTTGTACACCCATATCATCGAAGGCTTCAATTCCCGGATGGACGCCCTGCAGGCGCGGTTGCTCAGCCTCAAGTTGGCTCACCTGGAAGCCTGGAACGCGGAGCGCCGCAGACTCGTTGATGTGTACCGGGAGGAACTTGCGGGTATCGACGCCATCCGGTTTCAACGGGTTCCCGATGGCTATCGGCACGCCTACCACATTCTGGCCGTTCTGTTCGAGGAGCGTGACGACCTGGTTGCCTACCTGAAAGAGCGCGGGATCGATATACGCGTGATCTACCCGACGCCGCTGCATCTCATGGAGGCGTATCGCAATCTGGGCTTGAGCAGAGGCGATTTCCCGAACGCCGAAAGGGTCTGTGACGAGGTCCTCTGTCTCCCTTTGTTCCCCGGTTTGGCCCGGGAGTCGGTCGTCCGAGTGGCCCAGGAAATTCGACGGTTCTTCGGGAGCCGATAGAGTTCCGCGGTTCCGTTCTCCGGTTCTCCCGTCCTCCGGTTCTCCCGTTCTCACCGTCTGACCTTCGGAGCTCAGCCTGTACAACGCTCGTGAGTTGGCATAAACTTGCCGAGTCGAAGGGGTCTACGGGGGAGCCTTCCAACTATTGGGTATCGAAGCGTGGCACTTAATAGAGGAATTCTGCCCCTCAGGAGCCGAGATTGGGTTTCCTCGGGATTCGAGCCCGGCGAGCTCGTTGCCCCGCTGATTAGTGCCGCCGTCATACTCACCCTGATCTCGATCTTCGCCTCGGGCGTCATTTGGTCGGTTGCTCTCTTGTGCTGGATCTGGGATGCGGTCAAGAGAAAGCGAATCGTGCTGGGCCTGCCGTCCTTCTACCCGTGGCTGATTGCCTTCCTGGGTGCCGTAGTGGTGGCGATCGCTGCCTCTCCCGACTTTCTTGCCAGCCTCAAGTACTTGGAGAAGTTCGGCAAGTACTTCGGCATCTTCTTGTTTTTCGGCTATGTCACGCGGTCACAGATCGAGAAAGCACTTTACTGGATCTATGGCCTCGCCGGCGCCAGTGCGGCCTGGGCCTTGACCCAGTATTTCTGGTTCAGGAATGTCGACCTGATGCATCGCATCGATGGTTTCATGAGCCACTGGATGACCTTTTCGGGCCAGGCCATGATCTGTTCCGTCGGTGTTGCCGCCTATCTCCTCTTCCGGCGTCGGAAAGCTGGAGAGTGGAAGTGGCTCCGCCCGTTGCTCTGGCTGACGCTGAGCGTTCTCGTCATCGCGTGTGTGCTGACCATGACTCGCAGCGCCTGGATCGGTCTGGCCGGAGGAATGGCGGTCTTGTTGACTTTGCGTCGCTTCCGATGGGTGCTTCCCGGATTGCTGTTGTTGTTGCTGGTGTTCGTCTTCCTACCGGCTCAGTTCAAGACTCGGCTCTACTCTGGATTCAACTTGAGCGACACGACGACTCGCGGACGGGTGGAGCTGGCGGAGACCGGAATCGAGATGATTCGCCAGCATCCCTGGACCGGGGTCGGCCCCCGGCTCGTTCAGCGCACCGCGCTGCAGATGAAGGGGAGTAAGGATTATCCCCCTGAGCTCTTCCAGCACCTCCACGACAACGTTCTCCAGATCGGCGCCGAGTTGGGGATTCCCGCCCTGCTGATCTGGGTTGGCTTCTGGGTCCGCGTGATGCTCGACTTGTGGAGGTTTCGATCGTCCGAAGACGAGTTACTCTGCTTCCTGGCCCATGCCGGTCTTGGTGTCGTGGTCTCCGTTCAATTGATGGGGGTGTTCGAATATAATTTCGGCGACTCGGAGATCGCGGTGCTTCTGTTCTTCATCATCACGGTGCCCTACGCGGTGAGCCAGGGTTGCCGGTTACGTGAAACGAGCCGTTGAGGAGCCGCGAACGTCGATTCTCCGAGCCGACTGAAACTGTGCACCCGACTCATGCCTCTCGACATTGCTATTGCTGGAACCCGCGGCATACCCGCCAACTACGGTGGCTTTGAAACGTTTGCCGAGGAGTTGTCCCATCGACTCGTACAGCGGGGACACCGAGTGACTGTCTACGGTCGAAGTCACTATGTCGACCCCGGTATCCACGAGTACCAGGGTGTACGGCTGATCACTCTCCCTGCGATCCGAAGCAAGTACCTCGAGACGGTCAGCCATGCCGCGCTTTCCTCGATCGACCTGTCGTTCCGTCACTTCGACGTTGTGCTTTTCTGCAATGCCGCCACGGCATTTGCCTGTCTGCTGCCGCGGCTGGCAGGCCGGGGCGTCGTCCTCAATGTGGATGGGATCGAACGCAAACGCCGGAAGTGGAATCGCTGGGGGCGGGGCTACTATCGGCTCAGTGAACGACTGGCGACGCTGTTGCCCCATCGCATCGTAACCGATGCCAGGACCATACAAAGCTATTACCTGGAGCGCTACGGCCAGGACTCCGAGTTCATTCCCTACGGAGCGTCGACGGAACGATGCACGACGACTTCCGAACTCGATCGGCTGGGCATGCGACCCCAAGAGTATCTGCTCTACGTAAGCAGACTCGAGCCGGAGAACAACGCTCACCTGGTGGTCGAAGCATTCCTCAAAGCCGACCTCGACCTCCCACTCGTTCTGGTGGGCGATGCTCCTTACAACCGCCGTTACATTGAGGAACTGCGAACTCGTGCCGCCTCGGGTAATATCTTGATGCCAGGCGGAATCTACGGACGAGGGTATCGAGAGCTGTTGTCGCACTGTCTCTGTTATCTCCACGCTACGGAGGTCGGAGGAACCCATCCTGCCCTGGTGGAAGCGATGGGAGCGGGTGCTCTGGTCATTGTCCACGACAATGCCGAGAATCGAGAAGTGGTAGGGGAGTGCGGTCTGTCCTGCGATTTCTCGGACGCATCGGCGCTGGCCGGACTCATGAGGGAGGCCGTTGCTCGGAGGTCCGAATGGGAGGAGCTGCGGCAACGCGCCGTTGCATGGGTCGACGCAAACTACGACTGGGAGCGGATCACCGATCGCTACGAGGCTCTTTTCGATGAACTCACCGGCTAGAAGCGCAACCGTTCAGATTTCTACGAATTTCCTGCGGAAGCTCTATTTGCAGCGGAGCCTGATCTGGAATTTCGTGGTACGCGATCTCAAGGTGCGCTATGTAGGCTCCTTCATGGGTTTCCTCTGGTCGATCATCCACCCGCTGATCCTGCTGATCTCGTACACCTTCGTCTTCTCGATCGTGTTCGAGATTCGGCCGCACAGCGCGGTCACGGACAACTTCGCTGTCTTCCTGTTCTGCGCGATTCTGCCCTGGCTCTATTTCCAGGACACGATGCTGCGCAGTTGCACGGCCGTCATCGAAAACGCCAACCTGATCCGCAAGACGCTGTTTCCGTCGGAGATCCTCCCGGTCTCCATCGTGCTCTCCAACCTGGTGTTCCACCTCATCGGAGTCGGGGTCTTGATGATCGTGCTGGTCGTGCTTGGATTGCTTCCCTGGACCGTGGTCTTCCTGCCGGCCTATCTGCTTCCGCTCATGGTGTTGGCCCTTGGGCTGGGATGGCTGGCAGCGTCGCTCCAGGTTTTCCTTCGCGATACGTCTCAGATCCTCACCGTGGCCCTCGTCTTCTGGTTCTGGTTTACCCCCATCTTCTATACCGTGGACCGAGTCCCCGCAGGACTTCGCCCCCTGATGCGGCTCAACCCCCTGTCGCTGGTCGTCGAGGGTTACCGCGACTGTCTGTTGGAAGGGGTCTTGCCCTCCCTGACACTGCTGGGATGGCTTTGGTTGATGGCCGTTGCCGCATTCCTGTTCGGGGGCTTCGTCTTTCGCAACACGAAGAGAGAGTTCGTCGATGTCCTCTAGCCCTGCGATTCGCCTGTGGAAGGTGTCGAAGAAATATCCGATTTACGACACACCCAGCCAGAAGCTGGCTGAGATGCTGACCCTGCGTCGCCGATCCTTCCACAGGGAGTTCTGGGCTCTGGAAGAGATTGACCTCGAGGTCGAAAAGGGAACCACGCTGGGCATCATCGGTCAGAACGGGTCGGGCAAGAGCACATTGCTGCAGATCATCGCCGGGATTCTCCGACAGAGCCGAGGTGAATGTGTCGTCGACGGAAGCGTGGCGGCGCTGCTCGAGCTCGGCGCCGGATTCAATCCGGAGTTCTCGGGGCGCGAGAACGTGTTCATGAACGGGGCCATCAACGGGATTCCGCAGGAAGTCATGCGGGAGCGCTTTGACGACATCCTGGCTTTCGCAGAGATCGGAGAATTCATAGATCAACCGGTCAAGACCTATTCGAGCGGCATGTTCGTGCGGCTTGCCTTCGCCGTCGCCATTCATGTCGATCCGGACATTCTTCTCGTTGATGAGGCCCTCGCCGTCGGCGACATGATCTTTCAGCATCGCTGCATCAACCGGATCCGTCGGTTGAAGCGAGAAGGGAAGACGATTCTCTTCGTCACCCACGATCTTCAGGCGGTCTCTCAGTTCTGTGATCGGGCCATCCTCCTGGATCAGGGGAAGAAACGGGTCGACTCGAGCCCTGAAGAAGTCGTGCATGCCTATCACGCGCTCGTCCCGAGGGGCGTGTGGCCACGGATCTGCGAGCCGGTGAGCAGCTCCAGGTGTTGGTCAGCGTGCAGTTCAAAAAGCCTACTGAGCACCCGATAGTCGGGATTACGATTCGCGATCGGATGGGCCAGGAGATCTGTGCCACGAACTCCGCCTTCGAGGGTTTGAACCTCCCGGCGGCTGAGGCAGGGGAGATCATGACGGTGGGTTTCTCGTGGACCGTGCCGCCACTCAGGCCGGGTAGCTACTCGATCTCTCCCGCCGTCGCCCGAGGGAACATCTGGGAGCATCAGATCGAGGACTGGATCGACAATGCGTACATCGTCAACATTGTCGAGACGGGTCTGGTTTACGGGTTGATGAAGGTGCCCTTCGGCGTGAGTTTTCGACGCTTCGAGGGCTGATCACGACGCCCCGGCCGTGCAGCCCGTCGTGGTCGATTCCGGCGTCGTGCCGCCGTGGTGAGTCCCAGCCGGGCCGATACGGGAGGGATCACCACGACGACACAACGAGCGCAACGTCGTTCCGGTTGAGCCCGTCGTGGTTGATTCCGGCGTGGTGCCGCCGTGGTGAGTCCCAGGCGGGTCGATACGGGAGAATCACCACGACGACACAACGGGCACCGGGTCGTGGCTATTCCTCGGCCTTGGAGTCCGGCTTTCGTCCGAGGACCCCAGGTCCGACCGTCCATGCCCCGGCCCGTGGCGGTTTCGCTTCGGCGGGGGCCGATGTTGGGAGCCGACTCTGTTGACTGCGGCGAGGAAAGAAGGCCAGCAGCGCAGTCGTCAGGCTCCTGAGGATCGTCTCCCCCTGGTGCAAACCTCCGCCGGGTTCATAGAGTCGCAGCAGCTGGCGGATGAGACGTTGTCTTTGCGGAGGCAGCCGCCGGGCCAGAAAGTACTGCTTCAGAAAATGATCACGATTCGGCACGATGGTACGTCCGTGCAGCTCTCTGGGCAGGGACGACAGCAACTGGATCAGATCGCGGGCAGCGAAGAAGTCATGCAGCCGGGTCAGCGATGCCGGGATGCGTTTCGTCTTCTCGAGATCGACGAAGAGGATCTGGGGTGGACACCCGCTGCCATTACGCCGCGCAAGAATATGACGGGTCTTGAGGTCGCCGTGGACGAAACGGCTGTCGTGCAGGTTCGCCAGATTGGTCGCGACGGCGGCGGCAACACTGTTATCGAAGTCCACCCAGGTGTGCAGTTGGTAGACATGGCGGCCCGTGGAAGGAAGTTCCTGTACGGACTGGAGCTCTCGCGCCACGAGGAAGCTCGCCCAGTTCAGGAACTGCCATTTGGGGCGGAAAGCCGCCACGACCTCCAAGGTGTCGAATCCGGCCTCACGCAGCAGCTCCGACATGCGGAGGATGTGTCCGGCGTAGCTGCGGCGAAGGGATCGGCTGACCGAGTCGTTCTGAAAAAGATAGATGAAACAGGGCACGGGACGCCCCGAAAGTTCCAGCGAGACCCGGTAGATCTTGCGCCCGCGGCAGTCCAGAAGGGTCTCGGAACCCGGCATCAGTCCGGCCGAGGACGGATCCTCGAGTAAACATGCCGGCAGGTTGAGAGAGGGCGCAACCCACCCTCTGAACCTTCCGTTCCTGATGCGCGACAGAGCCATTCGACTACATCTTACTGAATTGAATTCAATGCTGTGTTAAATTTCCGGCCACCGGTGGATTTAAGCGCCGTTATCGTAAACTGGAACAGTGGGCCCTTCCTCGGCCGGTTGCTGGATTCTCTGCAGCCGCTGGCCGGCGAACTGGCTGCTGTTCTGGTGATGGATAACGCCTCTGATGACTCCAGTTACTCCATGGTACAGGAACGTCCCTGGGTTTGTCTGGAGCGCTTTGAGCGGAATCAGGGCTTTGCGGCTGCCGCCAACGCAGGCATCCGGCGCACGGGCTCGGAAGCGATCCTCTTGCTCAATCCTGATGTGGAGGTCGTTGCCGATTCGGTGCGCGGTCTTTTCGCTGAGCTCTCGAGTCGTTCGCGAACCGCGATCGTCTGTGGTGCGCTCATCGGTCAGAATCGGGACCCGCAAACTCATTTTCAGATTCGGCGCCTGCCGACGCTTGGAAGTGTGTTGTCCGACAGCCTGTTTCTCGATGAACTTCTGGGATCTCTAGTTCGTCGTCATGATGCAGAGCCGGGAGCCGGAACCGTCGAGCAGCCCGCTGCCGCTTACTGGCTCCTTCGGAAGCAGGCCTGGCAGGACATCGGAGGGTTCGACGAACGATTCGTACCGGCCTGGTTCGAGGACGTCGATTTCTGTAAGCGCCTCGCTCTGCGAGGCTGGCAAATTGAGTACTTTCCGCAATGGTCGGCGTTCCACCGCGGAGGGATCGCCCTGGACCGTCTGGGGTATCGACGGTTCGTGCGGATCTATTATCGGAATCTGCTCAGATACTGGCGAAAACATCATGCAGCAACGCTCCCGCTGATCTGGCTGCCCGTGAAACTGGGCGTCCTGCTGCGCATCCTGGTGGGACGGCGATGAGGAATACCCGGGACGAACAGGTCCTCGTCAGCCTCGTCACGCACAATGACGAGGCCTTCATCGAGCGCTGTCTGGAGGCGGTCCTCTCGCAGTCGGTTCCCGTCCGCGTTCGAATCATGGACAGCGCCTCGACCGACCGCACGATCGAGTACGCCCGACGGTTTCCGATCTCGCTGACGTCCCGTCCGGACAACATCGGGTACTGTCGCGGGCACAACGCCAATCTCCGAGGTGAATCGTATCGTTACGCCCTGTTCCTGAACGCCGACTGCTTTCTGGAGCCCGACTTCGTCGCATGCCTCCTGTCGGCAGTCCAGGTGAAGCGCCGTCTGGGCATGGCCGGAGGGAAGCTGCTGCGGATGCGGCGGGACGGGTCGTGGATCCGCCAGGCCGGGCTGCCGGTTCTCGACAGCACCGGTATCTACTTCACACCCGCTCAGCGGCACTTTGACCGAGGTGGAGGAGTGGTGGACCGGGGTCAGTTCGAACGGTGTGAACAGGTCTTCGGGATCACCGGCGCCGCTCTCCTGTGCACCCGGGAATTCATCGACGACGTCAGTGTCGACGGCGAGTTGTTCGACGAAGACTTCTTCGCCTACCGTGAAGATGCGGATCTGGCTTGGAGGGGCCGCCTGAAAGGGTGGTCCGCTGTCTATGAGCCGACCGCGAGGGCTGGCCATTTTCGTCGGCTCCAGGCACAACCGAGGGCTGAGGTCGACCCCCTGATCAACTACCACTCGGTCAAGAACCGGTTCCTGATGAGGACGAAGAACATCGACCTGGCGGTCTGGTGGCATTGCTTTCCCTTCATGTGGTTCAGGGATGTGGGAATTCTCGGCTACATCGCCGCACGTGAACGGAGCTCGATGGACGCCCTTCGCGAGGTCCGCCGTCTGCGTCCCCGAACGCTGGAGAAGCGCCGCTGGATCCAGGCCGGACGTCGCACCGCTCCCGGAGAGATCGCCGGCTGGTTCGCCTTCCGTCCTGTCAGTTTTCCGCTCTAGGAGAAGAGTTCCGAGTTCCGGCATGCTGCCCAAACAGCGTCAGCCGAGACTCATGCCACGAGATCAGGACCCGAACTCCGGGTCTGCCCTTCTCCCAAGTGATCGGCCATTGCCGCCGAGGCAGGAAAGAGCGGGTGAGCTGGGAGGACGGGTAGCCGGGAGAACGGGTGGCCGGGTGACCTTCGGA
>JARRKC010000033.1:0-91423 GCA_037388505.1 Acidobacteriota bacterium | reverse complement strand
TCTGGCCTTCCCGTAGCCCTCCAGAACGAGTCGCCGGACCGCAACATCGACTCGCGCCGACGTCTGCTCGCTGCATTGCCGGTAACGGGTGACCTCGGTGCCCGCCAAGACCACCTCTCTCTCCTCACCCAGGCCGAGATGCTTCGTCTCCTCCGCCATTCCCCATTCACAGACCATTTGACGGGCCAGTTTCGTGGCTTCACGCAAGTCATCTGCCACGGCGGAGGTCGTACTCCCCAGGAAGATCTCTTCGGCACATCGCCGGGCCATGCGAATCGCGATGGCCGACTCAATCTGCTGCTTCGTGGAGGTATGATGATCCTCTTCGGGGACCTGGACGGTCGTTCCCAAAGCGTTGGCGCGGGGGATGATGGTGACCTTCCGTACCGGATCGGCCTCCGGAAGCATCCAGGCGACCAGGACATGACCGGCCTCGCGATAAGCCGCACTGGTCCGGTCCCTTGCGCTGACGGCAAGCGATCTGCGCTCCCGGCCCATCAGGGACCTGTCCTTTGCTTCGAGGAAATCGGCCATCGTCACCACTTCCTGATTCAGCCGGGCACTTCGGATGGCGGCCTCATTGACCAGGTTCTCCAGCTGGGCTCCCGAGAATCCCGGGGTGCTGCGTGCCAGATCGGCGAGCTCGACATCCTCAGCCAGCGGAACGTTGCGCAGATGCACTTTCAAGATGCCTTCCCGCCCCCGAGCGTCCGGCAGGTCCACCACGACACGGCGGTCAAAGCGGCCCGGTCGAAGCAGGGCCGGATCGAGGATATCCGGGCGGTTCGTGGCCCCGATCACGATGACGCTCTCGCTGGTCTCGAAGCCGTCCATCTCCGAGAGCAACTGGTTGAGTGCGTGCTCCCGCTCGTCGTGCTCGCTTCCCAGGCCCGCTCCTCGCTGCCGGCCGATGGAATCGATCTCGTCGACGAAAATGATGCAGGGGGCATGCCGCTTTCCCACCGCGAAGAGGTCTCTGACGCGGCTGGCACCGACGCCGACGAACATCTCGACGAACTCCGAAGCGCTGATGCTGAAGAAGGGAACATCGGCCTCCCCCGCGAGCGCCCTGGCCAGCAGGGTCTTTCCCGTTCCCGGAGAGCCAACGAGCAAGACGCCCCTTGGGACTCTTCCTCCGAGTCTTCGAAACCGGAGCGGGTCCTTCAGAACCTCAACGACTTCCTGCAGTTCCTCCTTGGCCTCGTCTGCGCCCGCCACATCCTCGAAGGTGACCTTCTTTTGCTCCGTCATCCGCAACCGCGCCCGGCTCCTCCCGATGGAGTTCCCGCCTTCCTTGCTTTCTTGATTCAAGTGTCGCCTTAGCGTGTAAAGGACAACGACTGCGAGGAAGATGAGCGGCAGGCCGAACGTCAAGAGAAAGCGGCCCCAAGGCGAACGGGCCTCATCCTCGATGGCGACAATGAATCCCATGGCGACCAGCGTCTCGGCCAGGGCCTGTTGGGAACCGTGCGGAATGATCCCTTCGAATTCACGCTCGGCCTGCAGAATCGGGTCGAAATAGCTTCCCTTCAGCCTGCTGCTGGTCAGAACGAGGGGTTTCGAGGGCACACTTTGGAACAGGTCCGGCGAATTCGCCAGTCGAATCAGCTCCGAGTAGTTGATCTGCTCGACCCGATCCCTCGTCCAGGGGTCCAGGAGATTGAACGAAACAAGGAAGGCTCCGGCAACTCCAACGATCAGCAGCAGTCTTCTCGTACGGTTCGTCAACCAAGCCTCTCCGAGCCCACACGCTCTATGGCTTCATACCTCGGCTCCGGATGTTGAAGTAGTCGCAAGACATCACGAAGGGTGGTTCTTCCTCGGGACGCGGGAGGCGTCGCGGGGAAAACCTGCCGCCGTTGCGGCTCTTGGGCGAGCCGTTGACGGTCATCAAGCCCACCTGGACGTTGCTGAGCACCGCGTCGGTCGTGCCGAGCAGGGTGAACTCACGGCCGTCCTTGGAATAGTAGGCACTATAGCGGCTGCCCTTCTTCTCCAGCCTGAACACCACCAGCTTGTCGCAATCCATGAAATTGCTCGCGTCGAACGTGGCGGCAGGATACTGGGAGCCGTTGCGTTCGACCACCAGCTCGAAGTACCGGCCGTCACCCTGAAAGCCCCGGGCGGAACGGTCATAGACCAGCTTGACGTAGTTGTCGTCGTCCTGGTATGCGACCAGGCCACCTTGCTGTTCGACCTGGGATGGCTCCCTGGAGAAGCTGAGCTTCGACTCGATGAACCAGTCACTGTTGGCCGACTGCAGGAGAACGTTGGCGGCATCGTTGGCCTGATTCATCAGGTCGCCCTGCTGAGCGGTGATGCTCAGGGTCCCGGTGTCCCGGTCCAAGCTCCAGTTGGAGGCATCCTCACGGACCCAGTGCCACTGGGATCCGATGGAGTCTCCGCTGAAATCGTCGCTCTTGGCCTTCAGTCCGAAGTCCACGCCGTAGCGGGTCTGTTGGCCAGTAGTCTTGTCAGTGACGGTGATCAGAGCGGTGCCGGGCAGGCCGGCGGCCTGGATGGTCGCAAGTTCTACGCCTCCGCTCGACGCTGAAGCGTCGACCTGTGGAATCTCCGCCGATCCCGCCGGCAGCAGGAAGCTGTAGCCCTGATCGCCCTCTCCGAGCGGCTCGAGCCCCTTGCCACCAATCGAAATGCTGGTGAGATCCAGGTCCGGCTCGACCTTGATTGCGTAACTGCCCGACTCGGTCTTCCCGTCGATCGTGACCGCCGCGGCGATCGTTGCCACGCCGGGAGCCTTTGCCGTCACGAGCCCTTTGTCATCAACGCTGGCCACGGACGGACGATTGCTCGAGTAGGTCACTGTCGCTCCGGAGATGTCGGCGAAGCTGTCGTCCGACATGGCGGCCGTAACCGTCGTCGGGACGGTCGTCCCCGGCGCGAGTTGAACGTCGCCGCATTCCGCCACGACGGTCTTGAGATGAGGCGTGTACGTCCCGCTCATGATGGCTTCGGCCGTGCCCTGGATGTCCTTGGAGGAAGAGCCGATCTCGAATACGTAGCGGCCCTGGTCAAACGTGATCCGGTTGTGGGCCGTATCCCAGAACCAAAGGTCCGAGCAGTCCACGGGGATCGAAACCGTACGGGTTTGGCCGGCCGGGATCGAGACGCGCTCGAAGCCCTTCAGCCGCTTGATCGGTCGTTGCAGTGACGCCGGGCTGTCGGGCGTACGCATGTAGAGCTGGACCACCTCATCGCCGTCGACCTTGCCGGTGTTCTTCACGTCGACACTCACCGTGATCTGATCGTTCGGTGTGATGGCTGTCTTGCTGATTTGTACGTTGCCGTACTTGAAGGTCGTGTACGAAAGTCCGTAGCCGAACTCGTAGGAAACGTCACCGTCAAAGTACCAAAGCGTCCGACCGTTCTTGTCGGGTCCTCCTCTCAGGTCATAGTCGGTGAACGCAGGCAGCTGGCTCATCGACTTGTACCAGGTGAAGTTGAGCTTGCCCCCCGGATTGACGTCGCCGAAGAGGATGTGCGCGATGGCGGCGCCCTGCCCCTGGCCGTTGAAGCCCGTCCAGATGATTCCCGGCACGTTGGCGAGGTCCTTGAAAGCCTCCACCTCCACCATGCCGAGGGTCTGCATGACCACGATCGTGTGAGGATTCACCTTGGAGACCGCCTGGACGAGTGCGACCTGGTTACCGGGCAGATCCAGGTCTTTCCGGTCCGCTTCTTCGCCGGCCGTCCGATCGTCGGTTCCGATGAAAACGACGGCCGCATCCGCGGAGGAGGCAATGTCCAGAGTCTCCTGGGAGATCGGCTTCTCCGCCGGAGCATGAAACGTCACGTACAGCGTCTGTTTCCCCGAAGCGGCGACTGAATGGGCTTGGGTCGTCTTGGTTTCGGGACTGAACTGGCCTCCGGTCGACTCGAGCTGGAAGGAGGCCAGCTGCTGGCCGTCTCGGGAGCCGACGGTGAAGTCGATCAGGCCGCCTTCGCCGGGCACCGCCAGATGGAGGTTGATCGTGTCCACGTCCGCAACATCCGCATCGAGATACGAGGTCCAGGCTCCCTCTCCCACATTGCGAATCCAGCGATCCGCGCCTTCGCCCGAAATCCGTACGCCGTCCGACGACCGGATGAAGTCCCCGGCACGAAAGTGCTGTGTGGAACCGTCCTTCTTGACGAGGTCGAACCACGCCACGTTGAAGAGGTTTTCTTTCCCCGATGCCGTGCCGCCCTTGATGTGGACCACTTCCGTCTTGGCGCCCTTATCGGCGAGCAACGCTTGGATCCCCTCCAGCGGCGTGATCCCCTGTTCTTCGGTGATCCGTCCAGAGTAGGGGCCGAGGTCGACCTCGTCGGACTTGGGGCCGATGACGGCGATCTTGCGCAGTTTTTTGGGATTGAGCGGAAGGGCCTTGCTCTTGGTCCCCGGAACGACGTTGTTCTTCAACAGGACAGGAGTCCTTTCCGCCACTTCGATGGCCAGGGAAGCATCGGCGGGGGAACCAATGACGTCGCTCGAGATCTTGGAATAGGGAACCTGGTCGGGGGGATCGAATTCGCCGAATCTCATGCGCGTCGTGAACATGTGCAGAAGGGCGCGATCGATCGCGGCTTCAGTGATCAGCCCTTTTCGGACGGCCTCGAGAGCGGTCTGCTGGTAAGCACTGCCGCAATCCGTGTCGACACCGGCCTTCAACGCCATGGCGGTGGCCTCGGCGGTCGTTGCCTTGACTCTGTGGCCCGTGCGGATATCTCCAACGGCGCCGCAGTCACCGGTCACATACCCTTTCAGCCCATAGGTCTTGCGGACCACGGAATCGATCAGGAAATGGCTTCCTGTCACCGGAGTCCCGTTGACCCGGTTGTAGCAGCTCATGATGCTGGGCAGGTGCTGCGTCTCGATCAGGTAACGGTAGGCCGTAATGTAGAACTCCCGCAGATCCCGGTCGTCCATGTTCGACGAACTGACGTGCCGGTTGAATTCGCTGTTATTGGCAAGGAAGTGCTTTCCTGTCGGGACTGTCTTGAGGTAGGTGGCATCGTCCCCCATCATGCCGCGGATGAAGCCGGCGGCGATTCTGGACACGAGGAAGGGATCTTCACCGTAGGACTCTCCATTTCGACCCCAGCGGGGATCCCTCATCGGCTCGACGACCGGGGACCAGAAGGTCAGGTTCCGGATGGTTTCGGAGTTGATGCCTCTGGCCTCGGTGGAGATCGCCGTGGACTCCCGCTGGATCAGAGCGGGATCCCACGAAGCCCCGGCGGCCACACTGTTGGGAAATGAAGTGGGAAATCGACCGGAGCCTCCTCGGCGGAACCCGAGGACCCCGTGAAGGGCCTCTCCCCAGACGTCATAGGCGTTGACGCCCAGGCGGGGGATGGCCGGCATGGTATTTCCGAGCTGACTCTGCTTCTCCTCCAGGGTCATCCGGGAGATGAGATCAGCGGCACGCTCTTCGAAGGAATAGCGGGTATCGAGGTAGATCGGCTTTCGTGAATCCGGCGTCTGCGGAGTCTGCTGTCCAACCGCAAACACCAATGTGACGAGCCCTGCAAGAACGAGAAGAATGCTGGTGAGGACCTTCCTGTGCATCATCTTTAGACCTCCTGAACGGGTAATGGGATTGAGTGGCTGCGTCGACATAACGCACAGAGCATATGGTGAAGCCGAGCCGGAGGCAAGCCGTGCGATGCTCGTGATGTTCGATGTCTGGACAGCCGGTCGTGATCATCGACCGGTCCCCGAATGACTGTGTTCGGATGATCTTTTCGACTCGGAGAGAGGACTCAGAACGATGACGGATCGATCAGTTGTAGGGAGATTTCAAGTTCTGTCGGCAGTGGCGCTGGCGGCGACGTGGTGTATGAGCGGCCTGTCGATGGGAGAATGCGGGCGCTGGGTGCAAACCAATGGGCCCTTCGGCGGTCTGATCCTGTCTCTGGCCATCGATCCGTCGGATCCGTCCACGATCTATACGGGGACCGACAACGGTCTGTACCGGAGCACGGACGGCGGCGCGAACTGGACGGCGATGGACAGCGCCCTGGTGGGTTCACTGGTCGGGGCTCTGGCAATCGATCCGACATCTCCATCGACACTCTATGCGGGCACGATAGAAGGGGTTTTTCGCAGTACCGATAGAGGATCACACTGGCTCGAGGTCAGTAGTGCAGCCATCTCGAACGTACGAGCTCTCGCGATCGATCCGAGTTCGCCCAGCACGCTCTACGCGGGCAGCTTCAATGACGGCATATTCCGCAGTACAGACGGGGGAGAGAACTGGTCGTCGATCAACGAGAATCTCGCGGGTGCGGATGTTTACACGGTCGCCGTCGATCCCGACGATCCCGACACCGTCTACGTCGGTACCGATGGCAACGGCGTGTTCCGCAGCACGGATCGAGGAGCGCATTGGACGGCCGTCAATGAAGGTATAACGGACCTGGAAATCGAGATTCTGGCGATCAATCCGGCCGATCCGTCGATCTTCTACGCGGGTACGGATGAAGACGGCGTGTTCCGCAGCACGGATGGGGGTTCCCACTGGACGGCCGTCAACAATGGTCTTCCCGCACAGGAAATCATCTGGGATATGGTGATCGACCCTGTCACTCCATCGAACCTGTATGTATGTACGTACATCAGCGGTGTCTACAAGAGTGTAGACGGAGGAGAGAACTGGACGGCCGTCAACACTGGTATTCCGATTTCCATTGTGTCCGTGTTGGCTATCGACCCCGTCAATCCGGCCATCCTCTATGCGGGCACGGCGAGCAACGGCGTGTTTCAGACGACGGATGGAGGAGCGCACTGGACTTCGGTGAACGACGGCCTGACCGACAGCTATGTGTATGCGCTGGCCGTCGATCCATCGACTCCGTCTACCGTCTACGCGGCTGCCGGTTCCGGAGGTGTCTTTCGCAGCACCAATAGCGGAGGCCACTGGGATGCTGTCAACCACGGTCTCTCGAACCTGTACCCGTTCAGTCTTGCCATCGATCCGGTCACTCCCTCGACCCTGTATGTGGGGAGTCTCTCCGGTGTCTTCCGCAGCACGGACAGCGGTGACAGCTGGGCGCCATTCGGCGAAGACCTGCCGCTTGGCTCGGTGTACGATCTGACCGTCGATCCCTCGAATCCTTCCACCCTTTATGCCGGTACGGACAGGGGCGTCGACCGATTTCAGGCGGACTGCTCCACCTATTTCGCACAGTTCGGCAACGGCCAGGGACTGTCGTCCGACATCGTGCTGACGAACCCGTCCCCCACTCGGGCGGTTGCAGGCAGGCTCAGATTTGCAGACCATGACGGCCTTCCACTGGATATCGGCGTGGCGGCGCAAAGCCGGTCCGGATTCGGACTGCCACTGTCCCTTCAGTCGGCTGGAGGTGCCGACTTCTCGATACCGCCGCAGGGCGACGTGACCTTTTCAACGGACGGGATGGGCGATCTTGCCGTGGGTTCGGCCAGCGTAACCACCGACGGTACACTCGGCGGTGTGGTCCGCTTCAGCATCCCCGGCACCGGCATCGCGGGAGTCGGCACCCCCGCGCCGGTGCGCGGATTCATCGCGCCGGCCCGTCGCATCGCAGGCACCCTCCGCACGGGTGTCGCAATCTACAACACGGAGATTCGCCCCGTCTCCCTGGAATTGTCGCTGCGCAACGAACAAGGCGAAGAGTTGCCGGGCGGACAGAGAACCATGGAGCAGTTCCCGGCTCTCGGGCATCTGGCCAAGTTCATCAACGAGCTCTTTCCCGAGGCTGACACCACTGATTTCAGCGGCACACTGATCGTGGAGGTCCAAGGAGGAAAGGTCGTAGCGACAGCCCTGGAGACTGGAGCGACAGCCGGTGAATTCACCACGCTTCCGGTGACGCCCATAACGACTGCGACTACTCAGTCCAAGAGCACCTTTGCCCAGTTCGGCTCGGGAGAAGGGCTCGTTTCGGACCTGGTTCTCGTCAACCCTTCGATGAGCGGGTCAATCTCGGGAACAATGTCTTTCTTCGATGACCAGGGCCAGCCGATGACGGTCGGAATCGCAGGGCTCGGGCCGGCAAACAGCCAGGGTTTCACGATAGGGCCCTGGGGATCGGTGACGATCTCGACTGAGGGTGCCGGGGCGTTGGACGTAGGTTCGGCACAGGTGACCGCGGACGGTCCGCTGGGGGGTGTCGTACGCTTTCATCTGCCCGGTGCCGGCATTGCGGGGGTCGGGGGAAGCCGGCCTCTGAGCGAATTTCTGATTCCGGTCAGAAGGACCGCTGAAGGGATCAGTACGGGTATCGCCCTCGAGAATGCCGGGGATTCTCCGGTCGTGGTCGACCTGACGCTCCGCGGTACGGACGGCACACCGGTCCCGGGAGGTACGGAGACGATAACCGATCTGCCGGCTCATGGTCATGTTGCCAGGTTTCTGAAAGAACTCTTCGGGAGCGTGGACACGGAGGGGTTTTCAGGTACCGTTTCGGTCGCCGTCGGCGGAGGGACGGTTGCGGCCACGGCCCTGGAACTGGGTAAGAACCCGGGCGAGTTCACGACCCTGCCCGTGACGCCGGCGAACTGAGCGGATTGTCGATTGTCGATTTTCGATTTGAAGACAGAAGACAGCGTTCCGCCCCCTAAAAGGGGAGGAAGGAGCCAGAAACTCGGAGCCGGCCTCCGGAATTCTCCAGAACTCGCCTCGGTTTGACGCAAGGCCGTAAAGACCTGCTGATCCGACTTCGCGCAAGGCATGCCAAAGGCCTTATCTCGAATTTGACGCCGGGCGCTCAGGGTTTGGAGAACCGACTCCACACCAAGGCCGCCGAGGGGCTCAGAGCAAAGAAGCCCTTTGCGTCCGCTGCGTCTTCGCGTGGAATCGGTTCTGAACGGCTTGGCTTGGAGTCGAGACTCCCGCCGGGCCGGCGAATCTGACGAATCGAGCGACTGGCAGCCCAAGGGTCGGATTCGCGGCATGCGCGCGATTGGCTGGCGAGCCCTGAGGGCCTGGGACGTCCCACCCCCCGTAGTTCGGAGAGGCCGTGCCTCCCTTTTTGCAGAGAATCATGGGCACAACTCCGTTCGACGGTTCAGTCCTGTCTCTGACCGTCGATCCGTCGGATCCATCCACGATGTATGCGGGGCCGGCGATGGCCTGTATCGACCCACGCGCCATCTCGCGTCTCGAGACGGACTGGGCTGCTGTTTTCCCTTCTCCTTCCACTTTCTTCGCAGAGGGTCTTCATGCCCAGTTTTCGCAGTTTTTCGTGGTCGTTCGTTATTAGTAGGTGGGGTTAGGGGTTTGGCCTCCGCCTGGAGGGTTTGCCCGGGGGAGAGGTGTGCCCGGCGGTCGATGGGGCGCGGCGATTCGAGCAGGGGTTGACTCTGACTGCTCTCTCGACAACCTGCGTCCGAGCTCCGAGTCTTTGTACAAAATGATCCCACTTTGTCGAGAGAAGAGAGGCAACGGGGCAAGGGGAGATCGAGTCTTAAGTGCTTGATAACAGGCCGCCTGTTCGTGTATTTGAACCCCGATTCCTCGACGGGTTGAGGTCATCACACCAAGCGTTCTGAGGACGTCTCGGACGAAGCGACTTCCAGGACGACTACGCTGAAGATTGCGGTTGAATCTTTCGGGCCGCGAGCTGCCCCGAACCTCAAAGCTTCAGTTCCAGGCTCCAGCTTCCAAGTTCGAGCTTCGAGCTCTCAGCTCCCGGCTCCCCGAGCCGGCTTCGCCCCCCCGACTACTCGAAGAAGGGAACTCCCCGGGTCGCGTACTTGCGCATTCCTTCTTCGTTGATTTCCACCCCGATGCCCGGTTTCTCCGAGAGAGGAATGAATCCGTTTTCCACCATCGGTCCGTCAAAGGACACGATCTCTTTGTACATCGGATCTTCGTGGAAATAGATCTGCCACTCCAGAACCATGAAGTTCGGCACCGAGGCGCAGACATGACAGGAAGCCATGGCTCCGAGGTAGGAGGCCACCATGTGGGGGGCGAAGGGAACGTAGTACAGTTCGGCGAGATTGGCAATTCGTTGACCTTCGCCGAGCCCGCCCGTCTTCTGCAGGTCGGGCATGATGATGTCCACAGCACCCTTTTCGAGGTAGGGTCGAAAGCCGTAGGCCATGTAAATGTTCTCGCCCGCGCAGATCGGGGTGCTCGTGGAATCGGTGATGCGCTTGTAGGCATCAACATCTTCGGCCGGGATGGGCTCTTCCAGCCACATCAGGTTGAAGGGCTCCAACCGCTTGGCGGCCTGCTGTCCGGTCAGGGTGTCGTACCGGCCATGCATGTCGGCGCAGACATCGATCTTCGGCCCAACGGCCTCCCGCGCGGCACTGATCTGATCCACCATCCGCTGCAATTCGCCGGGACTTGCGGTCCAATTGTAGCGGTCATACTTGTTCGGGTCGTTGCGTTGATCGAGGTCGAACTTTACGGCTGTGAATCCCATGTCCACGGCTTTCTTGGCGCTTTCCGCGAACTTTTCGGGCGTCGGCAGCTGGAATTGATACAAGGCGGTGTCCAGGTAGACGCGGATCTTGTCCCGGAACTTGCCTCCCAGCAGCTGGTAGACGGGAAGCCCCAACGCCTTTCCCGTAAGGTCCCACAGTGCAGCCTCTACGGCTGAAAGGACTGCAAGGTACATGCCGGCCTGTGCTCCCGCGAAGATGCCGGACTTGCGGATATCTTCGAAAAGCCGATGAGTGTCGAGCGGGTTCCTTCCCCTCAGCTGACGGCCGAATCTCTTGACCAGGTAATAGGTTCCCGGAACGGCGTCCACTCCCTCGCCGCACCCCCAGATGTCCTGATTGGAATAGACCTTGACATACAGTCGACTCCCGCCCCTGATGTAGCCACATTTGATGTCCGTGATCTTCAAGTCCGAAGGACGAGAGGAAACGGTGGACTTCTCGACCGCGGTTTCGAGCCCCTGGCCGAACAGGTTGAGGGGTCTCGCGGCCAAGGCTCCGGCGACTGCGCTTTTGGCGAGGAATGAGCGTCTCGAGTGGTTGGTTTTCATAGTTCTTCCAGTCTGTTCCTTCACAAGCCCGAGGTGAGTCAACTTCCCACCGAGTCTAACCAACTGGGGAGGCGGGGTAAAGGCATGAACCGGTACGAAGCGGAGTTCCAGGAATCACGGTTCGGAATTGCGGAGCGAACACCGGTCTGGCAAAGGGAACCCGCCGGATTCGGCCAGACCCGCCTGTGCTGCGAAATCGGAGTAGAAGAGATCTAGGAGTACACTCGTATAAGCGGGAAGGGAAGCGATCGATGATCAAAACGCTGCGGGCCTTGAAGTTTCTGTTTGTAGGACCGCTGATCCTTGTACTCTGCCTCGTCATCAACGTGATGACGTCTCCGGGTCACTGGTGGGTTCAATGGGTAGCTCTGGGCATAGGGATCGCGTGGGTAATCAGCCTGTTCCGGGTCATCGCCGCGATCATCGCGATTGGTGGTCTGGCGGCCTTTATTGCCTATTTCACACGATCCAAGGGCTGAGCCCGAGTCTTGCCGGGCTCGGAAAGAGGGGCGGCATGTCATTCAGAGTGAGTCGCGTCGATTATTTCTATGCGAAGGTCGCGGATCGCCCCGGAGAGGCCTACAAGATCCTCGACACCCTGGCTGAACTGGGCGTCAATCTGTTGGCCTTTACGGCAATTCCGATGGGTCCTGCCTATACTCAGCTGACGCTGTTTCCCGAGGACAGTCATTTGCTGCGGAGCGAGGCGGAAAAAGCGACCCTCGAGCTCGACGGTCCCCATCCCGCCTTTCTGGTGCGAGGTGGCGACTATCTCGGCGTACTGGCTGCGGTGCACGAGAGAATCTTCCGTGCGGGCGTCAACGTTTACGCTTCTACCGGCGTTACCGACGGGAGGGGCGGATTCGGTTACGTCATTTACGTACGCCCGGAGGAATACGAGCAGGCTGCCGCCGCCCTGGAGGTGTAGCTTCTCGATCAGAGGGAGATCTTCGGCCAGCCGTCTTCCCAGGTGATCTTGCGGATGATGAGTTTGGGCTTTCCCTGGTCGGCGTTGTCGTAGCCGTGACAGATCAGAAAGTCCGTGCCGTCGAACGTGTAAGCGGCCTCGTGTCCCACTGCCGCCCAGGCTTGATTTCCCTTGGCGACCAGAGACCCCCCGCCGTGGATCATGGGCGTGTCTTCTTTGTCGAGGTAGGGACCTGTGATATCCCTGGAGCGGCCCACCATGATCTTGTACGTGCTTTTCGTTCCCCGGCAGCAGCGATCCCAGGACACGAAGAGATAGTAATAACCGTTCTTCTTGAAGATGAACGCTGCTTCGATGGCCCCGCTCTGCATGTTGCGGTTGGCTTCCAGAATGTCCTTGGGGTAGAGTTTGTCGTAGTCCAGCTCCGGATTGGCCGAATCCCCGGCATCCCGCTCGTCGAGCTTCCAATAGCGGTGCCTTGCAGCAATCGTATGCCAGACTTCAGGCTCGCGAGCGATGTTGGTCAGTCCGCTGTCGAGCTTGACCAGCTTGATCCCCATCCAAAATGAGCCGAAGGCCAGCCACGGGGTCCCCTCGTCGTCAAAAGCCAGATTCGGGTCGATGGCATTCCACATATCCCTTCCCGGAACCGATTGGATGACGGGACCGTGATCGACCCACTTGAATTTGGGATCTGCGGGATGAAGGGTCTCGTTGGTGGCAACGCCGATGGCGGAATTGTTGCGCCCGAACTGGGAGACCGAGTAGTAAAGATAGTACCTGCCGTTGTGGAAGGAGATGTCCGGGGCCCATTCCACATTATCGAAGTCGGGAACCAGTCCGGAGGTCCAGGCGGGCGCCACGGAGAAAACGGATGGTTCGGGGTTCCAGCTCTTCATGTCCGGAGATGACCAGACCGAGATGCCTTTGCCGGTCGCGAACACGTAGTACGTGTTGTCCTGCTCGATCATTACCGGATCGTGTGCCCCGGGCATATCCGACTGGGCGAGAGCAAAACCGCCGTAAAAGCCGAGCAGAAGGAGGAGGATAAGTCGCGTTTTCATAGATTCCCGTTCCATTCCGTCATTCGGTCAGCGAAACCGTGGGCCAACCCTCTTCGTCCCAGTGGATCCTTCTGATCCACAGTTTAGGCCGGCCATTGTCGGCGGTGTCATATCCGTGGAAGACCAGGTAGTCCACCCCGTCGAACGTCACCGTTGCACTGTGGCCGACACCGGGCCAGCTATCGTTCCCCTTGACGACCAGCGTCCCTCCGCCGTGGACCATGTCTTGATCCGTGCGGTCGAGGTAGGGACCGGTGATGTCCCTCGAGCGGCCCACCACGATCTTGTAAGTGCTGTCCTTGCCGGCGCAGCAGCGATCCCACGAAGCGAACAGGTACCAGTAATCGTTCTTGCGAAACAGGAACGGCGCCTCGGCAGTCCAGTGCTTCATGTCGGTGGATGAAAAGACCGAAATGCCGCGCCCGGTACAGAAGACGTAGTACGTGTCGTCCTGCCGGATCATGACGGGATCGTGGACCC
Organism: Acidobacteriota bacterium; assembly: GCA_037388505.1. Taxonomy (GTDB): domain Bacteria; phylum Acidobacteriota; class UBA6911; order RPQK01; family JAPXNP01; genus JARRKC01. Next base: position 77,959 of record JARRKC010000033.1, on the reverse strand, counting down.
GGATGTCGATCGGCTGTGCCATGAGGCCAGGCGACAGGGCCGGGATGAGCGTCAGGGCAGAAAGACACAGGATCCAGCAGAGATCGGCACGTCGGCTTCTCTTGAGTGTGACGGGGCGAGGATTTCGTCGTGTCGGTACAGGGGCCATGGCGGGGCCGATTGTAACCCCCATGGCCGTGAAATGGGAGGGTGGGGAAAGGGCTTCGCGCCCCTTCCCACTACCGGATCCATCTCGAGTCTAGCTTGTCGAAACCGGGATCTGACGCGGTCGGGCACCCTCTCGCTTCGGGAGGGTGACGGTCAGGATCCCGTCACGCAGTTTGGCCGAAATCTTTTCGGCATCGTAAGCAGACGGAATCATGAAGGACCGTTCGAACCTCCCGTACCAGCGTTCGTTGCGGTGGTAAGTCCGTCCCTTCTCGTCTTCCGTCCTGCGTTCACCCGAGAGTGTCAGCTGCCCGTCACCGAAAGAGATATCGATCTCATCGCGCTTGAATCCGGGCAACTCGGCCAGAATGACCAATTGATCGTCTGTTTCATAAATGTCCAACGGAGGTCCCCAGGTGCGGGTTCCCACTCCATTGAGCCCGTCGGTGACCTCGTCGAACATTCGGTTGATTGCGCTTTGCAGACCCTGGAAAGTCGGCAAAGCAGAAGACGGTTCTCGTTTCATCAGGTTCGCCATAATGGTTTGCCTCCTTTCTTTCCGGATGTTTCTTACATTTCTTAGATAAGATCCGCCCTGGTTCTTGTCAAATCCGGGCGCGCGGTCGACACGGAAGATCAGCGACGATCCAACTTCAGTATCAGACGCGCCTGAAGGAGCAGTTCCCATCAGCGAGGAGTTCCGCCGGGACCGAATGAACGGCCCAGCCGAAAAGCCGCGAACGCACATCTCCTACTCTCGGAACTCGGAACTTGGAACTCGAAACCTGCTACTGTTCCCGCTCGGCGGCGAGTCGCCGGTAGTAGTCGTCGACCCGTTCTCTGAAATCCGGAGGAACCTCGTCATCGCTGGCCGGACGCTGGAAGCCGTGAGGGTTGTCTTCCAAGGCGCGGCTGATCCGGAGCTCCAACTCGTGGACCCCGTCGATCACGCCCGCCTTCAGTGCCTGGACCTCCGCGGGATCGTCGAGAACACGGCTCAGATCGAACTGCTGCATCTGCTGCAGAAGGCGCGTCGCCTCCCGAGCCAGTTCCGGATCCGCTCCTTGCCCCTGGAGAAGGTTCCTCAACTCTTCCGCCTCCCGAAGCCGCTGGCCCCACTCGCGCCGGGCATTGCCGGGATCGATCCCCTGTGTGGAGAATCCTCCGGCTACTCCCCCGATCTGTGGTGCAATACCCTGTTGCCCGCCGGCGCCCTCTGCCGCCTGGCCCGGGTTTTGCCGATCCCGGTTCTGTGCGCTCTGCCCTCCGGGTCGATCTCCCTGCCGGTTGCCGGGCTGCTGACCTTCCTGCTGTTGCGATCGTGCTGCCTGTGAGGGTTCCTGGGACGAGGGTTGCCGACCGGGTTCTTCCTTTCCCTGAAGACGCTGCCTGAGCGACTCCAGTTGTTCCACCAGGCTGCCGGCCTGCGTCAGGGCCTGTCGCAGCCGATCTTCGCTCTGCTGAGGCTCGGTGCCGAGCGCGTTCCGAGCGTCTTGGATCTTCTCTGCCAGCTTCTCGAGATCCTGCTGTACGTCCTGTTCGCGCCGCCGCGCAAAGCCCAGCAGGCCCCCCGCCATCAGTTCTGAACCCTCGCGCATCTTGTCGGGAATCCGTTGATCCCGAATATCCAGTCCCGCATCCTTCAGGCGCCGCGCGGCCCCCGGTTCATCCTTCTCCAGCCGTTTGGCGGACTGATGGAGTTTACCTTCGAGCTCCTGGAGGTCGCGCTGCAGTCCCTGCTTCTTCGAGTAGAGCTCGCGGATTTGATTGTAGAAATCGAACGACGGGTCCGTTCCCGCGGCAGGCTGTTTGATCGACCCCAGCTCCCGGACCACCTCCTTTTGGCTCTCCGCCAACTGGTTCGAGGCCTGTTGCAGGTCCTGCAAATCCTGTCGAGCCTGGGACTGCCGTTGTTGCGAGAGAGCCTCCTGCGCCTGACGCAGCCGTTCCGCAGCCTGCTGCGCCAGCCGCTGCGATTCCTGACTGGACTGACCGGAACTGGCGGACTGACGCAGGTCCCGGGCGGCCCTGCTCAGTTCGCGACTGATCCGGGACAGTTGCTGATCCGATCGATTGCGGGAGAGGCGGGCCAACTCCCGCGCGAGCTTCTCCATCTCGTCGATCATCTCCTGCTGAGAGGCCTGTCCGCCGCCTCCGCCGGACATGGCCTGGCGCCGTTGGCGCTCGGCCTGCTGCTGTTGCCGGCGGGCCAGTTCCTTGAGCTTCTCCAGCGCCTCATCGATCTGTTCGTCACGCTGCTCCTGGCGGTTCCGCTGGAGGGTTTCATACTGATTCTTGGTTCGATCCAATTCGAGATCGACGAGGTCGGCCAGATCCTCGGGAGACAGGTTATTGGCTGAGCCTGAGCCGTTTGACAGCGAGACCTGGACCTCATTGAAGATCTTCTCGGCGCGCATCAGGTACTGCAGTGCTTTCTGCTCCTCGGGCAGCGCCTCTCTGGGGTCGGTCCGGTTCAGGGAGAGGTGAGCCGGCGTCATGTGGTCGATGGCCTGCTTCATGTTCTCGACCAACTTCCCGAAACGTGGGTCTGCGTTCGACATGCCGCGTCGCTCGATCCGCTCCACCATGGTCTGAGCCTCGGCCTGAAGGCGCTGCTGCACCAGAGCGAGTGTCTGGCTGTCCTCGGCCATTTCCTTCGGGTCGGGGTGGTCGTCCTCGACCAGAGAGAAGGTCGCAACGACGATCTGCTTTTCCCGCCTCGAAAGCTGAAGGCCCTGTTGCTGCTGTTGCCCTCCTGATTGACTCATCTGACTCTGGCGGATGATCCGATCGAAGGGTTCGACCTCGAGAAAGAAGATATCCGTGGTCGATGACGAGACGGCATCCCGGGCGCGAGCGAAGTACGAGATGTAGTCTCCGGGCTGTAGGGAGTAGTCCTCCAGGTAGAACGTATGCGAATCGGTCGCCTGTTTGGCACCCGGCGTCAGACCGAGTGGAACCGTCTGATCCTCGCCTCCGTTGACCGAATAGTGCAGTTCGAGCTTCCGAAGTCCGTAGTCGTCCTCGGCCTTCACTTCGGAGAAGACTTCCTCGATGTTCGTCACCGGCCTGTCCCGTCCTGGATAGGTGAAGGAGAGGACCGGAGGCTGATCCTTATAGGCCTCGATGCCGTACTCGTCCGAAGCCGGGCTGGTGATCTGTTCGCTGTTGGTCAGGTGGACTCGGAAGTAGTCGTCCCGAGTAATCTCAAAGCTCGCCCGAAAGGTTTTCGCTCCCGAGGGCTCCAGCTTGATGTCATCGCTGTTTTCGAACTTCAGAAGGCCGGCCGCCGCAGGCCGATCGGTCTCCACCGTCATCTCGACCTTGGTGCCCTCGACTGCTCTGATCTGGGTTTCGTTATCCAGGACGGCATCGGACAATCCGGTATAGGAAGGGAAGTGCAAAGTGATTCTGGATCGGGTGACTCTCGGGATACTGGAGACGCCGACTCGGAATTCCGGCGACCGAATACCGTCGGCCTCAACGTAGTACTGGAATGCTTCCCGGACGTCGAAGAACAGGAACGAAAAGTCCGATGCCCCCGGTTGAGCCACCATGCGCGTTGATTCCCACTGTGGATTACCCGGATAGAGCGCAAAGATGTGGACCTCGGACGGTTCGAAACCCATGGGAAGAGCCCGGATTTGGACATCCGCCCGTTCGGCCACCGTCGTCGTCCCCGGGGTGACATCGATGCGGTACAGGGGCTGTTCGGTCCGATCGAACCAGTCGCCGAGGAGACGTTCCAGACCGAATCGAAATTCCAATGGTCCCGTGACCAGCAAGAGGGTTGATGTCAGCAGAATGGCGAAAACGGAGACGGTTGCCGCTCCGGCGATGCGAGGCCAATAGAAGCGAGGCTGTGGAGTCAGTTGCGCCTGGCGCACGGCGTCCCGCCGAATCAATGCCCGTAGATCCGGATGAGTCCGCGAACCGGGTCCCGTGATTTCAACGGCTGTCGAGAGTCGCTGTTCGAGCCGTGGATACCGTTCCTCGAGGAAGCGGGCGACTTGGATGGACGACGGCCGCCGGAACAGAGGCCGCAGCAGAAAGCGCCACACCGCCAGCAGGAGACCGCCGCCGAAACAGATCCGACACCAGAAGACCGTGCTCTCCGAAAAGTTGTTCGAAGCGAGGAAATAAGTCGAGAGCAGGAAGGCCGCGAGGAAATACCCCAAGACGATGGCAGTTCCTCTCAGCAAGCGCTCACGTTGGATCTTTTGTCTGGCTTCCTTCAGCAATGCGTCGAGAGGAGTCATCGCTTCCCTCGTTTCTAGGTCCCGGTCGTTTCAGAGATTTGCCGGCCGACTCGATTTGCGACCAACGACTCGGCCAACAGCAAGATCAGCGCCAGGCCCAGCAGGAAAGGCCAAAGCGGCTCTACCGTCGTTTCATCCGGAGTCGCGGCCCGATTCGCTGATCCGGGTCGCATCTGCGTATTCCGTAAAGCGGACAGCATCTCTCCGGCACGAACGCGGCTCAGGTCGGATTCGGATCGGTCGACATTGACCGCAACCCAATCGGTTGTCTTTTCCCAACGTAACTCATAATAGCCCGGCGTTTCCAGCATTACGTAGTCGGGGTCACTCTGCGCCAGTCCGATCATGCGGCGACCGCCGGGATCGAGCATCTCCCATCGGTGCTTTGTGTCGGTTCGCGAACCGTTCTCCCAGCCGGTCAGCGAAAAGACTTCGTCGACCTGGAACTGGGAGGGACGCCCTTTCCAGTCCGCGGCATACTGCACCAGCTCCTGCCAAAAGGGAACGTACGAGCTGCGAATCGGGAAATCGGACCAAACGCGGCCCAGGGAGGACGCGAACAGCAGCACGCGACCCTCGCCCAGTGGATGCTCCACCAGTGCCGGCCGACCCGATGAGAAGCTGGCGAGAACCGTGCCGTCCGGGTTGGGCTCGACCTCCCAATAGCCATAGAACCGCACCGCGTTGAGCGCTGCGAAACCGGTCACTTTGAAGGGGGCGAACACCGGGTGGTCCCGTTGCATGTCCGACAGCGTGACGAACTCGTTGCCGCCCGCTCTCCCGTACTGCTTTTGGACCAGTCTCCCGGGAAGAAGGTCGGACTTCGGGTAGCTGTCGGGCTGCGTATCGGAACCCAGACAGACGATGAGTCCTCCTCCCTGCCGGACGAATTCTTCGAGAGCCTTCAGTCCCGGTATTCGGCTGAGGTCGCTGAGAATGACCACGCGTGTGTCTTTCAGGTTCAGGGCTCCATGAGCAGCGATCTGGCGGACGGCGAAAGGAAGGTTGGCGCCCGACGAAAGCGCCTGGCGCAGGAAGACGGAATCCTCCTGGGCTCCGCCGTCGGTGACGAGCTGCACCTCAAAGGGGGTCTTCTTCTCGATCGTGAAGTTCCAGGTGTCGTCGGCTGGAAGATCGTCCTCGGAATCGATCACGAGACGCCCGCGCGTCACGCCGTCGTCAATCGTAAAGGGTTTGAAATCGACCGTTGCCGTGCCCGCATCGCTCAAAGTGAATTTCTGCTCGTCCTTGAGCTGATCGGCAAGGAAGAGCTGGGCCGTGCCCCGGGAGCCAGCCGCCGAATCACCCTCAGGTGTGCTCGAAGCCAGGCGGACGACTATGGTGTGAGGATACTGTGCCGCGTAGATGTCCCGTTCGACACGCACGCTGTCGATGTACACATTCCGGGCGTCCTGGCCCACGTCCTTCACCTTTAGATCGACATCAGCGGGGATCTCGAGGTCGCTCAGCGATTCCTTCAGACCCGACGATTGCAGGTCCGACACCAGGACGATCTGTTTGAACTGGTTGTGGGCCTGTGCCAGCTGTTCGACTGCCGTACGCAGGCCTGCGATGTAGGAAGTCGCCTCGAAACTGGACTGTAACCGCCGCTGAGCCGCTGCCTCCAGCTGAGAAACGTCTCTCGTCCCTCGAGTGCCGAAGGCGATCAGGCAGCCCTCATCACCGCGGTCGAGTGCCGAAATCGTATCCGAAACCTGAGAGCCGGCCCTCTTCCAGACTGCGGGTCGGGACATGCTCAGCGAATGATCGACGAGTATGACCGTGGATCTTGTGGCCGTGCCGGCCACTTGGGCCAAGAACAACCGATTGATGACGGGCCGAGAGAACGCGGCAACCAGGGCCAGCAGCGCCAGGCAGCGAAGCGCCAGAAGCAGCCAGTGACGGACCTTGCGCCGCCGAAACTCCTGCACCGGGATGCGCTTCAGGAACATGAGCGAGGCGAAGGGGATCGGTCGCTTGACCTCGCGCCGGGTCAGATGGAGCAGGATCGGAATGGCGACGGCGGCAGATGCGATCCAAAACAAAGGAGTCAGGAACTGCATCTAGATCCTCCTGGCCCTTGCCGAAAGATAGCGGTACAGCGCCTGATCCAGGGGCTTGCTGGAATCCATGAGTTCGTACTCGATCCGCACGTTGCGGCACTCCCGCTTCAGATTCCGGATATGGGCGCCGATCTCTTCGAGATAGGCCGCTCGTGAGTGCTCGGCGGAAAAGGGAATCTGGTCTCCCGTCTCCATATCCTCCAGTGTGGAGATGCCCTCCATGGGCATTTCCAGTTCGGCGGGATCGAGCACATGGAAGAGCAGGACGTCGTTGCCCCGGTGATGAAAGAAGCGGAGCGACTTCGCCAGTGACTCCGTGTCGGCATAGAAGTCGCTGATGATCACCACCAGGCTCCGCTTGCGAATCATTCGCGACAGTTCCTCGAGGACCTCGCTGATTTGAGTCTCCGACCTCGGCTCGATCGTTTCCAGGTGATGCAGCAGGGTCAGCAGGTGGCCGTGGCGGGTTCTCGGAGGCGTGAATCGGCGGATCTGTGAGTCGAACGACAACAGACCGACCGCGTCTCCCTGCCGTACGGCGAGATAGGCCAGCGCGGCCGTGAGATAGCGGGCATAGTCGATCTTGGGAACCTCGTGGGAGGAGAACGTCATGCTGCGGCTGGTGTCGAGCAGGAGGAAGATCTGGGTGTTGGTGTCACCCTGGAACTTCTTGACGTAGAAGCGATCGGAACGTCCGAAGATCTTCCAGTCCACCTGTCGGATATCGTCTCCCGGCGTGTACTCTCGATACTCCGAAAACTCGAGGCTGAATCCGTGGTACGGGGACCGATGCAGGCCGGCGACGAATCCCTCGACGACCGTGCGGGCAATCAGCTGCAGGTTGCTGCTGGCAGCGAGGATCCGTGGATCGATGAAGCGACTGGTCAGTGGCGTTGATCGCGAAATCACGGTCTATACTCCCGAAGCGGCCGGCTTGATGACCTCGAGCAGTCGTTCGATGATCGCGTCCGTCTTCACGTTCTCGGACTCGGCATGGAAATTCGTCAGGATCCGATGCCGCAGCACCGGTTTGGCCAGAGCCCGAATGTCCTCGAAGGCGACGTTGTAGCGGTTGTACATCAGCGCCCGCGCCTTGCCCGCCAGCACCAGGAACTGCGAGGCGCGAAGGCTGGCGCCGTAGTTCAGCCACTCGGTGATGAATTCGGGCGCCTCGGGTGCGCCGGGCCGGGAGGCCCGAACCAGGCGCACGGCATAGCGGGTCACCTCGTCGGAGGCGGGAATCTGCCGCACCAGTTCCTGGTAGCGAACGATGTCTTCGCCGGCCACGACCTGCTGGATTTCGGCGGGTTCGGAGGAGGTCGTTCGCTTGACGACGTCGACCTCGTCCTCCTCGCCGAGATAATCGATCACGATGTTGAGCATGAAGCGATCGAGCTGAGCCTCCGGCAGGGGGTAGGTCCCTTCCAGTTCGATCGGATTCTGGGTCGCCAGCACGAAGAAGGGCGGCGCGAGGTGGAAGGTCTTCCCGCCGACCGTGACCCGTTTCTCCTGCATCGCTTCGAGCAGGGCGGCCTGCGTCTTGGGAGGCGTTCGGTTGATCTCGTCCGCCAGGATCAGATTGGCGAAGATCGGCCCCGGAACGAATTCCAGCTGGCGCCGGCCGGTGCTTCGGTCTTCTTCGATGATCTCTGTGCCCGTGATGTCGGCGGGCATGAGATCGGGCGTGAACTGGATGCGTTTGAAGGACAGGCCCAAGGTCTGGGAAATCGTTCGCACCAGAAGCGTCTTTGCCAGACCGGGTAGTCCGGTGATCAGACAGTGTCCGCCCACGAAAATGGAGATCAGGACCTGCTCGATGATCTCGTCCTGCCCCACGATGACCTTGCGGATCTCATTGAGGATCCGCTTCTGGGAACCGAGAAGGGCGTCAATCTGCTCAGCAATGTTTGAATCTCGAACTTCGCTGGGTGTCGTCATGCATTCTCCCGAAGGGGCTAATGTGTCATCGCGTAGATGATGTAGTTGATCCCGAATTTATAGGCTTCATTCGAAAGTCGGATCGGAACCCAACTCTGATCCGACCATTCCCAGTAGTCTCCGATATCGTTGTTGAAATTGGCGACGACCTGGAGCCGTCCCGCAGGATCGGACATGCCGTAGAAGGTCGGCTTTCCCGGTTCCTCATAGGGCGGCACCATGTCCAGGCTGTCGATGTCGTAAAAGCAGTGGAACACGGGATGATCGGCGGTCAGAACTTCCAGAGGCCGATCGGGGAATACCTGCTTCATGCAGCCGGAGAAGGCGTCCCATTCGCCCGGTGCATCTCGAAAGTCGTCGAAGATCACGAAGCCTCCGCGATTCAGGTACTCACGAAGGTTATCGGTCTCCGCCTGGGTGCAATTCCAGTATCCGGGCTCGCTCACATACAAAACCGGATAGTCCATGATGTGTGGATCATCCAAATTCAGGATCAGATAGGAATGCGGCGTCGTCTCGATGCCGGTCATCTCCGACAGGATCTTCAGAAAGTTCTTTTCGGCCCGGGGATAGTCGTGCGCCCAGGGCTGAACCCAGTTGCCCGCACCCCACATTCCGATCCCGGCGAAGCCGTTGTATCGGATCCTGACGAAGTTGAAGACGTTTTCATCGATGGCTGACGGATTGTTGGCCGCGTCGTCGGCGCGCAGACCGACAGGTAGGGTGCTCACCGCGAGCAGGCCCAGGCCGAGAATGGCGGCTTTGCGCAGGTCGATCATTGGCGTGAAATCTCCAGGAGCAGTCGCTGTGCCTCCTCATAGGAGGGGGCGAGTTCGAGTGAGAGAAGAACCTGCATCCGGGCCTGCTGAGGTGACCCGGCAAGAAAGAGCGCTTTGGCCAGGTGGAAGTGTGCCGATGCCTCATCAGCCGGTTTGAGGGCGACCAGCGCCCGAAACTCACGAACGGCCTCGTCGAGGCGCTCGGACTGCAGGCAGAGATCCCCGAGCTGTTCATGAAGGGGGGCCGATAGAGGATCGACGTAGAGCGCCTGCTCGAGAACCTGCCGCGCCTCGTCGGTTCGCTCCTGCTTCGCAAGGATGCGCGCCAGCTTGAGGCCCGTTTCGATATTGAGCGGAGAGTGATTCCACCAGGCGGCAAGGACCTTGCCGGTCGCCTCCTCATCACTCAGCTTCTCATAGGCCTCGCTCAGGAGAGCATAGGGACCCTTCGAATCGACCGCCCACGGAAAGCTGTCAATGGCTCTTTGCAGGGGCTCGATCGCTCCCTGATAGTCTTCCTTCGCGATCAAGGAGCTGCCCAGCGCCAGATTGAGGTAGAAGTTGTCGGGATGCGTTTCGAGGGCCTTGTTCAGGCCGGCTTGATCATTCGATTCCAGCTTGACCTCCTGAAGCTTGGGCAGCAAGGGGTCGAGCGTCTTTGACAGCTCCTGGTGAAACAGCACATCCACCTCGTCTTCGGTCTTGCCGAGGACTTCCTTGAAGACGGTTTCATCCTTTTCACCCTTGGCGAACGCGATCAGCATTTCGCGAATCTTGGGCATCCCATATTGGCCCGCCATCCACCGGCAGAGCCAGCCAGCCTGGAAGTAGCTGATCGAGATCTGCTCGGGAGTCTCGGGATGGATGAAGCCGGAATTCAGGTCTTTGAGGGGGAGGAGTTTGCCCTTTTCGTAGGTACGGACGAACTGCACGGTGAGCGGGTCTCCCCAACCCGGGCCGGCACTCCTCTCCTCCATCATCGAAAGGCCTTCGGTAAACCACCTCGGAACCCGATCGTTGCTCAGCGAAAGGGTAACGACATGGGCCATCTCGTGCCACAGCGTCGACCCCCAGTGGAACGTGCCCGGCGGTCGGGCCGAGGGAGAGTCCATGGCCACGATTCGCCCAAAGGTCGCCCCGAGGGCACCCAACCCAGGAAGGCCGAGCGTTCTTACCGCGAAGTCCTCATGATCCGGATACATCTCGAAGACGATCGGATGGTCGACCGGATGCTGGTAGCGCTGCTCGAGGGTCTCGAGGCTCCGATGCAGGAGTTCCTCGACGTAGGGCTTCAGGACGGCCGACTCCTTCCGGCTGAGTTTGATGGAGAATTGACCATCCTGAATGCGATCAAACCGGCTGAAGCTGTCAACCAGCCGAAGCGTGTTGACGGTCCAGATGTTGTAAGGGTCTTTGGCGTAAGCCTCTTCGAGATCGGCCTTCCCGGCGTCCTCGTCGCCCAGGCGCAGCCGGTTGATCCCTCGGGAAGCCAGGGCCGACCATTGTTGCGGGTTCAGCTCGAGGGCGTGGCTGTACTGCTGGACGGAGTCCTCGAGCCGCCGGTTCGCCACGCAGAGATCACCGAGCAGCTCATAGAGGTCGGCGTCTTTGGGGTTGACCTTCTCGAGTTCGGCACGAGCGCGTTTGAACTCCTCGTCCTGTCCCGAGAAGAACGCTGCCGCACTGCGGATTTCCAGAAGTTCCAGGAAGCCGGGTGTCGTCTTCAAGCCCTGATCGGCGATCTCAGCGGCCTTGTCCCAATCCTCTTCGCCCAGGGCAAGCCGGCCGCGGTAGGCCGCAATCCTGGGGTTCTCCGGAGCGAGATTCAGGGCCTTGGTCAGAACCTCCTTCATGCCGGGACTGGACTCTGCATCGAGGGCCTTCGCGAGACCAAGGTCGAGATCCGCCTTCGACCAGCGCTGTATGCCGTCATACTCCTTCGATGCCGCTTCCAGGCCGTCTTTGAAAATGCCTTCGGCTTCGGCCGGGTTGTATTTCTCCAGGTAGAGCTCGCCCCAGTCCACATACATCGAGAGCGGAACCTCGTCCATCTGAGAAGCGCGGATGAAGATGTCATTGGCATCCTCCCAGCGCTGCAGGCGCCAGGCGGCGTACGCAGCCTGGCCGAGATCCGAGGCCGACTCCAGCAGGCCGGACTGGTAGAGACGAAGCAGGCCAGCGGCCACGTTGCGGGCTTCCTCGTACCGGCCCCGGCGCTCGAGTAGTTCGATGCGCAGGCGCAGGGCCAGGGCGCCGGCGTGGGAGACACTCTGACCGCTGGCCGATGCCAGAGTCTCTTCGGCCTGGTCCCACCGACCCTTCTGCATCTGATCGAGAGCCCGTGCGGACTCGTCCTGCGCGCGGGGCACGGCGCACAGCAGAGCGAGACAGCATCCTATCAGTGCCGATCGGCGAACGGATCCTCTCACGGTTTCCCCTCGAGTGTACGGATCTTCTCATTCAGTTTCGAAAGCTCCAGGAGAAGCTTTTCCAGCGCGCTGTAGTAGTCCTCGGAGGCCATGTCCTGTTTGCGCAGCTTGAGATCTTCGATTTCCCGCTCGAGGCGCGTCCGCTCCGGGGCAAGCTGACGGGCTTCGAGGCTTCGGTAAGCCTGTTCGGGCGGTTTCGAAAGGTACGCAACCCGCGCCAGACCGCCCGTTCCACCGGCGTCGATCAAAACCGGATGCTCGGTCTGCAGCCTGCCCTTCTCCTCGTACCACTTCTGGACCTGTTTCTGGCTGTAATTGAAGACCTCTTGCAGTGAAACCCGGCGGTCTTTGTTCTCGTCGGCCTCCGCCGTCTGGGCCGCTTCCGCGAAGAAGGACATGAACAGGGGCGGATGGCGCTCTGTGCCGCTGCGGGTCGCAGAGACGATCACGCGGTGAGGGCCCTTCAGCTGGTCGGCTACCGTACCGGCGCAACTGGTGGCCAGAATGACATAGGTGGGCCGCGCTCCCAGCTTGTCGAGAAAGGCCGCCAGATCCTGGCCGGTCAAGTCCGGCCCTTTGATGTTGAACTTGTACTGCCGGCCGTCGTAAGAACCATGACCGATCAGGAAGATCCAGGTCGGGGTTGCCGCCGGCAGCTTCTCGAGTTCCACCAGCCTGGCGAGAATCTCCGGCCGTCTGACCGTACTACCGTCCAGGCGAATCACCTCGCCGGCCCCTCCGCCACGACAGACCTTCTCGATCGAATCTCCCCAGTTCCTGAAGTTCTCCTCGTATTCGGGAATTCCTCCGAGACCGGTCAGTACGGCGCAGGCCTGCGTGCCGACACTCTCATCGGTCGCCCGAGCGAACAGGGTCCCCGACAGAAGCAGGATCGCAACGCACGTGACGGCGTATCTAGGAAAAATGGCCTGGCTTTGGTCGATCAAGAATCCCATTTAGAATCGTCCCCACTTTCTTCGCAGGAACCATTCGCCGGCGAGAAGTCCGAGCAACACGAGGAAATTGAACGGCATATTCCAGAGATCGAGAATCTGGACCACAGAGGCATGGGAACCGGAATAGACGATCTGATCCGGGATCTTCTCGGCCTCTGAAATCGGGAAATAGCGCCCACCGGTCTTCTCGGCGATGCTCTCGAGTGTCTCACGCTTCTGAACGGAATCGAAGTATTCCTTCCAACCCGTCTCGGTCAGGAAGTAGGCGGCATCCCGGCCGAGTACATCGGAGTCGGCATCCGGCGAAGCCCCTGGATGAGCCACGATTTCGACACGGTAGAGACCGTCCGTCTCGGGGCTGAACCCAGTCTGATACACACCGTTCTCCGTGGCTTCCCAGCGCATCGGCAGCGTACGGGCCGGTCCTGCGGGCGGTGTAATCACGGCCTCGACCCGCGCGTCGTTCAAGCGATTGAAGGATCGGTCATTGACCTCGGCCCGGATCTTTACCGGCTCATTCTGCGAGTAGACCTCCCGTTCGATCTCCACCGAAACGGGGTCCTTGGCCGAACTGACCAGCCAGCGCACGAGCTGGCGCCAGAAGATCTCATGGGTCTGATCCTTGTGGTCCTTCAACATCTGCCAACGCCAGCTGCTTCCGGTCAAGAACACCATTCCCAGTCCCCGCCCGAAGCGATGAGAAACCAGGAGGGGAGAGCCCTCCCGTCCGTTTCCATCTTCCGGCTGAGCCTCCAGCAGAACCGTAGCTGCGGGCTTGACGTCGCCGACGCGGTTGTAATCACTCAAAGCGGGAAGTGACTTCCAGAGTGCCTCGCTGTTCTTCTCGGTCTCGGCCAGCTGAAGGGCCGGATGATTGGCCCCATAGGCGGTCGGGACCGGAGTCTCGGCATCCCGCAGGTAGCTGAACTGCAAGGCCTGATCGTTCTTGCCGCGCCCCAGCCAGACGGGCAGAGCCTCCTCCAGAGGAGTGTTTTGAAAACCGCCGGCACCCAGGGCGGATTCGCCACCCAGCATGAGCAGCCCGCCGCCGCGCCGGCTGACGAAATCCCGGATCATCTCCATCTGTGAGTAGCTGAAGAAACCGGATTCGACATCGCCCAGAATCAGGCCCTTGTATCCGAACAGTTCATCCTTGCCCGTGGGAAACCCGGTAGCCAGGGTCGTCTCCTCTGCGATGCCCTGACGGTAGTATTTATTGATGGCCGTGCGCAGCAGCGATTCGAACTGGATGCTGTGGTCCGGCTGCATCGCCTGGCGGATGAACTTGTACTCCCACCGAGGACGGCCCTCGACGAGCAGAACCCGGGTCGGGGTGTCACGAACTTCGAAGATCGCGCGGCGCGAGTTGTTCTCCTCCAGCGCCTCACCGGCCAGGGGCTCGAGACTGAAGTCATAGGTCTTGACCCCGGCAAACTGGGGGAACAGCTTGATCTCCGCCGTCGTCACATCCGAATCGGTCGACAGTGAGACGTTCTCCGAGGTGACGAGCGTCGATCCGTCCCTGACGGTCAGCCGAACGCCAGCGCCGCGAAAGCCGGGATGTCGGATCAGCACCCTTGCCGACGTTACGGTGCCGGGGAGGACGTGTCGCGGGAGGCTGACATCGACCAGTTCCAGATCCCGCCCGACTGATTCCGGCCCGAGGCCGACGGTGTGAATTGGAATCTTCCTGGCCGCATACTCGTCGATCACCGCGCCCAGGTCACGGTAACTGTTGTCGGCGCCGTCACTGAACAGGATCACACCGGCCAGGGGCAGATTCCGGGTCTGGTTGAGAACCTCGGCGAGTGCATCGGGCAAATTTGTTTGCGTGCCGCGCCAGTCCAGTGCCTCGGGACGATCGAGGCGCGACGCGTTGCGGTCGAACTTCAGCCAGCGAACCTGATAGTCGCGCTCCAAAGCTTCAGCGAAGCTGCCCTTCGGATCGACGAGGCGAAGCACCGGCTCTCCGCGGATTCGACCGTCGTCCGCCAGCCCCATGCTCCTCGAATTGTCCACGACCACGGCCAGCAAACCCGTCTGCGGAACGACGCGGGAAAGGGTCAGAGTGGGGCGCATCAGGAGGCCGAGCAACAGGAGACAGCCGGCAACCCGGAGCGCCAGCAGGATGCGACCGCGGTTCGAGGTCGTCCCCGTCGAGCGGGTATAGGCGAACACTGTGATGCCGACCAGTGCGAACGCTGCGGCCAGAAATACCCAGGGGCTGAAGAGCGGCTGGAAAGAGAATTCGCCTTCCCTGAACAGGAATGGGCTGTACTTGAAAAGGAAAGCGAACAGAGATTCCATCAAACTCAATCATCCAGCCGGTCGGACGGCGCCCACCGACCTCTTGCCCTGGGATTTCGACCCATCATACCAATTTATCTTTAGTACGATGAAATCAACGAGCGGTTTCGATCAATGCCGCGTCCGGCCTGGAATTGGACGCCCATTCGGAGAGGCTGACCAGCCCGGTCGGACCGCCCGAAGGAGCGCGCTTGCGGGAGTCCGAGTCCGAGTCGGTTTTTTGACATTTTCCGCAAGGTCCCCTACCATAAAATTTCCAGCCTTTTCGGCTTTGGACACGGAGGCTTCATGTCATTCAAGGTGGGGGACAAGGTTATTTATCCCAATCAGGGTGTCGGTGTCATCGAGGAAGTTTCGACCAAAACGATTGCCGGACACGCTGAAGAATTCTACATGGTGCGGCTCGCTGCCAACGAATCCACGGTGATGATTCCAGTCGCCAACGCTGACAACGTCGGGATGAGGACGCTCAGCGATGAGAGCACGGTCGACCAACTCTTCGAGATCCTCGGGAATTCCTTCGTGGAGCCCGATCCAGATTGGAAGACGCGCTACAAGCTGAATCTGGAAAAGATGAATTCCGGAGAGATATGCGAAGTCGCTAAAGTGCTGAGAAATCTTTATTTCCTCAGCTACCGCAAGAGTCTCTCGTTCCGCGAGAAGCGGATGTACGATCGAGCGCGCAACCTGATCATCGCTGAGATCGCCACGGTTCGGGATCAGAGTCTCGAAGCGACCGAAACGAACGTTTTGGGCATTCTCGACGAGACCTATCAGAAGACCGAGTCTTCGAGCACTGTGGCGGCTGAGTAAGACGGCCTGGCCCGCTCCCTACGCCCCCTGTTCGGTCATCTCACGAAATGCTTCGGATGCTGCCTGAGTCGTCGCCTGCACCACGTTCGGGGTGTGCGCAGTAGATACGAAACACGCTTCGAACTGGGATGGCGCGAGGTAGACACCCTTATCCAGCATTCGGCTGAAGAAGTCACCGAACATCCGGGCATCGGATCGTTTGACGGAGGCGAAGTCGAACGGCTCGATCTCGTTGAAGAAGATCGTGAACATGGACCCGCATCGCGGGATCTGCACTTTGACACCTGCGGATTCGGCAGCCCTTGCGAGTCCATGGCAGAGCTCGCGCGACGTATTCTCGAGGCGATCGTAGGGCGGATCCTCGGACAGGAGTTCGAGTGTCGTCAGTCCGGCAGTGACGGCGAGCGGGTTCCCGGAAAGTGTTCCTGCCTGATAGACCGGTCCTTCGGGTGCCACCAGGTTCATAATGTCCCTTCGCCCGCCGAAGGCGCCCAGAGGGAGTCCCCCGCCGACGATCTTGCCCAGGCAGGTCAGATGAGGCCGGAGCTCGAACAGTTCCTGCGCCCCGCCCGGGGCAAGCCTGAACCCGGTCATCACTTCGTCGAAGATGACCAGCGCCCCGTGTGCCTCGCCGAGCGCGATCAACTCGGCCAGGTACTGCCACTTCGGGACGATGACTCCCATATTGCCGGTAACGGGCTCGCAGATAATGGCTGCGACTTGATCGGGATGCCGTTCGAGCGCCTGCTCGACAGCGTCGAGATCGTTGTAGGGGAGGCTCAGCGTTCTCTCCGCGAATGCATCCGGGATTCCCGGCGTTCCCGGAATCCCCAAGGTGGCGACCCCGGACCCCGCTTCGACCAGAAAGCTGTCGGCATGCCCGTGGTAGCAGCCGTCGAACTTGATGACCATCGGACGGCCGGTGAAACCGCGCGCCAGGCGGAGCGCGCTCATGGTGGCCTCTGTGCCGGAGTTTACCAGCCGGACCTTCTCGACCGAAGGAACTATGGAGCAGATCTTCTCGGCGAGCTGGACCTCCAGCTCCGTCGGAGCTCCAAAGCTCGTCCCTCGACGGGTGATTTCCTGGATGGCTCGAACGACCTCAGGCCGCGCGTGACCCAGAATCATGGGACCCCAGGAGCCGACGTAGTCGATATAGCGGTTTCCGTCGGCGTCGATCAGGTAGCAGCCTTCCGCGGACGAGATGAAGCGGGGTGTGCCGCCCACCGCCCGAAAAGCCCGGACCGGACTGTTGACACCGCCCGGAATCACTCGCTGAGCGCGCTCGAAAAGTGCTTCACTGCGTGTGAGCGACATGGGCAACCTCGTTGAGAAATATGGACTTGGGAAAAATGGCGGCGGAGGGACTTGAACCCCCGACTCGGCGGATATGAGCCGCCTGCTCTGACCAACTGAGCTACGCCGCCCTGGAAAGCGAACATCTTATCCGAAGGAACACGGGAGTTTCAATGAACGGGGACGGACACGGACACACGGACTGACACGGACGAACACAGACTCTCACGGTCGGATGTCTACGCAGATCCTGCTCCACCGGGAAGCAGCTCTTCGATCCGTGTCCGTGAGTCCGTGTCAGTCCGTGTCTCCCTGTGGCACAATCGTTCCGGTGACGAGCCTGGCTGCAGCAGTCCGGGAAACGATCCGGCGACACGATCTCCTGGTTCCGGGGGAGACGGTCCTGGTCGCCTGCTCGGGTGGAGCGGATTCGGTGGCGCTGCTGAGTCTTCTCAAGGAGCTGGAAGCCGAGCTTGACCTCACTGTCCGGGCGGCCCATGTCAACCATCACCTGCGGGCATCAGAGTCGGATGCGGACGAAGCCTATGTCAGAGAAATGTGCGCCGGGCTGGGTGTCCCGCTCGATTGCCTGAACCTGGATCTTGGTCGGGCCCGGGAGCGGGGCAACCTGGAAGATGCGGCTCGGCGGGAACGCTACGACCTGCTTGCAGGAGTCGCCGCTTCCCTGCGGGCCGTCGTGGCGACCGGGCACACGCTGAATGATCAGGCTGAAACCTTCCTGATGAAGCTGTTTCGGGGGGCCGGGCCGGGAGGACTGTCCGGGATAGCGATCCGGCGCACTCATCCGGATCCCGTGAATGCGCTGCCGGTTCGTGTCGTTCGCCCGCTGCTCCGGGCGGATCGTCGTGAGATTCTGGCGTACCTGGAGGAGCGGCGGCTTGGCTACCGAATCGATCGGTCCAATCTCGACACCCGGTTCGATCGGAACTGGGTCCGGCACGAGTTGATCCCCCTCCTGGAACAGCGTCTCAACCCCCGAGTGATCCAGGTACTCGGTCGGACCGCAGGGCTGTTTCACGAAATCGACGATTTCCTCGAGCACGAGACCTGGCAGCGGCTGGGATCCCCTCTGGCTGGCGAACGGGAGCTGCGTCTCCCGATCGAGGCGCTGAAGGATCTTCCCGAACCTCTGCGGAAATCGGCTGTCCGGATCGCCTACCTCAGGGTACAGGGCAAGCTGACCGACCTGACTCAACAGCACGTAGCCGCAACCCTGGGTCTGCTGGAGGGCACCAGTGGACGGCGCATCGACCTTCCCGGGGAAATCGTGGTGCAGAGGGAGTTCGACCTGTTGCGGGTCGGGCCTCCCCCCGAGGATCTTCAGTTCAGCTATCGAGTGGATTGGCCCGGCGAAATCGTGATCCCGGAGGTCGGCAAGAAGGTTGTGATTCGGACATCGCCGGAGGACCGTCCCGGTTGGCTGGTGCTGCCCGAAGGCCCTTTGATCGTCCGGAACCGGAGGCCGGGGGATCGCTATAAGGCGGCGCCTCGTACTCGCGAAAGGGCGCTCAAGAAGATTCTCATCGAAAGACGCATCCCCGTCTCACTGAGAAACCGGCTCCTCGTCTTCGAGTGCGGCGATCGAATCGTCTGGGTGGAAGGGTTTCCGCCCGCGTCAGTCGCCCCGAGTCCGAGTTCGCAGGCGCACACCTGCGAAATCCGGATCGAAACTTTTGGGCACTCATCGGCTTCTAAGTAGAGTGAAAAAGAAGAGCAACAGGTTCCGCTTGGTCACAGCGTGATGGCGGCTTGGAGCATATTCGCCTATAATAGGGCCATTCGGACCTGGGAGGTTCCGTATTGAACACTACAGCCAAGAATGTATTTCTTTGGATTGTCATTGTCGTTGCCGTCGTCGTCTTGTGGAATTTCCTCAATAGCTTCAAGAACGCCGACGCCAAGGACATCACATACTCGCGCTTCGACAGCTTGACCCAAAGCGACGCACTCAGAAGCAGTCAGAGCAATCCGATCGTCATCACGGGCAACCACGTGGAAGGGACCTACGTGGAATCCGGCAACGATCACAAGTTCTCGGTCTTGATCCCGGATGGGGCGGAAAAGGACGTTGCCAATTCGCTCATCGCAAAGGGAATGATCGTTCAGATCCGCGAAGACGACCAGGGCGGCTGGATCTACATGCTGCTCACCTCCTGGTTCCCGATTATCCTGTTCGTGGCCTTTTGGATCTTCTTGATGAGGCAGATGCAGAGCGGCGGGAACAAGGCGCTGTCGTTCGGCAAGAGCCGGGCGCGTCTGTCGACGAACCAGCAGAAGAAGGTCACCTTCAAGGATGTCGCTGGAATCGAAGAGGCCAAGGAGGAACTCCAGGAGATCGTCGAGTTCCTGAAAGAGCCCCAGAAGTTCCAGAAACTGGGAGGAAGGATCCCCAAGGGAGTCCTGCTCATGGGACCTCCCGGAACCGGCAAGACCCTTCTCGCGCGCGCCATTGCGGGTGAGGCGAATGTGCCCTTCTTCAGTATCAGCGGTTCCGATTTCGTCGAGATGTTCGTCGGGGTCGGTGCCAGCCGCGTGCGTGACCTTTTCGAACAGGGCAAAAAGAACGCACCCTGCATCATCTTCATCGACGAGATCGATGCGGTGGGGCGGCACCGCGGCGCTGGTTTGGGCGGCGGGCATGACGAACGTGAACAGACTCTGAATCAGCTACTGGTCGAGATGGACGGTTTCGAGTCGAATGAAGGCGTCATCCTGATTGCAGCAACCAACCGGCCCGATGTCCTGGACCCGGCGTTGCTGCGTCCCGGACGTTTCGACCGGCAGGTGATCGTCTCTCTGCCTGATATCAAGGGGCGTGAAGGAATCCTCAAGGTCCACACGCGCAAGATCCCCCTGTCGGAGGATGTGGACATCTCGGTGCTGGCTCGCGGTACGCCTGGATTTTCCGGAGCTCAGCTGGCCAACATGGTCAATGAAGCGGCTTTGGTGGCGGCCCGCCGTGATCGGAAATCCGTCATGCAGGCCGACTTCGAGGAGGCCAAGGACAAGGTTCTGATGGGCAAGGAACGGCGGTCCATGGTCATGAACGAGAAGGAAAAGCGCAACACGGCCTACCACGAGGCCGGACATGCGCTGGTGGCCTACATGCTGCCGGAGTCGGATCCGCTTCACAAGGTGACCATCATTCCTCGCGGCCGTGCCTTGGGCGTGACCATGCAGCTTCCCGAGGAAGACAAGTACAATTACGCCCGCGAGTACATGGATGGCAGTATCACGATTCTCTTGGCCGGCCGAATTGCGGAGGAGATGTTCCTCGGGAGCACGACGACGGGTGCGGCGAACGATCTGGAACGCGTCACCGACCTGGCACGCAAGATGGTCTGTGAATGGGGAATGAGCGATGAGCTTGGGCCTCTGACCTTCGGCAAGAAGGAAGAGCAGATCTTTCTCGGTCGCGAGATTTCGAGGCATCAGGATTACTCCGAGAGTACGGCGATCAAGATCGACGAAGAGGTGAAGCGGATCGTGCTGGACGCGTACGGACGGGCTGAAAAGATCCTCGGAGAGAACCGGGAAAGGCTGATTCGTCTTGCTGAGGCTCTCCTGGAGTACGAGACCCTCGGTTCCGATGAGATCGAAAAAGTCATGCAGGGTGAGCCGATCCGGGTAGGGAGCACGGCCGGAGGCGAGACGACCCACGCCGCGTCGGACCACGATCGTAAAGAGCAAGAGAAGGACGAGCCGCTTCCTCGCCTGGTCAAGCCGAATGAGCGGCCGGCTACCGCCTGATCCATTCGGACGCGATGCTTCCTGTCCCGGCACCTTGGGGCCTGACGTTGGCTCCACGAGGGTTCCGTCCTTTTCTCGCCTGAGATGTTGGAGGGTGAGGATCCCATGGGCCGGGCCGTGTTCGAATTCCGAGCTCGCGAAAAGACCCTCGAGCTCGGCCTCAGAACGAGGTTGATGGGAATCGTCAACCTGACACCTGATTCGTTTTCTGATGGCGGCCGGTATCAGGATGCCTCTGCGGCCTCTGACTACTCTCTCCAGCTCGTCGAACAGGGAATCGATATCCTCGATCTGGGGGGTGAATCGAGCCGCCCCGGGTCATCTCCGATTTCAGCTCAGGAAGAGCGGGATCGGGTGCTTCCGGTTCTCGAGTCGATCCGTCCGAAGACCTCGGTCATGATCTCGGTCGACACCTGGAAGGCTCCGGTCGCCCGGCAGGCATTGGAGGCCGGCGCGGACATCATCAACGATATCAGCGCGTTGCGTTTCGATCCCGGGATGGCGGAAGTCGTTGCTCGCTTCCAGGCCGGCGTCGTTCTCATGCACATGCGCGGGACGCCCAAGACGATGCAGGTGATTCCTCCCAGTCCAGACATCTTGTCCGAGGTTGTGAAGGACCTGCAAGTCTCAGTAAATCAAGCGCATGAATGGCATATACCGCGTGGTAGAATACTGCTGGATCCAGGTATCGGCTTTGGCAAGACGGTGAAAGACAACCTGGTCTTGATGAACCGGTTGCCCGAATTAGCGCGACTGAACCTTCCCATTTTGGTCGGTCCGTCCCGCAAAGGATGGATCGGCGCAATACTGGATCGTCCCGTTGATGACAGGGTGCTTGGAACGGCCGGTGCTTGTGCCTGCTGTATGATGCGTGGGGCCCATGTCCTGCGCGTCCATGATGTCGAGGAGATCCGCCAGGTGGCCGACGTTGTGGACGCGATCTTGGCCGAGGAACCTTGGACTGTAATCAATGCATGATCTGATCGCTGCTTTCTCCAGATTGGGATTTCGGGATGCGTTCGAGATCGTTCTGGTCGCCATCCTGTTCTACCAATTCCTGCTGCTGATCAAGGGGACCCGCGGCTGGCAGATGACTGTGGGAGTGACCGCTCTGGCACTGTTTTACTACCTCGCGAGAGTCCTCGAACTTCGGACGGTCGAGTGGATCCTTCAGAACTTCTTCACCTACTTCGTGTTTGCCTTGATCGTGATCTTCCAGTCGGAGATTCGAAGGGGTTTGACCAAGCTGGGGAGGGGGAAGTTCTTCTCCCATATGATCCGTGGCAAGGAAAGGAACATCTTCGAAGAAATCGTGCTTGCCGCGACGACGCTCTCGTCTCAGAAGATTGGAGGCCTGATCGTCATTCAGCAGGAGATCGGTCTTCGCAACTACGTTGAAAGCGGGATCAAGCTGGATGCCTTCCTGACCTACGATCTGCTGGTGAGCGTTTTCAATCCCAGCAGCTCACTACACGACGGATCGGTGATCATTCAGGGTGAACGGATCAGTGCCGCGGCCTGCTTCCTGCCTCTGACCCTCGACCCTTATTTGAGCAAGGAGCTTGGCACGCGCCACCGGGCCGCCATTGGAATCACCGAAGAGACCGATGCCATTGCCGTGGTCGTTTCCGAAGAAACCGGGACCATCTCGGTCGTGCATGAGGGAGAGATCACGCGGAACTTGGACGGCCCGCGCCTGCTGAAGTACCTCGAAACGATTTCGGAGGGGCCGGGCAAGGATCGGAAGCGTGGAGTTCCGGACACCCGACAGCAGCGGAGCGAGGCGGTATGAACTGGTTGGCGTTCCTGCGCGGTCTGCTGCTCGACAACTGGGCGCTGAAGCTGACTTCTGTGGGACTGGCGTTCCTCCTCTGGGCGCAGATCGCGGGTCAACAACGTGTCCAAAGATCGGTCGCCATTCCGGTCGAGTTCATCAATATGCCTCAGCAGCTGGAGATCACGAACGACTACCCGCGCGAGGTCAATGTCGTCATTTCTCGGCCCAGTTCGTTGCGCATGGATGAACGACAGTTGGCCGCCGTCATCGATCTCAGCAGCGCGGAGCCTGGCACGACCGTCGTCCCGATCACCGAACGGAACATTCGTAACGTACCCAGCGGCGTGCAGATAGAAGGGATCGAGCAGCGGCGCATCCGCCTCCAGCTCGAGCGGATCCGGCGCAAGACGGTGCGCGTCCAGCCTTCCATCGTCGGTCAGCCGGCTCCCGGCTACCAGATACGCGAAGTGCGAGTGATGCCGAGCGAAGTGCTGATCAGCGGTCCTGAATCGAGCCTCGAGCGAACCACGACGGCGGAGACGGAGTCGATCGATATCGCAGGCCGCGATCAGAGCTTTCACCAGAAGGTCTATCTTGACCTGGAGGATTCCCGGCTCAGAATCGAAAACGCCTCCTCGGTCGACGTCTTCGTGGTCATCGAAGAGAAACGGAGGGAGGTCTCCATGCACCTCCAGGTCCGGGTCATACCGGAAGAACTGCGGGCGCGGGTGTCTCCCCGGCGCGTAGCGGCCTCCGTCTCGGTTCCCGTTTCCTACACCGACGACGTCCAGACCAAGGAGTTCTACGCTTACGTCACTCTCGGCGGAAACGTCTCCCCGGGAGACACGGTGGATTTGCCCGCGCGAGTCTTCATCCCCGACGAATATCGCAGCGTGGCGCGCGTCGAGTCGGTCGAACCGCCAACGCTCAAGGTCACGATCCCCAAGCCTCGGTGAGCCCTGGATGAATGCCCACGGTACTGCCCGCGACAAAGTCATGTCCAGGACCCGTCTGGCGGCCTTGATCGGGAGTCTGCAGGGCCAGGGCCGGCGCGTCGTCTTCACGAACGGATGCTTCGATCTGCTGCACCCCGGGCATGTACGCTACCTTGAACGTGCGCGAGCGCTCGGTGATATTCTAGTGATTGCGGTCAATTCTGACGATTCGGTTCGCCGTCTCAAAGGACCGGGCCGTCCCGTCATCCCGGAGTCCGATCGAAGTGAGGTAGTGGCAGCGCTCCAGTGCGTGGATTACGTGACGATCTTCACCGAAGACACGCCGCTCGAGGTCATTGAACAGCTTCGTCCGGATGTGCTCGTGAAGGGTGGTGACTGGCCGAAAGATCAGATCGTCGGTCGTCGATCGGTCGAACAGCGCGGCGGGCAGGTAGTGACAATCGAATTTGAGCAAGGTTTTTCCACGACCGGAATCATCGAGCGGATCCGAGGGACAGGACGGGGTGTCTGATTCCCCGGTGGCAAGCTCGTATCCGTCGGCGATATCCGCGAAGATATCCCGTTCCCATTGGCTCGAAGGGCTTTCGACGGCCAACGCCGCCTTCGTGTTTGCAGGATTCTACCTGGAGCGAGGCGGACCACTGGTTTGGGTGACGCGAAGCACGCAGACCGCAGAGGAACTGGCCCGCGACATCCAGTTCTTTCTCCCCGGGGACCGCAGCAAGGATGTCCTGGTGATTCCGGGGCTGGAGACGGATCCCTATCGCGGGTTGTCGCCTCACCCCGAGATCGCTTCCCGTAGAGCCGAGGCGTTGGCACGCCTGGCGCGAGGCTTCAGGGGCATCGTTGTTACCTCCGTCTCATCCCTGATGTTGCGCTCCGCGGATCCCGACGAATTGAGCCGCCGCTGCCTGAAGGCGACGATTGGTGAACGCACTTCCCGAGATGATCTGATTCTCCAGCTTCGCTCCATGGGGTACTTCCATGAAGATCCGGTGGCCGGTCCCGGCGAGTTCTCCTTTCGAGGGGGCATCATCGATGTCTTCTCGCCTTCGTACGAGACTCCCGTCCGCCTCGAATTCTTCGGCGACGAGATCGAATCGATCCGGCAATTCGATCCCTCCACGCAGCGGTCCGTCGGTTTGATCCGCGATTGCGAGATCGTACCCATGCGGGAACTGACTCCCTCGGCCGACGAGATCGCACAATGGAACGAACAGGCACACCGACGCTGGAGCGAGGTCCGCTTTGCCGAGAGACTCTCCGAGCTTTTTCAATTCACTGAAAACGGTGAGCTCTTCAATGGTTTCGAATTCCTCTTTCCGCTGGTGATGCCGCTGAGCTCGACTCTGTTCGACTATTTAGCAGGGCGACAACAGGAACTGGTGTTGGTGCTCAGCGAGCCCGAGGAGCTGCTGTCCATCGTCGAAGACCGGTGGGAGAAGGCCCGGCAGGGCTATCAAGATTGTGATCTGGAAGGGATTCCCGCGCTGCCGCCCGCCAGCCTGTACCTGGATTGGTCCCGCGTCGAGGGATGGTTCGAGGCATTCCCCACCTATCGGGTGGAGGTGCTGTCTTCTCACCCGGAAGAGGCGGAGCGTTTCGACTTCCGCCCGGTGGTCTCCTATCGCGGGCGCATCCAGGAAGTCCTCAAGGAAATCGATCAATCCAGGAAAGCCGATGAGCAGGTCATTTTCGTCATGCACACGGAAGGCATGATGGAAAGACTCGCAGAAGTCTTTCGCGAGTACGAAGCGGGGATCACGGTGGCTCGCTCCGGTTTCCAGGAAGCTCTTCTCCATCCGGTCGCGGTCACGGTGGGCAAGCTCGAGTCCGGATTCAGTTCGGCGGAACTGGGACTTCGGGTGATCACAGAGAAGGAAGTCTTCGGCGAGAGGGAGGTTCGGCGGGTCGAGCGATCCTCTACGGAAGCCGTAGGAACCTTCATCTCCGATTTTCGAGATCTACGTGAAGGGGACTACGTGGTTCACGTGGATCACGGGATAGGAATCTTTCGAGGGCTGCAGCAGATCGGTGTCGGGGACCAGAACGGGGAGTTCGTGATTCTCGAGTATGCCGGCGGTGCCCGACTCTACGTCCCGGTGGACCGCCTGGATCTGATCCAGAAATATGCCTCGGGGACGGGTGCTGCGCCTCAGATCGATCGCCTTGGGGGGACCTCATGGAAGAAGACCAAGGCTCGCATCAAGAAGTCGATGCAGCATCTGGCCGAAGAGCTCCTGAAGCTCTATGCCCGGCGTGAGGTGGCCCGTGGACATGCCTTTGCCCCCGACGATGAGATGACGCGTGAATTCGACGCCTCCTTCGAATACGAAGAGACGCCCGACCAGGCGGCCGCGATTTCCGCCTGCAAGCACGATATGGAATCGGAAAAGCCGATGGACCGCCTGGTTTGTGGCGACGTGGGCTATGGAAAGACCGAAGTGGCCATGCGTGCAGCTTTCAAGGCGGTCAACGACGGGAAACAGGTGGCTCTTCTGGCTCCCACCACAGTCCTGGCTTTTCAGCACTACAACACGTTTCAGGAGCGCTTCAAGGGGTTTCCCGTGAAGATCGGGATGCTCAGTCGCTTCGTTCCGCGAGCCGCACAAAAGGAGGTTCTTGCCGAGGCTGCAGGTGGAACCGTGGACATCCTGATTGGCACGCACCGCCTGCTCTCGCGTGACGTCTCCTTCTCCGACCTGGGGCTGATCATCGTGGACGAGGAGCAACGCTTTGGCGTGGCGCAAAAAGAGCGTCTGAAGCAGCTCAAGGCCCAAATCGATGTTCTGACTCTGTCGGCGACTCCGATTCCACGGACGCTCAATATGTCCCTCGTGGGCATCCGCGACCTGTCGATCATCGAAACGGCACCCAAGGATCGTCTGGCGATCCAAACCGTGGTGGTCCGGTTTTCTCACCAGATCATCGAAAGCGCCATCGATCTGGAACTCAAGCGCAACGGGCAGGTCTTCTTCCTGCACAATCGTGTGGAGACGATCCATGCCATCGCGCAGAAGCTGAGCAGGATCGTTCCTCGAGCAAGGATCGGCGTCGCCCACGGCCAGATGAGGGAAGACGAACTGGAGCAGGTGATGCTGGCTTTTCTCCGCTATGAATACGACGTGCTCGTCTGCACGACGATCATCGAGAACGGCCTGGATATCCCTCGCGCCAATACGATCGTCGTCAATCGGGCAGACCGCTTCGGACTGTCCGAACTGTACCAGCTGCGCGGACGAGTCGGCCGCTCGAACCGGCGCGCCTACGCTTACCTGCTGGTCGGAGACGAAGGTGCGCTCAGCGAGGATGCCCGCAAACGACTGGCCGCGATCAAGGAGTTCAGCGATCTGGGATCCGGCTTTCGGTTGGCCGCTCTCGATCTGGAGATCCGGGGAGCCGGCAATCTGCTGGGGGGTGAGCAAAGCGGCCATATCGACGCGGTGGGGTTCGAACTCTACGTGAAGCTCTTGGAACAGGCCATCCGGGAGTTGAAGGGCGAGCCCGAAACGGCCAAGGTCCACACCACGGTTGATCTCAGACTGGACATTCAAATCCCAGAGCACTATATCGATGACCCCAACACGCGTCTCTGGTTGTACAAGCGGTTGTCCACCGTCTCGGAGGAGAGCCGTCTCGATGGTCTGCGCGATGAGGTCATCGACCGTTTTGGGCGATACCCACGCGCCGTGGCCAACCTCTTCGAGTATGGGAAACTGAGGCTGATCGCAGAGCGGCTCAAAGTGACCTCGATCGAACGGAAGGGCTCCCAGGTTCGTCTAAGTTTCAGGGATGACACGCCGCTGACACCCGAAATGGCGGTTCGTCTGGTGCAGACTCGAGCGGGCTTGAACTTTTCGGCCGATGGGTCTTTGCTAGCATCTATAGATGCAGGATCGGCAGTGGAGGTCCTTCAAGGAGTGTCGGTAGTTCTCGAGTGGTTGACCAATGCAGCGTAACGAATTCCGATTGGGGATCTTTTTGTTGCTCGTAGCGTGCGGGATACCGGCCTGCAGGAGGGTGGCCGTCACGGAGGACTCCCCAACGCCGCGGCCCCAACAGCAGGTCATTGCCGTGCTGAATGGCGAAGAGGTGTACGCCAGGGATTTTCGACGCTTCTTGGATTTCGCACAGGGCGAATTGACTGAAGACCCAAGTCCGATCCCGACTCGAGAGTTGTTCAGCGATTTCATCACCAATCGGCTGCTGTTGCAGGAAGCAAAGAAACAGGGCCTTACGGTGGGAGAAGATGAGTTACGGCAGTACGTTGCCCAGTGGACTCCCCGCGACGGGTCGGCGGGAAGCAGCCTGAAGGACGACGTCTATGATTACCTGCTGGCGCAGAAGCTTTTAAAGAAGGAAGCCCTCGGTAACCTCGAAGTCACACTGCGGGAACTGCAGGTCTACTATGAACAGCATGCGGATGAGTTCAGGGTGGGAGACCAGGCCCATGTCCTCGAGATCCTCATGGCTACCCGGGAAGAAGCCGAGAAAGTGCGTGCCCGCCTCGAGGACGGAGACGTTACACAGTTCAAAGCAATTGCTCGTGCGGAGTCTCTGGGGGTAACCGCCGCGCAGGGTGGGGATCTGGGGACCTATGAGCGTGGAGAGCTTCCCGAAGAATTCGAGAAAGTGGTTTTCGGTCTGAAGCCGGGCGAGATCAGTCAGCCTTTTCAGTCGAGCCACGGTTTTCACATTTTTGCGCTGGAAGAGTGGATTCCTGCGCACGCTCAGAAGTTTTACGAGGTGCGGGACCACATCTTCGATACGTTGATTGCCGCGAAGGAACGTGAGAGGGTCAAGGAATACACAGACCAACTCATGAAGAGTGCCAGTCTTCGGGTCGTCGACCCGAACCTGAGATTAGAGACAGTGGAGAATCGATCCCATGAGACGACGGTGGATGAGCGGTAGATTCCTACCGGCGGTTGATTTCGGCAGCATGCTTCTAACGGCCTCGATGTGGGCCCAGGACCAGAACACGAGCGAACCGGCCTCAGATGACGGTGACGCCGTCGTCCTGGACGAGATTGTGGCCAGGGTCAACAACGAAATTATCACGTTGACGGATCTCGACCGCACACTCGGTCAACTGCACCAGGACATCAAGGACACCTCCAAAGATCCCAGCACGGTCGAGGGCGAATTCGCCAAGGAGAAGCGGGGTATCCTGAAGCTTCTCATCGAAAACAAGGTGATGGTCCAGAAGGCGGAGGAGGCTGGTCTGACCGCTACCGCGGACGCGGATGTGGCCGCCTATCTGGAGAAGCTCCGCAAGGATAACGGAATTCCCAGTCTGGACGTCCTCGACCAGTATCTTCATCAGCGTGGAACGTCGCTGTCCGAATACAAGAAGCGGGTCAAGGAGCAGATGGTCACCCAGAGTTTGCTCCAGAGTTTCGTCTATTCGAAGATCACGCTGCTGACTCCCGAAGTGGAGGCCTACTATAAGGCGCATGCTGCTGACTTCACTGTTCCGGGCAAGGTACACTTAGCAGAGATCCTGTTTTTGAAGGAGGGCAAGCCCCGGGACCAGGTTCAGCGGGCAGCCCAGGCCGCTCTCGACAGACTGAAGAAGGGCGAAGTCTTCGAGGACGTCGCCAAGGATGTCTCGGAGGGGCCTACGGCCTCTCGCGGGGGCGACATCGGGGACTTCAACAAGGGTTCGATGAACGAAGCCGTGGAGGCAGTCGCCTTCAAGTTGCCGGTCGGGGAATACAGTCAGATCATCGAAACCGATTACGGCTTTCAAATCATCAAGATCCTCGACCGAACGCCTGCGACGGTGAAGCCCCTCGAGGAGGTTCGACCGCAGATTGCCGAGAAGTTGTATCAGGAGAAGGCCCGACCCGAGGTCAAGGCCTTTCTGGACAAGTTGTTCGAGGAGAGCTACATCTACGTCTCTCCTCGCTACGCGTCTCAGTACGATCTTGACGGACTGGGACTCTGATGGATCGAAGCGAGGATGAATGGCTAAGAAGAGCGAGAGACACCTGACGATAGTTTTCGGGGGGACCGGCGATCTCATGAGCCGGAAGCTGCTCCCGGCTCTCGGCCGACTGAAAAACGGGGAACTGCGTGATACCGAGTTCCATGTGCTTGCGGTGGCCCGCGATACGGGCAAGGATGACGATCAGTATCGGCAGTGGGCGGCTTCCGCGCTGGAGGATGCTTCCGTCAAATTGCAGGACGATTCCTGGCTGAAGCAACTCTACTATCACTCGATTACTCGCGAGAGGAAGGCGGACTTCGATGCCCTGCGAGAGAAAATCGAGGAGATCGAAGACGAAGCCGATCTACCCGGGAACCGGATCATCTACCTGGCATTGCCGCCGGCAGCCATGGAGCCGACGATCGAGGGACTGGGCAAAGCCGGTTTGAACAAGAGCGGCGGCTGGACGCGATTGGTTATTGAGAAGCCGTTCGGACGCGACTTGAACTCGGCGAATCATCTCAATCAGACGGTTCATCGGTTCTTCCAAGAGAACCAGATTTACAGGATCGATCACTACCTGGGTAAGGAGACGGTCCAGAACCTGTTGGTCTTTCGCTTTGCCAACCCCGTGTTCGAGTCGATTTGGAATCGGCACAACGTTCAAAGCGTGCGTATCACCGTAGCGGAGGACCTCGGAGTCGGCACTCGGGCCGGCTACTACGAGAAGTCCGGCGCCCTGCGCGACATGGTCCAGAATCACCTGACGCAGCTGCTCTGTCTCACCGCCATGGAGGCTCCGGTTGCTTTCGGCGCCGATTCGATCCGCGACGAGAAGGTCAAGATCCTACGCTCGATCCTTCCCATCGAGGTGGAGAAGGTTGTTTTCGGTCAGTACGACCGCGGCAAGATCGGCGATCAGGAGGTCCCGGGCTACCGTGAGGAGAAGGGGGTCGCCCACGATTCCCAGACGGAGACTTTCGTATCGATTCCTCTCGAAATTGCGAACTGGCGCTGGCACGGCGTACCGTTCGTACTACGGACGGGAAAGCGCCTCAAGGAACGTCTGACGCGGATCGCGGTTCGATTCCATTGCCCGCCGGTCTCTTTGTTCCACCCGTTCACGGAGTGTCAGGTGTCGTCGAACGAGCTCATCATCACGATTCAGCCCGACGAGGGCTTCGATCTTCGTTTTGAAGTGAAAACGCCTGGGCAGGAGATCAATACCAAGACGGAAGGCCTACGGTTTCGCTACTCGGAAGCATTCGTTCCGTTGCCCGAGGCGTACGAAACACTTCTGCTGGATGTGGCGATCGGAGATCAAACACTGTTCGTCCGAGCGGACGAAGCAGAATACTCCTGGCGACTGTACGATCCCCTACTGGAAGCTCCGCGAACCCTGCATCGCTACGAGGCTGGAAGCTGGGGACCGGCGGAGGCTGGGTTCTTCGAGCGGTAGACCCTACGAATTGATTGCCAGCCGGATCGGGGGTTCTTCTTCCTGCTCGTCCTCGGAACCCTTTTCCTCAGACTCCTCCTCTTTGCCATCTCCCATGCGTTCCAGGGCCTTCTGGATACGAAAGTCTCCGGAATCGCCCAAAGACTCTTCGACGATATCCTGAACACCCTGGATCAGCTCGAGCCTTTTGAGCAGTGTCCCCCGGCGTTGTTCGAGCCCTTTCAATTCGGACTCGACGTCCTTTTTCAACTCTACAAGATCAACTTTCATCTAACGATCTCCTAACGGTAGGAAGCGACGACCCAACCGAAGGATAGGGTATATCCCTGTGCGTACTTGTGAGGCTCATCACGTCCCGGGGGAATTCGATTCGATCCGAGTTCGGACAGCAGGGAGGATGAAGAGGTGAGAAAGATCCTCACGCGCCAGCAGTGTGCAGAGCATATCCACCTGCCTTCTCTCCGATATCGATGGGTTGAGGTACAGGACCCGGCGACCGCGAAGACTGATCAGCCCTCCCTCGAATTCGCCGTTGGTGAAGCGCACTTCGATATCGAGCCGGGGAAACAGAGCCAAGAGCTCTCGGCGAAGGTCTCTGTCGGTCATGCTAATCCCCGAATAGTGTAGCGCGAGCGGGTGGGGAAAGTTCCGGGTTTCGAGTCCCGAGGTTCGAAGGTTCCGAGGTTTCGAAGTGCCGAGATTTAGCGGTTCGGTGGTCGGCGATTTGCGGCTTGGTTCACGCCGTCCACCCCGTCCACTTCGTCCCATCCCATTCAAACAAGTCAGACGAGTCGGATCGGTCAGAAATGTCAGACCGGTCCGAACAAAAGCCTACCCAGCTCCCGTTCTCCCGTCCCCCGGTTCTCTCATCCTCGCCGGGTGACCTTGGGAGCTCAGTCTGTACAACGCTCGAGAAGCAACGGCCTCAGATCGAGACAAGCAAGGATGCCTATCCTACCCATGCTCCCGGCACCCGTCCTCCCGTCCTCCCTTTCTCCCGTTCTCACCGGTTGGCCTCCCCGATGCGGGTCTTCGGTATCCGGTCCCAGTTTTCCCAGGGTCTGTTATGATGGATTCCTTCAATGGTTGACCTTTCAAGAAACTCCTGAACTACGAGGAAGCGCACACATGAAGGCTTTTAGTCTGATCGCCCCTTTAGTGCTTTTGTTGGTGCTGATGACAGGTTTTCTAGGAGGCGAGGCCTCCGCTGAATCGGCGTTGCCCAACGAGCAAGCCCCGGCCCAATTCCGCGTGAAGTTCGAGACCACGCGCGGTCCCGTGGTCATCGAAGTCAACCGCGCGTGGGCGCCGCTTGGAGCCGACCGCTTCTACAACCTTGTCAAATCGGGCTATTTCGATAACGCCGCATTCTTTCGAGTGATCCCTGGATTCGTCGTCCAGTTCGGGATCAATGGCGATCCGGAAGTCAGTGGCAGATGGCAGAAGGCGAACATCAAGGATGATCCGGTGAAGGAGTCGAACCATCGGGGCTATCTGACCTTTGCCACCGCCGGACCCAATACGCGGACGACCCAGATGTTCATCAACCTGGCCAACAACGCGAATCTCGACAGAATGGGTTTTGCTCCCATCGGGCGTGTCGTTGAGGGGATGAAAGTCATCGATTCGCTCTATTCCGGATACGGGGAAGGAGCGCCGGCCGGCCGTGGGCCTTCCCAGGACCGCATCTACGCTAAGGGGAACGCCTATCTCAAGGACGGTTTCCCGAAGCTGGACTACATTACCAAGGCCGAGCTGGAGAGCCAGCCCGAGAAATAACAGAATTCACCGCGTCGGGGTCTTGCTCCTTTTCGACTCGACTGAGAGGGGGCTTGTGAACGATTGCCCGCGGGGGTGCACGCCCGGTGGTCGGGTGACCGCAGGGGAGCGCAGAGTCTATTCATAACCCCAAGGAAACAGCTGATGAAAAGAGTCGCGATTTTGGTGTTGCTGGCGTTGACGCCGGCGCTCTGGGCCCAAAAGGTCGAGGTTCGCGAGGAGACGCTGTCGAACGGGATGAGGCTGCTCATCGTCGAACGACACGATTCTCCGACGATCGCCTGCGGCTGGGTGGCCAGGGTCGGGTCGGTCAACGAACATCCGGGAATTACCGGTATCTCCCATCTCTTCGAGCACATGATGTTCAAGGGCACGAAGACGATCGGGACGACGGACTTTGCCAAGGGTCAGGAGATCCGGGACCAACAGGACGCGGTCTTCGCCCAGATGCGGGAGGAGTACAGCAAGCTTCGGCAGCAGCTGCTGCGAGGTGAGATCTCCGGCAGTATCTACGACCCCGAGAACCAGACCCCTCGGCTGAAGGAACTGCGGGCTCAGCTCGAGAAGCTCTTCGCGGAGGAGAAGAAGTACATCGTCAAGGATGAACTCGACCGGATCTACACGAGCGAGGGAGGCGCGGGTCTGAATGCCTTCACGACGGAAGATCAGACCGGGTACTTCATTACGGTGCCTTCGAACAAGCTCGAGCTCTGGTTCTGGCTCGAGTCGGATCGACTGCTCAATCCGGTGTTCCGTGAATTCTACTCGGAACGCGATGTCGTTCGGGAAGAGCGTCGAATGCGTGTCGAATCGACCCCGACCGGGCGTCTCGACGAACTCTTCAATGCGATGTTCTGGGAGTCGGCTCCTTATTCCTGGCCGGTCATCGGATGGGCGTCGGACGTCGAGGCGATCACGCGGGAGCAGGCGGAGAACTACTTCAGCATCTACTACGCTCCGAACAACATCACCGCGATCCTCGTGGGGGATGTTAACCCCGATCAGGCCGTGCAGTTGGCCGAGCAGTACTTCGGTAGAATCCCCCGCGGAAAGGTGCCTCCCCCGGAGATGATCACATTCGAGGTCAATCAGACCGCCGAGAAGAGGACCGTGGGGGAGGCGGACACCAACCCAACGGTGACGATCCGCTACCACACGCCTCCGTTCGATCATAAGGACACCTTTCCACTCGAGATTCTGGCCCAGGCCCTGAACGGCCGCACCGGCAGGCTCTACAAGTCGCTGGTCGAAGAGAAGCAGTTGGCCGTCGGGCAGCCCCGAGCGCAGCTCGGAACGAACAAGTATGCGGGTTATCTGGAACTCAGCGCGGAGGTCAAGGATGGCCGCACCCACCAGGAAGTGGAGGATGCTTTCCTGGCAGAGCTCGAGCGGCTCAAAACCGAGCCGGTGCAGGATCATGAGCTGCAGAAGCTGAAGAACAACGAGCTTGCCGATTCCTTTCGGCGGCTGCAGAGTAACTTTTATCTGCTCATCCAGTTGGTTTTTTACGATTCCGACGGTGACTGGCACTACATCAACGACTCGTCTCCGAAGTTGTTGGCCGTGACGGCTGCCGACATTCAGCGGGTAGCGGATCAGTACCTGACGGCGGAGAACCGGAGTGTCGCCTGGTACGAGCGCAAGAAGGGAACGCAAGCCGACGAGGATCCCGAACTGGCGGCGCTGCCTGCGCAGATGAAGCCGATGATCAAGCAGCAGGTGGCGGCGATCCAGAAGGAGACCGACCGGACCAAGCTCGAGCAGGCTCTTGCGCGGACGCAACAGATGGCGGACCAGGTGCCTCCACAGGCCAAACCAGCCGTTCGGTACATCATCAAAAAGATCCAGGAGAGGATCGATCAGCTCTCCGCTTCGGAAGGAGGCAACTGAAATGAGGACGCATGTGAAGAGACTTCCGGTTTTGGCGTTCGCTCTCGTGGCCTGCGCCGTCTGGCTGACCGGCGGCCCGATTCCCGACCGGCCCGAGAAGCTTCAGTTTCCACCTCTTTCCTTCAATGTGCCGGATGCATCGGCGATGCGCGTCGAGCTCAACAACGGCATTCCCGTCTACATCATCGAGGACAGCCAGTTTCCGCTGGTCAACGTTCAGCTCTTCTTTCGCGGAGGACAGTATCTGGAGCCGCAGGGCAAGGAGGGACTTGCCGAACTGACGGGCAGGGTATGGAGGACAGGTGGGGCCGGGAATCTGAGCGGTCAGGACCTCGACGAGGAACTGGATTTCCTGGCCGCTCGACTCTCGACATCCATCAGTGGAACCAACGGCAGCGTCTCATTGAATCTGCTTGCCAAGGATCTGGATCGTGGCATGCAGTTGTACATGGATGTCCTGCTGCACCCTCGTTTCGATGAAGATCGGTTGGCCAAGGCGAAGGACGACCTGCTGGCCGGTATGCGCAAGCGCAATGATGACACCTCGGATATCGAAGGCCGCGAATGGGATCGTCTCCTGTATGGTGACGATTACTGGCTCAACCGCCTGCCGACCCAGGCTTCGGTCGACTCGATCCAACGCAGCGATCTGGTTGCTTTTCAGGGTCGTCTTCTGAATCCCAAGGACATCGTCGTGGCGGTCACGGGCGATTTCGAGAAAGCCGACATGATCCGTCGTCTGAATGCGACGATCGGAGGAATCTCCGCGCGCGCGGAACCCGTACCGGACGTTCCGCAGCCCACGGCGACCCCTAAGCCGGCCGTCTACCTTGTGAACAAACCGGAGGTCAACCAGGGCCGCGTATCGATCGGCCACATGGCCTTGAAGCGACCGTTCGACGGAGAGTACGCCCTCACAGTGGCCAACGACATTCTGGGTGGCGGCGGATTCACTTCGTGGATCATGTCCAGGGTCCGCTCGGACGAGGGCCTGGCCTATTCGGCCGGTTCAATGTACCGAATCAATCAGACCTATCCAGGCACGTTCAAGGCCTTCTTCCAGTCGAAGTCGGCCAGTTGTGCGCGTGCGGCCCAGATCACGATCGATCTCATGCACAAGATCCAGACTCAACAGGTTTCGGATCAGGAGTTGAAGACGAGCAAGAACTCCTTCGTGCAGACCTTTCCGAACCGATTCCAGAGCCCGACGCAGACGGCTTCTCTGTACGCCGTCGATGAGCTCCTGGGACGCTCGCACCAGTACTGGCAGGACTATCGCGAAAACATCAACAAGGTCGACGCCGCTGCCGTCCAGGACGCCGCTGAGAAGTACATCCATCCGGATCGGCTGGTGATCCTCGTCGTCGGCAATATCGACGAAATCCTCAAAGGTGAGGCCGATCATCCCGAGGCGAAGTTCGAGAACTTTGGCGAACTGGTGCGCCTTCCCCTGCGGGACCCCATGACGCTGAAACCGATCACCGACGACGGGAAGTGATCGTTGGGAGTCCTGCTCGAAACATGGTTGCGGCAAGGGTCAACATGTTGCGGGCCAGGAAGAAGGGAAGGGTTGCCATGAGGAGATACGGGGACTTGGCCGCGGTCCCCGTTCCGTGCTTCATCGGGGGAGGCTGCGGCCGGGATCGCGGCCCGGCCTTCCCCAGAATGACGCGGACCGCCTGACTCTCGCCGCCGTTCACTTGCGGTCTGATCTGCGTCCGGTCCTGATCCCGAAAGAAATCCTCGGAGAGTTCTATCTTCTTCACTCGTTCGGCCTTTCCTGGCTGAGACGTCGATCCAGGGTCCGTGCCAGCTCGGCGAAGTCCTTGGAGGCCCGAGACCCCGGGGCATATTTCACGATGGGGATCTGACTTGCAGTCGCCTTGCGTACCGCAGTGTCGGTCCTGATCCCGGGCAGGATCGGCGTGCCATTGAAGCGGCTCCGGATAGCGTCCATCACCACTCGTGTAATGATCAGTCGCCGATCCACGAAGGTCGGCACGATGCCCGCCAGGGAACAGTCGATGTCGAGGGCTTCTCGAATTTCGCTCAGGAGGCCGATGGTCGTCGAGGCGCCCAACAGACTCATGGGATCCATCGAGACCGGAATCAGGACCTGGTCGGCGCACACGAAGGCGTTCTGCGCCATGATCGAGATCGAGGGGGGCGTGTCGAACACGACATAGTCGAAACGGGTGGCATCCTTGAGACGCTTGGCCAGGATCCTCTCCCGGCCCACTTGAGACGTAATGCGGAATTCCGCCGCCTGAGTCGCCCGGGAGGAGCCGATGACATGGAGGTTGCCGTATTCGGGCACGGCTGTGATGGCCGCCTGGGCAGAAATTTCACCCAGTATCAGCTCCGCTAACGTATGAGTCGGCCGAATCTTGAGTTGAGCTGTTACGTTGGCGCTGGGATCCGTATCCACGAGCAGAACGCTCTTTCCCAGACCCTGGGTCAGCACCGTACAGAGATTGACGGTCAGAGTCGTCTTGCCGACTCCTCCCTTGAAATTAGCAACGACGAGTTTGTGCACTTTCTTCGTCCGGCCTCCCAAACGCTCGACTCCTACGAGAAAAATAGAAGACGAGTCTGACAACCGGGAGGCGGGAAACGGGAAACGGGCAATGGAAGGATGTCCCGAATTCCGGGTTCCCGGCAGGAGATTCGTCCCTGGTTGTCCCCATTTATCGAGCTTCGAGCTTCGAGCTTCGAGCTTCGAGCTTCGAGCTTCGAGCTTCGAGCTTCGAGCTTCGAGCTTCGAGCTTCGAGCTTCGAGCTTCGAGCTTCCTTCCCCCAGACCGTATAATGCCTCCGGTGGCGAGTGAAAAGCCGAAGTCCGACACGATCGAGCTTCTATCGTCGACCCGGTTGTTTGCAGGATTGGAGCGCGCAGAGCTTGCAGAACTTGCGGCGTCGGCATCCGAACGGCATCTGGCTGCGGATGAGTTTCTTTTTTCCGCAGGCGATCCTTCCGAGGGGCTCTACGTAGTCATGGCGGGAAAGACTCGGGCGGTCCGGCACGGAATCGACGGTCGCGAACAGGTCATCCATGAAGACGGTCCCGGGTCGACCTTTCCCGAGGTTGCGGTGTTCGACGACGGCCCCTATCCGTCGAGTGTGATTGCGGTCGAGGATTCCTCGCTCTTGTTCATTCCCAAAAGAGACGTCCGGGAATTCTTCTTGCGCCACCCCAGGGCGGCACTGCATGCGCTGCGAATCCTCTCTGGCCGGCTCCGGCGGGCGACTGGGCTGGTGGAGGATCTGTCGCTTCGAGATGTCAGTCAGCGCCTGGCCGAGTATGTGCTGAAGGAAGCCGCCAGGCAGGGCTTGTCGAGTCGCCCGCGGGTGCTCGACCTGGTTCACTCCAACCAGGAAATCGGTGACCTGATCGGAACCGTCCGGGAAGTCGTGTCCCGGTCCTTTGCGAAGCTCCAGCGCAAAGGCTGGATCCGCAAACATGGCCGGCGCATCGAGATCCTGGACGAGGACGGACTGCTGGACCACGTCGAAGGGCTCTAGACCAAATCAGAAGCCGTCCACCAGTACGCCCGCTCCCATGAGGATCGTGAAGAGTATGGTGTAGAGCACCTCGAGGTAACCGATCCGTCTGAGATTCAGTGAGCCTTCTGAGCGAAAGGCATGCCAGAACCCACGGCCGAGGATGGGCAGGAAGCCCAGAAGAGGCAGCCAGGAAATGTTGAACCGGAATGCACAGACGAGAAGCCTGGCGCCGTACTTACGCGCGCGAATGAGCTTGATGAGTGGTTCATGAGCCAGGAACAGGGAAGTCGTTGCCGTCAGCAGGAAGATGACGGTCAGGTGCAGTCTGCCGGTTGCAGCCCAACCGACCAGGAAGGAGGAGTAGAGCACTGCCCAGGCACCGTGTTCGTGAGGAATCGGAACCTTTGGTTTCGGATCTGTTCTTCTCATCGTCTTCGTCTCTGCTCAGGCAGGTCCGTGACCTGCGTTTCGCCCAAGTTTCGCATCCTGCCCGCTCCTCGGCGATGACCAAAGTCATTCGGTCCCGCAGGAGAGTCGGAACCAGGAGCGGAACAAGGGTTCGGCCGGAGCACCTGCTCGGTCTCCCCAATCTTCACAATCGGTTGACTTGACCTGACCTCAAAAGTGACTTGGGGGTTAATGGGCCGATCCGAAAGTGTCGATTCAGGAAGAGAGGAACGGATGAAGCAGCCATTGACCGGCCCGTCGGAGCGCCCGCGCTGCGTTCGATGTGCGCACTATTTTGTGACCTGGAGACCAGCCAAACCTCATGGGTGTCGGGCCATGCGTTTCGT
Source organism: Acidobacteriota bacterium (assembly GCA_037388505.1). Taxonomy (GTDB): domain Bacteria; phylum Acidobacteriota; class UBA6911; order RPQK01; family JAPXNP01; genus JARRKC01. The sequence goes on along the minus strand of JARRKC010000033.1, from coordinate 39,110 downwards.
CTCGGTGCTCGACCCGGCCCTGGTGGTCTTCCAGAGTTCCGGGATGCACTGTCATCTGTTCAAGCCCAAGACAGGGCGGTGATGCCTGTTCTCTCCGAAGTGCCGCGTTCCAGGTTCAGAGGCGTGTTGCCGAAATCGTTTCGACGATGCCTCGACCTTGCCATCTGACCCTTGAGACCCACAGAACCGATTTCGCGCGAGATCGAGCTGCCGAGGTTAAGCGCTACTTCCGAACGTCAAACCACATCGAGGCTGAGACCATTTGGGCAATACGCTCCCGGGTTCCGAATCCCGGGGTTCCCACAGGGTCAACGTCGCCGAGTATCCGAGGTCGCGGGTTCCCTCCATTCGCGGTCGGGGAGTCGGTCGACTGCGGCAAGGACCTGCTCCACTTCAATCTTGCGGATGTCCCTTTCTCGATCCGACGCCAGGCTGCCCGTGGGAGTGACAATCGCCACGACATCGCCGCAGGGTGCCCAGATGCGCTCGTCGGATGGACCGAAGAGAACCACGGAGGGACAGCCACAGGCGGCGGCGAGGTGCGACACGCCGGAGTCGTTCCCGATGTAGCAGCGGGCGCGCGTCAACATCGCGCAGAGCTCGACGAGCCTCGGTTCGCGGACCACGCCGTCTCCCTCCGGCATGCAGCGCCCGCCCTCGGCAGGGCCGAGGCACCAGACGATTCGCCGACCACGCTTGCGGAGGAGGGCCGCGAGTCGCTCAAAGCGTTCGGTTGGCCAGTTCTTTCTGCCGCCTCCGCTCCCCGGGTGAATCAGGACGGCGTCGCGGGCGATCGACACTCTGGATGAGACAGCGTCCAGTTTTTCCCCGAGATTCCGAAGTGGGCGGAAGAGTTCACGGGCCTCGGGAGGATCGGGAAAGAGCGAGAGGTGATACGGCACGATAGGCTGCGGACATGGTGGAAACGGACGCTGGACGACGATCTCAGGGCAGCCGGCACCGCGGACAGCCGCGACGAGGGGAGAATCCGGAGAACAAAACAGGAGAGCGCGCCGCAGGCTAACAAGGCGGATGGGAGTGCCGTCACCCAGAAAGAGCCGGGAGAAGCGCGAGTCGTCGATATCCCACACTTCGTCTACGATTTGTGCGCAGAGGGCGAGGTCTCCGTGTTCCCGCCGAGTCAGCAGGATACGCCGTTCTCCGGCAGCCGACCGACCCCAGTGAACGATCGCAGGAAGAGCGGCAACGAAGTCGCCCAGTGCTCCCGAGTGGTAGATCAGCGACGATTCAGGACTTGGCGCGTTCCTGGTAGGTGCCGTCGGAAGGATTGACACGGACGACATCCCCTTCCTTGACGAAGGGAGGCACCTGGATCGTCACTCCGGTTTCCAGCGTGGCCGGCTTGTAGCTGGCCGAAGCGGTCGCACCCTTCAGTTCCGGTTCCGTTTGGACGACTTTCAGATCGACCGTCGACGGCAGTTCGATTCCAATGGGTTGGCCGTCAAAGAAGTCGACCTGAATTTTGGCTCCGGGGAGAAGATAGTCGAGAGCGTCCCCGAGCGTTTCCCTGTTCATCGGGATCTGCTCGAAGGTTTCGCTGTTCATGAAGTAGTGCAGCTCGCCGTCGGCGTACAGATACTCCATTTCGTGCTGTTCGAGGATCGCCCGCTCCACGTTCTCAGTCGAGCTGAAGCGATGCTCGAAGGAGGTGCCGCTGCTGAGGCTGCGCAGGCGGACCTGCACGAATGCCCGCAGGTTGCCGGGAGTCCGGTGCTGAAAATCGAGAACCTTGTGAGGTTCGTCGTTGAACAAAATGATCATGCCGCGACGGATGTGACTTGCGTTCATTGAAGAACGGAAGCATACCAAAAATCGCCGGGCTCATCCAAATCCACTTCAGACCATATAATGGGGCCGAGAGCAGAACGCTGACAAGTGGAAACGGGGCTGGCGGCAGAGTGGGCGGGGAGCTCGCTCGGCGGCGGCCGGCAGATTCGGGCGAGTTGATGGAGGTAGACATGGCTTATCGACGAATTCTCTGCGCAGTGGATTTCTCCGATCACTCCAACGCGGCCTTCTATCGAGCCATCGAGGCGGCGGAGCGGTACTCGGCGAGCCTGTTCATTCTCCATGCTCTCGAAGTTCATCCGCTGACCACCTGGATCAATCTCGAGGGTTTGAGCGATCTGACCATGCAAATCGAGCACAAGGCTCAGGATGCCATGGACTCGCTGATCTCCTCCGTTCCGGGTCGTCTCGAGCATCTCAAGGTGAGAACCGAAATCACGAGCGGGCGGGCTTATGCTGAGATTCTCGAGAATGCACGGGTTTGGAACGCAGATCTGATCGTCATGGGTGCGAAAGGGACGGGAGCTCTCGAAGAGGGGCCCCTGGGAAGCACCGTCGATCGCGTCGTCAACGACGCCGAATGCTCGGTACTGGTCGTCAAGGGATAGCCCGAGACGATTCAGCAGATCCGAGGAAGCTGGTCGCCGCTCAGCATATCGAGCCGTCGATCGATCCCAAGTCGGCTTTCAATGGTGACGACTCCGGAGGTCCGGAGATCGACCTCACCCAGAACCACAGGCCCGCCGGTGGCCGGCCATGCGCCGAGGATTTCCAGCGCACGGTCCACATCCTGCGGGGGGGCGAAAAGGACGAAGCAGCCTTCGTTGGCGACGTAGACCGGGTCCAAACCGAGGATCTCGCAGGCGGCCCGGACGTCTTCACGCACGGGCAGAGCCGATTCGCGGATGTGGATGTGTACGCCGGCCGCTTCGGCCAATTCGATGAGGGCGCTGCCCAGCCCGCCGCGAGTAAGGTCGCGCATGCAGTGGATCTTCACGTCCGCTTTCAGCAGATCCAGAACGGGCGCAGCCAGTGAGGCCAGATCGCTTTCGATCTGCGACTCCAGCTCCAGGGAAGCTCGGGCATTCATGATGGCGATACCGTGCCGCCCGATGTCTCCGCTGACGATGCAGACGTCACCGTCACCGATGCTGCTCGGTTCGATTCGCTGGTCGTGTTCGATCAGACCGATGCCGGCGGTGTTGATGAAGATTCCGTCTCCTTTGCCCCGGTCCACCACCTTCGTGTCCCCCGTGACGAACGAAACTGAGGCCTCACTTGCGGCTTGCTCCATGGAATGGACGATTCTCCAGAGCTCCTCCATCGACAAGCCTTCTTCGAGGATCAGACCGGCGCTGAGCCAGCAGGGTCGGGCTCCGCACATGGCGAGGTCGTTGACCGTCCCAAAAACGGCCAGGCGCCCGATGTCGCCCCCGGGGAAGAACCGGGGCTGAACGACAAAGGAGTCGGTCGTAAAAGCGAGTCGTGCGCCACCGGCGGACAGCTCCGCCCCGTCGTGCAGACGGTCCAGCGAGGGATCCGACAAGGCAGGACGGAGGACCTTTGAGATCAACTGGTGCATCAATCGGCCCCCACCGCCGTGCCCCATCTGGATCGAAGGGTATTCATTCAGCGGGAGCGGACACTGTGACGAACTAGGCTTTGCTTCCTTCATGTTCGGATGCCCCGGCACGGTAACGGTAATAGGCGGCGCAGGCGCCCTCGGAGGAAACCATTGTGGCACCCAAAGGATGCTCGGGGGTGCAGTCTGTCCCAAATGAAGCGCAGTCGGGAGGTCGGATCACACCGCGGAGAACGAGACCACTGCGGCACTCCGCCGGCTCCTCAACCGTGCGATCTGTGACTCCGAAGCGAAGTTCGGCGTCGAAGAGGGAGTACTCTTCTCGCAGGCCGAGGCCGCTCTGCGCGATTTCTCCTATGCCTCTCCATTTGCGGGGCACGATTTGGAACACATCACCGATCAGTTCCTGAGCGACCCGGTTGCCCTCCTCGCGTACGGCCCGGCTGTACTGGTTCTGCACAGTGTGGCGCCCCCCCTCCAAATCGGAAATGCAGAGATACAGACCCTGCAGGATATCCATGGGCTCGAAGCCCGTGACGACGATGGGAACCTTCCATCTGGCTGCAATCGGTTCGTACTCCCGGTAGCCCATGACGGTGCAGACGTGGCCGGCCGCGAGAAAACCCTGAACTCTGTTCTCGGGTTCGGACAGGATGGCCTCCAGGGCCGGAGGCACGCGCACGTGCGAGACCAGAATGCTGAAGTTCCGGATGCCCTCTTGCGCCGCCTGATAGACCGCCAGGGCATTGGCCGGCGCCGTCGTCTCGAAACCGACCGCGAAGAAAACCACCTCACGCGTTGGGTTGGCGCGTGCGATCTTGAGGGCGTCCAGCGGCGAGTAGACCATCCTCACGTCGCCCCCCTGCGCCTTGACGGCCAACAGATCGCGACGGCGACCCGGCACGCGCAGCATGTCCCCGAAGGAGCAGAAGACGACCTCGGGCCGTGACGCAATCTCGATCGCCTTTTCGACCAGCTCGAGTGGTGTCACGCAGACGGGGCAGCCGGGGCCGTGAAGGAGCGTGACGGACGACGGCAGAAGCTGATCGATTCCAAAACGGATGATCGAATGAGTCTGTCCCCCGCAGACCTCCATGATCGTCCAGGGCCGCGTGCAGATTTGCGCGATTCGCCGGGCATACTCGCGTGAGGGGCCGGCCTCGCGATATTCGTCAACGAACTTCACCCTGAGTCTCCGGCGATTCAGTCTCCTCCGCCGCCTCGATCCGACGCAGTGCTTCGAAGACTTCACGCGCTTCTTCCTCGTCCAGGACGCTGAGGGCGAGGCCGACGTGGACCAGAACGTAGTCGCCCTCACGAGCCTCTGGGACGCAGGCCAGGTTGACTTCGCGCAGGACTCCTCCGAAGTCGACGCGTCCGTTTCGACGGAAGGGTTCATCCCCTTGGATCTTCACGATTCGGCCGGGTACGGCGAGACACATGGCACTATCGATCCTTTCGGAAGGCCCCGGCCAGCGCCTGTCCAAGTGCGAGACCCCCGTCATTCGGGGGAACGCGCTGGTGCCAGTAGACCTGAAAGCCCTCCTGGCGGAGTCGTCTGACTCCTTCTTCGGTCAAATGACGGTTTTGAAAACACCCTCCGCTGAGCATGACCCTTCTTTCTCCCGACTCTTCGGCCATCCGGACCATGGCCTCGCAGAGAGCACGATGGAATTTTGACACAATTTGCGCGACGGGGAGTCCCTCGGTGATATCTCGGAGCAAATCCTCGATCGCCGGTCCCCAATCCACGAGCCACGAGTTGCGGGGCTCCGGTTGCTTTCCGGTCGGCGGAGAGTAGGAGAAGGGATAGAAGGAGCCCGGTTGCGGATTCCCCGAAGAATGATCCGAATCGGAAGAGGGCATCTGGAACTCCACTTCCATCGCGGCCTGGCCCTCGAAACTGCAGAGCTGGCGGAGCCCGAGCAGGGAGGCCACGGCATCGAACAGACGACCGACGCTGGAGGTACGGGGACACTGGAATCCTCGCTCCAGCATTCGTCGGAGCACCCGGACTTCCGAGGCGACGAAACGGGTCTTTAGGAATTCCTGTCCCCGGCTCCAGAGTCCGTCTCCCCAGAGTTCGTACAACAGTCCGAGTGCGCTTCGACGGGGTTCGCGAACCGCCTTCTCGGAGCCCGGGAGAGGAAAGGTCCGAAAGTGTGCAAAACGGGAGAAGTCCTCTCCGTCGATCCGCAGAAACTCGCCGCCCCAGATTGTGCCGTCCAGCCCGTAACCTGTGCCGTCCCAGGAGATGCCCAGACCTTTCGGCTCGATCTCATTCTCCGCGATGCAGGACAGGACGTGCGCATAGTGGTGTTGAACCGACCGGGCCGACGGTGCGATCCGGCGTGCGTATTGGGTCGAGACGTAGCCGGGATGAAGATCGCACACGACTACGGTCGGTGAGACGTCGTACATCGTCTGAAGGTCGGCAGTCACATGCTCAAAGGCACTTCGAGCCGCGGCGGTCTCGAGATCACCGATGTGCTGACTGAGGAACACATTGCGCTCCACGGTAACCGCGATCGTGTTCTTGAGGTGCCCGCCGACCGCCAAAACGGGTGGGAGGGACCGGCCGATTCGTACGGGTAGCGGAGCATAGCCGCGCGCCCGACGGAGGAGCATCTCACGTTCTGCCAGAACTCGAGTCACCGAATCGTCGACGTGGCGTGCGATAGGGCGATCGTGCAGAAGAAAGGCATCGGCGATACCGTTCAGTCTCCTGAGCGACTCGTCGTTGTCCGTGCAGATCGGTTCATCGGAGACATTGCCGCTTGTCGCGACGACCGGGAATCTCAATTCGTCCATGAGCAGGTGATGTAGGGGTGTGTAGGGCAGCATCACACCGAGAGTCGGGTTTCCCGGCGCAACGCTGGTCGCAACTCCGCTTCCGGTCGAGGAGGGATTTCGCTCGAGCAGCACGATGGGTGCCGCCGGGCTCGTCAGGAGACGGCGCTCGGGCGCGCTCACATGACAGATCCGTTCGACGAGTTCCAGGCTTGGCGCCATCAATGCCAAGGGCTTTTCTTCGCGTCGCTTCCTCGTCCGAAGCCGCTGGACGGCGTCATTGTTTCGAGCATCCACGAGGAGCTGAAATCCGCCCAATCCCTTCAGTGCCACGATCTGACCTTCCTGAATGGCCGTGACCGCGGCTTCCAGGGCGTCGTCGCGCTCCGCGGGACGGCGGCCCGAAGCATCGACGAACTCCAGCTGGGGCCCACACTCGGGGCAGGCGTTGGGTTGTGCGTGAAAACGACGATCGAGTGGATTCTCGTACTCCTCCCGGCAGCGTGGACACATTTCGAACCGTCGCATGGTGGTGTTGATGCGATCGTAGGGAAGCGCCTCGATAATGCTGTAGCGAGGTCCGCAATGCGTACAGTTTGTGAACGGATAGCGGTAGCGGCGGTTGCGAGCGTCCCGGATCTCGTCGAGGCACTGGGGACAGGTGGCGATGTCGGGCAGGATCAGTGCGGTCTTCTGCCCCGGCAAACTGGGGAGAATGCGAAAGTCCGTGTATCCGGCCGGATCGAGTGCCTTGACTTCGAGGCTCTGGATGTAGGCTCGAGGAGGCTGTTCCGCGTACAGGCTTTCACGAAAGTGCTCCAGACGATCCGGCGTGCCTTCAACTTCGATGAACACTCCCTCCGAGGTGTTTCGAACCCAGCCGGCAAGCTGGAGTGTGGACGCCAGGCGGTAGACGAAAGGGCGAAAACCCACGCCCTGGACCGCACCTCGGATGTCCAGGCTCAGTCGGATGAGCGGTTTCACAAGCTTCGTTTGGTAAGCGATGCAGCTCGCAGATATGCGCACCAGTCCTCGATTCCATCCCCGGTCCGGGCAGACGTCCTGATGATGCGGGAGGAAGGATTCAAGGTGCGAACCTGCGTCTCGACCGCCGCCAGATCAAAATCGACGTAGGGGAGCAGATCCATTTTGGATATGACCGTCAGAGCCGCTCGAGAGAAGATGGCGGGATACTTGAACGGTTTGTCGTCTCCCTCGGTGACCGAAAGCAGAACCACCTTGAAGTCTTCTCCGAGATCGTAGGTAGTCGGGCAGATCAGGTTCCCGACGTTTTCGATGAAGAGGAGATCGAGCTCGGGAAAAGCAGCCTCCGAAAGCTCTCTCCGGACCTGGCGTGCATCAAGGTGGCAAGCCCCGCCCGTCAGAATCTGCCGAGCCGGAATACCGAGCTTTCGAATCCGCTCGGAGTCACGTTCGGTGGCGATGTCCCCCTCCAGAACGGCCGCGCGCAGGTCAGAGACCCGGTCAAGAGTGGCTTCCAGCAGCGTCGTTTTGCCCGAACCTGGTGAAGAGATGAGGTTGACGGCTACGGTACGCAAGCGACTGAAGGAATCACGAAGTTCCTCAGCCGCTTTGGCATTGGCCGCCAGAATGTTTTCGCGGATTTCGATCGTCTTGGACTGCGTCATTACTCGGCTCAGTGTCAGTATACGAGATTTCGAGAATCTCCAACTCGTATCCACCCTGGATATGCAGTGACTGTCCGCAGTCCGGACAATGAACCAACCATGACCCGGGTTCCCGATCCTTTTGCGCATTGCATTTCGGGCAGAATTGCCGCGCCGGACGCCAATCCACCTGGAGCTCTGACGACTCATGCGCACTGCCGGCGACCACGGCCTCCCACGCGAAACACAGCAATTCCGGTTCGACGGAGGAAAGTTCGCCAACGGCGACCCGGATGGATTCGAGACGCCCCGTGCCGGCGAGTCGCTGTGCTGTTTCAAGAATGCTGAAGGCGATGCTGGTCTCGTGCACGCGATTGCCCAGGAAGAGTCCACTATAGCACAAGGTCAGACAGAATGGGTCTTTTGACAGACAACTTTGAGCGACACCGATGCCGGCCGCTGCATGCTTTCGACCGGCCGATCGGTCTATCCTTGCTGAAGAGGGGCGACGTCCATCCTGCGACTGGAGGGAGAAGATGAGCTATTTAGCAAGCGACAACAGGTACGATTGCATGCCCTATCGGCGGTGTGGGCGGAGCGGTCTCAGACTTCCGATTGTTTCCCTCGGCCTGTGGCACAACTTCGGGGGAGTCGATGTCTACGAAACCGGAAGGGAAATCGTTCTGGACGCCTTCGACCAGGGGATCACTCATTTCGATCTGGCCAACAACTATGGGCCCCCTCCGGGTTCAGCCGAGGAGACCTTGGGTCGGATTCTACGGAAGGACCTGCATTCCTACCGGGATGAGCTGATCATTTCTACGAAGGCAGGCTACACCATGTGGCCCGGTCCCTACGGGGACTGGGGTTCCCGGAAGTATCTGACGGCCAGTCTCGACCAGAGTCTGAAAAGGATGGGTCTGGACTACGTGGACATCTTCTATTCCCATCGCCCGGATCCTGAGACGGCGCTCGAAGAAACGATGGGGGCCCTTCATCTGGCGGTGCAACAGGGTAAGGCGCTCTATGCGGGAATCTCCAACTATCCCGTCGAGCAGACGGTTCGAGCTGCGGACATTCTGCAGGACCTCGGCACTCGATGCCTGATTCATCAGGCGCGCTACTCGATGCTGGACCGATGGGTGGAGAAGTCTCTGCTCGACGTGTTGGTCGAACGCGGAATCGGCTGCATTGCCTTCTCTCCGCTGGCCCAGGGACTTCTCACCGATCGGTACTTCGATCGCATTCCACAGGATTCACGTGCCGCCAAGCCTCATGGATTCCTGGGCTTGGAGCAGGTTTCGCCGGAAGTCGTCCACAGATCGAGACGGCTCGCCCAGATTGCGGCCGACCGGGCTCAGTCGCTGGCCCAGATGGCGCTGAGTTGGCTCCTCAGAACCGAGCGCGTGACCTCGGTCGTCGTGGGAGTCAGCCGTGTCGAACAGCTGCGGCAGAATCTGAGTATCATGGACCATCTCGAGTTCAATGAGACCGAACTGCTGCAGATTGAACAAATTCTGCAGACGCAACCCGCGGTAGAATCTTGACGAGTTATGCGAACGGGAAAGGGTGAGGGCGAGAGCCCGCCGGATCGACGTTTCAGTGAAGAGGCGCTCGACCTCATGGCACAGCGTTTCAAAGCCCTGAGCGATCCGCTTCGACTGAGGCTGATTCTGGCTTTGATGTCGGGAGAGCGAAATGTTTCGTCGCTGGTCGCCGCCACCGGCGCTCACCAGGGGAACGTTTCCAGACAGCTGGCAACGCTGAAGCGTGCTGGGATCGTGAAACGGCGCAAAGCGGGTTTGAGCGTCTTCTATTCCATTGTGGACGGGTCGGTCTTCGACCTTTGTGATCTGGTTTGCGGCAGCGTGGCGCGATTTCACGAAGACCAGGCAAGCGTCTTCAAGTCTTGAGCTCGGAGCAGGGTGGCTATCGAGCTTTCGCTGCCCGATCGCTGAGCGTGTCCGCCCAGTTGCTCAGGCATTCGATGAGATCGTCCCGGCACGACAGATAGTCTCCGAGCGGCTGCCCGATAGGATCGGCAATCCGATCGAGTCGACCGCGGCGACTGGTGTACTCCCAAAGCTTGACCGCCTTGGGCAGGGCATCCGGGTACCGCAGTCGGACCTCCCGCACGTGCTCCGGCGCCATGGCCACGATGAAGTCGGCCTGCTTCGCGAGAGCATCGGAGATTCCTTTGGACAAATGCTGGTTCAAGTCGAGGCCGAGCTTGCCAACCGCTTCGACAGCCGGGCTGGCAGCCGGCTGTCCTTCGATCCCCAGCGTACCGGCGGAATCCAGCCAATCGATTGGGATTCCTCTTTCGGCCAGGACTTCGGCCCCCAGAACCAGGGCCATGGGAGATCGGCAGATGTTTCCGCTGCAGATGAAGAGGACACGAATACCGCGACTGTCATTGAGCATGGGAAAAGTCCAAGCTGCATATTCTCCAGAGAGGTCCTTGAGACAAGATGAAAACTCAGGAGCGGTCCGAGACTATGTGTCCTATTGAGGCGACGCGTCCGATCGCCGCTTCAACATATGGATTTCTGTTCCGCCTTTCTCGAAGCGGACTTCGTCCATGATTTGATTGATGAGAAAAATCCCTCGCCCATGATCGGAATAGATGTTCTCGCCTATGATCGGGCTGGGAACATTCCTTGGATCGAAGCCCTCTCCGGGGTCGCGAACGACGATGAGGACTCCGAAATGGTTCGCGCAAGCCACCGATACGGCCACCTGCTTGCCGGAATCTCCTTTTGCCCCGTGCAAAACAGCGTTGGCCAACGCTTCACGCAGAGCGAGTTCCACCTGCCACTCGTGCTCGATTGCACATTTGGCCTGGCCGATGACGCCCATGATCTCATGCACCGTCTGCTCCATCGACCTCACATCGGCGGGGAAGGTTCGTTCGAAGCGAACTTCCAGTTGATCCACCGCTAAGTCCTTGCGAGGAAGAGACGGCCTCCTTATCATCAGCACAAATCATACCAAATCGATGGAAATCTTCAGAGCATTTCCGCCCGACCCAGCCTCGCGCGAGGCGCTCCGAGTCTGGTGAGACCCTGGTCTGGAGATGTTTGCGTCAGTTTGATATGAAGACAAATCCATGCCGAGGAGGAAAGTGATTTGAACCCGCTTGGCGTATTGCTGATCGGTCCGGGCTGGGTGGCCGGGCAGCATATCGTCTCCTATTTGAAGAATCCAGCCACCGAGATCCGGGCCATAGCCGGTCATCACCCGCAGGACAAGGATCGGGCCCAAGTCTACATGGAATCGCACGGTTTCGCCTGTCCGTATTACGATGACTGGGAGTCCGCATTACAGCGCGACGATATCGATCTCATCTCGATCTGTGCCTCCAACAACCAGCACTATCGGATGAGCCTGGCGGCACTGGAGGCCGGGAAGCACGTTCTGGTCGAAAAGCCTTTGTGCTTGTCGTCTTCGCAACTTTCGAAGTTGCTACGAGCCGCTGGGGGAGCTTCCGTCCATACTCATGTCGGACACGTCGCACGCTACTACCCTCTGCTCCAGCGATTGTGGACATTCGTGCGCAATGGAGGAATCGGCGACGTCTTCTATTGCGAGTCGGACTACTGGCATGAGATCAAGGGACCGTGGAAGGTGGCGACGCGGACTGCGGGCGGTTCGCTTCTGATGGGTGGATGCCACTCCGTCGATGCCGTCCTGTGGATGGTAGGCGACGAGCGAAAGGTCGAGGAGGTCTTTGCCTATACCGCGAAGCCACGCCTGAGGATGGATTTCGAATACGACCCGACCGTCAGCATTCTCATGAAGTTCGACGACGGCACCATCGGCCGCGTCTCGTCATCCCTCGAGTGTCAGATGCCGTATGTCTTTCATCTTCAAGTCAATGGAACGGCGGGCACGATTCGGAACAACGGGATCTTCTCCCGGCATTTCAAGAATCCCAAAGGCTTCATGCGGATGCACTCCGATTATCCCTCGGGTCCCGATGTCCAGAGTCACCCGTTCCGCCGGGAGATCGACGACTTCGTGAGCTGCATCGTCAAGAATCGAGAGTCTCAGTTGAGCTTCCGCCGGGCGGCACCGGTCTACGAGGTGATCTTCGCGGCGGAGCGCTCAGCCCGCGAGGGAACGCCGATTCATCTGTAGACTACTGTAGGACATCCATCCCTGGTTGTCCCGTTGCCCCGCAAAAACAGTCTCGGATCCGTTCGTACGAACACCCCGGTATCGATGCACCCTCAAGCCCGGTAGCCCCTGCATCGGCATTGGGACAGGCCTGCACGCTTATCCCACGGTGCTCCGGCTTGGGTACCTGGACAAGCGTGGATGCCTATCCTATGGGTTCCAACTTGGCCGTGAAGTGTCGGAGGAACGGTGGTTCTTCCACGATGCGAAGACCCTTGATCCGGTCCCGTTGAAGATAGAGCGAGATCAATGATTCCGCCACGTACTTCATGTGCATCGAAGTGTAGACACGCCTGGGAATGGCCAAACGCACCAGCTCCATTTCCGGGTGTCTGACCTCCCCCGTATCAGGATCGCGATGCGCGAACATGAGGCTGCCGATCTCGACGGCACGAATCCCCGCTTCCACGTAGAGGGCAGCGACCAGCGCCTGTCCAGGGAACTGGCTTGGAGGGATATGGGGCAGGAACTCCTTGGCATTGACATAGACCGCGTGGCCTCCGACCGGCCGTACGATCGGCACGCCTGCATCGTCCAGATCCTGGCCGAGGCTGCGCACCTGGTTCACGCGGAAGCGCAAATAGTCTTCATTCAACACTTCACGAAGACCGCGGGAAATCGCTTCCAGATCCCGCCCCGCCAGGCCGCCGTAAGTCGGGAAACCTTCGATCAGAATGAGCAGGTTGGTGGCCTTTTGCGCGAGGTCGTTCGAATTCATGGCCAGAAAACCGCCGATATTGACGAGGCCGTCCTTCTTCGCACTCATCGTGCAGCCGTCACCGTACGAGAACAGTTCCCGTGCAATCTGACGAACCGACTTTTCCTGAAATCCTGTCTCCCGTTCCTTGATGAGGAAGCAGTTCTCGGCAAAGCGACAAGCATCGAAAAACAGGGGGATTTCGTAACGGTCGCACAGCGCACGGACTTCGCGGACGTTGGCCATCGAGACCGGCTGACCTCCCGCCGAGTTGTTGGTGATCGTCAACATGACGAGCGGTACGCTTTCCCGCCCATGCTCGCGGATCAGGTCCTCCAGCCGCTGGACGTCCATATTGCCCTTGAACGGGGCCTCACTGTTGGGATCCATCCCGCCCGGCGCGATCAGATCGATCGCGTGTGCTGAGTTGTGCTCGACGTTCGCCCGGGTCGTGTCGAAGTGGGTGTTGTTGGGAACGAAGTCCCCCGGGCGGACAGCAACGGTGAACAAAAGATTCTCGGCCATCCGGCCCTGATGCGTCGGAATGATGTGCCGATAGCCGAAAATCTCGCGAACCGCCTCTTCGAAGTGGTAATAGTTGCGGCTTCCGGCATAGGACTCATCTCCCAGCGCGAGTCCGGCCCACTGGTCATCACTCATGGCGGACGTGCCACTGTCGGTGAGCAGGTCGATGAGAACCGAATCTGCGGGCAGGCTGAAGACGTTGAACCCGACCTCATCGATCAGCCGCTCCCGCTCCTGGCGGGTACACATCTTCAGCGGTTCGACGACTTTGATCTTGAACGGCTCGGCTGGAAACTCCATGCTCTACCCCCTTCCGATTCGGAGGAAGCTGGACGAAGACCCGCGATGACTCCCTGGGCCCCTCAGAACTGGACTTTCGGCGCCTCCTGCGCTCCCTGCTCTGCCTCGAAATAGGTCGCGGGCTGGAAGCCGGTCAGAGAGGCAATGATGTTGGTTGGAAATGTCCGGATCGTGGTGTTGTATGCTCGCACGGCCTCGTTATAACGGCGTCGCTCCACGGCGATGCGGTTCTCCGTTCCGCTGAGTTCGTCCTGGAGCGCCAGGAAGTTCTCGTTCGACTTCAATTCGGGATAGCGCTCGGAGACGACCAGCAGTCGCGACAGCGCTCCGTCCAAATCCCCGGCTACCTTCGCCTTCTCCGGCACGCTCTGTGCCTGCGCCCACTGGCTGCGCAGCCGCGCTACTTCCGTAAAAACGGTTTGCTCCTGCTTGGCGTAGCCCTTGACCGTGTTGACCAGATTTGGGATCAGATCGAATCGGCGCTGGAGCACGGTCTCGACCTGAGCCCAGGAACTGCCGACTTGTTCATTGAGCGCCACCAGCCGGTTGTAGGTTCCGATGACTGAGACCCCGATGAAAAGCCCCACGACGATGATGAAAATCACGAACCCCAGGAGAACCTTCTTGGCCATGCTCAGTGCTCCTTGTCCTTTCTTCCCGAAGGGACGTATTCGACCGATCTGCTCATCCTGACTGTTCGACCGAGGCTTCCCGAAGGAACGAGTCCACTCGATCCGTCAGGTGTTCCACTGTCTCGAGGTATTTCGAGAAGAGCATTTCCGCGTCTACGTCGCGCGCCTTCAGGACCCCCTCCTTGATCTGTTGGACCGTCTCGAAGGCCGTGGTCTCGAACTGAAAATGACGGGCCACCAGCTTCAGGGCTTCCATCTTTTGTGCCGGCACTTGATCCTGGATCAGTCTCAGGGCAGCGCGGGCAAGTACCAGAAACGACGACAGAGAATCTACCATGAGAGAGACGATTCGTCCCGCGTCTCGCTTCGTTACCAGAAAACCAGCCCGGAGCTGGATCAGTTTGCCCTTCAATTCGTGTTCGAGCTGAAGTCGGAGATTCTCTTTCGAGACGTCCAGTTCGGAGATCAGGTCCTCTCCCAAAAGGACTTGGTGGGACTCCCGAATATCGAGGATTTCTATCGGGAAGACGTCCGCAGACTGGATGAAGCGATCGCGCGTAAAGAGAAGCGGTGGCGGGTTCCCCGCTTTCACCCAGCGATCACTGATCGGCACCAGCGCATTCAGTTCGTCGAGACCCAGCCGCTCCAGAGCCACCAGGATGTTGTAATCCGAGCCTTGGCCGAGATGGTCCCCCGCCGCCGCCGATCCGTAAAGGATCACGGATTTCACTCGAGATCCGAGGACTTCCTTCAGCTTTTCAACCAACTCATCGGGCTTCACGTCTGACCTCCTCTTCTTCGATAGCCGCTCTGCTTCCAATCACCAGCTTCGACCGGCTCCACCGCCTCCCGACATACCGCCGCCAAAACCGCCGAATCCACCTCCTCCGAAGCCCCCACCGAAGCCTCCCCCTCTGAATCCGCCACCGCGGCCCGAGCTGAGCAGAAAGAGCAGGAGCCAGGGATGACGCATGATGATGGGAATGAAGATCACCAGGGCGAGACCGATCAGTACGAGCTCCAGGCAGCTCAGCTGGTGGGCTCCCTGGCCGGCGGGCGGTACCGCTCGAGGGGTAGCTTGGCCCGTGATCTGTACACCGGCCTGCCGTGCGATGATTCCGCCAAAGGTCTGGGTTCCTGAAATGAGTCCTCTCGCGAGATCGCCGGCCTTGAAATAGGGCATGACCGACTGGTCGAGGATGTGCCCGACCCGCGCATCGGGTAACAGGGGCTCGAGTCCGTAGCCGACCTCGACCCAGATGCGGTGCTGATCGAGCACCGTCAGGATCATCAGGCCGCGGTCCTCGCCCTTTTTGCCGACGCCCCATTTCTCGAAAAGCCGGTTGGCAAAATCGCGAATCTCACCGCCGTCCAGGGATTTCAGGGTAACGACGGCGATCTGAGCCCCCGTTTTGCGATCGAGTTCCTGGAGGTAAGCTTCGAGATCGGCACGCTGCTGCGGCTGAAGGACTCCCGCAAAATCATCCACGTAGCCCTGCGGCTGGAGTTTCTGAAGCAGCGCATCGGACTGAGCGAAGGCCAGAGTCGAAAACAGGACGAGGACGACGACACCGGCGGCTTCTCGAAGTCGCAACATTCTTTGATTCTACGGTATTCGCGCTGGACGGGCAGCCTTTGTCTGGTTTTCTCTACACAGTTCCACTGCCGGAGGCTTTGGGCTGCATAATAACCGTAATGAAGTCTCGCAGCGCGGCGCTTTGGTGTGGGTTGTTTCTGTTGTTTTCAGCAGAGGCGACGCGACCGTATTCGCAGACCGTCTACAAGACTCCTCCGCGCCTCGTGGAAGATCTGCTGGACCGGGAATCCTTTCCTCAGGTCGAGGTCGGCCCCCGGGGTCAGTGGCTGCTGCTCGTCCGTAGGGCTGGACTGCCGCGTATTGCGGAACTGTCCCAACCCCGGGTACATTTGGCGGGCAAGCGATTCAATCCGCTGAATCGAGGTCCGGTGTCGGACGATCGGGGTCGAATCGTTGGCTTTCGACTTCTCTCGGTCGCCGATGCCTCGGAACATGAAATCGAAGCTCCCGAAGGTGGCCAGCCAGCTTTGCCCTTGTGGTCCCCTGACGGACGGAAGATCGCTTTTGTCAACTTCCTGGATACAGGGGCAGAGCTTTGGGTCGCCGACGTAGAAAATGGAAAGTCGAAGAGAGTCTCCGGGCCCACGCTCAACCTGGCATCGGGGCCGTGCCGGTGGCTTCCGGACTCGGATCATCTCCTGTGTCGGTTCAGAGTGGAGACCGCTGAGGGTCTCCCAGTCAGTCCTATCGTGCCCGCGGGACCAACGGTTCAGGAGACGACGGGCGAACGCGCTCCGGCCCGCACCTATCGGGATCTGCTCGCGAGCGAACAAGACGTGCGACAGTACGAGTATCTGCTTCGATCTCAGCCGGCACTAGTTTCCGTCAAGACCGGCCGGCGCAGGGACGTTGGCTCGGCAGGGCTTTTCGGCAAGATCGAAGTCTCACCCGGTGGGCAGTACCTGCTGGTCGAGCGGGTGACCCCTCCCTATTCGTTTCTGGTGCCCGAGGAGTTCTTCCCCAGGGAAGTCGAGGTCTGGGACCTGATGGGGAAGAAGGTCGCAGAAATAGCCAGTCTTCCGCTGGCGGAAGGGATACCCATTGGAGGTGTGCGGACCGGACCGCGAGACCATGCCTGGGAGCCTTCGAGTCCCGCTACGTTGGTGTGGAGGGAGGCCCTCGACGGAGGAGATCCCAAGCAACAAGCGAGTCACCGGGATCGCCTCATGAAGCTGGCTGCTCCTTTCGAGGACGGAGCCGTGGAAGTCATTCGCACACAGTGGCGCCTGTCCGACCTGAAGTGGCTGGAGGACGGTAGCGCCTTCGTCTCCGAATTCGATCGCGATTCCCAATACACGCGAACCTGGTACGTCGCGGCATCCGCCGAACCCGGAAAGCCTGCTCATCGTCTGGTATGGCAGAGGGACGGACACGATGCCTACCACGATCCAGGAAGCCTCGTCATGGTTCATGATCCGCACGGAGACCCGATCGTTCTCCGCGACGGAAAGAATGTGTTCCTGACCGGGAAGGGAAGTTCGCCGGAAGGCGATCATCCTTTTCTCGACCGGCTGAGCCTGGATACGTTGAGCACGGTGGAGCTCTTCCGTTCCGAGCGAGGCGCCTATGAGAGAGTCGTGACAGTTCTCGATTCGGCGTCGCCTGTGATTCTGACCTGTCGTGAGACGGCGCAGGAGCCGCCCAGTTACCGCGTTCGAGATCTTTCCGGAGGCGAGCCACGCGTCTTGACGAGCTTCCCCGACCCCGCACCGGAGCTGCGGGGAATCCGTAAGGAGTTGATCACCTACTGGCGAGAGGACGGGGTCGAGCTGTCTGGAATGCTCTATCTGCCTCCGGGCTTTCACGAGAGTGAGAGACTTCCGCTCGTCATGTGGGCTTATCCACGTGAATACAACGATCCCGATGTGGCATCGCAGGTTCGAGGTTCGTCGAATCGCTTCCTGCGATTGAGCGGGCCGTCACAACTCTTCTTCCTGACACAGGGATATGCCGTGCTGGACGGTCCAGCCATGCCGATCGTGGGTGAGCATGGGAATGACACTTTCGTCGAGCAGTTGGTGATGAACGCCCGTGCCGCGATCGACAAGGTCGTCGCCATGGGGGTCGCCGATCCTCAACGCATCGGGATCGGAGGGCACAGCTATGGAGCCTTCATGGCTGCGAATCTGCTCGCTCATTCGGATCTGTTTGCCGCCGGGATCGCGCGAAGTGGGGCCTACAACCGGACATTGACGCCCTTCGGCTTCCAGAACGAGAGACGGACGTTATGGGAGGTACCGGAAGTCTACTTCACGATGTCTCCATTCATGCACGCAGACCGGCTCAATGAGCCGATACTCTTGATCCACGGTCAGGACGACGACAACTCGGGCACCTTTCCGATCCAGTCCGAGCGATTCTTCCGTGCGATCCAGGGCCTGGGCGGCACCGCACGCCTGGTGCTCCTGCCCAGGGAATCACACCACTATGCGGCGCGGGAATCGGTTCTGGACACTCTGGCCGAGATGATCGAGTGGTTCGATCGATACGTCAAGCACCGCGGGGAACAGCCGCCTGAACCTGAATAGTTCTCCCGGCCACCCGCCCTCCCGGCCACCCGCCCTCCCGGCCACCCGCCCTCCCGGCCACCCGCCCTCCCGGCGACCCGTCCTCCCGGCCAGGTCGGACATCCCGGTCAGACAAGCCGGAAATCCAGCACGATGGGGTCGTGATCGGAAAGGAGGAGATCGGGAGCGCTGACGTCCGTAACGACATGGGGCGGATATTCGGCCACCGGCTCGATGCCCTTGGCTGCGAACCAGTCCAGTTTGAACGAGCAACGCCCATCATTCTTGGCGAGGGCCCAGTTGATGAACCAGAAGCACCAATTCGGAATCCAGTCGGCCATGCGACCGTTCGCGGCCAGATCGGCGACATCGTAGTGAAGCGTGCAGGCGCCAGGTTCGTTGAGTTCTCGGTACACGTAGCCCCGGCGCTCGAGCTCGCGAAACAGATGACGCTCGAACCAGCGGTCCGGGTACGGGTAATGGTTCCGGATCACGTGCCGCACTCCCATGAGCACGCGGCGTACGTAACCCAGAATCGAAAAGAGAGCCGTTCGCGAGTTGTAGGTCGACGTGTTCCAGTCACCGCCGACGAGAACCGGCAACTCAGGATGAAACCGATCCAGGTCATCCAACACGAGGCGCATCTGGCGCATGCGGTGCTTCTGCGTGGAATGGGCGTCGAGGTGCACGCTGACTGCTCGGAACCTTCCGAATGGATGCTCTACGATGGCAATGACGGCTCGCTGGCAGCCCAGACGCTTTTCCTTGCCTCGCATCTTGTCCTTGCCGTTGGGCAAGGCGATGGAGTGAGCCTCTCGAAGTGGAAAGCGAGAGAAAATGGCGTTTCCGTGCAAGCCGTATGCATTGGTTCCTTGGACACTGATCTCGAGTCCGCTCCCCTTCTCTAGGTTGAGATAGGACGGAGCAAAAGCAAAGTGGAGCCCGAGGGCCCCGGCCAGTTCTTGGGGGACCTTTGAATTCCGGCTGCGGGCCATCCCATAGTCCAGCTCGGTAACCAGAAGCAGATCGCTGACGCTGATGGTGGGATGCTGCCGTATTGCCTCGATGATGCCGCGAAGCTCGATGCCTCGCTCGATGTTCCATGCCGTCGCACGAAGATGAGGCAGCAGCGGCTGCCGGCCGGAGGCGCCCTCCCCGGTGAGCACGAAACCGAGGATGCCATCGATGCTCGGCTTCAGTTGCCGGTAGAGCGGCAGACTTTGCAGTTCCGCCGAAGAGTCGACGGCGCACAGATTCGGCAAATGAGTCTGAAGAGTATGATCAAGAGGGTTCAACACGAATCTCCGGGAAGCATGAATCCAGTTTGCGCCTCTTTTCTATTCGGCAAAGAAATTGTAATCTGCCAAGGTACTTTCGCTCCATTCACAGCGCCGGGAAGGATGCGACCGTCCTCTGCGCAGTCCAGGGACCATGGAAGGTCCTCCGGCGTTGGGGCGGATCTCTCGTGGGGGGAGATTGTCCATGGTGCAGTGGCTTGCGGAGCTGACGCTGACTCTGGCGGGTTTTCCGGTTCTCCAGGGTGCAGTGGCTGCGCTCTCCACCTTCATTCTCGAGGATCCGACCACGGTGGGATGCGGCTTGCTCGTCGCAGATGGCAAGCTGGCATTCTCGACGGCTCTCATCGGCGTCTCGGTCGGCATCGCACTGGGCGATCTTGGTCTGTTTGGGCTGGGTCGCCTGATCGGTCCTGCGACCTTGTCCCGCGGATGGCTCTCTGACGCCCGCGTCGCCCAGGCTCGCAGCCTCTATGATCGAAATCTCGTGACCGCGGTCGTGCTTTCGCGATTCATGCCGGGCATGCGGCTTCCTACCTATCTTGGAGCCGGCCTGTTCGGGGCATCCTTCGTTCGGTTTGCACTGGCTGTGGTGGCCGCTTCGCTGGTTTGGACCTTTTTGCTTCTCTCGGCGACCTTGAAGTTCGGTGAGGCTGTCCTGCCTCGACTGGGAGACCTCAAGTGGCCGGTTCTGTTTGTGCTTCTGGTCGGTTTCGTGCTCGCCAGACGGTTGGTGGCCCGGAATCGGGAGAAGGATGATACCCCTGCCGGCGAATCTCCGGTGTCCTCATTCGAGCTGTGGCCCGCTCCCCTCTTCTATCTCCCCGTCGGGCTCTATTACCTGTGGCTCGCAGTTCGATATCGGGGGTTGACGCTGCCGACCGCCGCCAATCCTTCCGTCTATTCCGGAGGCATGATCGGCGAATCAAAGTCGCAGATTCTCGACCTCGTACCCGAACCGTTCCGTTCGATGGTCTGCCGCTATGTTCGAATCGAGAGGGTTGCGGTGTCGCCCGAACAGCAGGCTACCGAAGCTGAGCGGACCCTTCGACGGGCTGGACTCGATTATCCCTGCGTGGCCAAACCGGACGTCGGGCAGAGGGGTACAGGTGTGCGACTCATCCGTAGCAAGGCGGATCTGGTCCGATACCTGGATGCTTTTCCGCTGGGGCGCGGTCTTCTGGTCCAAGAGTATGCGGAGGGTCCCTTCGAAGCGGGAATTCTGTACTACCGCGTTCCCGGTGCGACCTTCGGCGAAATCTTCTCGGTCACGATCAAAGATTTCCCCCAGGTCGAAGGAGACGGCAGACGCAGCCTGAAGGAACTGATTCTCGCAGATCCACGGGCGCGATTCTTCACTCAGGTCTATTTCGAGCGATTCCGGGGCCAACTCGATCGGGTTCTCGGAGAAGGCGAGCTGCTCCCCCTCGTTTTTGCGGGAAACCACTGCCAGGGAGCTGTCTTCCGTCGCGGTGATTTTCTGATCACGGCGGCGCTCAGGCAGAAACTCGATATTCTCTTCTCCGCCATGCCGGATTTCTATTTTGGACGGCTGGATGTTCGTTGCCGAGACTTGGAGGAACTGGCGGCGGGTCGAGGCTTCAAGGTTTTGGAAATCAACGGCGCCGGGTCGGAGGCTACCCACATTTGGGATCCCGACACCCGCCTCGCCGATGCATACAGGACTCTGTTCAAGCAGTACGACATACTGTTCCGGATTGGTTCGATCAATCGTGCTCGTGGTGTTGTCTGTACGGCGCCGGTCAAGTTTCTGCGCGATTGCTGGACGTACTATCGTCTCAGCCGGGCTTATCCCGACAGTGTGGCTCTCTGATCCCGCGAACGCGCGAGTTCGAGGGACAGGATGCCAAGGGGGTGTTCTTGCCGGCTTCAAATGTAGTCAACTCTTTGAAGACGAGCGAGTTGCGTCATGCCGACGATTTCGAGCGTCTGCGTGAGCAGGTCGATCTGCTGACCGTAGGCGGGCCTTCCGGTTCCCGGTATCTGACCGGATTCTGTTGCTCGCGGCGCTGTCTCGAGTCCGCACTTCGATTACGCTACGAGGTGTTCAACCTGGAGCTCGGGGAGGGGCTGGCTCGATCCACATTGACCGGATTGGACGAGGATCCCTTCGACGCGACAATGGCGCACCTGGTTCTGGTCGAGCGCGAGACCGGCGCAGTGGTGGGAACTTACCGTGTGCAGACGATGGAAAGAGCCGAAACTTCAGGACTCGGGTCCTATTCAGCTCAGGAGTTCGAACTGGAACCGATGCGCGGCTTCTTTCCTCAGGCGACCGAATGCGGGAGAGCCTGCCTGGCTCCGGAACATCGCAGTGCCCGGGCGCTGCTCCAACTCTGGCTGGGGCTGGGAGCCTATCTGAATCTCTTCCGACAGCGATACCTGTTCGGCTGCTGCTCCATCACCTCGACAGATCCGGCAGCGGGCTGGTGGGCACTGGAGACTCTACGGCGCCAGGGATACGCCGACGAGACACTCGCGGTACGAGCGACGGCGCCGTTTTCGTGCCGGGTCTCGGGCAAACCCATTCCCCGCGCGACCGGCTGGTCGGAAGACTACCCACTGCCCAAGCTGTTCAGAATCTACCTCCGACTGGGGGCTCAGGTGCTGTCGGAACCGGCGGTAGACCGGGAATTCGGAACGATCGATTTCCTGGTCATGCTGGATGCCCTGGGAGTCGGGCTGTCGAGCCTTCGTGTGGTCGTCTAGTGGAAGATGCAGGCTGAAGTCTCGAATGCAGTAGATTCCCGGCGCAGGCGCCGATCGAACCCCTTCCGAGCCCTCACGCGGGTCGTCTACATCCTGGGAGTTACCCTCTACCTCCTGACTCTGTTGGGTCTGAGGAGTCGAGGCCGATCGATTCAAGCGAGAAAAGAGGAAGCGCTCGCGCTTTTCCAGCGGTGGGCCGACGCAATCTGCAGCGCGCTGGACATCAAGAGAGATTTCAGAGGCGCCCTGCCGCCCCGCGGGTGCTGCGTGACCCCCAACCACCAGAGTTATCTCGATATTCTGCTGCTGGCGTCGACAACGGCTCCTCTGGTTTTCGTCGCCAAGGCTGAAATTGCATCCTGGCCCGGGATCGGGTTTCTGACGCGCATCACCGACCAGATCTTCATCGAGAGGTCGCGGTCGCGTCAGATGCTGCAGAGCCTGCACGAAGTAGAGGAACGGCTGAAACGGGGATATCGCGTGTGCATTTTCCTGGAGGGCACGACCAGCGGGGGAGACCGCGTTCACCGCTTCTACCCGTCAATGTTGGACCCCGTTGCAGCAGCGGGAGCTCCTGTTGTTCCCGCGGCCATTCGCTGGAGCTCTCCTGACCCGGGCATCGTGGTCTCGGAAGATATAGCCTACTGGAAAGACCACAACTTCATCCTGCACGCCTGGCGCCTGCTGGGCCTCCGGGGCATACAAGCCGAGGTCGCCTTCGGAGCCGCGCGTCCGTCCGACGGGGGGCAAAGGAGGGATCTCGCGAGGGAACTTCACGCTGAAGTCCAAAGAATGTTCGAAGACTTAGGGGCAGATCGGGACGAACCCCAAGCACAAAACGGCGAGCCAACCTGAAAATCGCGAATCGGAAGTCGGAAATCGGAAATCTCAAACTCGCCCCGGACTTGCTACGTCGCTGCTACTGATGGGGCGACGGTTCTTCTCCGTTCGTTTCGGCGGACTGGACAGTGACGTTCCAGATCTCCCGTGTGACTTTCCAGGCACCGTCTTCGCTGCGACGGAACACACGCAGAAGGTTGCCGTTGCTGGAAGCGGCCGCGGTTCCAGCGTTTTCCGAGGTCAGAACGAAGACACCGCGTTCGTAAGCCAGATCGCCCGAAACCTGAATCTCTCGAGAACTGTAGCTCAGAGAAGACTTCCCTGCGGGGAACCGCTTCTGAAGAAACGGCTCAACCTGAGCGGTCCCCTGAAGCGGAGGTTGCCCCGGGGGCATGTAGATGACCCCCGGGGCGTAAACAGAGGCGGCCGACGCAGTATTCCCACGGTTCAGATCCGCGGCCCACATTCTAACGAGCCCCCGGATTCTTTCCACCGCCTGGGCGTTCTGATCGGTTTCACGGGATCCCTCGCCGGCGGTCTGCTCTGGCGGCGAACAGCCTGCAAGACTCATCAACGAACCCAGCAGCAATGTCACGATGAGGACCTGCAGGGAACGCACGGCATGCCTCTCAACCATATTGCGCTGCCCCTGGCTCAACCGCGCACTCCGAGAAGCAGTTCGGTTACGAGTTGATCCAGTTGCTCATAGGGCTTTCCTCGAGCACCGAGCTCGACGCGGTCGAAGGAGTGGCCCTTCAGCTTGCTTGCCTTTTCGGCGGAGAACTTGCCCCTGAACCCATCCATGGATCCGTCGTCCGCATGGATCTTGGCCAACAGCGCCTGGATCTCGGGGTCCTTTCGGAAGCGGGCGGCCTTGTCTCTGAGGATCAGATAGGTTCGCATGCATCCGCGTGCAAAGGCCTTCACGTCGGCGTAATCGGCCGTCCTGTAGGCGTGAGCATCGAAGTGGCGGGAACCGGTGTAGCCGACGTCTTCGAGGAACTTGACCAAGAAGAAGGCGGACTTGGGATTGTTGGAACCGAACCGGAGATCCTGATCATACCGACCGAAGGCCTGATCGTTGAGGTCGATGTGGAACAGCTTGCCCGCATCCCAGGCCTGGGCGACGGCGTGGGTGAAATTGAGCCCCGCCATATGCTCGTGAGCAACTTCCGGATTGACCCCGATCATCTCGGGATGGTCCAGCGTTTCGATCAGGGCAAGCATCGAGCCGACCGTGGGCAGGAAGATGTCGCCTCTCGGTTCGTTCGGCTTGGGCTCCAAGGCCAACTTCAGATCGTATTTCTGATGCAGAACGTACTCCGTCAGAAAATTCAGAGCCTCACGGAAACGCTTCAACGACTCCGAAGGATCTTTCGACGCGTCGCTCTCGACACCCTCACGACCGCCCCAGAAAACGTAGACTTTCGCACCCAGCTCGACACCCAGGTCGATAGCGCGCATCGTCTTCTGCAGGGCATACGCACGAACTTCGGCGTCGTTGGCCGTGAAGGCACCATCACGAAAGGCAGGGTCGGAAAAAAGGTTGGTCGTCGCCATGGGAACCACGATCCCCGTCTCCTTCAGAGCCTGCTTGAAGTCGCTGACGATCTTGTCGCGCTCCGCAGCCGTAGCCGTAATGGGTACCAGATCGTTGTCATGGAAGTTGACTCCCCAGGCTCCAACCTCAGCAAGCAGGTGAACGAGCTCTACGGGTGACAGTGCCTTGCGGACTGCCGTGCCGAACGGATCCGACCCCACGTTCCCCACCGTCCACAAGCCAAAACTGAATTTATCTGCAGGTTTAGGTTGATATTGATCCATCGTTCTCTCCTCTCGCTTTCCTTTGGTTTCCTCCTGTCAGAGACCTACACTTGTGGATTATAGCGTTTCCTTCACGGGCCTGATCGGTTCGGGGAATTCGAGATGGAGGATCTGTGATGGAAAGCCGGAGAACGTGAGAACGGGAGAAACAGAGAGCGGGAGAAGGCCGGAAGCCGCCGAAGTAATGCAGGCTTCCAGCCTGTTGGGTCGGGCGGGCTGCCAGCCCCTCGAGCTGTCTGTCCACTACGGCTCAATTCCCCTCCCGTCCTCCCGTCCTCCCGTCCTCCCGTCCTCCCGTCCTCCCGTCCTCCCGTCCTCCCGTCCTCCCGTCCTCCCGTCCTCCCGTCCTCCCGTCCTCCCGTCCTCCCGTCCTCCAGGTTTCTCTTCCCCGGCGCTCCCGAGATGGCTATCCTGCGGATGATGCCAGTCGCGAACGATTCGGCAGAGCATCCCAGGCTATGGAAGGTCATCTCGGGCGGGCAGACCGGCGTAGATCGCGCGGCGCTTGATGCCGCCATAGCCGCCGGTCTGCAGGCGGGTGGCTGGTGTCCGCGGTCTCGCCTCGCCGAAGACGGACGCATTCCGGATCGCTACCCGCTCAGGGAGACCCCGGAGTCCCTCTACTCCCAGCGCACCGAGTGGAACGTGCGTGATTCCGATGCGACCCTCGTCATCTGCCGGGGACAACCGATTGGAGGAACGGCCCTGACGCTGGTTCTGGCTTCCAAGTGGCACCGGCCGGCCTTCGTTGCGGACCTCGATCTAGGCCCGTCCGTAGCCGCGGTGAGTGACTGGCTGGACCGCTGCGGTGTCTCGATCCTCAACGTCGCGGGCCCCCGACAGACCGAGTCTCCGGGGATCTATAGGGTGAGTCTGGAATTCCTGGGTAGGGTCTTTTCCGAGTTCATGTTCACTTAGGGCTGCACATTAGTAACAACTTTTGTCGATTCGCGACATCTTGAATCGTGAAGGTTGCGATTACGATGAACCGCAGAGAAGACATTGAAAAACCGGCTGAAGAAGACAACGTCGCCAAGCGTTGGTGGAAACTGACTGCAGAGGACAAAGAATTTCTGCGATCGTGCAATATCACGCCCTCCTAGACTCCTGGCAGGCCCCCTGATCCATATCGGGAAAAGCGTGCACTGACGGCCTCGTCGATTCCGACGTTTCTCTCCGATTGTCCGCCGGCATTTCGTTGATGCCCCTCCTTCTGGTTCGCAGCATCGACCTTTGCCGGTTGTAGCGATGAGTGATCGGACGATGTGCTGCGCGCACCGTACCCTCCCAAGATCGCTGCTGCCAACGCAAGGATTTCTTGCACCCGAATACCTGAAAACCGACCTGTTTCTTTCTATCGGAAGTTGTGGTCTGCGTCTTGCAGAGGACCTTAGGGACGGTGCGGTGGTCCGTGAATCATCGCGCAAGCATGAGGGAGTCTCGAGAGAGGAGAGGACCGGTGATGACAGCACACTTCCTTCACGATCACACGCGAATTCAGGAGAGCATTCTGGCGCCGCCCGAAAGGTTGGTTCTGAAGTTCTTCGCAGGAATGATGCCCGCCCGGATCAACCCGGATCACCTTACCTTGTTGGGGGTGCTTGGAATGGTCGGGGCGGCATCCTTCTACTGTCTGGGAAGATGGGACTCGTCCTACGTCAACCTGGCGAGTTTGGCGATCGTTCTGAACTGGTTCGGCGACAGCATGGACGGCACACTGGCCCGTCATCGCCACCGGCTTCGACCGCGCTACGGCTATTACATCGATCACATCCTGGACAGCGTTGGGGCAGCCCTTGTCGTCGCGGGACTCACTCTCGGAGGCTTCATGAGTCTCCGCCCCGCTGCAGCATTTCTGGCGGTCTATTTTCTTCTGAACATTCACATTTATCTGGCGACGGCCGCAACCGGCGAGTTCAAGATTTCCTTCGGCCTGCTGGGCCCGACCGAGCTCAGGATCGGTCTGATCGTCGGGAACTGGTTTCTGGTCACCCATCCTGTCGTTCACGTGGCGGGCCGCAGTTATCTTCTGTTCGATCTCGGGGCAATCATCGGGGCGGGAGTGCTGCTGCTGATTCTGATCGTTGCCTCGGCCAGGGTGGCGCGCCGCTTGTATCAACTGGAATCATGACCCGCGCCCGCCATGGGAAGATTCATCAAGTTCAACGCTGTGGGATTGCTCGGTTTCGCCGTACAAATGGGAGTGCTGGCGATTCTGGTCGATTCGTGTCGATGGCCCTATGTCTGGGCCACCCTCACCGCCGTCGAGACGGCCGTGCTGCACAATTTCCTGTGGCACCGGAGATGGACTTGGCGCGACAGAGCGGCACGCTCATTGCGCGGTTTCTTGAAGCAGTTGGCCCGGTTTCACTTGCTCAACGGATCAACTTCGTTGCTTGGCAATGCCGTCACCGTCGCCCTGCTCGTGGAATCGTTCCATCTCTCAGTCCTGACCGCAGGAGCCCTCGCCGTCGGTGTTTGCACCGTCGCGAACTTCCTGTGGGCTCACCTCGTCGTCTTTCGCTCCCAGCCGTCGCTCGAGGCCGACTGAGCATTTCGGGAAGGATCACGGGAAACCAGGCTTTGGTCAGGCCATGAGCTCGACGAGCACAACTGTGATGTTGTCGAACCCACCCCGATCGAGAGCAGCCTGAATCAGACGGGAAGGCACCTCGCACCAGGCGTCTCCTCCCAGGATGTCTGCGATCTCGGCGTCTGAAAGGCTGTCGCTGAGACCATCCGTGCACAGCAGATAGCGGTCGCCGGGACTGGTCGCAATGGCAAAGATGTCGCACTGGACGGCGGTGGTGAGGCCCAATGACCTTTCGATCAGGTTCTTCTGTGGATGCATCCGAATCTGGTCCTTGGTCAGTGAACCCTCCTTGAACAGGCGGTAGACAGGAGAGTGGTCTTCGGTCAACTGTGAGAGTTCGCCGTCTCGCAGGCGGTAGACCCGGCTATCTCCGATATGGGCCAGCCAGGCCTTGGACTTGTCCGCGGCAGGGAGCCAGAGCACACTCAGGGTCGTTCCCATGCCGAGGTGGGAGGGATTCTGCTGTTGATCGCGCAGGATCTTTCGGTTGGCCTCCTCGACGGCCTGACTGAGGATATCGGCCGGCTCTGAGGCGGGACCCTGGATTCGTTCGTCGAGAGTCTCGATGGCAATCCCACTGGCGATCTCGCCCGCCGCGTGGCCTCCCAAGCCGTCGCAGACGGCAAACAGGCTTCCTTCCTCACGAGCAAGATACGAATCCTCGTTGTTTGCGCGAACGAGACCCTTATCGGTCCGAGCCTGAAAGCGCAGCTCTGGGGGCATACATTACCTCAGTAGAAACCGTTCAGCAGGCGAAGGTTACACTTGACGAAGCCATAGAGAATCAGAATGAGAAGGATCCACGCTCCCGCCTTCTTCCAGGGTGGATGCCGGAGTTGGGTGCCGCAATAGGGACAATACGTGTATCGCTCGATGAGGATGTAACCGCAGTTCGGGCATTTCTCCAGGTTCTTTGCGTCCAATTTGGGCGTCGATTCTACTCTCTCCCCTCATCCAATTCATGCGAAGACCCCGCATCGGCGAGATCTAAGGAATAAGGGTATCTCAATTGGCGGTGCCTTTTCACCTCGCGATGGGCTTCGGAAGCATCTAGCCGCTGCCGGGCAGCTTGACGATTCGAAGCTCGACGGGAACGACTCCATCCCTGATCATGTGGAGTTTCTCGGCCGCTTTGTATGAAAGATCGATGATCCGCCCCTTGCGCAGTGTCTCAATGGGAAAGCGATCATTGATGCGCACGGTCACCTCTCTTCCATTCTTCTTGTTTCGAACCTTGACGAAGGTTCCGAACGGCAGGCTGTAGTGAGCCGCCGTCAGTTTGTTGCGATCGAAGCGCTCGCCGCTCGCTGTCCTCTTACCGTTGTAGCCGTCTCCCTTCCCGTACCAGCTGGCCAGCCCTTCCTGACGAGCCTGGATCGGTCGGGTCGGTACGGCGACGCGCGGCTTCTTCCCGCACCCTGTCAGGACGACCAGGCCTAGTAAAACCGTCAGCCCAAGGCTGAGTCTCATCACTCGTCTTGTATCAACAACACCTGACGAATCGAGTGGGATACCGACGAGCCTTCCTGTCGGATCGCTGTTATCATGACTACACATGGGCCGATCTCTCATCACATTTACCAGCGATTTTGGAACACGAGAACAATACGTCGGAGCAGTCAAGGGAGTCCTTCTCTCGATCAATGCCACTGCGGAAGTGGTCGATATCAGCCACGAAATCCCGTCGCACGATGTCTTGGCCGGAGCCTTCACGGTGGTCGGGAGCTGCCCTCTGTATCCGGCAGGTACGGTCCACCTCGTGGTCGTCGATCCAGGTGTGGGATCGGAGCGTCGGGCTATTGTCGCTTCGACTGAGAGGCATCAATACGTCGCTCCCGACAACGGTGTCCTGTCCCTTCTGATGGAGAGGGAGAAGATCTCCCGAGTCGTCTCCGTCGAGGCCGAGCACTATTATCGCCGGCCGGTCTCCTCGACCTTTCACGCCAGGGACATCTTCGCTCCGGTCGCCGCGTACCTGTCCAAGGGTGTGGACATCCTCAAGTTCGGACCTGAGATTTCCGACTACAAGAAGCTCGTTCTCCCCCCGCAGAAGCAGCTCGACGATGGTTCGATCGAGGGTTTCATCCTCCATATCGACAAATTCGGCAATGTCACCACCAGCTTTACCCCCTCGGATCTTGACGGAGGCGAAATAGGTCGTCCGAGGTCCGGCTTCAAGGTGGGCGAAGCGAGAATCGATCACCGGGTCGAGTACTACTCGGACGGAGCCGACCAAAAGGTCTTCTATTTGACCGGCAGTAGTGGGTACGTCGAAATCGCCGCTTTCAAGCAGTCTGCTGCCCGACTGCTCAATCTCCGTCGAGGGATGAAAGTTCACTTGATGCCTTGATTGGGCACGGTTTCGTGAACTTCGATGGCCGGGAGTACCTTTCCTGCGCAACCTGAAGGAACCGGCAGATCCAGCAGGCAGGCCAATGTGGCCGCCAAATCGACGATATGGACTTCGGCAGGGTTCTTTCCGCGACGTACGCCCTCTCCCATGAGCAGCAGCGGAACGTTGCGGTCATAGTTCCACGGGGATCCGTGAGTGGCGAGAAGATCGCTGTCGTTCAGCAGAAACCAGCCACTCTTCTGGATGACGAAGAGCTCGCCGCTCCGCGACGGATTCCACGAGAGGAGTGCCAACCGGGCCAACGGCGTATTCGGAAGCCCTGCGCCCAGGAGTTGGGTCCGTGTGAACACATCCGCAATGCCCGGATAGTCCCTGAGAAACGCCGCCGCCGCCGACTCGACTGCGGCTGGATCGTTCCCTGTCTTCTCAACTGCTCCCATGTTCAAATAGACCGTCGGATTCGTAAAACCGCGAACGAATGCTCCCTGACCAAAGCGGCCGACCAGAAAATCGTTCAGCCTGGCATCCATGTCCTTGGAATCGATCCGTCCGCCTTCGAGACCCAGTTTGAGACGGTACTCTGGGATGTATCCGAATCCGTGATCCGCAGTAAATGCGATCAAGGTCTTGTCCAGTCCAACCTGTTCGTCGAGGAACTTGAAGAAAGCCCCGAGACTCTGATCGAGACGAAGCAGTTGATCATGAGCCTCCCGACTGAGAGTCCCGAAGTCGTGGTTCATGTGGTCGTGGGTGGACAGCGAGATGGCCAGGAGATCGGGAACGCCTGCAGGGTTCTCTCCCAGGTGCTCGCCAAGCACCGCGGCGCGTGCGAAGTCGAGCGTATATTCATCGGCAAAAGGCGTATACGGCAATTGTGAGTAGTACTTAGAGAGGTGGGCGCCATCCGCACCGGCAAGCTGATGGGGAAAAGTGACGCCGAGCCCTTCGACATCACCATGGTATGCGTCCGTGCCACGTTCGATGGGGGCGTAGGCACCCGCAGGGAGCAGCAGACTCCACGTCTGTCCTCTCCACCTCTCCTGGGGAGACGCGGCGTAGTAGGCCGTCCACCATTGTGGGAATTCTTTCATGTAGTAGGTGGTCGAACTGAAATGGCCCGAATGTTTGTTGTAGAAATAGGCGGTCCCGAGGTGGCCGGCAAGGAGGATCGCTCCACGATCCTTCCCGGAGATTCCCACCACCTTGGCACTGAAATCGGTCATGAGCCTCAACTGATCGCCGATCGTCGGGACCTGGAGGCGCATGGGCGAAGTGCCTGCATGGGGAAGGGAAGGCCCCTCCAGGGGGGTGTAGCGGTCGTCTTCCACGCTGTAAACAGGTTTGCCAGTGTCTCGGTTCTTCCAGTAGTTTCCGACGACGCCATGTACGTAGGGGTGCGCCCCCGTCAAGATCGTGGCGTGCCCCACAGCTGTCAGGGTCGTGGAATGGGCATACTCAGCATTCGTAAACCACGCCCCCTCGCGCAGCAGCGTTCCCAACCCGCCTTTCATCTGGGGCGCATACCGGATCGTCTGGGCTTCACTGAGTCCGTCGACGACGATCACCACGACCAGCTTGGGGGAGTTCGAACCGGAGCCTGGCGGTGTGCCGACGGCCAGACCGGGAATGGTCAGGAAGATGGTCAGGACTGCAAGAGCAGCAAGAGCAGGCGAGCGGACGAATCCAGGCCGTGTCATGTGCGAAAACTTATCAGAATGGCGAGCCGCCGTCAGTACCCCGGCTGTTTCTTGCGCTCCCTCTCAGCCCGATGCTGTGAGGTGAACGCCGCCTGCCGGGCGTCTCTGGGCCTCACTGGACCCAGTCGACATTGACGGGTTCCCGGGCTGTGCATATCCGAGAGTTGGTCATCCCCGATGTGAGTTGTGCGCAGGCATTCTGTTTGGCGGCGTCCAGGGCATCTTTGCGGGTCGCTCCTGAAGCCGTTCGGCAAGCTACATTCCCGTCGAATTCCATGCACACACGACACTTGACCTGACTGAGAGTGGTCGTCGTATAGACGATATAGGCGACGAATGCCAGGAAAATAAGCGGCAGAACAATGCGAGTCGACTTCTTCATCGTGGCTTCCCTACCCGGGTTTCAGCGCAGATCGATCTTCGCTATGAGATCTCAATTCCTACGAGGATATCCTATTTTCCACTGTGACAAGAAGCCATCCAAGTTGGCTTGACCTAAACCGCAAGTTATTGGAATTGCAGCGAGGTCAGGTTGAGGGAGCCTTTCACCGAAGGTTATAATCCCCTCGAATGTCCGATACTATCCTCCGAATTATCGACGACCAGGGCAAGGTCTGTGACGACGCCACATTGCCCGAGTTGGGGCGAGACGACTGGTACAAGATCTACCGAGCCATGTTGTTCAATCGCCGATTGGATGAGCGGATGACGCGACTTCAGCGCCAGGGTCGGATCGGCTTCTATGTCGGTTCTCTGGGTGAAGAAGCTGCGATCATCGGCAGTGCGTTCGCTCTGGAGGAACAGGATTGGCTCGTCCCCTGCTATCGTGAAGCCGGTGCGGCGCTGCTTCGAGGGTATCCCCTGTTCGATTTTCTGTGCCAGATCTACGGTAATTCTGAGGATCGCATGAAGGGGCGGCAGATGCCCTGTCACTGGGGCTCGCCCGGTCTTCATCTGGCAGTTGTGTCAAGTCCTGTGGGGACCCAGATCCCCCATGCCGTTGGCTTGGCCATGGGCGCACGCATTCAAGGGCGTGACGAGGTCGCGCTGACCTTCTTCGGAGATGGTGCAACCTCCGAGGGCGATTTTCATGTCGCCTGTAATTTTGCCGGAGTCTATAAAGCGCCCGTGGTATTCGTCTGCCGCAATAATCAGTACGCGATCTCGATTCCACTGGAACAACAGACTGCCTCCCCCAGCATCGCCGTCAAGTCGGAGGCCTACGGGATCGAAGGCGTCCGGGTTGATGGAAATGATGTCCTGGCGGTTTATTCAGTCGCTCAGGAGGCCGTCGAAAGGGCTCGCAGCGGTGGAGGTGCGACGCTCATTGAGGCTGTCACCTACCGGCAGGGGGCTCATTCCACCTCGGATGACCCGCGAGCCTACCGTCGTGATGAGGAAGTCGAGGAATGGAAGAGGCGGGATCCGCTGCTTCGCTTTCGAGCGTTTCTGATCGATCAGGAGGCATGGGATGAGGACCAGGACGAGCGGCTCGAGAAGTCGATCAGGGACGAGATCCAGTCGGCCCTCAAGCAAGCTGAGAGACTGGCTCCGCCGGAGATCGAATCTCTTTTTGAGGACGTCTTCGATACTGTCCCATGGCATCTCGAGGAGCAACGGGACTCGCTGCTCCAGCCTTCCAGTGAATTCGCCTCCTGAGCCTTGTCCTCTGTTGCAGCGCCGGGACGCTGGAGATTGGAGCTAGGGAAGAGAAGAATCTGCCATGCCCACAATGAACATGATCCAAGCGGTCAATGATGCCCTTCGCGTGGAGATGCGTCGGGACAGCCGTGTGGTTGTCTTTGGTGAGGACGTCGGTCGTTTCGGAGGTGTCTTTCGGGCCACTCAGGGACTTCAGGATGAATTCGGCCCGGATCGGTCCTTTGACACACCGTTGGCTGAAGCCGGCATCATTGGGACCGCCATCGGCATGGCGATGAACGGGCTGCGCCCCGTTCCCGAGATTCAGTTTGCTGATTTCGTCTATCCGGCTTTTGATCAGATCGTCAATGAAGCGGCGAAGATCCGGTATCGATCGGGCGGGCAGTTCACATGTCCCATGGTCATCCGAATGCCCTACGGAGGAGGAATAAGGGGCGGGCATTATCACTCTCAGAGTCCGGAAACCTACTTCATCCACACGGCTGGGCTCAAAGTCGTTGTACCTTCGAATCCCCATGACGCCAAAGGCCTTTTGATCGCCTCTATTCGGGATGAGAATCCGGTTATCTTCATGGAGCCGAAAAGGATCTATCGAGCAGCCAAAGGCGAGGTCGAGGAGGGGGACTACGTCATTGAGTTGAGCAAAGCCAGGGTCGCCAGGATCGGTTCCGACGTGAGCGTTTTGGCGTACGGCGCGATGCTGCATACGGCGCTCGAAGCGGCCGAGACGGCTGCGAGTGAAGATGGGATCTCCTGTGAAGTCATCGACCTGCGCACGCTGATGCCGTTTGACATCGACACGATTCTGGAGTCCGTGAGGAAGACGGGTCGCGTCGTTATCGTTCACGAGGCGCCTCGCACCTGCGGCTTCGGGGCCGAGCTGGCGGCCACGATCTGTGAAAAGGCACTCTTGAACCTGCAGGCTCCGATCGCAAGGGTGACGGGCTTCGATACCCCCTTCCCCTACACACTCGAGAGTGAGTATTTGCCCAACGAGAAGCGGATTCGCGAGGCGCTGGCCGGCGTAATGAACTTCTAGTCCTTCCTGGGGGAAAGCAGGGGGCGAAGTCGGCTCCTTCTGAGTCTCGAGTCTCGGGAGCTAGGACGAAGAGAGCGAGGATTCATATATGACCTATGAGTTCAAATTGCCCGATATCGGTGAAGGAGTCGTCGAAGGGGAAATCGTCAGATGGTTGGTCGCGGCCGGAGAAGATGTATCGGAAGACCAGCCGATGGTTGAAGTCATGACGGACAAGGCCACCGTCGAAATCCCATCTCCGATTAGCGGGAAAGTCCTGGAAACACGGGGAGGGGAGGGCGAAACAGTTGCCGTGGGATCGACACTGGTGGTGATTGAGACGGAAGGGCGGATCCCGATTTCAACTTCGGAGGAGGGCCGGCAGGAGGAGCCCGCCCCATCATCTCCGAAGCCCGAGAAACCACAGAAAGAACCTCCGCAGGGAGTGGCTTCCGAGGTGCTTGCCACGCCGGCTGTGCGACGCCTGGCCCGCTCTCGGAACATTGATCTCAGGGAAGTCACCGGGACGGGCCCTGGCGGGAGGATCACCCAGGGAGATTTGGACCGTCATGCCGAAGGCGGCGTCGTGGAGCGCCCTAGAGAGACGGAGGCCGCGGCCTCGACCGGGGAGTTCGACACGATTCCATACAGGGGACTCCGTCGCAGGATTGGGGATCGGTTGACACTGTCTCATCGTTCAGCGGTTCACTACACGTACATCGAGGAGGTCGACGCCACGCAGTTGGTCGAGCTTCGGAATCGTTACTTGGAGACGGACGATTCGCGCCGGCTCACCTATCTTCCGTTCATCCTCAAGGCCGTGGTCTCCGGGCTCAAGCAGTTTCCTCTGCTCAACGCCACGTTGGACGAGGGCAAGGGAGAAATCAAGCTGCTCAAGTGCTACAACATCGGGATCGCCACCGCGACGCCGGAAGGGCTGATCGTTCCGGTTGTGCGCAACGTGGATGCCAAGCCGCTTCTGTCGCTGGCTGACGAAATCCTCACGCTGACCGAATCGGCGCGCAACGGTCGTGTGAGTTTGGATAATCTCAAGGGCAGCACGTTCACGGTGACGAGTCTCGGTCCTCTGGGGGGAATTGCGGCGACACCCGTCATCAACTATCCGGAAGTCGCCATTCTGGGTATCCACAAGATTGCCAAGCGGCCGGTCGTCCGAGAAGGTGAGATCGTCATCCGGGAGACCATGAATCTCTCACTCTCCCTCGATCATCGAGTCGTCGATGGACTCGTGGCCGCCCAGTTCCTTCATCATGTCATTCGCCTCCTCGAGACTCCGGCCCTGCTTCTTCTTGAGTAGGAAAAGCGTCCTCGCCTGTCCCAGGTGACGAAGCAGTGGCATTGGCAGTGCTGGCGTGTGCATAGGAACCGCGATCACGCAGGAATGGCCATGGGATTGTGCTGTCGGTGCACCGGGACGGATTGCCCCAATGAATAGTTTGCGGAGTCGGGAGCTTGCGGAGTCGGGGACACTGATTTTCTTCCAGCCCAATGGGGCGTCGCGGATTGTGCTGTCGGAGCACCCGCACGGAGTTTCCCTCTATCCCAATCAACGGCGTGACATTCCGACATGACAAGCTCCCTCGATGCTGGTCAATTTGCCGGGCAGGCTAAAACAACAACGAAAACTGGCTGCCGGATCTTCGAGGTCGGAGCAAGGCAGCACGGACACCCAACAACCGTACCTTTGCGCCGGGCTGCAGTTGGCGATCGAGGAGTCTGCGGACAATTCCCAGAATCTCTTTCCCGTCCATCGTGGGTCGTCTGAGGGTCACCTGGCGGGTCAGCGTCCGAAAGTTGCCGTAGCGCAGCTTGAGACAAACCGTCCGAGCCAGCAGGTCCGCTTCATTTAAGCGTGACGCAACCTTGTCGCTCATTTTGGCAAGCGCCGCATCCATTTGCTTGCGGTCGTCCGTATCGACGGAGAAGGTGTGTTCCTGACTGATCGATTTGACCTGTCGCTCCACAACGACCGGTCGGTCGTCGATGCCGTTGGCCAAGCGTGAAAGATGGTTTCCCATTTTGCCAAAACGCTGCCGGAGCGTCTCAGCATCGATCTGTCTGAGTTGCCGGATGGTGGTCACACCCATCTTGCTGAGCCGCTCCCCGGTTTTCGGACCGACTCCCCAGAGGCGTGAGACCGGCAGCGGATCGAGGAACTGCAGCACTTCCCGCGGACGAATCAGGAGCAGTCCGTCGGGCTTGCGCAAGTCGGAGGCGATCTTGGCGACGAACTTGCTCGGACCGATCCCGATCGAAGCGGTCAACTCCTCTCCCGAGCGAATCCGCTGCTTGAGGTCACGAGCAAGCCTCACGGCAGCCTCCGGTCCCTGGACGAGTGCGCTGACGTCAAGGAAGGCCTCATCGATACTGATGGGTTCGACGAGGTCGGTGATCTCGGCGAAGATCATCCGGAGGTGTCGGCTGACCTCCTTGTATTTGGCCATGTCCGGCCGAACGAAGATCGCATCCGGGCATTTTCGATAGGCCTGGCCGATGGGGAGGGCAGAATGGATGCCGAACTTGCGCGCCTCGTAGGAACAGGCCGCAACGACACCCCGGCCGAACCCCTGACGGGGATCGGCGCCAACGACGACTGGCCGTCCCCGAAACTCGGAGTGGTCGCGTTGCTCGATCGACGCGTAAAAGGCGTCCATGTCGACGTGCAGAATCCAGCGATTCATCGATGAGACAAGCTGAGAGTAGCACGGACCTTCCGTGGAAACAGACTGTGTTGGGAGCAGGGGACACTCTTCTTTCAGCGTTGGGAGTAGGGGGCTGGGAGTAGAGGACACTGCTTTTCTTTCAGCGAGACCCGGATAGCCCCAAGGCAGTCGGCCAGTTCACCGTTCGGGAACAACAGCTTACCGCAACCGTCGACGCAGCGGCGCCGATTCGCGCCCGTGCCGGGTTGTGGTAGTCCCAGCCGACAAGGATGGGATTCAGAAGTTTGGGCGCGGAGTGGGCCGGATGGGAACGAGCGGGAGGACGGCGAAAGGGGACACTCACCTCTTGCTCTTCGGTAGCTTGCCGCTCGAGCCGCTCAATCCTTCTCTGTTTCGGCTGAGAGCGGAGCCGCAATGGCCTCGAGTGAAGTTCGTTCCGCTTTTACTCCAAGCCACACTTCAACCCCGGCCGCGGTGAGCATCAGGACCGATCCGACGAGGTACCCGTAGAAGACATTGAGGCGGGATCCACTACCAATGAGCACTCCAAAGAGCCAGGGCGCCGCGATGCCGCCGGCTGCAGTACCAACGGAGTAGAAGAGAGCAATCGCGAGCGCCCGAGTCTCCAGCGGGAAAATTTCACTGACCGTAAGATAAGCTGAGCTGGCTGCTGCAGATGCGAAAAAGAAGATGATGGTCCAGAGTGCCGTTTGCCAATAAGCGGTCAGCATACCATGTACGAACAGCCATCCGGTTCCGAGCAGCAGCAGTGCAGAGGCGCTGTATGTGCCGGCTATCATTTGTCTTCGGCCCACCGTGTCGAAGAAGCGACCAAGAATAAGCGGGCCCGTGAAATTGCCTACTGCAAATGGCAGGAGAAGAGCCCTGTCACATCCGGGTTGACGTTGTAGAAGCGCGTCAGTACGAGCGCATAGGTAAAGAAAATAGCGTTATAGAGAAAAGCCTGCGAGATCATCAGAGAGAGGCCCAGAATGGAACGAGTCGGGTAACTTCGGAACACCGTTCGAGCAACGGTTCGGAAACTGAAGTTCCTTCGGGGATGTATCGTCAGTCCGCACTCCGGAGTCGCAAGCTTCTCTCCCGTTTCTCGTTGCACCCATGCTTCAATCTGCTGGACAATAGCTTCCCCTTCCTCGAGATAGCCATGAGTTATAAGCCAACGTGGGCTTTCCGGCACGTGCTTGCGAAGGAGCAAGATGAACGAGCCCAGAAGGGCGCCGATCCCGAATCCGCACCTCCATCCGAGATCGACCGGCAGGATGTTCGGGTCCAGCAGGATGACCGTCGCGCCGGAACCGATCGCCGCTCCGATCCAATAGCTGCCATTGATGACAAGGTCGGTCCATCCGCGGACGCGGGCCGGTATGAGCTCGTCGATCGCCGAATTGATGGCTGAATACTCACCGCCGATCCCACTGCCGGTGATGAAGCGGAAGCAAATGAAACTCCAGAGATTCCAGGAAAAAGCAGTGAGAAGTGCCCCAGCCAGATAAACCGTCAACGTCACGAAGAAGAGCTTCTTGCGACCGTAGCTGTCCGTCAGGCGCCCAAAGAATAGAGAACCAAGAACTGCTCCAGTCAAATAGAAGGAAGCGATCATGCCAATTTCGGCGCTGGTGAAATGCAGTGTCCCAGGTTCCTGCAGAACCCCGCTGATCGCACCCTTAATGGTGACCTCGAGGCCATCGAGAACCCAGGTTATTCCCAGAGAGACTATGACGAGCCAGTGGAATCTGCTCCAGGGAAGACGGTCCATTCGCGCCGGTATAAAGGTCTTGAAAGAAGCGTCCCTTGTTCGTGTGAGTTGCCTGTCAGCTGCCGACTGGCTGTGATTCATGGCATCTTTCCAAGCTATCGCACTGTCGCCTCGCTGGGTCGGATTCGAGTATCGGTCACCACACCGGTTCCGTTCCCTTTCTATTCTGGCGGATTGCTGCTCCCGAACCTGACGTACCCTGCGAATCATTGGCGCTTCCCGACCGGATCCCGCCGCGGCCTAATGAAGAGTCCTGGAATCCTCGGAGGTCGACGGGATTCAAGCTGTGCCTCAGATGGGGACGAAGTTGCGGCGCTGTTCCCGGAGAGCGAAGAGATTGCCGACACCGAGGGGCACGGGGTTCTTGCGCCGGGAGTAAAGGCCGGCGGCG
>JARRKC010000032.1:0-38586 GCA_037388505.1 Acidobacteriota bacterium | reverse complement strand
CTTCCTCGACGGCATCGCCATCGGATCGCGCGAGAACGTAGCCCGCGTGCTCGAGCAGTATCAGGCCAGGGGCCACTATCTCAGACGCAAGCATCCCATCCCCCAACGGGACGCCCCCGGCGACCCACTCTTCAGCCTGCGCGAACAACGCTC
Organism: Acidobacteriota bacterium; assembly: GCA_037388505.1. Taxonomy (GTDB): domain Bacteria; phylum Acidobacteriota; class UBA6911; order RPQK01; family JAPXNP01; genus JARRKC01. The sequence goes on along the minus strand of JARRKC010000032.1, from coordinate 38,433 downwards.
CCACGCTCGCGGTTGAGGCTCGGGCCGACCGCGGAAACCGGTCTTCGACCTCGCCCCTCCCAATCCTTGACCGACAGACTCGCCCTCTTGTTTCGTGGAACGAATTGTTCCCAAGAGTGTCTGTAGACTGTGAGGGTGTCTGCGATACGGAAAAGCTGAGAGAATAGAACCGAAAGAAAGACGAAATAGATGAATGAAGGACGCGGCGAACTGCCGCGGACGGAATCGATTCGAACCAACTGAGTCTATGACTGCCGACATATTTCGATACGGGGCCTTGTTCTGCTTCTCGGCGGCTTCGTTTGGTTTCATCTTCTTCAAATGGCGATACCCAAGACGTTCACGAGTACGCGTCTCGGGAATACGCCTGTGCCATGGCCTGGGCTTCCTGGGCGTGCTGATGCAGATGGGCTGGATCGGCGGCGTCAACGGAATCTCCATTGTGGTACTTGCTTCACTGACCGTCTCTCTCGTCGGCTTCGAGATCTCCGAAAAGTTCCTGGATTAATCCATCCGTTGCGGACTTCATTCGCCCCTGTTGCGGCTCTGCGGTTGCGGGTACTTCCGCGCCAAACACGGACCGAGTTCCTGCCGGACCTATGTGGTAACATCTCTCTGCTCAGTTGCCCCAGAACCTCGGCTCCAGCAGGGTTCTCGTGGCATTCTCTTGAGGAGGATCAGCCCATGAGCGAGGAAGTACACGGCACCCCACTGGAACGCCTTCGACGTGAAGTTGGTGAGCTTCGGACCAAGCTTCTCGAGATCGACCGCATCGTCGGGGATCTTGAAATCCCTGGCGTTGCCGACGAGCCGAGCGCACCGCCTCCCAGCCCAATGAACCTCCAGGGCGCCGCCCAGGCAGTCCGCAGCCTTATTCTGGGGAGCGATCAAACCGGGATCCTCGAGCGACTCCTTGAAGAGACGATGCGATACTGTGCCAGAGCCGTTCTGTTTCTTGAGGGAGACGAGGGCGAGTATCGGGCATGGCGGGCTCAGGGCCTTGCTCTCGCCGGTTGGGAGCGCACAGAAATCCCCAGCGAAGACCCACTGCTGGATTCGATCCGGGAACAGCAGATTCTGGAATTCGATCTCGGATCCGAAGATCCGCCCCGGTGGATGCTCGCGCTTGAGGGTCGTGGCAAAGCGACCCTGTTCCCCATGTCCTTTGGATCGCGAATACCTGTAATCCTCTATGTCGATGGCCAGCCCGAGCCGGAGACCGATTCAGTAGAACTACTCGTCGAGATGGCGCGTCTCGTCCTTCAGAACCAATACCTGGGACAAATGGTTCAAGCCCAGGAGCAGGGCGGCCCCATGCCGAGCCGGTGGCCAACGCTCGAAGACCTGTCTACCGGGAGAGCGACTCCCGAAACAGCCGAGGCTGCCCAGCCAACGACCGTCGAAACCCCGACGGAGGAGGCCGCCGGCCCGAGCGCGGTGTCAGAACCTGAACACGTCGCCCCTGAACTCCACGAGGAAGCGAGTGAGTTCGAGCCTTCGGAGGAGCTTCCCCCCTCCCCCGAACTCCAGCCGCCGACGGAGGAGGCTGCCCCACTTGAGCCGGCAGAAGCGCAGGTGGAGGAGGCAGAGGGTTTTGCAGAGCAAACGGCGGAACAGCCAGCGGCCGAGCATCCTCCGGAGGCACCGGCCGGCGAATCGGCCTGGACGATGGAATCCAAAGCGGACTTGAAGCCCGAAGACCTGGGTTTGTCCGAGGATGAGTTCGATCGGTTGATGGGCCAGGCGTCTACCGACTGGCTGGAAGCTCAGAAAGCCCGCCAGCAGAGCGTTTTCGAAGCCCCTCTCGAGGAACAAGAGCCGGGCGAGTCGGGAACACCCCCGGTGGGAACGGAAGCCAGGGCCGAGGCGGTCGAAGAACCCGAACAAGAGTCCCCGGGGATGGAAGGGCCTGAGTGGACGCAGACCGCGGAACCGGAGCGAGAGGAAGAACTCCCGGTGCAAGGTGACTCGATGGCCGAAGAGGCTGCGCCGCCCGCCGAATGGGAAGTGGCCGGAACCGACGAAGCTGCGATCACCTCCTCCACGGAGAAAGTAGAAGAGGAGCCCGCCCCCGGAGAGGAAGAGGAACCGTCGGAAGAAACCGCCCCCGAGATTCTGCAGGAGTCGGAGGAAACGACCTCGCCGGACGAAGTTCTCCGTGCGGAAGCTCACAGATTCGCTCGGCTGCTGGTCGCCGAGATCAAACTGTACAACGAGCAGGAGGTCGAAGCAGGGCGTCAGAATGGCGACCTCTACATCCGTCTCAAAAACGACATCGATCGCAGCCGCGATATGTACGAGAAAAGGATCCATCCTTCCGTCAAAGCCTCGACGGACTACTTCCATGATCAGTTGGTGCAAGTGCTGGCTCAGGATGACGAGGGGCTGATGGGCGAGGGTTACCCGGGCCCCCAGGTCGCGGAGAATGCCTGACCAGGGAGCAGAACGAAGAGTCTCGTTGAAGGCGGGCCGATTTACGGAGTCGGTGATCCGCGAGATGACCCGTCTCGCAAACCGTCACGGTGCCATCAATCTGGCCCAGGGGTTTCCCAATTTTCCTGCTCCTCACTTCATCAAAGTGGCCGCACATCGGGCCATCGATGCCGAGTTCAATCAGTATGCCATCACCTGGGGCTCCCCAAGGCTTCGAGAGGCGATTGCAGAGAAGTATGCGCGTCACTACGGTTGGGAGGTCGATCCCGAGCGTGAAATCACGGTCTGCTGCGGCGCCACTGAGTCGATGATCTCATCGATTCTGGCGTTGATCGATCCAGCTGAGCAGGTCGCGGTTTTCGAACCCTTCTACGAGAACTACGGTCCCGACACCGTGATCGCCGGCGCTGTTCCGGTCTTCGTTCCGCTTGACGCGCAAAGAGCCTGGGCCTTCGACTACGCTTCCATCGAGACCAGAATTCGAGAGGCGGCCTCCCGCAGTGGTCTTCGAGCCCTCATACTGAACACGCCGAACAACCCCACCGGGCGGGTCTTCTCGGATCAAGAACTCGAATCCATTGCCGAACTGGCCCGCAGGCACGGCTTTTACGTCATCACAGACGAGATCTATGAGCACATCACCTACGACGGACATCGGCATCGTCCGATTGCCCTGCTTCCGGGAATGCGCGATCGTACGGTGACGATCAGTGGCCTCTCAAAGACGTTTAGTGTCACGGGCTGGCGACTCGGTTACGTCATTGCCCCTGCCGATCTTACCGGCGCTATCCGCAAAGTGCATGACTTCCTCACCGTCGGAGCGCCGGCGCCGCTCCAGGAAGCCGCAGCGGCAGCCCTGCGCATCGGAGCCGACTACTACCAGAATCTCGCCGAGAACTATCGCAGACGGCGGGATCTTCTCCTTGCCATTCTCGAGGATGCAGGCTTCAAAACCTGGACCCCACACGGCGCTTACTACATCATGGCCGACATTTCCCAATTGACCGACGAAACCGACGTCGAGTTCGTAAAGCGTCTGATCCGGGAACAGGGCGTTGCCGCGGTGCCAGGCAGCAGCTTTTTCAGCCGGCCCGAACTGGGCCGTCAACTGGTCCGTTTCACGTTCTGCAAGACGGAAGCCTTGCTGGAAGAAGTCGGACGCCGCCTGCGGAAGGGCTTGTCGCGATAACTCGGAGCAAGCCTCCTGGGGACAGCCTCGTTCTCTCCGCCGTGGGGACAGCCTCCATCTGTCGGGAACAGCTTCCATCTGCAGGGTGGGAAGTCGCACAATATCACCGGAGGCATCTGATCGGCCTTTTCCTTGCGGTTGTGAGATGCTTGCTCAAAGGAGTGACGCCACGTGGGGCAAGGTGCTCCAGCTGTCAGAATCGTCTCTCTCATGACCCTGGTCGCCGGACTCTCGAATGTCTGGTCGGTCGTCGGGCCTCCTCCACCCCATCACCTGGCGAACTGGCCCAGGTTCCTGCCGCTCGAGCTGTTTCATCATACCCGCTCGGCGATTCTCCTCACGGGTCTTGCGTTCGTCATCGCGTCCTTTCACCTCTATCGCCGTAAAAGACGGGCGGTCTCTCTCGTCGCCGTCCTGTCGGTGTTCTCCGCTCTGATCCATCTGCTGAAAGGCCCCTCCTTCCTCTTGGCGGGGCTGTCCGCAGGGTTGCTGATATTCCTCTGGAGAACACGCGGACATTTCAAGGTACTCAGCAGCATCCCCAACGGCCGCTGGCTGGCTGTCAGCTTCGCCGGAACGTTTTTGGTCGTGCTTGCCTACGGCGTCGCCGGCTTCTGGTTCCTCGATCCACGGGAGTTCGGCATCAACTTCACACTCGGTGACTCGATTCGGAGGACGCTTCTGTTTCTGTCACTGGTCGGAGATCCTGAGATCGTCCCCCACACACGCCATGCACGCTGGTTCGTCGATTCGCTCTACCTCTCAACAGGCATGACATTCTCCTATGCCCTGTTTGCGGCCTTTCGCCCGGTGGTTTACCACGTCCACACGCTGCCCCACGAGAGACATCTGGCCCGAGAGCTCCTCCATCTGCACGGTCAGTGTGCGCTCGACTATTTCAAGGTATGGCCGGACAAAACGTTTCATTTCTCCCCGGCGGAGACAGCCTTTCTGTCCTACCGCGTGGCGGGTCACTTCGCACTCGTCCTTGGAGACCCGGTGGGCCCTTCCGACGAGATCGAACCTCTGATCGTAGAGTTCATCCGCTACTGTGAGACCAACGACTGGCGGCTGGCGTTCCATCAGGTATTGCCGGATCACCTCGAGATCTACCAGCGCCTCGGCTTTCGCAAGCTGAAGATTGGGGACGATGCGATCGTCGATCTGACCCGGTTCAACCTGGGGGGAAAGCATTTCAAGAGGATACGCGCCCGGCTGAGCGCGCTCCAACGCGAAGGGATAGTCTTCGAGCGTCACGCCCCGCCCCTCGCCCCCTCGCTGATCCACGAAGCCCAAGTTGTCTCGGATGCATGGCTCACGATTCCCGGCCGAAGGGAGCGCAGTTTCACCGTCGGCCGATTCGACCCCGACTATCTCCGGACAACCACCCTGTGCGCCGCTCGCGACCGCCAGGGGCATATGCTGGCCTTTACGAACGAAATTCCGTCCTTTCGGGAAAGCGAGGCCACCATCGATCTGATGCGTCACCGACCGGATGCCGAAGCCGGGATCATGGACTTCCTCTTCGTACGGCTTTTCCTTGCCCTTCGAGAGACCGGCTACGGCCGCTTCAATATGGGCATGGCTCCGTTGGCGGGGTTCCAGGAAGCAGAGGAGGCATCCGCCGAGGAACGCGCGGTCCATTACTTTTTCAAGCAGTTCCATTTCCTTTTCAGCTACCAGGGACTCCGCCGCTACAAAGCCAAGTATGCTTCATCGTGGGAGCCGCGCTACCTGGTCTATCGCAATGTCCTACAGCTTCCCTTACTCGGCAGAGCGATCCTGCGGGTTTCGGAGCGGAAAACGAATGATGGTGAATTCCAATAGCCGCGCGCCAGGAGGCTTCTGAGTGGATTGGGACGAATCCCTAAACCGTGCAGCAGCAGCCGGCGGCCATCCGAAGCGGAAGGCGCGCTGGCATGTGTGGGTCGGCTTCCTGGTGGCGGCTCTGGGGCTCATCTGGGTGCTTCACGATGTCGACTTTCAGGAACTTGCTGCCCGGCTTCGCCTTCTCGATTGGACCGTGGTCGGGCTGGCGGTCGCCTTCGATACCACGAGCTACCTTGCCCAGGGCTGGCGGTGGAGCCTGCTCCTCCTGCCCACCGGTCGCCTCTCATCTTTCCGGGCAACCGAAGCGATCTATGCGGGGCTGTTTCTGAACGAGATCGTCCCGATGCGTCTGGGAGAGGTTCTGCGTGGTTACGTCGTCTCCCGGCGGATTTCTGCGTCGGCGACGGCCATCGCTTCGTCGATCGTGGTCGAGCGGATCCTGGACGGGATTTGGATGATGCTCGCCGTCGGAATCGTGACCTTCACGATCACACTCCCGAATTCGTTTCTCAACGCCGAGAAGATCCTTGCCCTGGTGATGGTCGTGGCCACGGTCCTGCTGGTGTGGGCGGCCCTTCGAAGATCGGGCCATGCGCCGTCCACTCCCTTGCCGTCGGACTGGACCAGCCGGCTGCGCACTCTCCCGCTGAGGCTCGCCGACGAGCTCGGGCGAACGACCCGTTCACCGTCCCTCTTCGGGGCCTTTGCCATCTCGGGGATCCACTTGGCGCTCCAGATCCTGGCCTTCTGGTACGTGATCGTTGCGTATCATATCCCGCTCTCGATCTGGCAGGGCACGGCCGTGGCTCTAATCGTTCGTCTCGGGACGATGATCCCCGGACCACCGTCCAACATCGGCACCTATCAGTTCTTTACAGTAGTCGGACTCTCACTGTTCGGAGTGGAGAAGACGGTGGCTGCTGGTTTCTCGTTCGTCGTCTTCTTCGTGCTGACCTTCCCCCTCTGGGTGGTCGGTATCGCGGCCTTTCTGAACTGTGGTCTCAGCCTGAGGGATTTCCGAAGCCGGAAACCCCAATAAGAGAGTGTCCCTTATACCCTGCTGCAGCAGTCCCAATAAATGAGTGTTCCCGCTGCCTTAGCAGCAGTGTGTCCCTTAGTGTGTCCCTTTGCCCACAGCAGGGTGTCCCTTCTACCCTTTGCCCACAAAAGCAGGGTGTCCCTTCTACCACGAGCAGTGCCCAAAGCAGGGTGTCCCTTCTACCCACAGCAGGGTGTCCCTTCTACCACGAGCGGTGATGGGCGCCGCGGCGGTCGGTCTAGGCATCCCACCTCGGGAGGCGGAGGGAGCGGACGTGGACATTCAACCCTCTTTTCCACGCCCCATCGGCCCATGCTGGGTAGCGACATGTTAGGCTACTCACGAGAAGCGTTGCTCGGTGCGTCGACCGGCTGCCGACTTTCGACATCCCTTCGGCAGCCTCCTGCATCAGTATGACCAAGCGAAAGAGCGACAAGGAAAAGCAAACCAAGAAGTATCTGGCGCTGCTGTCCCTCAGTGCGCTCGGTGTCGTCTATGGCGACATCGGCACCAGCCCTCTGTACGCGCTCCGGGTCTGCTTTCACGGAGACCATGCGCTGGAACCGAATCCGGCCAATGTGCTGGGCGTCCTCTCCCTGATCTTCTGGTCCCTCATCCTGGTCATCTCCATCAAATACCTGCTCCTGATTCTGAGAGCAGACAACCATGGAGAGGGAGGAATTCTCGCTCTCATGGCCCTGGTTCTACCCGACAAAGGGCGGTCACGCGCCGCGATACTCGTGATGGGGCTGTTCGGCGCCGCTCTTCTGTACGGCGACGGCACGATCACGCCGGCCATCTCGGTGCTCAGTGCCATCGAGGGTCTGAAGATCGCCACCCCCGTCTTCGACCCCTACATCGTACCCATTACTTTGCTCATTCTCTTTCTTCTGTTCACTTTCCAGAGCAAGGGAAGCGGCAACGTAGGGCTCCTGTTTGGCCCGATCATGATGGTCTGGTTCCTGGTCATCGGCATCACGGGTATCTTCAGCATTGCATCCGACCCGGCGATCTTCGCGGCGGTCAGCCCCGCTTACGCCATCGGATTCTTTCCGCGGCACGGTCCTGAGAGCTTCGTGATCCTCGGGGCGGTCTTCCTGGTCGTGACCGGCGGCGAAGCCCTCTATGCCGACATCGGTCACTTCGGCCGGACTCCCATTCGTCTGTCCTGGTTCGTCATCGTCCTGCCCTGCCTGATGTTGAACTACTTCGGGCAGGGAGCACTGTTGCTGCTCGACCCGTCGTACAACGTGAGCCCCTTCTATCACATGGTCCCGAGCATCGGCCTCTACCCGATGGTCGTGCTCGCGACCGCCGCGACCATCATTGCTTCCCAGGCCATCATCTCGGGCGCTTTCTCGTTGACCTTCCAGGCCCTGCAACTGGGTTACCTGCCGCGACTCGAAGTCCGCCACACCTCCGAGAAGGAACAGGGGCAGGTTTATCTGCCCAAGATCAACTGGCTGCTGTTCATCGCGACGGCCGGCGTGGTGCTGGGGTTTCAGTCCTCCAGCCACCTGGCTGGGGCCTACGGAGTGGCCGTCTCCACAACGATGGTGATCACCTCGCTGTTGGGTTATGTCGCGATGACGCGCGTGTGGAAGTGGCGCTGGGGGGTCGCGTTGCTGGTGACCGCGCTCCTGCTCGTCATCGATCTGACCTTCTTCTCCGCGAACATGCTGAAGATCATCGACGGCGGCTGGTACCCCCTGCTGCTGGCTGCGCTGATCTTCCTGCTCATGTCGACGTGGATGCGCGGTCAGGAGGCCATCTCGCGCGGGATCTCCGACTATGTCCAGCCTCTCAAGAGCTTTCTCCAGGACTTCGATCTGCGGACCGTCAGACGAGTCTCCGGAACGGCCATCTTCCTGACCCGAAATCCCCTCTCCAGCCCACCGGCGTTCGTGCACAACCTGAAACACAACAAGGTCGTACACAAGCAGGTCTTCTTCCTCTCCATCGGCTTCAAGAACATCCCCTATGTGCGCGTGGAGGATCGGGTCATGATCGAGAAGCTCCCCAAAGGTTTCCATCGCGTGCTGGTTCGCTACGGGTTCATGGACCGGGCGGATGTCCAGGCCGTTCTTCGGATCCTGAGGAATCGGGGCTTCGACATTCCCGCAGACGACACGACCTTCTTCCTGGGGAGGGAGACCCTGGTCGTGCCGGGTGCCCGGGGGTTCCTGCGCCGATGGCGACACGGACTGTACGCCCTCATAGCACGGAACTCCGAGCGGGCGACGCGGTACTTCAATCTGCCGGCGGACCGCGTCTTCGAAGTGGGTGAACAGATTCGGCCGTAGGGGTTTGTGCGGAACAGCCCTCCCGGTTGCCCGGAGGCAAGGATTTGCGTCCGGACCGTCGCACGGACAGGACGACCGTCTTGAACTGCACGGCTATGCCGGCGGCCTGGATCGGGGGGATCGGGACCAGCAGGGCTGCTCGTCCTACGGAAGCGTGGTGCTGCCCATCAGAAACCGGTCGCACTCGCGGGCTGCTTCCCGGCCCTCCCGGATCGCCCAGACGACGAGACTCTGGCCGCGCCGAGCATCGCCGGCGGCGAAGACTCCCGGCACGGAAGTGGCATAGCGTCCGAATTCGGCTCGGACGCTGGTCCGCACATCGGTCTCCACTTCGAGCCCCTCGAGGAGCTTCTGCTCCGGACCCAGGAATCCCATGGCCAGGAGGACGAGCTGAGCGGGAATCACGCGCTCGGTTCCGGGAATCTCCCTGGGCACGAGCCGACCGTTTTCCCGAGCCCACTCGACTCGGATCGTGTGCAGTTCCTTGACCCGCCCCTCGTCGTCTCCGACGAACTTGCGGGTCATGATCTCGAAGTCCCGCGGATCCTTGCCGAACACAGCCTGTGCTTCTTCCTGTCCGTAGTCCACGCGGAAGATCCTGGGCCACTGCGGCCAGGGATTCTCCGGACCTCGCTCGAGCGGCGGCTGAGGAAGAATCTCGAGTTGGATCAGACTCCTGCAACCGTGGCGCAGAGCGGTACCGACACAGTCGGTGCCGGTATCGCCGCCGCCGATCACGACTACGTCCAGACCCTTGGCGGAGATGAACCGGCCGTCACCGAGACTGCTCGACAACAGACTCCTGGTATTGGCCGTCAGGAACTCCATGGCAAAGTGAATGCCGGACAGCTCACGCCCGGGAATGGAGAGGTCACGCGGCCGGGTAGCTCCCGTACAGAGCACGACGGCATCGAACTCTTGGGTCAGCCGGTCGGCGGGATAGTCAGAGCCGACGGAAACGCCCGTCAGAAACTCGACGCCCTCGGCGGCAAGAAGATCGACCCGCCGCCGGACGATCTGCTTATCGAGTTTCATGTTGGGAATGCCGTACGTCAACAGACCGCCGATCCGATCTTCTCGTTCGAACACCGTGACCATGTGCCCGACCCGGTTCAACTGAGCGGCGCAGGCCAGACCGGCCGGCCCGGAACCGATGACGGCGACCCGCTTGCCGGTTCGGACCGCGGGCGGTTCCGGCTTGATCCATCCCTCTTCGAAAGCTCGATCGACGATCGCACACTCGAGATCCTTGATGGAGACGGGGGGTTCATTGATCCCCAGAACGCACGATGCCTCGCAGGGCGCAGGACAGACGCGTCCGGTGAATTCCGGAAAGTTGTTGGTCCTGCTCAATCTCTCGTACGCCTCTCTCCACAAGCCCCGGTAGACGAGGTCATTCCATTCCGGGATCAGGTTATTGACCGGACATCCAGCGGGCTGCCCGTCGATGTCCCCTCCCACATGGCAGAAAGGAACTCCGCAGTCCATGCAGCGTGCCGCCTGCCGGCGCAGGAGGTCGTCCCCCGGCCAGGGGTGGAATTCCTCCCAGTCTCCCAGACGCTCCGCCGGCTCACGCGCCGAGCCCGTCTCCTTCTGGTACTCCATGAATCCTGTCGGCTTTCCCATATCGATCAGTTCCCACCCGCGCGCATTCTGTCCTCAACGTTCTCCTGGAAGGCCAGCATGAGCACTTCTTCTTCGCTTCGTCCCGCCCTGCGATTTCGGTTCTGCGCCTCGATCACCCTGGCAAAATCGTTCGGATAGACTTTGACGAAATGACGGGAAGCGCCCTTCCAGTCATCCAGGATCTGGAGAGCCAATCGGCTCCCCGTCAGGTCGTAGTGTCGCTTGACGAAGTCATGGATGAAACGGCGCTCCTTCGCATCCTCGAGCTCGAACAGACGGGCCATGTCCAGATTGCAGCGACCCGACAACTTCTGTTCCGGATCGAAGACGTAGGCAATGCCACCGGACATGCCCGCCGCAAAATTGCGTCCCGTCGGCCCGAGCACGATCACCCGGCCGCCGGTCATGTACTCGCAGCCATGATCCCCGACTCCTTCCACAATGGCGTGAACTCCGCTGTTGCGAACGCAGAAGCGTTCTCCCGCGATTCCCGAAATGAAGGCTTCTCCGGAAGTTGCGCCGTAGAAGGCAACATTGCCGACGATGACATTCTGCTCGGCCGGGTATCCTGCCTTCCGTGGAGGGAAGGCGATGATACGGCCCCCGGACAGGCCCTTGCCCAGATAATCGTTCGCGTCACCTTCGAGGGTTAGCGTGATCCCCGGCGGGACGAAGGCACCGAAGCTTTGCCCGGCCGAGCCCTTGAAGAGCAAGTTGATGGTCCCGTCCGGCAATCCCCGAGCCCCGTAACGCCGCGTGACCTCGCTCCCCAGGATCGTCCCGACGACGCGATCGGTGTTATGGATCGGCAGCGTCACCGAAACCGGGAACTTCCGATCCAGGGCCGGCTGACACAGCTTCATCAGATGCGTGTTGTCGAGGGCCTTCTCGAGCCCGTGATCCTGTGGGATCTGGCAGCGCTGTCCTACATAGCTGGGGACCTTCGGCTGAAAGAGAATCGGGCTGAGGTCCAGTTTCGACGCCTTCCAGTGGTCCGCGGCAGGGTCGACCGCCAGGCAATCGCTTCGCCCGACCATCTCATCGAAGGTTCGAAAACCCAGCTCGGCCATCCATTCGCGGACATCCGTCGCGATGAACCGCATGAGATTGACCACGTATTCCGGACGACCGGCAAACTTCTTGCGCAGCTCCGGATTCTGGGTTGCTACACCGACCGGGCAGGTGTTCAGATGACACACGCGCATCATCATGCAGCCCAGAGCCACCAGCGGCAGGGTGCCGAATCCAAACTCCTCGGCGCCCAGCAGTGCTCCAATGACGACGTCCCGACCGGTCTTGATCTGACCGTCGACCTCGAGCGTCACCCGTCCGCGGAGGTCGTTCAGAAGCAGCGTCTGCTGGGTTTCGGCCAGGCCCAGTTCCCAGGGGACGCCGGCATTCTTGATGCTGGTCATGGGCGAGGCCCCCGTGCCCCCGTCGTAGCCGCTGATCAGGATGACGTCGGCATGGGCCTTGGCGACGCCGGCGGCAATGGTCCCGACTCCGACTTCGGACACCAGCTTGACGCTGATCCGAGCGCCGGTGTTGGCGTTCTTCAAGTCGTGAATCAGTTGAGCCAGGTCCTCGATGGAATAGATGTCGTGATGGGGCGGCGGTGAGATGAGCCCGACCCCCGGGGTGGAATGACGAACCCGGGCGATCTCGGGATAGACCTTGTGTCCGGGCAACTGCCCGCCTTCGCCCGGCTTGGCCCCCTGGGCCATCTTGATCTGGATCTCACGCGCACTGACCAGATACTCGCTGGTCACGCCGAAACGACCGGAAGCCACCTGTTTGATGGCGCTGCTGCGGGAGTCACCGTTGGAATCCGGGACGTAGCGGGCCGGATCCTCACCCCCTTCCCCGGTGTTGCTCCGAGCACCGAGACGGTTCATGGCGATCGCCAGGGTCTCATGCGCCTCACGGCTGATCGAACCGTAAGACATGGCGCCCCCTTTGAACCGGCGGACGATCGAGTCGACCGACTCGACTTCCTCGAGCGGGATCGGACCCCTCCGGTCCGGCTTCAATCGGAGCAGCGACCGCAGGGTCGCGAGATGGTCCGCTCGGTCGTTGATCTCGGCGCTGTACCGCTTGTATTGCTCATAGTCGCCCGTCCGGCAGGCATTCTGGAGCATATGGATGGTCTTCGGATTGAAGAGGTGAAACTCACCATCCTTGCGCCATGCGTACGCACCGCCGGCGTCCAGCTGGGGATGACCGGCGGGACGATCCGGAAAGGCTCTTTGATGACGCCGGCGCACTTCCTCGGCGATCGTGTCGAGATCGATGCCCCCGATGCGGGAGACGGTGCCCGTAAAGTATCGGCCGATCACATCGGGATGGATGCCCAGAGCCTCAAAGATCTGGGCTCCGTGATAGCTCTGAACGGTTGAGATCCCCATCTTGGACATGACCTTGACCACACCCTTGATGGCAGCCTTGATGTAGTTCTTGACGGCCGTCTTGTGGTCGATACCCGGCAGCAGACCCTGTCCGATCATGTCGTCGAGTGTCTCGAAAGCCAGATAGGGGTTGATCGCGCTGGCTCCGTACCCGATCAGAAGAGCGAAATGATGGACTTCGCGGGGTTCCCCGCTTTCGATCAGCAGCCCGACCCGTGTCCGGGTTTCTTCCCGGATCAGGTGGTGATGGACCGCCGAAAGGGCCAGCAGCGCCGGGATCGGTGCTCTTTCGCGATCATGACCTCGATCCGAAAGGATCAGGATCTCGCACCCATCCGCAATGGCCCGACTCGCTTGCTGACAGAGCTCCTCGAGCGCATCCTCCAAACCGCCGCCCCCGCTGGACGCTGGAAACAGGGTCGGGAGCATCCGGCTCCGGAACCCGTACACGCCGTCCGGGCCTTCCAGCGAGCCGTCGAGCTGTCGCAGTTTCTCGAGTCCCTCGTTGCTCAGAATAGGCGATCCGAGCAGGATCTGACGGGCCGACTGAGGCTCGGCCTCCAGCAGGTTCCGCTCCGGCCCGATCGTGACGTCGTGAGAGACGATGATTTCTTCTCGAATCGAATCGATCGGGGGATTCGTCACCTGGGCGAAGAGCTGCTTGAAGTAGTTGAACAGCAACTGAGGACGATCCGAAAGTACCGCCAGGGACACGTCATTGCCCATCGAACCCACCGGCTCCGCACCGTTGAGCGCCATCGGCGTCAGGATGAGCTTGAGCTCCTCCGTCGTATAACCGAAGACCTGCTGGCGCCGCCGGACCGTCTCGGCATCGACCGGATGCACGAAGTCGGGATCGGGCAGATCGTCCAGCGCCACCTGGTGCCGGCGGACCCAGTCTCCGTAGGGTTGCTCGCAGGCGATCTTTTCCTTGATCTCCTCGTCGGAAACGATCCGCCCCTCCTCGGTATCGACGAGGAGCATCCGCCCCGGTTGCAGCCGCCCCTTGTACTCCACCTGTTCGGCCGCCACGGGGAGGACGCCCACTTCCGAGGCCATGATCACCAGACCGTCCTTTGTGACGTAATACCGTGACGGGCGGAGACCGTTCCTGTCGAGGACCGCTCCGATCCGTACCCCGTCCGTGAAAGCCACCGAAGCCGGTCCGTCCCAGGGCTCCATCAGACACGAGTGATAGCGATAGAAGTTTCGCTTCTTTTCGGACATCGACTCGTGACCCTCCCAGGGTTCCGGGATCATCATCATCACGGCGTGGGGGAGAGAGCGCCCGGCAAGGTGCAGTAATTCCAGCGAGTTATCGAAAATGGCCGAGTCGCTTCCCGTCTCGTCGAGGACGGGCATCACTTTCTCGATGTCGTCTCCGAACAGGCTCGATGAAAACAGGCTCTGGCGCGCCCGCATCCAGTTGATGTTCCCTCGCAACGTGTTGATTTCGCCGTTGTGACTCAGATACCGATAGGGATGCGCTCTGGCCCACGTCGGGAAGGTGTTCGTGCTGAACCTCGAGTGGACCATCGCCAGGGCCGTTTCCATGGAAGGGTTCTGAAGATCCGGATAGAAGGGCACCAGTTGATCCGATTTCAGCATGCCCTTGTAGACGAGGGTCCGATGGGACAGCGAACAGACATAAAACTGGCCGCTTTCAGGAATGCAGAGGGACTGGATACAGTTCTCGATACGCCGCCGGATGACGTAGAGCTTGCGTTCGAACGCCATCGGGTCGCGGAGGTCCGGATCACTGCCAATGAAGATCTGGCGAATGACGGGTTCGGAGGCTTTGGCACTGAGGCCGAGAGACGTGCTGTTGGTCGGAACCGTCCGCCAGCCCAGGACCGACTGGCCCTCCTCTTCCACGATCTGCTCGAAAAGCCACTCGAAGTGATAGCGAGTGCCGGGATCCGTCGGCAGAAAAACCAGACCCGCACCATAGGCTCCGGGCTTCGGGAGTCGAAACGCCAGTTTGGTGCGAAAGTCCTGAAAGAAGCGATGCGGCATCTGCAGGAGGATCCCCGCTCCGTCACCGGTGTCCGCTTCGCACCCGCAAGCGCCCCGATGATGCAGGTTGTTCAGAACCTCAATGGACTGTTTCAGGATCGTGTGGGACCGGCGTCCGTTCATGTCCACCACGAACCCGACGCCGCAAGCATCATGCTCGAACCTCGGATCGTACAGCCCCTGCTTCGTTGGATTCCCTCGCATCGACATACCTCTACCTTTTCCGAGCCTCTCCGTGTCCATCAAAGATACCATGAGAATTGCAAATGTTTAATCAAAGTACGATAGAGAAAACTCATCGAATCCAAAACTATTTTCGATTCCACCGCCGGTCTCGAGGCATGGGCGATCTTCCGGCAGGGCCGGGAGACGCACCGACCCGATCTTCCGCCTCCATCCCGCGAGCCCTGAATCCGGGCGACTATTCGTGGTAGTTCCAGAGGAGCTCGACGGTGACTCCGCCGATGGCGTCCGTGTCGATATAAGCGAAACGTCCCGAACCGGGCTTCCCTTTGTCCCCCCAGCTTCCGGATTGCGAGACTTTCAGGCCCTTCTTCTCGAAGAAGTCGATGGCCTGGTCCATATCGTCCACATCGAACCCGAAGTGGTGAAAGCCCTCCCCATGGGTGTCGAGAGCATCATAGTAGACCGTGGGGCCTTTCAGAGGCTCGATCCACTCATACGCGATGTCGCTGTGCCGCTGCCAACCGAGTTTCTGATCGAATACGCCCGGCCGGCCGCGGTAGATGCGGTCTCCGAGGGCTCCGTGAGTGACGTCGATCTCGCCAAAGCCGAGCTTCTCCCAATACGCGGACACCGGCTTCAGGTCACGCACGATGAAGGCATACTGGGACGGTCGCAGCGAGATCGGCGGGGAGCAGGCAAGCGGAGCAACCTGGGATGAATACTCCACCAGGGCCAACCCGGCGCGCCCGCCCGCAGTCGTATCGAGATAGACCGTCGTACGCGTGCTCCCGGCTATTTCGAGGCTCGCCTTCTGCAGCGTAGCCGCCCCCAGGTCGGCCATCCGGGAAGCCTCCCGATCGAGCCCCTCAGGGCTGTCCAGCCGATAGTTCAGACTGAGGACTCCCGCACCGCGTCGTTTCAGGAAGTCCGTGTAGATATTGTCGGAGGATACCGGTTGGATCCACACGATCTGAAAACCCGCCAGGTTGCCGCGAGCCAGCTTGACGTCGATGGAGATGGCACGACCGTTGGCATCCTGAGCCTGAATCGTTTGCGGTCCCAGATCCTCCACGGCAAGACCAAGCTTCCGCCACCCATCCAGAACCCCCTCCAGACTGGGAACCACCCAGTCAACGCTGTCGACGTGGTGGTAACACGCGGGAATTTGTCCGAACACCGGCGAGATCCCGATCAACAACAAGAGGCTCAGAACCAAAGCTCCAACCTTCATGGTCTTTTCTTCCTTTCGTTTCCGAGGGTCGGTCGGGATCTCCGGCCGAGGTCTGCGATCATTGAAGAAATCGGAGATCCCCACGGAAAGCGGGCGGAGGCTCCCGCACTCCACTGCGGCTTCGCCTCGGAACGAGCCGTGTTCAAGGCGAAAACCGCAATCAGAACCCTCAGATCTCAACTCTCGCTACCCGGCTCGAGGATGACCTTGATGCCATCACGGCGACTCGCGACCGCGAATGCTTTCTCGAACTGCTCCAGCGGATAGCGATGCGTGACCAGCGACCGGACGTCGACGAGCCCACGGGCGACCAGATCGGTGGCTCGAGCGTAGGTGTGTTTCATCCGGCGGACCAGTTTGACCGTGAGACCCTTGCGCCGGGCCACGGAGGCCGAGAAAGAAACTCGGTCATCGGACGGAATACCGACCAGGACGACCCGGGCACCGGAACTGGCGCAGGCGATCGCCGAATCCACGGCATCATTGTCTCCTGCGACTTCGAAGCAGACGTCGAGACCACGGCCGCCGGTCAGCTTCTTGACCTGCTCGACCTCGTCCCCTCCATGCGCCAGGATCGCCTCGTTCGCTCCACAGGCGCGAGCCGCATCGAGCCGATGAGAGAGAAGATCCGTGGCGACGATCCAGGATGCCCCACTCAGCCGAGCCAGCTGGATGATCAACAAGCCGATCGGACCGGCGCCGAAAACCCCGACGCTCATCCCGGTCTTGAGATGGGCCAGATCGATCGAGTGCAACGCTACTCCCAGCGGTTCGAGCATCGCTCCGTCCGCCGCATCGATCGATTCAGGAAGGGGATAAAGACATTCCGAAGACCAGGCCATCCACTCTCGAAGAGCGCCGTCGTCTCGATCGTGGCCGGCAAAATGTAACTGCGAGCAGAAGTTGGGGTCACCCCGCAGACAGAACTCACACCTCCCGCAGGGCGCCGCCGGATCGACGGCGACCCGTCGTCCCTTGAAGGCGCCCGACTCTGCCACGGCCGCAAACTCGTGTCCGAGGACGAGCGGACGGGTCAGACGAGCATCGCCGATGCCCGCCTCGTCGAGCCAGTGGAGATCGCTGCCGCAGATTCCCACCGCAGTGATGCGCAACAGGTCCTCCCCGGAGGCGGGGGCCGGCACAGGCCGACGGACCAGACTGAGGCTTCCTACTCCCCGAAGTTCAAGGGCCCACATCGATCGATCAATGTCTTCAGAAGTCATTTTCCTGCCTCGATTCCGACCCGGGCTTGCAGTCGACGGGTCCAGCGTTCACTATCTTATCCTCACAGACTCACGAAAGAACCCTGGAAAGGAAATCCTCATGGCCGAGACACTCAGAGAACTCCGAGAGGAAGTACTGGAAGCGAACCTGGAACTGGTCCGACAGGGCCTCGTGGTGTCCACGTTTGGTAATGCCAGCGGGATTCTTCGCGCAGAAAACCTGGTCGCGATCAAACCGAGCGGAGTCAACTACGACCGCCTGCGCCCGGTAGATCTGGTGGTCACCAACCTCGCGGGAGAGATCGTCGAGGGAGAACTCCGGCCCTCCTCCGACCTGGCGACCCACCTCGAGCTGTATCGGTCGTTCGAGAATATTGGCGGCGTCGTTCATACGCACTCGCGCTTTGCCACGTCATGGGCTCAGGCCCACCAGGAGATTCCCTGCTTCGGGACGACCCATGCCGACTATTTCCACGGTCCCGTCCCCTTGACCGATTCGATGACACCGGAAGAGATCCTCGAAGCCTACGAACTGAACACGGGGAAGGTCATCGCCCGCCGCTTCAGCAGACTCGATCCCCGCAGCTTTCCCGCCGTGCTGGTCGCCGGACACGGTCCCTTCTGTTGGGGCCCCTCCGCTCCCGACGCCGCCCATACGGCAGTTCTGCTCGAAGAGATTGCGCGGATCGCCTACTACACGCGAACGGTTAATCCGTCGGTGAAGCCGATCGATCAGACCCTGCTCGACAAGCACTTCCTCCGCAAGCACGGCCCGAAGGCGTACTACGGTCAGTAGGGGGGATCGGCTGGACAGCTCTTCGAATGGGACGGCCCGAGACCTATGGGACTCATGGGACCTATGGGACCCTGATCACAGTCTCCCCGACTCGGGTCCTCCCATAGGTCTCATATGTCCCATAGGTCCCAGGCCGTCCCACGCCGCAACCCCCTAAGCTCCTCCTCTTACCCTTCGCAGCTCCGGCAGGACGTCACCGATAGCCAGCGGTTCCGAGTCCTTCGAGCCCAAACCGAAGTAGAGCTTCTTGAACAACCCGTGGAGGGTGTCGTAGACATCCTTCGTCGACGGATCGGGTTCGATCACCCGGTAGTCCGGGCAGAGCGCTTCCTGCGCTTCCTCCAACGTCGCGAAGGCGCCGGCCGCCTGGAATGCGAAGATGGCCGAGCCGAGGCTGGTGACTTCCTGCTTCGGCACCAGCACGGGCTTCTGCAGCACATTGGCATAGACCTGATTCAGGACCTCATTCTTCTGCGGAATGCCGCCCCCATTGATGACGCGGTTGATGGTCACGCCATGCTCGGCCATCCTTTCGAGAATGATCCGTGTGTGGAACGCCGTTCCTTCAATCGCCGAGAACAGTTCGTCCCGGGCGTTGTGGGTCAGGTTCCAGCCCAGAGTGACGCCTCCCAGTTCCGCATTGACCAGGACGGTACGATCGCCGTTGTCCCAGGTCAACCGAAGCAGACCGGTTTGACCGGCACGGTAGGATTCGAGCCCGGCGGAGAGTTCTCCGACCGAACTTCCGGCGCGCCGGGCAATCGCTTCGAAGATGTCCCCCGTCGCCGAGAGACCGGCCTCGATACCGAAGAAGCCCGGGTGCACCGAACCCTTCACCACCCCACACACACCGGGAATCAGATCGACCTGGCCGGCAATCGCCATGATGCAGGTCGAAGTTCCGACGACGTTGACCACATCGCCTTCTTTGACCCCGGCGCCGACCGCGTCCCAGTGGGCATCGAATGCACCGACGGGTATCGGAATGCCGGCTCGCAGGCCGAGCTTTTCCGCCCACTCCGGAGCCAGTTGGCCGGCCAGATGGTTGGACGTTGCGTACAGTCCGGTCAGCTTCTCTCCGACACCCTCGAGGAGAGGGTCGACGGAAACGAGGAATTCCTCGGGCGGGAACCCACCCAGATCCTCGTTCCACATCCACTTATGACCCATCGCGCAGATGCTTCGCGGGAGTCGATCCGGATCGGTGATCCCGCACAGGACGGCGGCCACCATGTCACAGTGTTCGATGGCGGCGACCAGCCGGCCTCGCTTGTCCGGATTGTGTCGAAGCCAGTGCAGGAGCTTGGCGAATCCCCACTCCGACGAGTAGACACCTCCGTACCAGCGAATGGCTTCGAGCTGCCGCTCATGGGCCAGCCGGGTGATCAGCGCCGCTTCCTGCTTGGCCCGATGATCGCACCAAAGGTAGTAGTCGTCGAGCGGCTGCAGATTCTCGTCCAGAGGCAGTACGGTCGAACCTGTTGTGTCGATGGCGATGGCATCGACGTCTCGCCCCTGAACGCCGGCGTTCTCCACCGCCCTGTGGGTGGCCTGAATCAGAGCCTGCATATGATCGGCGTGCCGCTGAGTCGCATGGTCGGGGTCCTCGCGTTTGCGAATCAGAGGGTACTCGCCCGTAGCGGAGCCGAGGCGTCCCTTTTCACTGTCCACGATCGAGACGCGGACACTCAGCGTTCCATAGTCGACTCCCGCAACGATTGACATCGAGGCCTCCTTCTCAATGATGCAGATACATATCCCAGCCCAGATACTTGGTCGTCGCCTCATGGAACACATGGGAGACCGAGGACAGGTTGGCCGCCACATGATGCTCGAAACCGTTCTCACAGATGAAATGCAGAAGTTCCTGGAGATCGGGAATTTCCGCGACTCCATAGCCACCAAAAGTCTGGAGGGGATCGTCGGTGAAACGTCCTTCTCCGACATATCCACAGATGATTCCGTTCATCTCATCCGTCGAGATTCGGGCATAGGTCATGGGGGAGGCTTTCACGCGCCCGACCACGGTGCCGAAGGTGCCTTCTTTGCCGACCGAGCCCGCGATGATCTCCTGGTAGTCCATCACCACATCCTCGAAGAAGTGCTTGGGCAGGTTCGAGCAATGGAAACAGACCGCCTTGTTGGGATCGTCGCCGTAGTTGTTGTTCCAGTCGAGCAGCGCACTCGGCGTCCCCGAGGCCAACTGCAGCCCGTACATGCCCACCACACCGCAAACGTCGACTTCACAGGCAGCCGGCAGGAGCGAATTGCTCATCATGCTCATCACGGCACAGGGCACGACCCCGTAGTACTGCTCGATGGCCGTCCAGCACTGGACCGCACTCATCTGGACCTCGGCTTCACCCATCCACTCTTCCACGACGGTGGCGAGCTTGGCCATCTTCATCAGCGACTCGGCGGGAACGCCTGCGGTAGGCACGTAGTCCCGGATTTCCTCCAGCTTCTTCAGAACAGCTCCGTCGGAGTCGGACCGTTTCTGGATGCGACCCAGGATCTCTGAGAGGTCGACGGTTTCCACCGCAATCCCGGAGGCCTCGAGCAGCTTCTCACTGTAGCGCACCGTATTGAAGGCGGCCGGACGGGCACCGATGGCTCCGATCCGAGCCTTGGCCAGTCCACCGACCACGCGACAGATCCCGGCAAACCAGTCCAGATCCGCTCGAAACTCTTCCGAATCGGGCGCCACGGTGTGCGAACGGGTCAGCGAGAAGGGGATTCCGTACTGGCGGAGATTGTTGCAGGCCGACATCTTCCCGCAGAAACTGTCGCGGCGGTACTCGATACCCATTTTGCCCGCGGAGTCCGGCGTGGCCTGGATCAGCACGGGGACGTTCAGGTCGGCCAGCCGTATCGTTTCGGCGACTCCCCGCTCATCGCCGAAGTTCGGCAGAGTGACGATGATGCCATCGATCTCGTCTCGATGCTGCTTGAACAGATCTGCGCACTTCCTCGCTTCTGCACGAGTCTCGACGGCGCCGAACTTGGTGTCTTCCGGACCTGGGCAAACCACTTTCATACCGGCGTTCTGGAGCTCGCCGATCATCTCTGTGCGACCCTCTTCTGCCAGTCGATCCGGGAAGAAACCCCGGTTGCCTACGATCAGTCCCATCGTCATCTGCTTCTTCATGATCTCCATTTCCTCCGTGCTGTGATCCAACGACAACCTCAATCCTCGCCAGGCTTCTCATCCCGACGGCTTGCCCCATCAGGGCCGCAGCCTAGCACTCTAACCCGAGATCCCGAAAAAGGGAATGCGGAGGGGACAGGCCAGCCCGGATTTCTCACCAGGATCCGTAGCGAGGCGGGTGCCTGTAAGGCGCGCGACGAAGGCCCCCGCAGGCGTACTCGAAGGTACGTCGAGGAGGACGAGGAGCGGCGACGCAGCAGACGCCCGTCAATCCAACGCCGCAGTAGGATTCTGGGTAGCAGTCCGGGCTAGATCAGAAACTCGAGAATGAGCCAGCCCAGGATGACGGCGATGAACACGATCAAAATGGTCAGGAAGAGACTGGGACGGAGGGAGTCCTCCGATTCCTCCCAGTCTCGAAAAGGCAGCTTGCCCAGATCTTCCGGATTGGGTCCTTCCGCGATTGGGAGCGATCGCGAATCCGGCTCCAGCCGAACCAGCCGGGGCAGAAAGACGACCGAGGTGAGGACGAGAAGACCGACAATGGCACTGAGCCAGGGATAATTACCGGACAAGACGATCACGACCGCCAGACAGACCAGGAGAAAGAGCAGAAAGAGAATCTGAAAGTAGAACAGCGAAACGGTCGGCCGAAACTCCAAACCGCAGCGGGGACAGCGGAGGCGGCGGGCGAAGGGCCGTCTCCAGAGTCGCGCCTTGCAGACCGGACAAATGTGCGTCATCCGTTTCCCTCAGTACCCCTGATAGAAGAACTGCCGGGGTATCCGCACATCCATAAGGGACGCCGCCACGACCGAAGCCACCTTGCTCCGCAGAGCCACCACGTCACCCTCTCCATTGGGATGAAGGCGACTGGTGAAAAGGATCACGGTCGTCTCGGTAAAAGGATCCAGCCAGACCGAGGTTCCCGTATAGCCGGAATGGCCAAACGAACCCGCCGGGAAGAGGTCACCTCGAACCGTGCTGAAGCGGGTTTCGATGTCGAATCCCGCCCCTCTCCAGTCGGGGCTGGAGCGAGGTTCCTGAGGAGTCGACATCTTGAGCGCTCCCAGCGGAGAAAGGATCCGAACTCCCCGGTAGGAGCCCTCGTTGAGAAGCATCTGGGCCCAGATCGCGATGTCGTCCACGGTCGAGAAGACACCGGCGTTCCCGGCGACTCCGCCCATGCGAGCGGCGGTGGGATCATGGACCTGGCCCCTGAGCATCTCGCCGTCGCGGAGAATCGTCGGCACGAGTCTCTGCCTGTCCGTGGGAGACGGAAGAAAGCTCGTATCGACCATTCCGAGCGGCTTGAAGATCCTCTCGGCAGCGAACTGATCGAGACTCATTCCTGAGACCCGATGAACGACCTCACCCAACAGCACGTAGTTGATGTCGCTGTAGATGAACTGCTCGCCGGGATCGGCGACCAGTCTCTCCCGGCAGGCCAGATCGATGGCTTTGTCATAGCCTTTCCACTTCGGATCGAGGTCCAGATCCGGGCGCAGACCCGAGTGATGCGTCAGCAGATGAAGGAGAGTGACCTTCTCCTTGCCTCGTCTGGCGAATTTCGGGATGAAGTCGCTGACCGGTTCGTTCAGAGCGATCTTGCCCTCTTCCACCAGAATCATGATCGAGGTCGCCGTCGCAATCACCTTGGTCAGTGAGGCGATATCGAAAATCGAGTCGATCGTCATCGGCTCGACGTCCGGCTCCTTGGATCGGAGTCCGAAGGCCTTGCGATAGACCGTCTTTCCCCGCCGGGCGACGAGAACCACCGCACCGGGAATCTCCTCGGCGCTGATCGAGGCCTCGATGACATCATCGAGTCGCGCCAGTCTTTCGGGCGAGATCCCCAACTCTGCCGGCTGACCGGCCGGCAGATGCTCCGCAAACATCACCTCGGAAAGACAGAACAACACCAGCAAGAGCATGAAGATCGGGAACCTCAACGGGAAGGGCCGGTTGCCTCGGAGCAAAGGAGAATCATTCTGCATTGCGCTTCACATTCTACCCGCTTTTTCGGAAGCGGTCTGGAGCGGAGCCAGCTTCATTCGGAGGTGCCGCGCTGGCCCTCCGGATCCTGTAAATCGACGGCAGCCGGCAGGGGAAGCAGATGTACGAGCGCCATACCTTCCGGTTCCTGGCCAGTATGAAACCGCCCCGCGATCGCCCAGTTCTCGGTATCGATCTCCGTGACGAGGTTGGCGTTCGTACTGGCAACGAAGGCGCGCTTCCCGCGTGGATCCGCGATGATCCCGCTCGGTACGGGAGCGAGTTCGACGTCCTGGAAGTCCCCCTTCTTCTCGTCCGGCGTCAGGGCCATGGGAATCCGAGCGATCTCACGGCGCTCTGCGGCGGAAAACACCGCGAGATCGCCGGAGCGGGAGTTCGAGGCCATCACGTCGGCACCATCCGGAGTGAAACAGACTCGAATGGGCGCTTCTGCGCACGGGATCCGCTCCGCGATCTTCAGTGAATCCGTATCGATCACCACGAGTTCGTTCTTCAGTCGATTCGCCACCCAAAGCTCCCGCCCGTCCGGGGATAGAGCCAGTCCCTCCACACCTTCTCCAAGGGGGAGGCTCGTCAGCAGACGGCTCCCGTCAATCTCCAGAACCGAAATGCTCCCGCTTCGAATGTTCGCCACGTAGGCCTGCTTGTCGTCCGGGCTCAGTACGAGCATGTGGGAAGCCCGCTGAGTGGTCGGGATCGCCTTCTCGACCCTTCCGGTCCTGATATTGACGACCAGCACGGCCTGGCTGTCTTCGGTAGTCACCGCGACGCGCACACCGTCATGAAAGAACTGAATCCCATGGGGTCTGCGAAACCGGCCCAGCGGAATCGTGCGGCTGACGCGCATTCGTCGGATATCGAGCACCGTCAGGCTGAAACCGGCGTTTTCCTGCGTTCCGTAGTTGGAGACGACGACCTTTCCGCCGGCTGAATCTCCAGCGGCCTCATGGGGGGCGACGCCGGTCGCCAGCGTCCCCCTGGTGCGACCGCTATCGACGTCGATCACCGTTGCCGTGTGAACGGCCTTGTTGAGCACGACGAGCAGGTCCTGGGCCTGGGGATGAGGGGGCTTCTCTCGAGCACAGCCGAAGGACAGAAGAACGAGAGCCATGGGCACCCACAGCGATCGACGTATCCTTCGTTCCCAACTCACGCCTTATAAGGTACCTTAAACAGGTGAAGCGGGCCGGGTACTTCCCTTCCCGGCTATGAACCGCGTCCAAAGCCGCGCCGAACCGGCCGACGGGCGGGCGAGTGCGCAAAATCACTGGCAAACCGCTTCCGAAGGAGTAATTTCTTAGGCTGCCGCAAAGCAGAATGCGGGAGCCTTACGGACCGTGAAGGAAGGAAGTTCAGAACAGCATTTGGATTGGTCTACGCGAACCGGGCGGTCGAAGACCGGCGGGGAAGACCGCGCCAAGAGCGGAGCCGCCTGGATCCTCCTGCTTCTGTTCCTGTCCGCCTGCTCCCAGACACCCCGTTTCGAGACGTTTCGAACCGGTGCCGACCAGATCTTCGACGAACCTTACATTTCCTGGATTCGGGGGAAGAAGGTCGCCATGATCACCAATCAGACCGGCGTCACCGAGAATCTGAAGCCGGTTTACACCCTCCTGGCCGAAAGCAATGAAGTCCAACTGACTGCTCTTTTTGCGCCGGAGCACGGGTTGAACGGAGAGTTGGAGGCCGGCGCGGGCGTCCCGAACCAGCCCCATATCTACAGTCTGTACGGCGACCAGCGCGCGCCGACTCCGGAGATGCTGCGCGACGTGGACGTGCTGATCTACGATGTCCAGGACGTGGGCGCACGTTTCTATACGTACATCTCCACGATGGACGCCGCCATGACCGCAGCGGCCCGCCAACGGATCCCCTTCATGGTGCTGGATCGACCGGA
Source organism: Acidobacteriota bacterium (assembly GCA_037388505.1). GTDB lineage: Bacteria > Acidobacteriota > UBA6911 > RPQK01 > JAPXNP01 > JARRKC01. The sequence continues at coordinate 13,095 of JARRKC010000032.1, read as the reverse complement.
CCCGATCGGCGGGGTGCGCGTCGAAGGCCCCGTGCTGGAGAAGGTCTTCCGATCCTTCGTCGGAACGTACTGGATCCCCATTCGCTATGGCATGACCCCGGGTGAACTGGCCGGTCTTCTCAAAGCGGAACGAGGACTCGAACTGGCCCTGTGGGTCGTCCCCCTCAAGGGCTGGAAGCGGGGATCCTACTATGAGGAGACAGGCCGGCAGTGGATTCCGCCGTCACCGAACATGCCCACGGTCTTCACGGCTGTCGTCTATCCGGGCACCTGCCTCATCGAGGGGACGAATCTCTCCGAAGGTCGAGGCACGACCCGCCCCTTCGAACTGATCGGCGCTCCCTGGCTGAATGCGGATGTCCTCTCCGTACTCCTGAACAACCACAACCTTCCCGGTGTGCGATTCCGACCGCAGCCCTTCACGCCCAGCTTCTCGAAGTACAAGGGAGAGCTGTGCCAGGGCATTCAGATTCACGTCCTCGATCGGTATCAGTTTCGACCCATCGAGACGGCCCTCAACATCATTCGCGAAGTCCTCAATCTGCATCCGAACGAATTCCGTTTCGACAACGAGACCTTCGACCGGCTCGCCGGCAACAGCTGGGTCCGCAGCATGTTGACCGAAAGCCGGGCCGTCGATGCCATCGTCAGTCGCTGGCAACCCGACGTCCAGGATTTCAAGAAGAGGCGGCAGAAGTACCTGCTGTACTAGGGGAACCTCAAGTTGGGGATTTGAGATTGACGATTTGGGAGACGGGGAGACCGGAGACCGGAGACGGAGAGGGGAAGACGTGGCACCGGCGGGCCATCGGGGCCGTGGCCCCGGCAGGGGCGCGATTCCGTGCCTGATTCCGTGCGCCAGTCCGTGCGCGAATGAAATGAGCGACCCCCTGAACGGTTGCCGACTCCCTGCCGCGATCCGGCCATCGGTGCCAGACTCGAACCGGAATTCTTTATCCGCAGGCACTTACGATCGCGTTTCGTGCGTGTCACCGATTTCTAAACGGTTGCCGACCCCGACCTCGACGACGACGTGGTACGCGGGCTCGGGTGCCGTTCATCGACCGGGCCCCTGTCCGGGGCGCCAGGACCGAAATGAGCGAAGGCCCGCCGGTGCCCTGTCGCCCCCTCTGTGTGTCTCCGGTCTCCTGCCTTCCTTCCCCAGATTCCCTACTTCACTTCCGCCCGTGCCTTGTACTTCTCGAGCAGCTGGTTGAATTCCTTCGTGTAGCGTACCCCGTCGAATTCACAATGCACGGACCGCAGGGCCTGCTCGACCGCCGGCACGTATTCACCGGGCGATTCCTCGAATGCCTGCTCCAGATGTTGCAGGGACTTCTCTTTCTCGCCGTGCTGAGCAAACAGAGCCGCCAGGCGATAATGCAGTCGAGCGTTGTCGATACCCAGTTGGAGCGCTCGCAGGTACTCGCCGTACGCGGCATCGGGCTTCTCCAGACGGTCCAGAATGGTCCCCAGACTATAGTGGGCCTCTCCCGAGTCCGGGCGGATCTCAACGGCACGGCTGAGCCTGTCGCGGGCCTCCTCGAGTCGACCCAGATTGGCCAGAAGCGAGCCCGAGTTGAACTGAGAATCGAAATCGTCGGGATCGCTGGTCAAAGCCTTCTGGTAGGCGCCCAGCGCATCATCGGTCCGACCGAGTTGGGCCAGCAGGTCACCGAGGTAGCCCCACGCCAACGCGTTGCCAGGGTCCTGTTCGAGGGCCTGGCGAAAGTAGCGCTCCGCTTCCTTCAATCGGCCCTGGGACTTGGCCAGGACTCCCAGGTTCGAGGTGTCCGCCGGGGAGAGGCCCCCGGCATGGGCAAGATACTTTTCAGCCTCGTCCAGCTGATGACGATCCAACATCAGCCTCCCCAACTCTCGAGCCAGATCCGGGTCGTCCGGCCGCAGCCGCTCCGCGAGGCGCAGCTCCTTCAGAGCCTGATCGTCATGACCCAGCCTTCGTTCTACGATTCCCAGATAGAGATGCGCCTGAAAATCATCTGGAAAGGCACCCAGGTATTTCCGGTAGTTCTCGGCGGCTTCCTGGAGTCGATCGAGGTGATGTTGGCAAATCGCGATACTGAAGTAGACCTCTACGGGCGAGGGGTTCAGTTCGAGAACTCGCTGGTAGGCCTCGAGGGCCTTCTCGTAATGCTGGGCGGCATACTCGAGGTCCCCCAGGTCCTGCCACAGGAGAAAATTGTCGGGATCGAGCTGGACAGCCTTGTTCAGCACCGGGCGGGCCTCGTCGGGCCGGCTCTCGTCGATCAGGATTCGAGCCTCGAGTTCATACCCCCTGGCGTCGTCAGGCTCCAGTTCGATCAGTCGCCTGCATTGTGCGAGGGCCAGCTCGGGCTTGGCCTGATGGCGGTAGATCAGGGCCAGATTGAAGTGGGCCGCAGCGAAGTCAGGGGCGAGTGCCACCGCCTTCCGGAAATACTCCGCCTGCTGCTCGGAGAATGCCTGGTCGGTTCCGATCAGATCCTCACCCTTCTGGAACCATTCCCGTGCTTGGGGCGGAATACTCTCTGCCGTCTGGGCAGAGAGGAGGAGCATGAGGATCAGGAATAACATGAGCATCAGCCGCCGGGCGCGTCATCGCGCAAACGCGCTGCAGCTTCCTCTACCGTTGCCGACTCACTTCGACAGATTCTTGGGCGAATGCTCCTCGAGCGCCTTGACCAGGGCGGCACCTTCCGGCGGAGTCTTGACCTTATGCTCGAGCACGATCTGTCTGGCGGAGATCTTTCGCCCGTACAGATCCTGGTTGGCACCGGAGTCCTGACGCAGTGTCGATCCGGCCAGGGAGACACCGGCAAACAAACCCTTCGAGCGGGAATAGCTCAGGATCTCGGCGGTCATCAAAGCGTCGGTCGAAGCCGTCGCAGTGCGACCCTCAGGGCCGGCGGCGATGGATGCATCCGCTCCCAGCTTGACCTTGCTCTTCAAGAGGGAATCCGCCCCTTTTGCGTTCATCACCAGCAGAATGAAGTCGGTCGCCGAACCGCCGATCTGCAGTCCGAAGCTTCCCCCTTCCAGCCTCATCATGGCAGGTGCACCCCAGGGACCCCTGAAATTGGATCCGCTGCGACAGACCATCGCCCCCTTGCCATAACTGCCGCCGATGCCCAGAGCGAACTTCTTGACCGAAGGGATCACCACGACGCACTCAGCCTTGTCGAGAAGATCCTGCGGGATCCCCTCGGGCATTCCCAAGACCTCACTCGTCACCTCGGCACATTCCTTCAGTCGTTCCCGCTCCTCCTTCGTGTCCGCCCAGATGAAGGATTGTATGGAAACCAACACGACCAGTCCGAAACAAGCTGCCCGTAATTTCGACATGGAGGCAACCCTTCCTTTCTCGTGGAGAGATTTACTGAGATTCGATACTAGCACAGCCCGAAGGTGGCTCACCACGACGGATACGACGTGGTCTTCGCCGTGTCGTCGTGGTGAGCTCTGCCTGATCGGTCCACCGCCGGTTTACCACGACGGGCACGACGTGGTGGTTCAGTCGAAGCTGACGCTCTCGAAATGCGTGAGGTCCTGGAAGGCTCGAAAACGCATCTGGACCTCCGTGAAGGTCAACTCCCGCAGTCTCTCCAAGGAGAACTTCTCTACATTGAAACTGGCCATGACGGAGCCGAAGACGACGGCCTGACGGAGGGTCGCTTCGTCGGCCCGGCCCGTCCCCGCGAGGTAGCCCACGAAACCCCCGGCGAACGTGTCGCCCGCCCCGGTCGGATCGGCGACGTCTTCGACAGGATAAGCGGGGATGCCGAAAACCTGCAGGTCACGACCGACCAGGCTGAACTTCACGACGCCGTATTCACCTCGCTTGACGACCACCGTTCGGGGTCCCCACTCCATGATCTTGCGAGCCGCTTTGACCAGAGAGGACTCGCTCGCCAGCAGCCGGGTTTCCTGGTCGTTGATGACCAGGACGTCGACGTGGCGGAGCGTCTCCACCAGTGATTCGAACTGGCCATTGATCCAGTAGTTCATCGTGTCACACACGACCAGCTTGGGCGCTCTGACCTGAGAGAGGACCTCTCGCTGGAGCGTCGGATCGATGTTGCCCAGGAAAACGAACTCGGCGCTGCGAAAACGCTCCGGGATCTTCGGACGAAAATCGGCAAAGACGTTGAGATGGGTTGCCAGAGTCGTCGCCTCATTCAGGTCACGGGTGTAGTTCCCTTCCCACCGAAACGTCTGGCCTTCCAGATACTCGAGCCCCTCCAGATCGACGTTGCGGCTCTCGAGCAAGAACCGATCCTCGGCGCGAAAGTCTTTTCCCACACACGCCACCAGATAGACGGGTGTGAAGAAGCTTGCGGAAACACTGAAATAGGTGGCCGATCCCCCCAGGGCATTTTCGACTCTCCCGAAGGGCGTTTCGACCGAATCATAGGCCACTGAACCCACGACCAACACGGGCATCTTTCACCTCTTCCTGAACTACTTCATGTACTTGCCGATGATCGGTTCCAACTTTCTGCGGGTCTCTTCGGGGATCGACGCCCGATCGGTGATCATGGCGCTCTCGAGGGAGTGCCGGCACGTGCAGTCGACATCGGTCGGCAGGATCCTCACGGCCTCCGAGAGCAATGTCTTGGCGTGCTCGCTGTTCTTTCGCAGGTACCCGAGCAGCATCTCGACGGTCACGTCCTCTTCATCCTGATGCCAGCAGTCGTAGTCCGTGACCATGGCGATCGTGACGTAGCAGATCTCGGCCTCCCGCGCGAGCTTGGCCTCCTGAAGGTTGGTCATGCCGATCAGATCCATGCCCCAACTCCGATAGAGAGAGGACTCGGCACGCGTCGAGAAGGCGGGGCCTTCCATACACACATAGGTCCCGCCTCGTTTGATCGGAAACTCGATGTTCCCGGCGGCCTCTTGGACGATGTCCGCCAGTCTGCCGCACACGGGATCGGCAAAGCTGATATGCGCGACCAGACCGTTTCCGAAGAAGGTCGACACTCTCTGGCGAGTGCGGTCCAGAAACTGGTCGGGAAGGATGAAATCCATGGGATGGTGATCTTCCCGAAGCGAGCCGACGGCACTGGCCGAAAGGATGGCACCGACACCCAGCTTCTTCATCGCGAAAAGATTCGCTCTGAAGTTCAGCTCGGTCGGCAGGAGACGGTGGCCCCGCCCGTGGCGCGCCAGGAAGGCCAAACGCTTACCATGAAGGGTCCCCAGGATGAAGGCATCACTGGGCAGCCCGAAGGGCGTCTCCACGTCCACTTCGCGCGGGTCCTCCAGCCCCTGAATCTCGTAGAGTCCACTTCCGCCGATGATCCCAATCTCTGCTCGCTCTTGTGGAGGCATGGTTACGGTCCTTTCCGAATGGTCGCGGGAATCGTCGAGAACTCACTCGGTCCTCCCGGGCGAACCCTGCAACTCAAGTTGCGGAGCCGTCCCGGGACAGCGTGTGGCAGGCAAACTTGCCGTCCTGCAGTTCCAAACGACCGAGGGGCGACTCAGCGTCATGTTCGAAGAAAATCAGCCAGTCCTCACCGATCGCTCGACGATAAATCCGACGCCGGGTCTCCATTGTCGTCAGCGGGAATAGATCATAGCCCATCACCCACGCCAGGGGAACGTGGGCGGTCGTCGGGCAGAGGTCGGCGATGTAGAAAAGCGTCTGGTTGCCGGATTCGATCCGGACCGACTGGTGGCCCAGGGTATGTCCGGGCGTCGGCTCGAGGTGGATGCCCGGCAGGATTTCGACGGGACCGTTGATCGTCTCGAGCTGACCGGCTTCGCGAATCGGACGCCAGTTCTCGGGCAGATAGCTGGCCCGGTTTCGCTCGTTGGCGTGCTCCGCCTCCTCGAACTCCTCCTGCTGCACCACATAGCGGGCCCGCGGGAATGCAGGCTCCGAGGTTCCGCCGTCACGCAGGATGGTGTTGCCGCCGCAATGGTCGAAGTGCAAGTGCGTATTGATGACCCAGTGGATATCCTCCGGCGACAGATCGAGCCGATCGAGTTCGGCAAAGATCGACGTCTCATGGGAGATGTCGTAAATCGAGCGCTGCTTCTCGGTGTATTTGAAACCACAGCCGGTGTCGATGAGGACATTCTCCCGTCCGGTTCGGATCAGCAGACAGTTCAGTCCGAGCCGAATCCGGTTTCGCTCATCGGGCTGCATTCGTTTTTCCCAAAGCACACGAGGTACGACGCCGAACATGGCGCCACCATCCAGTGCGAAGGTGCCGTCCGAGATCAAAGACACCTCGAAATCACCGATCTTCAGTTGCATAGGAATCAGCCTTCCGGTAGGGCCTCACAGAGTTCCACCAGGACGCCGCCGGTCGAATGGGGATGAATGAAGGCGATTCGACGTCCCCCGGCTCCGCCCCGCGGATCCTTGTCGATCAGCTGTACGTTCATCTTCTTCAAGCGTTCCAGAGTCGCATCGAGATCGTCAACCTCCAGGGAGATGTGGTGTATGCCCTCACCTCGTTTTTCCAGGAAGCTCGCAACCGGCGATTTGTCGTCGGTCGGCTCGATCAACTCGATCGAAGCGTCTCCGACCGACATCATGGCGACTTTCACCCGATCGTCTTTCAGTACTTCGGTGCGCTCGCTCCGAAGCCCCAACAGTCGATAGAATTCCGAAACAACCGCGATGGAATGAGTCGCAATGCCCACGTGCAGAATCCGTTTGACCATGGTCTCCCCCCTTTGCTTCCAACAGGATCTCTGATTTGATCGCTCTCTGGAAGCGATATTTCCAGAATCGAAGCTATGGAGTCGCCGCGCTTCGACCCGGTTCCCCAGCCTCACCGCCGCCCCGCAGGCGGCCGAGACACCGCCGTCGAAGCAGCTCCGCCGCTTCGTAGGGATTGGCCTCGCCCAAACTCACCTTCTCGGCCAACCTGGCCAGTTCCTCCTGGTCCAGTGTCTGGCGAAGATCGTCCAGGGCGCGCTGCTCCAGCAGTTCCAGAATGCGGCGTTGATCGGCCTCCAAACGCCTGGATCTTCCGAATTCCGACTCCTGGAAGAATCGGTGCGCTTCGCCGACCGCCCCCGCCAGTTCTTCCACACCGCGTCCGGTCGTGGCCACGGTGGCGATCACCCGAGGGGTCCATCCACGGACCGTGTTTCGGTCGGCAACCAATGCTTCGATTTCGCGTATGACCTTCTGCGCACCCTCATGATCGGCCTTGTTGACCACGAAGATATCGCCGATCTCCATGATCCCGGCTTTGAGCGTCTGAATCTCGTCTCCCATTCCGGGCACCAGAACGACCAGCGTGACCTCCGCGCTGCGTGCGATGTCCACTTCATCCTGCCCGGTCCCCACGGTCTCGACGATGACCCTGCGGTAGCCCGCGGCTGCAAGAACGACGATGGCATCGTCGACGCCTGCCGACAGTCCCCCCATCCGGCCCCGGGTCGCCATGGAACGAATGAAGACCCGGGGATGAGTCGAAAGCGAGTGCATGCGGATGCGATCACCCAGAATGGCTCCGCCGGTGTAGGGAGAGGTCGGGTCGACGGCGACGATTCCGACCTTATCGCCATTCTCGGCGTAGGTCCGAGCCAGCTGGTCGACGAGGGTGCTCTTGCCGGCACCCGGACTCCCGGTGACACCGAGCACGGTGGCCCCTGAGGCGTGCGGGAACAATCGAGCCAGCACCGCTGCGTCAGCCGCGTCGGTTCGATCCTCGATCCGGCTCAACAGTTTCCCCACCGAGCGAACGTCTCCGGCCAGGATCCTTTCCACGATTTCCGTCGTCATAGCCATATTTCCGTGGGGAAAGCGGACTCCCGGTCAATCTAATATGTTTGGGGGTGAAGATCCAGCACGGGGGCCCTGGGGGCGGGGATTCAGGGATTTAAGGGATTTGAGGGATTTGCGCCTTTGCGGTTTGGGGTTTGGGGTTTGGGGCCGTGGCCTTGGCAGGGGCCAAGTCGCTCCGGCGCGCACCCACGCTGTGTACACGAGCACGAGTCAGTGCGCGAGTCAGTGCGCGAATGAAATGAGCGACCCCCTGGTCGGTTGTCGACCCCCGGCCTCGGCGGCCACGCGCTGCGCGGGATCGGCACCGTTCATCGATCGCACCTCCCACATTCTGGTTCTGCCGAGATCCCGTGCCCGACGACCCACCGTCCAATCCCGCCGTCGATCGAAGCCACAATCCCGCAGAAAGTGCCAGACTCATACCAAAAGGTTGTATTGACAGGCACTTACGATCGAGTTACGTGCGTGTCACCGATTGACCGACTCATTTCGGGCGGATGTCGGCGCCTCCGCTTTTCGAGATCTTTCCGAGGGTGGGGTTGCCGATGTAGCGAACCTGAGAGCCGCCGCTCAGACTGCCCGACAGTTCGTCGCTGACGCGAATGGTTGCGTTGCTTCCACCGCTGAGGCTCACTCTGACATCCTGAGTCTCGAAGTCGCCCAGATCGAAGTGGCTTCCCCCCGAGCCGTCCAGCCGGGAAGAGGTTCCCTGCCCCATCAGTTCGACGCCGCTGCCGCCGGAGAGGGAGAAGGACACCCGCTGGGCCGTGACGCTTCCATCGAGTTCACTCCCGCCGGAAAGCCCGAGATCGACATCATGATCGAGGGAGAACCCCGAAAGCGCACATTTCGACCCACCGCTCAGACGAAGCCGTTCCAGGTCCGGCATGGCGATGTCCACCTCGAACGTGATTCCCCGATAAGAGAAGTGCGGTTTCAACGAGATCGACAGCTCCGCTCCGTTGCGCTCCACGTCCAGATACTGCGCCAGATTGTCGTCGATGCGGACCACCACCGAGTAGTCGGGCGAATAGGTAATATGCGAGCGGCTGCCGTAGCCCAGATGAACCCCCGTAAACCCTTGCTGGGACAAATCCACGCTGGTGACGTGGCCCGAGCCCCTCAGTTGCTGGAAGCCCAGGATGCACGACGGCATCCCCAGAATGATAAGAACTCCTGCAAATGTAACGACCAGACAGCGGCGCATGACTTGCTCCTTTCCCGAAGACCTGGAATCCGAACGAATCCGGGCGACGGATCAACCGTCATGGAACCATACGGAGAATTCGACGCGGAGGTTCACGACGCCGGCCGCGAGGATGGGCATCAACCCACGGCCACGGCGTTCTTGGTCGTCTTCTTGACCTTGTAGAGCGCCCGGTCCGCCGCCATCAGCAGCTCCCGCTGCGAGGCTGCGTCGGTCGGAAAGAGAGCCAGGCCGAAACTGGCACTGATATGGACACCATCGCCTTCCGTCTTCAGAAAGACCGCTTCACGCAACGTCCGACACAGGCCTTCCACGAGATTCCTGGCGTCCTCCTTGCTGAGCCCGGGAAGCACGAGGACGAATTCGTCTCCGCCGTACTTGAAGAGGTAATCCTGTGGTCGGAGCTGGGCCAGCATCGTCTCCCCGACCTCGCGCAGGGCTCGAGTCCCCAACAGATGGCCGTAGGTGTCGACGATCTTCTTGAAGTTGTCCATGTCGACGAACACCACACCCACCTCCGTGCCGTCGACCGCGGCGCGTTCGAGGAGCTCGTCCAGGACCTGGTACAGGTAGCGGGCATTGTGCAGGCCCGTATACTCGTCGGTGATGCTCAACTCCTCGATTCGACTGAACAAACGCGCATTTTGGATGGCGATTGCCGCATAGTCGGCCAGGATCTTGAGAACCGGCAGGTCCCTCCGGCGAAAAGCTTCGAAGTCACGGACATTGACGACCTCGATCACTCCGACCACCTGGCCATGCGCCTGCAGCGGGAGGCAGGCGATGGATTTGGTGAGAAACCCGGTCTGCTGATCGGCCCGGGGACTGAAGCGTGGATCATTGGCGACATCCGGAGCCAGAATGGACTTCCCCGTCTCGGCGCAATATCCGGCGATGCCTTCGCCGCGAGCCAGTGAAATACCCTTGAGGAGTGTCTCCTCCATACCGGCCACGATCTCGAACGTCAGCTCGCCGGACGTTTCGTTACGCAGCAGAATCGACCAGTTCTCGGCGGCGATCAGATCGCTGACGCGATCGACGATGAGTTGGAGGATTTCTCGGAGGTCCAGCGTCGAAGTCAGCAGCTTGCCCACTTCGAGGCAGGCCAGGAGCGCCTTCGTCTCGAAGGAATCCTCTCTCATAGTCTCCGGCTCAGTATCCAAGGCGAATCACCTCTGTGCGGATTGCTGGTCTGAATTCTACCTCTTTCCCCCGGCAGGAGACGAGGGCTGTTGTGCAAGGGCCGCAAGGTTGGTTCAGGCCCTCTCGATTCCAGCGCCCCGTCCGTGCACAGCGTCCGTGCGCAGCGTCCGTGTGCACGGATAATCACGCACCGACTCGTTCGCGCACGGACAATCACGCGACGATCCGGCGAACGATCTTCAGCGCCGCATCGACGTGCTCGCGGAGAATTTCACGATGGGTGACGAACCGGATCTGGTGGCTGCCCGTGGGAACCGCCCGGATCCCTTCCTGTTCCAGCGATGCCAGCAGCGCCTGACTCGTGGTTTTCTCCAGATTCGCGATCACGATGTTGGTCTCGACCGTCGAAAGATCGATCCGGAAACCGGGGATCTCGGCCAGCCCTTCGGCCAGACGTCTTGCGTTGGCATGGTCTTCGACCAGGCGGGACGGCATCTGCTCCAGAGCGACCAGGCCGGCAGCCGCCAGCACGCCGATCTGCCGCATGCCGCCGCCCATCATCTTGCGTACCCGCCACGCTTCCTCGATGAACTCCCGGCTTCCCACGAGCAGGGAACCCACCGGGGCGCACAAGCCCTTCGAAAGGCAAAACATGACGCTGTCGCACCCGAGGGCCAGGCGCGACGGCGGTTGACCCAAGGCTGCAGCGGCATTGAAAATCCTGGCTCCATCCAGATGAACCGGCAGACCTCGCTGTCGCGCCCCGGCGACGATCTCGTCCAACCGGGCGACCGGAAGCACGGTGCCGCCCGCCATGTTGTGTGTGTTTTCCAGGGCGATCAGTCCGGTCCGGGCACGATAGTAGACGGGCGGGCTCAGGACGGGTTCGATCAGATCCCAGCTGAGCAGCCCCCGGGGGGCGGCGACCGGCCGTGCCAGACACCCGGAAAACGCTGCCATCATCGCCATCTCGTAGTTGAAGATGTGTCCCCGGGCCTCGGTCACCACCTCCTCGCCCGGCCTCGTGTGCAGCTTGACGGCGACCTGGTTGCCCATCGTTCCCGACGGAACGAACAGCGCGGCCTCCTTGTCCAACATGTCCGCGGCTCTTTCCTGCAGCAACCGGACCGTGGGATCCTCCCGGAAGACATCATCTCCCACCTCCGCCTGGGCCATCGCCTTGCGCATTGCCGTGGTCGGCTTCGTCACCGTATCACTTCGCAGATCAATCACGGGTTGTTGTTCCTTTCCAATAGGTGACACGCACCCAACTCGATCGTCAATGCCTGAGAACAAAGAATTCCGATCCGAGGCTGGCACCGATCTCCGGATCGAGGCAGAACCCGATGCCGGGAACGAACGGTGTGCCGTCGGGCTTGGAACTTCGGCCGAGGTTGCGTGGGTCCTGCGGCACCGTATCGCGCCCCTGGCCGGGGCGCTCATCTTCCTCGGGTTCGATCTGACCCGGGGCCGCGCCTGCGGCTTGGCCCCGGGCTACGAGAATCCGGCCCCTTCCGGGGCCCGTGCACCACCGTCGTCCGCGTTCGGAACTCAGCATCACGAGTCCAGCCTTCGTTCCAGAAACTCCCGTTTTGGAGTTCCTGCCTTCCACCTCCTCTCCGAGGGGGTGGGCCACTTTCTCCGGTCTACGGTTCAAATCTCACATTCACTTCGAGCCGCCTTCCAAGGCGAGAATCTCCTCCAACGTCGGAATCGACGGCCGTGCACCGAGTCGCGTACACGCCAGTGCTCCCGCCGCATTCGCGAAGCGCATGCAGCGGCCGACCGACCACCCCCGGAGAACCGCGAAGATGAACGCGGCGTGAAACATGTCCCCGGCTCCCGTCGAATCCACGACGGGTACCGAAAAGGACGGGAACTCGTAGGACCGCCCCTCCCAACACGCCGCCGCACCGCCCTCACCCCGGGTCATGGCGACGAACCCGGGACAGGCTTCGTCGACCTTGGCCAGGTCACGCCGCCAGTCTCCGGTTCCTCCAAAACTCGCGACGAAACTGCGATTCGCGATGAAAAAGCGGGCCTTCTCGAGCAGTCGCTCCGTTCCCGGCTCGACCCGATCGATGTCGACGCTGACGGCCATACCCGCCTCGACGGCCCAGGTCGCCGCGCGAATCGATGCCTCGACGTCGTTGGCATCCACGTGCAGCAGGGAGCCCTCGGTCAACACGATCCGGTCGAGATCGGCATGCCCGTATCGGAGGGCGGGATCTCGGTCATAGAGAATCGTGCGCCCTCCGGTGGCGTGATCGACGAGGATCAAAGAATGATGACTGAAGGCCCCGGGCACGACCTCGAGCTTCAGATCCATGGCCTCTCCGGCGAGTTCCTCCTGGACGAAACGACCGAGATCGTCATCACCGACGCGACCAACGTAACGAGTGGGCACTCCGAGACGGGCCCAGAAAGAGCACGCCGTCGCGATCTGGCCTCCGCAGAAGCGCAGCATCCGCTCCATCCTGATCTTGGCGTCGTGCTCCGGATAGGACGGAACGCGGCAAACCCAGTCCACGGCGTTCTCCCCAAAGCCGACCACCTGAAACCGGCGACCCTCGGGAAGATCGAGTTCGAAATGGACGTCGTTCAGGTCCATGCTCTGTCCTTCTTTACCGCAAAGTCACGGTCGATGCCACAGGATCTTTACGCACGCGGGAGTTGGGTAGGATAAGCATCCCTGGTTGTCTTGCCTGGAGGCCGTGACTCTACGAGCGCTGATCAGCAAGAACTCCGCCGTTCAGCCGGGGAGAACGGGAGAACCGGAGGACGGGAGAACGGGTGGCCCGGGGGGGCGAATCCCGTTCTCCCGTCCTCCCGCGACCCGTTCTCGCAGCGGAGATCCGGAGGACCCGAGGACCGGAGGACGGGTTTGGGGCCTTCGGGGTCGTGGCCTCGGGAGGGGCCGGATTCTGATAGTCCGGGGCCACGCCGCCCCGGTGCGTACCCACACCGCCCGTGCGAGTCCGTGCAAGTCCGT
>JARRKC010000031.1:0-58813 GCA_037388505.1 Acidobacteriota bacterium | reverse complement strand
CAGAGGAGGCTGTCCCTTTCCGATGTCTCTCTCCGAACCGAGGGTCAGGTCGCATTTCGAAGAGGCCGAGAGTTCTCCGGCGTCAGGAATCTGTCTACCTGCAAGGGCGTGGGCGCATACCCCCCAGCTCTGTCTTCGGATGACTGGAAGCCCATAGTCATCCAGCTGCTTTCTCCCGTGGGAGATGACTACAATGAAGCTAATGCGCCACCGGAAAACAAAGGCTGATTCACAGTGGATCCTGCGGCTGCAGACGGTCCCTGTTCTCTTTCACTCGGGTTGTCCAGGACGTGCCGGACTGGGCCTCGATCTCGAAAAGAGCCCGCATCCTATCTCTCGGAGGCTACGATGTTCGATCGATCTTGGGTCGCAACCCGGAGGGTCCCTCCCCGGATCTCCACTGTGATCCTTATGGTGTTGTTCACTGCATCCTGCCCGGACGGGTTCTCGGCCGCCACTGCCGATGACGGAACCACCGTCAGACAGGACTGGTCGCAGTTCAACTTCGATGCGCAGCACAGTGGAACCAACCCTCGCGAAACTCAGTTGACGGCAGACAACGTTGCAGATTTGAAGCTGCTGTTTCAGATCAAGCTCCCTGCCGTCGCGGATGGAGCCCCTGTTTACCTGAGTCGCGTCACAACGGGCCAGGGAGTCCGCGATCTCCTCTTCCTGACGACCAAGCCGGGCCATATCGTGGCCGTCGATGCACTCACCGGTGCTCAGATTTGGCAACGCCAGCACCCGGCGGGACCCTGCCGCATCAACAATGGCCGGCAGCCGTGCTACACGACGTCGTCTCCGGCTCTCGATCCGGGCTCTCGACCCGCGCAGCGGCAAGCGTCTTTGGCACAGCTCCCGGATCGGAGGTATCCACTGGGAGAGCCCGATCGTCGTCAACGGGACGGTGTACATTACGGACCAAGACGGGCGCCTCACGGCGTTTCAGGCGGATTCAGCCCATCGGTAGGAAGGGGGTCGAGCACCGCTCTGACCGTTGGGGGGCATCTCAGGCCGAGGCTGCAGTGCGTGCGTGGAGAAGTTGGTGTACCTTGGCCACTAGCCTTTCCGGAGGGACAGGTTTCGTCAAACAAGGATAGACTGCGCTAACAGCGGTCGATGCACTCGAACTGAGGAGTAGGACCTTCGTATTGGAAAGCCCCTCAATGAGTTCTTCGAACAGTGGCTCGGGCTCGCTGCTCACCCCAAGGATCACAAGATCGATATCAATGTCCTGCCCGCTCAAGAACTCAAGAGCGAACGATTCATCCTTGACGGACAAGACACGATAGTTCTCGAATTCGAGGAATTTCCTAAAACGTCGCCTGAGAGATTCATCGCTTTCAATCAAGAGAATGGTCTTCATCTGCTTTCCTCGTTCTGCGCTCTGTGAAAGGCTTCACATCGAGGCTGGCCTTCATAAGGGGATTATCCTCCTTCCACTGTTGACGTCCGGTGACCGCTCTCACCCACCGTCGTCTGAGGTGCCTCCGAGACCGCCGGCCGACCAACCCAGAGCGGCCGAGTTTGGGAGAATAGGGAATTGGGGCGCGGGGCATGGAAAATCCTGCCACCTCGCAATGTTTCCGGGGTCTATGTAGTTGAGAACTTTGTAATGACTTCCCTCGACAAGAGCAGTCTGCTATCGATCCGCGAGCATCAAAGCAGGACCGTGAGTTCTGCCCACGCTCGAACCAGGGTGAATCGCGGGCGTCGACGGTTTCTTGCGGCTGGCTCCATCGCGAGGCGGGTTCGGGTATTCGTAGAAACAGTCTTCTACGTTTTCGGCCGGGAAGGTATGGGGTTTGTCTCTGCCACGACCTTCAACTTCTTCCTCTCGGTCTTCCCCATAATTGTGCTGCTCCTGAGTGTGGCAGGCTACCTGGGACTGGCCGGTCTCCGGGAATCGGTGTTTCAGGCTTTGGGCGCTTTCTTCCCGATCTCTCAGGACTTCATCGTGCGCAACCTGCGGATCTACACGCGGCGACTGGGGGAACCCCAATTGGTGTCCCTGCTTTTGATCGCCTGGACCGGTTCGGCTTTCTTCTTCTCGCTGGAAGCTGCCCTCTACTCTGCATTTCGACTGCGTCGTCGCCGGCGTTTCGTGAGTTCTCAGTTGCTGGGAATTGGAATGGCGGCGTGGGCCGGCGTTTTGATTTTGCTCTGCCTTGTGATGCTCGGATGGGCCGATCACTGGCTCCAGTCCGTGGCCATCTCACATGGCTGGGCACAGGAGGGATTGGGCTACGGATTCTCCTTCATGCTGGCATTCCTGCTCTTTGGGCACGTGTATTTGTTGCTGCCCAGTGATCGTCAGCCGCTGTCTCGCGTCGTCATCACTTCCTTTTTTGCCTCCGCTGCCTGGTTAGGAATCAACGAACTGTTCCGACGCCTTGCAGCCTCCTGGTCTCTCGAAGCCATCTATGGTCCTTTCTTTGTCTCGATCACAATCCTGTTCTGGGCCTATGCAACCGGGTGCATCTTGATTGGCTTCGCCCGGCTCGGAGCCGATGGATTCTTCGGCGAGTGAAGCAGTCGCGGGGCTCGAACTCGCAGGGCTGTGGACCAGAAAAGATGCATAACTGCGTGCCCCGGGGACGGACGAGGTAGAGGCTGTCCCCAGCATCCCCCAGCTTTCCAGTTCCCCGAAAGGAGGCTGTCCCCAGCTGCGCGGTCGTCGGTCAGGTTGGCAGACGGATAGGACTGCTGTTACGCTGAAGAAACGGGTGATCCCTCGGCAAGGCGCCGCTGAAGGGATCGGTTTCTTCCCGACGGTTCAATTCTCTGATGGAGGACTCTCATGGACGTTCATGAGCTCGCCGGCAAGCCGGCTCCGGAGTCGATTCTCGCGAATATTCCAAGGCTGGTCAGTGAATACTACGCGGTCCGGCCCGATCCCCAGGAGCTTGCACAGCGCGTTTCCTTCGGCACTTCGGGGCATCGGGGCTCTTCCAGTGAGGCTACATTCAACGAACAGCATGTCCTGGCCATTGCTCAAGCCATCGCAGAGTACCGACAGTCCGAGGGGATCGACGGCCCGCTGTTCCTGGGTAAAGACACCCACGCGTTGTCGGAACCTGCGCACATCACGGCTCTGGAAGTTCTGGCCGCGAACGAGGTCCAAGTGCGCGTGGCTGCCGATCTCGGCTTCACACCAACGCCCGTCATTTCTCACGCCATTCTGACGCACAACCGGGATGTCTCTTCTCATCGGGCCGACGGTATCGTGATCACCCCTTCCCACAATCCGCCTGAGGACGGAGGATTCAAGTACAACCCTCCTCACGGCGGGCCGGCTGACCAAGGGGTCACGAAATGGATCGAGCGACGGGCAAACGAGATCATGGGGGACGGGAACAAGGCAGTTAAAAGAATCGATTACAGACGTGCCCTGGAAGTCGCTGAACGTTACGATTTCATCTCCTCGTACGTCGGGGACCTCGCCAATGTGATCCGTCTCGGCGCAATCCGCGACGCGGACATCGAACTGGGAGTCGATCCGATGGGAGGGGCCGGCATAGCCTACTGGGATCCGATCGCCGACCGCTATGGTCTGAAGCTCGAAATCGTGAACCGGAGCATCGATCCGACTTTCCGATTCATGAGCGTCGACCGGGACGGTAAGATTCGGATGGATTGTTCGTCGCCGTATGCGATGGCCGGCCTGATCAAGATGAAGGAACGTTTCCAGGTGGCCTTCGGCAATGATACCGATTTCGATCGACACGGCATCGTTACCCCTGAAGGCGGTCTGATGAATCCGAATCACTTCCTCGCCACGGCGGTGTCCTATCTCTTCCAGAATCGTTCGCAGTGGTCGGAGCAAGCGGCAGTCGGCAAGACGGTGGTCAGCAGCAGCATGATCGACCGAGTGGCCGCGAGCCTGGGGCGTCGGGTCTCCGAAGTACCGGTGGGCTTCAAGTGGTTCGTCGACGGTCTGTCGAACGGCAGCTACGGTTTCGGCGGCGAAGAGAGTGCCGGTGCATCATTCCTGCGGCTTGACGGAACCGTCTGGACCACCGATAAGGACGGGTTCATTATGGATCTGCTGGCTGCGGAGATCCTGGCCGTGACCGGAGTCGATCCGGCGGCTCATTATCGGGAACTGGCAGGCCTTTTCAATTCGCCATGCTATCAGCGTATCGACACTCCGGCGAGCCGGGAGCAGAAAGAGGCGCTCAGACGCCTTTCGCCGGACCAAGTGCACGCCAATGAGCTTGCCGGTGAGCCCATCCTCAAGAAACTGACCCGGGCTCCGGGCAATGACGCCGAGATCGGGGGCCTCAAAGTCGTCACTGAAAATGGCTGGTTCGCTGCTCGTCCGTCCGGTACCGAGGATGTGTACAAGCTCTACGCGGAGAGCTTCAAAGACGAGAACCACCTGCACCTGATCCAGGAACAGGCGAAGAAGATCATCGAGTCGGCTTTCCAGGCCGCCGGCGCAGGAGCGTCAGCCTGATCCCTGATCCGGGGCGGAAGCCTCCTGGTGGTTGAAGTCGGCCGGATCGCTGGGCCAACCGGTGCACGGGGCGGGAAGGATGCACTCCCATCAGCATGCTTCAGTCAGGGCCCGCCATCGCTCGACGGATTCGGTGGCCCCGATCTGTTCGAGATAGTCTTGGCTGACGGAGGTCGTCTGGGCCTGGACTTCGTCATTCTGTTCGTGCTCGAGGAAGTTCGTGACATGAACGATGGCCGAAACCATGGAGGATCGGCCGACACCACTCGGATCGTGGTGCCATAGGACCGTATCGACGACCGGTTCGGGCAGATTCCAGCGACTCAGCAGGACGCCCCCCGCTTCCGCGTGGTTGAACCCGAAGATCTGCTCTTCTGCTTCATGGGGCGGCAGCGCCTCATTGGCGACGAGATCGGAGACCTTGCGATAGGGCTCAGGCCTCTCATTCGCCATGAGGAGCTTGCCGATGTCGTGGAGGAAAGCGGCCATGCTGGCCTCCTCCGCCTTGTCTTGGGAGAGCCTCTCGGCCAAGGCGACGCGACGTGCCATGTTCGAGCAGTTCATACTGTGTCTCCACAGGCCGGCAACGGTCAAACCGGCCAGTTTCCGAGGCTCGAACATCGAGAACACCTCCGCCGAGAGGACGAAGGTCCGCAGCATCTCCAGTCCCATGAGCAGGATGGCCCTTTCCACGCTGCTGATCTGTCTGGAAAGACCGAAGTATGCGGAGTTGACGATCTGCAGAATCTTCGAGGTCATGGCAAGATCTTTGGAGATGATCCTGCTGACGCGGGCGGCCGACACGTGGGGCGACCGCAGCTCTTCGCCGAGCTGAAGATAGAGCGAGGGGAGACTGGGCAGGGAACCCATGTCCGAAATGAAAGCCTTCAGTTCCTCTTTCACGGCATGAGCTTCCGTCTCCCGTCTCAGACTGCTTCGACCGAGAGGGCCCCACAGGTCAAAAGTATTTGTAGACACCCAAGACAGCTTTGGAGGAAACGTCCATTACCAGAACGACCGTCTGACCTCGCTCGAGCGAGCTCGGCTCGATGGCCATCTTCCCCTCCATGACCTTGCATTGGGGGCTCAACGCCAATACCACGGTCTTCTCAGCTGCGTCGGTCGTCTTGACGATGATCCGGTGCGATGTGGGGACAATGGTGACCAGATCGGCCATCATTGTCCCTTCTCCCGGCTTCAGCTGGACCTGCCATTTCCTCAGGAAGTTCGTTGCATCGTCTGCCGCGAAGGAGAATGACCCCAGTGCAAACAGGAACCCGATGAACAGGGCAACAGTCAGAACGCGCGTCTTCGAAGTCATCTGAAACCTGGCTCCTTCCATCCTCGATTGTCGGTTACGTCTCTTTGTCGTCGAGCGTGCTCCCGGGGACCCCGTGGGATGGCCCGAAAAGCACACAGGAGGCACTCGCACTCCCTGCAATCTGTTAATCGTCACTGTTGGAGATTTCTTTAGGCCATTTCCGAAAATGAAGCTCCACAGGAGAAATGCAGGCTAAAGACTGCGGCGCTTGGGGCCGATTGATAGTTCGTGGATGTGCTGGAACAAGGGAGATCCATGCAATGAAAGTACTTGTCCGTGCAACTAGTCCCATTCTTGGGTTCATCAGGGACCTCCGACTCTCAACAAAGGTATTTCTGCTCGTGGGCCTGAGCATCCTGGTAGGAGTGTTGACGACAGCGTTTCTCTTCTACCGGATCAACACGACCTCCGCCGCGTATGAGTCGATCATTACCTCCGAGATGCACAAGCAGGACCTGGCCAGGGTCATGCAGGTCAATTTCAAGAAGGCCGTTCAGAGTTGGTACAACATTCTGCTGCAGAGCAAGGATGAAGAGAGCTTTGCCAATCTGCAGGAGGAGTACCACCAGGAGATGGTCCATGTGGATGAGGCTCTGACGTCGCTGAAAGGGGCGATATCGGATCCCAACGTGGTCACGCTGCTGGAAGCCTTCGAATCGGAGTACGATGTCCTGCGGACGACTTATGATGAAGCTCTCAAACAGTTCCAGAGCAGTCGAAGATCCAGTGTTACGCAGGCCGTGGACGTGGCGGCCGGTCTGGATCGGAGTCCGACCGATCTCATCGACGAAATCGTCGACCAGATGCGTGAGCAGAATCAGAAGGCCATCGATACACTGAAGCAATCCGTGGTCAGGGAACGCACCATTGTTGGCATCTCTCTGGCGGCGATCTTCGTTGCGCTGATTGTCGCGCTAACCCTGCTGATCCGTACGTTGGCCCGCCGGATGGCGGTGGTGGTCGAACGCCTCGATTCCGTTTGCCGGCAGGATATCGCAGGTCTGGAATCGGGTATCCAGGCGATCGCCCGTGGGGATCTGAGTCAAAAGGTCGAGATTCGCACAGCACAAGTCGAAGAGGATGCCAAGGACGAACTGGGAATGGTAGGTCGCAATGTCAATGACATTTTGCAGAGGATCGAGGCGACTCTCTCAGCCTTCGGCCACATGCGGACCACACTCGAAGAACTGGTCCGCCAGACCAATTCGCTGACGGAGGCCGCCCGATCCGGAAGTCTGGACCGGCGCGGACAGGTGGACAAGTTCGGAGGCGTCTATAGAAAGTTGATCGAAGGCGTCAACGACACGTTGGATGCCATGGTCGCACCCATCGATGAGACCGCCGAAGTTCTCCAGCGGGTGGCGGACCGAGACGTGACGGCGCGCATGAGCGGCAACTACCGCGGCGACTTTGCTCGGATCCAGGAAGCCCTCAATCTGGCCGTTGAGAATCTCGACGACGCCCTGGCGCAGGTCACGGTTACGGCCGAGCAGGTATCGGCGGCGTCGAACCAGATCAGTTCGGGCAGCCACAGTCTCGCCGATGGCTCCTCGCGTCAGGCGAGTTCGCTGGAGGAAATCAGCAGCAGCCTGCAGGAAGTGACCTCCATGGCCGGACAGAACGCCGACAAAGCCAAGGAGGCGCGCGAACTCTCCGAAAAGGCTCGAGCGAGTGCCGACAAAGGCGTTGCGAGCATCGGGCGGCTGTCGGCATCGATCGACAAGATCAAAGCGTCGGCCGACAAGACGGGCCGCATTGTCAAGACGATCGATGAGATCGCTTTTCAGACCAACCTTCTCGCCCTCAATGCGGCGGTCGAGGCGGCTCGGGCAGGAGAAGCCGGAAAGGGATTCGCCGTGGTCGCGGAAGAAGTCCGGAATCTGGCGATCCGCAGCGCGGAGGCCACCCGGACGACGGCATCTCTCATCGAAGAAGCCTCCGCCAATGCCAACGAAGGAGTTTCGATCAACCAGGAAGTGCTCGATAACTTCAAAGAGATCGACACACAGATACGCCGCGTGAGCCAGGTCGTGGAAGATATCACCGTGGCTTCGTCGCAGCAGAGCTCGGCCATCGAACAGGTCAACAGCGGAGTCCACGACATGAGTGGCGTGACGCAGCAGGCGGCCGCCAGTGCGCAGGAGTCTGCGAGTTCGGCCGCCGAGATGCTCCAACTCGCACGGGATCTGATGGAGATGGTCGGTGCCTTCACTCTCAATGCCGGCAAGAAGGCCGATACCCACAAGCGGCTCGCTGAAGTCCACGTGGAAAACGGAGAACCGATTGCCTTTCCGATCAACGGGCGGGCAGGGCACGAGCCGGAGGCTTGGGGCCAGGACTTCTGATAGGGAGCACGGGCTTCCGACGGAGGCCACGGGCTTCTGATGGGCCCGGCCTCCTGAATCCCGAATCCAATCGCCGTGGGAGCTAATCCAGCACTTCCGCGACCTTCTGGCAAATGGTCTCGATGCTGAAGGGCTTCTGGATGAAAGGCAATCCGGCCTCGATGACCCCGCGTGTTGAGATCACGTCTTCGGTGTAGCCGGACATGAAGAGCACCTTGAGGGTGGGTCTCGACAAGATCAGTCTCTGGTGAAGTTCCTTGCCGTTGAGATTGGGCATGATCACATCGGTCAGTAGAAGGTCGATTTCCCCGTCATAATCTGCGCTGACGGCGAGAGCCTCATCTCCGCCCTCCGCCTCGATCACCGTATAGCCGGCTGTACTGAGGACTTTCCTGGTCAAGGAACGGACGGTGGTCTCGTCTTCCACAAGCAGGATCGTTCCCTGTCCCCGTGGACGTCCGGCTGCGGCCGCCGATGGCTCGGTGGGGGCCTGTTCCTCGCTGGAGCGGGCAAAACAGATTTCGAAGGTAGTCCCGTGGCCTTCTTCCGAGTGGACGGAAATGGAGCCGTTGTTCTGTTGCACGATTCCGTAGACCGTCGCCAAACCCAGACCGGTGCCTTTCCCCTTCTCCTTGGTCGTGAAAAACGGCTCGAAGATCCGCTTCCGAGTTGCTTCGTCCATCCCCAGTCCGGAATCCCGCAAGGTGAGCACGACAATCTCACCCCCATCCGAATCGGAGAAGAGCCGTCCCTCTTCCTGTCGCTCTGTGTCGAGCCGCGTCGAGATCATCAGCTTGCCACCGTCGGGCATGGCGTCGCGGGCATTGGCAACGAGATTCAACAGCACCTGATCGATCTGATGAGGATCCGCGAGGATCAGAGGAGCTTCCGCGCACAGCTCGAAGAGAAGCTCGACATCCTCTCCGACGACCCTCTCCAGCATCGCGCGCGAGTCCAGGATTCGCTCATTCAAATCCATGACTCTCGGTTCAATGCTCTGCTTTCGGCTGAAAGCCAGGAGTTGCTGAGTCAGAGCAGTAGCCCGGTCGGCAGCCTTTCGGATCTCCTGGACATCCTTTCGCAGGGGATCGGTCTGGCGAATGGAATTCAGAACGATCTCCGAGTATCCCTCGATGGCTGTGAGTAGATTGTTGAAATCGTGGGCGACGCCGCCGGCCAGGCGTCCTATGGCTTCCATTTTCTGAGATTGGCGGAGTTGTTCCTCCAGCTCGATCTTTTCCTGGTCTGCGGTCTGACGCTCCCGGTTGAGCAGTGTCTGTGACAGTTGGTCGGCCACCTCCGCAGTGAAACTGACTTCTTCCGGCTGCCAGTTTCTCTGCTCTCCTCCTTGCTCGTGGGAGAGTACACCGACGACCTTCCCACGAATTCGGATTGCGGAGTCCAGCAGTGAATGCACGTCGGAGGACGACAGACAGGCATCCGCCAGCTCGTGTGTACGGGGATCCGAATAGGCGTCGATTGCTGCGATCGCCCGAACCTCCCGAAGTGCATCGATGTAGTTCCCGAGTTTGGCGATGCCGCGGCCTGGCGCATAGGAATGACTGGAAGTCGATCGTTCGAAGCAATCGATGCACTCCAGGCAATTCCCGTCACTCCCCAGCATCCAGACGGCCGCTCGGTCCACTTCCAGCGCCGAAGCGACGGATTCCGTCACGAGGCTGACCACTTTCTCGAATTCGCCTCCGGCAACCGCCGGATGGGTGGCCAGATCCTTGACGAGGGTCTGCTGACGCTGGATCCTGCGAAACCGGCGCAATTCGACTTCCTGCGCAAGCTTGCTTTCGGTAATATCCCGGGCCGATCCGATGACTGCCTTGACCTCCATATCCCCGAGGAACTCCGGCATCAGCATGCAATCGAACCATTCCCCTTCGGGAGTCTGAAGGTCGAAGCGGCTGACGGTTCCGTGCTTGAAGACATGTCTGACAGCTTCGAACAGAGACGTGGACAGCGCCTCTGGAAGCTTGAGATCCCACAGGTTCCGACCGATGATCTGCTGGGGCGTCAGCCCGACCGGCGCCTCCACGGCTGGGTTCACGTACAGGACTCTCCCTTCCTGGTCAAGGCGGAAGACGATGTCCAGCGAGTTCTCAGCCAGCGCACGAAACGTCTCTTCGCTCCTGCGGAGGGCCTCCGTAGCTCGCTGCCGATCGGTAATGTTGATGATGTGGACCAGGAACTGAACCCTTCCCGAATCTGCCTGAATGCTCGAGACGAGGACTTCGACCCAAATCGTCTCGCCACTCCTTGTCAACAGGCGAACCGCATACTCCTGCGGGACGGGCTGTCCGTTGACGCGTTTCTGTATGTTCTTGCGAACCGTTGGACGGTCGGCCTCATGGACGAATTCCAGAAGATCCCGGCCGACGATCAGAGACTCCTCCTGCTCGGAGTATCCCAGCATGGAGAGCAGCCGCGAATTGACGTAACGGAGGATACCGTCCTCATGGACGACGATGCCGGTGAGCGAGCGCTCGCTGATGGCCCTGTAACGATCCTCCGACTTTCGCACGCGGTCGGCCAGCAGGATGTTGCGAAACGCCTCGACGCCATGGAGCACGATGATCTGGCCAACCTCGAGATCCTGCGGCGTGAACGGAGGCAGGTGCTTGTTGTGAAGGCCGATGGCACCCTGGATTTCGCCGTCGGGATTGAAGAAGGGAAGCGCCAACAGGGAGCCGTCTTTGTAGCCGTCCCACCCCGAAGACGCGATGCCGAGCGTCGAGTCTTCGATGGTCTCGACCAGGACCCCACGATTTCGCGCGAAGACGTGCGCGATGACTGAATCCTCGGGTGCGGGCAGCGAGATGCTGGCTTTCTGATGTCCCGGGTCGAGAGCATGGACCAGCTGCAGGGTGTTGTCCCGCACGACGTAGAAACTGCCTCCGTCCGCTCCCAGGCTCGCCGAGAGCAGGTCGAGGAGCTCGACCCCCAGTTCGTGAAGGCTCTGGCAGCTGGTCAAACGCCGCGTCCGGTCGGCGACCAGGCGAAGTCGGTCGCTGTATTCTCGGATCTGACGCGTCCGCTCGCGGACCAGCTCCTCGAGCTGGTTGCGGTAATTTCGGTTTTCATCTTCGAGAGCTTTGATTCGCTCGGCCGACCCTACGGCCCGACAAATCGCCTGTCTGGTCACCGGTTTGACCAGGAAGTCGAAAGCTCCGGTCCGCACGGCCTCGGCTGCGGACTCGAAGGTCGGCTTTTCGGCCGTGAGCAAGACCTTGATTTCCGGTCTCGATCCGCGGACCCGGCACAACAGCTCGAGTCCTCCCGGTCCCGGCAGTTCGAGATCCGTCACGATGATGTCCACGTGTCCGGATACGATGTGGTCGAGCACGGCGTCACCGTCTGAGTATGCAGTAACGTCGTGTCCGGCACTGCGCAGGAAGGAGACAACCTGCTGTCGTGTGGGCTCGTCGGCCTCTGCGATGAGAACGCGTGCCATGACCTAGTCGGCACTCCCTTCGAGTATTTCTCGAATCCGCTGGCAAAGCGTCGTCGGCGCGAAAGGCTTCTGAATGAATGGAATTCCGGGAGCCGCTTCGACGAGTTGGCGAGAGTAGCCGGACATGAACAGAGCCTTGAGCTCGGGCTTCTGGGAACGTAGTCGCCGGTAGAGCTCTGTTCCTTTGATCTTTGGGAGCACCACGTCGGTAAGAAGAAGGTCGATTTCCTCCGATTTTCGGCTGAAGAGCTGCTCGGCCTCCTCCGGCGTTTGAGCGGGGAAGATGTTGTATCCGGTAGAACTGAGGGAACGTTCGATCAGCTTCAAGATGCTGATCTCGTCTTCGACGAGAAGGATCCCCGGAGGTCGAACTGGAGCCGACTCAGCGCGGTTCTGTGCCGACGGAGCCTTGAGACTCGGAAGATAGATCTCGACGGTCGTTCCAGTCCCGGGGGTGCTCCGCACGTGGACCGACCCCGAGAATTGAGTCACGATTCCATAGACGGTGGAGAGTCCGAGGCCGCTCCCTTCTCCGACCTCCTTGGTCGTGAAGAAGGGTTCGAAGGCCCGCTGTACGGTCTCTTCGTCCATCCCGACGCCCGTGTCCGAAATCGCCACGAGGCCATAGTCGCGGTCCGGCTCCGGGGCCGCGCTCGGCCGGTCCCGAGCTTCGGCGTCGAGTTGACGAGTCTCGATTGTGACGACGCCTCCCTCGGGCATGGCGTCCTTCGCATTCAGGATCAAGTGGATCAGGATCTGGTCGACCTGTCCCGGGTCTGCCATCACCGGCTTGAGGTTCGGGTCGGATTTGATTTTGATCTCGGTGGCATCCCCCCCGAGACGTTCGAGCATCGGACGCATCGCCTCGATCTCGTTGTTGATACTCAGTGGTCGTGGACGCAGAGTCTGTCGCTTGCTGAAGGCGAGCAACTGCTCCGTCAAGGTCGCCGCTCGATTGGCTGCATTTTCGATCTCACGAAGGTGGCCGGAGAACTGAGTCTCCTCTCCGGCGGCCAGACCCGCGAGCTCGACGTGGCCCTTGATCACGGTCAACAGGTTGTTGAAGTCATGAGCAACGCCGCCGGCGAGCTGTCCGATTGCCTGCAGTCTCCGAGTCTGATCCAGCTGGCGATCGCGGACCTGAAGCTGCCGTTGATACGCATCTCGCTCTTGGCGCTGAGCCTTCAGGTCCGTGTAGATCTGAGCCAGGTCGGAATTGGCCTGGAAAGCCATATTGAGATAGAGCTCGGTCGCCCCGCCTTCCAGTTCGAACAGCGCAGACCGCTCGTCGAAGCGTTGCAGGACTTCGACCGTCAACTCCCGGAACCTCTGGATCGAGAACCCGGTGTCTTCGGCCAGGTGATCGCGGTTCAGTTCGAAAACCGGGTTGCCGCTTCGACCGAGGCGGGTCTGATGGCAGAGTGCGTTGGCATACTTCACCGCAATCGAGATTCCGCTGCCCGGCTTTCCTCGGAGTGCATCGCGCGGGAGTTGATGATCGGCAACAGCCCGGCGTAGCCGATCGGGGAAGCCCCAGGTCTGAAGCAGCTGCTCCCCAACGAACGGATGCGAGACGCCCAGTCGAACCGTTTCCACGGTCTGGAGCTGGTCTTGGTTCTCGAAAGCCTCTTGCAGCACCTCGGAATAGGCCTGCCAGTCCCACTGAAGGAGCACGAACTTGCCGATGTCGTGCAGAAGACCGGCGACGAAGGCAGTTTTCGAATCCACGCCCGGAAGGTTGGCGGCCAGAAGCTCGGCAGCAATCGCGCACCCGAGGCTGTGCTGCCAGATTCCCAGGAAGACTTCCTGCACTCGCTTGCTGTCGTCTCGAAGGAACAGCTTGGAGATTGCTACCGAAAGGGCCAGGCAGCGAATCATGTCGACACCCAGCAGAGTCGTTGCCTTCTGCAATGTAGTGACCTTGCCGGAGAAACCGAGCCATGCCGAGTTGGAGACCTTGAGGACCTTCGCCGTCAGGCCCGCGTCCGCTTCAATGATTCTACTGATCTGATCGACACTGGTATCGTTCCGGCCCGCGGCCTCGATGACCCGCAGAGCCACGCCCGGCGTGGAATCAAGCTGTTTCAGGTTCTCGAGGAACCGTAAAGGAAACTCACTCATATCGAAGCCGTACGAAATAGCAGCAATTCATTTGCGAGTTCGATCAAGACCGAAATGCAGACCGACTCACCCTATCCCCCGTATGTCCATCAGTTCCAAACATTTAATTTCGGCCGTAACCCCATCCCGCTTTAGCCTCCAGAAAAGCCACCGTCCGTCAGCTCCTCGAACAAAAGCTGCGTGGAGAGAAATGGAGGCTAAAGAGTCGATCGGGGAGTGCCGATATTTGAAAGTGGATGAAATGAAGCAGGCTGGGGCTGATCCCGTTTTACTCTCCTCAAAGAAGCCCTCCTAAGAAACCCGCTATGGTCAGCCCCGCCGCCTCCATCCGAGGCAAAAAGGGTCACGGATTCACACAGATAATTCACGAGGACTGGAGTGTAAGCATTCCGGGAAATCGACCGATAATACTAGAGACATTGACGCCACCGGCACAGTCTTGGAGGAAGCATGAAGGTTCTGACTGTTGATGACAGCCGAATGATTCGCACCCTGATTCGCAAGTATCTCGCGAGCCTCAAACTGGAGATTCTCGAGGCTGCGGACGGTCAGGCGGGGCTCGAGGTCGCCCGAAACACGAAACCAGATCTGGTGATTCTTGATATCAATATGCCGGTCATGGATGGGACCGAGATGCTTCGAGAACTTCGCAAGGTGCCGGAGTTGAGCAAAACGAAGGTGCTCATGTTGACGGCTGAATCGGCCGAGAAGTTGGTCCTCGAGGTGATCAAGATTGGCATCTCCGATTACATCGTAAAACCCTTCGAGGAAGACGTGCTGATCAAGAAGGTCCGTAAGATTCTCCAAATCGATCCGTCCCAGAGCGAGGAGGGAAACGGGGAATCCGGAATGACGAAGGTCCTCGTGCTCGACGACAATGAAAGCATCCTGCTGGTGGCGAGGAGGTTTCTGGCGGGGGTCGCGGACGTCTTGACGACCAGTCGTCCTGAGAAGGCACTCCAATTAGCCAGCCAACACAGCCCGGAGGTCGTCCTTCTGGATCTGCAGACAGATGCTTTCAAGATGCTGAATACGATGAAGAAGGAGAGTGGCCTGAGTGCGGCCCGTTTCGTCTGTCTGGCCACGAGGTCGGCGGCCGACAAGGCGACAGAAGTCCAGGAGGCCGGCTTTGCCGACGTCCTCTACAAACCGTTTGACAAGGAGACACTGACAAAGGCCATCCAGGGGTAAGGGGACTCTCGAGTCCGTACCGTCCGGGGGCTTTCTGCTGAAGAGATTGTCAAGGGAGCGACCAGACCATGGAAGTGATCAACTCCGACGAATTGACGAAAGCGGTCCAGCAGGTTTTCTCGTCGCTGCTGGGTCTTCAATTGGTAGACGGGAACGGAGAGCGGCCCCCGGACTTCCCTCCGGATCGGAAGGTCTCCGCCGCCGTCGGTATCAACGGTGATTGGAACGGAGCCGTCGTTTTCGAGTGCGGCACGGGCACGGCATGCCATCTCGCGGGAGTGATGATGGGATCGCAAGCGCCGGCCCACGTTGACGAGGACGTCAAGGACGTCATCGGCGAAATCACGAACATGGTGGCTGGAACCTTCAAGAACTGCCTGCCTGGGCACTCAATCTTGACGCTTCCATGCTTCATAGAGGGCTCGGACTACTCGATGGACATCATCCAAGGGCAACGGCTCATCTCCCAGCCGATGTTGTACGAAGGCAAAGGAATCGTCTTGTCGGTCATCAAGGCCAACGGAAGGCACTGAAGAGGCACGCTCGAAGAACACGGATCCTTGGGGAAAGTCACGATGAAGTCCAAAAAAGACAAACCTGCCCCGAAAGAGGAAGCCCGCTCGGACTCCCCTGACAGTGCTGCGACTTCCTCCGTTCGGTTGAACGACCTCGCGGCTCGTCTTCTCCAGCTGAACGGTGCCGAAACCGGGGAGCTGGAACCGATTCGCGAGGAGCTGCTCGAGCTCGCGCGGGACACGGAAGTCCGAGAAGAAGTACGGACCCTGGCCGCCGAAGCGCTTCTCAAGCTGGATGAATTGCTGTACGGGAAGCGTGCCGACGCCGCCGACGCAGTGCTGGCAGAGGTCAACGCCATTCTGGGCAACGCCATCGAGACAGAGGACGCTGCAGAGGACGAGACGGAAACAGTGGCGTCCGTCGAGCCTCAGACACCGGCATCGTCCCCGGTCGAGCCCAAGCGGGTGAATGAGGTGAAGTTCGAACCCGAACTGCCACCCGATGCGGATCTCGATCTTCTGCGGGACTTCGTGACCGAGTCTCTCGAGCAGATTGAGGCAGCTGAGGCGAGTCTTCTCGCGCTCGAGGTCGACCCTGACGACATGGAGTCCGTCAACACGGTCTTTCGTGCGTTTCATACGATCAAGGGAACTTCCGGATTTCTCGGACTCGTCCCCATCAAGGAATTTGCCCACGGGGCCGAATCCCTGCTCAGTCGAGTCCGGGAGGGCGAGGTCCGCTACTCGGGAGGATACGCGGATCTCTCTCTTCGCTCCGTTGACGTCATCAAGGAGCTGATCCGTTCCATCGACGGCGCTCTGTCCGGCGAAGAGCTGGTCAAGCCGGCTGAATATGACGAGCTGCTGGCTATACTCTGCCACCCGGAGGATGCCGGGATCACGGATGAATCGGAATCGACGGATGCGACTCCTCGACTCGGAGATCTCCTGGTCAGCCAGGGCAAACTCCAGCGTGAAGAGGTGGAACAAATCGTCTCCGGCAAAGCCAGTGAGCGGATCGGCGAAGCCCTCGTCCGCTCGGGAAAGGCCAAAACCGCCGATGTCGCGCAGAGCCTCCGGACCCAGCGGAAGATTGCGCACCCCGGGGAGTCGGTAGGTGATGCGTCGGTACGCGTACGCACCGATCGGCTCGATCGTTTGATCGACATGGTCGGGGAGCTGGTGATCGCCCATTCGATGGTCGCCCAAGATGAGACGGTCGCGGACGGCAAACATCAGGATCTCTCCCGCAAGGCGTCACAGGTCGGCAAGATCGTGAGGGAACTTCAGGATCTGAGCATGTCTTTGCGGATGGTTCCGTTGAAGCCGGCCTTCCAGAAGGTCAACCGTCTGGTGCGTGATCTCTCCCAGAAGGCGGGCAAGAAGGTGTGCCTGGAGACACAGGGAGACGACACTGAAATCGATCGCAACATGGTGGACGTCATTCGAGATCCGCTCGTGCACATGGTCCGCAATGCCATCGACCACGGGATTGAAGCTCCCGAAGACCGTGTGGCCGCAGGAAAATTGGAGGAAGGGCACATCACGCTGATCGCTTCGCACAGCGGCGGAAGCGTGGTCGTCGAACTTCGCGACGACGGGAAGGGGCTGAACAAGGAGAGGATCATCGACAAGGCCGTGCGCCTCGGCCTGATCGACTCCGCGACGGGGATGTCGGAGTCGGAGATCCACAATCTGATCTTCCGGCCCGGATTCTCCACCGCCGAACAGGTCACCGAAGTTTCCGGCCGCGGCGTCGGTATGGACGTGGTGAGACGCAACATCGAGGCTTTGCGAGGTCGCGTCGATATCACATCGGAATTTGGCCGGGGATGTTGCTTCAAGATGGTCTTGCCTTTGACCATGGCCATCACCGACGGAATGCTGGTGCAGGTCGGCGGTGAGCGCTACATCATCCCGACGGTCAGCATCGTCAAGACCTTCCGTCCCCAATCGGAACAGCTATCGACGATCGCCGGTCGTGGTGAGATGGTCATGTTGAGAGGTGAGCTTCTGCCCCTGTATCGCCTGCATCGCTTGCTCAACATCGAGAACTCCGTCGAAGATCCTACACGCGGGCTCCTCGTAATCATCTCGATCGGAGAGGCGAAGTACGGGCTGCTTGTCGATGAACTACTCGGACAGCAACAAGTCGTGGCCAAGTCCCTGCCCAAAGGGATCAGTAAGGTGAAGGGAGTTTCGGGGGCTGCAATTCTCGGTGACGGAAGAGTCGGACTGATCCTGGACAGCAGTGAACTGGGGGCCATAGCAAGGCAGGACATCTTGGACGTAGGAACAGAAACCACGTTGGAGACGGTCTCCCCGGCAATGGTCAATTGAGAGGACCCCATGGCTCAGGTAGTAAGGACGCTTGATCGAGTGGAAGAAAATGCGGATGAGAACGTCAGGAGCTTCCTGACCTTCCTCCTTGGCTCGGAGCAATACGGTGTCGAGATTCTCAAAGTTCAGGAGATCATCGGACTCCTACCTATCACTCGAGTCCCCAACACCCGCTCGCATGTCAAGGGATTGGTGAATCTTCGGGGCAAGATCCTGATGGTCATTGATCTTCGCCTCCGATTTGGGATGGAGGCCGTGGAGCCCACCGAGGAATCCTGCATCATTTTCGTGCGGGTTCAGAAGATCGAGATGGGATTGATCGTCGATAAGGTATCGGATGTTCTGGACATTCCTGAGAAGGACATCGACAAGGATCAGACCTTCTCCACGGACTGTCTGCTCGGCATCGGGAAAGTCGACGGCAAAGCCAGGCTGCTCCTTGACCTCGACAGGGTATGCGAAGTTGGTGCATGAACCCCGCGTGGAGGCAGAAGAAAGTGGTCAGCCCGTGAAGTGCACACACGCCGCAACCACCAGAACTGCCGGAAGCTCCTCAACTCTCATCGAGTGCATGGAGCCGTTCACATTGTCGAATGAGGAATTCGAACGGGTCTCCCATCTGGTCTATCGGATCTGCGGCATTCACCTGAAGGAGGGCAAGCAGGACCTGGTCAAGGCACGGTTGGGCCGGCGCCTGCGAGCTTTGGGACTGACGACCTTCCAACGATATTTCGATTTGGTCGAGGGGGATGCCAGCGGAGTCGAACTGGCGGAGATGGTCGACTTGTTGACCACGAACAAAACCGAATTCTTCAGGGATCTGGTCCATTTTGAGTTTGCGAAGAGGGAGATTCTGCCTCGCTGCAGCCAACGGGATGCACGGATTCGTCTCTGGTGCGCCGGATGTTCGACCGGCCAGGAACCGTATTCGCTGGCCATCGTGGTCAAAGAGTTCTTCCGGGATCTGCACGCGCGGGACATCAAGATCCTGGCCACCGATATCTGCCGTCCGGCGCTGAACTCCGCGCTGGCAGGGGAGTATGCCGAGGTCGAGATGGAGGGGATGCCCGTAGAATTTCGAACCCGCTATTTTCCGCGTACGGAGCGTGGCTCCGTGCAGGCCGCTCCCGTTTTGAGGGAACTCATCCACTTCGCTCGCCTCAATCTGATGGATCGGTGGCCGATGAAAGGACCCTTCCAACTCATCATGTGTCGCAACGTGATGATCTATTTCGACCGTGTGACGAGAGAAGACCTCGTCGATCGCTTCTGGAACCTGCTTTCGCCGGGAGGCTATCTGATGGTGGGCTTGTCGGAGAGCCTGACCGGCATCAGACATCAGTTCAAGTACGTGCAACCGGCTGTCTACCGCAAGGGTTGACGTTGACCATGGGTTTATCGCAGTGAAACACGTCGTAGGAATCGCAGATATGAAAGTGTCCGATCGTCCTGACGACACCCTGATCACGTACGCGCTTGGGAGCTGTCTCGGAGTCACGATCTATGACCCCGTGGTCCGCGTCGGGGGCTTGCTGCACGCCATGTTGCCATTGTCCGAGGTGAGCCCCGAGCGAGCCTCCGAGAAGCCGTGGATGTTCGTCGACACCGGGATCCCTCTTCTCTTTCGCGAGAGCTACAAGTACGGTGCCCGGAAGGAAAGGATGTGGGTTGGCGTCTCCGGTGGAGCGAGACTGCGTGAGTCGGAGAGAGACTGCTTTGAGATCGGCAAACGAAACATCCTGATGCTGCGGAAGCTTCTCTGGCGCAACGGTGTATTACTCAGAGCCGAGGACGTGGGGGGCACGCGTTCCCGCAACATGTCTCTGAACCTCGAAAGCGGTTGTGTCACCGTATTCACCTATAACGGAGAAAAGGGCAAGGAAACGAGGGTATACGAATGTCGCTAAACATTCTGATAGTGGACGATAGTGCCACGATGCGCAGAATGATAACCCGGACCCTCCACCTCAGTGGGTTGCCCGTCGACGGTGTCTTCGAGGCCGCCAACGGTCGGGAGGGATTGCTCGCGCTCGCCAAGAACCGCATCGACTTGGCTCTGATCGATATCAACATGCCGGAGATGAACGGCGAGGAGATGATCGCCCGCATCCGGCAGAACCCAACGTTCAAGGATTTGGCCGTAGTCGTCGTCTCCACGGAAGGCAGCACGACGCGCATCGCGTCATTGATGAGAGAGGCGGCAGTCGGTTTCGTTCACAAGCCCTTTACACCGGAACGTCTCAGTCAAGTCGTCTACGAGGTCACCGGAGGCACGCATGGAAATGCAACTGAAGAACCATCTGAGCCAGTCAGCGGTCCGGACTTTTGAGGAACTGGCCTTCGTCTTCACGGACTCTGAACTGGATGAGATGCAGCTCGAGGCTCCCTTCGAAGCCGGAGCGACGGTCGCTTTCGACGGCCCGATGCGCGGCCGACTCTCGCTCAGGCTCTACGGTGACATTCTCGAGACGCTGACTCAAAACATGCTGCCGGATCTCGAGAAATCAAGTCATGCGATGCGTATCGATACCCTGAAGGAGATCACCAACGTGATCTGTGGAAATCTCCTGCCACTCATTGGAGGGGAAGCGGCGATCTTCGACCTGCACCCGCCGGAGAGCGATGATATTGAGTCACCTGACACAGTACCGGTTCCACCGGCGACGATGATGGTCGTCGGTCTGGAAGGGGGGCGAGCTGAGCTTTCTCTCTATCTGGAAGAGACTGAAGTGATGGATAACGGAGTTGCGCAGTGATTCGTGTTTTGGTGGTGGATGACTCGGCGATTGTTCGAAAGGTGCTGACCGAGCAGCTTTCGAGCCATCCGGATATCGACGTGGTCGGCAGCGCAGTCGATCCGTACGTGGCTCGGGACAAGATCCTCAAGCTGATGCCCGACGTCCTGACGCTCGATATCGAAATGCCCAGGATGGATGGGCTCACCTTTCTGGAGCACTTGATGCGCCAGCGCCCCATGCCGGTCGTGGTGCTCAGCTCGCTGACGCCCAAGAACAGCGAAACGGCGCTGAGGGCGCTTCGCATGGGTGCCGTCGAGGTCCTGGCGAAGCCGGATTCTCGATTCTCGACGCCGGACAGCCGATACCTGGCCGAGGTCATACGAGCGGCCGCCCATGCCAGGGTCCGCAAGTCCGTCGCGGGTCCGGAGGTGCAACCCACGGCCGATGCTCCCTCCGTTTCGGCGTTATCCACCATCGAAACGACGCACAAAGTCCTGGCAATAGGTGCGTCGACCGGAGGGACGAACACCCTCGAGACGATCCTCAAGTCGATGCCGCACAGCGTCCCTGGAATCCTCATCGTTCAGCATATGCCTCCGGATTTCACCCGGATCTTCGCGGACCGTTTGAACAGTGTGTGCACGATTCGTGTTCGCGAAGGTCGTGACGGAGATCCGGTCGTTCCAGGTGTTGCCTTGGTCGCTCCAGGCGGCCAGCACATGCTCCTCGAACGCAGTGGGGCTCAATACCGGGTTCGCATCAAGGGCGGCCCCAAGGTCCATTTCCAGCGGCCCAGCGTCGATGTGCTGTTCTATTCGGTGGCGCGCAATGCCGGTCGCAATGCGGTGGGCGTCATCCTGACGGGCATGGGTTCGGATGGGGCGCGGGGACTTGCCGCCATGAGGGAAAGCGGTTCCCGGACCATTGCACAGGACGAAGAGACCTGCGTCGTCTTCGGCATGCCCAAGGAGGCGATTCGACTTGGCGCCGCTGAGCGGATCCTGCCCCTGCCGGAAATTCCTCGGAACATCCTGCAACTTTGTACCGCCGATCGCCGGCAGAATGCTCCGACCGAGCCGAAATCGCCGGTGGGGTTTGATGCCGAGGCGCGGGCCAAGGCTCGAGGCGTTTCTCCTGAGCGTCCCGCCTAATGCGAACCTGCCTGCTCGCCGATATCAGAAGAAGTGAAGTCCGGGCGTAGTACATCATTGAATCGGGAGACAAGGCCCAATGAACGTCGAACAGACTAGAGGATCAAACGAACCGCCTCTTCCCGTCGCCAATCAGGGTCGGGGTGGAAAGTACGTCACTTTCTTCTTGGGAGCAGAGGAGTATGGGCTGCCGATCCTTGCCGTCCGCGAGATCATCGGAATGGTCGAAATCACTCCCATACCTCAAACCCCGACCTTCGTGCGCGGTGTCGTCAACCTGCGTGGGAACGTGATCCCGATCATCGATCTGCGGCGCAAGTTCAGCATGGAGTGCACCGAGGAAAGCCGCGAAAATTGCATCATCGTCGTTCGAGCACACGGAGCGGACACCGGAGTCGTCGTCGATCGAATGTCCGAGGTTTCTCACGTCGAAGGCTCGGAGATCCAGGAGCCGCCTCCCGTGGGAGCGGAAGTCAACACCGATTTCATCCTGGGTATCGACAAGTCGGGCGGAAAGGTGCGCTTGTTGCTCGATATCGAGCGAGTCATCTCCAGTCAGGAACTCCTGAACCTGCAGGGGATCACCGCCGAGGTGTTGAACCAGTAGGAGATTCCTCCCTGGACGCAAAGCGCCCTGCTTCGTATGCCTTTCCAGGCTCCCGGTGAGAAATGCGGGTTGACAGCCGGAGAGACGGACGGTAAAAGGTCAATGAACCAGGAGCCTTTGGGTGTACGATTTCTGCCGGCTGGTCGTTTTCTCTGTCCTCTTGTCGACAACCGTCGGGTTGGCTCAGGAAAATTCACTGTCGGTCATCGTTGTCGAGAACGCTCGTCGGGTGATGCTTCGTTCGGCCCCGAGAGTGCGCAGACAGACCGCAATCGACAGTGTCCCCCGTGGGAGCCAACTTCCGCTCGTCGGTCGGACCGATTCATGGTATCAGGTTCGGCTCGCAGACGGATCGAAGGCCTGGATCAGCCAGGCCTATGCACGTGTCGCAACTCTGGATGATCCCTACTGGATCGTCGACGCTTCCGAACCGTTGCGGGATGGGCCCTCGGAGAGTGCGCAAACTGTCTCCACCATAAGCAAGGGAGGCCTGGTTTCGCTCAGCGGACGAGAAGGGGACTGGGCCGAAATCGAGCTCTCCGATGGAACTTCCGGGTGGATTCCGGCACGGGCCATTGAGAACGCTCTCCCCGGTTCTTCGGCAACCTCGCCCGAGACCGAGTCAGCCGCAGCGGAGGAGCCGGAGACGGAGTCTTCGGCGGCGGATTCGACGGCAGCTTCGACGGCGCCAAGCGGGCAGCTCGATGAGGGACCGCTGCAGCAAGATCAGACGGCTCAGCCCGGTGGCCCGGATTCGAGTGGGCCGGCCGATGCCGAGGGCAAGACGGAGGCCGCGATTCCTTCCACTTCGCCGGCTGCCACCGAGGGGGAACAGTCCGAGGCCGAAGAGGCCCCGGCGCTCGCAGCCGAGGCTCCGGTGACTTCCGGGGAGACCCGGACTCGGATATGGGATTTTGCTCTGCCGATCGGTCTGTTCGCAGCTGCCGTCCTGGTTCTGATGGGGGGCTATTGGAGGTTTCGGAAGCGGAAGGTTCGGGAGATCGAACAGTTGATACGGGCGGGCCAGGGGGCCGGCGGCGGTGCCATCGGTGGAGAGTTCTTGAAGAACTTGAGGGAAGCCGAAGCCAAACAGGCCCGCCTTGACAAAGATCTCCGGCAGCGCCTCGCCGCGTTGCGCCAGACGGTCGGAGCGGGAGAAGCCGGGGAGGAGTCAGACGAGCGGTTCGCCGTGAGCCGGATCGAGGAAGTGCGGAAACTCGTCCTGGAGCAGCAGGCCAAGGTGAATGCGCTTTCGGATCTGTTGGCACTGCAGAATCAGAAGCTGGCAGCGGCCGAAGAGGAAAACCGGCTGCTCCGACAGCTGTTGCCCCGACGGTAGAAAAAGAAGCCAGGGACCAGGTTCCCAATTCCCAGGCGGGAGTTCGGGAAGAAGGATTCGGACCCCTTGGGATTTGGGGCTTGGGATCTTGGGTATTGCTCAGCTGTGCTCGTGGAGCAGATTCATTCTGCGGAGTTTCTCGACCAGCGTCGTTCGCTTGAGAAAGAGAAGTCGGGCTGCCTTTCCCTTGTTCCCACCGGTGCGCTCCAGGGATTGGCAAATCAAATTGCGCTCGACTTCCGACACGACCTGATTGAGATCGATGCCCTCCTCGGGCAGATGCAGCAGGGCATCCAACTGTCGACCGTGGACCGAAGCGCCGACCTGGTCGTCCAATGTCGGTAAATCCTCGGCCCGGATACTTTCCCGCTCTCCCGAGAGAATGAAGCCGAGTTCAATCACATTTCGGAGCTCTCGAATGTTCCCCGGCCATGCATGTTGACAAATCGCTTTGAGTGACTCCGGTTCCAACGATTTCCGAGACTCCCCGTACTGCCTGGCGAACAGGTCCAGGAAGTGGTTTGCCAGCAACGGAATATCGGATGCGCGCTCTCGAAGCGGAGGGACGTGGATGGGGACGACATTGAGGCGGTAAAAAAGGTCCTCCCGGAACTCACCATCTTCGATGCGTTGTCTCAGATCCGCGTTGGTGGCGGAGATGACACGAAAATCGACGGATATACTCTGATTGCTGCCAAGCCGCTGGAAGCAGTGCTCCTCGAGCACGCGCAGGAGCTTGACCTGAAGCGTCGGCTTCATCTCACCGATCTCGTCGAAGAAGATCGTCCCGCCGTTGGCCTCCTCGAGCTTGCCGATTCGGGTGGACTTGGCGTCGGTGTAGGCTCCCCGGACGTGTCCGAACAACTCGTCTTCGAGGAGATTCTCCGGGATCGCTCCGCAGTTGATGGCTACGAATGTCTTGTCGCCACGCGGACTCAGTTCGTGAATGGCCCGCGCGACCAGTTCCTTTCCTGTGCCGCTCTCCCCCGTGACCATGACGGGAGGATCCTTCTTGGCGACCATCTTGACCAGACGGACCAGTTTCTTGATGGCCAGGCTCTCGCCGACGATACCGCGCGGCCAGTCGACCTCTTCGGTCAGGGATTGAGTCACGATGTCGTCGGATCGCGTTCGCCTCTGCATCACCGCGGCGATCCGTTCTTCCAGTTCCTGGATCCGGAAGGGCTTCGGCAACAGGTCGGCGGCGCCCTTCCGGAACGCCGATGCGGCGACGCCCATGTCCTGGACTCCGGTCATCAGCATTACCTTGGTCAGGGGAGAGCGCTTCTGGATTTCGTCGAAGATGGCAAGCCCATTGTCATCGGGGAGCAAATAGTCGGAGAGCACCAGATCGAATGTATTCTCTGCGATCATCTTCTGCGCTTCGCCGACAGTACCTGCAGATTGTACTGTCCATCCCCATTGATCGAAGAACTTCTCCAAAAGTGCAGATAGTGTCAGGTCGTCTTCAAGCAGTAGAACGGAGCTCCCTCCTGAAGCGCTTGGTGCCATATGCGGTTCCTCCCCCGAACAGCAGCAGATACTGGCTGGCCGGCACTCGACCATATAATGACCTCAAACAGCCGAGAAAAGCAAATAGAACTCATTTTGCCTAAAGTACCAGACGGATCTGCCGATAAGCAGACTGGGAGACCAAGGACGGTTTACCTATGGAAATAGGCCGACTCATCAACGTGGAAAAGATGTCGGGGCAGCTCCCGTCAGACGGGGCGAAAGGAAGCGCCAAGGCCAAGAAGAAGGATTCATCTGCGGGCGAGCAGCACGAAAACCCGAAGACGGCAGAGTCAGGAGGAGCCGAGGGATACTCAACGCCGATCAACTTCGAATATCTTCCCTCGGGAAGGATTCTGCTGAATCGAGAAGCCCGCAAACAGATCATTGACTTTTTCGAGTAGACGGAATGCCAGTGGGTTCAGTCGCTTCTTTGACCTCCGCCATCGAGCTCCTGCTGGTGGACGACGATCGCGATCTCAATGACGCTCTCTCGTCGTTCATCAAGTCCAAGGGGGTTTCTGTCACCGCCTGCAACACGAGCAGGGAGGCCGAGGACTGCCTGAGTGAGAAGGGGGAGCGCTTTCATATCCTCCTTAGCGATCTGCGTCTCCCGGACGGGGACGGGCTCAAGCTGATCGAGATCGCCAAATCGAAGAATCCGGTCATCCTGGCTGCCCTGATGACCGGTTATGCTTCGCTCGAAACCGCCCTCAAGGCCATCCAGTTGGGGGCCTATGACTACATAACGAAGCCTTTCAGCCTGAACGAAATCGAGATCCTGATCCGCAATATGTGCGATAAGATCAGGCTCGAGGAGGGTGCGCGACGGGCCGAGCGTGAGATTGAAGAGGCCAACGAGAAGCTGCGCGACATCTACGCGAAGATCGATACCCTCCATGATGAGAAGCTGGAGTTGATGCGGTTGAACCGTGAGATGAAAAAGGAGTTTCTGAGTCTATCCAACAAGATGGATCAAATGCTCCAGTTATTGCAGATCATCTTTCCGCAGGCCAACCGCAATCGTTGGGTCGAAAACGGCTCGCCGAAACTTCTCGATTAGCGGCAGGGGCCCTGCCGCGGGCTCTCCACACCTGTGCATGCTCCGTCACGGAATGTTGACTCCCCGTGTCATGCCGTTGACGATTCCGGCATTGCCGCCGATTCGCTGACGAGGTCGACACACTGCTTTCCAATGCGGTCGGCGAATACCCCATAAGATGTTTATAAATATGTACTTACGCCAATCAACCCAGCGCACCTGAGGGCGTCTGGAAAGAGGATGGCACGGGTCGTGCAATCTCCGGGGCCGGGAACACAATGTGAACAGAGGCAGCAAACGCGGAGAAACCAGCATGGCGCAGAGTGAGTCCCCGACACAGAACAAGACTTCCGATTTGTCGGAATCAACGGTTGACCTTGCCAAACGTTTACAGGGTAGTGAAGCGAAGATCCGGGAGTTGACCACCGTCAATGAGCAGCTCCAGAAGGAGATTCGAGACCTCCTGGTCATCGGAGAAGTGGCCCGTTCCATTACCAGTACGTTGCTGATCGAGGAGGTGCTCGGAGAGATCCTGCGGGGCATTCGAGAAACCCTGTCGCTGGATCGTGTGGTTTTGGGGCTGGTTCACTGTGAAGGCGGCTACGAAGAAGTGAAGTTGGCGATCGGGGTCGCCAACGCCGACGTGAAGAAGGCGCGCTGGGCGATCGAGGATTCCGATCCCATCTGGACACGGCTCAAGGATCAGCAAATGCCCATTCTGGTGGACCTTACGAGCGAGTCCCGCCTTCCCGACTTCATCGGGACGATCTTCAGCGGCGAGTTCGTGAAGGCTCCCATGATCGTCAAGGGCGAGATCATTGGCACGATCATGGTCTCTGCCTCGTCTCGAGGCATCTCCCCACGTGACATGCGCCTGTTGCGGATCCTTGTCGAATACGCCGGCATCGCTGTCGAGAACGGTCGCCTCTACTACGATGTGATCCGTTCCGAAGAAGAACTGCGCAAGACCCAGGAACAGTTGCTCGAAGCAGAGCGGCTGGCTGCGATCGGTCAACTGGCGGTCAGCATCAATCACGAAATCAACAACCCCCTTTGCACGATCAACATGAGCTCCCAGCTGCTGCGCCTCGAATTGGAGCAGCGCGCGCCCGATCTGATCGAGCGGCTCGACGGAATCGAGATGGCAGTGCGAAGGATCATGGAAGTCACCCAGCGGGTCTCGAAAATGAACAAACTCCGTTCTACCGAGTACCT
This sequence comes from Acidobacteriota bacterium, assembly GCA_037388505.1. Taxonomy (GTDB): domain Bacteria; phylum Acidobacteriota; class UBA6911; order RPQK01; family JAPXNP01; genus JARRKC01. Next base: position 31,454 of record JARRKC010000031.1, on the reverse strand, counting down.
GCCCAACCAGATGATGATCGATTTGAAATGAGTGCTGCGGGAACCGCAACCAATCAAGCCGAACTACTGCTGAACGCATTCCACTCCTTCAATGAGGTGTCGAGTGCCTTGCAGTCGGCCTATCAGGATCTTCAAGACCGTGTCCGGAATCTGTCGGAACAGCTCGAGCAGAGGAACTACTTCCTGACTACGGTGTTGGAGAGCCTTCCCTGCGGCGTACTGGTCGTGGATCGAAGCGCTCGGGTGACCACACTGAACGAGGCTGCGCGAAGACTCTTCGACATTCCGGACCTCGAGACGCCCTTCGGACTTGCCTCCATCCTCGGGAACGCCACGTTCAGCGACCGAGCGGACATGCTCATGCAGGAAGGCGGGAGCAGTACGGAGATTACGATGGCCGGGGAAGAGGAGAGGACGCTGCATTGCAGCTGGGCTCCCCTGCGGGATGGAGAGCGGGTACTGGTCGTTCAGGATCTCTCTCGCGTCCGGCGCCTCGAGAAGAGGATGAGGGAGGCCGAACGGCTTGCCGCGATGGGCGAAATGGCACTGGAAGTCGCTCACGAGATACGGAATCCGCTCGGCGCCCTGGAATTGTTCGCATCACTGCTGGGTGAGGACGATCTTTCCGGGGAGGAGCGGGCGCGGTACCTGGCCAATGTTCAGATCGGCATCCGGTCACTGAATACCGTTCTGAACAACATGCTCTGCATCCGCCGCAGCCCCGAACCCAGGTTCGTTCCAACCAGGCTGGGCGAGTCGGTATCGGCCGCGGCCGAATTCATGAGGCCGCTTCTGGAGCAGCGCGGGATCTCCCTGACGGTGGAAACCCTCGACGAGACCGAGCTCCTGCTCGATGCGCAGATGATCCAGCAGGTCTTGACGAATCTGCTGACGAATGCGGTGCAGGCCCTGCCCGAAGGCGGATCCATTTCGGTGCACACGACCGAAACGGAAGAGCATGTCGTCGCGGAGATCGCCGACACAGGTGTCGGAATCCCGCAGAAGTATCAACGATTGATCTTCGACTCCGGGTTCTCGATGTCCAAAGGGGGCTCGGGACTTGGATTGGCGATCGTCCGGCGGTTGGTCGATCAAATGGGAGGATCCATCGAAGTCGAGAGCAGCGAAGGGCAGGGAACTCGATTCTGCCTGACGTTCCTCAAGGAGAGCCGCCTGCAATGAAGGAAGTCCTGGTTGTCGATGACGAACAACAGATGCTCGTAGCCATCCGGGAGACCCTCAATCGGAAGGGATTCCAGGTGACGACCGCGAGCAGCGGGAGTGATGCGGTCGGCAAGCTCCAGCGCAACTTCTACCAGGCGGTCCTGACGGACGTCCGGATGCCGGGCTTGGACGGCATGGACCTCCTGCGACACGTCAAGAAACACTCGCCCACCACGCCGGTCATCATGCTGACCGGCCATGGGACGGTCGCCGACGCAGTGTTCGCGCTCAAGCAAGGCGCCTACGACTACCTGATGAAGCCCTTTTCGGCCGGCCAGTTGACCGAGGTACTGACCAAGGCCACGGCTGGAGCTTCCGGCGCACCCGCCCCGGAGACCCGCATCGTCACGGTCGACCCGGCGATGAAGAAGCTGCTGGACATGGCATTCCAGGCTGCTCAGAGTAATGCGACCGTTCTGATCCAGGCCGAGAGCGGCACCGGTAAGGAACTGCTCGCACGCTACATCCATGACAGCAGCGATCGATTCCAGAGGAACTTCGTCGCTCTGAATTGTGCCGCGGTCCCCGACGAACTCCTCGAAAGTGAGCTCTTCGGCCATGAGAAGGGATCCTTCACCGGCGCTGCCGGTCAGAAGGCAGGGAAATTCGAGCTGGCCGACGAAGGAACGATCCTCCTCGACGAGGTTGGCGAGATGGACCTTCGGCTCCAGGCCAAGCTCCTGCGCGTGCTTCAAGAGAACGAGATCGACCGCGTAGGGGGGCTGCGGCCCATCAAGATCGATGTGCGCACGATAGCAACGACGAACCGGAGCCTGAAGGATCGGGTTCGGGAGGGTTCCTTCCGAGAGGACCTCTACTATCGACTGAACGTGATTCCTCTGACCATTCCGCCGCTGCGCCAGCGAAAGCAGGACATCCGTCACCTGGTGTCCTTCTTCTGTGCGAAGTACGCTCAGGGTGACGCCCGAAGCTTCGCCGAAGAGACGCTCGAATTACTCGAGAAATACGACTGGCCGGGCAACGTTCGGGAGCTCGAGAACGTGACTCGTCGGGCGCTGGCCCTGTGCCGCAATCCCGTCGTTTCTCCCTCCGACCTGTTTCTGGAAACGGGGTCCAACGCCTCCAACGGGGGAGCCGAGTTGAAGGCGGGGGTTTCACTGAGGGAACTCGAGAAACAACTGATCGCGGTGACCCTGCAGGAGACGGACGGCAACAGGACTCAGGCGGCGGAGATGCTGGGGATCAGCCTGAGGACGCTGCGCAACAAGCTGCGGGAGTATCGCGAGGGGGGAGAGGTCCTCTAGCAGGAGCGATGTCATGAAGATCGATGATGCGGTGCTGAGTCGGATGAGCAGGTTCCTGGACTATGCGGCTCGAAGGCAGAAGGTGATCACCAGCAATCTCGCCAATGCGGAGACGCCCGGGTACAAGGCCCAGGACGTTCGCTTCGAGGATTTCCTGGCGCAAGCCGAGGGCGGACCTTCGGCGTTGCGGAAGACTCATGTGGAACACCTCTCCGGCAAGCCGACTTTGATTCGAGAAGAGATCGCGACGACGCAGGCGCGCGACAACCTGGGGCATGACGGGAACAATGTGGACCTGGAAAAAGAGCTGGTCGACCTTTCCGAGAACGTTTTGAAGTTCAGTGTCGTTGGGCGCCTGCTTCAACTGAAGCTTCAGCTCATCAAATCCGGGATCAAGGAGGGACGTGGCTGATGAGTGGATTGTTCTCCGCAATGGATGTATCCGCTTCGGCATTGACCGCTCAGCGGCGCAGGCTGGAGCTCCTGGTCACCAACCTGGCCAACGCCCAGACGACCAAGACACCCGAAGGCGGTCCGTACCGTCGCAAGGACGTCGTCTTCGAGTCTCAGTCCGTCGAGCCGTTCTGGAAGGTCCTGTCGGAAGCCGAGCAGGAGCCGCTCGAAGGCGTGCACATCAAAGAGGTCGTGACCGACAAGCGGCCTCCCGTGCTGGTGTACCAGCCCAACCACCCGGACGCCGATCCACAGGGATACGTGGCCTTTCCCAACGTCAATCCAATGGAGGAGATGGCCAACGTGATGGCGGCCAGGAGGTCTTATGAGGCCAACGTGCGAGCGTTCGAGGCTATCCGTGAGTTGGTGCGGCGCTCTCTCGAGATCGCCCGATAGCCGAGGGGGACAGTGATGAGTGACCTACTGATTCAACGTACGAGTCCGTTTCAGCAGCTCCATGAGCTCGAATCGAAACTTCCCAAGAAAGAGGAGGGATCCGATTCTCCCAACTTCAAGGACATGCTGACGGAAGCGATCCAGGATGTCGATGAGGCGCACAAAGTCTCGGATCAACAGATTCAGAAGGTGATCTCCGGGGAAGTTCAGGATGTGCACACCGCCATGATCGCAATGGAAAAGGCGGACCTGTCCTTCCAGATGATGATGCAGGTGCGCAACAAGCTGATCGACGCTTATCACGAAGTCATGCGAATGGGGGTTTAGTCTCCCGGCTTGAAGGTGGATCATGGCAGGAAGTGCCCTCTCTCAACTCAGTGCCCTGAATAAGAGCCTGACTCTGAATCAGAAGCTCTCCATCGTCGGCCTTGGGGTCGTCATCCTCTTTGGAGTGCTGCTTTTCGGTTATCTGGTTCAGCGTCAACCCTATCAGTTGCTCTTCTCCGACCTCGATGCTTCGAACGCCAACTCGGTCGTCGAGCAGCTGAAACAGCTCGGCATTCCCTACGAACTGGCCAATGGAGGGAGATCCATTCTGGTTCCGGCGGATCGAGTTTCAGAAACCCGCCTCGAGCTGGCCAGTCAAAGCCTCCCCAAGAGCGGAAGGATCGGCTTGGAGCTCTTCGACCAGAACAACTGGGGCATCAGCGACTTCGCTCAAAAAGTCAACTACACGCGGGCACTCGAAGGAGAGCTGGAGCGAACGATCCTGAGTCTTTCCGAAGTGAGCGGGGCCCGGGTCCATCTGGTCATGCAAAAGGACTCCCTGTTCGAGGAAGACAGCCAGCCGGCGAAGGCTTCGGTTGTGATCAAGCTGAACAGCACAGCGACTCTGGGCAAGCGGAAGGTGGCGGCGATCCGCAATCTGGTCGCTTTTGCCGTCGAGGGGCTCGATGCCAAGAACGTCACGCTCGTCGACGTGAGCGGGAACCTGCTCTCCGAGCCGCCTGCGGAGGACGAATCGTTGACCACGGCACAGGTGGGCCTGCGTCAGAAAGCGGAGAAGGAGGTGTGCGACAAAGTCCGCGCGATCCTGGCTCCGATCGTCGGCGAAGGCAACGTTCGGGTCAGTGCTTCCGTACAGATGGACTTCTCACAGACCACGGAGAAATCAGAGAGCATCCAGGATCCCATCATCATCAGCCAGCAGGTCTCCAAGGAACTGGTCAATTCGCCGGAGCAGCAGGGCATTCCCTTTAAGGCCAATGACCCGGCGGCGGCCAGCACGGCGCAGGCCGGACCTGCATCTTCGCAGGACGGAAACGACGAACTATGAAGTGAGCAAGACCGTCCGGCAGACCGTGCGTCCCAGCGGGAGTATCCTTCAGCAGTCGGTCGCCGTCGTCGTCAACGACAAGCAGGTTGCGACGGCGGACGGACAGGGAACGGAAATGCAGGGCCGGCCTCCTCAGGAAATGGAGCGGATTCGGAACCTGGTCACGGCAACGGTGGGACTGAACGCTCAGCGAGGAGATACCCTGACGGTCGAGAACGTCTCGTTCACTCTTCGGCCGGAAGATCTGCCGACGGTTCCGACTCCCTCGTTCTGGCAGAGGAACTGGGATCTGATTCACCCTGCACTCCGCTATCTGCTCATCCTGGTGGTGTTCGCACTCTTCTATCTGATGATCTTTCGGCCGGTGAAGAACCGTGTCTTCTCCTACGTGGAGGTGGAAAAGGTGAACAATCGACAGCTGGCGGCTTCGATCAAGGATCCCGAACTGCTGAAGCAGCTCGAAAGTGCGCTTTCCGGAGATCGGGCTCTCGGAGAAGGTGAGCTGCTTCACAAGCCCACCGATCCGGAGAGTGCTATGAGAAAGGAAATACTCAGGCTGGCCAAGGATGACCCGCAAGCGGTGACTCATCTGATACGCAGCTGGCTTTCGGAGGGAGTCTAGGGATGGATGCACCGGCTGTTCTGTCTGACGATTTTGTCTCCGATCTTCCGACTCACGGCGCGCTCGGACGCTCCGGGCGGATGAGCGGTATTCGGAAGGCGGCGATCCTGCTCGTCTACCTTGGTGAAAAGGTGAGCGCTGAGGTCTTCAAGAGCCTCCATGACGAAGAGGTCAAGATTCTTGGCCAGGAAATCACCAACCTCGGCTGGGTGGAGGAATCGGCGACAAACTCGGTTCTTCGCGAATGCTTCGAAGAGGTGAGCCGGGGGAAAATGAAGCTGCGAGGCGAACTGGACTACGTTCGGAAGGTCATCGAGACGGCCTTCGATTCGAATGTCTCGCAGGAGATCCTTCGCTATTTGACCGGCAAATCGTTGACTGCGACCGAGAGTCTGAAGACCCTGAAATATGCAGATCCGCAGGATGTCTATGAGCTGATCAAGTTCGAGCACCCTCAGACGGTGGCCGTGATCCTCAGCCACATGGAACCAGACGCCGCGGCGGAAGTCGTGAGACTGCATCCCGAGGAGACTCGATCGGAGGTCATGAAGCGGCTGGCTCAACTCGAGCAGGTCGCGAAGCCGGTGCGCAACAAGCTGGTCGAGCTGTTGGCCTCCAAGCTTCGCCAGGCGGGTCAATTCGACCAGGGGGCGCTCGGCGGATTGAGGAAGGTTGCGGAGATCTTCAACCGAATGGATCGGAAACTCAGCCGGGATACGCTCGAGAGGATCGAAACGGACGATCCCAATCTGGCGCTTTCGATTCGCAATCTGATGTTCGTCTTCGACGACATTCTCCTGCTGACCGACAACGACATGCGCAAGATCATCCAGCGGGTCGACAAGAAGTCGCTGGTCACCGCGTTGAAGGGAACACCCGAAGAGCTGCGGGAGCACTTCTATCGAAACATGTCGAATCGGGCCGTCGACATGCTGAAGGAAGACATGGAGGCGCTCGGCCCCGTTCGATTGAAAGAAGTCGAATCGGCCCGCCAACAGATCGTGGCCGTCATCCGCGAGATGGATGTCGCCGGAGAGATCGACATCGGCGGTTCCGGAGGAGACCAGTATGTCGTCTAATCGTCTGGCATCCAGGGATCGAGCCCGGGTTCTGGAATTTCAGGATCTGTCCTCTCACGGCTCCCGGCCTGCGGGAACGCCCATAGGAGGACGCTTGAGAGAGTCCGACCGTATCGCCGCAGTGGAAAGGGATGCTTTCCAGAAAGGATTCGAGGCGGGCAAGAGCTCCGGACTCGAGATGGCGGAGAAGAAGGTCGAGGCGATTCTCGATCGATTCGCGGAGTCCATGGAAGAGCTCGGTGCGGCCAGAGGCGAGGTCATCCGCGAGACGCAGAAAGATGTTCTGCGACTTGCGGTTGCGATCGCGCAGAAACTGGTGCAGAGGGAAATTCACATTGATGAGGAGATCCTGATCACGCTGGTTCAGGTTGCCTTGAACAAGATCAACGAGTCGGCCCCGGTCACGGTCTATCTGAACTTCGAAGACCATGCCTACATCCAGAAGGTCCTCGGGGCAAGGCCACAGGTCTTCGGGGAGCGCGAACTGGTTCTCAAGGTCAAAGACGATCTGAAGCGGGGAGACTGCGTCTTCGAGTCTCCCTATGGAAACATCGATGCCAGGTTATCCGAGCAATTCAATCGCGTCGAGCAGGGGCTCCTCGCTCAGTTTTGATCTGCAAAGCCTCCTGCAGACGCTGGACACCATCAACCTGCTACCGGTGGAAGGCCGCGTCCGCCGCGCGGACGGACTGACCATCGAGTCGGATGGCCCGCCCGTGACGGTAGGCGAGCTTTGCGAGATCTCGACAGTGTCCCATCCGGAGCCGGTGGAAGTGGAAGTGATCGGCTTTCGCGACAAGTCCGTGCTCTCCATGCCGATCTACAACACTGAGGGCATTCGCCTGGGTGACCGGATCATGTCCAAGGGCCATCGAGCCATGCTACCCGTTGGCAAGGGTCTCCTCGGGCGTGTGATCGATGGAAACGGTAAACCCCTTGACGGGAAGGGCAATATCCGACAGGAGAAGCTCTATCCGCTCAGTCGATTCGGTCAAAACCCACTGGAGCGACGTGAGATCGACAAGCCCCTGGGTACAGGGGTGCGATGCATCGACGGCCTGCTCACGGTTGGTGGCGGTCAGCGCATCGGCATCTTCGGGGGAAGCGGCGTAGGCAAGAGCACGCTGCTGGGGATGATGGCGCGCAACACGGAGGCGACGGTGAGTGTGATCGCTCTGGTCGGAGAGCGCTCGCGCGAGGTGAACGCCTTCATCCAGGATGACCTGGGACCGGAAGGACTTGCGAAGAGTGTGGTCGTCGTCTCGACCTCGGACAACCCTCCGTTGATGCGCATTCGGGCGGCTCTCGTGGCCACGGCGATTGCGGAATTCTTCAGGGACCAGGGTAACGACGTCCTGCTGGTCATGGACTCGGTGACACGGGTCGCCATGGCGCAACGCGAAGTCGGACTCGCCGCCGGAGAGCCTCCAGCATCGAAGGGGTATACGCCCTCGGTCTTCAGCCTTCTTCCCAGGATCTTCGAAAGGGCGGGCCATTTCGAGAAGGGGAGCATCACCGGTTTCTACACCATCCTCGTGGAGGGCGACGACATGAACGAGCCGGTGGCCGACGCCGTACGAGGTCTCCTCGACGGGCACATTGTCCTCTCACGGGAAATGGCCTGGAAGAACCATTTTCCCGCCATCAACGTGCTCGAGAGCATCAGCCGTTTGATGCCTCGACTCTCCTCGAAGGAACAGATGGCGGCAGTCGGCAAGATCAGGGAGATGTTGAGTACCTATCAGCAGGCCGAAGATCTCATCAACATCGGAGCCTACAACAAGGGGGCGAATCCGAAGATCGATCTGGCCATCCGAATGCAGGACAAGATCAATACCTACTTGTGCCAGGGCGTCCAGGATCGCGTGGACCGCCAGGCTGCCGTCGAAGATGTGCTCGGTTTTCTGGATGAAGAATGAAGAGATTCTCCTTCCGCCTCGAGTCCTATCTGCGATTGTGCCGCCATCGCGAAGAGCTCGAGCAAGTGCGTCTTGCCGAGCTGGTCACCGAAGCGAAGCGTGTTCGCGACACCTTGGCGACGCTTCTCGAGGCCCTCAAACGGACGAAGGACGAACTCGGAGGCCGCCGGACGATCCGGGTCTATGAAGTCGGCTGGTATCGGCAGCGAATCCGAGGACTGCAGGTTCAGATCGAGCAGACGGAGTCGCAGTTGGCCAATCTTCAGGATCTGGTCATCCAGCAGCGGCTCAGACTGATCGAAGCCCGGAAGAAGCGCAAGATCGTCGAGAAGCTCCGGACGAACCGACTCAATCAGCATCAGCGACAGGTCGAACTCGAACTGCAGAAACAGATGGACGATCTCTATCTGCAAAGGCTCCACCAGAACGGTGACGGGACCTCGTCGTGATCCGTCGTGCCGCCGGAGCGTTCGAGTCCGCCGGGGATCGATTGAAGACGGTAGACACCCCTCGATAGACTGAAGGCGGAGGCCATTGACACAGAAGCGTACGTGCAGCCTTCGTCACGCCCTGTCGCGAAGGTGTTTCCCTCCCTCCGTCAGGCACGGACAGAAGTCCAGCGCACGGGCGCGCAGAGAACAAAGCACGTGGAACAAGAAATACGGTTCTGCATGAGTCCCGACGGCGTCCGTATCGCCTACGCAAGGGCGGGCCAGGGACCTCCCCTGGTCAAAGCAGCCAACTATGTCACCCACCTGACACACGACTGGAAAGGTCCCGTCTGGAGCCACTGGCTCCGAGAGCTCACACGCGACCACACTCTCATCCGTTACGACGAGCGGGGTTGTGGCCTCTCCGACTGGGAGGTATCCGAGTTCTCGATGGAGGCCTGGGTGGGCGACCTCGAAGCGGTGGTTGATGCGGAAGGTCTCGAGCGGTTTCCACTTCTAGGCATGTCCGGGATGCGGTCGAAGAAACTGGGGACAAGACCCAGAGTCTCTCTGATCTCTCGCTCCACCGTTTCGCGTGCGCGGGATCGCGTGCGGCTTTCGGTGCTCGTAGTTGCGGTACTCATCACGGTCTCCTTTCCTTGATTTCGTGTTGCCTTGTTTCGTTACTTCAAGCAGTGGTGGGGCTGATGGCCAGTGTCGTCAGCCGGATCGCTTACTCTTTTCTTCAATATAGATCGTATAATTGACTTTGTCGTGAGTCGACAGTCCCAGATTTCGAAGGAAAATCGCAAAAAACATTTGGGACCATTGTCCCGGGTTGCGGTCCTGTTTCGATCGGCCAATCTCCCTTGCCAGCCGGGAGACCCGGGACCAAGGCAAAGACTCAATCTGACCAGTCAACCCGACAGAAGGAGAGTGACATGAACGCTGCCGCAGGGATCAACTACCTGTTCGAGAAGAAGAGCCTGAAGCTCTGGCTGATCAACGGCGGCTATCACACGCTGCAGTACACGCTGATCGGAACGGCTCTCGGCTTGCTGTTGTAGAGAGCGAGAGGGCGCCGCGGAATTCGCCCGCACGACGATCGACGATCTGACTGATGCCTACCCGATCCGGGCCAAGGGGGATCGGCGGCACAGTGAGGATCGCAGACTCTCGCCTGGCGCCAATCGCGCCTTCAGGGCTTCGTTCCTGTCCCTTCCTCCGGCTGAGCGCATGTGCTAGAAGTTAGGGAGCTTTGCGTTTTGCAGCTTACATCCGCGTCGCATTCGGGAGATGGATATGAGGCTCGTGCAGCTGGAACATTCGGGGAAGGGCCGGCGTGTCGCCGTCGTTGAAGGGAACCGGCTTCGGCTTGTCGATGCTACCTGTCGGTCGACCTATGAAGTCGTCATTCGGGCAATCGACCGCTCCGCTGGGCTCCCGAACCTGGTTGCCGATCTTCGGTCCAGCGAGCAGGAACCGTACGACGAGATCTGGGAAGGTCGGTCGGAGTGGCGGCTGCTTCCGGCCTTCGATCATCCGTCGGAAGCGGCCCGCTGTCTGGTGAGCGGGACAGGCCTCACCCATCGGCTCAGTGCCCAGGCCCGGCAGAAGATCCACCAGGCCGGAGCGCCCGATCCGGCGGATGTGACCGACAGCATGCGCATCTATCAGTGGGGACTCGAGGGCGGACGGCCGGAACCGGGCGTGGTCGGGGTCCAGCCGGAATGGTTCTACAAGGGATGCGGAACGATCCTCCGAGCCCATGGACAGCCTCTCGAAGTCCCTTCGTTTGCGGATGACGGGGGCGAAGAAGCGGAAGTGGCGGCCGCCTACGTCATTGCACCCGACGGGTCTCCGCGACGGGTCGGCCTCATGCCGGGCAACGAGTTCTCGGATCACGTCATGGAGGCGAAGAACTATCTCTACCTGGCACCGTCGAAACTCCGCTGTTGCGCCGTGGGTCCCGAGCTCGTGATCGATCCGGATTTTCAGAACGTGAGGGGAAGCGTGCGAATCGAGCGGCAAGGGCACACAATTTGGGAACGGGCGATTGCGACCGGAGAAGACAACATGTGCCACTCGCTCGCCAACCTGGAGCACCACCACTTCAAGTATCCGGCGCATCGCCGTCCCGGCGATGCGCACATTCATTTCCTTGGGGCGAACGTGGTGAGCTTCGGTGAGAAACTCGCCCTGTCCGACGGCGACGCCATGATCATCGAACTGGAGGGCTTCGGGCGCCCGCTGAGGAATGCGCTGGCCGTCGAGCGGGCCGAACAGAAGTTGATCGAAGTCGAACCCTTGAAGTAGGGGGCCGCCCAGGCGGCCGGCCTCGAAGGTCGAGCCGGAAATCTTGCCCGACCTGAGGGGCGCGGCACCGCACCGAAGCCGCCTTGGACTGCGGGAGCTTGCTCCCTCTATTGGTGTTGAGGGCCGGGCGTTGAGGGTATCCCGGCGATTGGGAGGGAGGCTCCTGAGCGCTCTCGTCCTGCGCGGGTGGCCACAGGCAGTTGAATTGGAGGCTCACGGCGGACCGAAAGCGGCAGCGAACTGCCCCACTTCCACAGACGCCTTCGGCGTCACATGGGCCCGTTGAATCCTCGGTTAGGATGAAGACTCATACCAACTGCGTCAGGCAGAAGCACCCGGCTTCAAAGGGGGAGTGAGATGGCAGGCAAGGAGATTCTCTTCATCAGCGGCTCGATCGGTCTGGGGCATGTCCTGAGGGACTTGGCGATCGCCGTGGAACTCCGTCGACAGATTCCTGGCGTCCGGATTTCCTGGCTCGCCGCCTCTCCCGCTTCCGACCGACTCGAAGAGGCGGGGGAGCGTCTTCTCCCCGAGGCGGCGAGATTCGTCGAGGACAGTGCCGCCGCGGAAGATGCCGCGAAGAACGGATTTCGACTCAACTTGCTGAAGTACCTCTCCAGTGCGATGCCAGCCTGGAAGCAGAATGTGCGGGCGTTCAGCCAGGTGCTCGGCCGCTGCGAATTCGATCTGATCGTGGCGGACGAGGCCTATGAGATCGCCATGGCCCTGCGCAAGGGGCAGGTCTCCACGGACGCGCACTTCATCATGATCTACGACTTCTTCGGCAACGTTTCGATGAGTTCGAATCCGCTCGAAATGTGCATGACTTATCTGTGGAACCGTCAGTGGGCCAAGGTCCGGCGCGACGACACCGGGAAGCGATTCACCCAGCTCTTCATCGGGGAGCCGGAAGACGTTCCGGATCGGAGACTCGGCTTTCTTCTGCCCAATGCCCGGGAGGCGGCGCGTCAGGCCTGCGAATTCGTCGGCTACATTCTTCCTTTCGAGCCGCAGCGGTATTCGAATCCGTCGCAGGTCAAAGCGGAGCTCGGCTACGGCCCCGAGCCGCTGGTGATCTGTGCGGTCGGGGGAACTGCGGTTGGGGGTGAACTTCTCGAACTCTGCGGCCGGGCCTACGGCATCATGAAGGGTCAGACTCCGGATCTGCGCATGCTCTGCGTCTGCGGCCCGCGGCTGGCCGGTGAGGCCTTGCGGCTCCCGGAGGGGCTCGAAGTGCGTGGATACGTTCCGGAGCTGTACAAGCACCTGGCCGCGAGCGATCTGGCTATCGTGCAGGCCGGCGGGACCACGACCTTGGAGCTGACGGCTCTGCGACGGCCGTTCATCTACTTTCCCCTCGAAGGTCATTTCGAACAGCAGGTCCATGTCTCCGGAAGGCTCGAGCGACACGGTGCCGGCGTGCGGATGAACTTCCGGGAAACGACCCCCGAGGGACTTGCGAAACGGGCCGCCTCGCTGCTCGGCAAGGAGGTCGAACCGTCGTCGATCCCGATCGACGGAGCCCGACGGGCTGCCGAGATCGCGGCATCCGCTCTCCCTGCTTGAGCGCCGCCCGGCCGATCAGTCCCGAGTCGTTCGGTGTCGCTCGAACCAGTCGAGGACGTGCCGGTCGCGCTCGTTCCGGCGCTGTGACAGGACGTGATCAGCTCCATCGAAGACGACCAGTTCATAACTCTTGTCGAGTTTCTGGAGGCGTAGCGCGAGCCTCAGGGTCTGCTCCGGGGGCACGCTCCTGTCTGCCGATCCGTGCATGAGCAGAATCGAGATCTGGGAGAAGGGAAAGTAGGCGAACGGCGGAGGTTTCGGATTACCAATCCTCGAGAGGGAGGATCTCGGTCGTCCCTCCGGGACTGGGTGAGGTTATGGCGCACCGGAACCCAGGCGTGAACGCCTGGGCTACGTTCGGGAAGCGCCCCCGGCGCTGGGCGAGTCCCGGAGGGACGTTTCGAGTGGAAGGTCTGCTGGTGACCCATTGGTGACACGCACGTAAGTCGACCGTAAGGTGCCTTACATAAACGATTTTATGTGGGTCTGGCACCTATTGAGGGTGTCGTCGGGTTTCCTCGGCCGAGAGGACGGACATCTGCCGAGGCATTCGAAACCCGATTTCCTCAATAATCGAGCGAGAGGATCCGTCCGTCCGTGAACGAGAAGAAGGGTTCGGCTTCGGCCAAGACGACTCCTTCCATCAGATCGGCTTCCGATTTCCCGGCCGCCTTGAGGCAGCCCGGGCAGGCCATCACGGTCACTCCCTTCTCACGAAGGGCCCCAAGCAGTGCTCTTGAAGATCCGAACGGCTCCATCGTCAGGTCGGGCGCGTCTTTCAGGACCGCCTGCACACCCGTGATGTCGAAGTACACGAGTACGTTTCGGTCCTTATCGGCCATCTTGTTCGCCATGCTGAGCGCCATCAGGACTCGATGGGCGTCATCGGCGCCGTGAGAAATGTGGATGAACACTCCGTCTGTCGGTGCCTCGATGCTTGCGGCTTCCTCGGCTGGCGCCTGGGTCGACCGCTGGCAGGCCGGAGAAAAGAAGGACATAGCCAGGATAAGGGTGAAAAGTGATTTGCGCATCGTTCCCTCCATTCTGATTGCCGAATGTATTCGAGAAGCAATACGGATATCAAAGGACAAGATGACGAAAATAGCAAGTCCAGGATGCTCTCCGGCCTGCCATTTCTATGTCGGCGACATGCGGACCCCCAAGGTGACCTTCGATTTCCTCGAGGTGGAGAGAGGCAAAGTGGGATTCAAGCCGCGCGTCGTGGGGACACCGGTCTGGATCGACAACATCTCGGCGCGCTCCATCGAGGCGTTCAGCTACCAGGGGCCCCCACGACCCCTCGGCCTCCACTATGCTCCCGAGTCGATGGTGACCGACTGGCAGGTACTCAGCCCGCTGACCCGCACCTACGCCGAAATCGAAAAGGACGGCCGTTCGTCCGACCGGGTGCTCCGAGATGGCGGCGTGGACAGACAATGGCAGCCCTTCGCCACCGACCCCCGCGGCGCCGTCGTCACCGGACGGGTGACGGAGTTCCTGGGGAGTCGGACCGTCGCCTATTTTGCCACGACCATCGACGTGCCTCCCGGCGAGAAGGCGGAACTGCAGCTCAGCTCGATCGACGACCTGGCCGTCTGGCTCAATGGCAGTTTCGATGGCTACTGGGGGCGGGATCGCTTCGCCTGGTACGACGTCGGGAGGAATCCGGACCACCGGCCGACCGGAACTCTGCCCCTGGCCACGGGAACGAATCGCCTGCTGATCCGCGTCCGCGGAGGACAGTACGCCACGGGTGGTTTCTTTGTGCGACTGCTTCGGACGCCGGATGTATCCTACTGGTAACCACACAGGAGGTCCATCATGTCCATCCGACCCATCCGCAGGATCGCGGTCGCTCGGCCGACCGTCGAAGGCGCCGGCGTGCGTCTGCGCCGCGCGTTCGGTTTCGGCGAAACGTCCGAGTTCGATCCCTTTCTGCTGCTCGATGATTTTCGCAACGAGCGTCCCGAGGACTATCTCAAAGGGTTTCCCTGGCATCCGCACCGCGGCATCGAGACCATCACCTACGTGCTGGCGGGCACCGTCGAGCACGGCGACAGCATGGGCAACCGGGGCGCCATCGGCGCCGGCGACATCCAGTGGATGACTGCGGGCAGCGGCATCATCCATCAGGAGATGCCCAAGGGCGATCCCGATGGACGGATGCACGGCTTCCAGCTGTGGGGCAATCTGCCTGCCGCGCTGAAGATGACCGCGCCCCACTATCAGGAGGTCAAGGCCCCCGACATTCCGGAGGTCACGGATGACGACGGCACTCATGTCCGCGTCGTCGCGGGAAATTTCTGGGGGACCCGCGGCCCCGTCGACGGGATCGCCGCCGATCCGATCTACCTCGACGTCTCGATACCGCCGGGCCACAGGAAGACGCTCCCGGTGGAGACGACCCGCCATGCCTTCGCCTACGTGTTCGGCGGGTCGGGGAAGTTCTGCAACGCATCCGGTCCGCTCGCCGTCCCGACCGAGCCGGCCGGATGGTGGGCCGACGCGGAGCCCCCCGCGGACGAGGGCAACCGCTCGCTCATCCTGTTCGATCGAGGCGACGAGGTCGCCGTGCAGGCGGGCGAGGAGGGAATCCGATTTCTCCTGGTTTCCGGTAAACCGCTCGGGGAGCCGGTAGCCTGGTATGGGCCGATCGTGATGAACACGCAGGAGGAGCTGCGCCAGGCGTTCGAGGAACTGGAACGCGGAACGTTTCTGAAGACCTGAGACGAGTTTTGTCTCACTCCATCCTCAGGGCTCTCATCGGATCCACGCCGGCCGCACGCCGCGCAGGCAGCCAGCAGGCGAACAGGGCGACCAGCAAGAGCACGGCCGATGTCACGACGAGGGTGGAGGTGTCGTTCGGTTCGACTCCAAACAGGATGGCCCGCATGAGTCCGCTCAGCGCGTACGAAGTTCCGAGTTTCCAGAGGCGGATGGACCCCCAGTGGGCTTGTCTCAGACCCGGGATTCGGGTGTCCCGAAGCGAACAGTTCAAGGAGGCCGCGGGGATTTTGTCAGCCGTCATGCCCGCGGACGCGGAGGCCATCGGAAGCGGATCACCAATCCTCGAGCGGGAGGATCTCGGTCGTCCCTCCGGGACTCGGCGGGTATGTACGGCACCGGAACCCAGGCGTGAACGCCTGGGCTACGCTCGGGAAGCGCCTCCGGCGCTGGGCGCGTCCCGGAGGGACGCCTCGACTCTAGCCCGGGACTTCGAGTCCTGGGTGGCGGTTTCGCTACTCACAGCGCAGGGCCTCCATCGGATCGACTCGAGCCGCACGCCAGGCCGGGATGCCGCAGGCCACGCTCGCGATGACGCCCAGGAGCGCGACGACCGCGGCAAAGGTCAGGGCGTCGGTCGGCGCGACGCCGAACAGCAGACTGTCGAGCAGACGGGTGACGGCGAAGGCTCCTACGATTCCGACTCCCAGACCGATGCCGACGAGCGTCATTCCGGAACGTAGGACCATGGCGAGGATCGAGCCGGGCTCCGCTCCCAGGGCCATCCGGACACCGATGTCGCCGGTCCGCTGGGTCACCATATAGGCCAGCAGGCCGTAGATTCCCAGCGCAGCCAACCCCAGGGCCAGCAGGGAGAACGTCGTCAGGTAGATGGTCTGAGCCTTCGCGGAGACGGTGGCGTTGGCCATGACGGCTTCCATCGTACGAGGGCCCGCCAGCGGGACCTGGGCATCCTTCTTTTGCAGGAGGACCCGGAGGGGGGCGACAACGGCCAGGGGGTCCCCTGCGGTACGGATGGCCAGCCGCATCGTGGACGGGCTTATTTGTCCGTAGGCCCGATAGAAGGTGCCTTTCAGCTCTTTCGGGGCGTACAGATCGTTCTCTTTGGCGTCGCCGACCACGCCGACGACCGTCCAGGTCACCGAATCCTCCCGGTCGATGACGACGGATCGCCCCAGGGGATTCCTATCCGGGAACAGGGTCTTGGCAATGCTCTGGCTGATGATCACCACCCGTTCCGAGTTGGAGGTATCGGACATCCGGACGTCCCGGCCCGACAGGATTGGGATGCCCATCGTGGCGAAATAGCCGGGCAGCACGGCGCGCTGGTTGCCGCTGAGCCTCTGCGGGCCCGTCGGCGGATCGTCCGTCGGGTAGATTTCGATGTCGTTGTACGGGTTGCGGATGGGCAGTTGGCTGATGGCTGCGGCGGACTCGACGCCGGGCAGGGCGCGCACCTCGTCGAGAAGCGAGACGAAGAACGGGGCTCGCCGCTCGTTCGGATACTCGTTCGACGGCAGGGGTATCTCCA
The DNA here is from genome assembly GCA_037388505.1 of Acidobacteriota bacterium. Classification (GTDB taxonomy): domain Bacteria; phylum Acidobacteriota; class UBA6911; order RPQK01; family JAPXNP01; genus JARRKC01. The sequence goes on along the minus strand of JARRKC010000031.1, from coordinate 14,571 downwards.
CGGTCAGCAGGTTGTGGGAGTCGAAGCCGGCGTCGGATCGATGGAGGAGACTGAGACTCCGAATGAAGAGTCCGGCGACGACGAGCAGCAGAAAGGAGAGTGCAATCTGCCCGATGACCAGCCCTCCCCGCAGCCGCGCCCCGTGCTGCACGGTCCCCCGTCCGCCGGCGCGCAGGCTGCCGGCCAGGTCCGCATGCCGCGCCCGCAATGCCGGCAGCAGGCCGAAGCCGACCCCGGTCAGCAGAGTGGTGACGAGAACGAAGAGGATCACCGGACCGGAGAGCCCGACCGCTCCGAGGAGCAGGGTTTCGATCGGCATCAGATGGAGGAGGATGCTCTGAATCCACAACGCCAGGATTGCTCCGGCGATTCCGGCTACCGCGGCCAGGAGCAGAGCTTCGACGAGAAGCGGCCGCATGAGCCGCCAGTCGGAAGACCCGATCGCTGCGCGCAGCGCGAACTCATTCTGCCGTCCCGCTCCGCGCGCCAAGAGGAGACCGGCGATGTTCGCACAGGCGATCAGAAGAATCGCCGCGGCGCTGGCACACAGCAGGATGAATCGCAGCTTGTACGGTTCGGTGAAAGCCCCCTGCAACGGGGTCAGAAGGAGGCCCTTATTGGCGTTGGTGTCGGGGTAGGCCTTTTCCAGTTGAGCCGCGATGAGGTCGATGTCGCTCTGAGCTTCAGACAGGGTTACACCGTCGGCGAGACGGCCGAGAATGAACCAGTTGTTGTAGCGCCGCGGCCCCAGAAAGCCGGGGCGCACGGGAAGCCAGACATCGACGTCGTAGAGGAAATGAAGATCGGCGGGCGCCACCCCCACGATCTCGTTCGACCGACCGTCGAGGACGAGAGAGCGGCCGATGGCATCGGGGCTCCCGTTTAGGTGTTGCTGCCAATAGGCATAACTCACGATAGCGACCGGAGGGGCATCGTCCTGGCCCTCCTCGGCCGTGAAGGGGCGTCCCAGGGCCATGCGCGTTCCCAGGGTCGGGAACAGCCCCACACTGACGGGCAGGGCCTGGACCCAGCCCCACACTGACGGGCAGGGCCTGGACGCGGTACGCCGACTGTTCGCCGGTGACCGTCACCTCGAAGGGGAAACAGAAGAACACCTCCAGGGAGGAGAAGGACCGGCTGTTATCCCGAAAATCCACGTAGTCGGCCCCGGAGAGCCAGGGGTTGATGCCACCCCCGTAGGTCGCCCGTCCGAGGACCAAACGATCCGGAGCCGCGTAGGGCAGGGGCCGGAGCATGACGCTGTACAGTGTGCTGAACATGGCCGTCACACCGCCGATCCCCAGGGCCAGGCTCAGGACCGCCACACAGACGAAACCAGGACTTTTGCGCAACTGCCGGAAGGCGTACCTCAGGTCAAGCAAGAGAGCGCTCATCGAATCCTCCTCGCAGGATTAGACGAGGTACCCGTGCCGAAAGTTTAGGCCGAGACTCGTTACTCCTCCCTCAATGTGCGGATCGGATCGACGCGGCTGGCCCGGCGGGCCGGGATCCAGCAGGCCAGAACGGCCACGGCGATGGTGACCAGCGCCCCGCCCAGGAACGTGGCGGGATCCAGCGGGCTGACGCCGTAGAGCGTACCGGCGATCAACCGCGTTGTCCCAGCGGCGGCCGCCAGACCGATGACAATACTCAGGAGGGTCATCTTGAGCCCGTCCCGAAGTACCGAAGCGACGAGATCTCGACGGCCGGCGCCAAGAGCGACACGGATGCCGAATTCCCTCGTCCGCTGAGTCACGGCATAGGCGATATGGGCATAGACTCCGGTGACCGCCAGAACGAGGGCGAGGACGCCGAAGCCGCAGGTCAGGATGGCCAGGGCTCTGCGGGACCAGACAGACTCGGTCAGGACCTGCTCCATGCTCACAACAGTTCCGACGGGCAGGTTCGGGTCAAGCCTGGAGATCTCCCGGCGCAGGGCCGCCGTCAGGGCGGCCGGCGATCCGGCGGTGCGCACGAACACCTGCATCCCGCGGCGAGGATCTTGAGCGTGGGCGAAGTAGATCAGGGGAGGGACCGGAGGGACCTCTCCCAGCAGCTCGAACTCCCGGATCTCGCTCGCGACCCCGATGACCTCCCAGCTCCTGCCGAACCTCATGATGCGCTTGCCCAGGGGATCTTCACCGGGCCAGTACTTTTGTGCGAAGAGGCGATTGACGATGATGACCAGAGGCGCTTCCCCCCGGTCGGTCTCGGCGAAGTCCCGCCCGGTCTCGAGGGGAGTTCCCATGACTTCGAAATAGCCGGGGCTGACCACCTGCACGAACTCGGCCCGATGTTGTCCGTCGGGTAGCGGACGGCCCGGAAGATCGAAATAGGTCCCGCTGTGGGGACCGCGCATCGGAAGGGATGACCCGATCGTGACCCCCTCGACTCCCGGAAGGCGCTGGATCTCCTGCCTCAGATCCGCGAAAAAGGTTGCGGCGCGGCCCTGATCAGCTTTACCGGCAGGCAATTCGATACGGGTTGCCAGGAGGTGTCGCGGGTTGAACCCGGGATCCACCGCCATCAATCCTGCGAAGGTCTGGACCAGCAATACGGCGCAGATGGTCAAGACGAAGGCGATGCTGAGCTCCGCGACGACGAGACCCCGTTGGAGTCTTCGAACGCTCCTGCCACCCGTGAGGCGCGACCCCCCTTCCGCCAGGCCTTGCGACAGATCCGGACCCCGGCGGGGCAAAGCCATCACCGCGCCGAAGACGAGACTGGTGACGAGGGAGGTACCCAGCGCAAACAAGAGCACCCGGCCGTTCAAACCGACAGTGCCGCCCACCGGGATGTACCGGGGAATGAAGTCGGCAAGGAAGCGCGTCGTCCCCTGCGCCAGGAGCAGCCCGAGGCCGGCTCCGACCAGGGTCAGAAGGAAGCACTCGGCGATGAACTGGCGCAGCAGACGGAATCGACTGGCTCCGAGGGCCATCCGGACATGGATCTCCGCCCTGCGACGGAGATGCCAGACGAGAAGCAGCCCGGCCACATTCACGCAGGCCACCAGCAGCACGCAGCCCACCGCCGCCAGTACGATCATCAGTGCGGGCCTGACCTCGCCAAAGAGGACCTGGCTAAGGGATTGGGGAACCCATTTCAGACCTTCGTATTCCCGGTAGTCTTTGGCCAGGCCGGCCGACACACGCTCCAGGTCTTCCCGAGCCGCGGCCGGCGTTATACCCGGCTTCAACCGGCCGATGACCTCGAACCCCCCCGAGTCACGGGGTGCCTTTGCCGCTGCCTGCTCATCCAGGGGGACGAATGCGTCGACCCGGGGATAGCGGGGAGGCGCGTGGAACCGGAAGTCCTCCGGCAGGATGCCGACGACGGTAAAAGAGCGCTGGTCCAGTTGGATGCTCTGGCCGATGACGCGTTCGTCCCCGTTGAACCGGCCCCGCCAGAACCCGTAGTCCAGAACGACGACGGCGTTTTCTCCCGGCCGGTCCTGATCGGTTTTGAAGAGCCGGCCTTTTCCGGCTGAGACCCCCAGAACGTCCCAGAAGTGAGGCGAGACACTGAAACAGGAAATCCGCATCGGATCCCCCGTCCCCGTCAGGGTCACGGCGTTGCGCTCGAAAGCGGCCATGTCGTCGAAGCTCCGATTGCGCTCCCGCAGGCTGAGATACGTCGGCACGCTCAAGTCCAACACGCCTTCGTCGCGATCGCGCATGGTCTGAAAGACCTCGACCAGGCGGTCCGCCTGCCGGTAGGGCAAAGGCGCCAGCAGGATGGCGTTGATCACGCTGAACACCGCCGTATTCGCTCCGATGCCCAGGGCCAGCGTCAGAAGGATCGTTGCGGTGAAGGCAGGTCGCCTACGCAGCTGACGGAGAGCGAATCTGATGTCATTCATAATGCACCGTTATTCCTCACGCAGTGCTCGCATCGGGTCGACGCGGGAAGCTCGTCGGGCCGGGATGCAGGCCGCGGCGACGGCCGTCGCAAGGAGCAGAGTCGCACCCAGCACGTAGGTCAGCGGGTCGCGGCCGCTGACCTCGAAGAGTTGGCTTTCAATCAAACGAGCTCCGGCAAAGGCACACCCAAGTCCGATGACGAGTCCCGGAACGACGAGGACAAGTCCGCGCGACAGGACGCTGCGAACGACGTCGCGGCGGTTTCCTCCGAGGGCCATGCGAATGCCGATCTCACGCGTTCTCCGTCCGACATTGAAAGCCAGGACGCCGTAGATTCCGATGATTGCCAGCACGAAGGCCGTCATGGCGAAAATGGTGAACAGGCCACCGTTGAACCGGCGGTCTGCCGTCGATGCGTCGATCCTCTCGGAGAGGACTCGGACATCTCGGATCGTGGTCCGGGGCAGAGCGGAAGTGATGGCGGTCCGGACCGAGTTGACCGCGGTTGCCGGGTCGAGTTTCGTCCGTACGAGCAGGTGCAGTGCGATGGGTTGCGGCCACTGGTGCAGCGGAAGGTAGAATTCCGTCGACTCGCCCTGGTCGAGTCCGAACTGCACGGTGTTGCCGACGATGCCGATCACCTCGATCGTCGGCAGGCCCAGGCTCGGAGGGCCCATGTGGAAACGTTTGCCGATGGGATCCTCTCCCGGCCAGAAATGTTCCGCCATCTTCCGGCTGATGACGCCCGAGATCGTATAGTCCTTGAACAGGGTGCCCAGATTCGACGGCGTCAGGATGACGCCTTTGGGCAGGACGTACTCCGGCTCGGTTCCGTCGAAAAGGCGCCCGCGCAGGAGGGGAATCCCCATAGCTCGAAAGTAGTTCGAACTGACCGAATGGGAGTGGGCATTGGGGAATTGACCGGCCGCCGGTATAGGTTGATCCTCACGGTAAAAGGTCAGGGTGCTCGAGTGCCCGGAGAAGGGAAGGTCCGAGCCCACGGCGGCCGCTTCGACTTCCGGCAAGCGCTCGACCGAGGCGAGGACATTCTCGTAGTGTCGGGCGAAGCTCTGGGGATCCCGCTGGAACTGCTCGACCGGAGGCGCGCCCACCTCCAGGGTGAGCACGCGGCTCGCATCGTAGCCGGGTTTGACCTCGAGCAGGTTCTCGAGACTGCGGATCAGAAGGCCGGCTCCGATGAGCAGGACCAGGGCCAGCGCCACCTGGGCCACGACGAGCATATCGCTCATCCGGACGCGGCCGAACAGAGCGCGCCCCAACCCCTCTCTGCGTTTCAGTGCCTCCACCGGGCGCACGTGGGACAGTTGCCAGGCGGGCATCAGGCCGAAGCAGATCCCGGTCACGATCGTCAGGCCCACGATGAAGAGGACCATGCGAAGGTCGAAAATGCCGTCTCCCGGAACGACCCGTTGAATCTGCGAGGGAACGAGGCGGGCGGCGAGCTGGTAACCCCACACGCCGATCAGGGTTCCAGCCGCTGCCCCGGCCATCGCAAGCACGAGGCTCTCGACAAGCAGCTGTCGCAGGAGTTGAGGTCGTGATGCACCCAGCGAGGAGCGGATCGCCATTTCCCGTTCCCGGGCGAAGGAGCGGGCGAGCAGCATGTTGGCTACGTTGACACAGGCGATGAGCAAGACCAGGGCAACGGCTCCGAAGAGAAGGAGGAGCTCAGTGCGTACGGACCCCGACATCCATTCACGCAGGGACTCGATCTCCACGCCGACACCCTTGTTCGCCTCGGGATATTCGTCGGAGAGGTGCGTGGCGATCAGATTCAGATTCGCCCGCGCAGTTTCAAGGGAGACACCCGGCGCCAGGCGCGCGATGACCTGCGTGTTGCTGCGATTCTGGCGTGTGTCCAGAAAGAACTGGCGGGCGATGGGGGCGATCGCCGTGACCAAGTCGGTACTTCGGTAGAAGCGAAAGCCCGGAGGAAGAATGCCGGCCACGGTCATGCTCTGGCCGTCGAGGACGATGGACCTTCCTACAAGCTTGGGATCCCTTTCGAAGAAGCGTTCCCAGGCGCTGTCCGTGACCCAGACCGCTCGTTCGGCGCCCACTCGGTCATCCTCGGGCGTCAGGCTTCGCCCGAGGGCAGGCTTGACATCGAGAACATCGAAGAAGTCGGCGGAAACATGCTGGACGGAGGCAATCTCGGCACTTTCTCGGGTCTGCAGGGTGCCGTCGGCTCCATGGATAATGGCCAGCCCGCTGAAAACCTTCTGTTGATCATGCCAGTCGAGGAAGTTTGGATATGCGACCGAAATCTCGTTGCCCGGGGCGTTGGTTTCGGCAACGTGTACGAGCCGCTCAGGCTCGGTATAGGGCAGAGGGCGCAGGAATGCGGAATTGATCAGGCTGAAGATGGCAATGTTCGCGCCGATCCCGAGTGCGAGCGAGAGTACCGCGATCGCCGTGAAACCGGGATTTCTACGCAATTGACGGAGTGCGAATTTCAGGTTATTCATAGCGAACCGCCTTCATGGGATCGACCTGGGCGGCGCGACGGGTCGGCAGCCCGATGGCAAACAGCACGGAGCCTGACGGCGGCAGGGCGACAATATTGAGCACACTCACTCCTCCCTCAGCGCGCGCATCGGATCGACGCGGGCGGCTCGGCGGGCCGGAATGCAGGCCGCGGCGACGGCTGTGGCGAGCAGAAGAGCGGCCCCCGCCGCGTAGGTCATGGGGTCTCTGCTGCTGACCTCGAAGAGCTGATTCTCCAGCAGTCGGGCCCCCGCGTAAGCGCATCCTAGCCCGATGACGAGGCCGGGAACGACGAGGAAGAGCCCACGAGAGAGGACGCTGCGAACCACGTCGCTGCGGCGGCCTCCAAGCGCCATACGGATGCCGATCTCACGTGTCCGCCGTCCCACATTGAAGGCCAGGACCCCGTAGATGCCGATCATCGCCAGCACGAATGCCGACGCGGCGAAGGAGGTGAAGAGCCCTCCCTTGAACCGGCGGTCCGCTGTCGATGCATCGATCCTCTGGGAGAGAACTCGGACGTCCCGGATCGTGGTATGGGGCAGAGCGGAAGTGATGGCGGTTCGAACCGAGGCAACCGCAGCCATCGGCTCGAGCCGCGTGCGTACGACCATGTGCAGTGCGATGGGCACCGGCCATTGATTCAGCGGGAGGTAGAACTCCGTCGATTCTCCCTGGTCAAGCCCGAACTGCACGGTGTTGCCGACGACGCCGACGATCTGGACCGTGGGCAGTACCAGGCCCGGAGGACCCATGTGAAAGCGCTTACCGACCGGATCCTCTCCCGGCCAGAAACGCTCCGCCATCTTCCGACTGATCACGCCCGAGATCGTAAAGCCCTTGAAAATGGCGGCCAGATTTTCCGGAGTCAACGTCAGGCCTTGGGGCAGGATATACGCCGGCTCGGTCCCGTCAAACAAATGCCCCCGGAGAAGCGGAATGCCCATGGCTCGGAAATAGTCCGGGCTTACAGTGTGGGAACTGGCATTCGGATACTCGCCGGCAGCCGGGATGGGTTGATCCTCCCTGTAGAAGGGCATGAAGTTGTAGTTGCCGGCAAAGGGCAGGCCCGAGACCACCCCCGCCGCTTCCACTTCCGGCAGGTCTTCGACTGTGGTGACGACCCTTTCGTAGTGGCGGGCAAAGCTCTGCGGATCGCGCTGGAACTGTTCGGCCGGCGGTGCCCCGACCTCCATTGTGAGTACGCGGCTTGCGTCGTACCCCGGCTTGACTTCGAGGAGATGCTGGAGGCTGCGGATCAGAAGCCCGGCGCCGACCAGCAGGACTAGGGCCAGGGCCACCTGTGCGACGACGAGCAAATCGCTCATCCGGATGCGGCCGAAGACCGTGCGCCCGAGCCCCGCTCTTCGTTTGAGAGCGTCGGTCGGTTGGCTGTGAGAGAGTTGCCAGGCGGGAAGAAGGCCAAAGCAGATCCCGGTCACGAACGTGACGGCGACGATGAACAGGGCCGTTCGGAGATCGAAGACGGGTCCCACTTCGACCACCCGCTGAACTTGTCCTGGAATGAGTCGGCTCGCCAGTTGGGCCCCCCAGAAGCCCAGAAACGTCCCAGGAGCACCTCCTGCCGTCGCAAGAACCAGGCTCTCGACCAGGAGCTGCCGGAAAAGCTGAGGGCGAGACGCACCGACCGACGCGCGAATCGCGATCTCCCGTTCGCGCGCGAAAGAGCGTGCCAGGAGCATATTGGCGACGTTGACGCAGGCGATGAGGAGAACCAGGCCGACGGCCCCGAAGAGAAGAAAGAGCTCGGTGCGCGAGGACCCCGCTACCCACGTGCGCAGAAGCACAAGGTTCACACCGATCCCCTTGTCGGCTCTCGGATACTCCTCGGCGAGGCGTGCTGCGATCGTTTCCATATTCGCTCGTGCCGTCGCCATGTTCGTTCCGGGTTTCAGCCGGGCCACGACTCCGGAATTGTTGTGGTCCTCCCGCAGGTCGAGAAAGAACTGTCTGGCGAAAGGCGCAACTGCCGTGATCAGGTCGGTGCGTCTGTAAAATCTGAAATCGGGGGGAAGGACGCCGGCAACGGTCAGGTGCTGATTGTCGACGGAGATCGATCTCCCAACCAGCTTGGGATCCGCGTCGAAAAGGCGCTCCCAGGCGTCGTGCATCACCCAGACCACCCGTGGTGCGCCGATCCGGTCGTCCCCGGCCGTCAGGCTGCGTCCAAGCTCCGGGCGCACACCGAGGACATCGAAGAACTCGGCCGAGACGTGCTGGACGGCCACGATCTCCGTGCCTCCCTCCGTTGCGAGAGTGCCGTCCGCGCCATGAACGAAGGCGAGTCGACTGAATGCATCCTGCTGTTCTTGCCAGTCGAGGAAATTCGGATAGGAGACCGGCGTCTCGTTTCCCGGAGCATTGGTCTCTGCGATGTGCACGAGTTGGTCGGGATCGGGGTAGGGCAGGGACCGCAGGATGGTCGTGTTGATGAGGCTGAAGATGGCGATGTTGGCGCCGATCCCGATGGCGAGGGAAAGCACCGCGATCGTGGTGAATCCGGGATTTCTGCGCAACTGGCGGAGAGCAAATTTCAGGTTATTCATAGCGAACCGCCTTCATGGGATCGACCCGGCTGGCACGACGCGCCGGGAGCAGGCAGGCCAGCACGGTGGCCGCGACTGCGATCACAGCGGTGCCGGCGAAGACGCCGAAGTCCAGGGGACTGACGCCATAGAGAAAACCGGTAAGGAAACGGGTCATCGCGAAGGCACCGCCCAGGCCGGCCAGCAATCCGATCAGCGTCAGACGTATGCCGCCGCCGATGATGAGGGCCAGCACATCGCCCGGACTCGCGCCTAGGGCCATGCGCACGCCGATCTCCTGGGTTCTCTGGCCGACCGAGTGCGCCATCACGGCAAAGATGCCCATCGCCGAAAGAATCAGCGCGACGACTCCCAGTCCGACCAAAAGCCCGAGCGCGATCCGCTGAGGAAAGAACGCGCCTTCGACGTATTCGCTCATCGGCATCGCCGCCCAGATACGGACACCCGGATCGAGCGCTCTGATCTGCTCCCGCACGACGGTGAGCAGGCCGAGGGGATCGCCCGCGCTGCGCACGGCCACGCTCAGGTCAAGTGAGGGTACCTGGAGAAAAGAGACGTAAACGAAGGGCCGCGGTGCTTCCCGCAGGGTTAGATACTTGCCGGTCTTGGCGACGCCGATGATCTTGAAGGTATTCCCCCACCCTCGGAACGTACGGCCGATGGGGTTCCGGCCCGGCCAGTATCGCCTCGCCATCGTTTCATTGATGACCGCGACGGAAGGCGCATCGGCGTCATCGAGTTCCCGAAAGCCGCGTCCGTCGACGAGTGGGATGTGGAAGGTCTCGAAGTATCGTGGGGAGACGATCGAACAGTCGGCGGACATATCCTCACCGGGCCTTCGGTCGTAGCCCGGAATGTCGAGGCCCATACCCTTTCCGCCCTCCAGCCCCAAGGGCAACCAGCTCACGAGTGCCACATCTTCGAGGCCGGAGTGAGACAAGAGCCGCTGCTGCAGCTGTCGGTAGAAGACCATGCCGTCTTGCTCCGTGTAGCCGTTCATTCCAAGTCGCAGGTCGGCGATCAGCACGTGATCCGGATCGAGCCCCAGGTCGATCCTTCTTGCCTGTGCCGTTCCACGAATACACAATCCTGCGGCGATGACCAGCATGACCGATAGCGCAATCTCCGAGACGACGAAGGCACCGCGCAGCCGGTGGTGCATTTGTCCGGACGCGGAACTGCGACCTCCTTCTTTCAAAACATCACTGGTATTGGACCGAAGAGCATGAACTGCGGAGATCAGACCGAAGACCACGCCGGTCACCAGCGCGACCAGCATGCCGAAACCGAGGGTTTGGGCATCGATGGTGGCGAGTCTCGAGACGGGCAGGTGTGTGTTCGGTACGAAGATCCGCAACAGACCGGAGGCATAAACGGTCACCACGAGTCCCCCGGCGCAACCGAGTGCTGCCAGCAGGATCCCTTCCGTCGTCATCTGCCGAATGATGTGTCGGTGACCGGCGCCGGTCGCCAGCCGAATGGCCATTTCCTTGCGTCTTGCGAGGGCACGTGCGAGCAGAAGGTTGGCCACATTGGCGATCACGATCAACAGCACGATCATCCCGACTACGAAGAGAACGCCCAGCACGGGGGCGAGGATCGATTGGGCGCCATAGGGGGCCTTCCAAACCGGCAGGACGCGCGTTCCCACCTCACGATTGGCCACCGGATAGGCCTGCTCGAGCTGGTACATCAGCGCATCGACGGCCGCCTGAGCCTGAGCGATCGAGACGCCCGGCTGCAGGCGTGCCTGTGTATGGAGCCAGCCGCCCGAGCGCTGGTCGAGAGAGCCCTCGTTCATGACTTCACGGCACATGTCGACCGGCGCCCAGAAATCACACTGCAAACCCGTCATCGTTCCCGGGAATTCCGCTGGTGCGACGCCGATGACGGTGAAGGGGTGCCGGTGTCGGGTCGGCCCCGAAGTGCCGCCTCCAGCAGGTTTCGCTCAGCACGATCACGGGCTGAGCGCCGAGCGTGTCGTCGTGCGAAACGGCGAAGGTATGGCCGAGAATCGGCTGGACACCGAGGACCTGGAAGAAGTTCGTGGTCGCGATTTGACCGTAAAGCCAGATCGGCTCGTCGTTGATCGTGACGTAGGCGGGGGTGGTGTCTGAACCGATCACTCCGGCGAAGACCTCCTTCAACCCGGCCAGATCCTTGACCGTGGGGAGGTTGATCGTGTCGACCTGATCGTCGTCCCCCTGAGTGCGAACCAGGACGACCATTCGGTCCTGATCGGCGACGCCCGGGAGCGGATGCAGCAGAACGCTCTGGATCCAGCAGAACACGGTTGTCGTGGCTCCGATGCCGAGAGCCAGGGAGAGCACGGCGACCGCGGTGAACCCAGGGTGTTTCAAGAGTTGCCGAATGGCGAATCTCAAATCGCGCATTGTTCATTCCTCAGCGGAGGGGGTTGGCCGCCTACCGTGCTTCCGAACGTCGACATCGCCGATCGGAGCTTCCGCACTCGCGCTTTCCCGCGTACACAGGCGTTCATGGTACCGACAACTGTTGCATGAGGTATGCCAAGAAGGCGGGACTTGCCGCTAACCCCGAAACTCAAGGGTTCTTGCCGTTCGAGCGTGCCCCGGGGCTGGGGCCGGGTGTTCGAAAGTGGGACCATGGTGTCCTGAACCGAACAGGTGGTGGAGTTCACTCCGATCCCGTCTCCCCGGGTCCCTGGTCCAGGGACAAGATCCGTCCGGGGCGACTGGGATAGCGTAGTCCCTCACTCCGTTCGGGTTCGGATCTGCACCAGCGGCAAGAACGGCAGCGACAGAACCCGAACGAAGTGAAGGGTTGCACGGAGGTCCAATTGCCGAAGGCTGACGGTTCAGGGGAAACCGGGTCGTCGGGTGTCCTGGCCGAGTTGCCATCCCTGATCGCGCCGGGGTGGGAAATCAGGGAGTCGGCGGCCGTGCAGGGGGTCCCTCACTTCGTTCGGGTTCGGATCCTCGGATCAGCACCTTCTGTGCCCGGTCCCTCACTGACAATCATGTACTGAACTGTACTGAACTGCACGTTCCGTGCAGTGGACACACCGTTTGATTGCTGGCCGCAGTGTCCGTGCGGGCAGCGTCGGTGCGCGAACGCGGATCTGTGCCTACACATTCCGAGTGGCTATGGCCGGTGAAACCCGGGCCCCTCGCCAGGCCGGGAGCAGTGTTGCCGAGAGGCCCACGATCCACATTCCCGCGATGCCGAAGGCCACCAGCCTCCAGTCCAACTTGGCGCCGTCGACCATGGTCACCAGGGCGTAGTTCAAGCCATAGGTCAAGGCGACGCCGATGATCACCCCCGACGTCGTGATGAGCCAGTTCTCGGTGAGAAAGTAGCGCAGGATGTCGAACTTCCGGGCGCCGAGCGCACGGCGCGTCCCGATGTGATGCAGCCGTTCGGTCACGGAGAACGAAGTCATCCCGACGATGCCGAGGCAGGTGACGAAGATTAGGAGGACGATCACCGCACCGAGCATTTTGATGACGGCGTAGTCGGAGGAAAAAGTGTGCGCCTTCACTTCGGCCAGGGTCTCGAGCCGGACGTTGCGTCCGTCATTGAGTGCCAGAAGTCGCTCCTCGATCGTCGCCATCAGGGCGCTGACCCGCTCCGGGGAGGCCCGGACCATGTAGCGCACGCCCCAGTTCATGGACCCTGGTTCGCCCGGAGCCAGCATGACGTGCTCGACGTATCTCCACGTCGGCCAAGAGCCGTGCATTTGTTCGATGATCCCCACGATGGTATAGGGATGGTCGGGCTCCCGTCCCTGGATCTGTTTTCCGAGGGCGTCTCCGTCCGGAAAGAGCTTGTCCGCATAGGCTTTCGTGACGAGCACGTTCTTGGAGTCCGAATCGTTGATGTCACTCTCCGTGAAGTTCCTTCCGGCGATCAGACGGACACCCAGGGAGGCCACCCCCTCGGTGCCGGTCCAGAAGATGTTCGTGCTCAGCGTATCCATCTCCGAACCGAGTGGCTTGTATCCCGAGGAACTGCCCGAACCGCTCAGCGGAATCTGACTGAAGGCATCGGCGGCCATGACGCCCGGAAGCGAGCGCAGAAGATCGAGATCGGCCTTGCGGGCATTCTTGAAGTAGCCGTCCTCCTTGAAGGCCTCGGCAAAGGGCTGGTTGCGGATCACGATGATGCCGGCTTCGTCCATGCCGGTCGGGCTGTCGATCGTCTTCCGGGTATCCAGGATCATATTGATGCAGTTGATCACGATCGCCAGCGTCAGGGCGACCTCCAGCCCGATCAGAAAAAAGCGGGTCTTGCTGCGGAACAGCGCTTTGATGATGGGACCGATTTCCATGTCGAGTTCCTTGGTCTTCTATCGTTCCTTGAGATAGGCCGCCGGCGGAATCGAACAGATCCGCCAGGCAGGATAGAGCCCGGCAATGAGCCCGGCCACCAGGGACAGGGCAATCGCCGCCGCCAGCATCGTCCCGTCCAGTTGAAAACCGAACGTGTCGGGGAAGAGACTGTTGACGGCATGGAGCCCCACCAGTGAGAGCAGGACTCCGAGGACCCCTCCGAGGATGCCGACCGTCTCGCACTCGACCACATGCTGCACGAAGATCGAGATGCGGCTCGCACCGAGCGCCCGGCGAACGCTCACCTCGGGGGCTCTGGCCAGGAACTTCCCGAGCAGGATCCCGATCAGGTTCAGAGCGCAGACCAGCAGGAACAGAAGGGCGATCACCATGAGGCTGGTCGCCTCCTCGGGCACGACCTCCCGCTCATCGAGCCATTCCATGACCGAAAACAGCTTGTTGTTGGTGGGGCGGAGCATGCGGCCGAGCTTCTTCTGACCCTCCACGTAAGCATTGAGGAAGGCCATGTAGGCTTCCCTCTGCTGGACCGTGTCGAGTTGCACCCAGAACTGGATCCAGATGGCTTCGGACGCAAGGTATTGGTCGAAGTCGTCCCAATCGAACGACTTCCAGTTCGACGTATTGCCGGCGCTGTGCAGTTTCAAGGGACGGAAGAATTCGAAGGGAAGATAGACATCCTCCGAGTCCTCGAAGGGTCCGTTGTGGGGATCGTAGTACTTGGGCAGCGGCTTCCAGCGCTTCAGGACACCGGTCACCCGAAATTCGCGATCCTCGATCCGAATCAGACGACCAACGCTGTCTTCGCCGCCGAAGACCTTTTGGTTGGTCTCCTGGCTGAGTACGACGACTGGCTCCGGCCCCTGGTCTGCGCTGCGATCCCACCCCGAGCCGTATTGAAAGGGTACGTCGAACAGCCTAAAGAAATCGCTGAAGCACATCCGGCCAACCACCTTGAAGGGCCGTCCGACCTTGGGTTCGGGGTAGAGATAGAGTGAGGACTTGAAGCTGCCTCCCTGATAGGTCGGGATGTCCGACTTCATGAGCTCGACCATGTCCCGGTAGGTGATTTGGTTGGGGATGCTGTCGGGGTCTTCGTCACTCCAGCCCCGGTTCGGATCCCAGTTGTCCATCTCCACGTAGTACAGAACGTCGCTCTTCTCCGGGATCGGGTTCATCGACAGCAGGTAATGGGCGGTGACGAAGGTCGTAGAGACTCCAATCCCCAGCCCGATTCCGCTGATGATCAGAATGGAAAGGACCGGGTTCCGGCGGAGGCTCTTGAAGGCCATTCGAATGAGATAGAGG
>JARRKC010000030.1:35820-47543 GCA_037388505.1 Acidobacteriota bacterium | reverse complement strand
TGGTCGTGATAGATGAAGGCGGTCCAGGTTGGATCGTCGGTCGTGTTGCGCATCAGCAGGGCCGGGCAGGCCATGTCCAGCGCCGGGCTCAACTTCTCGTAGACCATCAGACTGCCTGCGGCATGCAGGCCGGCCCGCCAGTCGTAGGTCCGGCAGAGACTCCACTCCAGAACCGCGATCTTGATTCCGGGGTGGGCGGATGCACGGACGTACTCTCTCAACTTGACCAGGTAGTCCTGAATCCGGCGGAGACCCGTCTCGAAGTTCTCGGGCTCGTATTCATAGTTGTGGCACCCAAGGATGTCGAAGTTGTCGCCCGCTTCATCAATGACCTTTTCGCTCCACTCCATATCGTTGGACCGCTTCTGGCCGCAGGCCACGATCTGGGCGTTCGGAGCGATCTTCCTCAGCCGACTCCCAAAGACGTTCACGATCTCCGCATACTGGTCGGGAGTCAGGCCGTGGTTCATCGGCTCGTTGTCGATCTGGAAGTACCGCACATGGTAGGGTTCGGGGTGACCGTTGTGTGCCCGCTTCCGTCCCCACTCGGTGGTCGGCGGGTCGTTGACGTAGTGAACCCAGTCCATGGCATTCTGGATTTCCTCGGGCTTCGTGCTCGTCGCGCTGAGACAGATCAACGGCTCCGCACCCAACTGTCGGCACAACTCCATGAACTCGTCCACCCCGAATCCGTTGTAGTCGGAGTAGTTGCCCCAGAGTTCATTGGGACGGTATTTGCGTGAGACGCGCGGGCCGATGCCATCCTTCCAGCGGTAGAAGGAAGCAAAGGACCCTCCCGGCCAGCGAATGAATGGAGGCTTGAGATCCTGCAGCGCCTTGAGGAGATCGGGGCGCAGCATTCCGTTCTTGCGAACGTCGGCTCGCATCAGGGACAGGAAGTCCACCAGCACGCGACCGCTGCCGCTGGCGGTGACCTCCACCATTCCCTGGGTGTCGTTCTTCGGGCATGAGAAGCTGTAGGCCACCTCCTGCCAGTCCGAACCCTTCGTCTCCAGCGGAGTTTCGGCCAAAACCGCTCCCGAAGAGTCCTTGACGCGCAAGGCAACCTGGGCTGCCCCCTCCTCCGGCTTGAGCCACACCGATCCGTCGTAGTCGTGATTGGCTGCGAGGTCGATCCGCTTCTGACGGATGCCGACGGTGCCGCTCGTGACGTCCAGGCGGACTCCCTTCTCGCCGTTGGGAAACTGCCCTTCGACAACCTCGGCGCTTCCCTGTCCTGATTCATCGGCAAAGGATTGCCAATAGGTTTCGAAGTCCTTTCCTTCGAAACCGAGTCCCTGTATCTGCTCGGCATAAAGGCCGTCGACAACGGAATGATTGATGTGCTCGAGGAAGTGTCCGTAGATGCCCGGCTCGACCTTTCCCATGACCCGGTCCGTATCGACGAGCAGTACGGCTACACCGGGTCGAACGGCCTCGGCTTCCGTCGACGTGCCGGGCTGCCGCGCGCAGCCGACCAGCAAGATCGACACGGCACTGCCCAGGAGACCGACCAACAGGATTCTAAGTACATTGGCAGGGATCCGGCTGCCTCCGTGGAACACAGATGATTTCATGCGAGTCTCCGGGCGGGCGGGGACGGCCGTCCCCGCCCGCNNNNTCACCCAGAAGCTGGTCGACGGCATTCGCCAGGAATATGTAATCCGAACAGATGTCGATTACATATTCGTTCTCACCCCAAAGGAAGGGCCAGTCCAGCTTGTTCTCCGGGAAGTCCGGCTTGAGAACCAGGACTCCGGGAACGACTCCGCCGGCGATGAAGGTGAAGTCGGCGCGGTTGTTGCCGTAGGCGATCTTCTTGGATTTGGTTCCCACGCCGGAAACGAACGAGACGTTCGAGGTCGGATGGCATCCGAGGATGTAGTTCAGTCCCCGGTAGACATATTCGGGCCCGAAGATCTCAGGAAACTGCTCGTGCAGATAGTAGTTCGTAGCGGACCAGCGGATGACGGTCTGGTCTCCGGCCCAGCCGCCGGTCGTAATCGGAACGCCGTAGGGGTTCTGCTTGTACAGACCGTCGGCTTCTTCCTTGTATTTCACGACGTAGGGCCGCAGTTTCTCCTTGTAGGCGGCATCGAGATAGGGCACGGCTCGCACGGCCGCCGATATGCTTCGACCCAGTGAGCGATCCAGGGCAGGCCAGATCAGCTCATTGAACCGATCGGCGTATTTCTGGTCCTTCGTCGCGATCAACAGCTCGAGGGTCGAGGACATCTCGGCACCCTGACGAAAGGCCGCCATGAAACCCCGTTCGTTCGGAGACGGAGGAGCCTCGCGCTCGTCGTTCCAGGCCTTTTCGGCATCGGCCAGACACTCGTCCGCCAGCGGATCGTTGAAACCGCGAAGCGCGCGGCTGGCCGCCGCAAGGGCGGCGCTGGAGACATAGTTGTTCGCGGGGTTCTTGTTCGTGAAAGCCCACCGGTCGTCCGGTGTGCCGCTGGTAAAGCCATCCGTCTGATAGGGTGCCAGTTCGGGGTTGTAGAGCCGGCCGTCGGTCTGCGTCGAACCATCACCGAGGTGGTGGTACTGGTGCAAATGAGGGACGATGATCCCCGGGATCGCTCGGCCGAAAGCCCGGTGCTGGGCTGCGAGTTGAAGGGCGCCCTGCTCGATCTGCTGGAGGATGTCCGGCTTGCCGTCGGGATGGTGGATGTCGACGTAGCGGTGATCCTGGTCGACGAGCGTCTCGTCTCGCTCGGGTTTGAAGTTCTCCCAGGTATCGACGAAATTCATGACCGTGCTGGAATGAGATCCGGTCCGGATGTCGTAGTCTCCGGCATCGAACCATCCTCCGACGTTCAGTCCCGGGATGTGCTCTCCCGGCTTGTACTTCGTCTCGGTCGACGGGCCCATCCGGTATCCGTCGAAATGCTGAATGTTGACCGGCGCCTGGCGCGCATCATCCAGGTGTGCGGCCCCGTGCCAGACCCGGTACGCCTCGTTGACGAACATGTGGTCCATCTGCACGGGGAACCAGACGTCGAGCGTCTTGTACCAGATGTCCTTGTGCACTTCAGGACCGATCGGAAAGGGATTCGTCTTCTGGTCTCCGTACTTGATGATGTAGAGACCAGGCTCCTTGATCGAGCTGAAGTCGAAGGTGGCGTACTGATAGCGAAGGTAGGGACCCCACGGTTCGACATCGCCCGTCAGCTTTTCCACCTCGTCACCAGAAGCGGTGACCTGATAGACCGAGGCCTTGGGGAGGGGCGTGTCGTGTTTGTCCAGCTCGATCACTGAAATCTTCTGCTGATCGGGATGATACCCGGCCTGAGAGAAGCCGATGACCGGAGTGCGTTTCCAGTTCGGGATCGTATAAGCGCGAAGATTCCATTCGGCGACCTTGCCGGTCGCTTCCGAAGGAATCAGCGTGCGCACGACGAACCATCCGTTCTGAGCGACGTTGCGTCCGTCGAGCAGCCTCAGATCGCCGGTCAAAGAGCGAATCTCGATATGTCGTTCGGGATCTTCCGGTGCCAGCACGAATGTCTTGCCGACGGCGATGGGATCGGGCTCCACGTATTCGCCCCGCCCTCGATCGTCGAATGTGGAGTGGCCCGCGAACTGACGGATCTGGGTGCTGGCGGGTTTGACCTCCATCGGACCGGAGGGATAGAGGGGGAAGATTCCGGGCTGACCGTCCATCAGATAGGTCTTCTCGAAGTAGGCCGACGGCAGGAACTCGAGGTTCAGGCCGGCGCGTCCCTCGAGCTTCGCCGGCAGGGGTTTGTCGAGATAGACGCTGATGTCGACGCCCTGATCCTTGGGCGTGACGACGAGTCGGGAGTTGAAATCGAATTCCTCGTAGCGCAGCGTTACTTCGATGGTGTTGGTGGCCTTATCCACCTTCCGATCGACGACCTTCGGGATCTGGTCCCACTGCTCCGGCGTCGGCTTCAAGCGGACGGCGCCGCCCGTGGCGGTCCTTACGCCGTGGTGGATCAGTTCGATCCCGGCCGTCTTCTCATCGAAGAACATGCCGTTGTACTGATCGCTGAACACGAAGACGTCGAATCCGGTCTCTTCGAAATACCCCTGATCGTTCAGCTTGAGCTGATTGTCCTGGCCGGAGACATCCGTGCCGGTCAGCAGGGGAATGATCAGAAGCGTCAAGGCAATGGGTGCGGCTGAGAGAGCGTGTTTCGTGTAGCTGAGGAGTCTGTTCATCCTGTTCTCCATTCGAGGGCGGGTTGCGTGTCGCCCGCGCCGACCTGGCGTTTCCTCCATCGAAGTTTCAAATCTCAATCTTACACCGGAAGGAGAGAATGCCCTAGAGTCGAACCACGGGCAGGATGAGCTTCCTTTGGACCCTGCCGCGACCTGGGTACTCCTTCGTCGAGATTGGCAGAACCGATTTCGCGCAAAGACGCCACAAACGCCAAGGGCTCTGGAACACGAGAGCCCTTGGCGTACTCTGCGCCTTTGCGCGAGATCGAGTCGCCAGGGTCACACCTTGCTCCCGAGCGTCGAACCCAACCGGGTCTGAGACGATTGGGCAACACGCCGTCGGAACTCGAAACTCGGAACTCGAAACCGTTCTTTCGAGGCACCGGGACAACCGGGGACGGATGCCCTACACTGGACCGCAATGGAACAGCGAAAACTCAACCGCCGCGACTTCATCGGCTACAGCGCAAGCTTCCCGCTTCTCTCGGCGGGAGCCGCGGGAATGTCTCCTGTCCTGCAGCCGGCCGCCACGCCCGACCCCGTCTGGCAGGCTTTACACGAACCTCCACTGAGCTGCCGACCCAAGACACGCTGGTGGTGGTACGGCGGCGCGGTCACGCGGGCGGAAATCGCCCGCGAGCTCGAGACCATGCGAGACGCCGGCATCGGCGGGGCCGAGATCCAGCCTGTGTATCCGGTCGCCGTCGATGATCCGGACAACGGCATCGTCAACATCCCGTTCTTCTCGGCTCGCTGGTACGACCTGCTCGGTTTTGCTATCGAGAAGGGCCACGAACTGGGCCTCGAGGTCGATCTGACATTGGGCAGCGGCTGGCCGTTCGGCGGTCCGTTCGTTCAACTCGATCAGGCGGCTCGCCGGATTCGTTTCGTGACCCGCGAGTTCGAAGGCCCTGCGAAGATCACGTGGAACCCTGCCGCCGAACTCGGTGAGGGTGAACGGATCGAGAACATCACCGGTCGTTCCCTGGATCAGCCGGTTGAAGACTCCGTTTCCCGGATCCTGAGCCCGGCGGAAGTCCAGCAACTGGCCAGCGACGGCCTGGAAATCGGCTCGGGCCGGTGGCGTCTCTACGTCGCCATCGATGCGCCGACCTACATGCAGGTCAAGCGCCCCACGCTCGGCATGGAAGGCTACGTCATCGATCACTTTGCCAAGCCCTCACTGGACCTCTTCCTCGAGGCGACCGGAGAGCGGACTCTCGAAGAGTTGACCGTTCGACGCGCCCCGGTCTTCGACAACGTCTTCTGCGACAGTCTCGAGGTCTACGGAGCCGACTGGACGCCGGCCCTGACCGAGGAATTCAAGAAGCGACGCGGCTACGACCTCACCGAGCAGATGCACCTTCTCATCGACCCGCCGGATGAGAGGGCCGAGCGCGTGAGATACGACTACCACCAGACGCTTTCCGAACTCACGCTCGAGAACTTCTTCGGCCGGCTGGCCGAATGGTGTAAAGCCAAGGGAATCCCGTCGAGGGTGCAGGCCCACGGCGCCATGGGCGACATCATGAAGGCCTACGGCACGGTGGATATTCCGGAGGGAGAAACGATCTTTGGAGGCGACGTCAACAAGGTCAATATCCGACACCGCCGGCTCGCTTCGTCCGCCGCCCATGCCTATTCGAAGCCGGTCGTCTCGGCCGAGACCTATACCTGGTTGCGGATGCCGATGTTCATGGTCAATCTGGAGATGATGAAGGCGGCAACCGACGCCGCGTTTCTGGACGGAATCAACCAGATCGTCAACCACGGTTACTCCTATTCCCCTCCCCAGGTCGGCCTTCCAGGCTGGCGCTTCTACGCGTCGACACACATCAATCCGACCAATACGTGGTGGCGCCAGTACCACTACCTGTCGGCCTATGTCCGTCGTTGCGCGTCGGTGCTCCGCCAGGGAGAGGCCGTCAACCGGGTGGCCATCTACATCCCGATGGCCGACATCCTGTCCCGCCGGGGCATCGGCGGATTTCACTTCGACGAAGCCATCGAGCAGAGTCTCGGCGAAGAACTGGTCGAAGGTCTGCGCCGAGCCGGTTTCGATTTCGATTTTCTCAACGATGACGTTCTCAATCGCCTCGCCCGGATCGAATCCGGGAAACTGGCGATCGGAACGGGACGATATGAGGCCGTGATCTTGCCCGAGGTGGAATCGATCCCGGAGGAAACGTTCCGCGTGCTGTCGAAGTTCAATGAGACCGGCGGCTACCTCGGTTTCTACAAGCGGATTCCCTTACGCGTCCCGGGACTCGCCGACTTCCGTTCTCGGCAACGGGAGTTCGAAACTCAACTGCAAGCGATCGGAGCCCGGGCCGACAGCAGCGGAACCCACGGCGCCGGACGCTGGCTCGTGACCGGCGAACTGCCACGCCTGGTCCAGGATCTTTCCGAGCATGTGGGTCCGGATCTGCAGATTCTGGAAGTCCCGCAGGGCTCCCTGACCGAAGCACGGGCTGAGATCGGTTTCGCCCGGCGGCGTGTGAACGACCGGGAGTTGTTCTTCCTGGCCAATATCGGTTCGAGCACCAGGTCGATGAAACTGAGCTTCGGCGTGGGGCATCGGAGACCGCGCCTTTTCGATCCGATGACCCTCGATCGCCGGGACGAACTGATCTACGACTTCGAGAAGGATCCTCTCAGCGGCCTGGAGACCACGCGCGTGAATCTCGACCTCGATCCCTTTCAGGCCTGCTTTCTGGAGTTCTCCGGTCATCGGGAGTCCTTCGTTCGCGACGGTTGGCTGCCGAACTCCCTCACGCTCAGCGAAGCGCGCGGAAGCGTGGAAGTTGTTGGGTTTCTTCCGAACACCGGTCGATCCAGTCTGACGACGCGTGACGGCAAAACGCACCGTCTTCCGCGAAGAACCTCCCTCGAGCCGCTCACCATCAACCCCCCTTGGACGCTTCTGCCCGAGGGACGAACCGCCGTCCGCCTCGAACGGCTGGAATCGTGGGTCGAACTGGACGGCCTGAGAGATTTCAGCGGTTGGGCAAGCTATTCGACCAGCTTTCAGTTGGATGCCTTGGAGCCCGACTACCGGTGGGTCATCGATCTCGGCGAACTCTACGATTCGGCACGGGTCGAGATCAACGGCTCCGAGGTCGGCGACGTGTGGAAACGACCCCGGCGACTGGACTGCACGGCCGCCCTGCGGGAGGGGGCGAATGAGCTTACGATCCGGGTGGCCAACCTCTGGATCCATCACATCATCGCCTCGGCGCCTCCCGACTACTCGCGGCTGGAAAAGAGCTACGGGATCCGCTGGGGTCGGTACGGGGAGGTGCCGCCGGAGAAGGTTCCGCCGGCCGGTCTCCTCGGCCCGGTCAGGCTCATCCCGGAGCAGCGGATCCACCAGCGACTCTTGTAGATCGTCGATTGGCGATTTGCCGGAAGAGGGCAGAAGAGCGTTCCAGTTTGCCGTGTTCGTCCGTGTGGGTCCGTGTTCGTCCGTGTCCGGCGCGGGGGCTTCCTGTACACTTGAGGCTCAGCTGACGGACTGAATCGGTATGCGTGTCGTCATCGATACCAATGCTCTCGTGGCCGCGCGGTTTTCAACGGAAGGTGCGGCCTCACGGCTGCTCGACGACTGCATCGAGGGCCGAGTGGAGGCGGTGGTCTCGGATGAGATCGAGCGGGAGAACCGCGCGATTCTTCAGAAGGTCAAACCGTCGCCGGCATTCTGGGAACGACTGGAGCGCTTCTACTCCTCCGCCATTCGAGTGACCGGAGGCCCCCGCCTCGATGTCGTCGAGGACCCCGCCGACAACAAGTATCTCGAGTGCGCTCTGGCGGGCGGAGCCGACTGCATCGTCTCCAGCGATCGACATCTCCTCGCCCACGATGGGTTCGAGGGCATCCGCATCTGCAAAGCGGGACAGATTTGGGTGGGATAAGCTTCCAGCTTCTTCTGAGCTCGAAGCCGTAGCCCCCGGCAAACCCTAAGCTTCCGTGGTACTGATCTGCTGCCGAGCCGGGCAGTTTCAACTTCGAGATCCAGACAAGCTGGAAGCTTATCCCACTTTGCCCTTGCTACCGACCGACGGTCGGTCTATAATCCGCTGAAACCGGAGCGACCATGGGCAAGCGCATCGTCAAAGAACATAGCGTCCGCAAGAACGAACTCCTGGACATTAGCCAGCAACTTTTCAATGAGCGTGGATATGAAGCCACGCCGATCAGTGCCATCCTCAAGGCCGCCAGCGTGGCCAAAGGGACCTTCTACCACTACTTCCACTCGAAGGAAGACCTCCTCGACTGCCTGGTGGAGAGGATCACTCACCGCATTCTCGAAGAGATCCACGGCCAAATATGCCAGCCAGGCCTCAAGGCACTCGAACGCCTGAACCGCTCGTTCATCGCATCCGCCCGCTGGAAAGCGGCGAACTGGGATTCACTGTGGGTACTCATCCGGCCCATCTTTCGCGAAGAGAATCTACCCCTTCGCTGGAAAATGAATCGCCGAACGCGCCAGCTCATGGTCCCCGTGTTCAGCGACATCATCCAGCAGGGTATCGAGGAAGGCGTGTTCGACACGGAATACCCCGAAGACGCCGCCGACCTCATTCTCGGCCTCGGCTTCGCATTCCAGGAGAGTGGCTTCGAGCTCATTCTCTCCTTGCGCGAACACCCCGAGTACGCTGAGATCATCGCCCGTCGGACGGACTGCTACAAGGATGCAGTCGAGCGGGTTCTGGGAGCCCCCCGGGGATCACTGACGATCGATGCCGGGAGATCCCTCGAACGATTCCGGAGGTGAGAACCATCGTGTCGACCGTCGCCTTCGATAACGCGAGAACGACTACCTTCGTCCTTCGTGCCGAGGCCGTCACCAAGGTCTACCACATGGGTGAGGTCGAGGTGCATGCACTGCGAGGCATTGACTTCGCCGTGCCCGAGAGCCAGTTCCTGGTCCTGCTCGGTCCCTCGGGCAGCGGGAAGTCCACTCTCCTGAACATCGTGGGAGGTCTCGACCTGCCCACGACGGGTCGCGTGTTCTACCGTCAGACCGAGGTGACGGCCGTCGATGAACAGGAACTGACCGCCTTCCGACGGCGCCACGTCGGCTTCGTCTTCCAATTCTATAACCTGATTCCCAGCCTGACGGCCCGCGAGAACGTCGAACTCGTCACCGAGATCGCCGAAGAGCCGCTGCCCGCGAGCGAAGCCCTGCAAATCGTGGGTCTGAAGGAGCGGACCGATCACTTTCCGGCCCAGATGTCGGGCGGCGAACAGCAGCGAGTCGCCATCGCCCGGGCCATCGCGAAGCAGCCCGACGTGCTGCTCTGTGACGAGCCGACGGGTGCGCTGGATATTTCCACCGGTACGGTCGTGCTGGAAGCGCTCGAACGGGTCAATCGAGAACTCGGGACAACGGTGGCGATCATTACTCACAACGCCTCCATCGCCCGGATGGGAGACCGCGTCCTTACCATGGCCGATGGGCGGATAGCCGAAGACCGTCTCAACCCCGCGAGGACGCCTGTGCGGGACATTTCCTGGTGAGGAGCTGCAATGCGACTGTCCATGCTCGACCGCAAGCTGATGCGCGATCTCTGGCTGACCAAAGGCCAGGCGATCTCCATCGGACTCGTCATCGCGGCGGGAGTGGCGATCTACGTCCTGATGCTGTCCACCCTCGAATCGCTCGAGCTCACGCGAACCGTTTACTACGACCGCTATCGATTTGCCGATGTCTTCGCCGCTGCAAAGAGGGCCCCACTCCGCCTGGCCGAACAGATCCGCGAGATTCCGGGTGTAGCCGTTGCCGAGCCTCGTGTCGTTGTCGACGTCACCGTCGATCTCCCGGGCTTCTCCGAGCCCATCGTGGGGCGGCTGGTTTCCCTGCCCGCCGACCGGCGACCGGCGCTGTGCGATGTCTTCATCCAGAAGGGCCACTACCTCGATCCGAGCCGCTCGGATGAGGTGCTGGTCAGCGCCAACTTCGCCGCCGCGCACCGACTCGAGCCGGGCGATCGGCTGGCCGCGGTCATCAACGGGCGCAGAAAGCAGCTTCGTATCGCGGGCCTGGCCCTCTCTCCCGAGTACGTCTACCACATCCGCCCCGGAGAGCTGATGCCCGACGACCGTCGCTTCGGAATCATCTGGATGGAGCACCGCGCCCTGGCGACGGCTTACAGGATGGAGGGAGGCTTCAACAACATCCTGCTGAAGCTCAGACGGGACTCCTCCGAACCGGCCGTCATCGAACACGTCGACCGGCTTTTGGAACCTTATGGCGGCTTCGGTGCCATCCCCAGACGGCTGCAGATGTCCGAGTGGTTCCTGGAAAACGAGTTCGTCCAGCTGCGTTCCTTCGGAGCTTCGATCCCCCTCTTGTTCCTCGGTGTTGCGGCCTTCCTCCTGAATGTCGTCTTGACCCGGATCGTGTCGGTCCAACGGGAACAAATCGGCGCCGTCAAGGCCCTGGGCTACTCCGACCGAAGCATCGCCACCCACTACCTGAAATGGGCCATCGCCATCGCACTGTTGGGTTCGTTGATCGGATTGGCCGGTGGGATCCGCCTCGGGAGAGCCATGACGGACCTCTACAATCAATTCTTCCACTTTCCGATCCTGCTCTACCGGCTGGGGCCGCGGGTCGCCATCGAGGCTGTCGGGATCAGCCTGGCTGCGGCCATCCTCGGAGCGCTGTTTGCGGTTCGCCGAGCACTGCGTCTGCCGCCGGCCGAGGCCATGCGACCGGAGGCCCCTCCCGTCTATCGGAAAAGCATTGCCGAGCGTTTTGGACTTCGGCGGGTCCTTTCCCAGCCCGCGCGAATCATCGTCCGCTCCCTCGAGAGGCGACCCTTGAGAGCCCTCATCTCCATCGTGGGTATTTCGGCGGCGACGGCCCTGCTCATTCTGGGGACCTTTACGGAGGATGCCATCGGAGATTTCACGGAGATCCAGTTCAACCGGGCCCAGCGGTACGATCTCATGGTCACGTTCGTCGAACCCGCTTCACCCCGGGCCCGCCACGAAATACAGAGGATGCCGGGGGTACTCGACCTGGAACCCTTCCGCAGTGTTCCCGTTAGACTGATCCACGGCCATCGCTGGCGCGACATGGCCATCACCGGAATCCCCGCCCACAGCAGAATGAATCGCATCATCGACGCATCGAGCTCGGTCCTGGATCCGCCCCCGGAAGGTCTCGCCCTCTCGGCGATTCTGGCGAACTCACTGGGGATCAGGGCGGGCGATCCGATTCAGATTCAGGTCCGGGAAGGCCGACAACCCCGGTTGACGACGATCGTCCATCGGGTGATCGACGACTTCATGGGAGTCAACGCCTACATGGAACTGAATGCACTGCACCGCCTGATGGGCGAGACGGACGTTCTGTCCGGTGTCTATTTGACGGCCGATCCACAGGAGCTGGACACCCTCTACGCACGACTCAAGCATACGCCCGCCGTCGCCGGCGTGGCCCTCAAGAACGCCGCCCTCGAAAGCTTCAACGAGACGTATTCGGCCATGATGGGCACAATGCGGGTCATCTACACGATCTTCGCGGG
>JARRKC010000030.1:0-35722 GCA_037388505.1 Acidobacteriota bacterium | reverse complement strand
GGCGACTTTGCGGGTGATCGGATTCTCCCGCAAAGAGGTCTCGCTCATCCTGCTGGGCGAACTGTTCCTCATCACCGCCGTCGCCATCCCTCTCGGTATGTTGCTCGGACAGCTCATGGTGACGGCCATCATCAAGGCCACGGAGTCCGAAGCCTTCCGCTTCCCCGTGGTGGTCTCCATGCGCACACTCCTGCTCGCGGCGGGCACTATCGCCGCTGCAGCCTGGCTCTCGGCGATGGTCGTCCGAAGAAGACTCAACCGACTCGATTTGATCGAGTCGCTCAAACTCAGGGAATGACCGATGAACAAGGTAACCCGCAGAAGATGGCTCTCACGCTTGGGGAAACTCCTGCTTCTCGTCGTCGTGGCTGTGGGCGTGATGATGGCGCTCCGACCGAGACCCGTGCCCGTCGACCTGGCGCGGGTCGTTCGGGGACCTCTCGAGGTGACTCTCGATCATGAAGGGAAGACCCGGGTCCGGGACCGCTTCGTCGTCTCGACACCACTGGCCGGCCGGATCAGTCGGGTCGATCTGGAGCCGGGAGACCGTGTCTCGAAGGACCGGACGCTGGTGGCTACCGTAGAATCCCAGGGCCCGGAATTCCTGGATCCCCGCTTGAAGGCGGAAGCCGAGGCCCGGGTGCTGGCGGCTCGTTCGTCCCTGGAGCGCGCCAACGCGGAGCGGAGCCGACTCGAGGTTGATCACCGTCAGGCCGAGACGGACCTGGAGCGATCCCGACAGCTCTTGGAGAAAGGGGTCCTGTCTCAGGCCGACTTCGACGCTGCCGACAGCCGTGCCGCCGCCCTGCAGCAGGCCCTGGAGTCCGCAGAGGCGGCGATCCGAGTGGCCCGCTTCGAGCTCCAGGCCGCCGAGGCCCGCCTGCTCGACCCTCTGCCCAATGGCGAATTGCAGCCGGGCGTCTTCGACCGTCGACTCGTCCGGATCCTCGCTCCGGTCGATGGCATTGTTCTCAAGCGTTTCCGTGAGAGTGCGGCGGTCGTACCGGAGGCGGAGCCGCTTCTCGAGATTGCCGACCTCCAGGCGCTCGAAGTCGTCGCCGACTTCCTGTCCACGGACGCCGTGATGATTCGTCCCGACATGCCGGTGATCATCGATCGCTGGGGAGGTCAGGTTCCGCTCAGGGGCCGGGTCCGCCGCGTCGAACCGGGAGGATTCATGAAGATCTCGGCTCTCGGAGTGGAAGAGCAGAGGGTCAACGTGGTCGTCGATTTCGAAGACCCGACCGAGGCGTGGCAGCGACTGGGCGACGAGTATCGCGTGGAAGTCCGCGTCGTCACCTGGAAGGCGGACGATGTTCTGCTGGTTCCCATCGGTGCCCTGTTCCGCCGAGGAGATGATTGGGCGGTCTTCGTGGTCGACGGGAATCTGGCTCGACTGCGCACGGTCGAGCTGGGGCGAAGAGACAGCCTCCAGGCTGAAGTCATCGAGGGGCTCGAGGTCGATGAGCCCGTTATCCTGTATCCTCCCGACCGCGTCATAGAGGGCGTCGAGGTCGTGCCAAGAACAGGGTAAGATCAGCTTCCGGCTTGTTCTCTGGCCTGAGGCCGTGACTCCACGAGCGTTGTTCAGTAGGGAACCCAGAGATCACTCGGTGAGGACGGGAGAACCGGAGGACGGGAGAACCGGAGGAAGATAAGCTTCCAGCTTGTCCTGAGCTCGAAGCCGTAGCTCCCGGCATACCTCCCCGCTGTACTGATCTGCTGCCGAACTTGGCAGTTTCGACTTCGAGATCCAGACGAGCTGGAAGCTTATCCCACCCGGGAAGCTTGACCCCACCGACCTGGGTGGGGGCCAGTCAGGCTACTCGAGGGCGTAGAGATTGCCATCCGCGCTCCCGACGTAGACCACTCCATCCGCTATGGCCGGCGACGACAGAATCGCACCCAGGCCAAGCAGTTTGTGGACTCCGACGACCATGTCGTCATAGAAGTTGCTGGGGAGGATAACCGAGAAATCCAAGGTCCCGTCGGCCTTGGTGAGTGCCGGCAGCTGCAGCCTGGAGGCTTGAGTCTGGAAGGACCATACCGGTTTGCGCGTCTTCAAATCGACCGCCGCAAGCCTCCCGTCGAACGTACCGACGTAGAGCAGGCCACGCGCGATCGCGATGGATGAGAAATCTGGGGCTGTGGTCGCGAGAGAAAAGACCTCAGCACCGCTCTCGGAATCCAGCACGTGCAGCAAGCTCGGAATCGAAGTCCCGAAATAGACCCGCCCGTCAGCCACGGCCGGAGAGTTGTTGACCCAGGAACCTTCCGTGGAAAAGGCCCACTTCTGTTTCCCCGACCGCACATCGACGGCATAAACGTGACCGTCTCGGCAACCGAAATAGACCAACCCGCCGGCCACTGCGGGTGAGGATTGGATGCCGATGTGATTGTGTATGACCGGATCGTCTCCGGTCTGAAATCGCCACTTCTCCACGCCGGTCCGGGCATCGAGTGCGTAGAGGTTGCGATCCCAACTCCCGACGAACAGTACGCCATCCGAGACGGCAGGCGACGAATGGACGACATCGCCGGTCTGGAACTTCCACCTCAGATCGCCCGTCGCCGAATCGAGCGCATAGACGCCGCCGTCTCCGCTCCCAAAGTAGACGGTTCCATTCCAAACCACCGGGGACGACAGGAAGACGTCCCAGGGGTCCGGCATGCTCTCCGAAGCGGGCTGCAACCCGTGCAGGTGAGTGCCCGCATAGCGTCGCTCCCCGGCCGTGTCGAACTTCCACTTCAAGTGCCCGGTGACGGCGTCCACAGCATAGAACCGTCCATCGTAGCTTCCAAAGAAGACCGTCCCCTCCTGAACGGCCGGAGAGGCGCTCACAGCGCTTTCTGTTGCGAACTGCCATTTCATGGTGCCCGCGGTACGGTCGACCGCGTACAGATTCTTGTCGGCGCTGCCTATGAAGATCAGCGCTTCGGTGATGGCCGGCGACGAGATCACCGCGCCGTCGGTATGGAATTGCCACTTGATGCCGGTGAGCTTCGACACCCCGGATGCATTGTAGACCCCGGTATGTTCCGGGTTGTTTCGAAACATCGCAGTGCCCTGACCGAAAACGTGAGGGGATAACAAGCAGAACAGAACCGTCGTGAGGAAGCGAAAGCTTTTCATTGCACGATCACCTCGCTGGAGTCACATTCTCAATTCCTGAAACGGCGACATTGTATACCTGCCCCGTCACGGCCGACAGGCAAGGCGGCGAGGCTCTGACATTGTCCGGCCGAACGATTCCGGTTGGCTCTTCGAGCAAAACCTGACCGCGGTTCCCATCCAAGAGTCCTCAAACTAAGACATTTTGGTTCAGTAATCCTCACTATCGCAGTAAAGTTATCTCATGCCGCGACGAATCAAGTAATGAGGTATGAGGTGCAGTGGTTGCTCCACCTGGATTCGGTAGGATGGGTCGCCAGAAGGTCTGAAACCGTAGAATTTGCTTTTCAGTTCGAACTGACGTTCTAGCGGAAAGCCGGCGCGGCCGCGTGACACAGTAGATCGGCTGCTGTCGATTCACTCCTTTCCCGATGTCGAGTACCGGAAAACAACCCCGCATCAGAGTCCGAGGACCTTGTTGGGCGATCGCTTCGCCCAACGTGGATGACTGAAGACATGTCAGAAATCGAACCGGCAGGATCCGAAAGACCATCATCGGATTCGATGCCCACCCGAGCGGCGGCCGTCAAGATCGCCGTCGCCTATGGCGTACTGGGGGCCCTGTGGATCCTCACTTCAGGATGGGTGTTGCATCGCTTCGCCCTGAGTCAGTCATCGTTGGCTCTACTCGAAGACGTCAAGGGATGGTTCTTCGTGGCCGTGACGGCCCTGCTGCTCGGTTTGGCACTGGACGGATATTTCCGGCAGATCCGCAGTTCGGGACGGCTGCTGAGGAAAAGCAGGGAGCGATATCGCCGAAGTGAGGAAGAATTCCGCACCATGTTCGAGATGGCCTCGGTCGGTATAGGCCAAGCCGATCCGCACACCGGTCGGCTGGTGCGCGTCAACCAGAAGGTGTGTGCCATCACCGGATACTCCGAAGCCCAGCTGTTGGAGATGCACATCTCCGAACTCACGCACCCGGACGACCGACAGCGGGACCGGGAGATGTTCGAGCGGGTCGTTCGTGGTGAGTCGGCGGCTTACCGTCTGGAGAAGCGCTACATTCGGGGGGACGGTTCGGTCATCTGGGTGAACGTGAATATGTCCGTCCTTCGAGACGAAGACGGTCGGCCGCTGAGAACGATGGCGACGATCGAGGACATCAGCGATCGGAGACAGACAGAGCAAGCGCTCCGGGAAAATGAAGAACGATTCCGAAGCACCCTCGACAACATGCTGGAAGGCTGCCAACTGATCAGCTTCGACTGGCGCTACCTCTACATCAATGCAGCGGCCGCACGACAGGGACGCAGTACGGTCGGGGCACTTCTGGGAAGAACGATGATGGAGGCCTACCCGGGAATCGAAGATTCCTCCATGTTTCAGTCGCTGGAAGAGTGCATGAGTGCGCGGACCTCCAAGGAGGTGAAAACAGAATTCGTCTTTCCCGATGGCTCCAGCGGCTGGTTTCAGTTGCTGATACAACCGGCGGCCGAGGGTCTCTTCATTCTTTCCGTGGATATTACCGAACGGATTCGACTGGAAGCACAGCTTCGTCAGGCTCAGAAGCTTGAGGCAATCGGGCAGTTGGCCGGTGGCGTGGCCCACGATTTCAACAATATCCTGGCCGCCATCATGATGCATCTTGGCCTTCTCAAGATGAACACCGAAATCGGCGAAGACACACACCATGCTCTGAACGAACTGGAGGGGGAGGCCAACCGTGCCGCTTCTCTGACGCGACAGCTGCTGATGTTCAGCCGCCGATCTGTGCTGGCCGTTCGGCCCCTGGATATGAACGAAGCCCTGGCGAACCTTCTGAAGATGCTCCGTCGATTGATCGGGGAACATATCGAGCTCTGTTTTGATGCTGGAGACGCCCTGCCCCTGGTGGAGGCGGACGTGGGAATGCTGGAGCAGATCCTCATGAACCTCGTCGTCAACGCCCGCGACGCCATGCCCGAAGGAGGAAGTATCAAGATCACGACAGGTGTGCGTGAAATCGGTGAAGGTCAGGTCAGGGAAGACCAGGCGCGAAGAGCCGGGCGTTTTGTTTTCCTCTCGGTTTCGGACACCGGGTGCGGGATGAGTTCGGAGACCATGAAAAGGATCTTCGAACCTTTCTTCACGACCAAGGAGGCGGGCAGAGGCACCGGACTCGGGTTGGCGACCGTTCACGGGATCGTGGCTCAGCACGAAGGCTGGATCGAGGTCGAAAGCGAGTTGGGCGAGGGCTCGACCTTTCGAGTCATGCTCCCGGCGCTCGAGGGCCTGCAGGTGACCACGTCATCCGCGACGAAGCCCGTGCATCCGGTCCGCCTGGGCAGCGAATGCATTCTCGTGGTCGAGGATGACGAGTCTCTGCGTCGCCTGGCCGCCCGGTCCCTCGAGAGCCTGGGTTACGAGGTTTATACGGCGGCCAACGGACAAGAGGCCATGATGCTGTGGCAGGATCACGAGGAAGACATCGACCTGGTACTCACGGATATGGTGATGCCCGAGGGCGTGACCGGGCTGGAGCTGGCAGAGCGGCTTCAGAGACTGAAGCCCGGCATCAGCGTGATCGTCGCGAGCGGATACAGTGCTGATATGGTCCAGTCGGGCGTCCCGACAAGAGAGGGCGTGGTTTACCTGGCCAAACCCTTCAGGATGAAGATGCTGGCCGACGTCGTCCGCGAATGTCTGGACCGCAGGGTGTGAACTCCCAATGCGCGCGAGATTCCAGGCGTTCCGTGCGACTCGTTGACGAATCCGGAACCGATCGGCTAGGCTCACGAATATGAGCGTCCGAGTCGTCAGACTGGGTTCGAAGCGTCAGCGCGGAGAGGGTCTTCGCATAGGCACGGTTCGACGGCCGCCGCGCGGTGTGCCGAAGGAGCGTTTCTCGACCGATGACTGGTACGACGTGTGGCTGCCTCAGCTCGCTCCCAGTGCCGAACTCGTGAAGCAGGCACAGGCGGCGACTTCCCCGAAGGAGTGGCAGGCGTTCATGCGCCGCTACCGCAAGGAGATGGCGACTCCCGACAATACCAGGCTTCTCGACCTGTTGGCGGCTCTCTCCCGACAGACCAATTTCTCGGTGGGGTGCTACTGCGAGGATGAGCATCACTGTCATCGCTCCGTATTGCGGGAACTCCTGGCCGAACATGGCGCCGACATAAACTAGTTCCGGTCCCTCGGAGAACCGAAGTCCGTGGGACGGAGTTGGGGCGAATGTCGACGGCAGGGACTCGGGCGAGCGTCAGTCCTTGACCTGGGCCACCCAAATATCTGCCTCGCGCGTCTCCAGGCTGGCATAGATTCGTCGGCGATCCTGCGAAATCGCAAGCGACTGGAAATGAAGGGGCTCGACCGAAAGAATCTGGGTCACTCGGTGGGTGACTGAATCGATCAGGTAGAGTCGGCCACGGGAACAGAAAAGCAGGCGCCGGCTATCCGAGAGCCAGACCGGTCTCTGGCCGAAGTCTGTCAACTTCTCGTAGAGTCCCGTCTTGAAGCTGAACACGGAGATACCGGAACCGAAACCGGCGACCTTCTGTCCATCGGGAGACCAACTGTTGAGAAGCATGTCATGTCCCGGCGGCTCGGGGAGTCTCCGACTCTGCCAGCCCATCCCGTCGGGAGTTCGAGAAAAGAGAAGAGGCGGACCACTCTGACGGTTCGCCAGGATAGAGGTGCCGTCAGGCGACCAGATGCTGATCTGGGCTCCGGGCCCCGATGTGCGCGGCATCGGCTGGAGATCCGTCCCATCCTGCCGGATCGTCCAGAGATCGTAGCGGCCGCTTCGGTCCGAAAAGAAGAGGATCCGATCGCCATCGGGCTGCAACCGGGGCGCCCGGTCCTTGTACGAATCATTCGTGAGGCGTCGGATCTCTGAACCGTCGTGCAGGAGGTACAGATCCTCCTGATCCCCGCCGATCGAGTCATACACGATGGAGTCTCCGTCGCTCGAAACATCCGGATTCGTGGTGGCGACATTGCCCTGCGTGAGCCAATTCAATCGTCCGACAACCTGCCCCGTCGACTCGTTGAAGTCCATCTCGGCGATATTGGTTCGTGTGAGGCACTGGACGTAGGCCATTCGGTGGCCGTCACCGGAGAAAGAGGCATACCAGCTTGCCGAGGTCGGCAATGTGATCGGCTCCGGCCTGCTCAGCGCTTTTCCCGTCCTCTCATTCAGGCGAATTCTCCAGAGGTTCATGCTTCCGGCTCGATTACTCGCAAAGTACAGGAAGCGGCCACCCGGAGACCAAACGGGATCCCAGTCGACGGCTTTATCGTCGGTCAGGGGTTCGGGCTCTCCACCCTCGGCCGGAATGGTCCAGAGATCCCTCTGACCGCCCTTGTGGATCCCCCAGTAGGCGATTCGCGCGCCGCTCGGCGACCAGGAAGCCTGAGTGGCGTCGCCCAGGGTGATCAGACGCTTCATGCCG
Organism: Acidobacteriota bacterium; assembly: GCA_037388505.1. Classification (GTDB taxonomy): domain Bacteria; phylum Acidobacteriota; class UBA6911; order RPQK01; family JAPXNP01; genus JARRKC01. The sequence goes on along the minus strand of JARRKC010000030.1, from coordinate 28,174 downwards.
TTCCTAAGGTCGATCGTATAGAGCGCACTCGGATAGTCGCCCCGCTCGTTGGGGTTTAGCGCCTCGGCGATCGTGTAGGCGATCCGAGTTCCGTCGGGGGACCAGGCCGGGTTGTTCCCTTCATCCGTCAGCCGCCGGACATCGTCGCCGTTGATGTCCATCAGGAAGATTCCCCCACCGTCACGTTCGGATCGAAACGCTATGGTCGAGCCATCCGGTGAGATCGCCGGCTGTCGATCGTCGCCGGGGCAGTCGGCGGTGAGATCGATCAGGGTGTTCTCGCCTATGGGACGCCGGTAGATGTCCCAATTCCCTGTCCGATCGGAGGCGTAAAAGAGCGTCTTCCCGTCGGGGGAGAAGGTCGGGTAGAGCTCCATAGCCAGATCGCTGGTCAGTTGCGTGAACGTCGCGTCCGCCAGTCGAGTCGTAATCGCTGAGGTCTCTTCGTCGCCTCTCCAGGACCAGATCAAAATCAGAATGGTCACCAGTACGACGGCCGCCCCGACGAGGAAGCGCGGACGCAGAAACCCACCTGCTCTCGAGACGGCCGGTACCGACGGTCTTCGACCGCCGCGTCCCACATCGAGCAAATCCCGCCTCAGCTCTTTGATCGTGGCGTAGCGGTCTTCGGCGCTCCTCGCCATTGCCCGCTCAATGACGGCATCGAGCTTCTGTGGAAACTCAGGGCGAGTCCGGCTGACGGCGGCAGGCGTTCGTTCCAGAACCGAGGTGAGGATTTCCTGAGTTCCCGCTCCCTGGAAGGGGACTCTTCCGGAAGACATTTCATAGAGCAAGACTCCGAAGCTGTAGATGTCGGTCCGGCGATCGATGCGTTCGCCCCGGATCTGCTCCGGTGACATGTAGGCCAAAGTACCCTCAATGTGATGACTGCGACCATCGTCCTCAGTGCCGCCAGCTCCCAAGTCGCGACCGGACATCAGTTTTGCCAAACCGAAGTCGAGCACCTTGACGAGGCCGTCGGTGCGAACCATCACGTTCTCGGGCTTGAGATCACGGTGAACGATCCCCCGAGCATGAGCCACCTTGAGAGCCCGGCAGATCTGGAGAGAGATCGCCTCGATCTCCTCCAACGGCATTCCCCGGTCTCCGATACGCTTGCGCAGGGTCGTGCCGTCAACGAACTCGGTCACGATGAAATGTTGGCCGTCCGCCTCGCCGATTTCGTAGATCGTCAGAATATTGGGATGATTCAGCGCAGATGCCGCCATGGCTTCCTGCTGAAAACGGTGAAGAAGAGACCGATCCTCGAGATACTTCCGGAAGAGTATCTTGATGGCGACCTTGCGATTGAGGGTTGGATCCTTTGCCAGATAGACGGCTCCCGCGCCACCGACACCCAGGAGTTCCTCGATATGATAGCGGCCCAGTTGCTGACCCAAAATCCCTGTCAGCCTCTCGTTCGCAAGATCTCTGGCCAGTTCGTCGATGGCTGGATCCTCTAAGAAACTCCCTGCCTGCTCCTCGGCGGCGAGGAGGGACTCCGCTTCCCGAACCAAGACCTGATCACCACCGAGGGCCTGGCACAGGAATGGACGGCGTTCTGCAGGTTCGAGTGCTACCGCCTCCGAGAAGATTTCGGAGATCTTGAGGTATTGTTCAGGCGTCAGTCGTGGTTCGGCCCGATCCGCTCGAGGCTCGCCTTTGCAGGGGTCAATCCCGGAGTCATTCATTCCGGGCAACCCCCGCCACCCCGATTCCGACCCGGTTGAACCGTTGCGGAAGCTGTCCCCGATCTGAGCTCCCGGAACAGCCAGGCCCGCGCCAGTCTCCAGTCACGCCGGACGGTTCCCGGAGAGACTCCGAGCACGGTTGCCGTCTCTTCAACGGTCAGCCCACCGAAGAAGCGAAGTTCGACCACACGGCTCTGTCTCTCGTCGAGCTTGGCCAGGGAACGGAGCGCTTCGTCGAGATCGACGAGATCAGCGGAGTCGATACCCGAAACCTCCCGCAGGTCCTCAACTGGAATCCGCACCAGTTCTCCGCCTCGCTTTTCGCTCCGTCGTTTTCGAGCAAAATCCACGAGAATCTGGCGCATCAACGTTGCGCTCATGGCGAAGAAATGGACGCGGTCCCGCCAATCGATCCGTTTGATGTCGACCAGGCGGAGGAAGGCCTCATTCACCAGAACGGCTGTTTCCAGGGTCAGGGGATGACGCTCGCCCACCATGTATCGGCGCGCCAAGCGATAGAGCTCATCGACGACCAGCGGGGTGAGGCGCTCGAGCGCCGAGGGGTCTCCCGCAGTCCATTCTCTGAGAATGCCTGTGATTTCGGGCGGTGAAGCACTCTTCATTCTTGCATCTCCAGATCGATGTGCTCGATAAACTCGAACTCAGAAAAATGCCCCGGAATGTATCGACCTCGAGGCGGCGAACCTGTGTTGGCACGGGTCGCGTGGCCGTCGCATTCGGTATTGCTCCGGACTTTCTCCGGGCACACAGACCCCTTAATGATTTTATGTTGACTGTTGTGGATCTAAATTACGCTTTATTTACTAGAAAAACAACCTACCCCATAACCCACAGCGAGGAGGCATTAGTTTGATGAGAAAGCAATTCTGGACGCTCTTTCTGGCAGTTGTGTTCCTTTTAGCGGGCATGGATCTGGCCGTGGCCCAGTCACACGCGTCGCTCTCGTTCAAGGTCGCTTTTCCTTTCAGAATCGGAGAGACGACCCTTCCAGCGGGCAGCTACAAGTTGACCTACACAGGAGCAACCACACACAACCTGCAGTTGATCAACAAAGATACCGGAGCGACGCAGTTCGTCCGCTACATCACGAGACTGTCGCCACGAACAGAGGGAAATGTCGTATTCGACTCCTACCAGAATCAGCGCTACCTGTCGGAGGTCTATCTGGGCGGGTCCGACGGCTTTCAGATTCAGAGCACCCCTCAAGAGCACAACCATGAGCTTGCGCTGAAGTCGCAGAATCCGTAGGTCTGGCGTTCCCATACCACTTCGTGTCGAAGTCAGGCGGAGGGCTCAGTCCCGGTCCTCCAAACCCCGGTGCGACACGAAAGGGACCGCAACCTGGCGCGGGGAGGACATGATTCCTACTCTCACCCTCTCCGCGCCAATCGGCCTACCCTCAGAGCCCCCCCTACCCTGCCGCGCGAAGTCATCCTTGCACCGTACTGGAGCATAGGCTGAAGCGTCGACCCTGTTCGATCAGTGGTTCCCGCGCTACCATCGCTCCCTGACAGAGCGGTACACTGTTGAGCGGCCGAAGACCGGGAGGTGACACATGGACTTGTCGGGTTTGCATCTCCTGCTGACTTACCAGTGCACTCTGGAGTGCGACCACTGTTTTGTCTGGGGCAGCCCGCGGCAATCCGGCACCATGCGACTCGAGCATATCGAGCGCATTCTCGATGAAGCCCGGAGCGTGGAAACCGTAAAGTGGATCTACTTCGAGGGCGGAGAACCGTTCCTGTACTATCCGGTGCTGGTCAGAGGCGTTGCGGAGGCTGCGATTCGCGGCTTCAGTGTGGGCGTGGTCACGAACGGCTATTGGGCTACGAGTAGGGAGGATGCGATCGAATGGCTCCTGCCTCTGGCCGGCAAGGTTGCCGATCTTTCGATCAGCAGTGATCTGTACCACTGGGACCAGCGGATCGGTGAGCAGGCGCGGAATGCCTCCGAGGCGGCCGAGAGGCTTTCGATTCCAGCGGTTCTCATCAGCATTGCTCCGGCCGAACGTTCGGATGCGGCGCCTCCCCGGGGACAACTGGTGGGCGGCGAGTCCGGCGTGATGTATCACGGGCGGGCGGCTCAGAAGCTGGCACCGATCGCGCTGAAGCTTCGAAAACCGGATGCACCAGGATCCGACTGGGAGGCCTTTGAGACCTGTCCACATGAAGACTTGCGGGAACCGGGACGCCTCCACGTGGATCCTTTCGGCGAAGTGCACGTGTGCCACGGCATCTCTATCGGCAACCTGTACGAGACGTCGCTGGCCGAAATCTGTTGCGCCTATGACCCGGACTCCCATCCCGTCGTTGGTCCATTGCTGGCGGGCGGTCCCGCCGAACTTGCGCGGCGCTACGGGGTCGTACAGACCGGTCCGTATGCCGACGCCTGTCACCTGTGCGATGCGACCCGCCGCTCCCTGCGTCGCCGTTTCCCGGACGTGCTCCGGCCCGGCCAGATGTATGGTGATGCGGAAGAGCCGGGATCGGGCAAAACCCAGCCCTGGTGACCACCGATTGTGTGCTCGACGACCCCGTGCTAGGATCTCGTCTTATGAGACTCTTCTTCAAATTCTTCGTGTTGGTGTTACTCAGTTGCGGGTTGTGCTGGGGACAGGCGGCGAATGAGTGCAAGCCTTCCTCGCTCAACATACCCGGGGCGAAATACCCCTGCGTCTACCCGGATCACAGCGTGACCTTCCGCGTCACGGCGCCGGACGCTCAAAAAGTGCAGGTGCGCTTGGGCGGGACCCACGATATGACGAAAGAACCGGACGGCGACTGGACTGTGACCATTCCACCCCAGGTCGTGGGCTTTCACTACTACAGCCTGGTGATCGACGGCGCGACCGTCGCCGATCCGTCGACCCGGACCTTCTTCGGCTCAGGCTGGGACAACAGCGGGATCGAGATTCCCGAGCCGGACGATGTGACCTACTACCTGCCCCAAGATGTTCCGCACGGTCAGGTGAGCCAGCGGTGGTACTACTCCACAGTCACCCAGAAGTGGCGGCGGTGTTACGTCTATACGCCGCCCGACTATGACGCGGGGAAAAACCGCTATCCCGTTCTCTATCTGCTGCACGGGTGGGGAGAGAACGAACAGGGCTGGCACACTCAGGGACACGTTGACTTCATCATGGACAATCTCATTGCGGCGAAGAAGGCGAAACCCATGATCATCGTCATGGACAATCTCAATGCCGCCAAGCCCGGTGAGGATGCCACGATCTTTTCGGCCCGAAGGTTCTGGCCCGCTCCGCCGGCTCAGGCAGGCGATGGAGCCGGTCGCCGCCGCCGTTTCGGGCTGGGCAGTTTCACCGGAGCGACTTTCACCGAGATGATGCTGACCGACCTCATTCCCATGGTCGAGAAGACGTACCGGGTCCTCCCCGGTCGGGAGAATCGTGCCATGGCCGGCCTGTCGATGGGAGGCATGCAGACCTTCCTGACGACCCTGTCTCACCTCGACAAGTTCGCCTACATCGGCGGCTTCAGCGGCAGCACCGGCGGTTTTGGGGGCACCTTCGACCCGAAGACCTCCAACAACGGCGTGTTCGCCGACGCGGCTGCATTCAACAAGAAGGTCAAGGTGCTGTTCCTCGGCATCGGCTCCGTGGAAGGCCCCCGCACCAAGAACTTCAGCGAGGCGCTGACCAAGGCCGGAATCAAGAACGTCTATTTCGAGTCGCCCGGTACGGCCCATGAATGGCTCACGTGGCGGCGCTGTCTGAACGACTTCGCTCCACGGCTCTTCAAATAGACGACGGATGAACCGAGCCGGTCGGTTTTGGGCGGGTGGCGCAGCGTCCTGTGCGTCTCCCGCCTGTTTCGCCGCCGAAGCGCCGACCCGACCACTACGGAGCACGAAATCTCATGAATAGGAAACGGTTCTCGTTACTGCTACTCGTTCTCCTTGCCATTGTCGCGATCGGCAAGACGGATGCGCAGACCACCAACGCATCCCAAGCGCAGATCACCGCCAGCATCGATGCCGGCAAGACTCGGGCTCCCATTTCTCCTTACCTTTACGGCCAGTTCATCGAACACATCGGTGATCTGGTCAACCGCAGTCTCTGGGCTGAGATGCTGGACGATCGGAAATTCTACGGCGACATCGATTCGAGGCCCACCCCACCCAATTCGGCACAGGGCCCCGGCTTCCGGCGACGTCAACCCAACCGGTGGCGGCCCATCGGTCCGGACTCCTCGGTCATCATGGATCGGGACCATCCTTACACCGGAAAGCACACGCCCCTGATTCAGCTGGCCGGCCAGGATCCTCGCGGCATCCAGCAGAGCGGTCTCGTGCTGCGCAAATCGAAGGATTACTCGGTGCGAGTGGTGCTCCAGGGAGAGCCGGGTGCCTCCGTCGCCGTCAGTCTTGTTTGGGGACCGGGACCCGCCGAGCGGCAGACCATTCCAATTGCGGGCCTCCGAAAATCCTATGCCAAGTTCCCGCTGCGCTTCACGGTCGGCGGGGATACCGACGACGGGCGCATCGAGATCGTGGGGACGGGCACGGGGTCCTTCCACATCGGAGCGGTATCCCTCATGCGCGCCGACAATATCAGCGGTTTCCGCCCCGACATCATCGCTCTGCTGAAGCGGCAGCACTCGGGCATGTACCGCTTTCCCGGCGGCAATTTCCTCTCCGCCCATAACTGGCGTGACGCCATCGGCGATATCGATCGGAGACCTCCGAAGTGGGACTACGTCTGGAACGCCCTGCAGCCGAACGACGTCGGTACCGACGAGTTCCTGACCATGTGCGAACTGCTCGGCGTGGACGCCTTCATCAGCGTCAATGCGGGTTTCGGAGACGCTGATTCGGCCGCCGACCTGGTGGAGTACGTCAACGGCTCGGCCGACACGCCGATGGGCCGGCTCCGGGCCGAAAACGGCCATCCGGCTCCCTACAACGTCAAGTGGTGGGGCATCGGCAACGAGATGTACGGCCCCTGGCAGTTCGGTCACATGGCGATGAATCAGTATGTGATCAAGCACAACATGTTCGCCGAGGCGATGCGCGCGGTCGATCCGACGATTACTTTGCTCGGCACGGGCGCCACCCCGGATGAGATGACGGTGAACGGGATTACGATGCGCCTGATCGGCAAAGTCATCGGGGACTATGGCTCCGAAGGCGATTTCACGGGTGGACTGATCAAGCACTGCCTGGACAACATCGACGTGATGTCCGAGCACTTCTACAGCTACAACAACCAGCGATTCGACCTCGAGCAGAACAAGCGAGTACCCATCGACGAGCCCATGCCCGAGGCCGCCTATCGCGCGGCCAAGCGGGTGCGCGAGAAGGTGGAGGCTTATGAGGAATATGCGCGGCTCTTCCCTGCCCTGAAATCGAAACATCTGAGGTTTGCGATCGACGAGTGGGCCTTCACGCGGCTCCCGGCGAATTTGAAACAGACGCTCGCCAATGCTTTGGTCTTTCACGAAATGTTTCGCCACACCGGCCTGATCGTCATGGCCGGACACACCATGGCGACTTCCTCGATCGAGTTCAATGCGACCGATGCCGCGCTGAATGCCACCGGACTGCTGTTTCGGCTCTACCGCGACCATTTCGGCACGGTGCCCGTCGAGGTCGACGGCAACTCGCCCCCTCCGGCGCCGAAATATCCCGTGGGTGGGGATCAGCCCCAAGTGAACCCCGGCAGCCCGACCTATCCGCTCGATGTGAGCGCCGCGCTGACAGGCGACGGGAGTACCCTGACGATCGCGGTGGTCAACCCGAGTGAATCGACACAGAGGCTCGACTTGACGATCCAAGGCGTGGAACTGAGGGGCAATGGCCACCGTTGGAGCCTGACCGGTCCCGACCTCGACGCCATGACGGGATTGACCCGGCACGACGTCCAAGTGACGGAAGCTCCGGTCGCAGAAGTACCGACGACGCTCGAGCTCGCGCCCTTCAGCATCAACCTGTACGCGTTCGAGAAGCGCTAGCGATTCTCCTTCAGATTCTTGCTGAAGAAGGGGATCACGTGGTTCTGAAAGCGATCGGCCACGGCGCTGGTGTGGGTCCCGTGGTAGATCTCGAAGCTGTTCTCGATGCCGTAGTTGTCGAGGATCTCATGAAGCTTCTGCGCGCCAAACCTGAGGCCGTCCTGGTCGCCGACGTCCATGGAGATCGCCGTATAGCGTTTCAGGTTGCCGATGTACTGGTCAACGAAGGCCAGCGGGGCGTTGGCGGCCCATTTGGCGAGAATGTCCGGTTGGACTTCTCCGTCTTTCACCGGGAGGTCGAGGTAGAGCGGCGGGTTCTTCGGGTCGGGTGACCACGCCGCCGCCGACGCCAGCTGAGCCCGCAGGAAGAAACCCAGCTTGGCCGAGTCTTCCGGCGTCTTGACGGCTTCGAGTGCCTTCTCATCCTCCGGCCTCATCCTTGCGGTCGTTCGGGCCTCCAAACAGCAGGGGCTCATGATGTACACGCTGCCGAAGACATCGGGGTGCTTCATGCCGAGGCGGGTTGCGCCGTATCCCCCCATGGAGTGACCCACCAGGCCGCGGCTCATCCGATCGGGGATGGTGCGGTAATGGGCGTCGATATAGTTCACGACATCGTGGACGATGAATCGTTCGAAATCTCCGGTCGTCACCGAACTCGAATACATGGAGCCGTTGTGCACCGTTTTCGAATCGGGCAGCACCACGATCATCTCCTTGGAGCCCTGGGCGAAGGCGCCCTCGATGGTCTGAGGCACATGGATCTCGTGGGTCCATTGCTCGGCTCCGATGGAATAGCCGTGCAGGGCGTAGACGACCGGATAGCGACGAGACGTCTCGACGGCATAGCTGGGCGGCAGGAAGACGAAGACGTCACGGTCGACGGCATTCCCCTCCAGATTGCCTTCCAGAGCTTGGCCGTGGATCTTGATGTGTTCCACCGTCACCGGCTTCGCGCCGGGAACCACCGGCGGCACTTCCGTCTGCACCTGCGCCGCAACCTGCGGTCCTGCGGCAACGATCAGCACCAGCGTCATCAGAGCGAACAGTCTCGTCTTCATCATCTTCCATCCATTTCGTAGGTTTCATTTGCCGCGATCGTCACGTTTTCCACTCTCGAGCCGTACCGAAGACGGCACGGTGTCCCCAGCAGCGAGCGCAGCGTCGCAGACCTGAGTCTACCGTCTTTCCAGGCGATGTCCACTTCGAATCCCCCCTTGGCCCGCAGACCCTTGACCGAGCCGGTGGGCCAGGCTCCGGGCAGAGCCGGCAAGAGCTCGATCTCGCTGGTCATCTTCCCATTCGTGACCCGCGCCCTGCTCTGCATGAGCATTTCCGCGATACCCGAGGTACCACCGAAGTTGCCGTCGATCTGAAACGGCGGATGCGCGTCGAACATGTTCGGATAGGTGCGATCGGGGCGCAGCAGCATTTGCAGGATCTTGTACGCGTGATCCCCGTCGTGGAGGCGGGCCCAGAGATTCAGGCGCCATCCGAGGCCCCAGCCGGTGGCCTCATCGCCGCGGATCTCCAGGGACTTGCGGGCGGCCGCGGCCAGCTCGGGCGTGTCCTCGACGTTGATCTGGTCGCTGGGAAACAGGCCATACAGATGCGAGACGTGGCGGTGATGCAGCTCGGGCGCCTCCATATCCCAGTCTTCGAGCCACTCCTGAAGCTGCCCTTCCTTGCCGATCTGGTTGGGGGCCAAACGAGCGCGGGCGGCGGCCACGTGCTCCTGAAACGGCTCGTCGACTCCGAGGATCTGGGCAGCCGCCATGCAGTTGCTGAACAGATCGCGAATGATCTGGTTGTCCATCGTCGGACCCGCCGTCACTGCTACGCCGTACTTGTGCGGGTTCTCGGGCGAAAGCGACGGACAGGTGACGAGCCAGTGGTGGGTGGGTTCTTCGACCAGACTGCTCAAAAAGAACTCGGCCGCCCCCTTCATCACCGGGTACATCGCCCTCAGGAAGGCCTGGTCCCCCGTGTACTCGTAGTGATCCCAGACGTGCTTGCACAGCCATGCCCCGCCGGTCGGCCAGATGCCGTAGGCGGCGCCGTCGATGGGAGCGGTCGCCCGCCAGAGGTCGGTATTGTGGTGACAGACCCAGCCGTCGGCGCCCCAGTGCACTTTGGCGGTCCGCCTGCCGGTCTCGGAGATGTCCCTGATCAGGCCGAACAGGGGCCGGGTACACTCGGACAGGTTCGTCGGCTCGGCGGGCCAGTAGTTCATCTCAGTGTTGATGTTGACGGTGTATTTGCTGCCCCAGGGAGGAGTCATGCTCTCATTCCAGATGCCCTGGAGGTTGGCGGGCTGAGAGCCGGGCCTGGAGCTGGAGATCAGAAGGTAGCGGCCGAACTGAAAGTAGAGGGCCGCCAGCTGCGGATCGTCGTCGGTTCCCGAGTTCCGGATGCGCTCGTCCGTGGGCAGGTCGGCTGCCGCCGTCCGCCCCAGATCGAGCTGGACCCGACGAAAGAGACGCTGATGCTCCTTGATATGCGCGGCCAGCAGCTCGTCGAACGACTGACCCTGAGCCGCCGAGATCCAGTCCCTCGTCCTGGCCTGCGGATCGCCCGTCACATCGTCGTAGCGCTTGTAGCTGGTGGCTGCCGCTATCAGCAGCACGGCCGAGTCTGCATTGCGCACCGAGATTCGGTCTCCCTCATCGGTGACCTGTCCCCCGTCGGCGGCCACATGAACTCGCGCCTGAAAGGTCAGAGCGCCTTTGATGCCGGAAGAATCCCCGTTGACTCCGCTCATGACCAGCGTGTTGCCGTCCTCGGTCTGGACGGTGGCCTTCTGGGGCGTGGTCATGGAGGCGGCGAAGCTGACCCGTCCGGGCTGGTCGGCGCTCAGCCGGATCACGATCACCTGGTCGACGGGGCTGGAGAAGGCCTCACGCCGGCAGGTCACGCCGCCGGCTTTGTACGTCACACTCGTGACGGCGGTGTCGAGGTTCAGCTCCCGCCGGTAATCGCTGACTTCACCGAGGTCGAGAAACGCCAGCCGGAGATCGCCGACCGTCTCATACGGCAACTGCCCCCGCGGGTGAGCCAGCATCTTCTGATCGACGAGCTCGTGCGCCTCACGGTACTTGCCCGCAAAGATCAGCCGCCTTGCTTCGGCCAGATTCTCCAAGGCATGCGGATTGTTCGGATCGTACGGCCCGCCCGCCCACAGAGTGTCCTCGTTCAGTTGAATCCGCTCGTCCCGGATGCCGCCGAAAACCATCGCCCCCAGACGCCCGTTGCCGATCGGCAGCGCCTCGGTCCATTTCGACGCGGGGTTCTCGTAGGTCAGTCTGAGACCGGTATCGGCCGCTCCGACCGCAGCGTTCAACGCGGCCGCTACGACCAGGATCAACGCTCTCCTTGCTTCAAGAAGGATTCTTCGCTGCAGCACTATGGTTCTCCCCAATGGCTCATCCCTTGCATCATCTCGTGAAGCACAGTGTAGCGCAAAGCCTGACAGCAGTCTCAGCGGAGGCCATCCATCGCTTCAAAAGAAGCGTACTGTGTACGAGGCACGGACGCCTCGCCCGATTTCGGGCGCGATCTCCTTGATGAAGGACAGGTGATTTCGGTAGAGCCGGTTGCCGAGGTTGAAAGCACTCACGGAGAAGACGTGGACGGAGTGCTCCTGCGCAACCGTGTAGGAAGCTTCGAGATTGAAGACCGTATATCCCGCCGTGCGGGTTTCCGTCGGAAAGAGTTCATCCTGGTCGCGCGCCATGACGGCTTCGGGGCGAAGGCTCAATCCGTGCCACTGATACTCCAACCCAATGCGTCCCCGTAGAGGCGGGATGCGCGGCAATGGCGTGTCGGTGTCCGTCAGCTGCGCGTCGACGAAATCCAGACCCGTATTGAGCCGGACGTCCCCGGCCAGACCCAAGGAAAGGCTGGCCTCTCCGCCGAGGAAACGGCTGTTCCCTTGAGCATAGTCGGCCACGGGAAGGCCGTCCTCCACTTCCCCGGTCGGCGCCAGAAACACGAAGTGATCGATGTGGTAGTAGAAGAAGTTGAAGATCGTTCTGAGCCGACGCGATTCTTGCCGTAACGAGAGATCCAATCCGTCGCCCTGCTCCCGCCGCAGGTTTGGGTTACCGATCTCGAACGTCGCGTTCCCGGGGTGGGGTCCATGGTTGTAGAGTTCCTCGAGCGACGGAGCGCGGTACGAATGCGTGTAGTTGGCGACGAATACCCCACCCTGCCACAACGGCAGATGCGCACCTGCCGCTCCGGAAAGGCCGGTAAACGACCGGTTCGGATATCCGGAGTCCGTCGACACGTCGTAGGAGGTGTGGTCCAACCGCGCTCCAAACTGCACGCGGACCCGCTTCAATCCGACTTCCTGCAAGGTGAAGACGCTGAAATTGTTCATGTCGGCCGGAGGCGCGATCGCTTCCTCCCCAACGGTCCTGTAATCGCGTCTCATTCCCGAGAAGCCGAAACTGCCCGACAGTAAGCCCCCAGGACGCTCTTCGAACACACCGCGATACGAGAAGATCTGATTGAAGAATCGGGTGTCGGCCTCCGTCGCCCCGAGGGGAGTCTCATCGTGTCGGTAATCCGAGTAATCGAGTTTCAGGCGGAAACCGCTCACCTGGCTGTTCAGATCCTGCAACCCGGTTTCGATGCGCCCATTGGCCCTTCGCAGGTGAAGTGCGACGATCTCCTCCCCGGAGGGGGGAATTCCATATTCCGTGTGTTGATAGCCTCCGCCTGCACGAACGAAGGCGTGCTCCCCCGCGTAGCCGAACCCGGCACTTCCGTTGGCATCGCGGGTAAAGGAATTGGACACTTCCCCGATGGGTGTAGAGTAGTCACCGGTGCGCTGCCCACCTCCGTCGCCCCAGATTTGCCAGCTGCCCACTCCGTACTCGAGGCCCGCCGCCCCCCCACCGAGTCCATTCGTGGAACCCGCGGTTCCGGTGATGTATCCGGTTGTTTCTTCGCGCCTGTGTCCGTGAGCTTCGCCGTGCGTGGAAACGGCGTTCACGACACCGCCGATGGCGCTCGATCCATACAGCAAGGTGGCCGGCCCTTTCACGACCTCCAAACGGTCGAGGGTGAGCGTGTTCAAGAGCTCTCCGTGATCACCCGACTGGGAAGAGAGAGAGCCGGTCGGAATCCCGTCCTGCATGATCAGGACACGATCCCCGTCGAAGCCCCGGATCACCGGCCGTGAGTTCCCGGGGCCGAAACTCCTCTTCGCCACTCCGGACGTCCCGTCGAGCGCATCTCCCAGGGACACGGGCGGCTTCTGAGTGAGGGCGATCGAATCGACGACATTGACCGCCTGAAATGCCGAAAGCGTCGATTGCTCATGTCCGCTGGCCGTGACCGTCACTTGCTCCCGAAGAGCGGCAGGTCGCAGATTGAAATCAATCGTGACCGTGCCGCCTTCGGTGACCTCGGCAGGCCGGCGTTCGTCAGCCAGAGCAGGAGCCCGGGCAATGATGTCGTAGTGACCCGGTGGAACGTTCTGAAAGGCGTACCTCCCCAACTCATCCGTCGCCCTGACCTGCCCGAGCGGACTCAGAAGTACAGTCGCATTGTGCAACCCCGCCCGCGCTCTGCCGACGGTCACTCTTCCCATGACTGTTCCGCCCTGGCGCGACTGTCCCGCCGCGCTGTTTTCAGCCTGGGCTAAAGCGTTCACGGCCCCCAGAGAAGCCGCTAGAACCAGAATCGTGGCCCCTATTCCAAACTGGCGCACGAACCGCTGGAATTTCATGTGTCCCTCTATTCCTCGTACGAAAGAAAACCGGCCCAGCCGCACCGGGCGGATGAGCAGAGGTGAGCGTTCAGCCGAGATGTCCATCGGCCGACTGTCTGTCGTTGAACGAGAGGGCTAGGCGGGCGGCGCCCGGGGGGACATGCGAACCAGGGAGCGGTCCAGAGGCAAGACGTCGAAGTCGCGGATGATATCTGGCGCCAGCCGGATCGGCGAGATCACGAACGTAGCGTTGACTTCGATCAGGATGGGAGTGTGGCTCACCCGGCAGAGCGAGCACGTCCGTTCGTTTGAGGTCCCGCCGTGATGGTGCAGCGCGATTCCCAAACTGACCAGCAGAAGCAGCGCCATGACTCCGACGGAGACCAAAGTCCGCCAGTGGCCGAAACGAACTTCCCCGGTATGGCGCGTGTGAGGCTGCATGATCCGCTCTATTCTACCCGCAACAAACCCATTCCCCTAGCCCGACTACCGGCGGGCGCGCGATGCTGCGGGCGGACAAGACTCCGCTCCGTAAAGCTGGCCACGGGGCAACATCAGGGCTTTCTCGGGGACACAGCGCGAATCGCGGCCACCACTGCGGCAGAGGGGCCCGTTTTCGTGAGATAGTCCGCGGCTCCGGCCTGGCGCATCGCCGCGGCGCGCTCCGATTCTTCGAACATGGAGAGACCGATCACCTGAACGTCGGGCAACTCGGCACGGATGGCCCGAGTGGCCTCGACGCCGTTCATACCCGGGAGGGAGACATCCACTTCACCCTCTGGATGTGGACATTCGGTAAATTCTTTATGCATTTTTGCAAATCAAGATGATTGCCGGACTGCGGCTCCGGTGCTACAAGAGAGAGCAGCGGATGGGCACAAAGAGATAGGACCGGAACTCGTTCGTTCCCTCATTGACCTGGAATCGGGCGTCCTCGACAGGCGGCCAACGCGCAGACGCCCTTCTCGAAAGATTGGGAGGAATCATGGCGTTGCAGAACTTGCTTCGGAGAACCCCATGGACAGCCATGGCCATCGTGGCGATCCTGGCGGGGCCCTGGTGTCTCGGTCAAACCACGCCGAGAGCCCAGGGTTCCAGCCACCCTTGGATGAGCAGGGAGTTGACTCCGGATCAGCGGGCCGATCTGGTCATCGCGCAGATGACCCTCGACGAGAAGATCCAACTCGTGCACGGTGCCGGATTCCCCGGACTCGGTGAGACCGAGCCGGTTCTCGTGCGGTCGAACGGGGGCTTCGGATTCGTCCCGGGCATCGAACGGCTGGGAATCCCCGATCTCAATCTCAACGACGGAACGGTCGGCGTCGTCAACAACGCACGCAACGGTCGCTATTCGACGGCCCTGCCGTCCGTCCTCGGCCTTGCTTCGAGCTGGAATCCAAAGCTGGCGCACGATTGGGGCGCCTTCCTCGGCCGTGAGTTCGCCGATCAGGGCTATAACGCCACGCTCGGCGCCGGCGTCAACATCACCCGCGAAGCCCGCAACGGCCGCAACTTCGAGTATTTCGGCGAGGATCCGATCCTGGCCGGCAACATGGTCGCCCAGTGGATTCAGGGGGTTCAGTCACAGGGAATCATCGCCGACATCAAGCACTATGCGGTCAACGACCAGGACACCGCCCGCTCGTCCGTCGACGCGATCATCGATGAGCGATCCATGCGCGAGACCGATCTTCTGATCTTCGAAATCGGCGTCAAGCGGGGGAAGCCCGGCATGGTCATGTGTTCCTACAATCTGGTCAACGGCGCCCACGCCTGCCAGAACGACTACCTGCTGAACCAGGTCCTCAAGCAGGAATGGGGCTTTCAGGGTTTCGTGATCTCGGACTGGGGCGCCACGCACAGCACGGTGGAATCGGCTCTGGCCGGGCTCGACCAGGAGCAGCCCGGCGGACAGTATTTTTCGGATGCCCTTAAAAAGGCGGTTGAGGCCGGTGAGGTTCCCATGTCGCGGCTCGACGATATGGTGCATCGCATCCTGCGAACGGAGTTCGCAACGGGGACCATCGACGATCCTCAGCCCACCCGGTCCCCCGACGTCCTGGGAGGCTTCAAGATCGCCCAGCGCGCCGCCGAGGAATCGATCGTCCTTCTCAAGAACGCGAACGGCCTGCTGCCGCTCGATCCGGACAGCTCGCAGTCGATCGCCGTGATCGGAGGCCATGCCGATGTGGGAGTCCTCTCGGGAGGCGGTTCCGCCCAGGTGGATCCGGCCGGCGGCAATGCCGTCCGCGATCCCCATGAAAACCCGGCCGACATCAGCATGATGGGACGTCCCAAGTATCACCCCTCGTCTCCCCTGGCCGCCATTCGAAAAGCCGCTCCGAGCGCCCAGGTGACCTTCGATTCCGGGACGACTCTGGACACGGCGGCCGCAACGGCGAAGGCGGCCGACGTGGCGATCGTTTTCGTGGTGCAGCCCACCAGCGAAGGAGGCGACCTCGAGTCTTTGACCCTGCCGGACGACCAGGACGAGCTCGTGTCGAGAGTTGCTGCGGCGAATCCGCGAACGATCGTCGTCGTGGAGAGCGGGGGGCCCGCGCTGATGCCCTGGGCCGATCGGGTGAGCGCCATCTTCGAGGCCTGGTATCCGGGCATCCGGGGCGGTCAGGCCCTTGCGGAACTACTGTTCGGCCGGGTCAATCCGTCGGCCAAACTGGCCGTGACCTTTCCCAAGTCGGAATCCGACCTGCCCCATCCGAAACTGCGGGTGCCCCCCGGAGGGATTCCCTCTCCGATGCAAGCCATCATGGCTCCCCCTCCGCCCTTCCCCGTGCGTTATGACGAAGGCTTGAAGGTCGGCTACAAATGGTTCGACGCGGAGAACATCGAACCTCTGTTCCCCTTCGGTTTCGGGCTGTCCTACACCTCGTATGCCTACTCGGACCTGAAGGTCACCGGCGGATCGTCGCTTCAGGTCAGCTTCACGGTCCGGAACACGGGCCGGCGAGCCGGGAAGGAAATCGCCCAGGTCTACCTCAGCTTCCCCGAGGCGGCGGGCGAGCCGCCCAAGCGCTTGATCGGTTGGCAAAAGGTCGCGCTGAATCCCGGCGAGCGCAAGACGGTCTCGCTCACCGTCGATCCGCTCTATCTGTCGATCTTTAACGCCACGTCCGACCGCTGGGAAATCACCCCCGGGGAGTACGAGGTCAAGGCGGGGCCGTCGTCGGCGACACTGCCGCTGTCCGCCGGCGTTCACCTCGACGGCGATGCGGGCTCGAAGCCCTAGTCTGGCCAGGACAAGGAAGCCTTGAGATCCATGACCGGAACGCTTGTGCTTTCCGTGGTTTATGGATCCTTGGGTTCCCTCTCGAAAATGCAGGCATCTTCATCGTCCTGGATTTGCCCGCAGGGCTACCGAGGCTGGCACGGATGTCCGAAGCGCACGGTCCAGTCATGCTGACAAGACAGGAAGATCTCGCCGTCTTTCAGCCTCCCTTATTCGCGGAGCATTTGCAGAAGGTTTTCGAAACTCCCGAACTCCCTGCCGCGCCGAACGATGTCGAGCATCCGGTCGAAGGAGACGATATGCCGGTAGCGATCACCGAGGGGCGCGGTCACATAGAGGCCGGCAAAGAGATTTCCCATTTGAATCGCTTCATCGAATGGGAGAGTTCCCTTCCTGAATTCGTCGGAGTAGGTAGCGGTGTAGGAAATCAGCCCGGCTCTGAAGGAATCGCCGGCCCCGGTGAGATCCACGACTCTGCCGCCCTGGAACATGGACTCGGTCTTGCGGGGCCCTCGACAAGATCCATCGGGGCCCATTTCCAGGTGATAGGCACCGTCCTTGACGGTGACTCCAAAAAGGCGGGTCCGCCCGGCTTCCTGCCAGAATCGATCCCGGACGAATTCCAGGAAATGTCCGATGTTCTCTCCGACGGTAGACTCCTCCCATCGCCGGGGTCGGGCCAGAGTGTTGTGAATCAGCCGGGCCTCATCATAGGAAGTAAAGAACAGATCGGCTTCGGCGAGTACAGGCCTCAGCAGATTGTACTGCTCGACCGTACCTCCCCTGTCGATCAGGCTCTGAGGATCCCCCGCGAGGGTGTGGCTGTCCACAATGGTGAGCGCCCCCTGCCGTCGACACCATCCCATGAATTCGGCAAGATCCCGACCTTCATTGGCATCCCCGCGCTGCGACAGTCCGGAATACATGTAGTACACGACCTTGGGACGCTGCGTGACGATCGTCTGCCTAAAGTCGTCAAAATTGAAGTCATCGTTGGCGTTCGGAAAATAGGCGATCCCCGCCCGCTCGCTCTGATCGGCCTCGTAGATGAAGGCGGTTCCGGTGGGCAAGGACGGATGCACGCGCGAAGGTGACATGTCGATACCCCGTTGGGCCAACTCGTCGAAGAAGAACCGGCCCTGAGCGTCCAAGCCCCCGTACTCACCCTTTCCGAGATTTGCTGCCACGCCGGTGTGAATGCCCGCCTTCGCCATCAGAGGCGCAGAATTACCGGAGCCACCGGCATTGGCCCGGCCCTGGTCGATCCAGCTTCGATACTGTTTCTGGGTGTAGGACGGCATGTCTTCAAGCGAACACCTGGCCACTCCCCCAGGTCCCGTCAGGTCCGAGACAAAAGCAAATTCGTGCCCCCTGAAGTCGGCGACCGCAGTGTTCAAGATCAGCACATCGAGCATGTCACTTCCCTCAACCCAATTCCCATCTCATTTGCGGTCGATTATATACAGAGTCCCGCTTGAGGCAGGCCGTCGGCAGGCAGGTCCCGATTCCCAACAAAGCTGATGGGTCTGGCAGTTCAAGTTGTCGCTGGCTGCGT
Organism: Acidobacteriota bacterium; assembly: GCA_037388505.1. Taxonomy (GTDB): domain Bacteria; phylum Acidobacteriota; class UBA6911; order RPQK01; family JAPXNP01; genus JARRKC01. The sequence goes on along the minus strand of JARRKC010000030.1, from coordinate 9,972 downwards.
CCACCGACCGGGAGGACTCCGGCTTCGTGCCGGATCCGGATCGGGGCAAGTCCCGCTCTGACCCGCAAGCCGAGAAGCCAGGAGCCTGAACTTGCGTGGGAGCAGCCCGTTTGCCAGCAACGGAGCGACGGTCGCGTGATCGTCGGCGACATCCGATTCGACGGTCGCCGCGGCCGCAGCCTCGATTGATCGGGCCGATCAACAGTGCTTCACTTCAGGGCCCGTTCGATGCCCGATTCGGCCAGCGGCGCCATGACCGCGTAGCCGGCCGGCGACGGATGCACGCCGTCCGGACTCAGCTTCTTGGGCAGGCCGCCGGCTGCATCCGCCATGGGCGAGTAGTAGTCCACGTAGACGTAGCCCTGTTCCGCTGCCCAGGCTTTGATCCACTTGTTCAGTTCTGCGATCTTCGGCGCCGGATCCTTCACCTCGGGATGCCACCAATAGTGGACCGCCGGCAGCACGGAGCACAACACGACCCGGATGCCGCCGGCCCTGGCCAACTGAGCCATCGACATCAGGTTGCCCTCGACCTGCTTCAACGTCACGGGGCCGGTGTTCTCAGCGAGGTCGTTGGTCCCGGCCAGGATCAGCACGACCTTCGGCTGGAGATCGATCACGTCCTGGCGGAAGCGCAGGAGCATCTGTGAGGTGGTCTGCCCGCTGATGCCGCGATTGACGTACGGCTTTCCCGGAAAGGAGTCATCCAGCTTCCAACCTTCCGTGATCGAGTCTCCCATGAAGACGACACGATCCTCGCCCGCAACCGGCGGCCCGAGCTTCGAATCGGCGTCGTGAAAGCGCGCGAGGTTGCCGAAGTCCACCAGAAGCTGATGGTCGAACTTGGCCCAGTAATCACCTTTCTGCCAGGAAGGAGCGGTGACCGTAAGCGGCGCACCCTCCTGTTCCGCCGCGGATGCCGTCTCTTGGGCCACGAGTGGGACCACGACGAACAATGCGGCCAGGGCGGCCGCAAGAGGGAGAAGACTGGGCGATGTCATCCGATTCATGGGCGTTCTCCATTTCCTGATCGAAGAGAAATTGGCGCAAAGGAAGGTCGGAGCTGCATGTCTCAGTATCTATCGGAAACCCCGGCACGAGTGCAAGGCCGAAATGGGCGAAATTGGTGACACGCACGTCATTCGATCGTAAGTGCCTACCAAGACAGGATTTCAGCTCGTGTCTGGCACTTATCCCAGGAAAGAGCGCTTCGTTGGTGATTCCGATTACCGGCCGACCGGCCCGTTCCGGATATCTTGTCAATACAGACGTGTGCCGACCTTCCCCGTAATCGATCGTCTGCCGGAAACAGGAAGGGGCCCGAAAGAGTGTCTGCAGAAACCTTTTGTCTGGATATCGTCCCGCTGCCGGAAGCGGCACGGCGGGAGCGCAGCCTGGCCTCCGATCTCGAGATCGAAAGTCGTTTGCTTGCCGGGATCCGTTGGCCTGCCGGGATCAAGATGTAGAGGATTGAAAGGTCTGTGAAATGGGCAGATTGCGCCTGGAACCCAAAGTACAACCGCCGGTATCGGAGAGGGAGTGCGAGGAACTCCGGACCCTACTGAGACAAGCATACACCAGCGCCCATAACCACCGTATCTTCTACGATCTGCACGAAGGCGAGACGCCATCCAGACTCAGGACTGCCTTCGAATACGTCGCCGGCCAGATGGGTTTGGACCTGCGAATCCGGCTCCACCGCAAGAAGAACAGTCTGGAGTTGCGATTCAATGCGTCACGCGGATCCTCGATACGCGGACGAGTTCCGGCCGAGGAAGCGAGAAAGCGCATTGTCGCGACGCTTCGAACTGCCAGGATTCCGCTGGGGAAATCGGAAATCATCGGGCGGGCCGGAATCAGCCCCACCACTTCAGCATCTCGGCTGAGTGAGCTCGTCGAATCCGGCACTGTGAAACGGTGCGGATCGGGTCCGCGGACGACCTACTGCCTGCGATAGGAGCATCATTCCTTCACGATGCTCATGAAGTGGACATGTTCACACGCATGGTAGTCATCCGCGCGATCGGCGAAATAGGCGGCATCGATGTCGTCCGGCGACAGATGTTCCTCTATCGAGAAAGCGACGTTGTCACATAATGTTCTCAACTCATCGAGTGAAAAGAGGGACCGAAACTCCTCGCCCGTGAACCGACCCTGTTCCAACATTCTCTGAAAGGCACTCGATGACTTCGCCCTGTCGAAGGTGTCCTCATCAAAATAGTCGAACACTACCATGCTGCCTGGAGAGCAGATCTCAGCGAAAGAATGAAAGAGACTCTCTATGTTCTCCTTGGTCAGATACATGAGCAGGCCTAGGGCGCTTATGCAGGACTTGCCTTTCCCGTCGAACGAAGCGCCCTTAACGATTTCTTCCAGAGGAGACTTCGAGAGATCGGCAGGTAGGTATTCTGTGTTGCTCGGCAGTACTCTGTTGACTCTGAGAACCTGTTCGATCTTGAACTCTTGTGTATCCTTCTCATCGATTTCGTACACGACGAGAGATTCTTCCTGAGAATGTCTCAGGGAAAACGAGTCCAGTCCGGCTCCCAGGATCAGATACTGGCGGCCCCGCTCCGATATGAACCTCTCGACCCTCTGCTCTGTGTACCTGGCCCGGCTCAACACCTGCGCAGTGGTCGGCATTCCTTGGATCGTCTTCGAGATTGCAGCGTCGATCTCCAATGGATCCTCTCGAGATACTGGAAAGGGCAGGGCCTGAATAAATCCCTCTTTGATCATGGATAGTCGATCTTCAGGAATCAATCGAAGTCCATAGGAGTCATCGAAAACAGGGTTATCCACGTTTTCGAAATGAAACCCGCGAAGGAACGCACAGAAGATACTGGTCACGCTGATCGCCATAGAGTCACTCCTTTGCACCGGATTTCTCACCAGAATCCGGTCCAGACGGAAAGAGCGGAACCCGTTTTTATACCACAGGATCGGCCGCTCATCACGACTCCGCGAAAGAGCAAGGTGCATGGACCATCCATCCATGGATCCCACTCCCGCACGCTCGGAACAGGGTCTCGAAGACGCCAGTTCAAGAGCTGTGACTGCGGCTTTGCCTGCCGTTGACAGGGGACATCGTCGCCTGCAGACTGTTCGTGAGTTACCGACAGCCCGGGATCGGCGTTCGGTGCGGAGCCGTCGCTGAGGTTCCAGGCAGAGCAGAAGGAGAACCAGGTTGGTGAACCGAGTGATACGTACGATCGTTCTGTGCGGGGGACTGGCGCTGACTGGCGCGGCGTGCGGTGCCAAGACCGGAGCGGCGGCTCTGTTGCCGTCGGACTCGGTGTCCGCATTCAAGCTGAGCGCCAACGCGGACCAGTACGCGACGATGTCCACGGCGACAGTGACCGGGCAGCACTTCTCGAAGGCGTTACGCATTGCTGTGACCGAGAAGCCGGAACGAACCATGGATGTTCAGATTGCTGCTCCGGTGGACGCCACCATGGCTGACGGCGACGTGCTGCTGATTACGTTCTGGATGCGCTCGGGCGCAACCGGAGAAGCCAGTCTCGATGCGGGGTTTCGCGCCGGGCCGGGGGCGACCGGGCCACCACCGCGGCCTGCGGCAGGACAAGTCGGAGGGCCCGGATCCACTGGGCCCCAAGTCGCTGGTTCGGCGGCCGCCCCGGGATCTCCGGGAACTCCTCCCCGGCCGCGGCCGTTTAGATGGTTTCGCCGCCCGCTTCTGAATGCGCCCGCCGACGCCGGGACGGACTGGAAAGAGTTCCAGTTCCCCTTCGCACTGACACGGTCCTTCGACAAGGGTGAAGCCGAAGTGTTTTTCACCGTGGGCTTGCGCGAGCAGACCGTGGAAATCGGTGGCATCGAGTTGGAGAACTATGGGACCAGCAAGAAAGTCGCCGAACTGCCGTTCACAAGACTCGGATACGAAGGCAGTGAGCCCGACGCCACCTGGCGCCAAGCCGCCGAAGAGCGCATCGAGAAGTACCGCAAGGGTGATCTCACCGTGTTGGTGAAGGACGGCACCGGCAAGCCCGTTCCCGGAGCCGAAGTCGCGGTGAAGATGCGCAAGCACGGGTTCCTGTGGGGAACGGCGGTCAATGCGTCCCTGTTCTCCAACCAGCGCATCGACGCGGAGACGCTGGAGAAGTACAAGCAGGAAATCGTCCGGCTGTTCAACTGTGCCGTGATGGAGAACGAGACCAAGTGGCCCCAGTGGTCCCACGTGGAATCCCGGCCCGCCACGACGGCGGTCATCGACTGGCTGCGCGAGAGCGGACTCCAGGTGCGTGGACACAACCTGGTGTGGCCCTCCTGGAGAAACTCCAACGTCCAGGCCGCCATCGACGCCAAGGACGACCCCAAGGCGTTGGCCAAGGTCATTCTCGACCACATCACGGAGACCACCACCGAACTGAAGGGGAAGTTGGTGGACTGGGACGTGCTGAATGAGCCGTTTACGAATCACGATTTCATGGACATCCTAGGCCGGCACGCCATGGTGGACTGGTTCAAGGCGGCACACGCCGGCGATCCGAATGCCAAGCTCTACATCAATGACTTCGCCATTCTGGCGGACGACGACCAGGCGCACCGCGACGACTACGCCGCGACCATTCAGTACCTGATCGACGAGGGAGCGCCGCTGGACGGAATCGGACTGCAGAGTCACTTCCCGTCGCGGGTCACGCCCATGGACGAACTGCTGAGACGCCTCGACCGTTTCGCGGCGTTCGGCAAAGAACTCGAGATCACCGAGTTCGACATCAACACGCCCGACGAAGTCACCCAGGCCGACTACACACGCGATTTCATGACGGCCGCATTCAGCTGTCCTCAGGTGAAGGCGTTTCTGTTGTGGGGTTTCTGGGAGGGCGCTCACTGGAGACCGAACGGCGCCATGCTGCGGCGTGACTGGTCACCCAAGCCGAACGACCAGGTTTACGAAGACCTGGTGTTCAAGAAATGGTGGACCAACGCCGACGGCCAAACCGACGATCAGGGGACCTACACGACGCGCGGCTTTTTGGGCGACTACGACATCGAGGTGCAGGCCGGCGGCAAGACCAGGACGGTCAGCGCAACCCTTTCGAAGGACGGCTCGAAGGTCGAGTGCGTGCTGGAGTGAGCACGTAGGACACTGGAGCCCACAGGCCTCCTGGTCTTCGGCGAATTCCGGGGGCGGACTCGAGGTCAGCTCTGGGTCCTGAACCTGCGTTCGCCCTTCCCGCGTATGCGGAGCGAGGTCGCTCGACCGAAGACGCCGAAGTCAACGGTACGGTGTCGTGGACAGTATACTGAGGCGTATGAAGCTGACCCTCGTTCTTCTGCTCTTGTCCCTCCCTGTTCCGGCATTCGCCGCACCGATGGAAGCGGGTTCGTTCCAGAAAGACTCCGAAGGAGTGACCTTCGCCCTGGAAACCGGCACTTTGAGAATCCAGGTCTGTACCGACAAGATCGTCCGCGTGGTCTCCTCACCGACGAGTAAGATCCCGCCGCTGGAGAATTTCGTCGTCATCCGGCACTGGACACCGGTGCCTTTCACCGTCGACGAGTCGGCGAACGACGTCACGGTGCGCACCCGGCAATTGCAGGTCCGCGTGGAGCGAGGTTCCGGCGCCGTGACGTTTCTGGATCCGGCGGGAGAGGTGGTGTTGAAGGAGCCCGACGGAGGCGGCAGGAGCCTGACTCCGGTGACCGTCGACGGGAAACCGGCATTCCAGGTGGAACAGACTTTCTCGAGTCCACCTGACGAACGGCTCTACGGGCTGGGCCAGTTTCAGGAAGGTCTGTGGAACTGGCGCGGCCTTCCCCGCGAGTTGCGCCAGCACAATACGACCACCGTCATGCCCGTCCTAGTATCGAGCCGGGGTTATGGGCTGTTATGGGACAACGCTTCCCTGACGGACTTCAACCCGTTGTCCGACCAGGTCGCGCTGACGGCGCAGGGCAGTCCCAATGCCGAAGGAAACGGTCGAGGGCCCCAGATCTCGTCCTGGGAGGGCACGTTTCGCACGGGCTCAGCCGGGGAGTATGTCTTCTTTGCGAGAGCGGACAGCAATCGGGGTGAGATCTCCATCTCCGTCGATGGCCGGGAAATCGCCGGAATCAAGAACTACTGGACCCCCTTCAGCCTGTGCGGCACGGTGTCGCTGCCGGCGGACAAGACCTGCCGCGTGACCGTCCGCGGAGGCAAGAACGTCCGGCTCTTCGCCGGCTTGCGAGGCAACGAGACGACCTTTCGCTCCCGTTTCGCCCAGGTCATCGACTACACGTTCTTCTACGGGCCGGATCTCGACGACGTGGTCCGCGGTTACCGCGAGGCGACCGGCGCCGCGCCGATGTGGCCGGAATGGGCCTTTGGTTTCTGGCAATGCCGCGAGCGCTATCACGATCAGCAGGAGCTGCTGGCGGCGGCCGACGAATTCCGCCGGCGCCAAATCCCCGTCGATTTGATGGTCCAAGACTGGATGTACTGGCTGAAGAACAGTTGGGGCAGCTACGAGTGGGACCCGACGCGCTACCCCGATCCTGCGGCCATGATCCGGAAGCTTCATGCGGAGAACCTCAAATTCATGATCTCCGTCTGGAGCAATCCGCACGGGGACACCCGGGAGGAACTCGAAAAGAACCACGCACTCATCGGCGAATGGATCGACCAGTTCAACCCCGTCGGGCGTGAGATCCGCTGGAAGCACCTCAACGAGACCTTCTTCAAAATCGGTACCGACGCCTGGTGGGCCGACGCGACCGAGCCGGGAGACGACGGCAACGCCCTGGTCGGCCAGGAGACCTTCCTCGGCCCGGGCGACTTCTACCGGAACGCCTATCCCCTCTTCTCCAGTGAAGCGATCTACCAGGGCCAGCGGGCGACGACTTCGAAGAAACGGGTGTGCATTCTGACCCGTTCTGCCTTTCCGGGCGAGCAACGCTATGCCTCGGCCATCTGGTCGGGCGACATCGCCGGCGACTGGACGACCTTCCGCCGCCAGATCCCGGCCGGCCTGAACTTTTCGCTGACGGGCATGCCCTACTGGACCACGGACACCGGCGGATTCTGGCATCCCGAAGATCAGTATGTCTCGCCCGACTACAACGATCGCGCTGGTTCGAATGGAGTACGTTCTGTCCCATCTTGCGCGTTCACGGCTGGGAGACCAAGACGGAGATGTGGAACTGGCTGCCGGAGACCCAGAAGGTCATGCTGGCCTACGACGAACTTCGGCACCGCTTGCTCCCCTACATCTACTCGGTGGCATGGCGGGTGACGAGCCAGGGCGATACGATGATGCGCGCCTTGCCGATGGATTTTCGCTCGGACACGAAGGCGCTGGACACGAGCGACGAGTACATGTTCGGCCCGGCGTTTCTCGTCGCGCCCGTCACCGAACCGAAAGCCACGAACAAGACAGTCTATCTGCCTGCCGGCACCCATTGGGTCGGTTTCTGGACCGGAAAGAGTTCGGAAGGCGGCGAGAGCATCCGCGCCAGCGCACCGCTGGATGAAATGCCCTTGTTCGTTCGCGCCGGATCCATCGTGCCCATGGGGCCCGCGGTCCAATATGCGGGTGAGAAACCGGCCGATCCGATGGAATTGCGGGTCTATCGTGGCGCGGACGGGGCATTCACCCTTTACGAGGACGAGGGGGACAACTACGATTACGAACGCGGCGTTCATGCGACGATCCCGATTTCGTGGAACGAGGAGACGCAGACCCTGACCATCGGCAAGCGGACCGGGCAGTTCCCCGATATGCCGACGAAGCGAACGTTCCGTATCGTATGGGTCTCGCCGGAGCACGGCATCGGCGGCGACGCGACGCGAGAGGCCGACGCGGAAGTGACGTATACCGGCACAGCGTTGACCATCCCGGCGCGATAGGCTGGGCCCTCCGCCCACGGAGAGCCAAGGGAAGGAAGAGCAATGCGCAGACGCAAATTCACGAAACTCGTGGCGACCGGGGCCGGACTGGCCTCGTTGTCTTCGGCTTCCGGAATCGGGCGCGCCGCGGCGATCCAAGGCGACTCGCCCACCAGTTTCCCGGTCTCCGACTGGGAGGCGGTGGTGAAGGAAGGTTGGGGCACTTTCGCCGATCGGGGCGGCCCGGGCACCTGGGACGGCGTCACCTTGCAGACTCCGCCGGACCTTCGCAATCCGACCGGCAACGGACCGTTCAAGGCGGAGTGGAGTTCGCTGCTCGGCTACGACGCGCCGGAATGGTATCGCGACGCCAAGTTCGGCATTTGGGCACATTGGAGCCCGCAATGCGTGCCGGAAGACGGTGACTGGTATGCCCGCAACATGTATATCCAGGACCAGGACCAATACCGGAACCAGGTCGGACGCTACGGGCATCCCTCCGTCTTCGGCTACAAAGATCTGTGCGCGCAGTGGACATTGCTGAACTGGGAGCCGGAGGCGTTGATCGAGCGCTACAAGAACGCGGGCGCCCGCTTGTTCGTCGCGTTGGCCAATCACCATGACGGCTTCGATGCCTGGAATTCCAAACATCACCCCTGGAACGCACAGAACATCGGTCCGCACCGCGACGTGATTGGCGAATGGGCGGCGGCGGCGCGCAATCAGGGGCTGCGGTTCGGCGTGACCGTTCACGCGGCACGCAACTGGTGGTGGTTCCAGGTCGCTCACCTGTGCGACAAGAGCGGACTGCTGGCCGGGGTGCCCTACGACGGTCACCTCACATTGGACGACGGCCAAGGCCAATGGTGGCAGGGCTACGACCCTCAGCTGCTCTATTGCCGTAAGCATGGCGTCCACGAGAACCCCGATGCAGCTTACGTCCGCAACTACTACGACCGGGTGCGCGACCTGATCGATCAGCACGATCCCGATCTGCTCTATTTCGACAACGGTGGATTGCCTCTGGGATGGGCCGGCATGAACATCTGCGCCTATTTCTACAATCACAACCTCAGAACGCACGGCGGCCGGATGGAAGCGGTCTTGAACATCAAGAATGTGCCGGACGAGCACGCCAAAGCGGTGGTGGCCGACTACGAACGCGGCGTGACCAATCGCGTCATGCCCGATGCCTGGCAGTCGGAGACCTGCATCGGCGACTGGCACTACAACCGCAAACGGTTCGTGGACCATTCCTACATGAAGCCCGGACAGGCCGTCCGCTGGATGGTGGACGCCGTCAGCAAGAACGCGACCTTCATCCTCAACGTCCCCGGCAAACCGGACGGCACCATCGACGCCGACGAGCAGGCCATCGTCGACGCCATCGGCGGCTGGCTGAAGCTCAACGGGGAGGCGATCTATGAGACGCGGCCCTGGAAGGTCTACGGCGAAGGCGCGCATGAAGCCAAGGGCGGCGCGTTCGGCGGCGAAACGACCGGACAGCTGGACGCTCGCGATATCCGCTTCACCCGCAACAAGCGCGGCGACGTGGTGTATGCCATCGTGCTGGGTTGGCCCGACGGCGATCGCTTCGTCATCCGGAATCTGGGAACCGCCGCGGCGACGAAGCCGGGGAGTGTGAAGAACGTCGAATTGCTCGGCAGCCACGCGAAACTGGACTGGAATCAGTCGGCCGAATCGCTCAGCGTGGCGAAGCCGGCGGAGAAGCCTTGCGATTTTGCATACGCCCTGAAAGTCAGCCTGACGTAGGCCGCATCGGAACAGGCCCACCGCGACGAGGTCGCTGAAACGCCGGTTGCCCGATGCAGTCCGATGCCGAAGGAACAGTCACGAAGCTGGAGTCGATCGATCATGCAGAATTCTTCATCCACCCTTCATTGGGCTTTCAAATTGTTCGCCGTTGGCTGCCTCTTCCTGACCGGGGCGGTGAACGTGCTGTCCGGCACCGCCTCCGAACTCCCGGAACGGCTGATCTCTGCAGACTTCGGTCAAGTCAAAGGCCCGTTGAACACGGCGTTCAAGGAGTGTGTGGGCGCCGGCCGCGCCAATGAAGGGCTGCGTGCCGACTGGCAGCAGCAGCTGGCCCGGGTCCACAAGGAGTGCGGTTTCACCTA
>JARRKC010000029.1:0-111826 GCA_037388505.1 Acidobacteriota bacterium | reverse complement strand
TCGCCCCGCGCTCGGGGAATTACCTCGTTGTATTCGGCCTGGGCGTCGTTGATGAGGCGATCGCGCTGCTGCTGCGCCTGGTTGACCTCGTCCCAGGAAGGCTTGACCGGATCCGGCGGTGTGACGTCCTGAAGGACGACCTGGTCGACGGTGATGCCCGTCTCATACTGGTCACAAAGCTCCTGCAGGAGTTGGAGGACCCTCACCTCGATCTCCTGTCGGCCGACTGTCAAGACCTCCGTGACCGTCCGATCGCCGATGACCTGACGCATCATGGCCTCGTTCATGTTGCGGAAGGTTTCCTCGACGTTTCGGACTCGGAACAGATACTTGTACGGGTCCGAAACCCGGTATTGGACGATCCACTCCACTACCGCGACGTTGAGGTCACCCGTCAGCATCAGCGACTCGTTCAGGAATTTCTGTTCCGAATAGCGTGTCCGGACCCCAGCCTGAATGGTCCGGAATCCGAATTCCTGTTTCAGCTGTCGCTGCACCGGCACCTTTCGTACCGTCTCGACGAACGGGATCTTGGCATGCAGACCCGGATCGGTCGTCCGCACGTACTTGCCAAAACGCAGAACGACCCCAACCTCCTCCGGCTCGATCTGATAGAAACTGCCGAACAGCGCAATCAGCAGGAAGAAGGCCAGGACCGCCGAGACGATCACCCTTCCGGAGATCCTGGGAGGCTGAAACGCCCGCACGTTGAAATCGAAGATGTTCTTCTCGTCCATCGGTCTCCTCTCCTTGGGCCCGGCGGCAAAGGGCGGCACCGGCCCGTACCCTACCCGATTATCGGAAACCCCTGACGTTTTGCTTAGCCCGCCCCAGCCCTCGAGCTTCCTACGGCAAGAGGTCCCGGAATATTCAAATCGAAGGAAAAGGACGCCGAGTGCCATGGGAGGACGGGTCGTCGGGAGGACGGGTGGCCGGGAGGACGGGTGGTTGGGAGGACCGGTCGCCGGGAGTACGAGTGGCGCTCTGCGCCACCTCCTCCGGTTCTCCGGTTCTCCCGTCCTCCGGCTCCCCCGTGCTCCGGTTCTCCCGTGCTCCGGTTCTCCGGTTCTCCCGTCGTCCGGTTCTCCCTTTCTCACGACTGGAAACTCGACTCGGGAAATCCGAAACTGGAGACTTGGACTCGGTTTTCGTAATCTTGGGATATCCATGCTGAGGATTACTCCCGGAACCCGCAAGTTAGAAGGGAGGTTTGCTCTTGATCAAGGTCGTCATTTTTGACTTCGACGGTACGCTGTTCGATACGCGCGCCGATATCACCGATGCCGTCAACTACGCACGGCGTCACTTTGGTCTGGCCGAGCATTCTATGGATGCCGTCACCGGGATGGTCGGGTACGGGGTCGAGTTCCTCACCGACCGAGCCTTCGAGGACAGCAACATCTCGACTGACCAGGCCCTGCCTGTTCTGATGGAGTACTATCGGGCCCACCCTGGGGACAAGGCCGTCCCCTACCCGGGAGTTACCGAGACACTTCCGAAGATCCATGCCAACAGGGCAATCATCTCGAATAAGCCGGAACAACTGATACGATCTCTCCTCAAGGCTCACGACCTGGATTCGCTCTTCAGCTCTGTGGTCGGGGGCGACACTTTCTCGGTTCGGAAGCCTGACCCGTTTCCCGTGCGCTATCTGCAGGCCGAGTTCAACGTGGCCACCGAAGAGATCCTGGTCGCAGGAGATCATGTCCCCGACGTCGAAATGGCGCGGAGGGCCGGTACTCGCAGTGTTTTCTGTCGATACGGCTTCGGTCGCCGCCACACCGATGGGGCGGATTTCGAAATCGATCGCTTCGATGAGATTCTCGGCGTTCTCGAGCGACTCGACAGTTCCGAGTCCCGAGTCCCGGGTTCCGCAGAGTAGCGTCCGAAACCCTCGGAACTCTCGAAGCTCGGAACTCTCGGAACTCTCGGAACTCGGAACTCGGAACCTTTTCACGCCTCCCCCACAGAGCAATCAACCCTGTCCCGTCATCTTCCGGGGATCCAGGGCCTCCTCGAGTTCCGCCTCCGCCAGAACGTTCTTCTCTCGACAGAGCTCCCGAATGGTGCGCCCCGTTTTGTAGGCTTCCTTGGCGATCTCCGCGGCACGGTCATATCCGATCCTGGGTGCCAAAGCCGTAACCATGGCCAGAGACTGCTCCACCATCTCGCGGACACGCTCTCGATTCACCTCGAGGCCATCGATGCACTTTTCGGCGAGTGTCGTGCAGGCGTTCGACAGCAAATCGATCGATTGGAGCAGATTGTAGGCGATGACCGGCATCATCACATTGAGCTCGAAGTTGCCGGCCTGTCCGCCGACGGCCACGGTTACGTCGTTTCCGATGACCTGAGCGGCGACCATCGTGACCGATTCGGCAATCACCGGATTGACCTTGCCGGGCATGATCGAACTTCCCGGCTGGGTTGGAGGCAGCAAGATCTCTCCCAAACCACAGCGGGGCCCCGAACCCAGCCAACGCAGGTCGTTGGCGATTTTCATGAGGCTGACGGCGATGGTACGCAGAATTCCGCTGGTCGTCACGGCGGCATCGCGGGATGACAGCTCCTCGAACCGGTTGGCAGCCTCTCGGAAGTTGACGCCCGTCCAATCCGATATTCTGGCCACGACGCGTTCCGGAAAACCGGGGGGACAATTGAGGCCCGTTCCGACGGCAGTCCCCCCGATGGCGAGCTCGCTGAGCTCGACCTGTATCACGGATGTCCGGCTGAGTGCATGATCGATCATGGCGGCGTATCCGGAGAATTCCTGACCCAGGCGAATCGGCACCGCATCCTGCAGGTGCGTGCGGCCGATCTTCACGACGTCATCGAATTCCTGCGATTTGGAGGTCAGGGCAGACCGCAGACGGAGCAATGCCGGGACCAGGCCGTTGTGGACCTCCTCGAGAGCGGAAACATGAATGGCGGTGGGGATGACATCGTTGCTCGACTGACCGGAATTGACATGATCATTGGGGTGGATTGCCTTGCTTCCGATCTTCCCACCGCGGATTTCCGTCGCGCGATTCGCGATCACCTCGTTGGCGTTCATGTTCGTCGACGTCCCGGAGCCCGTCTGGAAAATGTCGACGACGAACTGATCGTCCAGCTTCCCTGCGATCACCTCGTCGGCCGCCTGGATAACCGCCTCCGCGATTTCCGCGTCGAGTCGTCCCAGTTCGAGGTTGGTTTGGGCTGCCGCTTTCTTGATCAGGCCCATCGCACGAATGAAAGGACGCGGGAAACGCAGGCCGCTGATCGGAAAATTGAGGACGGCACGCTGCGTCTGGGCTCCATAGTAGGCGGTGGCGGGAACCTTCATTTCCCCCATTGAGTCACGTTCGGTTCTGTACTCAGCCATGCTTTCTCCTCTCTTGTGCCTGGGAATCCGGGTCATGACCATTGTCGCGCACTCACCCGGACGAATTGGTGCAGGCGTCCGGCGGTGTTTCGTGGTAATGATACTGGCATGGCAGGCAACACCTTCGGCAGAGCCTTCCGGGTCACCACATGGGGTGAGAGTCACGGCGCGGGAGTCGGCGTCGTCATCGACGGCTGTCCCCCGGGCATGAAGATCGACATTGACCGAATCCAAGCGGAACTGGACCGGCGCCGCCCGGGGCAGAGCCGTCTGACGACTCAGCGCCGAGAGATGGACGAGGTCCGACTGCTGAGCGGAGTATTCGCCGGCTATACTCTGGGCACTCCCATTTCGATGCTGGTCGAGAACACGGACGCAAGGTCCCAGGACTACCGGGAAATGCAGACGATCTATCGCCCCTCCCATGCGGACATGACCTATGACTTCAAGTATGGCCGACGCAGTTGGGCTGGAGGCGGTCGTGCCAGTGCGCGCGAAACCATCGGCCGGGTCGCCGCAGGCGCGATTGCCCGACAGTGGCTGGAGCATGAGTTTGGCGTAGATATCGTGGCCTGGGTGGAGCAGGTCTACACCGTGTCCGTAGGGGCGGCTCTCGATCCGTCCACCGTCACGCAGGCCGATGTCGACCTCAGCCCGGTACGCTGTCCGGACCCGGAGGCCTCCGGGAAGATGATCGAGGTCATCGAAGAGGCCCGCCGCGATCGTGATTCGGTAGGGGGAGTGATCGGTGTGGTCGCCCGTCACTGTCCGGCAGGCTGGGGAGAACCGGTGTTCGACAAGCTTGGAGCCCTGCTCGGGCATGCCTTCCTTTCGATTCCAGCTACCAAGGGTGTCGAGATCGGCAGCGGGTTCCTCAGTGTGGCCATGCGCGGCAGTGAGCACAACGACGAATTCGTTCTCGAGGAAGGGGAGGTCCGAACCCGGACCAACCGCAGCGGCGGGATTCAGGGCGGCATCTCGAACGGCATGCCAATCCTTGCTCGAGTGGCGTTCAAGCCGACGTCCACGATCAACAAGCGACAGCAAACCGTCTCCGCCTACGGGGAGCAGGTGACGCTGGAAGCGAAGGGAAGACACGATCCCTGCGTGCTGCCCCGGGCCGTCCCCATCGTCGAGGCCATGATGGGGCTGGTGCTGATCGACCTTGCTCTTCAGGACCGCGGTCAGATGGGACCGAGAGAGCGTTCCCTAAAGCCCCGCGTCACCGGCGAACCGGGATAATCCCGGGATTGTGGTAAATTCGTTAGCATGCCTTTCTTTCGCATCCGAAAGCCTTGGGACACCGTCCCGGAATCCCAGGTTACTCCGGAGACGATGTATCGGGATCGACGCACCATCCTGAAGGACCTGGGCCTGGGAGGACTGGGAATTGCGGGACTGCTGACGATGGGAGCCCAAGAGCCGCAGGCCGCAGGCCTGGGGCCCTACGGACAGGTTCCGCCGTATTGGGCGAAGAAATGGTCGGATCTGTTTCCGGCGGCTCGGAATAAGAGCTTCCATCAGCCGCGCGATCTTACTGAAGAGCGCCTGTTTGCCGGGTACAACAACTTCTACGAATTCTCGCTGCAGAAGAGTCGCGTCAAGGATCTGGTAGTCGACTTCGTGACCCATCCGTGGGAGGTCGAGATCTCCGGTGAGGTCGAGAAGAAAGGGAAGATCGGACTGGATGACCTGATTCGGATGGGGGAACTGGAAGAGCGAATCTACCACTTCCGCTGTGTCGAAGCCTGGTCCGCCAATGTTCCCTGGAGCGGCTATCCCCTCTCACAGCTCATCGAGAAACTCGAGCCGACGTCGAAAGCAAGGTTCGTTCGATTTACTACGCTGAAGCGGCCGGAGCAGATGCCGACTCAGAGGGGCGACGGGGGTGGCTATCCCTGGCCCTATTACGAAGCGCTGACCATGTCCGAGGCCATGAACGAACTGGCGCTACTCACCTTTGGCATCTACGGTCACCCTCTCAACAAGCAGGACGGTGCACCGGTTCGGATGGTGCTGCCCTGGAAGTATGGATTCAAGAGCATCAAGTCCATCGTCCGAATCGAGTTCCTCGAGAAGCAGCCCGGAACCTTCTGGAGCGATATCTCCAAGGAATACGGGTTTTACGCAAACACCAATCCCAACTACCCCCATCCCCGCTGGAGCCAGGCAACCGAGAGATTCCTCAACACCGGTGAACGAATCCCCACTCGGCTCTACAACGGGTATGCCCACTATGTCGGACAGCTCTACGATGAAAATGACCGCAAGTTCTTCTACTGAAAGGCGATCGAACGAGTACCTTCGTCGCGCGATCTGGCCGGTACTGATCCTTTTGGCCGTCATGGTCCTGCCCTCGTGCACGATGACCCCCGAGCCCGAAGGTCAGCCGATCGACATGGAGGCCATGCGAACGTTCGCTCCGTTCCAGCTCAAGGGCTTGGATGGGAAGAGTCACGACCTCCAGGAGTACCTCAGCAAGATCACGCTGGTTTCCTTTTTCTTTCCGACCTGAAGCACCTGCAATGCGGAGTTGCCGCATCTGCAGAAGCTCTACGAACAGTACTCCGATCAGGGTTTCCGAATGGTCGCCATCAACGTTATTCCTCAGCAGGATGCGATGGTTCCTGACTGGGCCAAGCGCGGGGGGTACACCTTTCCCATTCTGGTGGGAGCAGATACGGGGCAGGTCGCCTCGACCTATCAGATCACCGGTACGCCGGTGACATTCCTTTTGGATCCGGAGGGCAAGATTCTCAAGCGGATTGACGGGTTCATGCCAGGCCAGGAGAAGCAAATCGAACAGCAAATCCAAGCTGCGCTAAAAGCGAATGCCGGCAGTCCGGCGCCTGCCAAGAGCTGAGGACGAACGTGGGATGTGCATCCCGTCCTGGAGTGGGATAAGCATCCTTGCTTGTCCTTCGCAGCTGCCGCCTTGCCGGGGGCGTTGCTGTGGGAGAACGGGAGAACCGGAGGACGGGACACGGGAGTGGGACATGCATGGTGCTTGGGCAGTTGCCGGAACCCGCTGGAACTTCGACGCGCCGATCCGGCATCGCCGCCATCGAATCACGTCGATCCCGCAAATGGTGGGATATGCATCCCCGCCGGCGATCCATCAATCCTGCAGGACGACTGCGGCGACGGCGTACTCGGAAGCGTGTGAAATCGTCAGCAGAGCCGACTGTGCGCCGCGCGCAGCCATGATCTCCCGGGCACGCCCGTGAAACCGCAATTCCGGCTTCCCGAGGTCTCCCGGCAGAACCTCCACGTCGTGCCAGCGGATTCCCTCCTGCCAGCCAGTCCCGAGAGCCTTGAGAGCTGCTTCTTTGGCGGCGAACCGCCCGGCAAAGTGCTGGTAACGGTTCTTTCTGGCTTCGCAGTAGCCCCTCTCGGCATCGGTGAACACACGCAGAGCCAGGGCCTGACCGCCCTCCAGGGCTTTGCGAATACGCGGCACTTCGACAATATCGATTCCCAATCCGACCACCACGACTGTGCTAACCTCGCTTTCAGTCCATGTTGAAACGACGGAATATCGCTGGAATCAGCTGCTTCGTGTTTCCCGATCTCGAACGGAATCCTCATTTTACCCACGCAATCACGGGACGCCAACTCTCAGCTGACACCGCCGAGAATGAAACGGCCAACCTGAAGCTCCTCGAGCGCCTGGGGATTCCGGGGGACCGGCTGGTTCTGCTGCACCAGGTTCACGGGGCTGAAACCGTCGTGTTGGGTGACGGTCAGAGCGCCTTTCGTCCCGGCGAACGGCCTGAGGCCGATGGGGTGATCATGACGGCGCCCGGGCTGTTCGGGGCGATTCGAACGGCGGACTGCGTTCCGGTTATCGCCCAGCTACCCGATCGGCACTCCGTCGGCGTCTTTCATGCCGGCTGGAGAGGAGCCTGTTCGCGCATCGTAGAGCGGGGGTTGCGTCGGTTGCTCGAGGTCACCGATGCGGATCCTTCGGAACTCGTCGTGGCGATCGGTCCGTCGATCCGGCGCTGCTGTTACGAGGTCGGAGAGGATGTCCGCGAGGCTTTCCTGAAAGCCGGCCATTCCAGGGAGATTTTCGACGGGCGTTTCCTCGACCTCCCCGGTGCCATCTGTCTTCAGGCTCGGGCGGTCGGTGCCGGGATCATCCTGGATTCAGGAATGTGCAGCGCTTGCCGTAACGATCTCTTCTACTCGTATCGGAAGGAGAAGACTCCTTTGCGGACCTGGACGGTCGCCGGGTATGGAGGGTGATCCAGGCGGCCAGCCCGGCGAAGAGCAACTAGTGGACGGGCCGCCCCATCCGAAGACCCATGGCTGGTGTACGGATCGTTCGGGGCTGTCCTGCTCCCAGCTCGAGTCCTCCCGTTCTCTGGTTCTCTCTGGAAACTGTTCAGCCGTCGGGCCCGGCTGGGCTGCCGGAAATGCCCTACAGCTTCGTCTCCAGGATGCCTTTCCGCATGCGATCCCGGTAGTCGCGGAGCTTGTCGACTAGAATGGGGTCTTTTCGACTGAGGATCTGCACGGCAAACAGCCCGGCATTCTTGGCGCCCGCTTTGCCGATAGTCATCGTCGCCACCGGGATGCCCCCCGGCATCTGTACGGTGGAGTACAGGGCATCGACTCCGGCCAGAGGCGAAGAATCGATAGGAACTCCGATCACGGGAAGGATGGAGTATGCGGCCAGGGTCCCCGCGAGATGAGCGGCAAAACCGGCTCCCGCTATCAGCACTTCGATGCCACGGGATTCCGCGTTCTCCACGTACGTCCGAGTCTCGTTAGGCGTGCGGTGGGCGGACAGAACACGCATCTCATAGGAGATCTCAAATTCATCGAGGATCTTGGCGGTGGCTCTCATGACCTCGGCGTCACTCCGGCTTCCCATCAGAATGGCTACTTGTGGATTGCTCATTGCCTCTCCTCGCTCGTAATTCCAGCCTACCATGTTCTCAGCGAACTCCCACAGCTAACCCACTGAGGAACAGGAATGGGTGTTGGTCAATCAAGAATCGGCGCCAGCCCGCACGGGTCCCGGTGCTACGCGATTCCGAGTTTCCGGAGTCCTTTGGCCGCGATGTCGCGACGGTAGTACATACCTTCGAAGTGGATCTTGTTGACGGCTTCGTAGACACTGATGATCGCAGACTCCAGCGACGACCTCAGTGAGGTGACTCCCAGAACGCGTCCGCCCGCCGTTACGATCTTTCCCTCGCGCAGGCTCGTTCCCGCGTGGAAGACGATGGTTTGAGGGTCTTCTTCGGCCATGGGGATGCCGGTGATCTCATAGCCGGTCTGGTAGGCACCGGGATAGCCCTCGGAGGCCACCACGACGCACACGGACGCCTCATTGCTCCATTCGAGGTTACAGCCAGACAGGTCACCGTCCGCAACTGCGGAAAAGACCTCCAGCAGATCACCTTGAAGTCGCGGAAGAACAGCCTGCGTCTCGGGATCGCCGAATCGAACGTTGAACTCCAGGACTTTCGGACCCTCGGCGGTAAGCATCAAGCCGGCATAGAGCACACCCTGGAAAGGCTCCCCGAGGTCCTCCATGCCCAGAACGGTCGGTTCGATGATCTCCCGGATGATCGTTTCCCGCAGCCTGTCGTCCAGCAGGAAATCGACCGAATAGGCACCCATGCCCCCGGTATTCGGTCCCTCGTCCGCTTCATAGGCAGCCTTGTGGTCTTGGGAAGGAACCATGGGAAGGATGTTCCGGCCGTCGGTGAAGACCATGAACGAGGTCTCTTCGCCGGTCAGGTATTCTTCAATCACCAGCTGGGCACCCGCCGCTCCGAACTTGCGCTCGCGCATCACGGTCGCAATGGCTTGAAGGGCCTCGGACTCCCCGTGGCAGATCAGAACGCCCTTGCCTGCAGCGAGACCGTCTGCCTTGAGAACCACGGGATAGTCAAAAGCGCCCGATCGAATCGCATCTTCGGCCGAGTCGGCCGTGTGGTGAACCTCGAACGCGGCCGTCGGGATCCCCTGCTCGGCCAGAAACTTCTTCGTAAAGACCTTGCTGCTCTCGAGTTGTGCCGCGGCCTTTGTGGGGCCCGCGATGCGCAGACCCTCCGCCCGGAACCGATCGACGATGCCGGCTGCCAGAGGAGCTTCAGGTCCCACAACGGTCAGATCGATCTCGGAGGAACGGGCAAAAGACGCCAAGCTCTCCAAGTCGTTTGGCTTGATCGGAACGTTCTCACCAAGCGCCAGGGTTCCGGGGTTTCCTGGAGCGCAATACAGCTTCGAGAGCCTCGAACTCTGGCTCAGCTTCCACGCCAGAGTGTGTTCGCGACCCCCTGATCCGACCAAGAGGACTTTCACGGTGTGCTCAGGCCTTTTTTTCGGTGGTCGAGTCGCTCTTCGACTTGGTTTTGGTCTCGGTTTTGGTCTCGGTATTGGTCTCGGTTGACGAAGCCGACGAACTCGAGCTGCCGGCGGTTGTGCCGTTTCCGTTTTTCCCCCCGTAATCCGTCACGTACCAACCGGTTCCCTTGAACCGGATCGCGGGGGCGGAGAGCAAACGTTCGAGATGACCTCCGCACTCGGAACACTCGGTCAATTCGGCATCCGAAAAGCTCTGTATGACTTCAAATGTGCGGTGGCACTTTTCGCAACGATATTCATAAAGGGGCATAAACCCTCCAGTACCACTCTGGTTTTTCGCGCGGGTGGAATATAAGATCGCATGAGGGAATTGTCAAGTTTTGGAGGTAGTTGGAGCGGTTATTGCGCGGCTGGAGCGCATGGTATGATCCACCTCTATGCCCGGCAGGTCCGCCCGTTCGGATCTCGGCCGGGAACGGCCTGGCGAGGCGAACCGGCTTTTACTGACGGCCCGGAGGCCGGCCGCGGAGTTGGAATCAGGAGAGTTGCAGCATGTTGAGTCGTATCTTCATCCGCGAGAACGTCGGCCTCGTGAAACAGCGTCTGGCGCTCAAAGGGTTTACCTTCGATGAGCAGGGCTTCCTGCAACTCGATGGCCGAGAGCGGGCGCTTCGGACCGAGGCGGAGGATCTTCGCGCCCTGCGCAATCGAACCAGTGACCAGATCGCAGGATTGAAGAAATCGGGCGGCGATGCCGGCCAGCAAATCGCTGAAATGAAAGAAGTGTCGGCTCGCATCAAGGCCATCGAAGAGGAGCTCGCGTCACTCGCAGTTGAGGTGAACAACTTCCTCGCGACGGTTCCGAATCTGCCGGATCAGAGTGTTCCCGCGGGATCCGATGCGACCACCAACCGCGTCGAGCGGACCATCGGGAAGGTACCGAGTTTCGCCTTCGAGGTTCAGGACCATGTCGACGTCGGAAGCCGCCTGGGAATCCTCGATATGGAGCGTGCGGCCAAGATCGCCGGGGCTCGATTCGCTCTGTACCGGGGCGCAGGTGCTCTGATGGAACGGGCCTTGATGAATTTCATGCTCGACATCCACACCGGCGAGCATGGTTATCGCGAAGTTCTGCCTCCGTTCATGGCCAACAGCAAGAGCTTTTTCGGCACCAGCAATCTCCCCAAGTTCGAGGCCGATCTCTTCAAGGTTCAGGGGACCGACTACTATCTCGTGCCAACGGCCGAGGTCCCGGTCACGAATATTCACGCCGGCGAGATCCTGGAGGAGGCGCAACTGCCGATTTGCTACACGGCATACACGCCCTGTTTCCGCAGTGAGGCAGGTTCCTACGGGAAGGATACGAGGGGATTGATCCGCCAGCACCAGTTCAACAAGGTCGAGCTCGTAAAGTTCACGACTCCGGAGACCTCGTACGATGAGCTGGAGAAGCTTACTGCGGATGCGGAAGACATCCTGAAGCGGCTCGAGTTGCCTTACCGGGTCGTCACGCTGTCATCCGGAGACATGAGTTTCGCGTCGGCCAAGACCTACGACCTGGAGGTCTGGATCCCCAGCCAGAAAGCCTACCGTGAGATCTCCTCGTGCAGCAATTTCGAGGATTTTCAAGCCCGGCGTGCGGAAATCCGCTACAAGCCGACCGATGCCAGGCGTACTCGGCTGGTCCACACACTGAACGGATCCGGGCTCGCGGTGGGACGAACCTGGGTCGCGATCGTCGAGAACTACCAGCAGGCAGACGGCAGCGTAGTGGTTCCCGAAGCACTGCGTCCCTATATGCATGGACTGGCCAAGATCGAACCGGATGATCAGGTTTAATCTCGACAAGAAAGTCACACTGGAGTTTTACGAGCAGATCAAGGGACAGCTGCTCTCGGCGATCTACTGCGGCAAGATCAAAGAGGGAGACCGCCTGCCTTCGATCCGCGAACTCTCCGAGGCACTGGGCGTGAACTACAAGACCATCCGGCGGATCTATCTTCGTTTGGCCGGGGACGGTCTGGTTGATCTCGTCAAGGGGAGCGGCGTCTTCCTGCGCCGGCGCGCCGGAGAGGAAACTTATGAAAACATGCGGCGCCAGGCCATTCTGAAGCTGCTGAAGGAAGTCTCGGAAAAGGCTCACGCTCTCGGGATCTCCAGCCAGGAGTTCGCTCGCGTCTTCCTCGGCTACTCCACGGGGACCAATCTGCGCAATTTGAGGTTGGCCGTGGTGGATCATGAAGAGGAAGCCTACATCTTCTCCCGTGAACTCCGGATGCGCCTCGGGATCGATGTCGTGGCGGTCGCGCTGGGCCAGGAAGAGGAATCCGCCGGGGCGCTCGAATCGGCCGAGTACCTGTTGACCACGAGCTATCACCTCGACGAAGTACGCACTCTGGCCCGCGGGCTCGGCAAGGAGGTCATCGAGATCAAGCCCAGCCATCAGATCTACACCGAGGTGCTCGACGCAGCCCGACACCAGAACATCGCGATCGTGATCAAGGACGAGAAAACGATGCATGCGTCCTGGGACATCTTCATGAACCTCTACCATCCGTCGACCTCGAAGAAGTTCTGGATCGCTCCGATCGATCGGGAGGACCTGGTGCAGAAGATCATCGAAGAAGCGGATTTGATTTTCGTCTCCCCGATGTGCTGGGACGAGGTGAGACGCCGCACCCCCGCCGACAAGGTGTTGAAGACGTACGAGAACTTCATTTCGGAGACCACGATCAACTATATTCGGGAAGTCCAGCTTCTGGGCTGAGTTTCCGGGGGCCTCGACCGATCATGGACAGCAGACTCGAAGAACTCATTCGGATGCTTCCCAAGGCGGAACTCCATCTTCATCTGGAGGGATCGGTGGCACCTCCGGTTCTTCTGGAATTGGCCCGCCTGCATGGGAGCGATCTTTCCGGCGTTCCCCTCGAGGTATTGGAGCAGCAGGTCTACGAGTTCCAGGACTTTTACAGCTTTCTCGAGTCCTATCACCTTATCTGTACCCACCTGATCACGCCCCAAGACTATTTGCGCGTGTTCCGCGAACTCGAGGCCTATCTGGTCCGTGAAAACATCCAGTATGCCGAACTGATCTACACCCCCTCGATTCCTTCGAGATTCGGCCGCGACGGTGAGGAGGTTCTGGTCATCCTGCTGGAGGAGGCGGAACGCTTCCATCGAGAAACCGGCGTGACGGTCCGATGGATCCTCGACAACGTTCGCCAGTGGGGTGTCGGGCCGGCGGAGAAAACG
This sequence comes from Acidobacteriota bacterium, assembly GCA_037388505.1. Lineage (GTDB taxonomy): Bacteria > Acidobacteriota > UBA6911 > RPQK01 > JAPXNP01 > JARRKC01. The sequence goes on along the minus strand of JARRKC010000029.1, from coordinate 98,886 downwards.
GCCGAGCTGGCGGATAAGTACGCCGAACGAGGCGTGGTGGCCGTTGGTCTCGGTGGAGACGAAAAAGCGATTCCCGCCGCCGAATTCGCCGGCATCTTCGCATGGGCGAGAGCGCATGGCCTTTTCGTTCACATCCACGCCGGGGAGATCGGCCCTCCGGAAGAAATCTGGCAAGCCCTGCGGGTGCTGGGCGCCAACCGGATCGGTCACGGAGTCCAAGCGGCCCGGGATCCCGCCCTGATGGAGTATCTGCGCGAGCATGCCGTTGGACTCGACGTGTGTTTGACCAGCAACGTTCGTACGCGGGCCTGGCCCATGTTGGCCGAGCATCCCCTGCCGTTGCTTTTGAAGCGCGGCGTACCGGTCAGCCTGGCCACCGACGACCCGGGGCTCTTTCGCACCGGTCTCTGTAAGGAGATCCAGAAGGCCGTGGAGACCTTTGATCTAGGCGAGGAAGACGTCAGCCGGATCCTGCTGCAGGGTGTGCGTTCGTCGTTCTTGCCGCACGACCAGAAGATGCGGCTGATGCAATCGCTTGGAGACCAGATCCGAGGCGCGCTTGGCGCTGCCGGATCCGCCGCTCCGGGCGAGGACTACTCATGAAACTGGTCATTCAAATCCCTTGTAGGAACGAGGCTGAAAGCCTTCCCCAAACGGTGAGGGAGCTGCCGAGATCCGTGCCCGGCTTTGAGAAGGTCGAGTACCTGGTGATCGATGATGGGAGCACTGACGGCACCGCCGAAGTTGCGGTCCGCTGCGGAGTTCATCACGTCGTCCGACTGAACGGGCACCGCGGTCTGGCGGAAGCGTTTCGCGCCGGGCTCGAGGCGGGGCTGAAGAAGGGTGCGGACGTCATCGTCAATACGGACGGGGACAATCAGTATCGCGCCGCCGACATCCCAACGCTGGTCGCACCTCTGCTGAATGGAAGCGCCGACATGGTGGTGGGCGCACGACCTATCGAGCAAATCCGGCACTTCTCCCTGCTCAAGAAGCTCCTGCAGCGTTTCGGAAGCTGGGCCGTCCGACGGGTCTCGAACACGGCCGTCGCCGATGCCACGAGCGGTTTTAGAGCCTTCACACGGACCGCAGCGTTGAGACTCAACGTCTTCTCCAGCTACACCTACACGCTGGAGACTCTGATCCAGGCGGGACTCAGCAACATGAGGGTCGTTTCGGTTCCGATCCGGACCAACGATCCTCTCCGGGAATCCCGTCTGATCCGCAACGTTCCCGCCTACATCCAGCGATCGATCCTCACCATGTTCAGAATCTTCGTGGTCTACAAGCCCCTCAGGTTTTTCGTGGCCGCGGGTGCAATCGTGTTCGGTGGGGGTCTCGTCATCGGACTCCGTTTCCTCTACTACTTCTTCGTGGGAGCGGGCGAAGGGAAGGTTCAATCCTTGATCCTGGCCGCTGTGCTGCTCTTGATGGGATTCCTTCTGGGCATTGCCGGCCTGCTTTCGGATCTGATCGCGACCAATCGGAGGATTCTCGAGGAACTCCAGGTCGAAGCGAGGAGTCGGCAATTTGACCGGGACTGACTCCACACTTGCCAAGGGCCGCAGGACCAAGGTGGACCAAGTGGTCCTGGGCAATGTCTACAACAAGTACGAAAGCCGCAACCCGGTCGCCCGACGTCTCCTGCGAGGTTACTTCGCGGCGCTCACCGAGCTCTGCGGCAAACTGGCGCCGGCCCGCCTCCTCGAGGTGGGCTGCGGGGAAGGCTATCTGACCCGAACACTGTGCAGCTGGTGGCCCCGCGCATGCGTTGTCGGCGTCGATCTCTCGCCGGATCTCTTCGGCGTTCGGGACGAATCCTCGACCACGTCCCGTTTCCTGGCACAGTCTGTCTATGAGCTGGGTTTCGCGGCGTCGAGCTTTGACCTCGTGGTGGCCGCGGAAGTCCTGGAGCATTTGGAGGAGCCCGAACCGGCTCTCGATGAAATCGAGCGCGTGGCCAGGAACTACGTGGTGTTCAGTGTCCCGCGGGAGCCGCTTTGGCGGGTGCTCAATGTGATCCGCCTGAGCTATCTGCGCGATTGGGGCAACACTCCGGGTCATTTCCAGCATTGGTCGGCTTCCGCGTTCCGGTCTCTGATCGGAGCCCGATTCGAAATCATTGCGTGTCGCACCCCCCTCCCTTGGACCATGCTGCTGGCACGGAAGAAACACCCGCCGCCGTAGTGGCGAGCGCATCCCTTTGATGGTATTAAGGGAATGATCCCGCGATCGTTGCCAGAGACGCTGGCGAAAAGGCGGGTGAACACAGGATTCTTGGAGACAGTGAACATGGCATCCAGCGCAACTGTATTCTGGTCGACACTCTGGTCGACGCTGGCCAGAAAGATCCTCCTGGCCCTCAGCGGACTGGTACTGGTGCTTTTCGTGGTCGGGCACCTCGGCGGCAATCTACTCCTCTTCGTAAGCTCCGAGACTTTCAACGCCTATTCGAATCATCTGATCAGCCTGGGCCCCTTCCTCGTCTTCATCGAGCTGTGCCTGGCGGGCATCTTCCTGATCCATTTCTTCACGGCCATTTTTACGACCTGGAAGAACTGGAGATCCCGGACGAAAGGCTACGCGGTATCGGAAAGCCGGGGTGGGCCGAGTCGTATGACCATAGCTTCGAAAACCATGATCTGGTCGGGACTCGTGATTTTCGCGTTCCTGATCTTTCACATCGTGACTTTCAAATATGGACCAGGGATCGAGCAGGGCTACGTCACCACAATCGACGGACAGCAGGTGAGGGACCTCTACAGGCTCGTTGTCGAGTCGTTCAGAGATCCCTACTACATGCTCTTCTATGTGTTCTCCATGGTTTTCCTGGGTCTGCACCTCAGCCACGGTATCTGGAGCGCGTTCCAGTCGCTCGGCGGTTATGAGCGGCGTGTGACGCCGATCCTTTACGGTCTTGGATTTGCGGCTGCCCTCGTGTTCGCCGTCGGATTCCTCGTCATCCCCATCTGGTTCTACTTTGGTGGAGGGTCGCTATCATGAAGCTCGATTCAAAGGTCCCGGAAGGCCCCCTGACCGAGAAATGGGACCAGCACAAGGCTCAGCTCAAACTGGTCAATCCCGCCAACAAACGAAAGTTCGACATCATCGTCGTCGGCACCGGTCTGGCCGGCGGTTCCGCAGCGGCGAGCCTGGCCGAACTCGGCTACAACGTGAAAGCCTTCTGCATTCATGACTCGCCGAGACGGGCGCACAGCATTGCGGCCCAGGGCGGGATCAACGCGGCCAAGAACTATCCGAATGACAACGACAGCATCTGGCGTCTTTTCTTCGACACCATCAAGGGAGGCGATTTTCGCTCGCGTGAAGCGAACGTCTACCGGCTGGCTCAAGTCTCGAACAACATCATCGACCAGTGCGTGGCTCAGGGCGTCCCCTTCGCTCGCGAATACGGAGGCTACCTGGCCAACCGATCCTTCGGAGGAGCCCAGGTTTCACGCACCTTCTATGCCCGCGGCCAGACGGGCCAGCAGCTTCTGTTGGGTGCCTACGGAGCGTTGATGCGGCAGGTGGATCGGGGCAAGGTGCAACTGTTTCCGCGGCGCGAGATGTTGGATCTGGTCGTCATCGACGGGAAAGCACGAGGGATCGTCTGTAGGAATCTGGTGACCGGTGCGATCGAGTCGCATACCGGCCACGCCGTGGTCTTGGCGACGGGTGGCTACGGCAACGCCTACTTCCTGTCCACCAACGCCATGAACTCCAATGTCACTGCGGCCTGGCGTTGCCACCGACGCGGCGCGCTGTTCGCGAACCCCTGCTTTACACAGATTCATCCGACCTGCATCCCCGTCTCCGGCCACTATCAGTCGAAACTCACCCTGATGAGTGAGAGCCTGCGTAACGATGGCCGGGTCTGGGTTCCCAAACAGAAGGGGGATAACCGTCCCGCAGACCAGATCCCGGAAGAAGATCGCGACTACTACCTCGAGCGCCGCTATCCGAGCTTTGGAAACCTGGTTCCCCGAGACGTTGCTTCTCGGGCGGCCAAGCAGGCCTGCGACGAGGGACGTGGGGTCGGTGAAACCGGCCTGGCCGTCTTCCTGGATTTCGCGGATGCCATCGAACGCGAGGGCGTCGGGTACATCAGGGACAAGTACGGCAATCTGTTCGACATGTACGCACGCATCACCGGTGAGGATCCTTACCGAACGCCGATGCGCATCTTCCCGGCCGTTCACTACACGATGGGTGGCCTCTGGGTCGACTACAATCTGATGAGTAACGTCCCGGGACTGTTCGTACTGGGTGAGGCCAACTTTTCCGACCACGGCGCCAATCGCTTGGGCGCCAGTGCCCTCATGCAGGGCCTGGCCGACGGGTACTTCGTGATCCCTTACACGATGGGAGACTACCTCGGTCGCGAGTCTCTGCCTGCGGTGGACGCCGATGCCGCAGAGTTCAAGGAAGTCGACGCTGAGGTTCGAACCCGATTGGACAAGATGCTCTTGATCAAGGGGGAGAAATCGCCACGCCAGTTTCATCGGGAACTGGGCCAGGTGCTCTGGGATGATGTGGGGATGTCCCGCAATGCACAGGGACTGAAGGACGCGATCGAGAAGATCCGGTCTCTCAGGGAAGAATACGGGCAGAATCTGCGGGTCCCCGGCAATGCCGGTTATCTCAACAAGTACCTCGAGTTCGCCGGACGTGTCGCCGACTTCATGGAACTGGGAGAAGTGATGGCACGAGATGCGTTGCAGCGCGAGGAATCCTGCGGGGCGCACTTTCGGGAGGAGTACCAGACCGCCGAGGGCGAAGCTCAACGAAGAGACGATGACTTCTCGTATGTGGCGGCTTGGGAGTACCAGGGCCCGGACAAGCCGCACATCCTTCACAAGGAAGAGCTGGAATTCGAAAACGTCCACCTCGCGACGCGGAGCTACAAGTAGGGAGATCAGTGATGGCGAAGAGCATGACCATTCATTTGCGCGTGTGGCGTCAAGCCGGAACCGATCAGCGGGGCAAGCTCGTTCCGTACACGGTCAACAACGTTTCCACGGACATGTCCTTTCTCGAGCTTCTCGATCTCCTCAACGAGGACCTCGTAGTCAAGGGTGAGGAGCCGATCGAATTCGACAGCGACTGCCGCGAGGGCATCTGCGGTTCCTGCGGAGCCGTCGTCAACGGTATGGCGCACGGGACTCAACAGGGTTCGGCTCTGTGCCAGTTGCACATGCGCCACTTCAAGGACGGAGACACGATCGTGGTCGAGCCCTGGAGAGCCCGGGCTTTTCCGATCGTGCGCGATCTGGTGGTTGACCGCAGTGCTTTCGATCGCATCATTGCCGCCGGCGGTTATGTCTCGGTCAGCACGGGCCAGGCGCCGGACGCGGGTGCCGTGGCTGTGGCGCGGAAGAATGCCGAACTGGCGATGGATGCCGCAGCCTGTATCGGTTGCGGAGCCTGCGTGGCGGCTTGCCCGAACGCCTCGGCGGCGCTCTTCACTTCGGCCAAGATCTCCCAGCTGGCGCTTCGACCGCCGCCTTAAACCACTCGGCCACCCCTCCGGGCTTTCATCGAGGACGTTAGCAGAATCGAAGAGTTTCGGGCAACTCGCTGGAGGATTGTCGATTATCGATTTGGGAGTTCGAAGCTCGAAGTTGGAAGTCAGGAGACGCGAGAACGGAGGGGACGGGAGAACGGGAAGCTGCAAGAGAGTCTGGCGCGGGGCCGCCTGACGTCACCGGTGCTCGCGTCTCCTGACTTCCAACTTCGAGCTGCAAACTCCCCAATCGATAATCGACAATCGAGAATCGACAATCCTCCAGCGAGTTGCCCGAAACTCTTCGATTCTGCTAACGTCCTCGATGAAAGCCCGGAGGGGTGGCCGAGTGGTTTAAGGCGGCGGTCTTGAAAACCGTTGTGCCGGCAAAACCGGTACCGTGGGTTCGAATCCCACCCCCTCCGCCAAGAGTCTTTCCTTCAGGGAGTCGAGGGCTACTCCAGCTGCGTCCAGCCCTTTCTTGGTCCACCAATTTGCAGAGCACCGTAGAGAATCGCGATGCCGATAAATCCCAAGATGGCGCGAATGATGCCGACACCCAGAACCAGGTTTACGGCAAAAGTCACGAAGCTGAATACGAGGGCCGCGTAGAATCCCCACTTCTTCCACTTGAATAGGGCGATGAGACAGACGATGTTGAGGATCCCCACCACGGCGAGGACCACCAACGTCCATGGAGATGCGCCAGGGAAACTCTGCAAAACCGTACCTGTCGCGAAGATGTAGAGCAGGACCGCCAAAGCATTCCCGATGATGGCCACGACCAGAAACGCGGTCAAACATCCGTGCCTCTGCTTCACCTCACTCATCTCGTCTCTCCTCCTTGCTCGTTGTTAACCTCGGAACCCGGCCGTCCCCTATCGGAGCCTTGCGGCGAGGAACTCGGCGACACCGTTCAGGAACATCTGTACGGCGATCATCGTCAACAGCATCCCCATCAGACGTTCCAGAGCCACCAGCCCCTTTTCACGAAAGAATCTTCTGAGACCACTCGAGATGAGCAGGACGACACTGCAGCCCGCCCAGGCGATCAGGACTGCGACCAACCATTCCGGCCAGCGCTGCGGTTCCCGACTCATGACGAGCAAGACCGTGGCCATGGCGGAGGGTCCCGCCACATAGGGGATCGCCAGGGGCACGACGAACGGCTCGCCTTCAAACGGCTCTCCGGACTGGCCCTTCCGTGCCGGGAAGATCATGCGCACCGCGATCAGGAAGAGGATCAGGCCTCCGGCCACCGAAAGTGAAGGCTCGGAGATCTGCAGGAGCTCGAGCACGAAGCGGCCGAGGAAGAGGAAGAAGATCAAGACGGCCAGGGCGATGAGGAGCTCGCGGCTGATCACGCGAAGATGGCGTCGGTCCTCGACCGTCCTCATCGCAGACAGAAAGAAGGGGATATTCCCAAAGGGATCGAGTACCAGAAAGAGCAGCAATGCCGCAGACCAGAGAGTCATCGGCTCAGCATTCTCGCACGAAATGAAGCGCCGCTGAACTACCGAATCGCACACTCGGAACTCGGAACCCTTTCCGGGTTGTCTAGCGGGGATCAGAGCGGTATGATTCGCCTTCAGCTGGAACGAGTGAATCGGCAATTCGGAGATGCGCCCATTCCCCGGCCGGCCTTGGAGGAAGGCAAGTGGACAGACGAGGCCTGAGCCGCCGCTCCCTGCTGCGGAGCTGTCGCTATCGCATCGGTTCTCGCGAGATTCAAGCTCGCCTGATCGACATTTCCTGGGATGGAGCGCGCGTTGGAGACGCCAGTGAGGTGCCGAAGGCAGGTGCGCATGTCTCCCTCCTGCTGGGTTCGGGAGACTCCGAGGCGGAAATCAACGGATATGTCATCCACGCCGAGGACACCGCTTTCGGAGTCAAGTTCGCTGAGACCCGAGGCACTGTCATGCGGAAACTGCGGGGCCTTGTCTAGGTCGCCGGAGACAAGCAAGGATGCTCGGAACTCTCGAAACTCGGAACTCGGAACTCGGAACTTCCTTCAGCTGTACATGTACCGCCTGAGGCTCACACTGAGCGCCAGGCCGATGGCCGCGAAGGCGGTCAAGGTCGACGACCCGCCATAGCTGAGAAAGGGCAGAGGTATCCCTATGGGCGGAACGATGCCCAGGGCCATCCCAACATTGATCAGGACGTGGGAGAAAATGAAAGCCACCACCCCCGCGATGATCAACATGCCGGCGCGGTCTTTCGCCTCCACGCCAATCGTGATAAGGCGGGAAAGCAAAAGGAAATAGAGCAGCAGGATCGAGGCTGCTCCCAGGAATCCGGTTTCTTCCGCCAGCAGCGCAAAGATGAAATCGGTGTGACTCTCGGGAACGAAGCCAAGCTGGCTCTGTCGGCCTTCGCCGATCCCGCGGCCCAGCAGCCCTCCGGAGCCGATGGCGATCTGCGCCTGTCGCGTCTGATATCCGATGCCCAGCGGATCACGGCCGGGGTCGAGGGTAACGAGAACACGCTGGCGCTGATAATCCTTCAACCCGAGCCAGACCAGTGGAGTGGAAACCAGGCCCACGACGAGTACCCCAATCAACAGACGGCGCCGGACGCCCGCCGCCAAAAGGATTCCGCCGACGACGGGAACGAACATGATGGCCGTACCAAGATCGCGTTGAAGGATGATGAGGAGGATGGGAATCAGGCACACCACGCCGACGTTCATGAGGCGACGATGCGTCAGGTATTCCTCCCGGCTGTCGGAAATCAGGCGAATGACGGCGAGGAGGACGACGATCTTCGTGAATTCCGAAGGCTGAAAGGTCAGGCCGCCCACATGAATCCAACTCTTGCTGCCGTTGACCTCGGAACCGAAAATCAACACTCCGGCCAGCACCAGCAGGGCCAGGATGTAGAGGACGAAAGCACGCTCGACGAGCTTGCGGTAGTCGAAGAGCATGACGAACAGGCACACCGCGAAACCGAGACCGATGCGCAGGAGCTGACCCGAATAGAACCGCCCTCCGCTGGATAGGCCGGCACTGTAGACGCCGAGCACGCCTAACAACGCCAAAGCGCCGACCAGCGCCAGCAACAGAAAGTCGATCTGTCCCCAGGACCGGTTGATGCTCACGGTTCGGTCACCTGCCCCGATCCAGTGTGGGCCGCCAATTCCATCCCCGGGACCGGCTGGGATTTATATTTACGATAGTAGGCCTGCAGAACGCGACCGGCAATCGGCGCAGCCCCGCTCCCTCCGGAGCCGCCGCGCTGCACGATGACGGCGACGACGATTTCGGGATCTTCGCGGGGAGCGAAGCCGACGAACCAGGCATTGGGTTCGTATTTCGCCTGCTCCTCTTCGGACAATTTCTCGCGGGTCTGGCGGCTGATCGTCTGGGCCGTTCCGGTCTTCCCGCACACGTCGAAATTCGCCACGCGAGCCTCACGGCCCGTCCCGTACTCGTTAACCACCTTCCACATGGCATTGCGCACGGCCTGCAGATTCTCCAGGGAGAAACCGACTGGCTGGGCGTCGCTTCCGTCACTCTGGTCGTCCACAAGCTTCAGTTTCGGAACCCGCCCTGTGGCTACGGCTCCTATGGCGCGGGCCAACTGCGCGGGCGTGACGTTGAGCTGTCCCTGGCCGATGGCGACCGAGATGGTCTCCCCTGCGTACCAGGGATGGCCCGTGGTGCGCTCCTTCCAGGCACTCGAAGGAACGAGCCCGGAGATCTCACCGGGCAGGTCGATTCCCGTCGGAACACCCAGCCCGATGCGTCGGGCGAACTCCGCGATCCGGTCAATCCCCATCTTCTGGCCGAGGAGATAGAAATAAGTGTTGCAGGAGTGCTGGATGGCTTCACTCAAATGCACGAATCCGTGGCCTCCCGCCTTCCAGCAATGAAAATAGTGGCCGTAGAGCTCGACACCGCCGTTGCAGTAAACCGACGTTTGGGGAGTGACGATACCCGCCTCCAGCCCTCCAAGTGCCATCACCACCTTGAAGATGGACCCGGGAGAGAAGGCGTTCTGAATGGCGCGATTCTGCAACGGGTTATCGGGATTCGAGGTCAGCTCTTCCCACTGCTTCTCGGTAATCCGGGTGGCAAACCAGTTCGGGTCAAAAGCCGGCCGGCTGGCCAGGACCAAGACGTCGCCGTTGCGCGGATCCAACGCGATCACCGCTCCAGGCTGATCGCCCAATTCCTCCTCGGCAACCCGCTGCAAATCCAAATCCAGGGTCAGCCGCAACTCGGCACCGGGCCGCGGGTCGTTCCTGGCGAGCTCCTGCAGCGCCTTCCCGGCACTGTTGACGAGCACCCTCGAGAAGCCGTCCGTGCCGGTGAGCCGACGATTGTAGACGCGCTCTATGCCTGTCTTCCCGACGACGTCGCCGGGCTTGAGATCCTTGAACTGGTCGAGATCCAATTCGGCGCGTGAAACCTCACCGACGAAACCCAGGACGTGGGCGGCCAACTGTCCATATCGATAGAGACGGCGAGGCTGCTCGAAGATCTTCAGTTCCGGGCGTTCCGACTGATGGGACAGGAGTCGCGCGACCTCATCCATCGACAGATTCTCTTTGATCAGCAGGGGCCGAAAATCCGGATAGCCGGAAGCTTCGTCCAGACGCTCCTGAAAATGCTCCGGATCGACGTCCAGTTCGTTCACGACGAATTCTCTGGTGTCCTCGAGGTCCGAGACCTCCTCCCGATAGAGAAAGAGATTGAAGGAGTTGATGTTCTCGACCAGAACTCGACCGTCGCGGTCCAGGACCGGTCCGCGAGGAGCCATCAGAGGAATGGTTCGAACCTGGTTCTTTTCCGCGAGTTCGCGATAGTGATCGAAACGGATCACCATCAGATGCCACAGTTTCAGACAGAGCCCCAGGAAAACGAGAGCGATGAGAAGACGAGCGAGTCCCAGGCGATGTGCAATGACACGGTTGTCCTGGAAAATCGGCATGAACCTCCACCCAACTTACCCGGAGTCCCGCTCGAAGCAAGGGACAGGCCAACCGGGTCCGCCGCCGCCGACGCAGCCTGGTATTCGAACCCTCCTGGCGACCACCCAGACGGGCCAGCGGCGCCGCTCAAACTCCGCCTGCCTGCAGGACTCGCCGGCTACTCATGCGTGTCTTTGTCGCCGCCTCAGTGAAGCCTGCGAAAATCCTTCGGCGGGAACCTGATCTTATCATAGAGACCAAAGAACACCTCGCCGATTATGCCGGTCAAAAAGGCACTTAGGAGAAGGCCGTCGATCCTGACCGGCGAGACGTTCTGCGCCAGCAGGTAGAGAGTTCCCAGGATGATGGCTCGATCCAAGAGTGCCAGACCGGCAAACAGGAGTACTCTGAAGGGACCCAGTTCGGTCGACATCCATCGGCTCAAGTATCCGGAAAGGAACCCGATCAGCGTCATGCTCAGACCGTTGAGGCCTATGGGGATCCCGACCAGGTAGTCTTCCAGGATCCCGAAGATGGTGCCGACGACCGCTCCCTTCAGGGGTGACGTAGACCAACCGACATAGACGACCAGCACGAGCAGGACTTCCGCACGCAGGTAACCCGGCAAGAGCGCTCCCTGCACGAGATCGACCGCGAGACCTACGATGAGGAACACGAGGATCTCGAGGGGAGGGATCCGGCGCTGGACTCCATCATTCGAGGTCGTGGGTTTCAAGGTTCGTCGATCACGACAGCGACTTCTTCCAGTCGCGAAAATTGCACGAAGGGATCGACCGTAATCCGCTGGAAGATGCCCGTCGTCCTTTCGGCTGCCTCCACCTTCCCGATGGGTACCCCTTTCGGGTAGATGCCGTCGGTCCCGGAAGTGTACACCACCTCGCCCGGCTCGACCTGCTCCGTACCCAGAATGAAGTTGAGCCTGAGTTCCCGGCGCCCGGTCCCCTGCACGACGCCCTGCAGGCCCTCCTCTCCGATCTGGGCTCCGGCAGCAGCGTTCACATCTGTCAGGAGTTCGACTTCCGACGTCAGTCCCGTCACCGCCCGCACACGGCCTACCACTCCCTCCGGCGTGATCACCGCGGAATCCTTGCGCACGTGTTCCCGCAAGCCTGCGTTGATGATCACTTTGTTTGCATACATCGGGAGGTTCCGCCAGACCACTGAAGCACGGATCGTCTTGAAGCTGTACAGCGTGCTGAGGAGTCGGAAACCTTCATCCTTTGCCACCTGTCGGCGCAGGGCTTCCAGTCGGTTGAGTTCTGTTTTGAGGCGCCAGTTCTGTTCCTCGAGGTAACGGTTCCGCTCCTCGAGGTGGGTGAGGAACCGGTACCGGTCGACGACCTGGTGCATGAGGTTGGAGGCGACATCGGCAGTGAGCGCAAAGGGAGTGAATGCTGCGAGTCCCCAAGAACGAAGGACCAGACGACCGTTCTCGCTGCGGACTTGGATCGACAAGAGGAACAGATTCAGAATGACCAATGCCAGGAGGCCCAAGAAAGGATTCCGTCGGACGTACTCCGTCATTGCAGACTAATGCGCTTCAGCAGCGCCATGTCGTCCAGCATCTTGCCCACACCCAGGACGACGGAAGAGAGAGGGTCCTCAGCCAGGAAGACAGGCAGGCCGGTTTCTTCGTTCAACTTCTTGTCGAGGTGTCTCAGCAGTGCGCCTCCGCCCGTCAAAACGATGCCCTTGTCTACGATATCAGCGGAAAGCTCCGGAGGCGTTCGTTCCAGCGCCACACGCACCGCGTTCACGATCGTCGAGATCGAATCGCTCAGGGCTTCGCGGACTTCCTCATCGTTAATCGTCACAGTCTTTGGGATGCCCTCGATCAGATTACGGCCCTTGATCTCAATGGTCTGCGGTTCCTCGAGCGGCGCGGCCGAACCGACCTGGATCTTGATCTGTTCGGACGTGCGTTCCCCGATCAGTAGGTTGTGCTTGCGCTTTACATACTGGATGATCGCCTCGTCCATCTCGTTGCCCGCCACCCGCACGGAGCGGCTGTAGACGATCCCCGAGAGGCTGATGACCGCGATGTCGGTGGTTCCGCCGCCGATGTCCACGATCATGTTTCCGCTCGGCTCGGTGATTGGAAGCCCGGCTCCAATGGCTGCCGCCATCGCCTCCTCGACCAGGTAGACCTCGCTGGCGTTGGCACGAAGCGCGGACTCGCGCACGGCTCTCTTCTCGACCTGAGTAATCTCGGAAGGAATGCAGATCACGATACGGGGGCTGATCAGGTAGTTGCGATTGTGGGCCTTCTTGATGAAGTACTTCAGCATCTCCTCGGTCACGTCGAAATCGGCGATGACGCCGTCTTTCATCGGTTTGATGGCGACGATGCTTCCGGGAGTCCGGCCCAGCATCTCCTTGGCCTCGTGACCGACTGCTTCCACTTTGTTCGTGATCTTGTTGATTGCTACGATCGAAGGTTCGTTGACGACGATTCCTCGTCCTCGCGCGTAGACGAGAGTGTTCGCTGTTCCGAGATCGATGGCCAGATCATTCGAGAAAACGCTGAAGAGCGAGCGCAGATTCATTTTCGGTTACCTGTGATCCCCTGTGCCCTGTCCGCAATCCAGGAATAATTCAAGGCCGCGATGGAGTATGAGATTATCCACCAGGCGACCTTCTCAAGCAAGCCGAGTCCGCCGCATCGAACCCTCAGCGAACAGCCCGGACTCTAGCTGTCGGAGTCTCCAATGCCGTCAGAACTGTGCCGACACGACCTTTGAAACGCCCGGTTCCTGCATCGTGATCCCGTAGAGCACCTGGGCACTCTCCATCGTCCGTTTATTGTGGGTAACCACGATGAACTGGATCTCCTCGCTCATCTCGGAGATCAACTTGGTGAAGCGTCGAACGTTGGCGTCATCGAGCGGTGCATCTACCTCGTCCAGCACGCAAAAACGGCTGGGGCGGTACATGAAGATGGCGATCAACAGAGCGAAGACAGTCAGGGCTTTTTCACCCCCGGAGAGGAGCATCACATTCTGGAGTCGCTTCCCGGGGGGCTGGGCATAAATGTCGATTCCGGATTCGAGCACGTCCTCCTCGTCCAGCAGCGTCATTCCACATTCCCCGCCGCCGAAGAGCTTCTGGAAAACTTCCTTGAAGTTGCGGTTCACCGTCTCGAAGGTCTCCGCAAAGCGGCTGCGGCTGCGACGATTGAGTTCCTGAATCGCCTTGGTCGTGTCGGCGATCGATTGCTCGATGTCGGTTCGCTGCTGAGTCAGAAAGGTATGTCGCTCGAGATGCTCCTGATATTCCTGAAGCGCCGTCATGTTGATCGGCCCGAAGTTCTCCAGCTTCCGCTTCATTTGCTCGTACCTGGAAGCGACGTCGTTCACGTTTGCGCCGTCGATTTCGACGCCCTCCAGCGCTTCCTCCAGGCCGGTGCCGAGTTGTTCCCGGCACTGTTGGTCGAGGTTCTGCAGCTGCGTCTCGAGCCGTGCACCCTCCACCTCCAGTCCCGAGCGCTCCTCCTGAAGCGTGTTGCGGAGTTCACGGAGCTGCTCCACCTCTTCATCCAGCTGCTGGAGCGATTCCCGGCATGCATGAACCCGTTGCTGTATCTCCTGGAGGCTTTCCTCCAAAGCAGCACCGCTCTCCTGAAGTCGAACGATGTCGGATTCCAGCTGAACGATCTCCGCCTCGAGGCCCTGCAGGCGTTCCCGTCCGTCCTTCTCCCGCTGGTCCAGGAGTTCGATTCGATCGGCGGCGTCCGTCTCCTGGGCTCGAATCCGTTCCACGGTTCGGCCGAGGGACGAACGCCGCTCCTCCAACACCCTCAGCTGCCCGGAGATGGCATTCGCCGTTTCCTGCAGCCTGCTCAGCTCGGTTCGCAGATCGAACTGGCTTTCCCGGCCAATCTTGATCTGTGCCTCCAACTCTTCCCGAGCCTGCTCCTGAGCCCCCAGGCCGACCGCAAGACCCTCCAGTTTCGCCCCGATCTCTCGGATCTCGACTTCGAGCCGCTCGGTCTCGGTCTCCACCGACTGGACCAGTTTCTCGTTCCTTCGAAGATCCTGCTCCGCCTGATCGACCTCATGGGAGAGAACGATCGTCTCTTTCTCCAACTGGTGCTGCCGGATCTGAGTCTGCTCCAACTCGGCGCTCGCGGCGGACAACTCAACCTGCTTCCGCTCTTTGGCCTCCAAAGCCTCGGCATAAAGCTTCTGCTGGGCCGCGCATTTGCGCTCCAGTTCGCGCTTCTGACGCTTCAGCCCCAGCAAACCCATCTTCGTGGAACCGGCCGATCCTGAAACCAGCCCCCGAGGCGTCAGAGACTCTCCAGCCAAAGTGATGAACGTGCTCTCGGGATAGGAATGTGCCAGATGCAGTGCTCGATCCAGGTCCGAGACGACGACCGCATCCGCTTGTCTGGGGAGCACCCGGAAGAACGCCTTCTCCACCTCCGGCCGCATGCGCACGATGTCGGCCAGCGTCCCGAAGACCCCTTCGCCGCGCTCAGGGAGCTCGTCGGAGGGCTTCCGCAAAGGCCGCTTTCCAAACCCATTCGTGCTGACCAGACTGAAAAAGGTGCACTTGCCGGACTTCAGCGTACGGATCTCGGAGACTCCGCGAACCGCCTCATCGAGCGAGTTCACCAGGACGTACTCCAGCTCTTCGTCCAGGAATTCCTCCACGAGTCTCTCGAACCGAGGTTCCGTTTCGAGCGAGTCGGCCAGGGTGCCCGCCGTGTCAACGGAGCCCGAGCGAGCCAGGTGGCTCAAGACTTTTTTCACGCCCTCACTATAGTTCGAGCGGCTCAACTCCAGTTCCTGAAGCGACTGCAGGCGCTCATTGAGAGCCACGAGCTGATTGTGGACTTCGGCCTCTTGCCCGGTCAGTTCCTTGAGTTCTTCGGTCAGATCCTGGAGCCGCCGGTGTTGTTCCTGACACCTCAACTCGGTTTCGTTCAGCTCTCCACGACGCTGCTGAAAACGACCTTGGAGCTCTTCGGCTCGCACGCGAGACCGCTGCAGGCTCTGCTGGGCCGAGCCATGTTCCGTATCGAGCCGAGTCCGATCCGCTTCCAGTCGTCCGATGCGGTGATTCAGCTGTTCCTTGAGGTTCCTCAGCGAAGCGGCCTCGGCCGTCGATGCCATGAGCCGACTTCGCAACTCCTCGAGCTTGGATTCGGAGACGTCCAGCCGCTCGGTGCCCCGTTTGACCTCATCGAGCGCATCCCGAAGCTCCCGCGCAGCCTGTTCTTTCTCTTTCTCGAGAGTTTCAAACTGAGAGGAGTACCGCTGCGATTCCTCTCGAAGCGTCTCCAGTGAAGCATCCAGGCCGGCACGCTCGCTGCGGATGGTCTGTTGACCGGTCTGAGTCTGCTCGATCTGTTGGCGGGCATGAACGACGGAATTCTGCGCGCGATCCAGTTCGAGATCGGTCTGCGATTTTCGGGTCTTGATCTGATCGAGTTTGGCTTCCAGCCATTCACGTTCGCGGTTCTTGTCCCGATGGGCCGTTTCCTGCCGGCGCAGGTCGCCTGCGACCGATTCTTCTCGTCCCCGAACCTTCTCCAGCCGGTCGCCCAAGACCTTGGAATCCGCCTTGAAACGATCGTTTTCGACCCGCAGCCGAAGCCTTTGTACTCTGCGGAATTCTTCCTTGAGCTTTCGGTACTTCCTGGTCTTTCCGGCCTGGCGGCGAAGAGAGCGGAGCTGGCGCTCGACTTCGACGATGATGTCATTGACCCGCAGCAGGTTCTGCTGTGCCATCTCCAGCTTGAGTTCGGCATTGCGCCGTTTTGACTTGTAGCCGGTGATCTGGGCCGCCTCCTCGATCAGACCTCGCCGGTCGAGGGGCTTTGCGGTAAGAAAGGCATCGATTCGGCCCTGGGCGATCAGCGCATAACTGGCAAAGCCAAGTCCGGCCTCCTCCAGAATCTGGTGGATGTCCATCAGCCGGCAGCGTCGGCGGTTGATCAGATAGGTGCTTTCGCCCGAGCGGTACAGCTTGCGCGTTATCTCGAACTCTGAACCGTCGATCTCGATTCCGTCGACTTTGAGCGGTTCAGCATCGATCCGGCTCAGGGTCAGCGTAACTTCAGCCAGTCCGGAGGCCTTGCGTGACCGTGTCCCGCCGAAAATGAAGTCCTCCATTTTCTGGCCGCGCAGCGTCCGAGCCGTCTGGGTCCCGAGCACCCAGCCGATCGCGTCGGAGAGGTTGGATTTACCGCACCCGTTCGGACCAATGACGCCCGTAATCCCATCCGGGAACGCGACTCTCGTCTTGTCCGCAAATGATTTGAATCCAGTCAGTTCGAGCGATTTGAGTTTCAGCATGGTCCGTACAGTCAGAGGCCGGAATTGGCGGACAACATGATGACAGTCTACACTGACAAACCCGCCGGGCCACTGGGATTGGGGCAGCATGCCAATTTCTGATTCGGGACACCAGAGTAGTCAAGGCGACCCTGCCTGTTGTGTCAGCCAGGCATCCTTGCCCGGCCCCTTCGTGAAACGGGCAGCACGATCAGACGTGAACCAGCCCGGCCAGCCGGGGTGAACTCGGCAACTCGGTCGGCCCTGCAGGTCGGTGGCCTGGATCACGCTGAACGGTTGATCGAATTGGTATACTCAAAGCCAAAGAACAGCTTGAAGGTTGGTTTTCAGGATGATCATGAGAAAGACCTGTTTGTTTCTGGGTCTGTTGTTCCTCAGTTCCACGGTTGCCGTGGCCCAGGGCGTCGAGTTCTTCCCTCTCTCGAGCGTCAAACCAGGCCTGAAGGGTGTGGGTAAGACGGTCTTTCAGGGCACTCAGATCGAGACGTTCAACGTTGAGATTCTCGGGGTCCTCGAGAAGATCGGGCCCGGACAGAACCTGATTCTGGCTAAGTTGTCGGGGGACAAGCTCGACCAGTATGGAGTCTTCGCCGGGATGAGTGGCAGCCCCGTTTATATCGATGGCAAGTTGCTCGGAGCCGTCTCCTACGCGTTCTCTTTCGCAACCGCGCCGATTGCCGGGATCACGCCAATCGGAGAGATGGTGAACGTGTTCAAGGAGCACACCCCGACTTCCTTCAAGCTCGCTCAAAAGACGATGGATCTTTCCAGCCTGTATCGGGTGGATTCCCTCGGCCTTTTCCGGCTCGGATCTCCTTTCGCGGGCATCGACGCCGGATCAGCCTTTCCGGCATTGGCGCGATTCGGGAGTCTGAGACCGATCGAAACTCCCCTGGGATTGGCTGGAGCGGCACCGGCCGCTGTCTCGCCATTCGCCGGACTGTTCAATGCGATCGGGCTCTCCCCGGTCTTCGGCGCGGGTGCGGCGGCCAGTGACGAGGCGAAGGACGCTCCGCTCGAAGCCGGTTCGACCGTCGCGGTCCAACTGGTTCGGGGAGACATGGACGTCTCGGCCAGTGGCACCGTCACCTACGTCAATGGAAGCCAAGTGTACGCCTTCGGTCATCCCTTCCTGTCGGTGGGAAATACGGACATGCCAATGTCGAAGGCCGCCGTACTGGGCGTGATTCCCAACCTGATGAACAGCCAGAAGATCTCGGCGACGACGGTGCCGGTCGGGTCCATCAAGCAGGATCGAGCGACGGGAATCCTCGGCGTGAAGGGTTCGGACGCAAAGCTCATTCCGGTCAATGTGAATCTGACGACGGGGCCGGGTGAAAGACGGAGCTTCCACTACCAGGTGGTCACGGACAGTCTACTGAGTCCACTTCTGGTCGCGCTCACCGTTGAAAACAGCATCACATCCGTGGAACGGACGATCGGTGGACAGACGCTTCAGGTCAAGTGCCACATCGCGTTGAAGGGGCATCCGGAGGTCAATTTCGAGAACAGCATCTCCGACCTGACCGGCTCCTCCGGAATCGCAGGGATCGCAGCAGCTGCACCGGTCAATTTCATCCTGACGAGCGGATTCGACAACATCGACATGGAGCGTGTCGATGTCGACGTTTCAGCCTCTGAGAGCACTCGCGAGGCGATTCTCGAGAAGGTCTGGCAGGACGAGACCGAAGCACGGCCGGGCGATGAAGTCGGCATCACGGTTTTCATGCGAAACAGCAACGGAGATATCAGTTCCGCCAAGTATCCGGTCAAAATCCCCGAAGGACTGACTCCGGGACCTCTCAAGATCCTCATCGGAGACGGGCTGACGCTTTCGAAGACCGATGCGCAGGCCGAAGGCGGTGAATTCATCCCCCGGGATCTGAATCAGCTCATTCGTGCCATCAACAATCTCAAGAAGAACGATCGCCTCTACATTCGCCTCTTCCGCGACCAGGAAGAAGCCGTTCTCGGAGGTGAGGGCCTGGCTGGCCTGCCACCATCGATTCTTGCTCTTTACAGCTCGAAGAAGACCACGGGCGACGTCCAGCCGATCAAGCAGGCCGTGTTCGTCGAACATGAACTGCCCGCCACGGACGCAGTCGTCTCCGGACGGAAGATCATCCAAATCAACATCAAAGGTTAGCTCCATATCAAAGGTTAGCTCCATGCGGACAATTTGGCGTCTGTCGCTCCTGGTGGTGCTGCTGGCACCAGTGGATCAACTCTATGCCGTTCATCCCACGTGGGTCACGACTGCAACCGCCGAAGAATTCTTCAAGGGCGATTTCGACGGCGTCTCTCTGACCAGCGACGGGAGGCTGCTGCCCGCTCCCGCCGTCACGGAGGTCTTCAATACGGAGCAGGCCTTCGTGCATTCCGCCGTCGTGGGTCCGGGCGGCGCGGTCTATATCGGCACCGGTGCGAACGGTAAGGTGTTTCGTTTGGATCCGGCGGGGAAGGGCTCGGAGTGGGCCAAACTGGACGAACCGGCCGTCTACGCGATGGCCGTTGATTCCAAGGGCCGTATCTACGCAGGGACGTCTCCGGGAGGCAAGGTCTATCGGTTCGCCGCCGACGGGAAGCCGGAGGTTTTCTTCGATCCTGACGAAAAGTTCATCTGGGACCTGCTCTTCGATGATCAGGATAATCTCTACGTAGCCACGGGGCCGAAGGGCATCATCTATAAGGTCTCCCCCAGCGGCGAAGGGAAGCCCTTCTTCGACAGCCATGAGACACACATCGTCAAGCTTGCCTGGGATCTGGAGAAGAATCTGCTGGCCGGGAGTGCTCCCAAGGGCCTCTTGTTCCGCATCGATCCTTCGGGGAAGGCTTATGTCCTGTACGACTCCTCACTGGAGGAGATGAAGGCCATTGCGGTAGATCGTTACGGAAACATCTACGCCGCGGCCCTGTCGGGAGGACCCGAAACCAAGGCCTCCTCCGAGACCGCCGCCAAATCATCGGATCAGGACAGCACCGAGGAATCGAAGGTGGAGCTTCCGAGAGCCGCCAAAGGGGCCAAGCTCGAGGTTTACAGGATCGATAAGGAAGGCCTGGTGGAAACGCTCTACTCCTCCACGGACGAGCTGGTCTTCGACATCCTCGTGCGGAGCGATGGAAACGTCCTGTTCGGAACCGGAAACGAGGGCCGTGTTCTGATGCTGACCCGAAAGGGTTTCGTGACCCTGCTGGCCGACACGCGGGAGGAACAGGTAACCCGGCTTCTCGAACAGGGGGGGCAGCTGCTCCTCATGACGAGCAATCTCGGCAAGGTCTATCGGCTCGGCAGCGACGTTGCGAAGACCGGAACGTTCGAGTCCGACACGATCGATGCTGGGATGGTTTCCCACTGGGGAACGATAAGCTGGAGGGTCGTGGATCCCTCTCCCTCATCGACGGTCAAACTCTACACCCGCTCGGGCAATACCGAGACGCCGGACGACACGTGGGCGGATTGGAGCGTTGGTTATACCAAGGCCGACGGTTCGGCAATCGCCAGCGTCCCTGCGCGCTTTCTCCAGTTCAAGGTCGAATTTACGGTCGCCAGCGGTCAGATGGAATCGGTCGGGGCTCAGCAGGGGGCCGTTGACCTCGTACGGGTTTCCTATCAGCAGGCCAATATGGCCCCGAAGGTCAGTTCGTTGACCTTGCTGGCTCCCGGTGTGGCTTTGGCGAAGATCCCCGGAAACCCGGCGGGAGGCGTGACACCCGGCGGACCGGGAGGCGCCCACGCGGAGATCCTTCCCAAAACGATACGCGACCTGGAGTCTCCACGAATCAGTCCGCCGAGCCGGCGCATCTACGTTCCCGGTGCCCGAAGCCTGACCTGGGAAGCGTCCGATCCGAACAAGGACACCTTGATCTACTCCCTCTTCCTGCGCCGCGAAGGCGACAGTACATGGAACCTGATCGAGGGCCAACTGGAGGACGGAGAATACACACTCGACGGTGCCAGCTTTCCTGACGGGGTCTACTATTTCCGGGTGGTTGCTTCGGATCGTGAGAGCAATCCGTCGAACCAGGCGTTGCAGGGTGAACTCGTGAGCAAGCCGTTCATCCTGGCCAATACGATTCCTGCGATCGACTGGCAGCCCGCTCAGTTGTCGGGAACGAAGATCCGCATCCGATTCGCAGCCACCACCACCGTCAGCCCCATCTACGAGGCCCAGTACTCTTTGGACGGTGTTCACTGGCACGTCGTCTTCCCCGAGGATGGGATTGCCGACAGCACCAGCGAGATGTACTCGTTCGAATTGAGCGACGTCAGCTCGCAAAGCAAGAACATCTTCGTCCGCGTCGCCGACACCGTAGGAAACCTGGGGACGTCGATGCAAGCCCTGCCGGCGAGATAGGAGTCTGTCTCCTGTCCTCAATTACCCTCGTAGACGTCGATCTTCTGGAAGGAGAAGATCAGTACTGAGTTCGACAAGCCGGCTGCCTTCTCGAGATAACTGGTGTTGAGAGCGGCGCGCACGGCGTTCAACAAGTCGTTGCTCTTGGGATACTCGAGAATCCCTTCCACCTGCAGACGCCCTTCCGGCTGGACTTCTGCAACCAGTGAGAGCGAATCTTCATAAGGCAGTCTCCAGGCCGTTTGCAGCATGGCGTCAAATTCAGGCTGCTTCTGCCGGACCTCCACGTTGAGTACTCTGGGAAGACTGTGAGAGGGAAGTTGCGGCTCGATCGCCATGAAGGCCAGTCGTTCAGTGTCAGCCGGAGCAAACTGCGCCAGGAGGATGAGGAAGAGCCCCAATGCGAACGGCGCGGTGGAGGCACGAAGGTAGACCAGTCTCCGGTCCAGGTCCCTGATCCAGGTCCATACACGATCGCACAATCGGCTCCAGAGAGCCTTCCAGTCTTTGCCGTGCATCTGTCTCAGAATGGCTTTGGAGGAGGCCCCAGGTAGGTGGGATCGCTCTACGACCATCTGCTGGATCTGCACGTACTGGTGATAGACGCGGCGGCATCGGCTGCAACTCTGCATGTGCGAATCGAACGTCGCCATCTCACGGGCAGACAGGCGGGCATCGAGGAAAGCGTGAATGTTCTTGACAAAATCGCGGCAGGTCATAGGAACTCTCCTCCCTGAAAATCGACGAGTGCCTCTCGTAGTCTGTCGCGGCCTCGGCCAATTCTCGATTTCACTGTCCCCAGGGTAGCTCCTGTCACTTCCGCGATTTCCTCATAGGTCAGTCCCTCGACGTCCCGCAAAACCACGGCCACACGCTGATCGAATGGAAGCTGTTTCAGTTCCTGGGTGAGAGCCCTGCGCATTTCCCCCGAGAGGTAGTTTCTTGCTGCAGAAGGAGCCGGGCTTCGGGGCGAAGGAGGCGGGTGGTCTGCCGAAGAGTGGGGCAGGTCGAGTGAGATCACGCGGTGATTCTGGCGTCGCTTCCACCAGCGATTGCGGTTGGCCGCCTGGTTCACCGCGACCCGGTACAACCAGGTCTTCAGAGAACAGTCTCCGCGAAAACTCTTGATCTTCCGAAACAGGGTCAGGAACACTTCCTGCGTGACATCGAGAGATTCGGCTTTATCGGCGAGGAGCTTGACCGCCAACGTGTACACCATATCCCTGTACAGATGGAACACCTCGGAAAACGCGCTCTCGTCGCCGGCGCGCAGGCGCTCCAAGAAACTGTCCGCTTGTTCGAAAGTCTCTTCAGTCCCGATCGAACGGCTGAAACCGTCCACTTGACGTCCCCCTGTCGGTCGGATCTTCGATGACCCGGACTCTCAATAGCTTAGATCAATTTCGAAGGAAAAAGTTCCCCAATTGACTTTGGGCCTGCCGATTTGCGGTTCCGCAAGTGGAATAAGCTTCGAGCTTTCGCAGTCGCCGCGGTTGATCGGCCCACTTCAAACGTTGCGGCGGGAGAGGATCTCACGAACCTTCGAGGCCAATGCCTGCTTGCTGAAGGGCTTTTGGAGAAAGAAGACTCCCGGCTCCAACACGCCCAATTGGGCGATCGCACTGTCCGTATAGCCCGACATGAAAAGAACCTTCATATCAGGACGCTCGGCGCATAACTGCTCGGCCAGCACCCGCCCATTGATCACCGGAAGCACGACATCGGTCAGCAACAGGTCGATGGGAGCTTTCTGCGACTCAGTCAAGGCGAGGGCGTCGTTGGGGCTGCTCGCCGAGAGCACGGTGTAACCCAAGGCCCGCAACTCTGAAACGACCAGTCCACGGACGTGATCGTCGTCTTCGACGACCAAGATGGTCTCCTCTCCATGTTGCTCGGCGGCGGGCGCCTCATCCAGGGGAGTGGCGCTCGATTCGGACCCAATCCGGGGAAGGTAAATCTTGAACGTCGTTCCGCATCGCGGTTCGCTGTAAACCCAGACGTTGCCGCCCGCCCGTTTGACGATTCCATAGACCGTCGAGAGGCCCAGCCCGGTACCCTTGTCCCGCCCCTTGGTCGTAAAGAAAGGTTCGAAGATGCGGCTCTGGGTCTCCTGATCCATGCCTACACCGGTGTCACTGACGGCGAGCAAGACGTAATGTCCAGGCTTCACTCCGGGCTTGCGGTCGGCATAGGCGGCACCCAGGTAGGTTTCGTCGGTCTCGATCGTCAACTTGCCGCCGTTCGGCATGGCGTCACGGGCATTAACGCACAGATTCAGAAAAACCTGCTCGAGCTGGGCGGGATCGGCTCTGACGGGACTCAGTTTTGGACGCAGGATCGTGGAAAACTCGATATCTTCTCCGATCAGACGCCGGATCATCCGGTCCATCCCGCTGATGACCTGGTTGAGGTTGAGCGTCTTGGGCTCGATGAGCTGTTTGCGGCTGAAAGTCAGCAATTGTCGGGTCAGATCTGCCGCTCGATCCGAGGCCGACCGGATCTCGGTGAGAGCGACTCTGTCGGCAGCCTCCTCGTCGTTCGTGTGCTCCTCCAGAAGCATGTCCGTGTAGCCCCCGATGATCGTCAACAGATTGTTGAAGTCATGGGCGACTCCGCCGGCCAGACGACCCACAGCCTCCAGCTTCTGGGCCTGGAGCAGCTGAGCCTGGAGGCTTCGGTGCTCCCGGAGATCGCGCGCGTAGCCGCAGCTGAACGATTCCCCCTCGAACTCGAAGAAGCTCATGTTGACCTCGACCGGGATCTTCTCGCCGGTTCGGTGGAGCATCTCTGTTTGACAGGAGAATTCCCCGCTCGCATCTCCCTCTTCCTTCCAGGACGTCAGGACGTCCGGATTCGCACAGAAGTCCCGGGTCTTCAACCTGAGAAGCTCCGGTTCGGAGTAGCCGAGCAGGTTGCAGGCCGCGGGATTCACATAGCTCAGCGAGCCCTCACCTCTCAGTAGAAAGATGGCGTCGGTCGACTGGTCGTTGAGAAACTGGGACAGACGCAGGCGCCGCTCGGTCCTGACGCGTTGGGTGACATCTCGGATGGTGGCGTGAAGGATGCGATCGTCTTCCAGCTGGAGAGCCTGCAAAGACACCTCCACGACGACTTCGTGTCCGGCCCGGTTCAGATGCGTCCACTGAAACCGTTGCGACGTTCCGCGCAAGGCGGCTTCGATTCTTTCACGCGCTGCTTCCCGCGAAGGCCGGCCATCCGGCTGTATGGGTGGAGAGAGATCTGCCGGTTCTTTGCCGAGGATTTCTTCACGCGAGAAGCCGAGAATCCGGCACGTTGCTTCATTGCAGTCGATGAACCGGTCTCTCATCAGAAACGACCCGTCGCTCGAGTGTTCGAAGAGTGTGCGAAACTTCCGTTCACGCTGCTCGATGTCGTGAGTCAGACTCACGCCGAGTCTTCGAAGCGAGATCGTGCTGATCAAAGTCAGCGACACGGCGACGCCCAGGATCGCAATGGCCGCCAGCTCAAAGGGACGTCGAATCTCCGCCAGGTCGATGTTCCCCACGATGACGAGATCCGGCCGGGAGGTGGATTCGAAGGCCGACAACAGCAGGCGGCCGTCCTGACCACGGTGTACGATGGTTCCTCGCTCACCGGCAAAGGCCTTCTGAAACGGAATGGCGTCTTCCGAACCGACGGTAATCCGGTGAGGGTTTCCGCCATGCTCGCTCGCGCATGTAATGGCTCCGTTTTGGCGACGCGCAATGCAATAGTGGAAAGGGGTTGGAGTCGATAGAGCGGAGGAAGCACTCGCGCTGCGCAGTGCCGAGATCGCCGCTGCCAGGACCTGGCTTCCCTGCAGGTCATCTTCGCTCAACCTTGCCAGCTCGACTTCCAGGAGCTGCCGCTGCACTCTCAAGTCGCTCTGAAGATGACCGGCCTGTCCGTCGAGCGCCGTGCGATAGAGGAAATAGACCGAAACGAGAGCGATGAGAACGCCGGTGACCGCAGTTGCTGCCACCAGAACAATGAATCTCCCCCGATACGACATCGCCATGACAACGCGTTGACTACCAGCCCGATCGGATCAGCCAGGCGTGCAATTGTGGCACTCCTGTGCGGGAAAGGGAAGCTGCACTCTACACGCTGCACCCATCCAGTCTATGAATCGGACGCCTTCAGCTGGAGCAACAGGGGACGAATCACCTTCCACACGTTCTCGGCAACCAATTTGTGCCCGTCCGGTGTCGGGTGGATTCCGTCGGCCTGATTCAGTTCCGGCTTCCCAGCCACTCCCTCGAGGAGAAAGGGAATCAGCGTAGCCTGGTTCTTCTCCGCCAGCTCCCGGAAGAGATCCCGGAAACGCTGCGAGTAGTCTGGACCGAGATTGGGGGGCACCAGCATCCCTGCAATGACGACCTGGGCGTGCGGGTACCGATCGTGCGTTTCATCGATGATGTGCTGGAGGTTCTTCCGTGTCGAGTCGAGGGAAATGCCCCGCAGCCCGTCATTGGCGCCAAGCTCCAAGAGCAGGATGTCGACACGGCGCCTCAAAAGCCAATTGACACGCCGGGCTCCGCCCGCCGAGGTCTCCCCGCTCAGTCCCGCATTGACGACTTCGACATCCAGGCCGGCGGCATCGATCTTCTTCTGAAGTTGGGCCGGGTAGGCTTGGGACGGATCCAGTCCGTAGCCCGCGGTCAGACTGTCCCCGAGCACCAGCAAAACGGGTCGGCCCGGGTCTGCCGCCAGACCGGTCGATGCCAACAGTAACAACATCAGGGTGACCGTTCGTATAAACATCGTTGCTGCAATAGCTATAGTAGGATAGATCGCACACGAGATGGGAATTGAGCACCGCTGAGCATGAAAGAGAAGTTGCTTCAAGTCGACCGGCTGACCAAGACGTACGACGGCGGCGAACGTAGTCTGACGGTACTCCGCGATGTGAGTTTTGAGATCGAGGAGGCCTCGTGCTGCGCAATCGTGGGTCCCTCAGGAAGCGGAAAAACGACGCTGCTTGGCTTGTGTGCCGGCTTGGATCGTCCTACCTCCGGTAAGGTGATGCTGGGCGGCCACGATCTCGGTCCCCTTTCCGAGGAGAGGCTGGCGGCCTTGCGAAGCCAGTCGATCGGGTTCGTTTTCCAGACTTTCCAGTTGATCCCAACCCTGACCGCTCTCGAGAACGTGATGGTCCCGTGTGAACTTCGGGGTGAGTCCGACGTTCGGTCCCGCGCCGCCAGCCTGCTGGAGCAGGTTGGTCTCGAGGACCGTCTCGAACACTATCCGACGCAGCTGTCGGGAGGCGAGCAACAGCGTGTCGCACTGGCGCGGGCATTCGTCAACCGCCCGCAGATTTTGTTCGCCGACGAACCGACCGGCAATCTCGATGCCGAAACCGCCCAAACGGTTGAGCAGCTCCTGTTTGCGCTGAACGTTGAACACGGCACGACGCTGGTACTGGTCACCCACAATCTGGAACTGGCGCACAGAACGGAGCGAATCATTTCACTGCGGGGCGGTCGGATCGTCGCCGATCATCCGGTCTCCATGAAGGAAGTCTCGCCGTCGTGAGTTTCCCCTGGATCGCTCGAATGGCCTGGCGGGATGGCCGCCACAGCTGGAAACGGCTGCTGCTCTATATGTCGGCCATCATCATGGGAGTAGCCGCACTCGTTGCCATCCGATCCTTCGGCACGAACCTCCGCCTGGCTGTGGAGGACCAGGCCAAGATCCTGCTCGGTGCAGATCTGGCCATTCGGGGAGATACGCCCTTCGGTGAGAAGGCCGAGGATCTGTTCCATGAGTTGGGCGGAGAGCAGGCCCGTCAGACCAGCTTCGCCTCCATGGCCTTGTTCCCGCGTCAGCAGGCGACGAGACTGGTTCAGGTGCGAGCCGTCTCGGGGCGGTTTCCATTTTACGGACAGCTGAAAACCGATCCTCCGGAAGCGGCAGCCGAATACCAGGAGGGTCGGACTGCCCTCGTGGATCAGACCCTCATGCTTCAGTTTGGAGTCGCGGTCGGTGATGACGTGAAGCTGGGTGCCGTCACGTTCAAGATCATCGGGAAGTTGCTGGAGATACCGGGGGAGTCGGCCATTGCCTCCGATCTGGCTCCCCGCATTTTCATCCCCGAGCGCTTCGTCCCGGAGACCGGGCTCGTGCAGGTGGGTAGTCGAGTCCACTACACGGTGTACTTCAAGTTCAAGGGGCAGTTCGCCGTGGACGCCACCGTCAAATCAATGCAGGATCGGCTGCACGCTCTGAGTCTGAGAGCCGACACCGTGGAGGAGCGGAAGGCGGATTTCCGGCGTGAGCTTCAGAACCTCAATCGCTTCCTGGGCCTGGTCGGCTTCATCGCCGTCGTGCTGGGCGGCATCGGCATCGCCAGCTCGGTCCACCTCTACGTGAGACAGCGGATCGGAACCATCGCAGTATTGCGCTGCGTGGGCGCCACTCCGCGGCAGAGCTTCGCGATCTATCTGCTCCAGGCAGGCGTGATGGGTTTGATGGGAGCCCTGGCGGGTGCGCTCGTCGGCTTGCTCGCGCAGCGAGCCCTGCCTTACGTGTTGGGCCGATTCGTTCCTGTCGAGATGGCCCAGAGCGTTTCCCCGTCGGCAGTCGTCGAAGGACTTTTGGTGGGACTTGTGGCCGCCCTCCTGTTTGCTCTGATTCCGCTGGCGCCGGTCAGAAAGATCTCACCTCTTCGCACTCTCCGAGCGGATGTGGAAGACGGGTCGCTGATTCGCAGAGACCCTCTGGCCCTCGTCCTGATGAGCGTTGTCGTTTTGTGGTTGCTCGGTTTCTCCCTCTGGTACTCCTCAACCTGGCAAATCGGTCTGGGCTTCTTCGCTGGACTCGTGGTCGTCTTTGGGCTCCTCTCTCTGGTCGCCAAGTCGATCATGTGGGCGGTCAGACGTTTCTTCCCTGCGAGTTGGCGGTACGAGTGGCGCCAGGGCCTGGCGAATCTCTACCGTCCTCACAATCAGACGTTGGTTCTGGTGCTTGCCGTCGGATTGGGCACTTTCTTCATCGTGACCCTGTACCTGACGCAGGCGACCCTGCTCGAGGAGGTGGCCAACGTGGGGTCGGAGAACCGGCCGAATCTGGTCTTATTCGACATTCAAAACGACCAGCTTCCGGGGGTGACCGCTCTCGTCAAACGAGAGAACCTCGACATCCTCCAGGAAGTCCCGGTTGTAACGATGCGCATCCAGTCGGTCAACGGAGTGCCGGCCGAGGAACTGCAGAAGCGACGCTCGGAACACCGCGGGAACTGGGCCCTCAGACGCGAATATCGCAGCACCTATCGTGAGCGCCTGTCCGACGCCGAAAAGATCGTCGAGGGAGAGCTTCAGTCTCGAGCCGGGAAGACCATCCGCGTTTCTCTGGAGGAAAGGATAGCTCGCGAACTGGGTGTGAAGGTCGGCGACCGACTGACTTTCGACGTGCAGGGCATCCCGATCGCCACGACCGTTGGCAGCATCCGGTCCGTGGAGTGGAGGACTTTCCAGCCGAACTTCTTCGTCCTGTTTCCAGCTGGGGTTCTGGAAGATGCCCCGCAGTTTCATGTGATCGTCACACGGACCGACTCTCGCCAGCAGTCGGCCCGATTGCAGCGCGACTTGATCCGGCAGTTCCCCAACGTTTCCGCGATCGACTTGTCGCTGGTTCTCGACACGATCGATTCGGTGCTCGATCGGCTGTCTTTCGTCATCCGCTTCATGGCGCTGTTCTCCATCTTGACCGGTATCCTGGTGATGATCACAGCCGTCATCTCCGGTCGGTATCAGCGCACGCGCGAATGCATCTTGCTGCGTACGCTCGGTGCATCGCGGCGTCAGATCCGGAGGATCCTTTTGATCGAGTATTTCTTCATGGGTCTGTTCTCGGTTGTGACCGGCCTCGTTCTCTCATTGGCTGCCTCGTGGGTTCTGGCTGAACTGGCTTTTGACACGACCTTTGCTATGCGCCCCTTGATTCCCCTTCTGGTGTGCATCGTCGTGATCCTCTTGACGATCGTCGTGGGTTTGAGCAACAGTCGAGGCATCCTGGACCATCCGCCGCTGGAAGTATTGAGGAGCGAGCAATGATCCGGGGCGTTTTTTTGTGATGAGCCGCGAAGCTGCGGTACTCCTGACCCTGCTCGTCTACAACGCCGTCCTCGTCCTGATCGGGCTGCTTTGCCGCGGACGTACCCGCGACAGTGTCGATTTCTACCTGGGAGGCCGGAAGCTGGGGCCTCTGGTGGCTGCGATCAGCGCGTCGGCCAGTTCCTCATCCGCCTGGACGCTCTTGGGCGTCAGTGGAGCGGCTTATGCCTGGGGGCTCTCCGCAGTCTGGCTCTTTCCAGCGTGCGTGGGCGGCTTCGCGTTGAACTGGTTCGTCCTGGCTCCGGCATTGCAGCGCGTCGGCACGAAAGAACAGGCGGTCACGGTAACGGAAGTTCTGGCGGGAGCTCCCGGGACGCCCCTGCGCGACACTGTGAATCTGGTGTGTTCGCTGGTCATTCTTCTGTCGCTTGCCACGTATGTGGCCTCCCAGTTTCAGGGAGCAGGCAAGACCTTCAGCGAGACCTTTGGCATCTCGATGACGGCCAGCGTCCTCATCGGTTCGGCCATCGTCGTCTTCTACACCTTCCTGGGTGGCTTTTGGGCAGTCAGCATCACCGACACGGTTCAGGGGCTGCTGATGGTGGCGACGGCCGTCTTGCTTCCCATCAGTGCACTCGGCGCAGTCGGCGGCTTCGGCGGCTTTGCGGAGGGAGTGGGCCGCATTGCGGACCCCAGCTTCCTGAGCTTGACCCGCAACCTTCCGATCACCGCCGCGATCGGCTTCATTCTGGGGCTCCTGGGTATCGGTCTTGGCTATCCGGGCCAGCCGCACGTCGTCAACCGGTTCATGGCTCTGGCCGAACGTCCGCGGGCAATCTCCCGGGCTCGACTGATCGCGATCAGCTGGGCTGTTCTGGTCTATGCGGGGATGCTCGTCCTGGGTTGGTGCGGTCGCATCATCATCCCGAATCTGGCTGATCCCGAAGTCGTCTTCATCAGTCTGACGAATCTGCTTTTTCATCCGGTCATGTCGGGAATCATGCTGGCCGCGGTCTTGTCCGCCATCATGTCCACGGCGGACAGCCAGTTGCTCGTGGCGTCCTCGTCCGTCACCCATGACCTTCGGATCGGTCACTCACTACATCTCCGCGAGTTGACCGTATCGCGGCTCGTGGTCCTCCTGCTGAGTGCAGGCGCGGTCGCCGGAGCGCTTCTGGGCTCTCAGCGAATCTTCTCTCAAGTGTTGTTTGCCTGGGCCGCTATGGGCTCGGCATTCGGGCCTCTCCTGCTGGTTCTGGTCCTGAAAGGTGAAGTGCGGCCGGGAATCCGCGTCGCGGCGATCTCGGGGGGATTCCTGCTGAGTGTTGGGGCTTTCTACCTGGTTCCCGCCGAGCACGCGTGGAAGGGCAGCCTCGAACGTCTCTTCCCCTTCCTGATCGTGCTGGCGCTGGTGTTGCTCGGAACGAAGCGCAGGGCCTCGGAGGATCGAGCGAGGGGAGAACGGGAAAACGCGAGGACGGGAGAACCGGAGAACGGGAGTGCCGGAGGCGCTGGAAAGAGATGGAAATAGGTGACACGCACCAAATACCATCGTAAGTACCTATCAACAAAGACTTTCTACGTGAGTCTGGCACTTTCTGCTCGATCGCGGCATTCATCGACTGTGAGAACGAACGGCTGGCCGGCGGGCGCAGGATCTCGGCAGAACTCGATTATGCGGCTTTACGGCACGCGTTCGTGCCCCTGGCAGGGGATGACGTCGCGCCACAATCACTCGAATCGGGAACCCCGTCTCTTTCGTAGGAACGGCCCCCCAGACCTTCTGACTCTCGCCTCCCCCCAAGGGGCTCGGACCCTCTCTCCGGTCTCCGGTGTCTCCTGTCTCCTGTCTCCTGTCTCCCTTCTTCTGCCTTCTGCCTTCTGCCTTCTGCCTTCTGCCTTCAAAATCCTCAATCTCAAATTCCCGAATCTCCGCTCTGGTACGATCACTTCATGAAGAAGCGATTTGGTCGCCTGACGATCGAAGTGGTGTCCGGTGACATCACCGAGCAGCCGGACGTCGAATGTGTGGTCAACGCAGCCAATGCGCAGCTGCTGCCGGGGGGTGGAGTCGCCGGAGCGATTCATCGCGCCGCGGGCCCCGGATTGAAGGAGGAATGCCGTCCTCTCGCGCCGATCCGACCCGGCCAGGCCGTGATCACCGGCGGTCACGATTTGCCCAACAAGTACGTGATCCATTGTCTGGGCCCGGTCTACGGGTTGGACGAGCCCGCGCAGGGTCTGCTGACCGACTGCTATCGGAACGCTCTGCAGCTGGCGGACGAGCAGGGAATCGACTCGATCGCCTTCCCTTCGATTTCGACGGGGGTCTTCGGCTACCCCATGAAAGAAGCAGCCCGCGTGGCCATCGGGGCGGTGCGACGCGAAGCCACCAAGCTCGAGCATGTCAAACTGGTGCGTTTCGTTCTCTTCGGCCAGGATGCGTTGTCCATCCACGAGGAAGCTCTGAAGAGTTCCTAGCTCCGAGAGTAGTCCAGGCATGCTTGCCGGGTGGGTCAGGCGGGCTTCCCAGTCTGCCGCGCCGGGAGAACCAGAGAAAGGGAGAACGCGAGAATGGGGACCCATCGTACTCGGAATCTCGGAACTCTCGGAACTCGGAACATACCCAACGGGGAGCTCCAAGCTCAATGATTATCAGCTGGCGACGCTTCTTTGCCCATCACTATGACGGTTTCATGGCGCCCGTGGAACGCCGTGCACTCGCCGCCATACGGAGTTCCCTGATCTCGCAGGTTCGGGGAAGGGTCCTGGAGATCGGTGCCGGAACCGGTGCCAACCTCCCTTTTTATCCTGACGGTGTAAACACCGTGCTGACCGAGCCCGATCGGGAGATGCGTCGTGAACTATGGACAAAAGTGAATGGCCGCAACGACCCCTCCATGTCGCTGGAATTGGTGGCTGCAGCCGCGGAGCGTCTCCCTTTTCGGGACGGTGGTTTCGATTTCGTCGTGGCGACGCTCATGCTCTGCTCGGTTCAGGATCCCCTGTCTGCCTGTCTGGAGATACGGAGAGTGCTGGAGCCCGGCGGACGGCTGCTGTTCATGGAACACATACGCGGGAACGGCCGCCACGGAAGCTGGCAGGACCGTTTGCAGCCCGTCTGGTCGACGATCGGGTGTGGGTGTCACCCGAACCGGGACACACCTTCAATCCTGGAGGAGGCAGGCTTCGAATTCGATGAACTGCGCAGCTTCGATCCCTTTGAGGGTCTTCCCCGCGCGACCCACTTCCTGACTCGGATCGTCTTACCCTTCGTCTGGGGGGTTGCCCATCCCGGCGGCGGAGCGTCGGAATGATCCGAGGGGGCGCAGTCCCGGAGAACCGGAGAACCAGAGCACGGGAGAACGGGAGCTGGGAACGAGGAACTCGGAACTCTCTCCTCCTATGAAACCGCCCGAAGTTTCGTCCTCTGACTTGAGAGGCCGTGCGGGGCAGTCTGGCAGCCGGCCCGACTCAGCAGGCTGGTAGGCTGGATTACTCTGGCGTCCTCCGGCCGCGCTCAAATCGCAAATCGCTCAAATCCCGGTGAGTCAGTCATTTTCTTGAAGGATGCTATAGTTGCGCCATGGCATTTCAGGCAGTGGATTTCATGCTCCTCGACGACCTTTTGAACGACGAAGAGAAGCTGGTCCGCGACAGCGTGCGCGAGTTCGTTGAAGAGCGCATCGTTCCCGTCATCGACGATCACTACATGGCGGGAACCTTTCCGACCGATCTCATCCCCGAGATGGGCCAACTCGGCTACCTCGGCTCCAATCTGGAAGGCTACGGTTGCGCCGGGCTCAACAACGTCTCCTACGGACTCATCATGCAGGAGCTCGAACGCGGCGACAGCGGCATGCGCAGTTTTGCTTCGGTCCAGGGCGGGCTGGTCATGTACCCGATCTACACGTTCGGCAGCGAAGCACAGAAGTCGCGCTGGCTACCGCTGCTGCGGTCGGGGGACGCGGTCGGGTGCTTCGGGCTGACCGAACCCGACTTCGGATCCAATCCTTCCGGGATGCGGACCCGGGCTCGCCGCGACGGAAGCAGCTACATCCTCGATGGAAGCAAGGCCTGGATCACGAACGGGACGCTGGCGGACGTCGCCGTCGTTTGGGCGCGCTGTGAAGACAACAATATTCGAGGCTTCCTCGTGGAGAAGGGAACCGACGGCTTCGAGTCCCGCGATTACCACAATAAGCTCTCTCTGCGAGCCTCGGTGACCTCAGAGCTCTTCTTCGACGGCTGTCGCATTCCGGCGGAGAACCTGCTGCCCGGTACCGCCGCGTTGAAGCACGCGCTCTCCTGCCTGACTCAGGCCCGCTACGGGATCGCCTGGGGAGCAGTCGGCGCGGCGATGGCCTGTTTCGATGTGGCGCGGCGATGGGCCGGGGAACGGGTGCAGTTCGCTGACAAGCCCATCGCCTCCCACCAGCTCATCCAGGCCAAGCTGGCCGATATGCTGACGGAGATCACCAAAGCCCAACTCCTCGTGTTTCGCCTGGGACAGCTCAAGGACGAGGGGAAGCTGCGCTTCGACCAGGTCTCGATGGCCAAACGGAACAATGTGGCCGTCGCCCTGAAGATCGCCCGAACGGCGCGGGACATCCTGGGCGCCAACGGCATTCTGAGTGATTATCCCGTCTTCCGACACATGGCGAATCTCGAGTCGGTCTACACGTACGAGGGAACCCACGACATCCACACCCTCATCCTGGGCCAAAGCATCACCGGCATCCCGGCCTACGAGTAGCTGTGTCGCCGCTCTCTCACCCGGTAAACCCGGCAGTCTCCCCACACGAAAGAGAAGGAACCTTGAAGGAACCCCTTCGAGCGGGTATCGTTGTCGCGAGATCGATCGTGAAACTACGAATTCGAACGCCTGGAATTTCCATCCTGCCTTTCCTATGCCTGATTGTCGTTCCCTGGCTCCCGGCCTGCAAAGGCCAACATATCCGAGCCACATCACCGGACGAGCGCATCGAGTTTCAACTCTTCATGGCCGAGCCGCCGCAGGATGGTTCCGACAGTGATGATGCACCTCAGCTCGCCTACACCGTATCCTTCCAAGGGAGACCTCTGCTCGACACATCGTTCCTCGGACTGCGGTTCCAGGGTCAGCCCTTATTGGGCCGCAATCTGGAACTGGTCTCGACTTCGACGAACGCCATCGACGTGACCTACACGATCCCCGTCGGCAAATCGAAGGAGATCCGGAATCAGTACAACTCGGTCCTCGCGGAGTATCAGGAGAGCGGCTTTCCCGGGCGCAAGCTGAATATCGAAGTGCGCGTCTATAATGACGGTGTCGCTTTCCGCTACATGCTTCCCCGGACATCTCCTCCTCGGGAGGTTTGCCTCACACGAGAAGTGACCCAGTTCCAGTTCTCCCGCGACGGGCAGACCTATCCCCTCATCCTTCCTGGTTTCCGCACCAGCTATGAGGATGAGTATCGCCAGGTCACGCTCAGCGGCATTCATTCCTCTTCCCTGATCGCCGCTCCCTTTCTGGTCGATCAGCCGGGAGTCGGCTGGGTCGCCGTCACAGAGGCCCATCTCGAGGATTATGCGGGGATGTATCTGAAGCATCTGGATGGGCGGACTATGACCGTTGCATTGGCACCGCGGGCTGAAGAACCCGAAGTGGCCGTGAGTGGAACGACACCGTTTGCGTCGCCTTGGCGGGTTCTGATGATCGCGTCAGAACCGGGACGCCTGATCGAGTCCAATCTCGTTCTCAACCTGAACCCACCATGCGCGATCGCAGACACATCCTGGATCAAAGCAGGCAAAGCGGCCTGGGACTGGTGGTCGGGTGACTATGCGGAGGGTCTCTATTTCAAGTTGCGATCCGGTATGAATACGGTGACGATGAAACACTATATCGATTTCGCCGCAGCCTCTAATCTGCAGTTCATGTTGATCGACGCGGGCTGGTCCGAGCGCGGTCGCGACCGGTCTGGAGGGGACATTACCAAGACCAGCCCCCACATTGACATGCCGGAGATTCTCGCCCATGCCAAATCCAAGGGAATCGGCGTCTGGCTATGGGCGCACTGGGCCGCAATTGATCGCCAGATGGATGAGGCTTTCCCCCTTTTCGAGAAATGGGGGGTCGTGGGCGTGAAGATCGACTACATGGATCGTGACGACCAGTGGATGGTTGACTTCTACCACCGAGTCCTGAGGGAGGCCGCCCAGCATCACCTCATGATCGACTTTCACGGCGCTTACAAGCCCGACGGAATCCGCCGTACCTATCCCAACCTGGTGACCCGTGAAGGTGTAATGGGCCTCGAGTATCTCAAATGGAGCGCCCGGACGACCCCGGAACACGATGTCATGCTGCCCTTCACCCGGATGCTGGCAGGGCCGATGGACTACACGCCTGGAGGCTTTGACAACGTTACCCCCGCCGAATTCGAGCCCCGCTATCGCCGGCCTATGGTGTTGGCGACCCGAGCTCACGAGCTGGCCCTCTACGTCGTCTTCGAGAGTCCACTCGTGATGGTTTCCGATTATCCCGGAGCCTACAAGGAGGAGCCCGCATTTCAGTTCATTCGAGACGTTCCGGCGACCTGGGATGAAACGCGCGCCCTAAACGGCCATGTGGGCGAATACGTCACCGTGGCACGCCGGAGCAGTCGGGACTGGTACGTCGGGAGCATCACGAACCGGACTCCCAGAGAGATCCGGCTACCGTTGGGTTTTCTTGGTGAGGGAGAGTACGTGGCGGAAATCTATGCCGACGCACCGGACGCTGCGACGGCTCCCAAACAGACCAGTATCTCTCAGCAGCGCGTCAGGGCGACCTCTGAGCTTCATCTGAAGCTGGCTCCCGGCGGAGGAGTGGCGATCCACTTCAGGCCAGTAGAATCTGAGATTCCTGTTACATCTTCTCCGCCAGCTCCCCCAGGAAGTACGCCGAGCTCTTGATTCCCCCGTAGAAGTTCACCAGATCGAAGTGTTCGTTCGGCGCGTGGGCATTCTCGTCCGGAAGCCCGAAACCCATCAGAACCGACGGCACCTTCAACACCTCGCTAAAGGTGGCGACGATCGGAATCGAGCCGCCTTCCCGCTGGAAAATGGGGCGCTTGCCGAAGCCCCTCTCGATGGCGTCCGCCGCCACGACCAGCGCCGGATGATCGAGCGAAGCAACCCAGGGCCGGCCTCCGTGGAGACTCTGGATGTGGACGCTGACACTCGGCGGTGCCACCGACCGAACATACTCACTGAACAGCTTCTCGATGCGCTCAGGATCCTGATTGGGAACCAGCCTCATGCTGACCTTGGCCATCGCTTTCGACGGGAGTACGGTCTTCGCGCCCTCGCCCGTGAAGCCACTCAAGAGACCGTTGACGTCGAGCGTGGGGCGGGCCCAGATTTGCTCCAGAGGCGAGTAGCCCTGCTCGCCGTCGAGCGCCTTCACGCCCAGTTCCGATTTGAATGCTCCTTCATCGAAAGGCAGGGCGGCCCACTCCTCGCGGTCCCGGCTGCTCAGCGGAACAACGTCATCATAGAAATGCGGGATCGTGACGCGACCCTTTTCGTCCTTCATTGAAGCGAGAATCTCGGCCAAAACGTTTGCCGGGTTGTGTACGGGGCCACCGAAGGAACCCGAGTGCAGATCCCCTTTAGGTCCCTGGAGCTGGATTTCCATGTAGGCCAGACCGCGCAGACCCGAGCAGATAGAGGGGATCCCGGGAGCAAACATGGCAGTGTCGGAAATCAGGGCGACGTCGCAAGCCAATCGCTCGACGTTGTCATCGATGAAGGGGACGAGGTGGGGACTCCCAATTTCCTCCTCTCCTTCGATAACGAACTTGAGGTTCACCGGCAATACCTGCTTCGTAGCCTTGAAGGCCTCGATGCTCTTGAAGTGGACCATCAGCTGTCCCTTGTCGTCGGTGGCGCCTCTGGCATAAAGTCGCCCGTTGCGAACCGTCGGCTCGAAGGGGCCCGAGTCCCAGAGATCGACCGGGTCCACGGGTTGGACATCGTAATGACCATAGAGCAGGACCGTCGGCTTGGCCGGATCTACGACGACTTCTCCGTAGACGATCGGATGTCCTTCGGTTTCAATGATTTCCACAGTCGTGACACCGGCGTTCCTGAGCTGACCCAAGACGAACTCGGCCGCTTTTCGGATGTCCCGCCGGCAAGAGGGATCGGTGCTCACGCTCGGTATCCGAAGAAACTGATTTAGCTCCTCGAGATACCGGGAGGAGTTTTTGTCGATATAGTCGATGACTTCATCCATCATTCACCTCGAGTCCTCGCTACCCAGAACGTAGCGCTCGGTCAGCGTTTCAAGCGTCCGCCGGAGTTCCCGGCTGATCGCGACTTCGTACGGCTCTGGCGCGTGTAGATTCAGCAGCGGCGACGGGAGCTGAGCCATTTGCCGGCCGGCCGTCTCACGAATCTCGTGAACGTCCGGCAGTTCGCGGCAGAGACGTCCGTTCTTCATATAAGGTTCGAGAAGCGGCCGACTGCCAACAAAATCGTTCGGTAGTTCCTCATCCCATTTGGCAATCAGATCACCCTTGAATTCCCCGTCCACATGCTTTCGATGGACCTGCTTGCGGTGAGGCAGCGTCACCTTGTCTTCGCTCGCTTTGAAGCGGGGCTGCCCGCCTCCCCTACGCCCTTCGGCTTCGACGAGCTTGTAGACGAGATCGCAGCCCGGGGCATCCGCCGACACGACCAGGTCCGTTCCCACTCCGTAGCCGTCGACTGGAGCTCCTCGGAATCCGAATCGTTCCAAATCTTCTTCGTGAAGACCTCCGCTGGTGAGGATGCGGGTCTCGGTTCGGCCCTCCTCGTCCAGGATCTGCCGGGCGCGCCGCGACCACTTCACCAGGTTTCCGCTGTCCAACCGAACGCCGGAGATCCTCTCGCCGGTGCGCGCCGCTTTCCGGATGCCCTCTTCGGTATCGTAGGTGTCGACGAGCAGGACGGCGGATTCCGGAAAGGTCTCGTAATAAGCCCGGAAAGCTTCTTCTTCCAGGTCGAAGAATTGGACGAATGAATGGGCCATCGTGCCGCTGACGGGGATGTCCAGCAGGGCTCCCGCCAGTACGTTGCTGGTTCCCGCGCAGCCTCCGATGTAGGCGGCTCGCGCAGCCAGCAGGGAAGTCTGCGGTCCGTGAGCACGGCGGCTCCCGAAATCGATGACAGGACGCTCGCCGGCACCGTAGCAGATCCGAGCCGCCTTCGATGCCACCATGCTCTGCACATTCACGATATTGATCAAATAGGTCTCGACGATCTGAGCCTCGATGATCCGGGCTTCGACTTGAATGACGGGTTCGTTGCCGAAGAAGGGCGTTCCCTCGGGCATCGCCAACACGTTGCCTTCGAACCGGAATTCCCGCAGATACTCGAAGAATCGTTCGTCGACGTTCTTGAAGACGTTGAGCCCTCGCAGAAAATCGATAGAGGCTCCGTCGAATCTCACATTGGCCAGATACGAAAGTGCCTGTTCCAGGCCCGCAGCCAGGAGGAAGTTGCGATGCGGAGGGAGTCGACGCGTATGGAGTTCGAAGACAGCCTTGCGTTCGTGGACACCGGCGTGGAGATACGCCGCGGCCATGGTCAACTCATAAAGGTCAGTGCAGAGCCCCAGATTGTCTTGATCGAGAAACAGGGATTGCGGTGTCATCCTTCTTCAAAGACCCGCTCGAAGACCCTGTCGACGTACTTCAAACGCTCCTCATAGTCGAAGGCGCGGAGTATTTCTTCTTCCGTCAGATGCTGGCGGATATCGGGATCGGCAAGGATCAGCGAACGAAAGTCCGTACCTTCATCCCAGACCCGCATGGCGTTCCGTTGGACCCACTCGTAGGCCGTCTCCCGCAATACGCCCTTGCGCGCCAACTCCAATAGGAGAGTACCCGAGAAAATCAATCCTTTCATGAGCTCCAGGTTTCGCAGCATCTGTTGGGAATCCACGTCCATGCCGCCAATAACCTGATTCACCTTGACCGTCAGATAGTGAGCCAGTGTCGTACTGTCGGGGAGGATCACGCGCTCGGCGGAGGAATGCGAAATATCCCTTTCGTGCCACAGGGGCACATTGTCGAGCGCCACGACCACATTGGCGCGAAGGACCCTGGAGAGTCCGCTGATTTGCTCGCAGGTGACCGGATTGCGCTTGTGGGGCATGGAGGAACTGCCCTTCTGGCCTTTCGCGAAGGACTCCGCCGCCTCTCGAACCTCGGTTCTCTGGAGATGACGAATCTCGGTAGCCATTTTGTCATAAGTGGCCCCGAGCATGGCCAAACAACAGATGTATTCCGCGTGACGGTCCCGCTGCAGCGTCTGTGTCGAAGCTTTGGCAAAGGGGATCCCCAGTTTCCTGCAGGCGGCCTCCTCGACATCGGGTGGCAGATGCGTGTAGGAGCCCACCGGGCCGCTGATCTTTCCGACCTCGAGGTTGGCCCGGGCGTGTTTGAAGCGGTCCAGATGCCGCTCGAGTTCCGTGTACCAGACCGCGAGTTTCAGGCCGAGCGTCGTCGGTTCGGCATGAACACCGTGCGTTCGGCCGATCATGATGGTACGCCGGTAGCGCAGTGCCTGCTCCCTGACGGTCTCCAACAGCTTCACGAGTTCGGCTTGAATCAAATCGGAAGCTTCCCGAACCTGCAGTGCCTGAGCCGTATCCACGACGTCGGTCGATGTCAGCCCCAGATGTATGAACCGCGACTCGGGTCCGACCTGCTCCGCCACCGCGGTCGTGAAGGCGATCACGTCGTGACGAGTCACCTTTTCGATCTCGCGGATCCTCTCGACAGAGAAATTCGCCTTGCGCTTGATGACCTCCACAGCTTCCGCCGGGATGTCGCCCCGCTCCGCCAGAACTTCACAGACTGCGATCTCGACTTCGAGCCAGGCTCGGAACTTGCGCTCGTCCGACCAGACCTCGGCCATGGCCGGAAGGGTGTACCGCTGAATCATACGTTTACCACTATGGAAGGTTTAAATTGGTCAGTCAAGAGGACTTGAGTGTTGTGGCCGTTCCGGGGCCCGGGCCTTGCTGCAAGCGCCTTTCGGACGGTTTCGAGGGCCAATTCGGGATGATTGTTCTGACGGCTGAGATGGGCCAGGAAGAGGTGGGACGCCGAGCCGTCGAACTCCTCCAGGACGAAGTCAGCCAGCGCCGCATTGGACAGGTGACCGCGATTGCCGAGAACCCGCCTCTTCAGAACCCACGGATAGGGACCAAGCTTCAAGAGGTCCTCGTCATGGTTTGCTTCCAGCACCAGCCACTGGCATTGTCTCGTCTGCCGGACCAGTTCTGGCGTCACCTGCCCCACGTCGGTCGCCAGGACTCCTTTGATTCCGTCGCTGCGAATACAGAAGCCGACTGGCTCCGCCGCATCATGAGGAACGTCAAAGGCTTCAATACTGACGTCTCCGATCTGGAAGGGCTGATTGGCCTGGAAGATCTCGCAGCGATCCACACGGTCCAACAAGGATGTTTCCTGGCGGGTCCCCTCGTTGACGTACAGCACGGCGCGATGCTTCTTGAGCACGGACTTGACACCCGCCACGTGGTCCCGATGCCCGTGCGTGACGACGACGGCGTCGATCGACGTCGGATTGACCCCCGCACCTGACAGCCGGCGATTCAGACTTCGGGTGCCGAAGCCTGCATCGATCAGCAAACAGGTCCGCCCCGTCTCGACGAGCGTACAATTACCACCGCTGCCACTGCCCAGAACCACGATTCGCACAGTGCGGTAGAATGTACCAGCCTGGTATGAAATCCCGTAATCTCCTCGGCCTCGATCAGAACGAGTTGTCCCTGCTTGCCGAATCTCTTGGAGAGAAGCCTTACAGGGGCAAGCAGCTCTACATACAACTCTACAGGAGAAAGGCCTCCCATCTCGACGAGATGACCGATCTGTCCAAGTCCTTCCGCCAGAGGCTGGGAGAATACTGGTCCGTGAGCCTTCCCTCGATCCGGCTTCGTACCGACTCCGCCGACGGCACGTCCAAGTTCCTCTTCGAACTGGAGGACGGCCGGCATGTAGAGAGCGTCTACATTCCCGAGGAGGGACGTGACACTCTGTGTATCTCCTCCCAGGTCGGTTGTGCGGTCGGCTGCACTTTTTGCATGACGGCTCAGATGGGTTTCAACAGGAACCTCCGGGCAGGGGAGATCGTGGGCCAGGTATTGAGGGTCATCCGGGAGGGACTCCTGTCCCAGACCGGTTTCAATATCGTGTTCATGGGGATGGGCGAGCCGCTCTACAACTACCAGAACGTGATGAAGGCCTTCCGTCTGCTGACGGATTCCGAGGGGATGGACCTCTCCCACCGGAAGATCACGGTCTCCACTTCGGGGGTCGTGCCGGTCCTCGAGCGAATGGCCGGAGAGCCCCGTTTGCCGAATCTGGCGATCTCGTTGAACGCCTCCGACGAGAGCACACGCAGTCGGCTGATGCCAATCAACCGGAAATGGAGCATGAAAGAGCTGCTCGCCGCGCTCCGGCAGTTTCCGCTGGAGCCGAGACGGCGCATCACGATCGAATACGTCCTGCTGGCGGACGAGACCGACCGGGAGGACGATGCTCTCCGCCTGGTCGAGCTGCTTCGGGGCTTGCGGGTCAAGGTGAATCTCATTCCCTACAACCCCAATCCGGGACTGCCTCACCGGCGGCCGCGTCCGGACCGGGTCGAACGATTTTCCGAAGTGCTTTCTTCACACCATGTCGCAGCCTTTGTGCGCAGGACCCGCGGCGGCGATGTGGCTGCGGCCTGTGGACAGCTTGCTTACCTGGACCGATCCGGCGCCACGGGAGTCGATGCGAAGGCACCTTCGAGCGTTTCAACATGAGCCGCAAGATCTACATCGCAACGTTCGGCTGTCGAACCAACCAGGCCGACAGCGCCTCGATCCAGGAGGACTTCGTAGCCGCAGGGTACGAAGAAGCACTGCGTCCGGAAGAAGCCGACGTGATCGTCGTGAATTCCTGTACGGTCACCCACCGCTCCGACCAGCAGGTGCGCCAGCTCACCCGTCGGATGCTGCGTCAGAATGCCGGAGCACGGGTGCTGGTCACCGGCTGCTACGCTCAAAGGTCGCCCGAATCTCTGGCCGGCCTGCAGGGCTTGGCCGGGGTGGTCGGAAATACTCGAAAAGGGGAACTGGTTCGGATCGCCGAAGGCGTTTCGGACAATCCTGAGTACCGCCGCGACCTGGTCGGCATTTTCCTCGACAGTTTCGAAAAGATCCGAGCCATCGATCTGGTCCCGGGTACACCCATCGGAGGACGAACCCGTCCCTTCGTGAAGATCCAGGATGGTTGTGACGCCCGGTGTTCTTACTGCATCATCCCGTCAGTGCGCGGGCCGAGTCGTAGCGTGCCCCCCGGTCAGATCATCGACCAGGTCCGGTCACTGGTCTCGGAAGGCTTTCGGGAGATCGTTCTTACCGGCATCCATATCGGCACCTACGGCTTGTATCTCGAGCCGCGCCACCCACTCGACCGTCTGCTCGAGGATATCGTCCGGGTCGAAGGGCTGGGTCAGGTCCGGCTGAGCTCAATCGAACCGATGGAACTGTCGCGTCGGGTGGTTCGCCTGGCGGCCCGAACGGACCGAATCGCACCTCATTTTCATATCTGCCTGCAGAGCGGATCCGACCGGATATTGAAGCGTATGCTGCGCCCCTACGATGCGAAGCGCTTTCTGGGTCTGGTCGAGCCCATCCGGGAGCTCCTTCCGAGGGCGGCAATCGGGACCGATGTGATCGTGGGTTTTCCCGGCGAAACCGAGGAAGATCACCAGGCCACGCTCGATTTGCTCGAGCGGGGTCCATTCACGTATCTGCACGTCTTTCCGTACAGCGACCGACCCGGGACAGCGGCCAGTTCGATGGCAGACAAGGTTCCTGCGGACGTCGTGAAGCGCCGTGCCGGCGAACTCCGCCGTCTCGGTTCGCGCAAGAACCGGAAGTTTCGCCGAAGTTGGATCGGACAGCGCCTAAGGGTCCTCACTCTGACCAAGGAGCATGACGGCCGCCGGGAAGGTTTGACCGGAAACTACCTCCCGGCCTGGGTTCCAGCCTCCGTGCAGCCCAATCGTCTCACGGAGGGAATCGCCGCCCGTGACGAGGGCGGAGCGCTCATCTTCGACGAAGTCGAGCCTGTCTCCAGTTCCGAGTTCCGGGTTCCGAGTACCGAGAGTTCGTCGTAGCCCGCGACAGAAAGTGCAGCTGTCGCCCCAGGCCATTGAGTTCCCCGAGTCGCAACGTTCTCTGGAACCCGGAACTCGGAACTGTGTCCCCGCTTGATCGGCTCTGCCCCATGCGGATATAAGGGAGCCATGATTCTCGGTCTCACCGGACGAAATGCTGCCGGCAAGGGAGAAGCTGCCCAGTTTCTCCAGACGAAAGGCTTCTACTACAGCTCCCTGTCGGACGTTGTGCGGGAAGAAGCCGCCGCGCAGGGCCTGGAACTGACGCGGGAGAATCTGATCCGCACCGGTCGCCGATTGCGTGCCGAACACGGCACGGGATTTCTGGCGGAGAGAGTCCTCGAGCGGCTCGAGCCGGACAAGAACTACGTCATTGATTCGTTTCGCCATCCGGATGAAGTGGCCGTGTTCCGAACCCGCCCGGAGTTTCGCTTG
The DNA here is from genome assembly GCA_037388505.1 of Acidobacteriota bacterium. Classification (GTDB taxonomy): domain Bacteria; phylum Acidobacteriota; class UBA6911; order RPQK01; family JAPXNP01; genus JARRKC01. The sequence continues at coordinate 55,093 of JARRKC010000029.1, read as the reverse complement.
CTTGCGGTCAAAGCATCCGCGGAGATCCGCTTCGAACGAATCCGTGCCCGCAATCGTGAAAGCGACCCGACTTCGCTGTCGGAATTCATGGAACTCGAGGAAGAGGAAGCTCGTCGCCGGACCGACGCCGGTCAGGATCTTGACGCCACTGAGGCCCTGGCCAACTTCGAAATCACGAATGACACCACGCTGAGCGACCTGCATGAGCAGGTCAGCCGTCTGGTCCAGAGCTTCATGGCTTCCTTGCGCCGGCCGAGCTGGGATGAGTATTTCATGAAGATCGCCCAGGTCGCCGCACTTCGCAGTAACTGCGTCAAGCGGAAAGTCGCGGCGGTCATCGTCCGCGACAAGCGGGTCATCTCCACCGGCTACAACGGAACGCCGCGCGGAACCCGCAACTGCTATGAAGGAGGGTGTCCCCGCTGCAACTCGTTGGCCGACAGCGGCACGCGTCTCGACGAATGCCTGTGCTCACACGGTGAGGAGAATGCCATCACCCAGGCTGCTTATCATGGTGTCAGCGTAAAAGACGCGACGCTCTATACGACATTTGCACCCTGTCTGCAGTGCACGAAGATGATCATCAACGCAGGGATTCGCGAAGTGGTCTACAACCAGGACTATCCGCTCAATGACGTCTCCTTCAACCTGTTCAAGGAAGCCGGCGTCGTTTGCCGACAGCTGAGAGTTCCGGGTTCCGAGTTCTGAGTTCCGAGGGGGGAACCCGGAACTCGAAACTCGGAACTATTCGTACCTGAGGGCTTCGATCGGGGAGACGAGCGAGGCCTTCCGCGCCGGGAAGATCCCGAAGATCAGTCCGACCGAAACCGACACGCCCACGCCCAGGATGACCGAGATCGGAGTGACAATGGTCGACCACCCCGAATAGGCCGACACGCCTCGGGCGATTCCGAAGCCGAGAGCGATACCCATCAAGGCACCGCTCAGACTGATCGTGATCGCCTCCAGGATGAACTGGCGACTGATGTCTCTGCGGCGGGCGCCCAGCGCCCGGCGCAGACCGATCTCATTGGTCCGCTCCAGCACCGAGGCCAGCATGATGTTCATGATGCCGATTCCTCCGACGAGCAGCGAGATGGAGGCGATCGCGCCCATGACGATGTTGAAGATCTTCTGCGTCTGACGGCTCTGTTCGAGGAGTTTCTCCGGGACGATCAGGGTGAAGTCGTCGATTTGGTTGTGCATGCTCCCCATCATTCCCGAGATCAGAGCGGCCGATTCGGAGATCTTGTCGACTGTCGGCAGCTGGATGACGATTTCGTCGAGCTCGTCGGCGACCGGGTCGGGCTCGAACTTGTCGAGCATCGTGCGCAGTGGAATGTAGATGTCGTTGTTGGAATTCTCGACCTTAATGCCTTGAAACTCCTTGTTGCTGATCTGCTGGTCCGCCAGCTCGCCGATCACCGTGAACCATTCCTGGTTGATCTTGATTTGTTCGCCGATGGCGGGATTCAGGCCGAACAGTTTCCGACGGGCCGTCGTCCCGAGGACGCAAACCTGGTGGCGCAGTTCTTCATCGATCGGAAGCAGAAAGCCTCCCTGCACCACGGACAGACTGACAGCCGACGGATAAGTTGCCGGTACGCCCAGAACCCGCGAGTCGGCTCGACCGTAGTCGGAGGCGATCTGGTAGGTCTTGAGCTCCTTCTTGGCGACGACGAGCGTTCCGGGCGGAAGTGCTCTCTGGAGCGCTTCCGCATCTCGCAATGAGAGCCCGGGGCTGTCTTGGCGGATGACAAGGAGTTGGTCCGCATCGAACTGCTTGGCCCGAACGAGGATGTTGCGCAGACCCATCTGCTGGATCACGGAGAGGGCCTCCTGCTGGGCGCCGGCGCCGATCGACAACATGGCCAGCACGGCAGCCACTCCGAAGATCATGCCCAGCATGGTCAACGACGTGCGCAGCTTGTGGCGACCCAGGTTCAGTAATGCGTCTTTGATGGCCTCTAGCAACGGGAATCTCCTCAGCGAAAGATCACGAATCGTTCGTTACGGGTCGGCGCGGACGGAGCATTGAAATCGGGCAGAGCCAACTTCTGGCTCTCGAAAGGATGGCGAAGGCAAACGGTGGCTCCCTCTTCGAGTCCTTTGACCAGATAGAAACCGTGGTCGCTGCCCAGTATTTCGACCGGCTGCTCGACGTACTGGCCGCTCTTGTCGGCCAGAAAGACCACCCAACCGGTCTCCTTTTTGATCAGCGAACTGCGGGGCAAGGCGAAAGCATTGTCGTAGGATCCGAGATGGATCTCGGCACGGGCCGCCATTCCCGGCTTCAGCCTCTCCATCTCATCCAACGGGACGTCCAGCAACACGTCACATTCAAAGTACTTGCGGGGGTCGTCCCGATCGATCTGCTTGGCAATCCGTGACAGGCGGGTCACCTTTCCCTGAAAGGTTTCGGTCGGAAAGGCTTCCAGCGTGACCGTCACATCCTGACCCCGACGGACGCCCACCACATCCTTCTCGGGGATTTGCACCCGCGCTCGAAATTTGTCCAGGCTGGCGATCTGCAGAACCGGCTGGCCGGGCCAGACTTCACTGCCGACCTCGAGAGGGTCGAGCCCCCGGCGTTCATAGATCAGAACACCCTGGGTGGGAGCAGTCAGGGTCAAGGCTGCGAGCGTTTCCTTCGCCATGTTCATCTCGACCTGAGCCTTCTTCTGACTGATGTCGAGGATCTTGAGATCCGCATCTCCCACTTTCTTCTGCAGACCGACCTTTTCGTTGACGGCCTTCTTCCGGAACTGTGCAAGAGCCGCGCTCATCAGCGACTCCTCGATATCCCACCGTGAGAAAATCTCCTCGTCTTTGCGGATCTGATCGGTTGCATATGCAACCTCGAGGTCGGCGGCTTCTTCGTCCTTCTTCAAAGATGTGATGTCGCCCCTCGTCCCTTCGTCCGTCTTATTGATCTGATAATCGTACGATTCGACTTCATTCTCACTTTGTTGGAGCGAAAGCTGTGCGTCGGTGGGGTCGAACCGAACGATCTCCTGGCCCTCGTTTACGACACGCCCTTCGTCCGCCAGCCAGCTGATCTTGAGGGAACCGGTCCGGACTCTTGGCGTCATCACGGGAATCGTACTGAGCCCGAGGAGTTCTCCGTCGGCCGGAACGATGAGCTTGTAGCTTCCCTTGGTCGCCGTCATCGTCGGGACGGGATCCTGGTTGACAGGGGTCAACCAGTCCCGGACGTGTCCGGAGACCTTGCCCCATATCAGGAACATGCCGAAACCCAGGACAACGAGTGTCAACAGAACAAAACCGGCCTTCTTCACGACTTCACCCCCGGTGGTCGGGCGGCGACTTCCTCGCCTTCCTTTATACCTTCCTTTACGACCGCGACCAGCCCGTTGTCATCTCCCAGCTGAACGGCCCTCTTCTGGATCTTCTCACCATCGCGGACCCACACGTACGGCTGCCCATCTTCGATCCTGATCGCCGAAAGGGGAACCGCCAGCACGTCCTCGAATTCATGTGAGATGATCTCCAGCTTCGCGACCATCCCGGGACGCATGGCCTGCGGATCGGGATTATCCAGTGCAACCTTCACGTCCAGTACTTTGAGAGGACGGTCGAACGAGGCCCGTCGAAAGATGGTCCCGATTTCCTTGATATGTCCGTGATAGACGTGATCCGGCAAGGCGTCCAGGGTGACGTTGACGGCCTGCCCGACCTGGACACGACCGGCGTCCACTTCGGCAACCTGGCCCTGAACCATAAGCGTGTCGAGATCGGGGATGGACATCACCTGCTCCATGCGGAAGACGTCGCTGCCGACCTCTTTCTTCTCATTTCGCCAGTTGGTCGTATAGATAACCACCCCACCGATCGGAGCTTTCACGGACAGCAAGTCAAGTGACGTTTCATCCCTCTTGATGCGGCTCTCGTGTAACTTGATCTGGTCGTCGAGGAGTTGGAATTGAAGGCGGTTCGACTCCTTGACGAATTCCAGCTTCTTCTGGAGGAGATCCACCTGGATTTTGGCAAATGCGGCTTCGTACTCGGCCTCTTTTACGTCCAGGTTCGACTCGAATTCCCGCGCCTCGATCAGCTTGTTCCGGGCTTTTTCATCCTGAACCTTGGCTTGCTCGAGCTGCAGTTCGAGGTCCTTCAGGGTGATCTGTTCCGAAGCCTTTCGCTTGTCCACCTGCTCGCGGACGGTCTGGAGACTCGCCCGTTCATCACGAAGCTCGTTCAGCGTGTCGGTCGGATCGAAGCCGACCAGAGGATCGCCCGGCTCCACTTCGGTTCCTTCAGGAACCAGACTGATGATTCTGAAACGCCACCCATGGTGAGTGGAGACCGCAGGCGGCCCGATCGACGCCTCCTTCTCCGCTTCGACTGTTCCACTGCCCGAGACAAAGAAACGGAAGTCGTCGCGTTCAATCTTGATCCAATCCGTAGACTGTTTTGCCGCGACCTTGATCGTGCTCGTCGGCGACGGCCGAAGCCGTTGGCCGGCCGACAAATCTCCGGAGACCGCAGCCTCAGATTCATCCGAATCAATGAGCTTCACGGGGACTCGAGCCGGGGACCCCGCCGGCTGAACGAAAGTGGATCCGTCATCGTCGATTTGAATAGCCTCACGAGGGACGATGGTGACGTTCTTGCGTGCGAAGGGAATCCTCACACGCGCGGTCATACCGGGCTTCATCACGCTTGCGTCCGCCTTGTCGAGGAGAACTTTGGCGACGAACGCCTTGAGTTGTGAGCGGAAGTCGCGGGGCTGAGCGCTTCCCGATATCGACTCGACGTGCCCTTTGAAAACGCGATCGGGCACGGCATCCAAGATCACTTCCGCCTGCTCCTCGCCCTTCAACAGCGGAAAGTCGGCATCATAGATGTACGCATCGACCTCCATCTTGCTCATGTTCGGAAGATTGATCACGGGCGAGCCCGCAAAGATGGAGTCCCCGACCTGGACCTTTCCGGCTCGCGTCTGGTTGTCGGCATAGACGACGAGACCAGGAGCCGTGGCGCGTATGGTCAACTTGTCAATGGCGGCTTGAATCCGCTGGAGATCGAGATCTGCCTGCGCGAACTGGAGCTTGACGACCTGCATCTGCGCCTTTTCGGTCTTGTCCAGAGTCGCCAGCTTCTCGTTGGCCTTCTCCACGTTTACCTGGGCCGTGTTGTAGGTGTACTTGTACTGTTCCGCGTCGGCAGCCGGTATCAGCTGGGGATCGATCCCGATATAGAGCTGGGCAACCTTCAGGTCCTTCTCGTTCTGGGCCAGGCTGAGCAGCAGGTCCTGCCGCTGGGATTCGATGTCGGCTTTGGTCTGCGCGATCGTCAGTTGTGCATCTTCTCTGCTCTGCTCCACCTCGAGGCGGCGCGCCTCCAGATCCGTGGTATCGAACTCGACCAGCACGTCACCCGGCTTGACCTCGCTGCCCTCGGGCGCCAGGTAGGTGATCACGAGATTGCGAGTTCGCCACGCCCTTGGCCCCGAGATGGTCATCCGGTCGACAGCACGGAGCTCTCCCGAAAACGTTAAGGTGGTGTCGAAGTCGCCCTTTCGTACCGTCAAGTCCGTAACGGGCGCATCGCTCGCCCAAGCGAAACCCACCAGGAACACCAGCCCAATCAGGTGTTTGAAATTCACGACTATTCCCTTAGCTAGAATCAATCGGTCCTCTTGTTGCAGATGCGACCCGAGCCACAAAGTTGAGCGGCGACGGCCCCCACCTCACAGTGTCTACCCATATATAATATGTAGTTATCTAACGTCATCCGTGGGGATGAGGTTACATCACCAACCGACATTCCAGATCGAATCTGAATGCATCGAGGAGGGAACCGGATATGCCATATCCCGAAGAATGGGTCGCACCTGCGCGCCAGGAGCTCAAACAGATCGGCGTTCGAGAGTTGCACACCGCCGGCGAAGTCGACGAAGTGTTGAAGAAGAACCAGGGAACGACGCTCGTCGTCGTTAATTCCATATGCGGCTGCGCCGCAGGAAGCGCCCGACCGGCCATTGCCGCAGCCCTGCACAGCGGACCGAAGCCCGACGTTCTGGCCAGCGTATTCGCCGGACAGGATCTCGAGGCGACGGAGCGAGCCCGGGAGTATCTTCGCCCGCAGCCGCCGTCGTCACCCAGTATCGCGCTGTTTGAGAATGGGCGACTGGTCTACATGATGCACCGGCAACAGATCGAGGGGCGCACACCCGAAGCGATCGCAAAAGATCTGAAGGAGGCGTTCAGCCTCTACTGCGGAACGGCCGGCAACGCGTAAGGAAGACAGGAGGCAGGAGGCAGGAGAAGAGAGACGTCTCCTGTGCTCCTGTTCCCGCCTACATCCACCTCACCTCGACCCCACCGATTCCGGCATCAACGCGGATCTTCAAGACTTTCTGCACATGATCCCGGTTATCGCTGTAGTAGACGTCTCCCTGCTTCGTAAAGCCTTCAGGGGCTGAAAGCTCGGAGAACAGGCCTTGGGACATCCGGATTTCGGCTCCCAGGTCACGGGGCAAGCGGATCTTGATGCCACCCACGCCGACCTCGATGTCGATGTCGCCGAGCGTCTGCCAGTCCCCTGAGAATTCGAGCTCGGATCCGCCGACGCCTCCGCGAAACCGCATCTGATCGCAATTGAAGTTGCCCATGCCGGTCAAGGAAAAGGCGCCTACTCCCGTCGATATGTCCATACGCTGGCACTCCGACCGATTGGGCTCGAGCATGGAGAGCTTGGTCTCTCCAACTCCGCTCTGGAGCTCCAGCGACGTGACGCTCATGCCGCTGAGATCGATGTTGTTTTCCCCGACGCCGGTGTTTGCCCGGAGCGACAGCGGTGTCTCGGGATTGAGTCGAAGTCGGATGGAGTTGTCCCCGACGTTGCCCCAGGAGTGACTGTTGCCCTCGAGCCCCAGGCGCAAGATGGCAGCGCTGTCTTCCCCCGGCTTGAAAGAGACGGACGGCTTGAAAGTCTTTTCATTGTAGTGGAAATCCACCTCATAAGCCTTATCCGTCGGTCCGGGTTCGATCTGGAGTTCTCCGACCTTCAGTTCGACGCGCGCGGTCAGCGCCTTCTCGCTGCCGCGAGCCTCGCTCTTGCTGGTGTCCACGTAGTGGGCATCTTCGACCAGGCCGTCGAAGGACATGGCACAGCTGATCGATGTGATCGTCAGAATCAGCGCGGCCCAACGTAATCTCATGGTTTATCCTCGCTTCTCTATGCGAATACGGGAGTAGGTCGTCTGAAGTTCAACCGTTGGACCTCCACTCCCGATCTTGGACTCGACAAAGGAGGCACTGTCTTTCGCTCCTTCAGCTTTGGGCGGCGGGCCGAAATCCGAGTCGACGGAGCCCCCTACGGATTGGGCAAGGAGATCGAAGCTGGCGGAGCCGGGAACCACCAGTGTGATATTCCCGCTGCGGTTGCTGACTTTGATCGGTCCCGTGAGATGGGCTTCCGAGTTGATCGTGACTCCCTCGTATTCATTTTGAACGGTGACCGGTCCCGAGAAAGATGAGATCTTCACCGGACGGAGAGACGTTTCGATTTCGAGGGCGCCGCGAGCCCGGCTGACATCGACCTTCGAACCCCTCCCCTGGAGGTCGAGCCCCTGTTCGATCTCCTTGGCGGTCACCTCGGCATGCACAGCCTTCAGGTCGATGGGCCCACGGATCCGCTGCAAGGTGACGCGAGCGTAGGAAGTCTCAACATTGACCCGGCCGTCAATGTCCTCGATCTTGACGTTCTTGTGCGAATTCTTGACAGTCAAACCTTGACCGAGATGGGTCGCAGTGACCTGCGATCCGATGGCATCCACGCTCACCGGCCCGGAAACCTCGGTGAGGCGGACGGACCCGAAGTGGTTGCCGACATCCAGGCTTCCCTGGATCGTGTCGGCGGAGACCAGGTCGTAGTCGGTTTGGGCCACCACTTTACCGGTAATCTGAGCTAGACGCACCGCGCCTCTCTGGTTCTTCACCTCCACGGCGCCCTTGACCTCGCGGATGTCCACGGAGCGGTTCCGGTTCGTGACTCCGACTGAACCTTCGATTCGCTCCACCCTGACGTCTCCGAAAGAGTTCGTGACCTGGCAGGCCGCATGGCGGTCTGCGACAAAGACGTCACCGTAGCCGTTCTCGATCACCACCGGCAGATCTGAGGGGACTTCGATCGCCAGATCGGTTGTGACATTCTTGCCGTTCTCACCCAGTTCGACCCGGTTCGTTCCGATCGACAGCGTTTCGTCCTGAAGGGTGGATATGATGCGCACTTCTTCGGCCAGGGGTTCCGCCTTCTCTCTCGTCTCCGAGCGGATGACCTTGGACAACCGGATGGTGGCCTGTGTGCCTTGCGCCGGTTCCACCCTGACACGCCCGTAGAGATTCTGAATCAGGATCCGGCGCGCCCCATCGACCGATACTGTTTCCGTCGCCGGGAACTCGAATTTGGGCTTCTCGACCTCGAACGGAACATTCACTGTGATGTCACTCCAGTCACCCCAATCACCAAGCAACCTCCAGTTGGCGTGGGCGGCCAGGCTGGAGGTAAGCCCGAAAGCAATGATGAAGATGACACCGAAGATTTCAGCCGGGCGGATGTGTAGAGCTCCCTTGAACCGATAGTAGTCGAAGATCTTCCCCAGCCCGTAGGCGATCAGGATGAGAGGCCAATACAGGCCGATGACGGGAAAGAAGTCCAGTAATCCGAAGATATCGGCCAGGAGAACGGCCCCGAGTGACGTCCAGAAGAGGCCGGCAAGAAGGCTGGCTTTGGCTGGGCGACGCAAGATTTCCTCTTCGGGCCAGCCAAAGTGCCGCGCCAGCTTCAGGACTCCTCCCAGGATGAAAAGGACCGGGAGCACAGTCTTGAGAACCACCAGCCAGTCGATCTGAAAAGTCGTCAGGTTGACTATCAGGAACAGCGCTCCCAGCGCGATCAGCGCCACACCTGCAATCAGAGTCTTTGCGTTGCGAGCGGACATGCTCAATAACCTCCCAAGTACCTTTCTCAGACCGGATCGTCGGTTTCTCGCTTCGAGGGTCTGTCGGACCTGTGCTCGTTGCCCGCGGACAGTCCTCGAATGTAGTCAAGCAGCAGATAAACCCCGAGGAAGATCAAGATGAGAGGCCAGTACTCGATGGCTCTCCGGATACTGACGGCTCCCAGGTTGTCCAGGAGAAAGAGCACACCCATGAGGATCAGGATTCCTCCCCAGAGCGGAAAATTCATCCCTTCCTTCTCGTCCACGTTGGGTTCACCTCGTTCAGCGATAGCTTCCGCGGAGCGGTAGGCATCGATGATCGTGAAAACATAGAAGGCAAACGCGGCCAGCCCGAAAACTCCGACGCTTTCCGCAATGATGACCAGCCCTGCAAACACGGCGAAATGAACGACGGCCTTGGTGTACTCGCGATTGTAGACTGCACCAATCCCAATGATCAGTCCGCACAGGGCGGCTCGAACAGGTCGGCTGTCGACGTAGTTAGGGGAAGGCGGCGGCTGTGGCGGCGGTGTGGGGTTCGTCTGCTGAGCGTTATTCATGATTGGGTTCCTCTTTCGTCTGGTCCTTCTCCGCGGCTTCCTTCTTCTCCTGCTTCTGCTGTTGATCGAGCGACTCTTCGTAGCTCTCGAAAAGTATGGTCACGAGGTGGTAGTCCAGGCGCCCCAAAAGGTCCTCCTTGAAAAGTCGGACCTCCTCGTTGACCTGACTCTTGAAGTCGTTGAATTCGCGCCACTTCTTATAGACCTCGCTGGAGATTGCGTCCGCTCTCGCAAGGAGCGCTGCGGGCCGGAGGCGCGACGCGCTGGCCGCTGAGAAACCAGGGCCCATGACATTGACCGCGAACGAGATGAAAGCGAAGATTAGGAGCGTGGCAAAAGCGTATCGCTGCGAGAGGAACGGACGTATGGCCGGAAGAATGATCCCGCTCCACAAAGGTTTGTCGACCGGTTTCCCCGTGGTCTTTTCGAGAATCCGCTCGACGAGTTCCTCTCGGACCGAGACCTCCGGAAAATCCCGAAGCTCTGCTCTCAGTTGCTCCACTTCTTCGAGCAGGAGCGAGCAGCGGGAGCACCCCTGGAGATGCTGGTCCATGGCGGCGTGAACGCGGGAGTCCAGCGTACCGTCCATGTAATCCGACAGGAGTGTTTCGAACCGAGAACAGTTCATGATGCCTGCTCACTCTTCATCCGCCGCAGCACGTTCGCAAGCTCGATTCGGCCGCGGTTGATTCTCGACTTGACCGTCCCCTCCGGGATCTGCAGGAGATCGGCAATCTCCTGGTAAGCCAATCCCTCGATGTCCCGCAGGACGACTGCCTCCTTCAATTCGGGAGACAAGCATTCGAGGCCCCTGTAAAGAAACTGTGCCTTTTCCCTCAAGTACAGGTTCTCGAAGGGATTGGGCGTATGCGGATCGGCCCCGAAATCCAAAACTTCGAGCTCTTCGCTGCCGGCAACGTTCTTCTCGCGCTTGTGGGCCCGATAGTAGTCGATGATCAGGTTGCGGCCAACCCTCATGACCCAGTTCTGCAGAGAACCCGCCTGAGGACGGAACGCCGGCAGATTCTGGTAGACCTTCAGAAAGACCTCCTGGGTCAGTTCTTCAGCCACCGAGTAGCTGCCTGTGTACCGGAATGCCATGTTCATCAACCTTCCACTATAGGACCTGATGAAACTGTCCCAAGCTCGACTGTCCCCGCTTACGCAGCGATGAACCAGCTTCGCATCTGAATCCTGCAAGAGCCGTTGTCCTCAAGTGTCTTCCCTGTCCCGTCGTACATACTGAACGGAAACCTGGAAGAAAAAGTTCGTGGCCCGACCCTTTCATCGTGGCAGAGCCGGGACGAACGCCCGCCAAGAGTCATTTTATGGCAGTCTTGGTAGAATTTGACCAGGGGTGCGTAAGGCTGGTGGCTTTCGCGCCCGGAGCCGAGGCGTGAGGCCGGGTGGAGTTGGATGCGTTGTCCATTCTGTGAACATGAGAAAGACCGGGTAGTTGACTCCCGAGAAAGCCGGGATGGCTCGTCGATCCGTCGTCGCCGCGAGTGCCTGCGGTGCGGTCGTCGCTTCACCACTTACGAGCAGATCGAGGAGATTCCCTACATGGTGGTGAAGAGAGGGGGGCAACGAGAGCGCTTCGATCGAAGCAAGCTCTTGCGGGGGATCATGAAAGCCTGTGAGAAGCGGCCGGTGTCATCCAAGCAACTCGAGGAGATTGTCGACGACATCGAGCGCCAGCTCCAGGATTCCGCCAGCCGGGAATTGACCTCTGTCGAAATCGGCGAGATCGTGATGGAGCGGCTGCGCCGACTCGACAAGGTGGCCTACGTCCGATTTGCGTCTGTCTATCTGGATTTCAAGAGCGTCCAGGAATTCATGACTGAGATCAGTCAACTGGTGAGAACGAGTTGAGCTCCTACTCGGAATTCGATCTCATCACTTTCCTGCGACAGCGGTGTCGCCGCGCCCCGCGTCACCTCAAGACTTCAATCGGGGACGATTGCGCCGTTTTCGCACCCGGCTTTGCCCACCGAATGGTTTGCACCTCCGATTTGCTCGTGGAAGGGTTTCACTTCCGCAAGGAGTGGATCAGCCCGCAGTTCCTGGGCAGGAAGGCCTGTCTGGTCAACCTCAGCGACCTCGCGGCCATGGGCGCTCGGCCCTATGCCTGTCTGCTGAACCTCGCTCTGGAGCCGGCCTGGCTGAGCGGGCAGGTTCAGGCACTGATCGAGGGCTTCGTGTCGGAGGCGGAGGAGCGGAATATGCCGCTGATTGGAGGCGATCTGTCTCGCTCCGACCGGTTGTTCGTTTCAGTCACCGCATTGGGCTACGTGAAATCCGGGGAGCCCCTCCTGCGTTCGACGGCGCGACCGGGTGACGCCATCTTTCTGATCGGTGATCTGGGCTATTCCCGCCTCGGCCTGCAGTTGCTGAAAGAGACCGCGGACCTGGATCTGAGTGGGATCGCGGGCGATGACGAACTGCGGCGCCACGCCGGTTCCGAGGAAAGATACCGCTGCCTGAAAGCCCACCTGTGTCCCCCCGTTCACGCAGAGGAGGCTGTCTGGTTCCAGGAGAATCAAGCCGCGCGGGCCATGATCGATGTCAGCGACGGCCTGGCCGCGGATTTGAGGCACATCCTCGACGAGAGCGGAGTCGCAGCTGAAATCAACGTCGAAGCTCTTCCCTCGCTCGAAGGCATCGATTCTCAGGACGCCTTACTTGCGCTCCTGCTGGATGGAGGTGAGGATTATGCCTTGCTCTTCACGGCAAGCCCCGAAATGCAGGAGAGGATTGCGCAGGAGTACCCTAGCGACTGGTCGCAGCCAAGCCTGATTGGTCGGGTGGTTGATGGTCCCCCCCGCCTCATGCTGGTGAGGGACGGAAAACGTCGAACGTACGAGCCGAGAGGATTTGACCACTTTCAGTGAACTATTTGCGGCGCATTGTTGATTCCCTGGCTCGAGTCCCCGATACGCCAGAGCGTACGGCCCTGGCTTTCTCCGTAGGGGTATTTCTAGGCTTCTCTCCTTTCCTGGGACTGCACACCCTCCTGGGGATCGGAGCAGCTTTCCTCTTCCGGTTGAACCGGCTCGCCACATTGATCGGCGTGTGGGTGAACGTTCCCTGGATCCTTGTGCCCTACTACAGTTTCGCGACCTGGCTTGGCATTGTGCTCATGGGACAGCCGTCCGGGGTGAGGTTGCCCCACCTGACGATCTCGGAGATATTCTCGGTGGCTTTTTGGGACTGGCTGGCCGACCAATGGCAGCTCCTCGTGCCTGCCTTCATTGGTTCTCTGGTTCTCGCCGCGATCCTTGCTTCTCTCGCCTATCCGCTGGCCCGTTCTCTGATTCGCCGCTATCGGTCGTATACGGGGAATGGGTCGAATGGCGAGTAAGGACGCGCCAGGGCGACGAAACTGGACCTGGATCGGCGCTTCGGATAAGATACCGCAGCGTTGAACGATTCAGGTGCTTCTTCCCTCTGCTGGAACGCTCTCTCCGTTGCTGCGCTTACCGGAATACTCATTTTCGGCTCGGATGGTTTCTTGCCCGCGGCGCCTCAGAACCCGCAGGAAACGGCTGCAGCCGTGAGCGGGCAGTCCACCATCGACGAGATCGCGAATATCGACATTCGAACGGATCTCCGCATCTTCACTGTAATGGCGGCTGTGACTGCCGCGGGCTTTGACGAGAACTCGGGCCGGCAAGGGAAGCTCGCTGGTTTGCTTCGCCAGGACCTTGCGGACCTCGATCCGGGTCTTCGAGAGCGGTTGCGGGCCGCCTTCAACGAGAGGCCCTTTCTGACAGAGCAAGACCAGCATACGGCTTACACGTCGTTGGCTCTTCTTCTTACCGGTCCTCCCGATTTCCAGCTCCAGACCGATGCTCCGGAAATACCTCTCGATGTTCAGAAGATTCTGGGCTTCGAAGAGCTCTTGCCCGAGTTCTACGAGAAGGCTCACATCGCGGTATTGTGGGAGCGCTACCGGCCGGAATACGAAAGGGAACTGGAGGCCTACCGGCCGGTCATCCTCGACGTGATTCACAAGACGATCGAGTATTTCCACATCCCGCCGCGGATCGCGCTCGACCGGTCTATCGTCGTCATGTCGGATCTGCTCGGGCTGCAGAACGTCGTCCACGCCAGGAATCTTGAACGGACCTACTACATTGTGCTCGGTCCCGCGGACCAGCCGCAGAACAACTTCGACCAGATTCAGCACGAGTACCTGCATTTCCTGATCGATCCTCTGATCGAGAAATCCGGGGGGCAGTTGCTCAAGGAACGCTCCCTGATGCAGTTGGCAGAACAGCAGCCCAATCTACGAAGGGATTTCCGCGGCCGGTTTCTGCTGACGGTGGATGAATCGTTGATCGAAGCGGTGATGCATCGGCTGCATCCCGTTCCAGCTGGGGATGAGCAGGCGGAGACCGTCAAGCAATTCCGGCGAGGACTGATCTTCTTCCCCTTCTTTATGCGTGAACTAGTGGAATTCGAGGCGGCCGGTCGAGAACCGTTCCCGGCATATCTCGCCGGAACGATGGTTTCGATTCCGGAAGACCAGATCGAGGAGGATGCGACACACGTACTCGAATGGGAACTGCAGTCCGCCGCTCGGAAGAAGGCCGAGCAGGCCGCGGCCGAAGAAGCGGAGAACCAGGAGCGGCAGCGTCAAGAGGTGCAGCGGTTGCTGGCGGAAGCCGGTCAACTGATTGCGGACAAATCCTGGCCCGAGGCCACGATCCGACTCGAGCGGCTGCTGCAGATCCAGCCCGAGAACGGCAGCGCGCTATTTTACCTGGGGCAGATTGCGGCACAGCAACAGAAGCCTGATCTGGCAGCCAGCTACTATTCCCGTGCGGAAGCATCGGATACAGCAGAGCCGTGGGTCAAGGCTTGGTGTGCCGTAAGGCTGGGTCGTTACCTAGCGTATCAACGTAAATTCGATGAAGCCCGCCGCAAGTTCGAAGGAGTTCTGGCGCTCGGCGACGATTTCAAGGGTGCGCGCCGGGCTGCTCAGGAGTCGCTGACTCACTTGCCGCCGGCGGAACAGCACCAGTGAAGGGCAGACGTTCAGCGCAGGTTTCTACTCCGCACGACAGCACCACGCGAGAGCAGAAGACGCAGACGGTTCTTTAGGAGGATTTAGCATGTTCAAGAAGACGGGAATAGCGGTGCTTGTCAGTTATGTGGCGCTGGCGACCGGGTTCGCCATACAGGATCCACAAACGCAAACCCAGAGCGCTCCGCCGTCGCAGAGTGCACCGCCGTCGGCAACGCAGGAGACGGCCGCGCCTCCGGCTCAACGGGTACCGGGGCGTGCCGGAAGTCAGGCAGAACTGGACGCCTGGAAGCCGATCGCCGATGCTTCGGCGTTGGCCGAAAAAGCCGCACTGGCGAAGGACTTCCTCAAGCAGTTTCCAAACAGCGGCCTGACGCCGAATGCCCACTATCTGATCGCCATGAACTACTACCAGGAGGGCCAGGTTCAGGACTTCATTCAGCATGCAGAGATCGCGGTCTCGGAACTGCCGCGGGCGTTCGATCTGCTGAGTCATCTGGCTTTCTACTACGCCGAAACGCACGAGCCCGATAAGGCGGTCGCCAGGGCCAACGCTGCGCTTTCGGTCCTGAATGGCCTCCAGAAGCCATCGGAAGTGTCGGCCGAACAGTGGGTATCCGAGATGGCCCAGATCAGAGCCGAAATCAACTACTCGTTAGGCCGGGCATATCTTGAATGGTCGTTCAAGACGAAAGACCAAGTGTCGAAGGCAGATCTGCAGAAAGCCATTCAGTACTTCGAAACCGCCCTCAAGAATGACCCCCAGCACGATTTTGCCAATTTCCGTATGGCTACGGCGGTACGGAATACCGGAGACGTGAAACGGACGCTGATGTACTATGGCCGGTGTATTGCCATCGGAGGATCCGCGGCTGCTCCGGCTCGTCAGCAGCTCGAAGAAGTCCTGCAGATCATCAAGAAGTCGTTGCCGGATTCCGAATGGGCCGGGAAGTCAGTGGACGAAATCGTGGCAGCGGCTCGGCTGGAACTCCTACAGAGTGTGGCGGACGCGCAGGCCGAGCGCGAGCATGAGATCGAGTTGCTCAAGAACGCGGACGCGCTCAAGGCATCCACGCCTGTGGCGACGCCTGAGAACGAGCCCGCTTCACCTCCTCCTCCCGGACGCTAGGCTGCCGTTACCTGGAGCCTGGATTGTCATGGTGATCGGGGAGCTTTGTTTCGGCCGCTCGGAGGACGGTGCCGGCAGTTCAAGAAGGGAGTGATTGGAGGTTCGTGTGGCGCAAGGCAATCTCCTTCATCCGAGGTCTGCGGTCTTCGGAAGCACAGTCTACCCGGGCGTCCGGTCAGGCTGAGCTTTCCACGGAGCGCGATCGTCGGCTGGCCGAGCTCGAATCGAGGATTCACTATCGATTCAAGGACCGGAATCTTCTGGATCAGGCGCTGACGCACCGCAGCTTTGCATATGAAGCCGCGAGTGAAGGCAGGCAGGCAGGAGACTATGAATCGCTGGAGTTCCTGGGCGACTCGATTCTCGGTTTCCTGATTGCGGAGTTCCTTTATCTGACCTATTTCGACCTTTCCGAAGGGGAATATACGAAGATTCGAGCGCACCTGGTCTCGACCCGCCAGCTGTCGTCGCTCTCGAGAACCCTCGGACTCGGTGCCTACATGAACTTCAGTCGAGGCGAGGAAAAGACGGGAGGCAGGAACAAGAGGGCGATCCTGGCCGATGTATTCGAGAGCCTGGTGGCCGCCGTCTATCTGGACGGCGAGATGAACGCGGCGCGAGAATTCGTCCTGACGCAGTTCGAACCGCGATTTGCCGAAATCGCTCGGGGAGATCTCACCTTCCGGGACTATAAGTCGGCCCTCCAGGAGTGCCTTCATCGCCTCGGCCATCCGAGCCCTCGCTATCGTGTACTGAAGGAGATCGGTCCGGAGCATCGAAAGGAGTTTCTCGTCTCGGTGAGCTGCGAAGGGCGGGAACTGAGTCGTGGGTCGGGTCGAACCAAGAAGGAGGCCGAGCAGCAGGCAGCCGAGCGGACCCTGCAGCGGCTACGAAAGAGCGGCAACGAACTCCCAGTAAACGATCAGGGTGACGACGTCGTAGGCGGCGTGAGCGATCATAGGTCCGGTGATGCTCCGTCGCCAGATGAAAAGCAGGCCGAAGATTAGTCCCAGGGCACCGGCGGCAATGGCGTTGTCGAATCCCTGGATCAAGTGTCCGTATCCGAAGAAAAGGCTCCACAGGACGAGTCCGGCGACGGCTCCGCCGAGATTCTCATCGAACCGGGTGAGCACGAATGCTCGCTGGGTTTCCTCCTTCAATCCTCCGACGTAGAGGCTGCTGAGGATCATCAACAGTAGCTGTCCCGGTGACTGAACCAGGTCCAGCAGCGGATTCTTCAGTGTTGCGTACTGAGGGAAGACATGCTGGAAGAACTGACTGATCAAGATCGTGGACGCAAAAAGGATGGGGAGGAAGGCCAGCCCGATCGCGGCCTCCCTGCCAAATGATCCGCGCCACCAGCCAATACTCCGAAGTTTTTGACCTCGAAGTCGGACCAGGATGTAGATGATCGGCAGAGTGATCGAGGCTTCGGTCAGCATGAGCGACACGACGAAGTGGACGCTGCTGAGTATCCGCTCAGGAGGAACTCCGGCGAAGGTAAAGAGGACCGGCGCCAGGATTGGTCCGGCGAGAGCAACGACGACGATCTCGATGACGTTGATCACCCGCGCTCCCAGACTGTGCGAGGTGTCCTCGGGCGGTGACGTCATCCCCTCCGGTTGATCCAGGTGCTCCGGTTCATCCATATACAAGGCATTCTAGCCGGAAACTCCGGGTGATTCTCGGGCCGGAGGCCGAAATGATCGGATGCGCATAAATTTCGGTGACGATTGAACTTTCCGGTTACTCCATTGCATGCTAGATGATATACTCGCGAGGTTAGAGCGTTTGAGGGACAAGACTGAACGTTTTGGGAACGTACATGACTCTAGCGGATGCGGAGAGAGCACACCGCTGGGCTCTTTTCTGTATTCCACGCTAGAGATCTTGATCTAGACGCATGTGGAGTTTTGGGATCCAGCCTTTGGGCGCATGGCCCAGGGAACTGTAATTCAGGAGGTAAATCTATGCTTCGGCCGAAACAGAGCTTATGGATCATGCTTGTTCTTTCCCTCCTGGTGGGCACGACAGCCGCCGCCCAGGATCGCGAAAAGATCAAGTTCCTGATCCCGACGCACAGGGGAAGTACAGGGCTGTTCAACTTGCCCGTTGCGGACACTTTCCGGCAGGGTGAGGTTGCCCTCGGTTTCGCAGCCCACAAATTCAATCGGGATCCAGGTGATATCGACTACACCGTTTTCCCCGTTTCGTTTACCGTTGGGCTGAGCGATCGAATCGAGCTTTTCGGTTCGTACGAAGCCTACAAGAGAGTCAACGCCGACGACATTGTCGTAAACAAAGTTCTTCCAGGTGGTCCGCTCGTTCCGGCCGTGCTCAATAATGATCGGCCCGGCGGCGCGGTCGGCTTCTACAACGATTCGCCGTACATGGATGTCGGCTTCGGTGATGGATCGGGGGATCTCTGGGCCGGCATGAAATTCAATCTGCTGTCCGAACGCCGCGGGGCCGGCGTTGGCCTGGCAGTTCAACCGATCATCAAATTCCATATGACGGATGATCGACAGCACCTGCTTCGAGGGTTGACCTCAGGCGCGACGGACGGTGGATTCGACTTCATCCTTTCGAAGTACCTCCCCGGAGGCGGAACGTTTACCGCGGACGTCGGTTATCTTTGGGCCGGCGACCGAACGGGTATCGACCGCCAGAACAGTCTGAACTGGGGAGGCGGGTTCGAAGTTCCCCTGGGGGCGCAGTCGTTTCAGCTCATTGGTGAAATGCTGGGGACGCATTTCATGGGCACGAGCGATACGAGCCCATACGTCAACTCGAAAGATCCCGTGGACGCCTATCTCGGCTTGCGGGCGTTTGGAGGCAAGGCGTTCGCGCTGAGTGGTGCCGTCAACTACCACATTACCGGGACGGATGTTCCGGGCGTGCAAGACTCCGATTGTCTCGGATTCTATGTACAGGCCGTACTCAAGCGGACTATCGATGAGCCCCCGACCGTGGAATGTTCAGCTCAGCCGACGACGGTCACGGAAGGCGATACGGCGACGGTCAATGCGACGATGTTCGATCCGGACGACGATGACCTGACCGTAACCTGGAAGGCCAGTGGGGGCAAGTTGACCGAGCATGACGATTCGGCGACCTTCGATTCGACGGGTCTGACAGCGGGTCGCTACAGCGTCATGGTGGAAGTCAGCGATGGCGAAAAGGTGGCGAGTTGCACGGCCGACATCAACGTCGAGAAGCACAAGCTGCCTCCGACGATCAACTGTCAGAACACCACCCAGAGCGTGACCGAAGGACAGTCGATTACGCTGCACGCGACGGCTTCCGACCCCAACGGCGATGTTCTGACCTATGCGTGGACGGTGGACGGCCAGTCGGTTTCGAACAACAGTCCCGACTTCGAGTTTGGAACCGCCGGGAAGAGCATCGGCGCTCACACGGTTCGTGTCACGGTGACCGATGTCGACAACATGAGTGCCAGCTGCGAGTTCAATGTGACCATCAATCGTCGTCCGAACCACAACCCGGTCTGCTCGCTGAGTCTGGACAAGACCAGCGTGCTCGCCGGCGATACGGTGACGGCCACGGCGCAGGCCTCCGATCCGGACAACGATCCGCTGACCTATCACTGGCAGGTCGATGGTCAGGGCAGGTCCGAAAGCGGAACTATGCTCTCGATCAACACGAGCGGAATGACCGGTGGCTCGCACAGTGTGACCTTGACCGTCAACGACGACCGCGGCGGCTCGTGCACCAGCACCCAGTCGTTCAGCGTGAGCGAGAAGGTCGTCATCCCGATGACCGGTATGCGGCCGGACAACAAGGCCAAGGCTCAGTTGGATGAGATCGCACTCAAGATGCAGCAGAACCCGCAGCTGCATGCCCGCGTGACCGGCTATACCGACAGCACGGGTAGCGAGGCGAACAATCTGAAGGTCGGCCAGAGACGGGCTGATGCCGTCAAAGACTATCTGGTCAAGCAGCACAACATCGACGCCGGCCGAATCGAGGCGACTTCCGGTGGTGAGGGCAATCCCATCGCCGACAATTCGACGAAGGAAGGCCGCATGCAGAACCGCCGTGTCGAAGTCGAGGCCTTTTTTTCTATGCGAATCAAGAAGCTGCTCCTTTTGTGTTGTGTGCTCACCGGTTGTTTGATGCTCCCGGTTCGGGCCGAGCCCGATCTCATTCCGCTCGGGCCGTTCGGTGGGGACGTTCGCTCGCTGACGAGTCATCCCGAGCAGCCGCTGCGTGTCTACCTCGGTACTGCGGACGGTCAGATTTTCGCTTCCAACGACGGCGGTGCCTCCTGGCACAAGCTGAGTCCGGGCATAGGCAGACGCGAACTCGTCATCGATGCCCTCGTCGTCGACCCGAACAATCCCGACGTCATCTGGGCCGGCGGCTGGGAATTGAAGAGTGATCGGGGAGGGCTTTACAGGAGCTCAGATGCGGGTCGTTCCTGGAGTCAGATCGATCTGGGCGATCATCAAAGCAGTATTCGGGCTGTGGCCGTAGCACCGACCAATTCGGACGTGATCGCGGTCGGGATCACCGAGGGCGTACTGCTCAGCACGGACGGAGGCAGGAACTGGGCTCGCATCACGCGAGGCTATCGGAGCCTCTACAATGTCCACTCTCTGGCCTTCGACCCGACCGATGCGAATCTGCTTTACGTCGGCACATGGCGGCTTGCCTGGAAAACGCCAAATTTGGGCAAGTCTTGGATCGCGATTCACAGCGGAATGTACTGGGACAGCGACCTTTTCTCTTTTCAGATCGACCCCGTTGCCCCTTCGCATCTCCTGGCGGGGGCATGCTCAGGGGTCTATCGTTCTCTGAATGCAGGTGAACGGTGGGAGCGGATCAAGAACGGGATTCCCGCTGCGGCCAAGCGAACGAGGGTGGTCCGCTTCGATCCGACCAAGCCCGGTGTCATCTACGCAGGAACGACCGAAGGTCTGTACCGGTCCCGCAATGGCGGAGACAGCTGGAAACTCGTTCTGCCTGGGGTCGTGATCAATTCGATTCTGATCGATCGGCAGGACAGCGACAGGTTCCTGCTGGGCACCGATGATGCGGGTGTGCTCGCGACCCGCGACGGCGGGCAAACCTTCCAAGCCTCCAATTCGGGATTCTGTCAGCGCCAGATTTCCTACGTGGCCAGCCGCCCGGGAAGTCGGAATGAAGTGTTTGCGGCGGTGACGCGCGACACCAGCCACGGCGGTTTCTTCTGGTCCGAGAATGGCGGAAGGGGTTGGCAGTCCTACAACGAGGGTCTGGGCGAAGTGGTGGGCTCGATCCGCACCATCCTGCCGTCCTCGCGATCGGACGAGGTTCTCTTGGGAACCGGGCGGGGAGTCTACCGCGGACTTCCCGGTGAGAAGGCCTGGTCTCTGGTCCCCGGCACGGGACATTTGGTCGTCAATGGTATCCAGTACCTCGACCGCGAGTCGAAACTACTGATAGCGGCTTCGAGCGGGATCTTTCGCATCGACGAAGATGGGTCGCCCAAGAAACTCGAGATCGGCGTCTATGACCGGAGCGTGCTCTGTGTTCTGACTGATCCACGAACAGACACGGCTTATATCGGTACTGAGATGGGTATCTTTCGTTCCGATGACGAGGGAAGCGACTGGAAGATCCGGGTGGAGGGATTACCCTACATTGCGGTCAACGATCTGGGGCTCGTCCAGAACCGTCTGTTTGCCGCGACGAAGGAAGGACTGTTCTACTCGGACGATCGTGGGGACCACTGGGCCCGGGCCGACGGAATCTTCCCAATCGAGATCGCCGCAGTCGCGGGGGGACCGGACCCCGGAGAGGTGGTCGCCGCGGATCCTCTGGTCGGTTACCTGTTTACCAGTCACGATCTCGGATCGACTTGGGAGACCGTCAACGTCGGTAAGGAACTCTCCAGAATCCAGAGTTTCAGCCGCACGTCGTCCGGAGAATTGTTGGCCGGCACCCTCGCAGAGGGTGTGTATCGCATTCTGCTCGTGCCACCCTCCGGCGCGCGGCCTGACCCGAGTTCCGACTAGCCCCCCTTGGGGCGTTGGAGCCCTGGAACCTGGGATCTTCCGTCAGCACTCTCTCCCCGAAGCCGATTGAGTGACGTAGGGAATAGGATCTTTGGCGCCCGCAGTCGCAAACCCCCGAAGACGCAACAGGCAGCTGTCACATCGCCCACACGCCGCCGTCTCGCTCTGGTAGCAGGACCACGTCAGATGAAGTGGAGCCGACAGTTCGATCCCCTTGAGGACGATTTCGCCCTTGGTCATGTGGATCAGGGGGGTCACGATCTCGATGGATGTCTCCGGTCGCGTCCCCTCCGCGACGACTCGGTTGAACGCCTGGAAAAAGGTCTCCCGGCAGTCCGGATAGCCTGAGCTGTCCTCTTCGACGGCGCCGATATAGACACGCGAGGCCTGAGTGACTTCGGCCCAGCTGGTGGCGGCCGCCAGCAGATTGGCATTTCGAAAGGGTACGTAGGACACAGGGATCCCGGGCTGATCAAGGGCTTCCTCGGGCAGCGCAATGGCCGGATCGGTGAGAGCTGAGCCGCCAATTGACCGGAAATGCGGAAGCTCGATGACCATGCTTTGTCGAACCCCCCAGAAGTCGACGATCTCCCGAAACGCCCTCAGCTCACGTCGCTGAGTCCGCTGGCCGTAGCTGAAGTGCAGCAGAGCGGTCTCCCAGCCGTCCGACCGCGCGATGGCAGCGCTGACACAACTGTCCATGCCGCCGCTGACCAGACATACCGCCCGTCTCATGTCCCGAATTGTACCAACTTTGATTCCGCCGTCCTTTCTGCGGAGAATAGTCCCTATGCGGCGGCGGATGCTCATCGCCATGGCTCTGATTCTGGTTCTCGGTCTGGCAGCTCTAATCAGTCTGCGCCACTACTCTCTGGAGCTGGTCAATGCTGTTGTGGCCAACGCCGTGGTCCAGAAGGCGCCGGAGGGGTATTCCGCGCAGAGAATACAGGAGGCCTTTGCGGCAAGACTCCGCCAAGCGCGGGAATCGGGAACGAAGGACCGGTACCTCGCCCAGCTGGAGCGAATTTCTCAACGACTCGAGAAGATCCAGTTGCTGGAGGCGGACGAAGTCGATCAGCTTCTGGACGGACTGAAACGCTGACTTTCTTCTGTGCTAACATTGCGCCGTGCTGTGTCCCCGTTGCCAGGTTCCCGTGAATGAAGGTCGGTGCCCTTCCTGCGGCATTGTTTGGGATCCCGAGTACGGATCCAACACCACGGAAGAGCCTGAACCTCCTGTCGACCGTCCGATTGCTTTCGAGGTTCTGGATGCCAAGCCGCGCCCGATCGAATCGCGGACCGCCGACTGGCGCAAGGAACTGAGGCGTCGTCTCGACGAGCGCTCCGCAAAACCTGAGGAGGCTGGCGGGGAGCGGAAGGCTGCTCCGGGCGCCGCGCCCGAGAAATCCCCGGAGGGTTTGGTTTCAGCGAGGGAGAAGACGCCCCAAATCGGAGAGACCGAAACCCGGCTGTTCGAGTATCAACTCAAGCGTCCGTCGACGAGTCGGCCGCTGTCGAACCCGGTACGGGCGAAGGAAGAGAAGGTCGATGAGACTCGGAAGCCCAAGCCCGTGTCTACCCAACCAAAGGTCCGGGACGAAGCAGCCAGCCGGAGCCGAGGCCTCGCGCCTGCCTTAGGGTCCGTTCCACGGCCGCTCCAGCGCAGACTGAAACTCGAGTCTACGACCGCAGTCCCCGCCGCTGGCGAAGATGATCCCGAAAGCGGGGCCAGCGCCGTCGGACAGCCCGAGGACGAAGCAGTCCGAGTTCCCGTCTCTAGAGAAATCCTGCTGTCCCGCTTTCTGGCGGGGATCATCGATGTCACCGTTCCACTGGCATTGGGCATGTCGCTCGCGCTCGTGGCGGCTTGGAGAATCGGGTTCGACTTCTTCGCCTACGGCTCCTTGCGGATGGCGATACTCTTCTCGCTGGGTTTCTACTTCTTCAATTCGGTCTTTTTCCTGCTCCTTTCTGGACAGACGCCAGGGATGTACGCAGCACAGCTCACTCTGGCCGATGCCGAGCGAAGGGACGATGTGCCCGTGACTTCGGTGTTGCTGCGGGTGATTCTTTTTCTACCTTCGTGTCTGACCGTTATCGGTCTTTTCTGGTCGATTTTCGACCCCGAAAGGCGGTGTCTGCACGATATCCTGTCAGGGAGTTTCGTCATTAACGCTGGACCGGCATCTGCAGCGCGTCGGGCCGCCCGGGATGTGTGACCCCGGTCCTTGACTTGCCCGGCCGCTTCACTATAGAAATGAAGGACTAACTTCGAGGGAGAATCCTAAGGACTATGTGGAAGAAGACGGATGAAGAGGAGCCGGAAGTGATGTCAACGACACCGAGTGTGAGACCGCAGCCTGTAAGAGAGCAAGCCATCATCGGGGCCTCGCTGGTCGTAAAAGGGGACGTAGCGGGCGATGAAGATCTTCTGATTCAAGGGAAGGTCGAGGGAAAGGTCACACTGCAGAACAACAGCATCACTGTCGGGAGGAATGGTCAGGTCAAAGCCGATCTGTACGGGAAGACGATCAACGTAGAAGGAAACGTCCAGGGAAATCTTTTTGCAGATGAGAACATCGTCATCCGACAGTCAGGCAGCGTTCGGGGGAATCTCCAGGCTCCCCGAGTGACGCTGGAGGAAGGGTCGAAGTTCAAGGGAAGCATCGACATGGAAGGTCCCGCTCCGGCGAAATCGGCTTCACCTACCGTCATTCCCCCCGCAGGCGCAAGCACCGAGAGGGAGAAGGACAAGGACGATCGGAAGTCGCCGGGCCAACTTGGCATGAAACTCAATAATCCATCGAAGGCATGAGTACCTGGTTTCGTCGGTGGGACAGAAAGAGCACAGCTGAAACCGCCGAGGAAGCCCCCGAGTCGTCCGTCCAGAAGTCGCTGGCCCTGAACACTTTGTTCCATCAGATCAAAGAAGGGCAGAAGTACACGATCCTCGACCTGGGACCTCCGGTTGGCGGAAATGTCGAGTTCTTTTCTCAGTATTCCTGCAAGCTCTACATTGAGGACCTGTTCGAGACGATCACGTCCTTCGATTTCTTGTCTCCCGAGGATGGGTTCTCCTACGATAAGGTCTTTTCTTATCTCCTTCCTTACCAGAAAAGCTGCCGTTTCGATTTCATCCTAGCCTGGGATGTTTTGAACTATCTGGATCGTGAGGCCTTCCGGAGCCTCATGATCCACCTTGGACGTTTCTCGCGGAAGGGAACCCTGATGTTCAGCCTGATCTCGACCAATCGGCACATGCCCGAGGTGCCGCATCGGTTCAAGATTCTGGACAACGAGAACCTGAGTTACGTCAGTCAGTCGAGCGTTCTGCGTGACTGTCCCCGATACGAGTCGACCGAGCTCGCCCACATGATGCCGGGTTTCCGCGTTGCCAATTCATTCTTTCTGCGCAACGGGTACCGGGAGTATCTGTTCCTTTACGAGTGAACCATTCGGCTCAGGGGACCGGTGACGTTCCGTGCGCTAGAATATGGCGCATGAAGCGATCGAGGTTTCTTCCCCTCCGGCTTTCGCTACTGGCCATTGCAGCTCTCGCGATCCTCATCGCCCTGTTCGGTATCCGACGCACGTCCGCCGAAGGCGGCGATCTCGCATCTCAGATTCTCCAGCTGAACAACAAGGGCGTTGCGCTGCTGGATCAGTACAAGTTCAAAGAGGCTATCCCGCAGTTCGAAAAGCTGGTCGAACTGGACTCAGGAGTCGTTCCGGGGCAGGTCAATCTGGCCATCGCCTATTTCTATGACCAGAAATACACGAAGGCTCAGGAAACCGCCCGGAGAGTCTTGGAGGCGGATCCGAAGGAGATCCACGCCCTGTTCGTTCTGGGCCTGATCTACCGCAACGAAGACGAGGTCAAGCAAGCCATCGATGCTTTCACCTCGGTCCACGAGCAGGATCCGCGGGATCCTTCGACGAACTACTACCTCGGACGCCTTTTTATGCAGGAACGGGATTACTCCAAGGCGGCTGATTACTTCCGGCAGGTCATCGAGGCCGAACCCTACAACGCCTCTGCCCACTACAACCTGGCTATGGCCCTGAATCGCAGCGGAGATCGTGAGGGGAATCGTGCAGAGATGAAGGAGTTTCAGCGTCTTCAGCGGCTGTTCGGTAGTACGACCGTTGGACTCCAGTACCTCGAGCAGGGACGGTACGCGATCGCCATCGACCGAATTCCTCCGCGCTTTCTCCCCGGCGGGCGGAATCCGAACGAGGCAGCGCCGATCAAGGTGACCTTTGCTGAGGTGGCTGGCGAATCGGGTCTAAG
The DNA here is from genome assembly GCA_037388505.1 of Acidobacteriota bacterium. Taxonomy (GTDB): domain Bacteria; phylum Acidobacteriota; class UBA6911; order RPQK01; family JAPXNP01; genus JARRKC01. Next base: position 29,096 of record JARRKC010000029.1, on the reverse strand, counting down.
GTTCCGTCATGGCGGCCCGGGGAAGGTGCCGGCGGCCGTATCCACGCTGTCGGAGTTCGAAGATACGCTCGTCCCCGCTGTGGGTTCCGGCGTGTCCTTCGCCGACTACGACCAGGACGGTCACATGGACATCTTCCTGGCCAATGCGGGGCCCCAGGGTGCTCGAGGGGCCTTGTTCCACAATGACGGCAAGGGCCATTTTGAAGATCGAACCGATGCCGCCGGAATCACGTACTCAGGACGGACCATGGCAGCCGTCTGGGGTGATTATGACAATGACGGTTACCCGGACCTCTATCTCGTGAACTACGGGGCGAACGTTCTATACCACAACCTCAAAGACGGTCGATTTGCCGACGTCACCAAGGAGACCGGAACGGGCGATCCCGCCTGGGGAATGGGCGGAGGGTTCGTCGACTTTGACCACGACGGCGATCTCGACATTTTCGTGGCGAATTTCGCGGTACCTCCAACTTCCTTTTCCACCCCGGTGCGCTTCCCGAATGATCTGACCGGAGCGCCCAACGTCCTTTACCGCAACAACGGCAACGCAACCTTCACCGAAGTCGGAGAGGCTTCTCATCTGGCAGGAGGAGCGCTGCGGACGGCCGGTTTCATACCTTGCGACTTCGACAACTCCCGCGATGTCGACTTTCTGCTCATCAACTTTGGAGCGCCGAATCAACTGTTCAACAACCTGCGGGATGGAACGTTCAAACTGATCAGTGGGACGGCCCTCGCAGACTCGAGCCGGGGTCTGTCCGCCGGTATTGGAGATCTGAATCAGGACGGCTTCACGGACGTCGGGCTGCCTGCTCAGGAAGGCGGTACGTCGAAATACCTGCTCAATCAGGGACATGACCAGTTCGAGGCGGATCCGGCCTTGACAGGTCTTGCTTCGCGGCCCGGTCTGAGTACTCAGTTTTTCGACTACGACAACGATGGGGATCTGGACGTGCTCCTGCTCTCAACTCCGTTGGTAACGGAGGGGCAGGGCCTGAGCGGAGGACGGGATCTCTACCTCTTTGAGAATCGAGAGGGCAAGTTCATAGACGTCTCCGCCGAGACGGGTCTGGACAGATACCGAGGCCTTCCGATGCGAGGCCTGAGTATCGCGGACTATGATCTGGACGGCGATCTGGACTTCGCCGTTAACGTCAATGGAAGGGCCCCCCTGCTGTTTCGCAATGATGGCGGCAACCAGAACAATTGGATCGAGGTTCGTCTGGTGGGCAACAGCAGCAACCGCTATGGTCTCGGCGTGAAGGCGGAGGCCAAGGCAGGAGGGCTGTGGCAACGACACGAGACCGTCGGTGCGCAGGGTTTTCTCTCACAGAACCCTCCCCTTTTGCACTTCGGGCTGGGGAAACATCAGCAGGTCGACGCGATTCGCCTGCTGTGGCCGAACGGGATCTTGCAGTCGGAGATCGATCGGCCCGCCAACCAGCTCGTGGAGATTCAGGAACTGGATCGGAAAGGTACCAGTTGCCCCATCCTCTACGTTTGGAACGGGAAGACCTACCAGTTTCAGACCGACTTCCTCGGCGGCAGTGCCTATGGGAGTCTGCTCGCTCCCGGGATCTATGAGCTCCCGGACACCAACGAATACATCAAACTCAATCGTTCGGACGTCGCGCTGAAAAATGGCCGTGTTTCCATCACGATGAACAACCAGTTGGAGGAGACGATCCTCTTCGATCAGCTGCGACTCGTAACCGTCGATCACCCTTCGGGTTACGATGTCTTCCCGGATGAGAAACTCCTGCCGGGACCGCCCTATCAATCCTTCAAGATTTTTACGGTATCTCGACCGCATCTGCCGGTCGCGGCCCACGATGGGCACGGCCGTGATGTCTTGAGAACCATTGAGAAGGTCGATCGAACCTACCCCGAGGTGCCGGATACGCTGCCGTTCAAAGGCTACACCGATCGCCACGACCTGATTCTGGATCTCGGTGACGTCTCGAATGACTACACGGTACTCCTGATGAACGCCTGGATCGACTATGCGGACAGCTCGAGTAATCTGGCAGCCTCGCAGGCGGGCGTGGAACTGGTCTCCCCCTACCTGCAGGTGCAGGACGAGAACGGGCATTGGGTTACGGTCATCGAGCACATGGGCTTTCCGGCCGGACTCCCGAAAACGATGACGGTCGATCTCTCCGGCAAGTTCCTGTCGTCCTCCCGGCTGGTTCGCATCGTCACCAACATGAAGATCTACTGGGATCAGATCCTGGTCGAAAGCGGCAACCCGAGGACCGACTATCGGATTCACCGGCTCGCAGCCGAAAGCGCGGATCTGCACTATCGAGGATTCCCCAAGCCCTTCAGTCCGGATGGACGCAATCCCAAAGCTTACCTGTACGACCAACTCGTGCCGATGGAGTGGAAGGTCCATGTGGGAGCCTATACACACTTCGGCAACGTCTTGCCGCTGCTGAAGGATCGGGACGACATGTTCGTGATCACTCGCTCGGGTGATGAAATCGCCGCGAGTTTCGATCTTCGAGACCTTCCGGTCCTCCCGAAGGGGTGGGTCAGAGATTATCTCGTCTATGTGGACGGCTTCGGAAAGGATATGGATCCGAATTCGGCCGCGCCGGATTTCGTGGGCCCCTTGCCGTTTCACGGCATGTCGTCCTTCCCTTATCCGGATGACGAGCACTATCCCGACTCCACCGCCTATCGGCAGTATCAGCGGACTTGGAACACGCGGATCGTGGAGCGATCGGTCCCGGACCTCGAGACCCGTCGAGCAGACGACTAAGTCCGGTCGAGCCCGGGGCGGATCGATCAACGGTGCTTGACACGGCCGACGGGTCAGAGTAAGTCGGGTCGGGGGAGATGAGAGTGTGAGTCTGGAGAGGGAACAGCTCGAGGTTGACGTTTTGATCGTCGGTGCCGGCCCCGCCGGTCTCAGTACGGCACTCCAGCTGCGCAAACTGATATCCCGTCATAATCGGGACGTCGAGCCCGGCGTCCAGCCGGGCACACCAATGGAACCGTCGATCCTGGTCGTGGAAAAGGGCGCTGAGGTCGGCGCCCATAGCCTGAGTGGCGCAGTCGTGGATCCGCGCGGTTTCAACGAACTGCTGGACGGACTTTCCGACGAGGCTCCACCCTATGAGGCGCCGGTCTCCGAAGATCGAGTCCATTTTCTGACCAGCAGACACGAGTTCAAGTTGCCGGTGACCCCGCCCCCTCTGCGAAACCACGGTCACTATGTGGCCTCGCTCGGCCGGCTCGTCCGGTGGCTCGGGAGCCTTTGCGAGCTACATGAAATCGAGGTCTACCCGGGTTTTCCTGCTGCGGAGCTTCTCTTCGACGGGCCCCATGTACGAGGCGCCCGAATCGGGGACAGCGGCGTCGGGCGGGACGGTGAACCGAAATCGAACTACGAGCCGGGCATTGAGGTGATTGCCAAAGTCACGGTCCTGGCCGAAGGTGTCCGCGGTACGCTGGCCCAGCAAGCCATCCGTCGTCTTGACCTGAGTAGGCAGCGGGAGCCCCAGATCTACTCGGTCGGCGTGAAGGAGCTCTGGGAGGCGGGTCGAGACATTCCCCCAGGCCTCGTCCTGCATACGCTTGGCTACCCGGTCGACTCGGAAGACTTCGGAGGCGGCTTCCTGTACTCGATGCGCGAGAACCGCCTCGCCTTGGGGCTGGTGGTCGGTCTGGATTCGCCCCATCCGTCGAACGACGCTCATCTGCTTCTCCAGCGGTGGAAGACCCATGCGCTCATTCGTCCTTATCTTGAAGGGGGCAAGCTGGTCTCCTACGGAGCCAAGGCTCTTCCGGAGGGTGGATATTGGGCGATGCCGCAGACGTATGCCGACGGTTTGATCATCGTCGGTGATTCGGCGGGTTTTCTGAACAGTCAACGTCTGAAAGGGATCCACCTGGCAGTCAAGTCCGGGATCCTGGCGGCGGAAACGATCTTCGATGCGCTGAAGTCGAACGATTTCAGCTCTCAGAGTCTCAGCGCGTATCAGAAGAGATTTGCTCGATCCTGGGCTTCGCGGGAACTGTACCGTGTCAGGAATTTCAGGCAGGGTTTTCAGGCTGGCGCCGTGCCGGGCTTCCTGCGCGCCGGACTGCAGTTTCTCACTGGAGGCCGGGGAATTCGGCATCGACTTTCGATCTCACCGGGATACGAGTGCATGAAGAGGATCTCCGGCACCTCCGGACCGGTCGCTCAGGAATCCCTCGAATTCGATAAGGTCTTGACCTTTGACAAGCTGACCTCCGTCTACTACTCGGACACTTCGCATGAAGAGGATCAGCCCTCCCACCTGAAGGTTTTGGAGCCGTCGATCTGTGACACTCGCTGCGGCGAGGAGTACGGAAATCCTTGCCAGCATTTCTGCCCTGCCGGGGTCTATGAGATCCTGTCCGAGACGAAAACGGGTCGTCTGCGCATCAACTTCAGCAACTGCGTTCACTGCAAGACCTGCGAGATTGCCGATCCCTACCAGGTAATCTTGTGGACCCCCCCTGAAGGTGGAGGGGGGCCCAATTGGAAGCAAATGTAGTTGGGCGCCCGACTGAATCCACGCCAAAGTGTGACAGAACTCCTAATATCCATCTTCAATACGTCGATCGGATAGAAACAGGAAAATTCGAAGCCCGTGAAACTTTGCTCGAGATCGACCTGTCTAATACATTGGAGTTCAACAATGAATACCCAGAACTGTAACCGAGAGACTCTGGTGCGATATCTCCAGAATCGGCTCGAGGAAGACGATACGCTTGATTTTCTGATTCACCTTGATACCTGCCCGACTTGCTGGGAAGCTGTTTATACAGCGACAAAGGCCTCTCACCCTCATTACTACAAGAGGGCTTTGAAGGCTTCCCGTCTTGCGGAGATTGATCTGCGGGGCGTGGACAACAGCGCCACCGGCGACGATGAGAAGGAAGAGGTGTTCGAGGTTGCTTGATCCGTATGTCGCCTGGTCACACGCCCTTTGACCATGCGGTTCGTCTTCAGGGTTTCGAACCCGCAAAGTCGTTGCCCGAGGTTGCTACGGAGCATGACTGTACGGGTTGTCCCGCTCCAGCCGCACTTCCGGTGAAGTGTCGCTCAAGCGAATCGGTAAAGCATCAGGTAGATGACCACGCCGGTTACGGACACGTATAGCCATACAGGAAGGGTGAAGCGTGCCACTCGGCGGTGCCTGCCAAAATCACCCCGGAGAGCTCTATAGACCGTCAAGGCGATCATCGGAACGAGGGCGGCCGCCAGGACCGTGTGCGTCAACAGGATCATCAGGTAGAGATTCCGCAGCGCTCCACGGCCGGGATACGGGTGTGAACCCGTATAGTAATGGTAGACCAGGTAGGACGTCAGGAAGAGAGCGGAACAGGCCAGGGCGGACAACATCAGATTGCGATGCCAGTGAACGCTGCGACGTCGAATCAGCAGAAATCCGCAGCACATCAGCACGGCCGCACTGCCGTTGAGAACGGCATTCAAGGTCGGCAGCTGCTGAATATCCATCACTCGTAGCCGGTTAGCTTGCCGCGCGCCACCAGGAAGACTGACAGGACGATCATCGTCAATCCGAACACGACGGTCACGGCGAAGGCCGGACCCAGTCCGACCATCTGACTCTGAATCTGCGACGCTTCCTGATGGAGCAGGTCCTGGAGTGCGGACAGCGAGTAGTAAAGGGGATTGACCCGCATGATCCAACGGATCCAGGTGAACGCTCCCTCCGCCGGAAAGACCGCGCCCGACAGCAACCACATCGGAAAGAGCAGAACGTTCATGACGGAGTGAAAGCCCTCCATCGATTCCGTCTTCCAGGCCGCGGCGAAGCCCAGCGCGCTCAAACCGAGCGATACCACCAACAGGACCACAGACAGCAGGATGAACTTCTCGATGCTGAGCTCGATTCCGAGCAGCGGACTCAAGAACAGCAGCAGGATCCCCTGGACGAACGCCAGGCTCGTGGAACCGAGGATCTTCCCCAAGACGATGGCCTGACGGGAGATGGGGGCGACCAGAACGGACAACAGAAACCCTTCCCTGCGATCCTCGATGACGGAGATGCTCGAGAAGATGGCCGTGAACAGGATCACGAGCAGGATGGTCCCGGGAAAGAAGTACTGCAGATAGTTGATCTGCGACTGAGCGCCGGGAAGGTGAAAGGAGGAGCCGAGACCCGAGCCGATCAGCAGCCAGATCCCCAGAGGCGGCGCCAGGGCGCCAAAGACACGACTGCGTTGACGCAGGAACCGCACGATTTCCCGTTTCCAGAGACTCCAGACAGAAAGTAGAAATGTCACGAGAGGAGCCTATCTTTGCTGAAGTCGTCTCCAACTTCAAGGCGGACCGAAGAATCGGGGAAACTCGAGATTAGGGGATTCGGGGATTGAGGAACTTGAGGATTTGGAGGGGGAGCTTCCACCCGTTCTCAATCCGGCATTCCCAGAATCTCCAACCCTCAGCCTCCCAATCCCCAATCCCTTAATCCCTCAATCCCTCAATCCCTCAATCCTTCAATCCCTAAATCCTTGATCTCCACCCGCTTCCTCCCCATCAGCTATCATTGCAGCATATGCAGACGACCATGAAGGCACTCGTCAAGCACGAGCGGGCAGAGGGGTTGCGGCTCCAGGAGGTTCCGGTTCCGGAGATCGGCATCAACGATGTCCTGATCAAGGTCCATAAAGCCTCCATCTGCGGCACCGACGTTCATATCTGGAACTGGGATGAGTGGGCTCGAAAGACGATTCCCGTGCCCATGACGGTGGGACACGAATTCGTCGGAACGGTCGCCGATTTCGGCGAGAATGTCACCGATCTGGAAATCGGAGATATCGTCTCCGGAGAAGGTCATATCGTCTGCGGCCGCTGCCGCAACTGCCTGGCCGGTCGGCGCCATCTTTGCCGATCGACGAGTGGAGTAGGGGTCAATCGCCCGGGCGCTTTCGCGGAGTATCTTGCCATCCCCGTCACCAACGTCTGGCATGCGGATCCGCGCATCCCCATGGAGATCCTGAGCGTCTTCGACCCCTTCGGTAATGCGACGCACAGTGCCCTGTCTTTCCCGGTGCTTGGCGAAGACGTGCTGATTACCGGGGCCGGCCCGATCGGTCTCATGGCCGTGGCTATCGCCAAGCATGCCGGCGCTCGCTATGTCGTCATCACCGATCTGAACCCTTATCGATTGGACCTCGCTCGGAAGATGGGAGCGACGGTGGCTCTGGATATCCGGGAGAAGTCGATCGCCGACGTCCAGCAGGAACTCGGCATGAAGGAGGGCTTCGACGTCGGACTGGAGATGTCCGGCAACGGACAGGCTTTCAAAGACATGCTGGCGAACATGTGTCATGGGGCCAAGATCGCGCTTCTGGGGATTCCCACTCATGATCTGGCCATCGACTGGAACACCGTGATCTTCAACGGGTTGACCATCCGGGGCATCTACGGCAGGTTGATGTACGAGACCTGGTACCTCATGCAGTCGATGATCCAGACAGGACTGGATATCAGCCCCGTCATCACGCATCGATTCGATTACACTCAGTTCGAGGAAGCTTTCCAGGTCATGCGATCCGGCCGTTCCGGCAAGATCATCCTGAACTGGGTCGAAGAGTGACGGGAAAGGAGTCGGGACAGTGAGAAAGAGCATGCTTGTCATCTCAATGCTGAGTCTCGCACTGCTGGTGGGGAGCGCTCTGGCGCAGGAGGCCGACGCCGGACCGGTTTGGCAATCCCTCTTCAATGGTCGGGACCTGACGGGATGGGTCAAGGTCGGCCAGGAGAAGTGGGAAGTCGTTGACGGCATCATTCATGGGCAGGGAGTCACGGATCAATACGGCTACCTGCGCACGGAGAAACAATACTCGGATTTCCAGCTGGCACTGCGTTTCAAGTGCCTGGCCGACGGTAACAGCGGTGTCTATTTCCATTCCGATTTCCGTCCAGGTACGGTCGATATCAGTCAGGGCAGACAGTTCGAAATCGATCGCAAAGTCGGAAATCACACAGGCGGCATCTATGGAGACGGACGTGGCTGGGAGGCATGGCCTGCTCCGGAGTTCGAGTCCCTGATTCGACCGACCGACTGGAACGAGTTTCTTCTGATCGTGGAAGGAAACCGCTACATCACGTATTTGAACGGTGTGCGCATCCTCGATTACACCAACCCGAGTCCCCAGGTCTCGGACGGGTATATTTCTCTCCAGCTCCACTCGGGCGGCGAAGGGAACATGATGTTCAAGGATATCTACATCCGGGATCTTCGCCGATAGTCCAGAGGGAAAGAAGCTGGGAACGACGGCAATCCCGGCACCCCGACTGGCGTCTGCGGCAGGCCTCCCCTCTGGCTCAAGGACCGAGCGGCTGTCGGGACACGATCACCTCGGAGGCTCAGGCGGGCTGTCTCGGCAGCTTGAGAGCCCTGGCCACGCTCAGTAAACTCCCGTTCGGCGGTACGAAACGAGTGACCAGCCGTCCTCCCGGCGGCAGAGAATGTAGATGTTGCCGTCTTCCGCGCGCACCTTGAAGAAGCGGTCTCGAGGACCGTACCAGCGATCCAGGATTTCCTCGACGGAGTGCCAGACAGTGCCCAGCCGGAAGCGAGCCGGTCGCTCTTCCGCCTTGTACCCTTCGTAGCACGAGACCTCGAGTCGGTTGTCGGGAGGTTCATCCTTCATCACGGCGCTCCCACCCGCGAGGGATCCGGCTTCGCGCCGGCTCTCAAGGTGAAGAGGGTGAGCTCCGGCCTGCAGTTGAGCCGGATGGGTGCGGTGACGCCGATTCCCCGATTGGTGTACAGCAGCATGTTTCCGATCCGATAGAGTCCCATGTCGTATCGGCGGCCAAAGGGCGGAAGGAAAGGTGAACCCATGAAAGGAAAACGAACCTGGCCGCCATGGCTGTGGCCCGACAACTGGAGCGCGATCCGTTCGTCGAGGGCATAACTGGACGCCGGATCCGGCTCGTGAGAGAGCAGGATCGTAAACGTGCCGGCTTGCCGTCCGTCCATGGCCGTTGTGAGGTCCGGTTGTCCTGCCCAACAGTCGTCGACTCCGGCAAGATAGAATGCCGCATGGCCGAATTCGAGCGTCCGGCCTTCATTCCTGAGCAGCGGTAGGCCGGACTCCCGCAGCCCCTGTTCGACGATGTCCCGGCCCTTCCAGTAATCGTGGTTTCCCAGAATGCAGAAGCTGCCCAGGGTCGAACTCAGTCTGGCAAGCACCGGAGCCAGGTCGAAAATGGCCTCAGCAGTAGCCTGAACGAAATCTCCACCCAGCAGAACGAGATCGGGCCGCAATCGTTGAGCCGCGGCCACGCACTGTTCAATGTACTCGAGCCGAGTGTTCGGATAGAGGTGAAAGTCCGCCAGCAGAGCAATCCGCAGCCCGTCGAGTCCCGAGGGGAGTCGCTCGAAGTTGAGCTCACGATGCACAATCTCGAGCCATTCCGTCTCCACCCAGTGTCCGTATGAGATCCCGCCTGCCGAGGCCGTCGCCAGGCCAAGGCCGGTCCCAACCATCGACTGAAGGAGGCGCCGGCGGGAGATGCGCATCGTCTCAGGGTAGCATCAACCGATCTCCTGCGGCGCCATCGGCAAGGGTCGGTGTGGAGCGTCGACAGGTCGGCGCAGGATCTCAGAACACCTCGCAGTTGCTTTCGTGAGCTCTTCCGCATCCTCGTTCCACCAGCCTCAGTTTTGAGATTACGATCACAGAACCTGTCTCAACCGGCTGCTATGCTTCTGCCAAGGACTTCACTATGGAGCCAGTTTATGTCTGTCCCCGTTGCGGTCATCGGGGGGCAGAGGCTTTCAGCGAATGCCCCCGCTGCAGCATCGTGGTCGAGAAGTACCTGGCGCTTCGCGCTCTCGGGGAATCCGCCAAACTCGCTCAACGGCGGCCACCGTCCGAAGGCGCGGAATCCGAACGCTCGGAGTTCTCCTCAGGATGGGCGACGGACATGCCGGGCGATGGAAGGCTCGGGGGGACGGTTTTGAGGTTCGGACTGCTCGCGGTACTCGTCGTCTGGGGGGTGGCACTCGTCGTGCCGCCGGTCTCCTCGAATGCTGCCGGGCAAAGCTTCATCCACCTCATCAACCTGCCCTTCCATGAAGCCGGACACATCGTCTTCTCGCCTTTCGGGAAGTTCATTACCACCTTGGGCGGGACCTTGGGACAGTTGCTCGTGCCCATGATCTGTGGAGTGGCTCTGCTGTGGAAGAGAGCGGATCCTTTCGGGGCCTCAATCTGCCTCTGGTGGTTCGGCGAGAATTTCGTGGACATTGCACCCTACATCAACGATGCTCGCGCGGGCGTTCTGCCGTTGATCGGGGGCAATACCGGCAGGACGGCTCCCTATGGATTCCACGATTGGGAGTACCTGCTGAATGAGACCGGCCTTCTGCGCTACGACCAACAGATCGCAACCTGCACCCACGCCCTCGGCCTTTTGCTGATGGTCGGGGCGATCACCTGGGGTGCGATGATTCTGGTCCGCCGCTTTCAGAACCAACGGGTCCAGGCGAATGCGTAGGTGGGTTCCGAGTCCGAAGAGAATGGGAGAACCGGGGGACGGGAGAACGGGTTAGTGATTCTGGCTGACGCAGCCTGACGCTTTAGACGCGTCTGACCTGTCGGACTCGTCAGACAGGTCCGACTTGGCGGACGGGGTGGATGAGGTGGAAGGAGTAAACGAGGCGAAGAATCCTTGAACCTCGAACATCTGGAAAGTTGAGTTGAGCCGTGAACGCCTCCAACGTTGAACCCCGAACCGGTCAAACGGTTGAACCCGGGATCCCTCCGGTCTCCGGGTTCAATCCGAATCGACAATCCCAAATCTCAAATCGAAACTTCAGTGGACGGCTCCCGGCTGACCCTCGCTCAGATACTGTCTAAAGAGCGGGAGGAGCTTCTGGGTCCTCTCGTGGAGCGTGCCATAGAATTCGATCCCGAAAGCCATTTCGGCCGCTTCCGCCTCAACATAGAAGACATGGGCCTTCAGGCTGACGCTGTAGTCCCTGCGGTGCAGGACGACGTCCAGATCGATTCCTTCGGGCGGGAGGCTGCTCGGGTTTACGATCCGAGCTCCGCCGAGTGATAGGTTCTCAATCTCTCCCGTAAACGTGCAGCCGTTCCCCCGGCAAACACAAGAGATCGAGGTCTGCCAGCGGTAGAACTTCCTTCGATCCTTGAGCATGTGAACCATGAGTTTCTCCCGGCGGGCTGTCATTTTCAAGGCGAAGGTGCTGCTCAGGCGCTCACGACGGCAGGAAGGAAGGGGCGGATGTCTGGTTGACAGTGATGGCAAATAGACAAATCCAGTTGACATTTCTGGCAGCCTGGTCTATCGTGATTGGCAAACTCCGCGCCTGCATATTGCGATTCGTTCAAGGAAGGGGGAGCCATGGGCCGATTTGGAGACGGTTATCTTGTCTGCCGGTCGGTGAGTGGTCGGATCGATCTTACCCGCCGCGATCCTCAGTCGAACCCGTCTTCCGCAACCTGCCTTAGGGGGCCAGACATGAAGAAGAGAGACCGCCATTCGAGAGTCCAAACGTTGATTTTCGTTGCAGTGTCATTCGCCTGTTCAGGTGGAGTCCTGTTCGGAGGACAACCCACCATCGAGCAGGGAAGGGTCGGAGAAGTCACCCCGATCGCGAATCGTGAGGCTCTCGTAGCGATTCCTGCGGGTCGAGACTTAGCCTCGACACTGGCCCTTCTCCCGTCGACGACGAACTCAGGGAACGACCTCGTCCAGACGACTTCGCAGGGCACGTTCGTGTTGGCCCAGGGTTCTCCACTCACCGGCCTCGATGTCGCGACGACCGGGAGTCTCCCCGGCACTGTCTTTGGTGTGGTCGAAGGCGGCGCACTGAACGCCGGGTACGCCTCCAATGGCACGTGGCTCGACTTCCAGACGATGCCCGGCACTATGTACTCCGATGTGTCGATCGCGACTTCGGGGCAGGATGTCGTACTCATGGGATTCGACGAATCCTCGTCTAGACCCCGGCTCTTCCACTCGACCATCGGCAGCGGTGGTTTCTCTCAATTCAACGAGCTCAATCTGAATCTGTCAGCGAATTACCTCAGCAGGAGCGAAGGAGGAATCCGGCCCAGTCTGCACTATGATTCCGGACTGTTGACCATGTTCGCTGAAACTCAGGGCTATTCCCTGGAGGCGCGAACCTACAGCTTTTCAACGCAGCAAACCACCTCGACAGCGCTCGGTCAGCTCACGCCGCCGCCTTCGCTCGACGCTCAGTACGGAACGGACTCCAGGGCCTTCGCCTTCGGTAATCGCGTCGGTCTCGTGTACTTCGACGGAAACGCCTTCAAGGGGTTGGCCTACGACCCGGTCACCGAGGCCTTTGACACGGAAAAGATTGGATACTCCAAGGATCCGACGGCCAGCCATGTCTCCGCTTTGCCCTTCGGCACCAGTCGAGCCGTGGTCAATTGGGATCGATCTTTCAAGGGACTCCAGTTGAACCCGGATAACCTGCAATGTCCCATTTCCACGTTCGGCAAGCTGCGGGTCGATACCTATTCGAAGCTCCTGGGCTTCCAGGTGGAGCCGTCGACAGGCCTGGGATTCATCATAGGCAACTCAGGGGGAAAGTACACATACAGTCCGGTGGATCTTTCCAATCGAAAGTTTGCGCCCCAATCCCCGCCCGGTGCGTCAACCTATGAACTTTCGAACTGGGATCGGAATCCGATCTCCGTCGTTGTCAGCTACTACGGACCGGACGCAAACCTGCTCGAGGAGAGGACGATCACTCTGCAACCCATGGAGACAAAGGAATACCACGCCCAGTCGAACGAGATTCAGGCCGCATCCACGACCTTCGCTTCCACCGGCGCATTCAACGTACTGGGTTCATGGAAGCTCGGCAACCTGCCGAGTGTCTCTCTCGTTCCGTCGACAACGTCCCCCAGTTGGATCTCACCGGTTCACCAGGATTCCAGCACCCGCCACGCCATCGCCTGGAACAATCCGAATGGGGTGGACAATACCTGCACCCTCAACCTCTACGATGGGAACGGAGGGGCTCTGGCGGGCAGTTTCGACTTCACTCTCGGTCCCCGGGAGCAGCTGGCGAAGTACGTCGACGAATTGACCGATCTGTCGGTCGGGCAGGATTTCCTCGGCTCCATGAGTCTGCGATGCGACTACGGCGTAAGTGCAATCGGAGTTCAGCAGGACACGCACACCAACGAGATCACCTATGCTCCACTGGAAGCGAATCAGCCGGACGCCTGGGAAGTGCCGACCTGGCTCGAGACCCAGCCCTAGTTTCGTGCATGGGCGAAAGAACGAATGTAGCTCCCGAGAGGTCGGGCGGCACCCACGAAAGTCGTCCTCAGAGGATTCACTGGGGCTATGCTCTAGGACAGGGAGGCCTGACCGGTCGCCGTCACTTCGAGCGCGGTCACGGTCATGCCTGTCGAGTCCCGGCCTGACGGCAGGAGGGGACTACGGCTCAATCACTTGCTCCGGCGGGCCGGTTTCGAGGATTCTCTCGACCTCATCGGCGACGGCGCCAAGAGTAACAGGGCGCTTCAGAACGGCTGCCCAGGGGAGTTCAGCGACGAGCGAACCGCTGAGTTCCGCGGCACCACCTAGCAGGATGACGGGAGCGGCCGCTTGCAGTTGTTCGACTTCTTCACGCTCGTACCGTGCTTCCTTCAGCTCGAGGACAATCAGAGCGGGGCGGCGACGGAGCGGATTCCTCAGCGCTCGAACGGCATTGGAGCATTCGATGAAACCCACGGCGTCGAGACCCCGCTCGATCAACTCGGCCCGCAGCATCGCCCGGGGCCACTGCTGCGAGCTGACGATCCAGACTGCAGGGTCTCGCACTCGTCTATTACACCACCATAGGAGCGCGGGAGGGCAAGACCACTCGCGGGCCGCCACCGAGGTCTGTCGAACGAATACAGAGGGCTGGAGAATCAAGGATGAATCTTGGCGCCCGCCGTTTTGGCAACATCCCGTCGGAGTTGGAAGCTGAGACCGGGACTGTCGAATCCGGCACGGGACAAAGTGCGAAGCTCGAACGATGTCAGATCCCGGAGGGCACCTCATGCGGATGTTGGAGTTGGAACTCGGTTCCTGACCCGGCAGATGGAGCCGGCGAAGGGACTTGAACCCCCAACCTACGCATTACGAATGCGTCGCTCTACCGATTGAGCTACGCCGGCTCAGAAGCGCGTATTATAGCATGTCACTTCGGCCGCACATGGAGCGAAGGGAGTGTCAATTCCCGATTTCCGATTTCCGATTTCGATTTGGGACGAAGACAGCAAGACAGGAGAACCGGAGGACGGGAGAACGGAATTTCGGGACGGGACTTGCGGCCTTGCCGCGGTCATTTCTCATTCGGAATTCGGGATGCGGGATTCCTGCTCCAATCGAGAATCGGCATTCGAAGATCGACCATCGAAAACCTCAAATCCCCGCCGGGCTTCCAGCCGGTCAGATTGACTCCCACTGGCGATTCTCCTATCATGACTCGCCTAGTGTAGGAACGTCCGAAAAACCCATTCCTTCAAAGAATCAAACATGAGTGCACCAGAGCTTAAGACGCAGACTCTTTCAACTCTGCCCGGCGACGACGTCCGCCAGATCCAGTGGCGGTTCGCCGACCGATTCGATCTCCAGATGCTCGTTCAGAGCGCCCGTTCCGTGGCTCGTGGCCCGGTTGCCCGCCTGGTGGCGGACGGCGCCCGCAACACCCACGAATGGACCGAAGAGAAACAAACCCTGCTGACCGCATTCGATCAGTCGGGCATCACCTCGGTCTTCATGGATCCCGAGCACGGCGGTTTCATCGAAGGCCCGAAGAACCTGGCTCTGGCCCTGGTCGCCTTCGAGTTGGCGTGGGTCGACGGCGGTGCCGCGACCTGTAGCCTGGCGGGATGCCTGGCGCTTTCGCCGATTCACGAACGCGGGACTCCCGAGCAGGTCACGACCTACATGAGTCGCTGCATCCCCGCTCAGCCGGGCGAAGAGCGGAAGGTCTGGAGAGGTGCGTTCTCGTTGACGGAGCCGCTGCCCTACGTCGGCGTCGATGCCAGCATGCTCGGGGGCAAGGTGCGCATCGCGGAATGGGAAGAGGGCCAGGAGCCCGTTTTGCTGGTAGAGAAGCGCGGTCGGTTCATCACCAACATGGACTTCGCCAACTTCGTTACGGCCGCCGTGAACACCAACGATGAACGGATCAAGAGCTCCTGCATGGTCATCCTCGAGGAGACGGATCCCGGGGTGTTCGATCGCGGTGCTCCGACGAAGAAACTCGTCCATCAGCTATCCTCGACCCGCGATCCGGTCTTCAGCCTGAAGGTCCCGGCCAGTCGCATCATCGGCGGCTATTCGATCGAAAACGGAGTGATCGTTCCGAAATACAGCCACGGAGAGATCATCGAAGCAGTCTTCCGCAGAACCCGAGTGACGGTGGGCGTCATGACTGCGGCGAAGCTGCTTTCGGCTGTGGAGCCGATCATCCGTTATCAAAGGCAACGATTCCGGGGCGGAGACCTGGCGGCGCCGGGGAGCCCTCGCTTCGATCTCGGTCTGCAGCAGAAGGAAGACGCCCTGCATCGGCTCGTCGATGTCTGGGCGACCGGCGAAGCTGGAGCCTCGCTGGGCTTTGCCACGGCGCGGCTCTTCGATGAGCTGGATCCGCTCGAGCGCGAGAAGGACCGGATCTTCGAGGAGCGGGGCATCAAGACCGGACGGGACAAATTGAAGCTCACCCGTCAGCTCCAAAAGGATGCCATGGACTATTTGGAACTCCGCTCGCAGCCGAGCAGCGAGCGCGACGAGGTCCGGACGGAAGCGCTTGCTCAGGACCCGCTGATCCAGTACCAGCTTCTCGACTCTGTAGCGAATGTCCTGTGTCCCGCCTGCAAGCTCTGGAACACGGGCCACGGCGCCAACATGATGCGGGAGGCCGTCAGCTTGATGGGCGGCTACGGAATCACCGAGGATTGCCCGGGATTCCTGGGTCAGAAGTGGATGGACGCTCAGCTGGAAGCGACTTACGAAGGCCCGGAGGCGGTGCAGCGCCGCCAGTTGTCCATCACGATGACGAACGAGCTCTTTCTGGCCCAGTTCAGCGGCTGGATCAGGGAGATGAGAGCGATCGCGGCGAAGCGGCCGGGAACCGGAGCGTGCAACCTGGCTTCGGCGATGGATCTCTGGCTCTGGACTTTGCTTCATTTACAGCAGGCCAGGGATGCCGAAGGCAACCTGCTGTACCGAGGACAGAGGCAGGGGGTAACCTTTCCTCTCGCTGATGCCTTGTGCTGGTTGCTCGCCAGCCGGGCACAGATCCTGGATCTGGTGGCTCTGGAAGAACGAGGCGGAGAGTCTTCGGTACTGGCGGAAGCTCTTCCCGGACTGGTCGATTTCTTCACCGATTTGTGTCACGTACAGTCTGCGTCTGCGGCTGGGGAAGCCGGGCGCATCTGTGCAGAGTTGGTCTATGGATACAACCGGCACCCGGCCTGGGACGACGAGAGCTGTGGAACCTGCTTTCAGCCCCAGGAACTGGAGGTGCTGGAGGGTCTGATCCCGGGCATCTCCGGAACCGCGGGAACGTACTCGGATGTCGTCGATGAGAACTCGAGACCCTTGAAGGCAGGTCCCTGCGTCCGCTTCGATGGCTTCGAAGACTTTGCCCGTAAGCGCATGAAGGTGGACGGCTGTCTGACCGGAAGCCGGCTCGCCAAGGATCGGGCGGCGTCGGCTCTGGCGCAAGTCATGATCCCGGAAGCACTCGACTACCCGGTATAGAAGATGATTGAGACACTGCCTCAAGAAGAAGCCGTCAAGGTGGAGCGGCAGGGTTTCGACGTGGACGTGGTCTGCGTCGGATTCGGACCTGCAGCCGGTGGCTTCCTGACGACGCTCTCTCGCTCCCTGCTTCACGAGGACGGGACACCCCGCCTCGAGAGCCGTGTCATGCCCGGTATGCCCTTGCAGATCGCCTGTTACGAGCGCGCCGATGACATTGCTTTCGGGGTTTCCGGTGTCGCGACTCGAGCCCGGGGCATCCACAAGAGTCTGCCCGATTTCAAGCCCGATGCGGTTTCCATGGCGGCGGAAATCAAGCAGGAGAAGCTCCTCTATCTGCTCGATCCCATAGGTGCAAGCCGCCGTCCCCGGAGTCTCAGAATAGCCGATCGCATGATCCGAGCGAGTCGCTGGCTTCCCTGGTATGACGAGTGGGCGGTCACGCTGCCCTATGTGCCCCCGTTTCTTCGGAAGCACGGTGGCTACGTGCTCTCCATCGGTCAATTCATGCAATGGGTGGGGTCCGAATTGATGGCCAGCGGTACCGTCGTGATCTGGCCGGGCAGTCCAGTCAAGGGGCCACTGGTAGAAGGGGACTCGGTGATCGGCGTACGGCTGGTCGACCAAGGCACGGACAAAGTCGGAGCGCCCTCTGACGGCTTCATGCCGGGCATGGACGTAAGGGCGGGATTGACCGTAGTCGGTGACGGACCGGTCGGCGCCGTTGGCCGGCAATTGGATGAGCACTTCGGCCTGCCGGAGGGACACCACCAGACGGAGTGGGCGGTCGGCGCCAAGATGGTGGTCGAACTTCCCAAGCCGGTCGGCCTCGAGCGGGGGACCATCTTTCACACATTTGGCTATCCGGAGCCTGAGATCTTCGGGTTCCTGTACATGCACACCGAAACGCTCGTTTCGGCCGGCATCTTCGTCCCTTCCTGGTTCCATAATCCGGTCCGCACGTCCTATCGATATCTCCAATACTGGATTCAGCACCCCTATTTCTGGCGCTACCTCAAGGACGGGTCGTTACGTTCCTGGGGAGCCAAGTCGCTGCAGGAGTCCGGCCGGCAGGGAGAGCCGTTTCTGGTAGGAAACGGCTACGCCCGGATAGGGGAAGGATCGGGCAGCACCAATGTTCTGAGCGGCTCCGGGGTTGATGAGGCCTGGACGACGGGGGCACTATTGGCCGAGAGCGTGATCGAGCTGGTCGAGACGGGTCAGCCCTTCACTCGCGAAAGCCTCGAGAAGACCTATGTGGCGCGTCGGCGTACGAGCTGGGTGGAATCGGAAGGTCGAGTGGCCGAGCGCTCCCGGGACGGCTTCAACCGCAGTTTCATCAGCGGAATGATCGGAATGGCGATGGCAGGTTTCAGCGGAGGCCGCCTCGCCATGCCCGGTCGGCGCATCGAGCCTCAGGACAGGTTTCCGACCGCAGAGACCTATTTTGGCGACAGGATTCCCGCTGACGAGATCGATGCGATTCGTCAGGAGGCGGAGGAGAAGGGCATTCCGGCCCATGAAGCGTTCATGGAACGCTCCGGTTGGCCGAAGGTCCCCTATGACGGCAAGTTGCTGGTTTCTCAGCAGGACGCATTGCTGATCGGGGGCAAGGTCCAAGCGGCGCCCGGCTATGCCGATCACGTCGTCTTCCTGTACCCGGAGCTGTGTGCGATCTGTCGGGAGAAGGTGTGCGTCGAGATGTGTTCGGGACGTGCCATCGAGCGGGATCCTGAAGGCGGAGTACGCTTCGACCGGGAAAAGTGCGTGCATTGCGGTGTCTGCCTCTGGAATTGCGGCAGGCCCGTTGAAGGACGGTTGTCGAACATCGACTTCCGAGCCGGGTCGGGGGGCCTGCACTCCGTCGAGAACTGATCGCGCCTCGGAAACCCAGCTAACCCAATGAGAACAGGGAATTGATCATGAGCGGATATCATATCGTTGTTTGCGGGAGCATTGTTCCCGACCCCCTTCAGACCCTGGAACCCGTCATGGGACCTTCGGGCCCGGGGCTCAAGAACGAAATGATGCTTCCTTCCGTTTTGGACCCGTGGGCGGCGCATGCCTTGTTCGAAGCGGCGCATCTGGCGAAGTCTCAGGTGGGAAGCAAAGTCTGGTGGGTCGCTGCCGCCCCCAAGGGAAAACTCCAGCAATTGATGATGAGCATTGGACAAAAGGTCCCTTTCGAGCTCGTCGCGATCGATGCATCGGCGGGAGGATTCACCGAATCCTGGGAAGTCGCTGCAGTTCTCGCGGAGGCGATCGAAGGTATCCAGGGACTGGACCGGTCCCGACTGCTTCTGTTCGGCGGCTGGGAGTCGGCCTCCCGGGGAGCGGGGACCACCATCCAGATGGTGGGTGAACGCCTGGGCATCGTAGACCAATTCCAGGGGGTCGATGAGATCAAAGTCGATGCTGATGGTGCGCTTCAGATCCTCGAGAGAATCGAAGGCGGACGCCACCAGGTCTCGGTCTGCTCCGGCCCGCCGATTGCGGTTGGCTGGGCCACCGGAAGACTGCCCGAGCCCCCCAACAACCCTCAGGTCGGAATGATGAATATGCGAACGGTGATGCCCGCGCTGCAGCGAGCTCGCTCCGTCCAGCTGAACACGGCGGACGTGGCGTTCTCGAGTGTCGAGCTGCCCGAACAGCGGCGCAATACGCGCATCGTCAAAGACGCCGCTGTCGAAGCCATCGCACAGGAGATCGTAGATTGGATAAGGGAAGGATGATCGATATGGAACGCATTCTAGTCCTTGCGACAACAGAAACAGACGGCACACTGGCTAAGGCCGGTCTTGAAGCGGTTTCCGCCGGCGTCGGACTTAAAGAGTCGCTCTCGGCCGAGCTCGACATCGGGCTGGTCGGGAGCCGGGTACAGGAAGCGGCCGACCAGGCGGCCAATTCGGGCGCGGGGCGAATCTTGGCCGTGGAAGATAACGAACTCGGACAATCACGATACTCGACGGACGTCGCGGCGATGGAAGCGCTGTGCCGGAAAGCATCACCGACTCTGGTTGTCGCTGTCGGGTCCTCTCGCCTCAATCGTGTTCTCCCGGGCGTAGCCTTTCGTCTGGAAGGCCGGATCGATACCCACATCTGCGGCTGGAATGCCGCCGGAGGGGACGTGCAGGTGACGCGCTGGTTCTATCGCCAGCGAATGAAAGGTGTCCTGACTCGCTCCGCTCGTCCCTGGTTCCTGATCTTCGATCCGGGGGTCGTTTCAGTCTGGGCGGGTACGGCGGGCAGCGCACCCATCGAGCATCTCGAGGTCGCACTGTCACCCGAGACCCGGCGAACGGAGGTCCTCGAAGTGATCGAGCCGCCGGCAGCCGAACAGACGATCCGACCCGACGCGGATCTGCTGTTCGTGGCGGGTGCGGGATGGACCAAGCGCCAGGCGGACGGGCAGGCCCACGTGGACAAGGCCGAGGATCTGATCCTCGAGTTCCTGAGGCTCTCCCACGCGTCGCTGGGTGGCAGTAAATCGATGGTCGACCTGGCGGGTGAAGGCCAGAAGGTGCTTTCGTTCATGACGCATATGAACCAGATCGGTCAGACTGGAGCAACCCCCCGTCATCCCAAGGGGCTCTCGACGTGCTGTCACGGAGAGGAGCCTCATGTGGTAGGGTGGCGCTTCGTCAATGAGCGGCGCGCGATCAATACCGACCCGAACTGCGGTTGGGCTCAAGGCAAGGCGGATGTGTTGTACGTTGCTGACGCCTTCGCCGTGATGTCTAAGGTGAACGAACTGTTGGCAAAGGAATAGTCGACCATGGGGCTTCTCGAGGGGAAGAAGGGGCTTGTCCTGGGTGTTGCCAATGAACGCTCCATCGCCTGGGGTATCGCTCGCACCGCTTCTCAGCACGGGGCGAAACTGGGCTTCAACTACCTCGGGGAAGCACTGGAGCGCCGCGTTCGGCCGCTTGCAAATCGTGCAGGAGAAGTGGGGTGAGTTGGACTTCCTGGTCCACTCTATCGCTTTTGCCAACAAGGAGAGCCTTCGCTGCCGATTCGTCGAGACGGCCCGCTCCGATTTCCACCTGGCCATGGACATCTCCTGCTACAGTCTGATCGCGTTGGCTCGAAGGGCGCTTCCGTTACTCAAGCCCGGCGCCAGCATTTTGACTCTGACCTATATCGGCGCGATGCGAGCCATGCCGAATTACAACATCATGGGTGTTGCGAAAGCGGCCCTCGAAGCGACCGTGCGCTACCTGTCCGCGGATCTGGGAGAGCAGGGGGTTCGTGTCAACGCCATCTCGGCAGGACCGATCAAGACTCTGGCCGCGTCGGGCGTGAGCGGTTTTCGTGATCTGCTGGGCAGCTACGAGAAGTGCACGCCGCTGCGCCGCAACGTGACCACGGACGATGTCGGCAGGAGCGCGATCTACCTGATCTCGGAGCTCTCGAGCGGAGTGACCGGAGAGGTCCACTATGTCGACGCCGGGTTCAACATCAGCCCGGGGCTGACCGTAGGATAAGCTTCCGGCTTGTTCTTCACAGACTGCCGAAACCTCTCACCAGCCGCGTCGTCACCTCCATACCTCGGAATTCCGGGTTTTTCGTCCCGGGGCGGGGGCTTCGAGTTCGAGAACAAGCTGGAAACTCGTCTTACCCTATGCGCGTTTGGCCGCTTCGGCACCCATCTCCTCGGCCTTCGCGATGAAGCCCTTGGCGTTGTAGAACATCGAGAGACTCGTATAAGCGTGAACGTTGTCCGGCTCAGCGGCTCTGAGACGTTCCCCAAGTTCGATCGCACGATCGACGTCGCCCTTGTGGTAGAGAGTCATGGCCAGCGCGTGCAGTGCGTCCCCGTAGGTTGGATCCAGCTCGAGAGCCTTGGAGAGGACTTCCACAGCTTCGTCCAACTTATCGTCACTGAACAATTCCATACCTTCAAGAAAGAGCGATTCCTTATCCATATGCCGCCTTTCGGTCAATCGTTCAGTCGCTGCCCTGCGGCATCGAAAACGGAGACCGGACCAAAACGAGCCAATTCGCTCTCGAGGACGCGCCGATCGCCGACGACGACCACAAGCGACTCTTCCGGACGCAGATATTTGGCCGCAGCCTCCTGCACCTGCCGGGCAGTAACGGACTGGATTCTCGGAATGAATTCACGGTAGTACTCTGCCGGCAGCGCGGTCAACCGCCGTGTCGCTTCCAGTGCGGCTATGGAAGCCGGGGTTTCCAGTCGCCGCAGAAAGGAACCGATCAACTCCGCCTTGCAGCGTTCGAGTTCGGCCGCCGACGGGGGAGACTCTCGCAGTCCACGCATTTCTTCGAAGATGTCGGTCACTGCTTCGACGGTCGTTTCGGTGCGGACGCTGGTTCCTGAAACCAAAACGCCCGCCTGCGTGTAGCCGTTCAGAGAGCTGTAGGCCCCATAGGTATAACCTTTCTGCTCTCTGAGGACTCCGGGCGGTCTACCAAAAGGACCTGCACGCCGCCGGCACCGGCTGCGGGAAGCTCAAACCCCGGAGCCGGGTTCCCGTTGAGGTGCGGGAACGAGCGATGGACGAGCTCTTCTGCCCGTCCGATCGAGATCGAACCCGAAAAAAGGATGATCATGCCCTTCACCCGAGAGTAACGGAGATAGAAGTCCCGGATCGTCGACCGCTGGATCAGCTTGAGATGCTCGGGTGGAACGGAGATTCTCGAGTAGGGGTGCTCGGGGAACAGCCCCAGAAACAGACGCTCGTTCGCCAGGAATCCCGGATCGGCACGCTGAGCAACCAGCAGACTGCGCCACCGCGTGAGGAGCTTGTCGAGTTCCTCCTGCGGAAAAGCCGGGCGCAGAATCAGGTCGGCGAAGATCTCGAGAGCGGAGGCCAGATGCTCCTTCAGGCAGCTCAAAGTGATCCCGGCATGCTCCATGTAGAGATCGGAATCGAAGTTCGCGGCCAGCCGATCCAACTGTTCGGCGATCTGGCGCGAAGAGCGGGAAGACGTTCCCTCCTTCAGCATTTGAAGAGACATCTGCAGGAGCCCGCGAGGCACCTCAGGTTCGTGAGCGCGCCCTACCGGCAGTCCGACGGTCACGCTGACCCGCGGCAAGTGATCGTCCTCCACACAGATCAAGTGGTGTCCTCCGGGCAGCCGGATCTCCGGTATCGATGGGAATACCACGTTCCTGGGCGCGGTTGGTCGAGGTGGCCTGCTACTCATCATCTCTTTCCCGGGCGGACGATCAGCAGTGATCGATTCTCAGAGCGAAAGGTTCTTGCGGCCGCCTCCCGGACTTGCGTTGCGGTGATCTGGAGGAATTTGTCCAGCTGTCGATTGGCGAGATCCGGATCAGCCAGAAGTGAAGTCGCTTCCGCCAGCAGCGATCCGACTTGGGAGATCCTTTCCATGCGGGAGACCATGCGGTACTTGATCTGTGCCTTAGCCTTGCCGAATTCGGCCTCGCTCACCTGTTTCTCGCCGAGTTGTTGAAGCTCCTCGTCAAGGGACGCCAGGATTCGATCCAAGTCAGCGCCCTGCTGGACCTGAAACCAGATCCGGAAAAGACCCGGGCCGCGATACTGGTTGGGTCCCGCGTACAGGCCGGTGATCCAGTTGTTGTCGTACACGAAGCGCCGATAGAGCCGCGACGAGTCACCTTCAGCGAGCAACAACGAAAGCATGGAGAGTGCGTAGTAGTCCGGGGAATCCAGCTCCGGCATGTGAAACGCTAGACCAACTGCGGGCAGCATGGCCAGCGGGTCGCGCAACTCCTCCAGTTTCTCTCCGCACTGGGGCGGTTCGCTGAGGTCGGGCTGCGCTGGAGCCGTTCTATCCTGAATTGCGCCGAAGTGCTTGTGGATCAGGTTCCGCGCATCCTCGACTCGAAAGTCGCCGGCCAGCACCAGCACCGCATTGCCGGGGCCGTAGAAGCGCGCGTGGAAGGCGACTGCGTCTTCGATCGTGGCCTCCTCGAGGTCCTGCACGGAGCCGATGATGGGGTGGCCATAGGCCCAATTGTCGTACGCCAGCGCATCGAATCGCAGGTGCGCGAGCCCGTAGGGCTGATTGTCGTAGCTCTGCTTCTTCTCTTCGATCACGGTACGCCGCTGGTTCTCGAAGTTCTCTTCAGTGACGGCCAGCGACGACATCCGATCGGCCTCGAGCCACAGAGCCAACTCGAGGTAGTGGGAAGGCAGCGTGTCGAAGTAAAGGGTTCGATCCTTGTTCGTCGAGGCATTCCACTGGCCACCCGCCTCGTCGATGAGCAACCCGTGCTCGTTCTTCGCGACGTGAGCGGATCCCTGAAACATCATGTGTTCGAACAAGTGAGCCAAACCGGAGCTCCCCGGGGTCTCGTAGCTCGAGCCTATACGGTAGTGAAGTGCGACATGCGCCAGAGGTATCCGGTCGTTGGGAGCCAGAACCACCCAGAGGCCGTTGGGCAGGCGTTCTTCAACGAATTCGATACGGGGCGTTTCAGTAGATTCCATTCGATGTTGAATCAGCTACTGCAAATCAAACTCGAAGAACATGAGCCGAGCGTTGTTGGTTCGATTGACGATCTCGGGTAAATAGAGACGGTGACCTTCGAGGTTCCCACCTGCAGGAAGGCGATAGAAGATCACACCATGGTCCGTAGAGCCGGGGGCGATCAGTTTCTCTCCAAAAGCCTTGTGTTCGAAGTCCAACAACATCTCCTTCTTGACCAGCTTGTGGAGATCTTGGATATTCGGCAAATTCGATTTGGACTTCTTGGAATTGATCTCCAGAAGGACGTCGGTATAGGGGATGGTCGGGTACCTTTGCCCCGAATCATCGACCAGAAAGATCTGATCCTCATCGAGCTCCACAGGAAACGAGCCGTCATTCTGGACAACGATCAGAACCGGCATCAGCCCCTTCTCGAACAGCTTGTCCGTGTCAAAGAGCTCCAGTGTCTTCTCCAGTGTGTTGCAGGGATAAGCGCCGATGACGAGGTTCTGGAACGACTGATGTGCAGCATAGTCGCCTGCGGCGTGAACCTGAAATTCCTTGATCTTGTATTTGGCGGCAACGAAGGGCACACCAAGCACTAGCACACCCAGAAGTGCGACAGTCCGAACCCGAGTCAGCATCTCACCATCTTAACCCGCAGGACGGGTTTCAAGGGCGCGGCGTCGCGTCACCGTCCGTCAGTCCCATGGCCCACTTGACGGCTTCCGTCCACATTTGGCGGATGTCCTTTCGCTGCCAGACTTCCTGCCGATGGCCCAACCCACAGTAGAAGACCCGGCCCTTCCCATAATTCCGAGCCCAGGCGATGGGTATGTCGGTGGTGTGAACGCCTTGCTCCTTGAGGTCCACGTTCGAGGTGTCGAGGCTCATCAGGACGCGTACCCTGGATCGCGAGAAGTCCTTGGTCTGATAGATCTCGTCCATCAGGTGGAAGGTAGGCGGAAACGGCTTCATCGCTGGAAAATCCGGATCCTCCACCTTGATGGTCGCGTCGAACTGGTTCCAGGGATGGCCGTCGAAGTAACCGCCGATCATCTCCCCGTACTCGGGCCACTTGTAGAAAGTATCGGTTGCGTTGTGGGCACCGAGGAATCCCTTGCCGTCTTCCTTGACGAACGAAAGAAGGTCAGCTTTTTGCTGGTCATCCATCGGCAACTCACCGGAAGTCATGAAGAACACGGCATCGAAATAATCGAGGTTCTTCGCATTATCCGGGAGCGTCTTCTTCGTGATCGGCCGGACGTCCGTGTGCATGAAGGTTTCCCAAAGTCCGGTCTCCTGGCCCAACTCATAGAGTGTCCCCAGGGCATCGGAGACGGATTCATGCTGATAACCTGCAGACATCCCGATGGCCAGGAGCTTCTTCTTCTGGGTGGGCTGTTGTTGTGCCATGATCGAAACGAGCGCAAACACCAGCAACGACAACGAGAGAACAATGTGTATCTTTTTCATCATGCGTCGTAATGGTCCAAATCTTCGCACTGGCGCCGGGGGGTTGCAAGGCTGATCAGGTTCCGAAAGATCAATTCCGGCAAGAATCTCCGGCCATGTGGCTTGGAGGGATAAAAAAAGTCCCAAGTGATATTCGCGAGAAGGCGGTTATGTGCTCCCAATACTTTCCACCTTCCGAAGAAGATATCCAGCATGTCCAGCTTCGGAACTTACGCTGTCCGATCCACCGAAGCGAATCCTACGACGCCAATCCCTCACGCTGAGCCCGCTCGCTACCGTCATGGGACAAGAAGGGATGACCTCCCCGTGCCCACAACGAAGCCAGCCGAGAACACATCCTGGAGACCCGGGCCGCCGACCGAAGTCGTTGACCCGTTTTCGGCTCCAACTTTTCAAGTCCGGATCTGAAGAAGCATCGAAGAAGATCCGAAGATCCACCTCTAGCTTCACAATCCTTTCGGGGGTCTTCCGGCCGCCGAAGCAACCAAAAACGCCCTGCTCCTGAAGCCTTGCGGAACTGCCCTCAATTAATAACCGAGATGCATTCCCACAAGCCCAGGGGACCGTCGAAGCCGAACGACCAGACCAAGGCGTTGCCGACTTGACTTGGTTCTGCTGAAAGACCGACGAATCAACCTCCCAGCATCTCCTCAACGAACCCTTGAAGATCATTCCCGAAGGAATCACTTTCAGGATGTTCCCGTTGAGGTCGCTGCCTCCGGGGTTTCCGCCTTGTTTGCGTTTACCCCTTGGGACAAACGCAAGTCTACACAGCCGTTTGCACAACACGAAGAGAAAAATCCCGTTTTTCATGGTGCATAGAGAATGTGCAGTGAGGGCCGCTAGGCTCGATGGACCAGCATGAAGGGGCCTGCTCGAACATGTCACAGCGGGTTCACAGCGGTTATCCACAATTTGTGAAAAATGACGGATTGCCGCCACAAATCCCATGGTCCTGGAAATTCCAGTTTGAGCGGTTTTGTCGACTTTTGACGTGCTCGATTTTGACTCTGTGCGCGGCTTTGAAGTATTTTGAGGGCTGCCGATCGACGGGTGAGTGACCTGTTCTGAAAGCGGCGGAGAGAGTTGAGCGTTGGATGGATCCTGCCTGTGTCTTTCTGGGGCCTGCGTAACCTGAGGTATGGCGAGCGACATCCCCTGCCGCCATAGAGCCTTCGATACATTACGCATGGAGACGAACTCATGTTGAGGAACCTGCTGGTGGTGCTTGGTGCTTGTGTGCTTCTCGGTGGAACGGACCTGAGAGCACAAGATGAACTGATCAAGAAATACTATGAGGACGTCCCTGTCTCAAAAGTGGAGATAGGTCCGCTCCGCCAACTCGGCCGCTGGGTTGGAGACAAGCTCTACCTGACCGAAGGTGAAGCGATCGAGCTTGCGCTCGAGAACAACTACGACCTCAATCTCGAGCGGCACAACCGGCTCCTGAGGGAGTGGGACATCACTTTGGACCGATCGGCTTACGATCCGACGGGAAACTTCGGTTTCAACTGGAATCGGGCGAAGACGCCGTCGGCGAGCGTTCTGTCGGGAGGCCCAAGTGTCACCGACATCGTGACCGATTACACGTTCGGATATGAGCACCCGTTCAGTACCGGATCGTCGCTCCAGGTGGATTTCGAGGGGATCCGGAACCGAACCACGAATTTCTTCAGTTCTCTCGTGCCTGCTATCAACACCCAGTTCAACGTTACCTTTCATCAGAAGCTGCTCGAAGGGTTCATGAAAGCCGATGCCGAGTACGACCTCGAGATCAGCCGGAACAACCTCGAACTCTCGGGTGCGCAGTTTCGTGCCGAGGTGATCAATGTGGTCTCCCAGGTCCAGGACGGTTTCTGGGAGCTGGACTATTCACTTCAGGACATCGAGGTCAAACAGAAGTCGCTGGAACTGGCCCAAACCACGTACGAGCAGAATCAGGCCCGCCTGGAAGTCGGTACAGCCTCTCGACTCGAAGTGGTTCAGGCCCAGGCGGAAGTGGCTTTGCGCCGCGAGGAGCTGATCGGATCGCAGTCCTCGTACCGGCTGGCGCAGGACCGGTTGATCAAGCTCATCACTTCTCTCGATGACCCGCGCAAATTCTCGGGCCAACTGGTACCGGATCAAACGAAACGCACGCTTCCTCAACCGGAGCCCTACGATCAGCTCATCGAATCTGCGATCTCATTGCGGCCTGAAATCCAGCAGTCCGACCTGACGATCGCGAATCGGGAGGTGGACCTCACTCGAAGCCGTGACAAGCTCAGGCCCTCACTCGACTTTGTGGGTGGCTATCAGCAGTTCGGGCTGGGCGGCACGACGGTTGAGCGCGATTTTTCCCAGGGCTTCATCAATCCTCCGATCGTCGCGATCATCCCCGGTGGACTTGGAGACGCGCTCTCACAGACATTCAGCGGTACGTACTACGGTTACGTTGTCGGCCTCAATCTCCAGTTTCCCATCCACAATACCGAGGCCCGGGCGCGCAATGCACAGGCTCAGATCGAGCTGAACCAGGCCCGGATGCAGCGAGGCTCGGTCAAGCAGAACATCGGAACAGAAATCAGGAATACTTTGACTCTGATCGAAGGAAATCGCGCTCGGGTCGAGGCTTCGGAGACCGCCGTCAAAGCAGCCCAGGAGAGGGTCGATGGAGAACAGGCGCGATTCGACGTCGGGATGGGGACGACGCGGGACTTGCTCGAGGCTCAGCGGGATCTGATGGTGGCTCAGAGCGTTCTGCTGCGCGCCCGAATCGATCTGATCGAAAACTACGCCACGCTCGACCAGGCAGTGGGCAGAACCCTGCAGCGCCACAACATCATCCTCAACGACGCCGAGGATCAGAATGTCGTGCGGCCTCAGTGAATATGCTCCCCTACTGCTGCCACAGGAACTTGCTGAAGATCACGTAGAAGCTGAAGAACTCCAGGCGCCCCGCGATCATGGTAAAGATGAGCACCCATTTGGCCAGCATCGTCAGATGGCCGTAGTTCGAAGCCGGGCCTACCGAACCGAGACCGGGACCAACGTTGAACATGCACGACGTGACGCCCGAAACGGCAGAGATGATGTCCAGTCCCGTCGCACAGAGAAGCGCGCTGGCAGCCAGGTTGGTGAGAATGGCCAGGCAGACGAAGGCCAGCACGGGCTGTACCGCCCGGTCCTGGACCGCCTGACCATTGAGCCGGACCGGTACGACGGCGCGAGGTCGTGCCGAGTGCCGCAGCTCACGGCCGATCACCTTGGACAACAGCGCAATCCTGGAAACCTTGAGACCTCCCGCGGTTGAGCCGGTGCAGCCGCCGATGAACATGAGCGTCAGCAGCAGGAAGTGGACAAAGGGTGTCCAGGTGTTGAAGTTCGCTGACGAAAAACCGGTCGCCGTCATGATGGAGACCACCTG
>JARRKC010000028.1:0-34031 GCA_037388505.1 Acidobacteriota bacterium | reverse complement strand
GGCCAGCCAATCGCGCCCATCCCGCGAATTGAGCCCCGGTGTCCATTCGCGCAATTCGTGAGATTCGCTGGCAAGACTGGACAGGATGGCCAGCCAATCACGCCCATGCCGCGAATTAAGCCCCGGTGTCCATTCGCGCGATTCGTGAGATTCGCTGGCAGGACTGGACAGGTTGGCCAGCCAATCACGCCCATCCCGCGAATTAAGCCCCGGCGTCCATTCGCGCAATTCGTGAGATTGGCTGGCAGGACTGGAGAGGGGGCCAGCGACTTACGCCAACTCCGTGGACGGGACGGGCGACCGCTACTCGAACGTCTCGCCGGATTCGCTGGAGCCCGAGCCAAGCTTGGGCTCCAACAGCACAGCCGTCCCGTAGACCATCATCTCGGCGGCTCCGGACAGGATCTCCGTAGTGGAGAAACGGACGCCGACAATGGCATCTGCGTCGAGTTCTTCCGCCTCCTCGACCATCCGGTCGAGAGCCTGCTCACGGGCCTCGGCCATGAGTTTGACGTATTCCCGAATTTCGCCGCCGACCAACGTTCGAAGCAGTGCCAGAATGTCACGTCCCACGTTTCGGGCTCGTATGGCGTTACCGCGAACCAGGCCCAAAGTCTTCGTGATGCGGTAGCCCGCCACTTCGTGGGACGTGATGACGATCATTTCTGGACTCCTTTGTAGCGGTCGGTGCGGCTCTCGCGAATACGCTCGGTGAGGACCGACAGGAAGAGCAGGGCGATCCCCAAGAAGAGCCCGAAGACGAGAATCTTCTGAATCATCGGCTCGTTCGGCGACATGGCGTACTGGAAGAGCGCATAAGCGGCTGTCATGATCGACCAGACGATGAGGATCACCCAGCCGGCACTTCTCGTACTCTTCTCGAGAATGTGGCTTTCCATATGCCTCCACTCCTCATGACTGGGTTGAGCCATTTTCAATGTCTGAGCCGCTCTTTGAGCCTCGCGGAGCTCCTCGAGCACCTTGCGACACCGCGGGCATGACTGCAGATGCAGCTCGATCCTCTGCGACTCCTGCTGAGTCAGTTCCTTGTCGAGGTAGCCAGAAAGGCTGACTTCGATTTCTTCACAGTTCATGCTTTCTCGGCTGTCTCCTTCAGGACTCCCACGAGATTTCGCCGCGCATGATGTAGTCTCGACATCACCGTTCCAATCGGAATCCCAAGAATCTCAGCAATCTCCAGGTAACTATGTCCCTGAAAATCCTTCAGAAACACGATCTCACGATGATCGGGACTGAGCTTCTCGAGCGCAGCCCACACCTCGTGACGCAGCACGGTTGAATCCGCCTTGCGTGCCCTGGTGTCCGGCAACGAAGGGGGAAGCTCTTGAACGGCCGATCGCTTCGTCCGGCGGATGGCATCGATGCTGAGGTTCCTTACGATCGTCAGCAGCCACGGACCGAAGCTGCGATGGCAATCGAACTTGGACAGATTCTTGTAGGCCTTGATGAACGCATCCTGGACAACATCCTTGGCATCCTCATGATTCCGCAGATACTGAAAAGCCAGGGCAAATGCCTTCGCACGATGCCGGACGAAGATCTCGCCATAGGCACCCGTCTGCCCTTTGAGCGCAAGTTCCAAGAGCTCTGCCTCCGTCATCTGGTGAAATGATTTTGACGTCTGCATTACGCACCCGCGTCCCGGCCTATTCACTGCTGATCATACGCCGAACGAACACACCACCCGGCGACTGGGCAGAACAACGGGATTATAGGAAGGGATACCGACGTTGTCGAGGAGCACCTGACTCCAGTAAGTTCCGTTGACAGCAATTATTTCATATGAGATATTTCAACGGATATGAGTACATGTGGTCCTCCGAATCTGGAGCGGTCAGTCCGCCGATCAACCGGAGAGATGAACCGTTCAGGCCGGCTTCACTCCATTCACGCGATTTGTCTTCGGCTGTTAGCACCGGTTTGGCTATGCTGATGGTCGAGCCAATGCACGGATCGTCATAGCAAGAGGAAGAAGGAAATGGGGGAAGAAAGTTGCACACGGCGGGCCACCGTTCTAGACGGTCGGAACTCGACGAGGACCGGGGGTTCTCGGTTCCTCCGGATCTGGGCCGTGGCGATGATCCTGACCGTCGTTCTGATGGGGTCGTTGGCCCTGTTCACCTTCGGTGCCGTCTGCTTCGCCGGATTGTTCTTTCTGTGGCTGAAGGAAAAGTGGAAGAAGGAGCCAACGGCACTGGATCGGGCCAACGGCGCCATGCTCCTTTTGTGTGTCGTCTGGTTCATTGTCAACATCGTGACCGAAATCACGCGTTCCACGAACGGGCAGTACTATCTGATCGTCCTGGCGCTCCTCTTTCCCCCGTTGCTCTTCAATCTCTATTACCTGGAGGCACGCCCGCATCTTCCCAGCCTTCATCCCTGGCGCTGGATTCAGATGTTCCTGTATGTCGCGGGTCTGGGGCTGGCGACAGCAGGCGTCGTCGTTCACTTCCTTTTCCCTGCACTCCTGGAAGCCGGATTCGCCCTTTTCCTCCTATTCTCGATGTGTGCTCTGTTCGCGATCTCCTGTGTCTCGGGCGTGATGGTCATCACCCGATTTCCGGTCAGACGGGGTAAGGTGACCCGGCTGACCCGGCGCATGAACATCATGCTGCTCTTGGCGATGGCCCTCGTGTTCAGCGTGATCATCGTTGCATTCTTTGCGGAACAGGGCTCCATTGGGGCCGAGCTGTCGGTTCGCATTTCGCGGTTCTCCCGGGGGATGCCCGTGATCTTCATCTTCGTGAATTCCTACTACGAGAGCCGCTTCGAGTTCTTCGACGTATTCGTCAAGCGGGCAACTCTGTTCTTTCTGATTCTGATCGGCCTGGTCGGGTTCTTCGCTTTCGTAACCCCGACTCTGGCCTCCGTGGTCGGAGAGGCATGGCTGCGACCTTGGGTCCTGGCTCTCATCCTGGCGCCGGCCGTCATGGCCGTGCCGACGCTATACCGTGGGCTCGAAAACTGGCTCGACCGTCATTGGCTGGGAAGGACGCTGACCTCAGTCGACGCCGTCAAGGGTCTTTTCGAAGCCGTCGGACGTGCCAGTGGGGAAGCCGAATTCATTCGGGAGGCCGGAAAGAGGTTCGGTCAAATCTTCCAGACCCAGGCTCAGCTGGCCATCGGAAGCGCGCCCGAACCGGTGTTCCAGGTGGCTCAGCGCGTGCCTGTCCGTCTCGAAGGGGAGTCGGAGGCGGAAATCAGGCTCGGTCCCAGGCCGAACGAAACCCCCTACTTCGCTCAGGACCTGGCACTGATCGGGGCGCTCTCGGGCATCCTCGTCCATCTTTGGCAGATCATGCAGCTGCAGCGGAAGAGGCGGGAACAGGAAAAGCGGGAGCAGGAACTGACACTCGAGGCGAGCCGCTCGCAACTGAAGGCTCTGCGGGCGCAAATCAACCCGCATTTTCTTTTCAATGCCTTGAACGTCATCGCAAGCCTCGTTCACCGGGATCCGGACCGTGCAGAGGCCACCGTGGAACAGCTCGCCGAGGTTTTCCGTTACACGTTGAGTCGTTCGGACGAAGAATGGGTGCGGGTCGAAGACGAAGTCGAGTTCATTCGCGCCTACCTCGAAGTTGAAAAAGCACGGTTTGGCGACCGATTGAAAGTATTCATCGATGTAGATTATGAGGTCCTCGATCAGAGCATCCCGAGCATGATGGTGCAGACGCTCGTGGAGAATGCCTTCAAACACGGGCTTTCGTCGGTGAGAGGAGTCGGCATCATCGATATTCGGGCGGTTCGCAGGGAGGACGCCATCGAGATCCGGGTGAGCGACAACGGTCCCGGTGCACGGTCCGCCGCATCTCGGGCGAAACCGGGCGGTTATGGCTTGAAGAACATCGCCAGCCGTCTCGACGGTTACTACCACGGTGAAGCCTCGATGACGCTGGAGCGCGATGAAGAGCAGGGGCTGACCGTCGCGATTCTCACCTTGCCGGCTCGACCGGCAGCCCGATCCGAACAATGGAGGCGGGCCTGATGTCACGGTCTTCGATTCGAACCCTGTTGGTCGATGACGAAGAGCTGGCGCGTGTCCGCATGCGGGATCTGCTGAAGGAAGTCCAGGGGGTCGAGATCGTAGGTGAGGCTCGGGACGGGGAAGAGGCGCTCACAGAGATTCGAAACCTGCGGCCCGATCTGGTCTTTCTGGATATCCAGATGCCGGGCAAGTCGGGCATCGAGGTTGCGGCTGCACTCGAACCGCCGCGGCCGCGCGTGATCTACTGTACCGCCTTTGATCAGTATGCCGTCAGTGCCTTTGAGCTCAATGCCGTGGACTACCTGCTGAAGCCGGTGACCAAAGGTCGGCTGGGCAAAACGATGGAGCGGGTCCGAGCGCAGATCTCCGAGCGGTCCGACTTCCTCGAGGAAGTGGAACGCGCGGAGGCCGTGCAGGCCTCTCTGTTCCCCCGCCGGCTGCCGCGCCTCGAGACGCTGGAATACACGGGTCTTTGCCGGCCTGTTCAGCACGTCAGCGGAGATTACTACGATTTCCTTCCGTTCGGCGACGGCCGCCTCGGGATTGCAGTTGGCGACGTCTCCGGCAAAGGAATGTCGGCCGGCTTGCTGATGGCCGGACTGCAGGGGCGCCTTCAAAGCCAGGCCGCCCATCATGGCATCGACCTGGAAGGCCTGTTGGCCAGCCTGAACATGGCCATCTGTGAGGCCACCGATGCGGGTCGGTTCGTGACGTTCTTCTATGCGGTCTACGAAGATGACAGCCGGAGGATGCACTATGTCAACGCCGGCCACAATCCCCCCTTGCTCCTGCGCCGCCGCGAGAACGGCGGGGGCATCGAACGTCTGGAGCGGGGCGGCATCGTCTTGGGCGTGGTTCCGGGCTCGGTTTACGAAATGGGAGCCGTGGCGATTAACCCGGGCGATCTGTTCGTAGTATTCACCGACGGTTTGACGGAGATGACCAATCCCGCGGGAAGAGAGTTCGGCGAAGAGCGACTGATCGCTGCCCTTCGTCGGTCCAGGGACCTGCCGCTGGATGATCTTGCCGGGGCCCTTCTTCACGAGAGCCGTGCTTTCGGGGATGGCAAGAATCCCGAAGATGACATGACGCTCGTCTTGGCTCGGGGTCGATAGATATGAAGACGATTCGCACGTTGATCGTAGACGACGAAGAGCTGGCAAGAGATCGGCTGAGGTCTCTGCTCACCCCCTTTCCCGATGTCGAAGTCGTCGGAGAGGCGGAAGACGGAGAGGAAGCCGTCGAGAAGATCAGCACGTTGAAACCCGACCTGGTCTTCCTGGATATCCAGATGCCGGGCTGCACGGGCATCGACGTGGCGGCCTCGCTTCCGGCTGGTAAGCCGGTCGTGATCTTCTGCACGGCCTACGACCAGTATGCGATCGACGCCTTCGAGGTGAGGGCCGTCGATTACCTCCTCAAGCCCGTCGCGCGCCTGCGTCTGGCCCGGGCGCTGGAGCGCGTCCGACAGGGAGCCCCGGGGTCCAGGATCGAGGAGGCCCTTCGGGACACCGCTCCGGCCCGATTCCTGGCCAAACGGGGTCAGCGTTTCAAGGTGATTCCCGCCGCTGAGGCCAGCTGCTTTTTGTCCGAGGAAGGGCTGACGAAGCTCTGGGCGGGAGGCGAATACTACTGGATGGAACCGAGTCTGTCCGAGCTCGAGCAGCGTCTCGAAGCGGCCGGATTCTTCCGGATCTCCCGCCAGGCCCTGGTCAACCTCGACCGCATCGAGGAAGTGGTACCCCTGATCGGAGGGTACGGTCAGGTGAAACTGGACGATCGGCGCGTGCTGGACGTCAGCCGCCGCCGCATGAAGGACCTCATAGAGAGGCTGGAAGGAAGATGAAATGAAGTACCTTCGTCTGCTCTTCAAGAATCTGCTCAGGAACAAGAGAAGGACCTTCCTGACCATGTCCAGTATCGCGGTCTCTCTCTTCCTCATTGCGACTCTGCAGACCCTCCTTCACGCACTGACCAATCCGCCCGAGACGCCCGATTCGGCTCTGCGGCTGGTCGTTCGACATCGCATCTCTCTGTTCAACACGCTTCCCGCAGCCTATCGGCAGAAGATCGAAAAGGTGCCGGGCGTCGAGTCGGTCGTCGGCTCGATGTGGTACGGAGCGATCTACAAGGACCCGTCGAACTTTTTCGCCAATTTCTCGGTCAATACCGACCAGTTCTTCCAGGTTTACCCGGACCTGAAGATGCCCGAGGATCAGAAAGAGGCCTTCGTGAAGGACCGAATGGGAGCGATCGCCGGGAAGAATCTTGCCGATCGTTTCGGCTGGAAGGTGGGGGATCGATTCTTCCTGAAGAGCAATACCTGGCCCATCGACGGGGTCGAAGTCACCCTTCGGGGGATCTACGAAGGCGGAAGCGACGATGCGAGCTCGTTCTATTTCCATTGGGACTACTGGAACGAACTGATGAAGCAGCAATATGGGGAATGGGACCAGACCGGAACATTTTCGGTTCGCGTCCAATCGGCCGACGATGTCGGCCGGGTAGCGGAGCAGATCGACACCCTGTTCAGAAACAGCAACTCTCCGACGAAGACCGAAACCGAGAAGGCCTTTGTGCTTAGTTTCGTCTCCATGCTCGGGGACGTCCAGACCTTCATCACCAGTATCATCAGCGTGGTCGTCTTCGCCATCATTCTGATTGCCGCCAACACGATGGCCATGTCGATTCGCGAACGGTCCCGTGAGATCGGAGTGCTCAAGGCGATCGGTTTTCGGAGCCGCCAGGTGCTCGGTCTGCTCATCGGTGAATCGGTCGCCCTGGCGCTCGGAGGGGCGCTCATTGGAACGCTGGCCGCCAGGCTCATCTACCATGCCTTGCCGCTGGCCCAGATGACGAGCGGCTTCGTCCAGAGTCTGGACGTGACGGCCGGCATCATCCTGTCATGCTCGGGGATCGGAGCGGTCGTGGGCCTGGTTTCGGCCGGCTTGCCGGCCTGGCAGGCGTCCCGGAAACCGGTCGTAGAGGCTTTGAGGAGGGTCGTATGAAGATCCCCGTCAGATACAACGTGCGAAGCCTGCTGGTGCGGCGCACGGGCACGCTCATGACGGCACTGGGCATCGGCTTGACCGTCGGCATCGTGGTCGTGATGCTGGCCATGGTCCGCGGATTGGACATGACCTTCATCGAAACCGGCGACCCCCAAAATCTGGTCGTGATCCGGAAGGGATCGGCGAACGAGGTCAACAGCT
Source organism: Acidobacteriota bacterium (assembly GCA_037388505.1). Taxonomy (GTDB): domain Bacteria; phylum Acidobacteriota; class UBA6911; order RPQK01; family JAPXNP01; genus JARRKC01. The sequence continues at coordinate 26,813 of JARRKC010000028.1, read as the reverse complement.
ACTTTTCGCGCGCGCTCTTCGAGACCGTTCGCTTCCTGCCCGGCGTTGCGCGCTCATCGACGGACGAACCCGAAGCGGCGGGCGAGATCCTCGTTGTGGTCAACCACAAGCGGAAGGACGGTTCGGACTCGAACGTGATCGTTCGAGGAACCTCCGAGATGGGTTTTCGATTGAGGCCCGACGTCCGGATCGTTGAAGGCCGCAACTTCAGGGCCGGTCTCCGCGAACTGATCGTCAGCCGGGCCCTGGAGCATCGTTTCGCGGATCTCGGTGTCGGTCAGTCCGTCGAGATCGACAATGTGGACTGGAGGATCGTCGGGACGTTCGTGACGAGCGGCGGCGCTTATGATTCCGAGATCTGGACGGGTTACCAGGATGTCGCCCAGGTCTGGCGGCGTCCTATCTACTCCGCCATTCTGCTGCGCGCCGAAAGCCTGGACGACGCACAAGAACTGATCAAGAGGATCTCCGACGACCAGCGGGTCCAACTCGACGCCCTGCACCAGGACAAGTACTACGCCGACCAAACCTTTGCCTCCTCCATCGGTCTCAAGGTGCTGGCGTCCTTAATTGCGGTGATCATGGCCATTGGTTCGTGCTTTGCGGTCATGAACATGATGTACGGGGCGGTAAGTTCTCGTCAGCAGGAGGTGGCGACCCTGCGCGCGCTCGGTTTCCGGAAGCGAAGCATTCTGGCTTCGTTCCTCGTCGAATCGGCGGTGTTGGCACTGATCGGTGGAGCCGTCGGATGTCTGCTGGGCTCGCTGTTCAACGGCTATTCTGCCGGGACCGCCAATCTTGCCTCGTTCAGCGAGGTTGTCTTCAATTTCAGGGTCACCCCCGACATCCTGCTCTTGGGGATGGTCTTTGCACTGTTCATGGGTCTGGTCGGTGGTCTGCTACCGGCGCGCCGGGCCTCGAAGGTGCGTTTGATCGATGTTCTGAGACAGTGAGAAGAAGATGAAAGAAGACTTGCAGGGTTTGAGAATCAGCCGGGAGAAGCGTCAGAGCAATGGTTCGGGCGGAGGAGGTCGAATCTGGTTCGTAACCTCCTGCCTTCTCTTTCTGGCGCTGCTCGTCCTGAGCGTCTACGCATTTTGGTGGAAACCGACCGCCGAGTCGACCGCCGCTCCGGCGGTTGCGGCCGCTGACAATCAGCCTGCTGTGGAGCAATCTGCGCCGCCGAAGCCCCCGGACCGCGAGGTTCTGATCGCCTCCGGATACGTTGTGGCGCACCACAAGCACGAGTTGGGCTCCAAAGTGATGGGAAGAGTCCAGTGGATCGGCGTTGAGAGAGGGGACTTTGTCCGCAAGGGTCAGTTGCTGGTCAAGCTCGAGGACCGCGAATACCGCGCCCAACTCGAGCAGGCCCGGGCGAGTCTCAAGTATGCTCAGGACCGCCTGTCAGAACTCAAAACAGGGCCGCGGCCGCAGGAAATCGAGCGGGCCGCGGCGGAGTTGGCGAGAACCAAGGCCGACCGTGAAAACGCCCGTCTCGACTATGAGCGGCTGAAGCGTCTCCTCGATTCCGGCGTGATCCCCCAGCAGGAGGTCGACAATGCGAAGGCTCGCTTCGAAATGGCGACCGCATCTGTGAATTCCGCTCAGGAGAGCTACGATCTGTTGAAGGCGGGAACACGAGAAGAGCAGATCCGCCAAGCTCAGGCTGATGTCGAGCGGACACAGGCAGCCGTCGACTACGCCCGGACGATGCTCGACGCCACCGAAATTCGTTCGCCGATTACGGGAACGGTCCTGCGACGAATCGCGGAAGTCGGGGAGATGATCACAACGTCCTACGCAGGAACGTCCGGAGCCAAATCGGCCGTCGTGGCATTAGCAGACCTCAACGATCTCCAGGTCGAGATGGACATCAGCCAGACCGACTTCAGCCGGATCTCTGCCGACCTGGATTGCATCATGACCCCCGAGGCCTACCCCGACCGCAAGTACCGGTGTGAGATCGACGAGATCTCACCGGAGGCCAACCGGCAGAATGCTTCCATCCAGGTCAAGGTCAAAGTCCTCGAACCCGATGACTACCTGCGGCCGGAGATGAGTGCCCGGGTAACCTTTCTCAGAAGGGAAGAAAAGAGCGATGGCTAAGCAGGACATCATTGAAATCAAGGGACTCAGCAAGATCTTCCGCAGAGACAGCGTTCAGATCAAAGCGCTCGACAGCATCAACCTGACGATCCACTCCGGAGAATTCGTCAGTCTGATGGGCCCTTCAGGATCGGGAAAGAGCACGCTGCTCAATATCCTGGCGGGGATCGATCGACAATCCGAGGGAGAGGCGACGGTCCTGGGTATCGATCTTTCCCGTCTCAGCGAGGACCAATTGGCCGGCTGGCGCAACGAGAATGTGGGCTTCGTCTTCCAGCACTTCAACTTGATCCCCGTTCTCACGGCCTTTGAAAACGTGGAACTGCCCCTCCTGCTCACCCGGTTGAGCCGGAAGGAGAGGCGGCAGCACGTGCAGACGGCACTCAAGGTCGTCGGGCTGGAGGATCGCATGGAACACTACCCGCGCCAGCTCTCGGGAGGGCAGGAACAGCGCGTCGCCATCGCACGAGCCATCGTCACCGACCCGACCTTCATCCTGGCGGACGAGCCGACGGGGGACCTGGATGCCGAGTCGGCTCGGGAGGTCCTTGGCGTCCTCAAGACTCTCAACACTCAGTTCGGGAAGACGATCATCATGGTGACTCACGATCCCCGTGCGGCGCACTTCGCCACGGTCAACTACTATCTCGATAAAGGCACCTTCGTCGAGCACCTCCAGACCGTCTGATTGGGCACTTCGCCGATGTCTTGCCCGAACGGCATCCGCTGCTCCCGTCCTCCCGTCCTCCCGTTCTCGGGTTCTGCTTGCTCGGTACGGCCCGGACTTCTAAACTAGGAGTAGCAGCATGCCTTTGCGACACTAACCACTGACCTAGGAGGCGAGCATGATTTCACGTCAGGACCTCAAAACCCTTCTGTCCCGTGAACGCAAGGATGGAGAAGGGGTGCTGAGCGTCTATCTGGATGTTGACCAGGGTCGAGCGGTGAATCTGAATCGCGGGTTCGAAGCAGCATTTCGGAGTCTTACCCAGGGCGTGGAGAAGGGTCTGGAGAACTCACAGAAGAAGCAGTTTCAAGAAGCGGCGAAGCGGGCCGGAGCGTTTCTTGCCGACTATCAACCATCGGGGAAGTGCATCGTCTACTTCGGTGATGCCGGCGGGGACTTCTCATGGCACAGGAGCTTGGGAGTCGGGCTGGCCAACAAGATCACCTGGCACACCCGGCCCTATATCCGGCCGCTGATCGAGGCCCAAGATGAGTTCGAGCGTTACGCTCTGGTCCTGACCGATCGAGCCCGCGCTCGACTCTTTACGATCTTCCTGGGAATCATCGAGGAGAAACACGAGGCCCTGGCCGGAGCCGACGTACGCAAGTTCGACGCTTCGGGCAGTGATCAGATGCGCTCGCAGATGAGTTTCCAGCGCAAGGCCGACGAGCATGCTCGCTGGCACTTGAAGCACGTCGCCGAGATCCTCGACAAATTGAGTGGCTCTGAGCGCTTCGACCGCCTGGTCCTGGCGGGGACGACGGAGGCGGTCGGCGAACTTAAGGGACTTCTTCCGGATCGGCTTCGGAAGCTGGTCGTGGGATCGGTGTCGCTGGCTATCGATGCCGGAGAGGCACAGATCCTGGACGAAACGATTGGACTTTTGGAGCGAGTCGAGCGAGAGAGCGAGAACGCGATCGTTGAGGACCTTCTCACCGCAGCTGCCAAGAATCGCCAGGCCGTGCTCGGCTTCGAAGGCACGTTACAGGCGCTGCGCGAAGGGCGGATTCGCCAACTGGTCTACGGAGGCGAACCTGCAGTCGAAGGTGGTCATTGCCTCACCTGCGACCAGTTGTTCCTGGGCACGAAGCTCTGTCCGAACTGCGAAAAAGACCTCCACACCCTCGACGATCTGCTTGAAATCGTCGTGGGCAAGGTCTTCCAGGAGGGTGGAGAAATCGAACAGGTCCGGGGCCAGGCTTCGGAGCGCTTGGCCTCCGAGGGGGAGGGAATCGGAGCCTTCCTGCGTTTCTGACGGGCGACGGCTGCAACGGACCAGTCCGCGAACAGAGCGCCGCACCCCAAGCCGCCCGAGGCCGCTGCGGCGCCCGGGGGAGGGACGAGTATGCTGCCCATACGTCGTATTCTGGCGCCGACCGACTTCAGCGATGTGTCGGTTGAGACGGTCGTGCGCGCGAGCGAACTTGCCGATCATTTCGGAGCCGAATTGCTTGTGGCCCACGTCATCCCACCGGTACCGACTCTTCCGTCGGATCCCCACTTCAACTTCGAGGTGCCGGCCTATCAGGATGCTCTGCGCGAGAGCGCGCAACAGAGGCTGAGCGAGACGGTTCGGTCCCTCGTCGATCGGGGGATCCGGACCCGGACGATGGTTACCCACGGGGACCCGGCTCGGGAAATCGTTCGCATCGCCCGCGACGAGGACGCCGATTTGATCGTCATTGCCACCCACGGTTTGACAGGGTGGCAGCATATCGTGTTTGGGTCCGTGGCGGAAAAAGTCGTGCGCACGGCCGATCGTCCCGTGCTCACGGTCCGTAGCCGTCATTCCGACGAGGGGGATGGATGACTCGTCCAGACGTGCCGCGCAGCAAGAAAGGAGCATTGGCGCATCATGGAGCAAAACAGTGATCGTCAACACAGCCGCCGTTTTCCGAAAGCGCTAGGCTGGATCTCGATGAAGTCCTTAATCTTGGGCGTACTCCTACTCGCTCCTTCGGTCCTTTATGCCCAACAGGGGCAATCCGAGAAGCCGCCAAGCCAGAAGGAGCAGACTGAAAAGACTGAAAAGACCAAGGAGACCGAGAAGACGACGCCTTCTCTTGTCGATCTGGCGCGGCAGGAGCGGGAGCGTCGCGCGCAGAATCAGCAACCGGTGCGAGTGATCAGCAATAAGGATCTGCGCTCGCTGGGCGGAGGTCGCGTCAGCACCGGAGTTCCTCCGAAGCCCCCGGCGAAATCGTCAGAGGCGGAGGCGACGTCCGAGGGTGAATCCGGCGCCCAGGAAGAGGCCCCCGCCGAGGGCGGTCCGGAGAGTGTTCAGTTCTGGCAGAGCGCCTTTCAGGAAGCCAAGGGCTCTCTGGAGACTGCGGTCAATCAGCGGATGGTTCTCGAGTTGCGGATGAACAACCTCCGGAATGCCTATCTGAACACCGACGATGGAACCACGCGCGAGAAAATTCAGGGCGAATTGGCCCAAACCTATCAGGCGCTGGGCCAGGCTCGAGAGGATGAGAGCGCGGCTCGACAGGCGATTGACCAGCTGCAGCGCCAAGCCTCGCGCGCCGGCCTCACTCCTGGACAGATCCGCGAGTTGGTCGGAGAGCTGCCCGATTCCAAGTCGATCTACGAGGGCGTTCCTGCGTCCAGCGAAGGCGCGCCGGAATCCTAGTGTCCCGGCGCGACTCGATCGCACGTCGCGCACACACAAACTGGGGCGACAGGCGGCAGCGGGTGTGCTTGCGCCCGACCTCGACGTCAATTGCGGCTTTTCACCCGATTCTTGGGTCCCCGGTCCGAGCCATCCTCGAACGGCAACGTTGTCATCGGCGACCGGGACTCAGTTCAGGCACGGACCTCAGGGACCTTCCATGAATCCTCACCCGAAATCGTTCCAACTGGCATGAGAGTTGCGTTTTAGAACTTTTGCTTCGAAATCAGGAAGGGGAGTGGAACGTGGCACAGTACAGGATTGCCTGGCTTCCAGGCGACGGGATCGGTAGGGAGATCCTCGAGGCGGCCCGAATCGTTCTCGATCGGATCGGACTCGACGCTGAATACATCCACGGAGACATTGGGTGGGATTTCTGGTGTCACGAAGGCGACGCTCTCCCCAAGCGGACCATCCAACTGCTCCGCAGTGTCGATGCCGCTTTGTTCGGCGCCATCACGTCCAAGCCGGCCTGGGCGGCAGAGTGCGAACTGATTCCCGAGCTGCAAGGGACTGGACTCCTGTATCGTTCTCCGATCGTCCGCATGCGCCAGCTCTTCGATCTCTACATTTGCTTGCGCCCCTGCCGAGCGTACCCGGGTAATCCCCTCAACTATCGTGAGAACATCGACCTTGTCGTCTTTCGCGAGAACACCGAGGATCTGTATGCCGGGGTCGAATTCAGCCCCGTACCGACGGGGATCTCACAGCGGTTGAGCCAGCTCTCGAAGGCTTTCGCTCCCTTCAAGGATCTCGCCCCGAACGACTATGCGATCTCGCTCAAGATCACGACTCGAAGGAGTTCGGAGAGGATCCTGCGAGCTGCCTTCGAATATGCGGCGAAGAATCGTTGTCGGCGCGTGACCGTGGTCCACAAGGCCAATGTCGTCCGAGCTTCCGACGGTCTTTTCCTGGAGGTCGCAAGACGCGTCGCGGAGGACTACGGATGCGTCGATTTGAGTGATGCCAACATTGATGCCATGTTGATGTGGCTCCTCAAGAATCCTCTGGACTACCAGGTGCTCGTGGCCTCGAACCTCTACGGCGACATCGTCTCGGATCTGTGCGCCCAGATGGTCGGCGGACTGGGCTTCGCCTGCTCCGGGAACATCGGAGAGAAGCTGGCCGTGTTCGAACCGACACATGGCTCCGCCCCGAAGTACGCGGGGATGTACAAGGTGAATCCCACGGCCACCATCCTGGCCGCGAAGATGATGCTCGACTGGCTCGGCGAGAAGGATAAGGCCGCCCGCATCGAGTCGGCGGTTGCCGCCGTGATTCGGGAAGGGCAGGTCCGGACCTACGATCTGGGTGGATCGGCCGGTACGATGGACATGGCTGAAGCCGTCGCCTCACACCTGTGAAGGAGCAGGAGGGTTGCCCCGTCATGTCCTGTAGAATCCTGCGTCCGTCTGGATGGAGAGACGAAGTATGGCAATGACCCTGGTAGAAAAGATTCTGGCGAGGGCGGCCGGACTCGACCGAGTGACGGCCGGCGACGTAGTCGAGCCCACGGTGGATCTCGCGATGTCTCACGAGAACGCGGCCCTGGTACTCAGCCAGTTTCATGAGATGTTCCGCGACTCCGGTCTGGAAGCCCGGGTCTGGAATCCCGATCGCATCGCCATCATTTTCGATCACCGGGTTCCGGCCGAGAGTGCCAAGACGGCCACGAATCAGAAGCGGATTCGGGAGTTCATTGGGGAGCAGGGAATCCGTCGATTTCACGACATCCGCGGAGATGAAGGGGGAATCTGTCATCAGGTGCTTCCTGAAAACGGTTACGTGCTGCCGGGCACGGTCGTGGTCGGAACGGACAGTCACACCACGAGTCATGGAGCGCTGGGCGCATTTGCTTTTGGGATCGGAGCCACGGAAATGGCAGCTGTGTGGGCGCTCGGCCGGATCCTCAACGTGGAAGTTCCCGGGACGATCCGCGTCGAGGTCGAAGGCCGCCTTCCACAGGGAGTTCAGGCAAAGGATTTGATTCTGGCTCTGATCGGGGATCTGACGGCCAAAGGCGCCAACTTCCGTGTCCTCGAGTACCACGGCGAGACCATTCGTCGCCTGCCCACGGCCGGTCGTCTGACCGTCTGCAACATGTCGGTGGAGGCGGGCGCCACGGCCGGGATCGTTCCGGCCGACCAAGAGACGTTGCGCTATCTGAAGGAAGAGGCCGGCGTGAAAGGGCAACCGGAGATCCTGGAACCGGACACCGAGGCCGTTTACGAGCGCGTGGTCCGGGTTGATGCCGCCCGGCTCTCGCCGAGTATCGCCTGTCCTCACCGGGTCGACAACGTGAGGCCTGTCGACGACGTTCTGGGGACGAAAATCGATCAGGTGGTCATCGGGTCTTGCACCAACGGGCGAATCGAGGACCTCGAGGCGGCCGCTCGACTCCTGAAGGGTAAGCGCGTAGCACGCGGGGTTCGGATGCTGATCTTCCCCGCGACCTGGCGTATTTACAGGGAGGCCCTTCGCCGCGGCTATCTGGGCGATTTCATCGAAGCCGGGGCCGTCGTGATGAATCCGGGCTGCGGCTGCTGTCTCGGTGTTCACGAGGGAGCGCTCGGCGACGGCGAGGTGGCTCTCTCGACCACGAACCGGAATTTCCAGGGGCGTATGGGAAATCCGAAGGCGGAAGTCTACCTCTGCTCGCCCGAAGTGGCGGCGTACAGTGCACAGTTCGGGCAAATCAGCGATCCGCGGGAGGCGTACTGATGGGCAAGGTCGTTCTGAAACTGGGTGATGATGTATCCACGGATGTCATTTATCCCGGCCGTTTCATGGCGACGGTCTTGCCCGAGGAGACCCCGCAGTACGCCTTTGCGGATGACGTCGAGTTCAACGCCGCTCTCAAAGAGGGTCGCACCCCGGCCGGCAGTGTGATCGTGGCAGGCTCCAATTTCGGCAGCGGCTCGTCGCGAGAACAGGCGGCTTCGACCTTGAAGGGTCATCAACTCGTGATCGTGGCACAAAGCTTTGCCCGGATCTTTTTGCAGAACGCCGTCAACGTGGGGCTGACCACCGTGGAGTGCCCGGGAATCCAGGCATCGCCGGGGGATGAGCTGGACATCCAGGAGACCCGGGTGGTCAACCGGACGACCGGAGAGAGCTACGAGGTTCGTCCCCTCCCGCCGACCCGAAGGGCCATCGTGGAAGCCGGAGGCCTGATCCCCTACGTCCGTCGCCGACTTCGCGAACGTACCTGACCAATAAGTTCCAAGTTCCGGGTTCCGAGTTCCGGGTTCCGAGAAGGGTCTGCGTCCGGACCTGTTCCGCTTCTCCGCAATCTCGATCCACTCCCACCCTCGGACCTCGGAACTCGGAACTTCAGACGACCCCCTCCCGGCGCAGTTGATCGATTTCTTCGGTGCTGCAGCCGAGCTCAGCGAGGATCTCATCCGTGTGTTCGGAGAGCCTTGGCGGCGCTGTCTTCAGCTGCGCGGGAGTCCGACTGAAATCCGCTGTCAGGTTGAACAGGTGCAGAGCACCCAGTTCGAGGTCCTGAATCGTTGCGAGGGTCCCTCGATGGTTCAGCTGGGGCGACGCCAGAGCGTCCTGAAGGCTGAGAATCTCGCCGGCCGGTACGCCCCGTCGGTTGAGTTCCCGGACCCAGTGGGCCGTGGGATGAAGCCTCAACTTCTCTTCGAGAAGGGGGGTGAGGGCCTTGCGATTCTGCTTGCGGCGATCGCGCTCTTCGAATCGCGGGTCGCCTTTCAGTTCCGGGACGCCCAGAGCTTCCGTCACTGCCTCCCACTGCTCCTGCTTGTTGGCCGCAATGTTGATATGACCGTCGGCCGTCGCAAAGGTGCCCGACGGAGCTGCAGTGAAATTGTCGTTGCCCATCGGAATGGGCGGCTTTCCCCCGATCAACCAGTTGGCCGCTACCCAGCCAAGCAGGGGCATGATCGAGTCCAGGAGGGCCACATCGATGAACTGGCCCTGGCCGGTTCGTTCGCGGTGGAAGAGAGCCGCCAGGACGGCGAAGGCGGCATTGAGCCCACCCACGGTGTCACAGACCGGGAAGCCACAGCGCAAGGGGTTCAAAGACTCATCGCCGTTGACGGCCATAACGCCGCTCAGGCCCTGGATAATCTGATCGTAGGCCGGTTTCCCGGCATCCGGGCCGTCCTGGCCGAAGCCGGAGATCGCACAATAGATCAAACGGGGATGGGTGACGGCCAGCTGATCATAGGAGAGGTCCAATCGGGCCATGACGCCGGGGCGAAAATTCTCGACCAGCACGTCAGCCGATTGAACGAGACGAAGGAAGAGGTCGCGGCCCCGACGATGCTTCAGGTTGAGGGTGACGGACTTCTTGTTCGCATTCTGAGCCAGAAAGCTGGTCCCCATCAGTTTCTGATTGAACTCCGGAACGTTACCGAGCTTTCGCGCGAGGTCACCGTCTTTCGGGTTTTCGATCTTGATCACTTCCGCACCGCAGAGTGCCAGGTGCAGTGTGGCAAACGGCCCGGAGAGAACGTTGGTTAAGTCGAGGACTCGGATTCCGGAAAGCAGTTCCATTCTGGTACTCCCTTGCATGCTGGGGGGGACAGGGAATAGGACATATAAGACGTATAGGACATATCGGACAGTCGCGCCTTCGGGACTCGGAACTCGAAACTCAGAACTAATCCTCCCCAATGGCCCCCGTCCTGTAAACAGAACCAGGCAGGTCTCGTCCGAAGTACTGGGCAAACCTGCGGGCCAGACCGATCAGGACGGGTAGGCGAACGTGTCCGCACAGGCCCATGCGCTGCAGCATGTGGACGAGATCTTCCGTACACACGTTGCCGCCGGCCACCGCTGTAAAGGGACAGCCACCGAGACCCGCCAGGGAACTCTCGAAACAGGTCACACCCTCCTCCAGTGCTGCAGCGCAGTTCGCCAGGGCCATGCCATAGGTGTTGTGGAAGTGACAGGCCAGGGACACCTCATGGGGCGATCGTTGGCGAACTGCCTCGAACAGGCTGTGGACGGCCGCGGGATCACCGTGGCCCGCGGTGTCGGCGAGACTGATCTCCGTCAATCCGGCTTCGAGGTAGCGGTCCACGATCTCCAGCACCCGGTCACTGCCGACCGCACCCTCGTACCCGCATCCAAAGGCCGACTGGACAGAGACTTGGACCCGTTTTCCCTCGCCGAGAGCGAGCCGTGCCATCGACAGGATGCGAGTCGTCGCCTCTCCGGTCCCCATCCCGGTATTCTTCTGACTGTGGGTTTCGCTTGCGGACACGCCCAGGCAGAACAGTTCAGTGCCACAGGCCAAACCACGCTCGAGCCCCTTTTCATTGAGAGCCAGCCCGGACAGTACGGAGTGCCGATGGGGGTGAGCCTGGAGGGTTTGGATGAACAACTCGTCCGTGTCGGCCATCTGGGGAACTCGGCGGGGATGGACGAATGATCCCAGCTGTAGAACGTCGACGCCGCTGTCGAGCAAAGTCCCGATCCAGTCCAGTTTTACCGTGGTGGGGACGACCTCGGATTCCATTTGGAGTCCGTCGCGCAACCCGACTTCGTGAATCTGAATGGTCGTCTCAGTCATCGGTCACCTCTCGGCGATGCTGCACCCCTCTATCGTGGTGCGAATCCGGCATGGACGCAAGCCGGACTCCACTCGGAAGATCGTCGCAAGGCCCACGGTCCTCCAGCGGGCCCCAGACGCGGCCCAGGCCCGGATCAGGAAGTGAGCGCGGGATTTGACCCACTTGTTGTCCGGCGCCATGCGAGAACACCCAGGAAGCGGTTTGCGGTGAGAGGACCGGGGCGCTATCCTGTGTCGAAAATAGGGGGTAGCTGCCCTCTGGTCATGGCATCGGGCATGGAGGACGTTGGCGAATCAGGGAGATCCGCCAGGGACGGGAGTGGCAGCTTCTCTGGATAGGAGAAACAGTCACGATGGTTTTGACACCTTCAACGATGGTCGAACTAGGAACCCGGGCGCCGGAGTTCGAACTTCCGGAAGTCGGCGGCGGGAAGGTTTCATCCCCCGATTTCAGTGATAAGGCCGCGCTGCTCGTCATGTTCATCTCGCAGCACTGCCCGTATGTCCAGCACGTTCGCCATGAACTCGCGCGTCTGGGCCGGGACTATGCCGACTCCAGACTCGGCATCGTCGCCATCTCATCGAACGAGATCGCGGGATATCCCGACGATTCACCTGAGAACCTGGACCGAATGCGGCGGGAGGCGGGTTTCACTTTTCCGGTCTGCTTCGACGAAACGCAGGACGTCGCCAAGGCGTTTCGGGCATCGTGCACGCCCGATTTCTTTCTCTTCGACCGGAACCGCATCCTGGTGTACCGCGGGCAGTTGGACGACAGCCGTCCCGGCAACCGGATACCGGTCACGGGAGAGGATCTGAGAGCGGCCATTGATGCCGTGCTGAAGGGTGAACCGGTCACCACGAATCAGAAAGCGAGCATTGGGTGCAATATCAAGTGGAAGAAGGGCAACGAGCCGGACTACTTCTAACGTGAGGGTCGCACCAGAACGAGGGAGGCAGGAATGAAGAAGGTCCTCGAAAGGCGGACTTTTCTGGGGGTTTCCAGTGCCGGACTCGTGTCCGCGGCGCTGAGCCGCGCCGGCACGGCGGCAGTTCAGGGCGAAACCGAGCCCAAGACCGTACGCTACAAGAAGGCGCTCAAGTTCGGGATGGTCAAGGAGGACCTGTCAGTCGAAGACAAGTTCAAGCTGTTGAAGGATCTCGGTTTCAATGGAGTGGAGCTGGATGGACCCAGCGATCTCGATCGGCGGGAAGTGCTGAAGGCGCGGGACGCGGTCGACTTCCCCATTCCCAGCGTCATCGATTCGGTGCACTGGCAGAAGCCTCTCTCCGATCCCGATCCGGCCGTGCGGGAGGCCGGCCGAAAGGGGCTCGAGGAGGCTCTGCATGATGCCAGAACCTACGGAGCGAGTTCGGTGCTCCTGGTACCGGCGGTGGTGCGGAAGGACGTCCCCTATGATGTCGCCTACCGCCGCTCGCAGGCGGAGATCCGGAAGGTTCTTCCCGTTGCCCAGGCACTGGGTGTGAAGATCGCCATCGAGAATGTCTGGAACTGGTTCTTGATGAGCCCGTTGGAGATGGCCCGCTACGTCGATGAACTGGACAGTCCCTGGGTCGGCGTCCATTTCGACGTCGGCAATGTCGTCAACTTCGGATGGCCCGAGCACTGGATTCGGGTCCTGGGGCCGCGCATCGTCAAGCTCGACATCAAGGAGTTCAGCCGGGAAAAACGTGACGCGGAAGGTCTCTGGGCCGGCTTCAAGGTCAAACTGGGGGAGGGAAGCATCGACTGGACCTCGGTCCGCCACGCTCTCGAACAGATCGGATACGAGGGGTGGGTCTCGGCAGAAGTGGAAGGCGGAGACCGCACGTGGCTCACAGAGCTCTCGCACCGTATGGACTCTGTGCTGGGGTTGGCTCGAGAAGCAGAAACGGGGAGGAATTGAGATGAAGAGTGCTCAATGGGCGCGGCTGGTGCTGATGGGATTATCGATGGTCACAGGGGGGTGTACGATGACGAGCCAGCCCGGTCCCTTGTTCGAGAAGTCCTCCGATGTGGGCACCGTTCAGCATGCGGGGAAAACCAGCTATGAGGCACAAACCGGGACTTATACGTTGACCGGGTCGGGGGCCAACATCTGGGGCACGGAGGACGCCTTCCATTTTGCCTGGAAGCGTGTCTCCGGGGACCTTCGGCTGCAGGCGCGTGTGACCTTCGCAGGTACGAGCGAAGAGCCGCATCGGAAGGCAGGTTGGATGATTCGGGCCGGCCTGGCGTCGGATGACCCCTATGCGGATGTGGCCGTTCACGGCAACGGACTGGTCAGTCTGCAATACAGACGGAGCAAAGGGGCTGAGACTGAGCAGGTCGCCGCCGTGACGACCTCCCCGACTCAAGTTCGACTCGAACGAACCGCCAACGTTTACAGCCTCTGGGTGACCGACGCGGAAGGGAAGGTCGAACCGGTGGGCGCTGTTTCCTTTGAACTCCCGGATGAGGTCTATGTGGGACTGTTCGTGTGCGCACATAACCCCGACGAGCAGGAGACGGCCCGGTTTGCGGACCTGCAGCTGTCCAATCGTGTTCCGGAGCCTGGAGAGAAGCGGGTGACGGAAAGCACGCTCGAGACGGTGGACATCGAGACCGGACGTCGTTCCCTTGTGTACCGTGCGGAAGCTCACTTCGAAGCACCGAACTGGTCACGGGACGGCGGCTATTTTCTGTTCAACCAGGGAGGCCGGATCTATCGGCTGGCCTCCGGTGAATCGGAGCCGGTGGTCCTGAATACGGGCGACGCCACCCGCTGCAACAACGACCACGGCCTGTCGCCGGACGGCAAGTGGCTGGCAATCAGCAATTCACCCAAGGACCAGTCCCTCATCTACGTCGTCCCCTCCGACGGCGGGCAGCCGCGCCAGATCACGAAGGACGGGCCCTCCTACTGGCACGGCTGGTCTCCCGACGGTTCGACTCTGGCTTACTGCGCCGAGCGCCAAGGGAACTATGACATCTATACGATTCCCGTCGCCGGGGGAAAAGAACGCCGCCTGACGACGGCAGACGGACTGGACGATGGTCCGGACTATGCACCCGACGGAAAGTTCATCTACATCAACTCGGAGCGAACGGGTGTGATGCAAATCTGGCGGATATCACCGGACGGGAAGACGCAGGAGCAGGTCACGTCCGATAAGGCCCATGCCGACTGGTTCCCTCATCCCTCGCCGGACGGGCGCTGGCTCGCCTTCCTGTCGTATGATCCGAGCGTTCAGGGACATCCTCCGAACCAGGAAGTTCTGGTGCGATTACTGGCGACCGATGGAGGCGAAGCTCGAATCTTGGCTCATCTGTTCGGAGGGCAGGGAACCATCAACGTGCCTTCCTGGTCTCCGGACAGCGCTCGATTCGCCTTCGTCAGCTATCGCCAGATCTTGCCCGGCTGGTGAGCCGAGGCGTCGGCCGACGATTCGGATCCCCGGGGCGGCCGGTGGGCGGCGAGCGTCAGGCTACCTCCGGGATCCGGCGGATCCTTGGGTCGGTGAACACATCGGATTCATCGCGGCTCGTGCTGGAGAATTCCGACACGACGGCACCCTCAGGCCCAGACTGAAACCAGTGTCTCGTGCCGGCCGGAATGGTGTGCTGCTGGCCCGGCTCGAGCCGGATCTCATGGAACACCGTGTACCATTTCTCGTCGCCGCGCGGCGGCTGAGCCTGGATCTTCGCGCTGGGCGAGCCGTCAACGTACAGCAGGACGGTCCCGAGACGGCAGCGAAATGTCTCCATCTTCCCGGGATCCCCGCCCACGGGCGGATGCAGATGCTCGGGGCAGGTCTGGCCTGGAAACAGAATCAGCTCTTTGGCACAGTACCGATCGGTGTTCACATAGGTGACGAGTTCGAGACCCGTTTCTTCGAGCCGACCGAGACCAAAGTCGGCGACTTCGATCGACTCCCGTTCCTTGTCGGTCAATCGGATGCCCGCGCGATCGAGATACTCGAGGGCTCTCCTCCGTGCAGACAGCCATTCTTCCCGTGTCAACATGCTCTTCTCCCCGCTTCAAAAGCCGCGGCCGATTCGGCACCGGGCCGGCCTTCCGCCGTCCTCCTATGATCCGGCAAGGAAGGATGGAAGTCCACACTGCCCCGGATACGGTGCTGCGAAAGACACTGTAGTTTACTCGAATAGCGACTGTGTATACTGTATTGATCTGTACCCCAACGAGCACGGGCTCCCCTAAACCGCATTCACGCGGGAGTTCGCGCGGTGGCGGGAGGGTGAACCGCCGGTCCTGAGGTTGGCAAGGAATGCGGATCACGGAGGCTTGCGATGTCTTCACGAATCGTGTTTCTTTTGTCGTCCCTGGTAGGTTGCTGTGTTCTGATTGCGTCCTGGGGGGAGGAGCCGGCAGCCGGTTCTTCCGGCGCCGAGAACTCGGATTTGGTTCGGCGCGGTGAGTTCCTCGTCACCATCGGAGGCTGCGGCGATTGTCACACGCCGAAGGTCTTCACGCCGACCGGTCCCGCACCGGACCCGTCCAGGCTCTTGTCCGGGCACCCCGAGGGTACCCGCCTTCCTCATGTCGATCCGAGCAGGATCGGACCCGATCAGTGGCTTCTGTTCAATAACCAGCTGACCGCGGCCGTCGGGCCTTGGGGAGTGTCGTTCGCGGCCAACATCACTTCCGATGAGGAAACGGGAATCGGCCGATGGAACGCAGAGGCCTTCATGGCGACGATGCGTACGGGGAAGCACTGGGGGGTGGGACCTCAGCTGGTGCCGCCCATGCCCTGGCAAAACCTCGCCCATTTGCCGGACGAAGACCTCAGAGCGATTTTTGCCTATCTG
Organism: Acidobacteriota bacterium; assembly: GCA_037388505.1. GTDB lineage: Bacteria > Acidobacteriota > UBA6911 > RPQK01 > JAPXNP01 > JARRKC01. Next base: position 10,951 of record JARRKC010000028.1, on the reverse strand, counting down.
AAATCGACGCGGCCCATCCGGAACCGCGTTCCCGCAGCGATGACATTGGAGGAATTCGAAGCCAGCGTTCAGCGAGGTGCAAGCCCATCCCTTCCTTGACTACAGAGTCACGGAATGCGGGGGCCCCGCCCACTCCGCAGGCGGCAGACCGACCGGCTACCAAGCCTCGTCGGACGGGAAAAGGTTGGAGAACTTCTCGCTTCTTCGGGGTTGCGCCATCATGTCGACGACCGTATCCCGCCAGAGGGCGTAGTGAGCGGTCTCCTTGTGCCTGGCCGGCGCCTCGGCATCGCGATAGGCTTCGACGAGCACGAAATGCGTCGGCTCGGCCTGGTCCTGAAGGACGTCGAAGCGAGCGACTCCAGGTTCCTGCAGGCTCTTGCGGGCATTCTCCAGGGTTGCCGCACGAAACGCTTCGAGGCTCGACGGCTTGACATGGACGTGCACGTGGACGATCAACATGGGCTTCCCCTCCTCTCAGGAGCCTGAAGGACTCGTGCTTCTCACCAGGCCCCCCGGAACGAGGCGCCTGGTGAGAATGGGTCGAGCGGGCTCCGCGCGAAGGCTAGCTCTTGGCGACGGCCGCCTTGGCGAGGTCCTCGAGCATCTTCGTCGTGAGCGACTTGGGGCGCTCGATCGGGAAGCCGAGCGCGCGATCCCAGATGATGTTGCTGACGACTCCGAGGGCCCGTCCGATTCCGAACAGAACCGTGTAGAAGTCGTATTCCTGCACCCCATAGTGCCACTGGATGACTCCGGATTGAGCATCCACATTCGGCCATGGGTTCTTGGCTTTGCCCTGTTCACGCAGTATGGGCGGAACCACACGGAAGAGCATGTCGACATACTTGAACGTCGGATCATCGGGAAGATGACGCTCGCAGAATTCACGCTGTGCCATGTAGCGAGGATCGGTCTTGCGCAGAACAGCATGACCGAAGCCCGGGATGACCTGGCCCGAATTGAGGGTATCCCAGACGAATTGCTTCATCTCCTCTTCGGTCGGCGCCTTGCCGCCCATCTTGTCCATGACGCCCTGGATCCAACGCAGCACTTCCTGACAGGCCAATCCGTGCAAGGGACCCGCCAGGCCATTGAGCATGCCCGAAATCGAATAGTAGAGGTCGGACAAAGCGCTGGCCACGAGGTGACCCGTATGCGCGCTGACGTTGCCGCTCTCATGGTCGCTGTGAAGAATGAAGTACAAGCGGGAAACATCGTCGTAAGGCGCAGGCACTCCCATCATGTGGGCGAAGTTGCCCCCCATGTCCAGCTTCGGATCGGGATGGATGATGGTGTCGCTGCGGTACTTCATCCGGAAGATGTATGAGGCGATCCTGGGCAGGCGGGCCAGCAGGTTCAATCCGTCCTCATACGTCGCATCCCAGTAGTCGTACTTGCTGATGCCCTTCGCATAGGCCTTGGCGTACTCGGATTCCCGCTGCATGGCCGCAACCGCGACGGAGAACATCGCCATGGGATGACTGTCTCGAGGCAAGGCGCGCAGCACGTCGAAGACATACTGCGGAACCGCCTGGCGACGACGGAACTCCTCGACAAGGTCCGCCACCTCTTCCTCGGTCGGAAACTCGCCGGTCAGGAGAAGGTACAGGTGTCCTTCTACGTACGGCATCTCTCGATCCGGGACTTTGGGAAGGCGGGCCAGGGTGTCGGGAATCGTATGACCTCGAAACCGGATGCCCTCCTCCGGATCGAGGTAGGAAATGTCGGTCACCAGGCACTTTACCCCGCGCATCCCGCCAATAGCCTGTGCTACCTTAACGTCACCGATCGTGACATCACCATACTCCTTGACCAGCTGCGAGATGCGATCGCGGCCCGCCAGAATCTTCTCGTAGAGTTTCTCTTTCAGTTTGGCCATGCTGCCCTCCTTCCTGGAATATTCGGGGCGACGCTCGCACCTGTCTTTCCGAGCCATCGGGCTGACGCCCGTTCAAGCCCGGAGAAAACCCACAGCACAATAGCTTCCAGAGCCAGCCGTACCCCGGGATCAGACTTTTACTCTATTACTATTCCCGGGAGGTGGCAACGGTTTGTAGAGAGCAATCTGAGGCCATTTTCCGAGGTCTCATGAGGGCGGTCGCTCAGACGCCGTCGTCGGCTGCGGAAGCCGGCGAAACGCTCGGTTTCAGAAGCGGCGCCTCGGTCGGTTCCCGGCCCGTCGTCGAGCGTACATGGAAGACCTCGAGGGAGGTCTGAAGGGCCTCGAGCCGCTGATCGAAGTGCTTCCAGGCGGGATTCTCCGTGCGCAGAGACTGCGCAGCGTCGGCCAGGCTCGCGCAGGACGACTGAGCCCGCTGCACGTGATTCCTTAAAGAGGCAATCATCTGGTCCAGTTCTTCGGCCTCGGCCTTGACGTAGTCGTGCCGCCGGAGGCGCACCGACATGGAGAGGTCTCCCTGGCCGACGGCCTTGAACACGGTCCGGAATCTGTAGAGCGGCCCTCCGATTCGATGCGAGACCAGGATCGAGTGAAGCACGATAAGAACGATCAGGAGTAGAACGACCGGCCAGAATTGCTGGTGGAGTCTGAGGAATACACCGGCCGCTTCATACTTCTCCATGGTGTAGGTCGATCCACCCGAAAAGTCCAGGACCAGAGGTCCGAAGACCACCGCGACGACGCCGGTAAGCGCCGCCAGAAAATAGACCGTGACTGCCACGAGAAGGTGATACTGAACGGTGTGAACGAGGTAGCGACGACGTCGGAAGCGATGCATCATTGCACCTCCCACATTCGTGAGGACCGAGGCACATCCGGCAGACGTACCGGACGGCACGGGTTGCCTTGGTGGAATCCGTCTCCACTTCGCAGATCGGCGGCGAACCCGGGCTTCTCGAGCAACTCGAGGAGAGCCTGGGCAGGCACAGGATCGAACTGAGTCCCCATTTCCCGCCTGAGGATCTGACCCGCATCCGCAAAGGTCATCCCCTGTCGATAGGGACGATCGGAAACCATGGCGTCGAACGCGTCGGCCACGGTCAGGATTCGAACGTCGAATCGAATTCCGTCGCCCTTGAGTCCGTCGGGGTACCCACGACCATCGAGACGTTCATGGTGGTTTCGAACGAGAGGTATGGCGGCGGAGAACGCCTTGATCGGATCCAGGATTCTCGCCCCGACAGCCGGATGCCGGCGGACCTCTTCCATCTCAGAGTCGGTCAGCCTTCCCGGCTTGTCGAGGATGTGGCTCGGTACACCGATCTTCCCAATATCGTGCAACAAGGCGCCTCGCTGAAGGATAACCAGCTCGGACTCCGACAATCCGAGGCAGCGGGCCAAGGCAAGGGCCAATCGACAGACCCGCTCGGAGTGCCCGGCCGTCCAGGGTGATTTTGCGTCCACCGATCGTGCCAGAGCCGTGAGAGTGCTCACATGAAGCTCCTGGATCTCACCCGACATGGCATTGAAGGATCGCGCCAGTTCTTCGAATTCATCGCCGCTCGAGACCTCCACGGTCGTCAGGAAATCACCACTGGCCACTCGGCGCGTGCCTTCACGCAGCTTTGCCAGTGGGTTGAGGTTGCGCCGGATCTGGATCGAGCTCGCACACACGGCGAGCAGGACGGTGATGGCCGTCAAGAGGAGGAAGTTCCTGCGGAAGCTGTCGAGCGGTGCAAAGACCCAGGAGGCACTCTCACTCCGGACCACCGTCCAGGCGGACGTGCCAAACTCGAAGGCAAGCGGAACCGACCAACTGTAGGCCAGATAATCCTTGTCGTTGGAGGACCAGCGGAATTCGCCGGAGGGAGCCTGTGGCAAAGCAGCGACCAGCTTGGCGAAAGCCCGTTCCGAGACTCGCGGTGACGCGAACAGCAGTCGATCCTCTGCGTCGAGCAGGAATACCGAGGTTCCCGGCGAGTCGATCTGGGCATTGGAGATTCCAAAGATGAAGGAGGGGTCCGGACGGGCCAGGATGACGCCCCGGTGAGGCTGACCCGGATCGAGGGCTATGGCCAGGATGATTTCGGGCTTCGGCCCGGGTGTGCAAATCAGAAGGCTGCGTCCGGTCGACAGATGGACGGCGTAGTCGGGAGGGAGCAGCTCGGCGCGAGGCGATTCCCCGAACAGGGGTGTCAGGACGCGTCCGTCTCGCACGATGGCCAATGAAAGGAAATGCTTGCGCGCCAGCCCGATCGCGGGGACGCTTCCCAGTGTGTTCACATCCCGGACGTCCGCGGCAATGGACTTCAGATCCTCGGTCAGCAGGAGCAGCTGTCCGACAAAGGTGTGGGCGATCGACTTCGTGGTTCTGTGCAGCCGTTCGCTGGTCTGCTCCTCGAGCTGGCGGTTGACTTCCAGAAAGGAAATCAGCGCGAACGCGAACAAGGGTACGAGCGACGAAAGGCAGAAAATGACGAGCAACCGTCGCCCCACCTTGCTCTTCAGCCCTTTCTGCATCCAGCTCATGATTCGTCCTCAGTAGTTCGAGGCCAGCCCTACGTAGCTGCCGTCATTGGCCCGAATGATGTCATCCCAACTGGCTTGCGCCGTGATGGGTGGTTGACTCTGACCGTCCTTCCCCTTGCTGTAGAGATCGAACCGGCTGTTGAGCGGAACCAGGTTCCGATCCCGTCGCATCAAGCCCTGGACCTGCGGAGGCACCTGATTGCCGTGACCGCCCCCCTGGCCCCCGCCCCCATTTCCACCGTTGCCGTTTCCCCCATTGGTCCCTTTCGGGCTGGGGTCAACGAAAAAGTTCAGATACACATACGGATGCTGCCATGGGTCCAGCAGGTCCTCGCGGCCGATTTCGGCGAGGCTGGCCGGGAGATGCCCGTTCATCGCATCGTAGACGAGCAGGTCCTTTTCGATCGCATTGATGTCCCCGATCGCGCGAGCGACACGTGCCGCATCCACCGCCTTTTCGTAGCTGGGCACAGCCAACGCCGCGATCAATCCCACCAGCATCACGACGATGAGCAGTTCAATGAGGGAAAAACCTCTTTGCACCAACGGATCCGTCCAGTCCAAGCCCTGAAAATCGGGTACTTACGCGTCCACATCAATCTTATCGGCGACTCCTCTCCCGGCATTAGAGAAGCGCACTGGACGGCACCGGCTTGGAGAGAAACAGAGAAACTCAGGTAATATGCGCCTTTTGAGCGCGATTGTCGGCATCCTTCGAGACGGACGAGCGGAAGGAAGCCCAGGGACCAAACCACCGGACGAGACGATCCGCCAGACTTCCTCCAGATGCCCTGCCCCGGGCTCCATGATCCATGATTTCAGGACACTGTGAGGCCAGATGGATCAGATACCGCTGCGCGACGCTGAGGAGCGACCTGGGGTCGCCCTTCCGTGTCTCACAACTCTCGACCTGGAGAGAGTCGGGATCGATCCAGGGGCGTCCGTCGGGAAGACGAAGGAAACGGAGCCGAAGACGGCAGGATCCGTAGAATGGATTGTGATAGTGAAGACGAACCAGGCGATCCACTCCATCGAGTCGTTCCACGATCGCGGTCTCATTCAGACTCCGAAAGTGATACTCCACCGTGAACCCCTTGATTCTATAGCTACTTAACTTAGCCCGTTGACTAAAGAATGCACATAATTTCCACAATGTCAAGGCATTTCGGAAATCCTGCCCTGCAAACAGGCGTGTTTACTGCAAAAAGTCAGGTCTGAGCGATCCAGAGTTCTCGCTGCGGCAGTGAAAGGAACTCGGCTCCTTCGGCAGTGACCACGACCATTTCCTCGATGGTGACGGTGCCACGGCCTTGAACCTTCAAGCGAGGCTCGAGCGTGAAGACCATCCCCTCTTCCAGTGGCAACCGAGGCTTCCTCCCGTACTTCTCCCACTCGGGACCCAACAGGGCCGTGCCGTCATGGGCAAAGCGACCCACCTGATGGCCCAGCGCATGCGGGAACGACTCATAACCGCGGTCGACGATGAAGCTTCTCGCGACCGTGTCGATGTCCACCCCCAATCGGCCGGGGCGCATCTCTCGGCGCGCCCGCTCGATGGCCTCGACGATCGTCGCAAAACCATGTGAGACCTCATCGGGGATGGCCGTGGACCCTGCCTCGGGAACGTACCAGACACGCTGCAAATCCGAGCAGTAGTCGTCGAGGCGGACGCCGAAATCCATATTCAGGATGTGGCCGGCCGCTACCGGACGACTCGTGGGTCCATAGTGGGCTTCCGCTGTATCCGGACCGGTAAAGACCGAAGGGCAGTGACCCCGATCCCACGCAGTCTCGAGTCCCTGTTGATCGACTCGCTGCAGCATGAACGCCGCAATCTCGGCCTCGCTCCGTCCGGCACGAACGAAGCCCCGTACCTCAGCGAAGATCTTGAGGGTCGCATCGATCGCCCGACGGATCCGATCCAGCTCTTCGGGGCTCTTCCGGGCCCGCAGGCTCGAAATGACCGGCTCGGCCGAGAGCAACTCGCCCTCATATCCCGCGTGGCTCAGGATGTCCCGAAGAAGCAGGAACATCCCGTGCGTCAGCCCGTCCGCGATCTCACTGTCCTGTGAGAAGTTGACGGCGACGTTTTGGGGTTCGAGACTACCGACCAGCGCCGCCAGCGGTTTCCGGATGCCCTCGACGTAGGCAGTCACCGAATCATAGACGCCGAGATCTTCGACGGCCTGCTTGTCCAGGTTCCCCACGATCGCATACTTCCCGCCGCTGCGTGTCAAGACGAGGGCGGAATGCCACGTCAGGTCACCCCCACAAAGAAACGGAAGGATGGGATCCCGCTGAACCGCCGTTTCGCGGACGAAGGTGATCCAGCAGTCGATGCCGTGGGCCTCCAGGAGTCCCGCAGACTGACCGAGCTTCTCCCGAATCAGGTCGTGCTTTCCGTCGCCTTCCGCCATTGCAGTACCTACTCCTCTCGCTCTTTGAATTCGCCGGCCAAACGGGTGAACAGCCAGAGGACGAAGATCCCGATCAACACGTGGGCCGCCAGAGCGTACCAAACGTACTGGGGAACACCCTTGTCTCCGAAGTAACCGTAGAGCCAGGTGTAGGTCACGCCGCTCAACGCGCCGCCCAGACCGACCGCCAGAAAGTTGGACCCCATGTACAAGCCGGCCTTCTCCTTGGGTGCGATCCAAGTGATGTACTCCTGAATGCGGGGCGATGAGATCATCTCACCTACGGCGAACAGGAAGATCCCCAGAAAGATCAGCGCGGGCGCCGAGACGGCGGCAAAGCCGAGAACGATGAATCCGCTCGATATCATCAGCAGACCGAACAGGAAGGCCGGCATGGCACGGAAGCGCTCCAGAATGCTCGAAATGAGGATCTGGAATATCAGGATGATGTAGCCGGTATTGGAGATGGTCTCACCCAGCACATTCCGGACTCAGTTTTCCTCGTGTGAGAAGAAGCCCGCGATGCCGGATCCCAGCACGTGGCGCATAGCCTCATAGAGTCGCGCCGTACTGATACTGGAGTCGACGTACAGGGCGCAGAGGTTGAAGAAGGACCAGAAAGGCAGCCAGAAGAAGAGGCCGAGCAGCACCAGAAAGACCGTGAATCTGACATCCGACAGGGCGACACCGATCTCGCCGAGCTTCTGTCGCAGCGTCAAACCCTCGATTTCTCGTTCGGGCTCCTTGTAGAAGAGCATCGTAATCACGAGCATGACCACGATCGCTGCGGCCGCAGCCATGAAGGCATAGTTCCAGGAGACGGCCCGCAGCTTTCCCGCAACGATCGGCCCGAAGGTGCCGCCGACGTTGACCATCGCATAGAAGATTCCGAAGCCGAGCGTCTTGTTCGACTTGTCGGTGACCGCTCGAACGGTGCCGGATACCAGAGGCTTGAAGATCCCGGCCGCCAACCCGATACTCAGCATCGTAAGAGCGATCCCCGAGAAGGACCTGGTGGCAATCAACAGGAGGATCGAGGGCAGATAGGCCAGGTACGCGACGATCAGAACTTTCTTGAACCCGAATCGGTCGGCAAAGGTGCCGGAGATGACGGGAGTCACATAGGAAAGGGCCAGAAACAGGCTCTGAACGATGCCCAGTTCACCCCGGCTGTACCCGAGGTGCTGCATGTAGATTCCGAAGCCGAAGTAGATGCCGTAGTAGGCAAAGCGCTCCAGGATCTCGACCGAATTGGCCACCCAGAAGACCGGCGGAAATGCGGATCGCTTGCCGGCTGAGTTTCCCGGAACCGCTGTGCTTGTCGATTGCGTGGGTTGCTGGGCCATATCTGAAAGATCCTAGGTCGAGACGCCGCCAAACGCAATCGCGATCGGGTCGGGTCTCGCCGATTCGATGGAACTCGGGATAGAGTAAGAGCGAAGCGGAAAGGGGAGAGATGAAGCTCAGAGTTTCCATGGCCCAGATCAACCCGAAGACCGGGGACATTCGGGGCAACACGCGGCTGATCCTGGAAGCCATCGACCGGGGGCGTACTTCCGGAGCTCATTTGGTCGTTCTCCCCGAGATGTGTGTCACGGGATATTGCCTCGATGAGAAGCTTCTCATCAATCGCGAGTTTCTCCGCCAGAACAAGCGGGCCCTGTTCGAGGACATCGCTCCCGCTTGTGCGGATCTCGCCGCGATCGTGGGATTCGTGGACTTCGAGGAGGATCGGAAGGGCCCCGATCGGTACCCTCTTCGCTACAATGCGGCGGGAATCCTGCAGCATGGGCGGGTTGAGCAGATCGTCCACAAGCGGCTGCTCCCTTCGTACCGCTACTTCGACGACAAGCGCTACTTCACACCCGGGACGGAGGTGGAACCCTGGCGCATCGATGTCAATGGCGAAACGGTGCGCATCGGCGTGCTGATCTGCGAGGACATGTGGGACGAAGGTTACGCCTTGAAGCCGTGCCGCATTTACGACGAAAAGGGCGTCGACTATCTCTTCGCCATCAGTGCAAGCCCTTTCGTCTGCTCGAGTCCCGGACGGCGCAACGGAAAGCGCTTTGAGCGGGCGGAGATCATCCGAGGACAAATCGCACGTTACGGGGTACCGATCATCTCGATCAACACGGTGGGCATCGGCGACAACGGCAAGAATGTCATTCCCTTTGACGGCACGACCCAGGCCTTCGACCGGAAGGGGCGACTGGTTGCCTCCCTGCGCTCGTTTGTCGTGGATCAGCAGACGGTCACCTTCGAGAATGGGTTAGCCGATCCGGTGGACGAACCGGAGTTCGATCGGGAGGCAGAGATCTTCGAGGCGCTGGTAATGAGCGTCCGCGACTACTACGACAAGATCGGCATCTTCAAAGGTGTTCTCGATGCAGTCTCAGGCGGCGTCGACTCGGCGCTGGGCACGGCCATCGCTTTCCAGGCCATGGGAGCGGAGCGGCTCGCCGTCTACAACCTTCCTTCGCGGTTCAACAAAGAACGAACGAAGACCGCGGCACGTCAACTGGCCGAGAATTTCGGTATCGAGTACCGGGTGATCCCGATACAGGCCATGGTCGATCGCATCGTATCGGACTTCGAACGCTATCTGCATCCGATCCGGGACTCGCTCACGCTCGAGAACATTCAGGCCAGGGTTCGGGGCTTGATCATGATGGCGGAGTCGAATGATCGGCAGGCGTTGCTTCTGACCAACGGCAACGAGACCGAGATCGCACTCGGTTATGCCACGCTTTACGGCGACATGGTGGGAGGGCTGGCCGTCATCGGGGACTTACCGAAGCCGGACGTCTACCGGCTGGCACGCTACGTCAACCGCCGGTGGGGAAGAGCGATGATCCCGGAGGATGTTCTCGAGATGCCGGCGTCGGCGGAACTCAAGGAGGATCAGGTCGATCCTTTCGACTACGACGTCGTCGGGCCCATCATCAGCGAGTATGTCGAAAGCGGCGTCAGTCCCAACGAACTGGTGGAGTCATTTCGCGAGCGCCGATTGACCGAAGCGGAGTTCGACGCCGGATTCTATTCCCGGTACTCCGAGAAGGATTTTCGAGCATTGACGGAAGATCTGTATCGAAGCCTCAACCGCTCCGTGTACAAGCGGATGCAGGCCGCACCGATCGTGGTCGTCTCAGGCCGCTCCTTCGGCTTCGACCTCCGAGAAACGATCATCAACGGCTGGACCGCCGGGTAGGATAACCGTCCCCGGTTGTCCGGTGCCCCGAAAGAACGATTCCACGACCAGGTTGCGGATCTCCCCGGTCTCGCCGTGCCTTCCAGCTTTCCCGGTGGCCGTGACCTCGGCCGGCGGGCAAGCCGGGACGCTTGTACTGCTCTAGTAAATACAATCCGTATAGAGCCCCAGGATCTCGCCGCAGCGCTTGCATTTGACCGTTTCCGGAATCTCGGCATAGCGGGGGATCGCCTTGAGCGCTTCCATCTGATCCTCACTCAAGGGCTCTTCACTCGTGACCGCCGGAGGTTCGGCCCGGCGGATCTGCTGGACCCGGTATTTGTAGATGGTGGTCAGGTCGCAGTTATAGCAGTGGACTCTCCGAAACGCCGTCCCCCCGAGTCACATTGTAACCCCTTCCAGCGTCTCAGTTCGCGAACGACGTGAGCGACCCCTGGACGGCTGCCGACTCCCGGCCTTGCCGTCCCGAATTGCCGACAAGGGGCAGGGCCAGGACGGCCGGCGCTGGGTGTTCCCGGGAACGATCAGTCCCTGGCAATCGGGCATCCGTGCGGCACTCACATCGTTCATGCTCGGACCCGTCTCTTGGGACCCGCAGGGACCACTTTTTTTGATGTGAGTTTCAGTCAAAACTCTGCAGATCTATCTTAAGTTGCTGATTATAAGCATGATAGATGCGTTCCATGGAAGACTTGAACAGCGCATCCAAAATCCGTATGATTAGCACCTCGCGGTTCGGAAACGGGCTGCGTTGGTCTGCGGGTTTGCAGGCCGAGATCTTTGACAACCGGATAGAGAACGAAGGCGGAACACGCGCTTGGGGAGAACTTTTGGTTTGGAAAAAGCTGAGAGTTTGATCCTGGCTCAGAATCAACGCTGGCGGCGTGCCTA
>JARRKC010000027.1:0-33882 GCA_037388505.1 Acidobacteriota bacterium | reverse complement strand
GACGGGATCGTGATTCTGGCCGCTACGGTGACGGACGAGCAGTGGACCGTACGTCCTGTCCAAACGCTGACGGACGCCCTGGCGCAATAGGATGGACCATCGGTTCTCGAAGGTTGGCCCGACTCCGCAGAGGATCCTCGCCGCCTGATCCGCACAAATCTCCTTTGCCGACATCCGCGGCTGCGGTAGATTGACTTTCGAGGCCCCCGATGATCGTCGCCACTCATCAGCCGCTCTTCCTTCCTTGGCCGGGTTTCTTCTTCAAAGCCATGAGAGCGGATTGCATGGTCCTGCTCGACTCCGTCCAGTTTCCAAGAGGACGGAGTTGGATGACCCGAAATCGACTCAAGAGCGCCCACGGCGAGCTCTGGCTTTCCGTACCGGTTCATCGCAAGGGTCGGGGGCTGCAGACCATCGGAGAGGTGAAGCTCTTTAGGCAGAAGAACTGGCAGAGAAAGCACCTGACGAGCATCCGCCAGTGGTACGCGAACGCCCCCTACCTGGAGGAATATCTGCCCACGATCGAGAAGATCTACGCCGCCGACGATGCCAGGCTGGTCAGCCTCAACCTGCGATTCATCCGCCTGCTCTGGGAGACTTTTCGGATCGATACACAGCTCATACTCCAATCCGAGACCGGAATGGTCGGGCAGCGAACCGATCTCATCATTCGGATCTGCGGGCATCTCGGTGCACGCCGCTATGTGACGTTCGCCATGGCCTCCAAGTACCTCGACTCAGCCCAGATGATGCAGGCAGGGATCCAGCTCGAGACCGTACCCTTCCAGCCGCCGGTCTACCCGCAGCTCTGGGGGGACTTCATTCCCAATCTGTCCACTCTCGACCTTGTCCTCAACTGTGGTCCCGCCAGTTCCAGGGTCCTGGCTCGCAGTTGAATCCGGTTGGAGCAGCGACTCCTGCCCAGTCTCTTACCATCGCTTTACGTTGTTTGCCGCCTTCAGTAAAGTCGGTATTGCAGGGCGGGTTGCGGGGAGGATTTATGATTCGGCTGAACCCTTTTGTCGCTCTCTCCTGTCTCGTTCCGAGCGTGATCGTCGGCGGGAGCCTTACGCTCTCGGCTGACGGATCGGCACAGGCCTGGGTTCACCCCGGGGCCGAGGCCATCAAAGATTCCGGCTACCAGGGTGCTCAAACCTGCAGCATCTGTCACGAGGACGCTTTGAATGAGATCACTCACTCGGTGCACTGGTACGTTTCCTCGAAGGTAAGAAACGTTGTCGGGCTCCCGGACGGATCCTGGTGGGGCATGGTCAACCGCGAATGCGCTCTGGCGGGCACGACTGCCCTGTCCAACTGGACGGCATCTACGAATGGCCGCTTTACCGCCCAGGCCGCCGGGTGCGGAATGTGCCATATCGGAACTCTCGAAGGACCGCCTCTTCCCGCCGGTCGGGAGGCCACCCCGGAAGAGGCCGAAGCCGTCGATTGTCTGGTGTGTCACGCCGAGATCTACGATACGGCGCAGCGCAGGACCCTGGTGACCGAAAAGGACGGCGGCCGACACTGGGGCCAGGACACGAGCCTCGAGGCGGCGCTGTCGATCACCCGGGTTCCGACGGCGGAGGCCTGTCTGCGGTGCCATGAACACGCTTTCTCCTTGGACTATAAGCGGGGGACACCCTTCACTCCGACCAACGACGTCCATGCGGCCGCCGGCATCCCGTGTACCTCCTGCCACGTGACGAGAAGTCACAAGATAGCCAAAGGGCAGTTTGAGTCAGATATGGTCGCCAACGATCTGCCGGATGTCGCCGTGACCTGCTCGAACTGCCACGGTGTCGAACCCCATCGGGGAAGGGCGGCGGAGGACCTCAATGCCCACGTCACGAAGGTGGCCTGCCAGACCTGCCACATACCGGTGGCCAGCGGTGTCGTCAGTGAAAACTGGGGTGAGCCGGTGAAGGACGACCACGGCGGACCCTACAGCGCCCTGTCCAAGTATGACGGCATTCCGGCGATCGCCGGCCTCTGGGTACCGACGATCTCCATCGACCGCACGCATCCGGCCGTCGTCTGGCGGGTCGCCAACTTATCCGATCAGCGCGGCGCCCAGAGTTGGATGGCTTTCCCTACGGCCTCCCGGAAAACCGATGGCGCACAGTTGTTCCCGGTCCGGGGCCTCACCCAGATCATGCTTTTCGACAAGCACCTCGAGATGTGGCAGGCTCCCGGAATGGCGTTTCTCAAGAGTGAACCGGGCATGGCCGAGTTTCCTCTGCTTCTGGCCCCGAACCGTGAGGTGTACAACCGGACCGGTGATGTGAAACAGGCAATCAATGCCGGCATGAAGCCCTACCAGGCGTTTGGGCTCGAGTGGAGCGGTGAATGGATGTCTATGAAGGTTCCCCACACCTCGTATATATCGGTAAGCCACGGAGTCAAACGCATGGGCTACTCCTGTAGGGACTGTCACTCTCCCCATGGCGTCCTCGACTTTGCTTCCCTCGGCTACTCTTCCGACGAGGTATCGAAGCTGCAACGACCCGTGCAGTCGCGTTGAATCCTGCAGGTCGAAGGTCTGCGGCCTGAGACCTGTCGGCAGGGAGAACTTCGCCCCGTGTGCAAATCCTGCATCTCGGGGAGGTTCTTCGACGCAAGTCCTGCATCGCGTGGCTGCCCGAAAGACTTTCGTTGAGCCACCGCGCTAACTGTAAGTCGCTGCATTTCATAAGCTTGCTCACACACGTCAGTTCCGGTGGCGAATGGCCTCCGCCTTGCACATCCCTTCGGCGTGTCTGAACGAGCCAACGCAGCACAGACGTCGAGATCGATGAATCTGCTTTCGGTTCAGGCTCGAACATCTCAATTCATTGCGAAACAGGGAGACATCATCATGAAGAGATTCCTCGTACCTTTCACCCTTGCCGTTCTACTATTCACGGGAGCGTGGGCTCAGCATCGCGGTTCGAGAAACGCCGGGCCCGGAGCGGGAAGCCAGTCCGCAACTCCGAAGGTCTTGTCAACGATCGAAGGAAAAGTGACAGCGATCGACCTCGGAATCGGGCAGGGGACTCCATCCATCGCCGTGGAGGGAACCCCGGTCCTCCTCGCACCCTACTTCTATCTTCAATCCCTCGGCTTCACGGTCGAGGTTGGGGATCGAGTTCAGGCCACTGTGTTCCCGTCCCTGGTCTACGACGACCTGCTGGTGACCGTCAGTATCGACAACCTGAGCCAGGGAGTTGCCGCTGATTTGCGCGATGAATTCGGGCGGCCACTGTGGAGAAACTCGATCGGAGGCGGCCGGAGAGTAGCCGTCGGAGCCTGCGGCAGCCTTCCCAACGTCGGTGCAGCGGAGACTTACACGGGCGTGGTGGCTTCAGTCGAGGCAGCCGCGGGAGAACGCTATCCGACGATCACGCTGGTCGATGGGCCGGCTTTCGCGGCAGGACCCTACCGCGCCTGGCTCCAGACGGACTTCTCCATAAGCCCGGGTGACGAGATTTCGGTGTTGGCCTTTCCCTGCTCCGCCGATGACAGTCGGTGGGTCGCCATGAAGATCGTCAATATCGCCAGTGGCACTCAGCTCGTGCTCCGAGACGATGCAGGCATCCCCGTATACGGCGCCGGTCGCGGTGCCAGAACCATGAGGTAGCGCCTTTCGTCGGCGTCGAGCTCCACCTCGCGGCTCAGCCCGGACCGCATCACACGGCGGCCGGGCTGCCCCCCTTTTAACGAGTGGTCTTCCGGCCTCCGAAAAGTGCCAGTTCAAAAACTTTGAAGAAGCAATCCACGTCCGAGAACCCGATTTCCTCGAGCCACCGGCACTGTTCATCCACGAGTGCCAGGATGTTTTCCTTCTTATCGGGACGAGCATAGAAGTCGGCAGCGGTTGCCTCCCTCGTTACCCCAGGATCGGATTGACAGTGATACGCGTAGAGGTGGTCGATGAAGAATTCATCGAAGAGCCGCTTCCCGGCGAGATTCCGGGATGCGACATGCTCCAGATTTAGAAAGACCCCACCGGTCGCCAGTAGTCCGAAAAGTTGGGCGTAAAGTGTTTTCTTTCTCTCGTGCGGCTGATGGTGAATGGAGAAACCGGATACCACGAGATCGAACGGCTGGAATTTCCTCACGTGCTCAACCCAGTCAGGCTCTCCATAGTCCACCTTGATGATAATGGCCATCCGGTCCTCGGCCAGCTTGGCGCGTGCCGCCTCGAGCATCGGATCCGAAAAGTCGACGAAGACTCCACGCGCCTGGGGGAAGATGTCGAGGAGAAGACGACCCAGAATGCCGTCACCACATCCGAGGTCGAGGATGTTCGCGGGCGCTTCACACCAGAGCCGGACGATCTTCTCGAGGATGGCTAGTTGCAGATCCGCTGCGGGTATCGCGCCTCTGACACCGTTCAAGTAAGTTGCTGCCAATTCCCTTGTCTGCCATACGCTTTTCATTTCTGCAGAGTCCTCCAGGCTCAGGTCCGCTCGCTGAGTGCCTGAGTGAGTGCATGAAGTTTCCTGACGGTGGACCAGTTGCGGCTGGTCACGACGTCAGAGGCGGCTCTCTCGATGGCCGGGAGAAGCCGGCTGGCCAGAACGCCTTCGGGACACCAAAGATAGGCGACGCGTGATCCGACGCCCAAAGCCTCGGGAGCCCAATCCTGCTCCGTCAGAGACTGTACTCGTTTCGGATCCCCAGGATCAGCGAAGAACATGACGAGCAGGCGAGACGGATTGTCCGCGATCTCGGTAAGGGTATTCTCCGAGACGGCAGCATCGAGTTCAGAACCGGTGAGGACCAGAGTACGCGCTTTAACGCCGATCTGTCCTGCGAGCGCCTGCTCGATTTGAGCCGCAACCGCCCGCGGATCTGCCTGCGGTGCGGTGAAGACGACATTGCCGCTGTTGAGCAGCGTCCGGACACGACCGTAGCCCAGGTCCGTGCAGAGCGCTCGGAGTTGTGCCATCGGCACGCGTTTTGCGCGACCGACGTTGATTCCCTTGAGCAACGCAATGAAGATGTCCGTCACATCCCCTCCGCAAGCAAGCTTCGAGTCGACCGTGCGACCTTGCATGGACCGGGTGTTCCGCGACCGAATCGATAAACCCTTCCCAGGATGATGCTGCTGACGCCCGGTTCGTCGACATCTCGTATGTCTCATACCTTCCCGCGGAGATTCAAGATTCCTCCATTCGAGGAGTCACATCCAGAATTCGCCCATAGGGACAGCCTGCTTCCAGTTAAGGGTCTCGCCGAATGGGGACAGACTCCTCCTGCGGTCATAAGGTCATTTGGGACAGACTGCTTCAAGCAAGAGCGCCAGACGCTTCCCCAGCCGCTCTGCCGCCGATGAGAGAGGGTCTCTCCATGCCGGCGTTCGCTAGGGTTGTCGCTGCAGACGATGCAGTGTCAAGACCTTGGAAGCCCGAGTGGCGTAGGGCTCGCGGCGTACGAGCCGCAGGGCGGCTTCCTCACGCAAGCGGTCCACCATCATTCGGTTCTCTGGTGCGCGCGAGCTCAGGAAACGGCAGACGATTTCGAAACAACGCTCTTCATCGATGCTTCCCACTCCGGGGCTCACGAGTAACTGGACTATGGTCCGCCCGTCCTCCTGCTCTGCTTCCACCAGTTGGTAGTCCGTCGGCCCCCCACCGAAACTCGCCGGCAGCACTTCATCCAACAACTGGATCAGATCCGACCCCAGGAACTGCATCCCACCCGTCGTCAACTTCTCGTAACTGCGGATCGACCAGAGGTGCAGGTCGAACCCAACCTTGCCAAAATCACACGAGCAGCGGCGTCTCTTCATCGTGCCGTAGTCTCCACTGGCCACATTCAGCATGATCTTGGGGCAACAAGGTGCCAGGGTGGTGAGGTAGAAGGAAGAAAGCGAGGCGAGCGGAGGCGGGGCAGGCCGTTGAATCACGCCCATCTTGTCGCTGCGCACGTGTACGTCGTCGCAGGCCAGAGGATCGGCGCAGGCCATGGCGATGTGTCCGACTTCGGACATCGAGTAGTGACAGACGACCTTCGCACCGGCTCGCTCGCAGACTTCGAGCTTGTTCTTCGTCAGCGGTTCTCCTCCCAAACGCAGGAAAGTCGTTTCCAGCGAGAAGCCGGCCTCCGTTGCGGCCTGACAGATGCGTACCGCGCTACTCACGTTGGTATCGAAGTGCACACCCGGAACAGGCTGTTGCGAGAGCCAGGAAGCGATCAGCCCAGCCTCTTCGAGGGGGCGAAAACGCGGAGCGGGAATTGAGCCTCCCCACCACCGCGAAGCATGCGTCAAAGCCCCGGTGAACAGCGCAGATTTCGGGTGAACGAAGAATCCGGGGTGATTCTGCGAGAACCAGCGACCCATGGGAAGACGTAGTTTCGCATGCATGAGCACCTTTTTCGTTCCGGAAGCCCCGGGGGCGACCGGACGCCAGACTGAGAGAGGCAGCTCTGTGATTCCGAAAGCCTGGAGGAAGAGGCCGTGGGCTGCCGCGTCTTGACCGACCAGGTCCAGGTCCACAATCAGACGTTGCCCGCTGCCCCGCGAGCCTCCGGTGGCACCGAGGAAATGCCCGACCGGCAAAGGGTTGTCGAAATCGGAGGCCGACACTTCGAGCCGCCGGGTACCACGGCGGATCGGCAACCGGCCCTTGAATTCGTCGATCGTGATGTACACGCCGGCTTCGAACAGCCGGCCCAATGTTTCCTCCACACCGCCTTCGCGAATCATCCGAACCAGATCCCCGTACTCGACCCCCGCCCATCGCAGCAATTCGAGGTACGGACTTGTCGGGTTCTCATAGACTCCCCTGTGCATCAGGCTCAGGAAGGAGTCCCGGCGCCTTTCGTGGGCGCGTCGCAGTAGCTCAGAACAGTGCTCCAGGGGAATCGGCTGAGAAAGAAAACCCCGGAGACCCCTGACAAAACGGCCGAACATCCGAGCTTCGTCGATCCGGGTCCGCTGCTTCGGTGCCACTCTCGTTACCTCACTCAGAAGCTCAATCGGAGACCAAGCTGGATCTCCCGTCCCGCTGCAGCACTCGTGATCCTTCCCACGTCCTCGGGAATTCCGGACTCGGTGAAGACCTCCTGGCGTCGGGGATCGGGCAGATCGAAGTTGGCACTGTTCAAGAGGTTGAAAAACTCAGCCCGGAGATCTACGGAGACGCTATCTCCGAGTCGGGGCACCGCAATCCGCTTGATCAGCGCCAGATCCACATTTCGGTAGTCGGGTCCGGTTAGGGTGTTTCGACCCAGATTCCCGAGATGACCAGGCTCCGGCCGAGAGAATGCGTCCGGCAGGAACCAGCCATTCGGATCGCCGGTGACCGGGACTCCACCGAACCCAGGTGCAACATCGGGACGCTGTCCTCCACGATAGTCGGGACGCGATGTCCCTGTCCGAGCCGCGTCATATCCGAGCGTCGCGCTGAACGGCAACCCCGACGCGTAGGTTCCGACGAGCGTAATCCGCCAGCCGCCGATGAAACGATGCAGCCATGAGGCGTGCGGTGAGGGCAGATTCCACAGCAGGCTCGCCGTGAGGCGGTGACGCCGGTCGTGGTTGGACAGTCCCCGATTGAAACGGCTGTCTTGATTGACGGGGATCCCAATGGCGTTGCCGGATTCGGTCTGTGCAAACGTCGTCGAGGAGTCGTCGATGCTCCGGGAGAACGTGTAGGAGAGGAGGAGATCCGATGTCTCTCCGCCTCTCCACCGCAGCTCACTCTGAAGGGCATGATAAAAGGAGCTCCCTTCGAAGGTGCGGTTACGGATTTGCCCAAAGTTCGGGTTGATTTTCCGGCCGTTTTCGGGAAAGAAGAGTCGTCCATCCGCGAGCCTTTCGGGCTGGACCAGGTTGGCATCCTCGATGATCGTTGACAGATCGACTCCCCGGGATCCGACGTAACCCACGAGAAGCGACCCGTTGTGACCCAATGCTTGTTGAAGGGTGAGATTCCACTGTTGTACGTAGGGCTGATTCAGATTCCGAGGAATCCGTTCGGCTCTAAGGTCCAACGTCGGTGCTGCCAGCAGTTGCTGGTACCCATTGCTCGGAAACGCTCCCTGATCGAGCCCGTCGATGCTCGCACGCAGGAGGAACGGGGGGTTTCGCAACCCAACCAACAGGAGATAATTCAGGCCGATTTGGTCGTAGAAAATCCCATACCCGCTGCGCAGCAGGGTTCTTCCTCTTCCGAAAAGATCCCACGCCAAACCGATCCGAGGCCCGAAGTTCTTCAATGAAGGGTTGTCATAGAGCGGCTCGCCGATCCGAAGCTCAGGGCTGGACAACTCGTCGAGGTTGGCCAGTTTGCCATTGACCTCAGTGGGAACAGTGACCCATTCATGCCGAATCCCCAGATCGATGCTCAGGCGCGGAGATAGCCGCCAGTTGTCCATCAGATACCAGGCGAAGGTCCACTGTCGAAAACCGCGAATCGTATCCGATCCGGGCAGTTGAGACAGAAACCGGCTGGGTTGATTGGTCAGAAAATCCGCGACGCTCGAAAACCGAAACTCCCCGCTCTGCAAGCTCTCGCTGTCGATATTGAGATGGCTTCGAAGAACGGAAAAACCCAGGTGAATCGAATGGGCCTTATGGACGCAAGACACGTCATGATAGAACTGAAAGAGATTGAACGCCGCCTTGTCGGCATCTTGAGCGGCAGTGCCTCCGGGAAACAGGGTGAGTCCCGGGACATCGATGATCCCGATGCTCTCAGCACTTGGAAGGAACGCCAGATCGGGATTGTCCGAAGCTTGAACCTGGCTGGTTGTCAGGTTGTTGGCCGTATATGTGCGTGAAGCCCCGAGGCGAAGAGACTGGACCGATGTAGGTGAA
Source organism: Acidobacteriota bacterium (assembly GCA_037388505.1). Classification (GTDB taxonomy): domain Bacteria; phylum Acidobacteriota; class UBA6911; order RPQK01; family JAPXNP01; genus JARRKC01. The sequence goes on along the minus strand of JARRKC010000027.1, from coordinate 25,076 downwards.
AAGGTGTGTGTGTCCTCGAGGACCACAGACTGCTGGCGCATAGCGTTCAACCGCTCGTCCAACGCAAAGGCGGTCTCATCGCGGCGTGAGCTGTCCGTGATCGTATATCGAGCGAACAGCTGATCGGAATCCGACAGCCGGTGATCGAGACGCGAGGTCAAAAAGAAGTCTTGCGCACGCAGGTTGTTGGGAAAGACGAAAAGGCCGGTCTCGCCGAAGACCGCACCGTTCGGGAGAGGGTAGAGTTTGAGTACTCGAGCAATGTCGGGATCCACCTCGACCCGCCCCGCTTCCAGGAGCCCCTGGCGGGCCTCGCCACTCAGCGTCGTGTCGAGTTCGTTGTTCCCCCGGGCTTCCCGCAGCCATTCAGGGTTGACAAAAAAGAACGTTCGATCCCGAGCGACGGGGCCACCGAGGAATCCCCCGAAGTGATGTCTGCGAAACTCGGGTGGTCGCCCGGGGTCGAAGAAGTTCCGAGCATCCAGGTTATCGTTTCTATGGAAGTAGTATGCCCCGCCGTGAAATGCATTCGAACCCGATCGTGTCACCGCCTGAATGACGCCCCCGGCAGCTCCTCCCTGCTGTGGGCCGAAGGAGCTGGCGAGGATCGAGAATTCCTGGATCGCATCCACGCCGAGGTTGAGCCCGTTGAGGTTTCCCGGCGTCGACCCTGATTGATCCGAAATCTCGATCCCATCCAGGAAGAAACCGTTTTGAACCGGGCGTGAACCCGAAATGGAAAGCTGAATGCCCTGGCCCGTATTGAAATTGCGCACTTGGGCACCCGCGTTCAGGACTCCCGCATGCAACAGGGAAAGCTGGACGTAGTCCCTTCCGTTCAGAGGCAGGTCTTCAATGTGCTCTTGATCGACCAGGCTCGAGAGCCCGGACAAGGACAAATCGAGCGGCGGCAAAGAGCTCACCACGTCTACGACATTCGAGAGCGCTTCGATGGAGAGGCGAAGATCCACATGGCTCATCTCGTTCAACTGGAGAACAACGGCGACAGGCCGACTGACGGAGAAACCCGGTTTGTGGGCCGTCAATTCGTAATTCCCAGGCTCCAGCAGGGAAATTCGATAGTAGCCGGTGGTATCGGTGCGCGTCGATCTCGAAGAGCCGTGCCCGACGTTGGTCACGATCACGTCGACGTCCTCGAGTGCGGCACCGGACGGATCGGTCACTGTGCCTTCGACGGCGCACCATCGACCCTGAGCACTTATCGGCACGGCCAGGACGAGGAGAGCCAGACCGAGGATCACATACGGGAGGGAACGGTTCGACCGCGTCTGAGAATACAAGATCTCCACTCGAGGTTCTTCAATCACGGCCCTGCTGGAAAAGGCCGTCCAGCAATTCTATACTCGGTCGCCGACCAAAAGCACGAGCAAGAACCGCATTCTCGAATCCGGTCGGCTGCACCGGTTGGTGAGCGAGCGGCGGGGGGAGAGAGGTGGCGTGCGCGGGAAGGATCCAACGATCATCCGGGACACTTCAGTACAAAGGAAGCGGCGGCTGCGACTCTCAACCGGTACGCTCGGACCCGGCATCGTCTTCGCTCTGACCGTCATCGGAGCGGGGGACATCGTTTCCAACGCAGCCGCGGGCGCCGACTATCGCTATTCTCTTATTTGGGCACTGGCCCTGACCCTGGTCTTCCGCTTCGTTTGGGTCGGAACGGCGGCGAAGTACGTACTCGTTACCGAGGAAAGTCTGCTCCAGGGCTACGATCGAATCGGACATTGGGTCAGTCGTCTGTTGCTGGTTTCTATCCTCTTTCTCCGTCACGTCTCAAACCTGTACAAAGTCGTTCTTCTCGGCACGGTGTTCAGCCTCTTCGTTCCCCTCCCCACCGACTCAGGATCGACCATCTGGTCCATTGTTCTGACCTGCCTGGGCTTCGGAATGATGTTCTGGGGCGGCTATCCGATGATCGAGAGGTTCTTCAAGTTCCTGTTACTGCTCCTCGGCGGCGCGCTCATCTTCGGTGCAGTCATGTCCAGACCCGATCTGTCGGCGGTGCTTCAAGGAACCTTCATCCCGTCCTTCCCCGGGCGCCACGGCCTGTACGATATTGCCTTTCTTCTCATGGCCCTGGTCGGAACCGAGGCAGGGTCAATGACGAATGTGACCTACACCTACTTCATGCACGAAAAAGGATGGGTGAGGCGGAGCGATCTTCCCAGACAGCGCTTCGACCTGATCTTCAGCGTCTGCTGTATGTTCGCCATGGGTTCACTCGTTCAGATCGCGGCAGCGGGGACACTGGGACGACAGGGCATTTCTCTGGAGTCGCTCTCAGATCTGCTTCGCATCCTTGGGGAGGGACCGGGGACGGTGGGATTCGCCGTGTTCGGCCTGGGTCTCTTGGCTGCGGTCTTCACCGGGTTCGTCGGGGGCACGACCGGCTACGCGCTGATCGTCACGGATATCGTTCGCAACGTGCTGCCCGGACGAGGAAGGGCGGCGATGTCTTCGCACCCGGACTACCGGCAGGATCCCGTCTATCGCGGGTGCGTGGCACTCTGGTCCTTTTCGCCCTTGTACATCCTCTTCATCCATGTCCAACCGATTTGGCTGCTGCTCGCCGCGACAGCCTTCAGCGTATTGGCGATCCCACTGCTTGCCTTCTGCCTGCTTCGCATCACGAGTGATCGCGCTTTGATGGGGTCCTATGTCAATAGCAGGCTGACGAACCTGCTCCTGGCCCTTCTCGGTCTGGTCTCATTCTATTTCTGTATCGATCGGGCGGTTCGATGGTTCGCCGGCTGAACCAGGCCGGCCGTCCCTTGCGCTCTTCAGAGTGGAAGCATGGAGAATATGTCCGCCCTTCTCGGGCACGGAAACCGATCGGCCCGGAAAATAGCGGGCGACGACTTCGCGCGGCCCAAGATCATCCCAATCAACGAAGCCTATAGTGTCTAACTTTTCCTGCAGTTCCGCCGCGTCGAAGTAATTCAACCAGCTCTCTCCCGCCGCCGAGACGCGGACAGCCCGGCGGTCATGTGCGGCCCGCGACTCAGGAGAGAGGGAGTCGGGGGGATCACTGTCTGGAATGGGGAGTGATCGGCGCTACAATGTTCCGGCGAAAATGACAACGGGCGAATCCGAGGGAGACCGTAATGAGCAGATCTGTATTGTTCGAACCGATGACGTTGCGCGAAGTCGAGTTGCGCAATCGTATTGCCGTGAGTCCGATGTGCCAATACTCCAGCGAAAACGGCTTTGCCAATGACTGGCACCTCACTCACCTTGGAAGCCGTGCCGTGGGAGGTGCCGGTCTGGTGTTTACCGAGGCCACGGCCGTGACCCCCGCCGGTCGGATCAGCCCTGCGGATCTGGGACTCTGGGAAGATGGTCACGTTGATTTCCTGCGTCGCATCACCCGGTTCGTCAGCGGACAGGGGGCCGTCGCGGGCATCCAACTTGCCCATGCCGGCCGCAAGGCAAGCACGGCTGCGCCCTGGAACGGCGGCGGGCCGATCACCGTCGGCGATGGCGGATGGCAAACCGTGGCCCCGAGCGCCTTGCCGTTCCAAACCGATTGGCCCACGCCTCGAGAGCTGGATGAACCCGATATTCGCGCGATCGCCTCCGATTTCCGCGATGCGACTGTTCGAGCGAAACAGGCCGGCTTCCGGGTCTTGGAGGTCCATGCGGCCCACGGCTATCTGATTCACGAGTTCCTCTCGCCTCTGACCAATCGGCGGACCGACGGGTACGGCGGACCTTTCGAGAACCGCACTCGGCTTATTCTCGAGATCGTCGCCGGGGTTCGTGAGGTTTGGCCCGAAGGTTTTCCTCTCTTCGTGCGTATCTCCGCTACCGACTGGGTGGAGGGAGGTTGGGATCTCGAACAGTCCGTTGAACTCGCCCGCAGGCTCGGACCGCTTGGCGTCGACGTCGTGGACTGCTCCTCGGGCGGGATCGTGCCGGATGCGACCATCCCGGTCGGACCTGGTTTTCAGGTACCCTTCGCTCGAGAGATCCGCAAACGCGGTGCTACTGCAACCGCGGCCGTCGGCGTGATCAGAGAGCCTCGAGAGGCCGAGGAGATCCTCACCCGTGGAGATGCCGATCTGGTTCTGCTGGCTCGCCAGTTCCTGCGCGAACCATACTGGCCGCTGAGGGCCGCGAGAGAGCTTGGAGTGCCGCTGGAATGGCCGGTCCAGTACAAGCGGGCTGCGGATTGAGTTCCCTTTCGGGGGATCCAGGAGGAGAAGCACCCGAACATCGGTCCGCCTGAAGCTAGATCCCCAGTGCCTGGAGGAATGCCATCGCCACGTGTCGGCGCTCGTATCGTTGCACCCGTTCCCTGGCAGCTTCCGAAAGAGCCCGCCTGAGTTCGGCGTCGCCCAACAACTGGGAGAGTCTGTTCTTGAGCTCGACGGCGTCTCCGGGTTCGAACAACAGGCCGGCTTCTCCGTCTCCGATCACTTCGGGCGCAGCGCCGGCCCGCGCCGCCACGACCGGAAGTCCGGCGGCCATGGCCTCCAAGAAGACGATGCCAAAGCCTTCCTGACGGCTGGGAAGACAGAAGAGATCGGCCTCGAAATAGTGTTGCATCAAACGAAGGCGGTCTCGAATCGCCCCCAGGAACCTGACATTTCCTCGCAAGTCGAGTTCCTCGGCTCGTTTGCGCAAGAACCTCAGTCTCGGACCGACCCCGACCAACCGAAGCTGGACGTCCGGATACTCGTGCCGCAGAAGCGAGATCGCCTTCAGCAGGGTCCCCGTGTCTTTGCGAGGATACTGATGGGCCACGTGGAGAATCGTAGGTCGCGGATCCCTGGGAGGCGGGTCGGCCGCGGCCATCGCCCGCCAGGCGTCAAGATCGATGCACTCGGGAACAACCGCCAGCACGTCGTCCCTCAACCCATAGGACTCTCTGGCGACACGCCGACAGTACTCGCTCGTGACCAGGGTCCGGTCCGCGTGGCTCGTGTTGGCCCGCTCCAGACAGGCGCGCATCCGCAACAGGCGACGGACGCCGCGGCGCTCGTACCGCGCCTCGTCCGCTGCGATCCCCTTCAATGACACAAGGTATCGGTCCACTGCACCCCGGGGCACCAGGAACCCGTCAAGATCAAAACCGAGAACCGCGTCAAAGCGTTCGCGGCGCAGATACGAGAGGACCCGGATGTTGTAGAGAATCCGCCCGACCTTCGACCTCTCCAGCCTCTCCCGGCGCGGGAAGACCCGCACGCGGTGGCCGAGGGCCCCGAGCCCCCGCTCGAGCTGCTGGATGGCAACCGTCGTCCCGGACCCCTCAACCGGATCGTCGGTCCAGGAGTTCAGGAATGCAATGGTTGCGGCACTGTCTCTGCCTGCCCTTGGAATTGCGTTCAAACGAGCTTGTCCACCTTCGCGGCCATGATGAAATCATTCTCACTCAAACCATCGATGGCATGCGTCCAGAGCCTGACCTGTGCTTTTCCGTAGCCCAGGAAAATGTCCGGATGATGCTGCTCGGACTCCGCCACCTCCCCGACGCGGTTGACGAAATCCAAAGCCTGCTGGAAGTCATCGAATGTGAAGTCGCGCTCCAGGTGATGCTGGTCGACCACTCTCCACGCCGAATCGATCTGACGGCTGTATTCTCTGATTTCGTTTGGCTCGAGGGCAGGGGTATTCCCGCTGCAAGGCTCACATCGTTTCTTCTCCAGTGCAACCGCCATAGACGCTCCCTTTCGTTTCCGTTTCGATTGTATTGAAACCGAGGTCATCCGGTCCGAACAGCCTCGACGATGAGACGAGTCGAAGTGCCGGGTTCCCATGGGTCTCGACGATAGTTTCCCCAGCACCGGTTGACACGAAGTTGGCAGGACTCACACCTCCATCGGACCTCGGCGTGCGTCCATACCCGTCCGGCGAACTCCACCCGTCTTGCCACTTCATCTCCCAGTTTGTACTCATATGCCGCTCGACACTCATTGGTTCCCGCCTCGAGTTCCCAGGTCTCCTTGATCCGCAAACGGCCGTGATCCGTGTTGCAGGCATGCTCCTTTTTCAGCCCCCCGGGCCCGCAAGCGATCTCTCTCTGAGTCTCAGGGAACCAGAGGGCATCCAGAATCATCGTCCCGCCGAGCTCCAGCCGATCAGCAACGGATTCGAATGATTCGGCCCGGCGCCACTCCTCCACCATGTGACTGAAGGGATCATCGGCTGCAACGACGAGGCCGAACCGGCGAGCGGTCGGCAGGAGCCGGAAGTCCGCTCTGGCAAGTTGGACATTCGAGCAGGAGGAGACTCTCTCGCCGGCACGTCTGAGGAGGTTCGGGCTCAAATCAACGGCCAAGACGGGAACACCTCTACGAGCCAGAAGTCGGGTTACGCGACCAGCGCCGCAACCCACTTCCAGGATCGCGCCAGGATGATCCCGAGATGCGATCCATCGCCAGAACGGTTCGTCGTTCTTGTCGGCCAACTCCCAGCTGAGGAGATCCTCGAGTTCGCTGTAGTAGGCGTCTACACGACGCTCGTAGGCATCGGATTCGCTCAAATGATTCCTCACGGGGTTCGACTTGATTCCATTTAAACCCGGCTTCACTGGAACTTCCAGCGCCCCGCCAACGGGCCAACGGGCAGCTCTTTTCTCGAACGATCGGAACGTTTACACTTGCCCCGATCGGATGGGGCCTTACCTCGGCGAGAGGAGCCCCTCGGAGTAGTCACTCCAGCCCGGCTTCGGCCGGATCTCTGGGATTGATAGGAAGAGAATCGAGACTCATGGGGACACCCCAGTTTCTTCAGGCGGCGGGTCTGCTGGCGGGTTTTGCGGTCACCGTTCATGGCTGGCATCTGATCGGAGGAAGCCGGAGGGAAGCTGCTCAGCGACTGATCCTGGCTTCGCCACTCGTTTTCGTGGGCGGAAAGGCCTGGTATCTCGCCGAGAACGGTCTTGCGCCGACGGCTGCCAACCTCCGAGGTCCGGGCTATTCTCTCTATGGATCCGTGGCACTGGTGCTCCTGTTCTGGTTCTTATGGAACTGGATCCGACCTTTTCCTTTCTTGCGTTTCCTGGACGCTGTAACTCCGGGCGCGGCCGTCGGCCTGGTCTTCGGCCGTCTGTCGTGCTTTCTGAGAGGATGTTGTTCCGGCCTTCCGACCGGTGGCGCATGGGGAGTCCGACTCAGTCCCTCGGCTCTGTTCTACCCCGAATACGTCGTTCGCGGATGGACGGAGTCGAATCTGGGAACGACTGTCCCCCTGCACCCTACTCAGCTTTATGGAGCCGGGTTCGCACTGATAGCCTTCGCACTGCTCTTGCGCACCTACAAACGTCGAGGCCGCAGCGGCCGAGTCTTTTTGTGCGGGGTTCTCGCCTACGGAGTGTTTCGGTTCTTTCTCGAGTATTGCAGGATCCACGACTCATCCGCGATCATGCTCGGTGGGTTCTACCTGACCCAGTGGGTCTCCCTGGCTGCGGCGGGCCTTGCCGCGCTCGGTCTGTGGACCCGGGGCAGGCCATCGTCGACGACGTTCCTGTCGCCCGAACGATCGAGTGAGCGTCGTTCCACAGACTGAGGAAGAAGCGATCATCTACCCGGTCGCGTTCCCGGTCCTGCCTTCCGGAACGCTCCAGTCGCGGTCGATGAAGATCCGGCTGTTTGCCGGCGGCATTCCAGTACACAATGGAACCAGAGAGGCAGGAGGAGGACTTTGCTCCAGGACATCATCAACCTGATCCGAGGAATCGGAGCCTGGGCCTATCTCATTATCTTTCTGGGTACGACGCTCGAGTCCTCTGCTCTGACGGGCCTCTTCATCCCCGGGGAGAGCCTGATGATGCTGGGCGGCTTCCTCGCAGAGCGGGGCACCCTCAGCCTCGGCGTCCTCATCCCGCTGGCAAGCGTGGGTGCCGTCCTTGGCGATTCCATCTCGTATGCGTTGGGACGCTACTTCGGTGTGGAGTGGCTGTTGAAGTATGCCCGCTGGGCCGGCCTCCGTCACCACCATCTGCAACGAATGGATCGCCTTTTCGAGCGCCATGGAGGAAGGGCCGTTCTGTTCGGCCGGTTCCTCACCTTTCTTCGAACGCTGGCTCCCTTCGTGGCCGGTGCCTCCAGAATGCGGTACTCCGAGTTCTTCCGCTACAACGCCCTGGGCGCGATTCTGTGGGCCGCCTCCTTCAACCTGGCAGGATACCTGCTGGGGGCCAGCTGGCGGGCGGTCGAACAGTGGTTCGGCCGGGCCAGCACCTTCATTCTCCTGGGCCTGGGTGCGGCGATCGGATTGTTCCTCGTCCGAAAGTGGTTCAGCCGAAATGAAGAGAAGCTGCGCCGCTGGTGGCACAACGTCTGGGGCAACCCCGTCTTCGAAGCGATGCGCCGCTCCTTTGCACCCGTGTCGGACTTCCTTCGGGCGCGTCTATCACCAGGCGGCTATCTGGGCCTGCACTTCACCGTCGGAATGCTGATCTTCATCGGTGCTGTCGCCTTGTTCACGACGATTGCCGAAGACGTTGTTGCCGGAACCGGCTTCATCATCCTGGATCACCATCTGGCCCAGTGGCTTCACGCACACGCCACGCCACGCTTTACCGCTCTGATGTTCGTCGTGACGGCATTTGGATCGGTTCCCATCGTTGCCGGCGTCAGCCTTCTGGTCGCGGCTCTGTTGATCTGGCACCGGGACTGGGATCGTCTCTTGACGCTGGCTCTGTCGGTTCCCGGCGGCAGCCTGGTCAATGTGGTGATGAAGGAGGCTTTCCAGCGGCCGCGGCCAAGTCTCAAGGAAGCCTTCGTGCATCTCACCAGCTATAGCTTTCCCAGCGGTCATGCCATGTCCTCGGTACTTCTGTACGGTCTGCTCGCCATCTTCGCGATCCAGTCATTCGAAAAATGGGACTGGCGCGTGTCGTCAGCCCTGGCGGGCATCGTGATGATTGCTCTGATCGGCTTCAGCCGACTCTATCTCGGAGCCCACTATCTGAGTGACGTGCTGGGCGGCGTCTTGGAAGGTGTGGCTTGGCTGGCACTCTGCCTGACGGCGGTGGGGACGCTCCGCCGGACGCGTGAGCTGCACAGAGAAAAATGAACGGATCGAACGATCGGCTGGCCACTTAGTCAAACCTGAATTCTGCAGGATTCGAAAGCTGGATGGCGAGGCTGCGGGGAACGAATGCGTAGATGTCCTGCCGCATCTCATGTTTCGTTCCACCGGCTGGCGTGATCATCACTCTCCCCGAGAGCACCCAGAGATGAGTGCTGGCGTCGACTCGAAACCAGGGGGTCTCTCTGCCCGGGCGGAGCCGGAGCACACGGAGTGTCACTCCCAGTTCCTCGTCATCTTCGAGAAGCTTGACATCGATTCCCGGACTCCAACCCGCACCGGGATAGAGCTCCCGAAGACTAACCCAGGGAATGATTCCCAAGAAGTTTCCGCGCTGCAGGAGAAACTCGATTCCATTCGATCCAGGCGGGACGACCGGGCTGACGTAGTCCGGTGGAGCCTTCTTCGCCACGGGGAAATCCGGAAAGGGAGTCCACATCAAGGTGACTCCGTCGAACAGTGGCTGGTTGGGTCCAAAATCGACGAGCGCCGGAAACGGGGCATAGAAGCCCACCGGAGTATCCACTGGAGGACTGTTGGGCGGGAACAATCGGAGAATGCCCTTCGTGATCAAGACCTTGACCGGTCCCTGCACGTATTGGTAGGGGCTCACGATGCCTTCCCGCTGGATGATCATATTGAAGACGTCGCCCGGCTCTCGGTGCATGAGTCGCCTGGATTCTCCCGGAAAATCCGGTCCAAAGGGCTCGTCGGGCAAATTTTTGGGATCTTCGATGAGAAAACCCGTCTGGTCGTTGGTCGTGGGAGGTGGGACGACTCGAAAGTCCCGGTTTCCTTTGGCCGACACCGCGAAAATCACGACGTCACCCTCGCGACCCCCGAACTGAGCGACCGAGTAGGTGCAAACCATCGCCAACACTAAGAGACTAAGAAAAGCTCTTCGCATGAGACCCCCAAGGGAGATTCGTACCTCAGTCTTGAAACAAAAGGGCTGAGAGTGAGGATACTCTGAACTGCGTGTTGAAACAAAGCAAAACTTGCATGCTAATATTTAAAATCCTGCTAATTTTCTATTGACAGTTTCCGGCAACCGATCTTACGATGATGCCTAAATCGCGGGAGGCGTACCCCACCAGCATCACCGGCCGTCAATCAGCTGCAATCGCCTTGGTCAAGGCAGGTCTCTCCGAGAGGTTGGGGAACGTTTACGGTCGGCAGGTCGCGAATCGCGGGGGCTATCTCGTTCGGGAGGGCCTCGGGGGAACGACTCTCGAGAACAAAGGCGCACTCTTCTTGTAGTGCCGGAGAGGGAATGAGCATGGTGGAGACCTACGATGTCATCATCTGTGGTGCCGGTTCCGGCGGTGGGTTCATGGCCGGGGAGATTGCAGCTCACGGCTCCTTGCTGATTCTGGATGCGGGACCCTATTTCCCCGAAGAGGCTGCGCCGGGGATCGGTTCGCCGCAGCGGAGGAAGCTGGCCACACAGATGAATCTCGGGACCTGGCTTCCGGACAGCAACGAGAGCAATCACGGTAGGCTGTTCTTCACCTATCCCATGTACATGGACCAGTCGAATCCGTTCAGTGCCACCGCTCAGCGTGAGCCAAGGCTGGTCGGCGGAGGGTCTGCGATCAACGTTGGCGCCTGGCTGCGACCCAGAGTCGTAGATTTTGACGGTTTCGAAGAAGAGACTGGCGTCCAGGGATGGGGAAAGTCCGACTTCGAGCCGCATTTTCGGCGAGCGGAACGCATCCTTCACGTTCATCGGGACCCGCGTGAATACTGGAATAAGGCGAGCATTCTTTATGAGCAGATCGCACTTGATATGGGGATCCCGGTCTTCGAAGAGGCGTCCAACCGCCATCGCTGCATTCTCTGCGGGCACCGTCTCAATGCGGGAATGCCCTGCAAGTACGATTCGTTGATGAGTACGGCTCTGACCCAGATTCCGAAGGCGATCCAGAACGGCGCGACTCTGCTCGACAACGCCAAGGTGCTCCGTGTGGAGATCTCCAACGGCACGGCCACAGGAGTCACATACGAAAGGAACGGCGAGACCTTTACCGCCAATGCCAGGAAACTGGTCGTCGTCTCCGCGGGTGCGATGGGTACGCCGCTGCTCTTGCGGGATTCAGGGCTGCACTCTCTCAACTCGAACATCGGCCAGTATCTGCGTGCTCACCCCGGCGTTCCGATCGACGTATTACTCCCCGGGGACGATTGGAATTCAGATCGCGGGTACCAGTGGAACATTTACCACCACGTGATGGACGAGAACGGAGAGGCGCTGGACTCCGTAGTCCATGCCAGTGCCGGTTTCCCGGCCACGACGCCCTGGGTTGCTGCTGCATTCAAGATCGGGCTGTTCGGCAGGCCGTACAAGGATGTTATGCGGAAGTTCCGCGGCCGCGCAGGGGCCTTCATCTTCGAGATGAAACCCGCCATCCACGGTCGCGTCAGCGGATCGGTCGACTACCCGGTCATCAGCTATCCGATCGCAACGACCACGGGTGTACTGGAACCAAAGACCCTCAGCGAACTCGTAGCCGGGCTCAGGCAAGTCTGGGAGGTATACAGAGAAATGGGGGCCTACAGCGCGTTTCCCAATGCCGACGATCCGGCCCCGATCCTGCACCAGCAAGTCAGTCTTTTCATCACGACGTCGGGGGCACTGCATCCCCAGGGGACTTGCCGTGCCGGGTCGGACCCATCGAACTCCGTCGTGGACGCCAACCTGATGAGCTGGGATGTTGGCAACCTCATGTGCTGCGACGCCAGCGTCGTCCCCAATCACATCAGCGCCAATCCCAACTCGATGATCATGGCGGTGTCGAGCCGCGCCGCTGACTTCGTGAATACCCAGATTCTGGGTGCGGGTCCCGAAGTCACGGCGGAGGCGGAGGAGGCTGCACTGGCCGCGAAAGCGGCACAGGAAGGAGCGTCTCAATGACGAACATACGGGAATCGCTCATTCAGATGGAGCGGGTCCTCACCCGACGGGCTTTCTTTGTGAACGTCATCAAGGGGGCGAGCGCCGTTGCCGTCTACGACCGATTTGGACCGAAGATCTTCGGTGACCCGGTGGAAGACCCGCTGTCCAGAGCCTATGAAATCTTTGGCGCTTTCGGTCGCCTGGTGATCCCGGTGGACCAGGATCCCGGCTGGGCGACTTTCGAGCCGGAGATTACCGAGTATGGTCTCGGCACCTACGTTCGGCAGGTCTTCACTCTCGGCAACGATCTGGCGTTCGGCGGTCTCCTCCAGGCGATCAACGCGTTCAATGAGATCCCTCCCCAGATCGATTTCGGTCCGAAGTTCCTCGAGATGTCGCTGGCGGCCCGGGCGGACTATCTCACCAAAGTTCTGGCGGGCGCCTTTGAGTACGACGGCGTTCAGGATATCCTCTCGTTTGGCGGAGTGTTCATGCTTCTGGGAGTCAAGCAGACGTTCTTCCTGAACTTCCCTCATCACTTGGCGAACCCCGACGCCGAATTCCAGGATGTCCTCGGAAACACACCCCGGACCGGTTGGGACATTATGAGGTTCAAGGGGCCCGTGGGTGCCGATGAGGAAGAACGACTGCGGGCCCGCAACGCCGATTCGCCGGAACTCCCCGGAGTCGACTGGGGGAACCCATTCATATGAGACCGGCGATCTCCATGTCGACGAGAGAGTTGGGCGTCAGGCAGGCCGATCTTGCGGAACCGCGGCTCCGAGATCCGGTCCGTCCACATGAGCGCAAGAACCGATTCGAGGCAAGTATGTCAGGCAAGAGGCTGGAGACGATGGCGGCTTTCAGTTTCGTTAAGACAAGACTCAGGCAATTCGTCGGCTGGCCGGCACTGCGGCGGAGAGCCGCGTTCGGAGTGGCCATCGGCTTGCTCCTGGCACCGTCGATGGTCCGGGCCGGGACGAAACTCGACACCACTCAGTTCATCGTCGTCGGCGAGGGCTTGGCCGCGGGTATGGCCGACTTTGCGCTGCGGGAGGTGTATCAACGGGAGAGCTTTCCCGCCCAGATGGCCCGGCAGATGAATGCCATGCTCCCGCAGCCGCTGCTCCAATCGCCGGGGATCGGGAGTGGCGCCCCGGGCTTTGCGGTGCTTCCCCCTCGTCTTCCGGGAATCCTGCAGGGCTCCGTGAGGACCCCGTTTCCTCCATATCTCTTCGTCTTCAACCTGTCGGTGCCCGGCTTCCGGCTGGCGGACGCCCTTTCTCGGCGCCCGGTTGCCCCCCTGATCCAGCAGCGGGATCCAGAGCAGACCCTGACCAACTTCATTCTGGGTTACCCGGCTCTGATCGCCGGTGCAGACCTTCCCCTCTGGACCCAGGCCGAGTACGCAGCCCGGATGCAGCCCACCTTCGTCATCGTCGAACTCGGATACTACGACGTCCTGGAACCGGCGGTGGAGGATGACGCCACCCAACTGCCCGATGTGCAAACGTTCAGCGGTAACTTTGCTCGGTTGCTCTCAGAGCTCCGGCAGTCGAGTCCCGAAATGCTGGTGCTCACGATTCCGGATCCGTTCGACACGGCGTACTTCACGACGCTGACCAGCGCGACCCGCCTCGTGGGGGCCGACGCCGATACCGTGATGAGTCGCTACAAACTCCAGGCCGATGACCTGCTGACACCCCGGGGCCTGATGCTTCTCGGTAACTTCACTTTGGGCGACGTCATCATCGACAACCCTCTGTTCCCGGGGATGGCCAGCTATTACCCCGGCACCGTCGTGAGTGGGGCTACCCGGCAGGCGGTGACCGCCCGAGTCGATGAACTCAATGCCGCGATCGTCAGTGCGGCCCAGGCGGCTGGAGCCGGCGTCTACGACCTTCATGCACTTTTCCGACAGGTTCGGCAGGAAGGTCTCCGTGCAGGCTCGAAGCTGCTGACGGCGGATTTTCTCGGTGGTTTCTACTCTTTGGACGGCTACTATCCAGGGGTCACCGGTCAGGCGCTAATCGCCAACGAACTGTTGCAGTTCCTCAACGCGAGGTACGGGTCGACTTTCCAGACGATCGATCTTGCGCAGGTGGCGTTAGGCGATCCGACGGTTCGCACGATTCCGACACTTCGAAAGTCCCGTCGCGACTCTGGGGTGGAAATCCGCCGCCGTCTGCCGTTTCCGACCAGTCCCGAGCGACACAGAAACCCACCCATTCGATGATGGAGGACCGTAGATGAACCGCAGTGTGTGTGCTCTCATTTGTGCGGTGGCGGCTTGCCTGTGCTTTCCGGAGCTTGTTGCCAGGGACCCGCTGCCGGTACCACTGCAGCTTCCTCCCGGCGGCTTCGAGGTCCTCCAGATCGACAAGGACGGAAGCTATATGGGAGATGTGGTCCGTATCGTCGACTGTCCAAAGGACGAGGACAATCCCTTCGGAGTCTGCGGCAATCTCCTCTTCGGCGGACCGGCTTTGTGGAACAGTCACTTGAGCGGCCTGATCGCCATTCAGTTCTACCCCCCGGTTCTGGGGATTTCTCACTTCGAGATCTCTCATCCGAACAACCTGGTCGGCGACGACGTCTTCATGGAGGCTCCGCAGCTTTACCAGATGGGCGTGATTTCCAACATCATTCTGGACACCTTCGACGAGTATTCGTCGGGCGATCTCAACCTGAACACGGGCGAGGTGACCAACCTTAATTACTCCGTCAACTTCTTCAACTACTGGTACGCCCTGCTCGGTCAGGCCAATCCCAAGCTCAAAGCGCCGGCCTTCACATTCCCCGGCATCTACGGATCGGCCCAGGCTGAATTCGAGCAGCGGTCGGACGGGTTATTGGACTTCACGTTCTACGGTTCGACCTTTCTTCCCCTGGGCAACAACATCAGCGGCGATCCCGTCAGACTTCCCATGCCGTTCTGCGGACCCCTGGTGTATTGCGGGAGCATCCAGGTGCCGGGCATGAGCCTGCATCCCCACCTGAGGATTACCACCAAGCATTCTTCCGATCCCCCCTGCGGCGCAGACTGCATCTCGGTCACGGAGAATTCCGTGCTGGAGCTGACGTTGAACTCGAGATTCTCGAGCATCGGCGACGACTTCAAGTTCAACAGTCCGGAACTCGGTGGAGAGGCGGTGGGACGATCCCAGATGCAGGGTAGAATCCAGGTCCAGTTCGGTCCCCAAACCGGGGATTTCGTCCCGGTTGCCGTCAACTCACTCCCGCCCTCGGGCCTGCTCGTTCCGCCCCCACCCTTTCCGGTCGCCGGTATCTCCCTGGGCCTTCTCGGTCATGACGAGCATCTGCGATTCCCCAAGCTGACCTATGACGTCAAGGGAGTGGCTGTCGCGGATGACCCCTTTGATGTCCCGGTCGGGGAACTCAACGTCAAAACGGGCGAATTCGTCGGTGGGCTGCTCTGGCGATCATTTTGGACGCAGGATCTACTGGTCGCAATCCTCGAGCAGAACAACGGTCGTATCCCCATCGCGTCCTTCGATCTGCGCGGTCCGGCTCGCTTCCAGAAAGGCCCGAACAACGAGATCCTCTTCCGGTACGATTCCAGCGCCGTTCTTCCCTTTACAGGTTTTACCTGGCCCGATCCGGACTATTCGAACCCGGCGGCATCATTCACACTGGGGCCGGGCTCCGAGGCGACTCCGTTTTTCCGAATGCAGGGGGCTTTGCCGACCGACTCGCCGGCTGCGGTGATGTCGGACTCGGAAGGCGACGTCCTGTCGTCCTTTGGTGACCGGTTCTCGTACAGCTATCTGGTCTCTTGTGACCCGGCCGGCGCGGATGCGTCCTTCCAGTACACCAACTTCAATCCGACCAACGGCGGCACGTTCACCATGGAGAACCTCGTTTCCGCGTCCTGCACCAACTCCCGGACAGCCGATGTGGCGCCTGGAGAGTACGACACGGTCTCCTTCACGGGATTCGGTACGTGGAGCGAAGACGAGGACCCCCACGTGGCGACGGTTCAGGTTTCGACGAATCCGGCCGCACCGTACGTCAGCATCCTCGTCGACGGCGGCACGCTCTCGAACGTGAACACGAAGCCCGCCGAGGCTCCGCTGCCCTGACAACGGAACGGCAGGTCGCCGCTCAGGACTCAAAGCGTTCCGTCCTGCCGACCGTGGGTTTCACCCGTCTTTCGGATGAGGCGACGCTACGGGCGTTTTCTGGCCGGCAACAATTACATTTCCCGGGATGGGGAAATCAGTCGGTGAGTCGCCGAAGGTGTTCATTTCGGGGTGAAATGACCGAGAGTCGGCCATTGAAAAGGGGGTCGGCTCACTTTGTTCGCCCACGGAAGTGGACGCTGCAGGTTCCGTCGTCCGCGCGCAGCGCCGGTGCGCAGCGTCTGTGGAAAACGTCCATGTGCAGCGTCAGTGCGCGACCGCCAGGGAGCGGCCTCCTGCACGGCCATCAAGTTCCTGTCATGCTGCCCCGTCCTCCAACCCTACAGGAATGCGTGGCGGATAGGGCCCGGTGATGCCTGCCGCAAGTCGCGTTGACCGTCCGTGTCACCTCGGAAGGGGAGAATCCAGTACAGTGAGGACTTGGCATGTCTGACGTTGTGCGATTGAGCTTCAGTATCGAGCAGTCTCTGGTGAGCCGGCTCGAGCAGTTGATGGCCGAAGCGGGATATCGAAATCGGTCCGAGTTCATCCGGGACATGATCCGGGACCGGATCGTTGAGAGCGAGTGGCGTTCGAATGAGAACGTCGTCGGAACCGTGACCCTTCTCTACGACCATCATGTCCGAGGGTTGACCGAGAAGCTGACCAATCTCCAGCATCAGTTCCAGGGCGCAGTCCTGGCCAACACTCACGTCCATCTCGATCACCACACCTGCATCGAAGCCATCCTCGTCCAGGGGGACGCCGAAACGATCCGCAACGTCGTGGGATTGCTCCAGCAGCAGAAGGGCGTACTCAGGGCCTCGCTCTCCCTCGCTTCTCTCGGGGAGAAGCTCCGGTAACCGTGCCGACCTGAAACCGGCAAAACCGGTGACACGCACGGTAATCGATCGTAACTCCTTGTGAATAAAGGATTCCTGTTCGAGTCTGGGACGGATCCCCGGATCCCCACATCCACCGATACCGGGACAAAAACGATTTTCCGTCGGACACGGGACCTCAGTAGAACGAGGGTGGTTGATGCACATGTGCTCGTTCCCTGGATTCTGAGTTGCTGCGAATGATGATATTACGATCTGAATTCTGGTAATATCCACATCGGGAGGAGCGGTCCCGTAATGTGTATCCGAGAGAAGATCCTGATTGCAGCTCTAGTCGCACTAGTCTTCCCGCTGTACGGGCTCGGCCAGGGTCCCGAGAAGAACGGCAATGAATCTGAGCAGAGTGAGCCCGCGCCGGAGCCGCTTCCGAAGTTCCGGATTGAGGTCGTGGCGCCGCCCGTGGTGGAAGGAAATTCCACCGATCGTTTCGGTTCGCTGATCACCGCCGTATCCGAAGCTCAGATCACTGACCTGAACTCCCAGGATCTGTCTTCGGCCCTGCGTCGAGTCCCGGGCCTTTCGGTTTCCCGCTACAACCCGATCGGCGCCTATGGCGGAGCCGACGGCGGCGCGGTCTACATTCGGGGCCAGGGGTCGGGCCGCCCGGGAGCAGAAGTTTCGATCCTGATGGACGGCGTGCCCCGTTTCGTCGGCGTTTGGACCCACCCGCTGCTCGATACCGTCAACGTTGATCAGATCCGAAGAATCGACATCTACAAGAGCCCCCAACCCGTTCTCATGGGGAATATGGCCTTTGCCGCGATGAACATCATTCCCAAGACTCACGATTCGGAGGGATTCTCTGGGAGTTATGGAGCGGCGTACGGGGACTTCGGGACCGTCCTGCAGCGCGTCCAGATCGGGGGGCGTCAATCCAAGCTCGATTTCGACCTGACCGGAAGCTTTCGACACAGTGACGGTCATCGTGAGAATGCGCGCGGGCAAACCTGGGCGCTGGACGGGACCGTCGGACTCCAACTCGACGAGCATTGGAGGATCTCGGCCTACTTGAGTCACACGGACGGCTGGGCCGACGATCCGGGAGATATCCGCCTGGCGTCTTCACCCGTGACGCCCCGCTTCTCGACCGACGACGATTTCTATCTCGTCGTCCTGTCTCACCGGCATGGCAACTGGGAAGGAGCTTTGAAGCTCTACGATCAGAGGGGCCATCTCGACTGGCTGCAGTGGGACGCTTCTCAATCGGAGTCGTTCAGGACACTGACCGACTATGAAAACTACGGCCTGCGGTTTCAGGAACGATATCACCCCTGGGAGAAGGCGGAAATCCTGTTCGGATTCGATCAGGATTTCTACGGGGGAGCCGCATTCGAGCAGTGGGCCACGGATCTTCGGAATCCGATCGACCTTCACTTCCGGAACAGCGCCCCCTATGTGATGTTCAGCCAGACCATCGATCTCGGGGAATACAAGCTCACGCCGTCGGCCGGAATCCGAAGGAACGCCTCCCGATTCTTCGGAGCCGACTGGGGTCCGCAAGCGGGCATTACCCTCGATCGTGGAGCCACGCGTTACTACGCCAACTACGCGAACGGATTCAACCTACCCGGTGTCTACGCGGCATCGTTCTATGCCGGGTGGGGAAGAGGCGACCAGTGGAAGAACCTGCAGCCGGAGCGCATCCGGCACGTCGAAGCCGGCGTGCTTCACCCGCTGACCCGGCGGACGCGGCTTTCCTGGTCGCTGTTCCAGGACCGGGTCAATGATGCGATTCGCTTCGTGGCCCCGCCTCCGCCTCCCCCTCAGTTTGCCAATCTCGGCAGCTACCGCGTGATCGGGTCCGAGCTGAGTCTGGACTTCTTCATCCGAGACAACTTTGCCGTATTTACGGGGACCAACTACCAGAGCGCACAGCCGTCCACGGTTCCCAACGCTCCGCGCTGGCTTTGGGTCAGTGGGCTCGGCTATCTGCTCGGTCCCCGTTGGCGATTCAACCTGGATGCCGAATGGGTGGACCGGCAATTCGTTTTGAATCCTCGATTTGCCGCCGAGCAGGTGGCCATCGACTCCTACTTCCTTCTCAATAGTCGAGCCGCGTATCGGCTGGGACGAGATCGCGAAATCTTCGTGGCGGTCGAGAACATCGGCAACAGCGACTATGAGTTCCGGCCGGGTTATCCCATGCCGGGAAGAACCTGGATGATCGGGCTGAAGCTGGGTTTCGCCTCGGAACGCAGGGAACTGGGACGATGAAAGACTCCACAGGATTCGAGCCATCGGACTGGGCTTTCTGCGGCATCTTCGGTGCTGCGGCTCTGTTGTTGCCCGCAGTCTTCCACGTCCTCCACCTGGGGCAAGTCTTCCTGCCGATGTATCTTCCTTTGTTTGCCCTGGCCTTCGTGGTGAGGCCGTTTCCCTGCGGACTGACGGCTCTGCTGGTCCCTCTGCTTTCCGCCGTTCTGACGGGGATGCCCCCGCTCTATCCACCGGTCGCCTGGATGATGGCGGCAGAGCTGGCCATGACGACATTCGCCACGGCATGGATCGCCCACCGATTCCCTCACTGGAACCCGGTGCTCTACCTTTTACCGGTCCTCATCCTGGGCCGTTTCCTCAACGCCGCCTTTCACTACGCCGCGGCAACCGTGATGAATCTCCCAGCCGGATTCGTGGCGGGACTGTCCTTCCTCTCAGCCTGGCCGGGCGTCCTCTTGATTTTGCTGTCGATCCCTCCTCTTTCCCGCATTCTCAGAAGATATCGGCCTGCCCGAGCCATCGTTCCGAGGGGAGGCGACGCTCGTTGAACCCGAGGCGCCGGTTCTTCGATCAGATGGCTGAGGTCTGGGACATCCGGGCGGATGCCAGCCGCCTGCGCCGGCGATTGACATCCGAACTGCCCGGCTTCCGAATCCGCTCCGGAGAAAGCATCTTGGACGTCGGTTGCGGAACCGGCAATCTCACTTCCGAGCTCGTCAAGTCGGTGGGCCCAACCGGTCGGGTGGTCGCGTTGGATCTGTCACTGAAGATGATCGAAAGGGCACGAGCGAAGGAGCGCGGCGCCCCGGTCGCTTGGCTCGAGTGTGATGCTACATTGGCTCCGTTGCGGAACGAGACGTTCGACCGCGTCTTCTGCTTCTCCTCGTGGCCGCACTTTCCTGACCCTCCGGCCCTGGCTGGGGAGCTGTGGCGGGTTCTCCGCGACGGAGGCCGGCTCCACATCTGGCATTCGATTCCCAGGGAGGCGGTCAACCAGATCCATCGGACCTCGGATCCGGCGGTGGCAAACGACGATCTCCCTCCAGCCCACCTGATCGCAGAGCTGCTGAGGAGAACCGGCTTTAGGATCGACGACTGCCGGGACGATGAAGCCGGCCTCCTCGTCAGTGGCGCGAAGGAGGGCGACTGATGCTGAAGGAAGTCCGGTTTGGCCTGTGGGGAAGCAGTCCGGGCCTCCGTGTCCTCGCGCCTCCAACCCGCGTGTTTCTCGGCGGGTGTCTGCTCGCCGGCATTCTCTTGATCCCGCCATCCTCCTACCCGTCCCTCCTGTGGGCCGCCGCCGCTCTGACGCTGTGGCTCGTCGCTCTCCGAGTTCCGGTCCGCCTCGTGTTGGGAATCGCTGTGTGGGGAGTACTGCTGGGAAGTCCGCTCTTCCTGCTCGCGGTCGTCGCCGGCCGATTCCAGTCCGGTGGGTCGGGCACCGCGTTTTCGTCGGGACTGTTCGATGTCTCGAGGATCGTGGTCAAAGGACTCGAGGTGACCCTCGTTGCGCTGACCACTCTCTCCACGCTCGATCCAGGTCAACTCCAGGAGGCGCTGATCCGCTTGCGTCTACCCGTCGTCGTGGCGGGCCTGATCACCCAGATCCTGGTTCAGACCGGGAAGCTGATCGAAGAAACCGAAAACATCATACGTGCCGTGCGGCTGCGGGCACCGGCATCCGGCCTGTCGACAACCTGGATGCTGGCCCGCGGACTCCCTTCCCTGTGGCTCCCGCGGGTGATGGCACGTGCCGAGAGGACCGCGCATGCCATGACGCTTCGGAGCTTCGACGGCCGGGGAGTGATATTGGAGCCGGCTAGCCTGGCCAAGACTGATTGGATCGCGGCGGCCATCGGACTTCTGTGGCTGGGAGTCTCACTGGCTCTCCTGGAAGGCGGCGTGTGGTGAGCCGGACCGCGCTGGTGCTCGAGGATGTCACGGTTGCTTTTCCGGGTTCGGAGCGCCCGGCGCTGGACTGTTGCAGCCTCGAGGTCGGAACCTTCGAACGCGTCGCCCTCATTGGCCTGAATGGGTCGGGAAAAACGACCCTTCTTCTCGCCGCCGTCGGACTGGTTCCCTGCTCTGGGCGGATCATTTTGGGCGATCAAGAGCTCAACTCGGCTACAGTTGCGGACCTTCGGCGAAACCTGGGGTTTCTCTTTGCCATCCCGGAAGACCAGTTGCTGCTGCCCAGTGTGACCGAAGATGTGGCACTCTCCCTTCGGCAAAGAGGCCGGTCTCGCTCCGAGGCCAAGCAGATGGCCCTGCAGATCCTCGAGGAACTGGGGATCTCGGATCTGGCCGGGAAGGCTCCCTATGAACTCTCCCATGGACAGAGACTCGCGGCGGCCTTGGCCGGAGTCCTGGCGCCACGGCCCCCGCTGTTGCTTCTCGATGAACCGACCAGTCGCCTCGATCCGCCCTCGCGGATTCGGTTGGCCGATCTGCTCGCTGAACGGGCAGGAGCGCTGCTGGTGGCCACTCACGACCTGCAGTTTGCGTCCCGGCTGTGTCAGCGCTACATCTTGCTGGACCAGGGAAAGGTATTGGAGACGGGCAACGACTTCCGCTCGGTGGAACGAGGATGGACCGACGGAACGCGGTAGAGTGCGGCCGTAGAGACCTGCAGAACCGATCTCACGCAGAGACGCCACGGACGCCAATGGGCTCCAAACCCGAACCAAAGAAATGCTTGGCGCCCGTTGCGCCTTTGCGCGGAATCGGTTCTGACTGGTTGGGGCATGAAACCGAGGTTTCCCTAATCGGGGTTACGACCTGCTCCCACCCGATCTCCAAGAGCGGAACTTCTGAAAAGGTGAGTCCCTATCCCCGTCAATGCAATCGGCGGATCTTGAGATTCCTGAACCAGGCCTCATCACCGTGGTTTTGAAGGGTAATCGGAGTCTGCCTGTGAGGCATTTCGGAAAGAAGCCGGTAGACCTGGGAGTCCTTGGGCCAACGCTTTGCGAGACCGTTTCGGATTTCGTCGGAATCGAGATTCACGTCCACAACCTTGGTTCCGTTGAGCCAGTGCTGAACGTGGTTGCCCCGCAGGACAATGCGTGACTGGTTGAACTCCCCCACAGGACGCGCCACCTGTGCAGAGGGAGCGACCAGACCGTAGATCGCCCCGGCCGTTCGATCCGGTCCCTCGGCGGCGTCCGGATGTCGCTCATTGTCGATGAGCTGGTATTCGAAGGCGATCGGATACTCCTCCATGTGGTCATTGGGGCCCAGTTGACTCCGATCACCGAGGCGATGCGCCAACTCGTATTCCACGGTATCCTCGAATCGCTGCGCCGACGGATCCAGCCTGCCGCTCACGAGAACTGCCCGGTCCTGGAGCCGATACTTCACACCGCTGTTGCCTCCCGGAGAAATCTTCCACTCGAAGGACAACTCGAAATCGCCGAAATTGTCGAGCGTCACCAGATCTTCCCTCAGGCTGGGATGGGCGACCGCCTTGATGCAGCCGTCCTCCACGACCCAGGAATGACCCGGAGGCGTTTCCTTCGCGGGATCTTCCCACCCGTTGAGCGTCTTTCCGTCGAAAAGCAGAGTCCAGCCATCGGCCTTCTCCTGCGGAGTCAGGCGGTTCAGAGCGGCATCGCCGTCTGCGGGGGGAGCGGAACCGCATCCGGCCAGCAGGAGTAACGTCGCAGACAGAAAAGCGAGGAGCGCACCCTTCTTTCTCACGCTCGAAATCTTAGCACGCGGTTCGATTCGACCGAAGGATCGCTATGATTCTTTGGAGCCGACGGTCACCAGCTCCAGCGCTGCCTGGGGCGGCACAGAGGGAGATATTCCGGAGTCCACATGGCGGCATGAACGGCGCCCTCCACCTGCTCGCTCTTCATGTCGGGGGCAACCCCCTCGGTGACGGCCTGCAGGCCGACAGCCACGGCGATCCGCCGCGAAACCTCCCGGATCTGTTCGACCGAGGGGAGGAGCGCTCCCGAGGATTCCGTCAGTGCCGGGGAGCACTCGCTGAGGGACGTGGCAGCAGCCAGCAACATCCCGTCGGAAATTCGCCGAGCGCGGCAGGAAATCGCCCCGAGCCCCAGTCCGGGAAAGACGTAGGCATTGTTGCACTGGCTGATCTGCCGCTTCTCTCCTTCAATGACGACTGCGGGGAAGGGGCTGCCGGTCGCGACCAGAGCGCGGCCTGAGGTCCAACGCAGAAGGTCCTCGGGCGCCGCTTCGGAGCAGGAGGTGGGGTTGGAGAGAGGAAGGATGATCGGTGTCGGGACGTCTTCGGCCATCGTGCGGACGACCTTTTCGCCGAATCGGTCGCGCTGGCCGGAGACTCCCACGAGAACGTTGGCGCGGGTTCTTCGGATCGTTTCCAGGAGATCGATTCGTCCCGTCTCGTCTCGGTCCCACGAGAGAAGATCCGCCCCGGATCGAGCGTAGCGACGCTGATGGGAATTCAAGTCGTCCATCCTGTCCTGCAACAGCCCGTTCTTATCGACGAGCCACAGTCTGGAGAGGGCCTCCTCTTCTCCAAAGCCCTGGGTTTGGAGATAGGAAACGAGTCCGTCGCTGATGCCAACGCCGGCCGAGCCCGCCCCGACGATCACAACTTGAAGTTGAGCGAGCGGAATCCCCGCGGCCTTTAGTGCAGCAATCAAGGCTCCCAGCATCACTGTAGCCGTCCCTTGAATGTCGTCGTTGAAGGTCAGATGACAGTTGCGGTGGCGCTCCAGAATCGGTCGGGCATTGGCCTGCGAGAAATCCTCCCACTGCAGAAGCGTATTGGGCAGCTTGTGGGACACCGCTCGGACGAAGGCATCCACAAACTCGTCGTATTCGGCTCCCCGTACCCGTTTGTGACGCCATCCCAGATAGAGTGGATCCTTCAGCAACTCCTCGTTGTCCGTTCCCGTGTCCAGGAGGATCGGGAGGGTGCGAGCCGGATGGATGCCTCCACAAAGCGTGTAGAGGGAGAGTTTTCCGATGGGAATTCCCATGCCACCCAGTCCCTGATCGCCCAGTCCGAGAATCCGTTCACCATCGGTCACGACGATGACATCGACGTCGCAGTAGGGACGATTCTCCAGAAGCGTTTCGATCCTCTCCTGCGCCGGGTAGGCCACGATCAGACCGCGCCCGCGCCGGTAGATCCGACTGAATCGCCGACAGGCATCCCCCACGATCGGCGTATAGACGAGCGGCATCATTTCGGCAATGTGCTCGTACAAGAGACGGTAGAAAACAATCTCGATATTGTCCTGCAGAGCCCGCAGATAGATGTGCCGCTCGATGTCCGAGGTCTTCTGCTTGAACTCCTCATAGGCCCAGAAAACCTGCTCTTCGAGAGTTCTCACATGGTAAGGGAGAAGACCCATGAGACCCAGTTCGGACCGCTCGTGTCTGTCGAAGGCCGTCCCCTTCGAAAGCACGGGGCAGCTCAACAGGGCTCGTCCCGAGAGCCCCGTACGAATGACTTTTCGGCCCGCCTCATCTCTGCTGACGTCGATCTTGATCATAGTCCCCATTCCCGGACGTTCACCCGGACAATACCCCTGTGTCAGGGCGGGTTCAACTCCTGAGAGCGGGTAGGATATCTATCCTTACTTGTCCCCCTCAGAAGTTGCAGCTTCACGAGTGTCGGTGGGGGAGAACGGGAGAACCAGAGGACGGGAGAACGGGAGAACGAGAGAACGGGAGAACCGGTGCCGGGTAGGATAGCCATCCTTGCTTGTCCCCTACGGAGGTTGCAGCTTCACGAGTGTCGGTGGGGGAGGACGGGAGAACCGGAGGACGGGAGGACGGGAGAACCGGCGCCGGGGGGCAGGCATCCTTGCCGGTTCCTTTCATGTTCCCGCTGCCCTGGCCGTACTTGCGTAAAGATTAAATTAC
>JARRKC010000026.1:0-43429 GCA_037388505.1 Acidobacteriota bacterium | reverse complement strand
GTCGTCCATGCGCCTGGATTACCCTGCCGGCCTACGGCCACGCCCCAAATCGACAATCGCAAATCTGAAACCCCCGGCCGTCCTACATCCGCATGATGCGGTCCTTCATCAGATCGTCCCACAGCTGGGCGGGGGCGTCCGTGAAGACTTTGGACTGATCCGACGGCAGGATGCGCCAGTCTCCCCTCTTGACCTCGTTCTCGAGTTGCCCCTCCGACCAGCCTGCGTAGCCGAAGGCGATCAGGTAACGCTTGGGTCCCCTCTTCTCGATGATGGCCCGCATGGTCTCGGCATCGGCTGTGAAGGCGATGCCGGAGACGACCCGCCGACTGCTCTCGGGAAGAAAGTCCACCGAGTGCAGAACGAAGCCCCGTTCCAGCTCCACCGGACCTCCGAATCGCAATTCGAGGTCCATCTGCCGCTTGGTGGGTTCGAGACCGAGAGACTCCAGGACCTGCTGCGAGTCGATCTCGCCCATCACTTTGTTGATCACCAGCCCCATCGTTCCCGTCGAGTCATGGGCGACGACGAAAACCACACTCTTGGCAAACCGGGGATCATGAACCTGGGGTTGGGCGACCAGAAGCTTGCCGATATACGGGTCCGAGGATTCCCCGGCCGAGGAGAACCGCGCGCACATGACGCACGTCAGCAACAGGGTTATCGAAACCAAACCCAGGATCGGGCGTAAGTGACGGGATTCCGATCTGGCCTCCAGAGGAACCTCCTTGATTGTTCCTATCCTATCATCGGAGGCAACGACTCCGCAGGCGAACCGTCCTTACACGACAAGTTGGGACGTGCAATTGGGACAGCGGCGTGCCTTGATCGGAATTGCCATGGAGCACTCCGGGCAGTCCTTGGTCGTGGGTGCGGCGGCCACGGCCGGCTGCTCCGCTTCGAGCTGTTTGCGCAGGCGGTTCATGCCTCGGATCATGAAGAACACGGCCAGGGCCACGATCAGAAGTGAGATGAGCTCGTTGAGGAACACGCCGTAGTTCAGAGTCACCGCCCCGGCACTCTTGGCGGCCTCGAGAGTCGCATACGGCCCGGCTGTCGCACCGTCTCGCAAGGTGATGAACAAATTGGCGAAGTCGACCTTGCCCAGCAGGAGACCGATCGGCGGCATGATGACGTCGGCGACCAGGGACTTGATCACGGTTCCGAAGGCCGCCCCGATGATGATACCGACCGCCATGTCGACCATGTTGCCCCGCAACGCGAATTCCTTAAATTCTTTGAGCATCGCTTTCCTCCTGAAAAGGTAGTTCGAGGTCCGAATGAGACAGAAACTACCAGAATCCGGACAGCCATACCAGCGACTAGAGTCGTTCTCACGGATTCTTCCTCGCCATGTGCCCTGGTCGAACTTCAATCTTCACAGCGGGTTCGCGACTACTTCTGTCAATACACGCGTGTGAGTTGATTCGGAGCGCAATAAGAGCTATCATCGAGACAAGGGTCCGGGCGATCTTCGAGCACCATTGTGCCCCACCAGCCCCAGCAAGCGCTGGGACGAGCCCGGCGGGAGAGTTGTCATGGGCAGCAGTCTGAAGGAGATCAAAGGTTTTCTCGACGTTACCTGTTACCACGAGGAAGAAAGCGGAACAGGAGACATTCATTCCGGTCTGTATCCATTCGTGACGATTTCACGTGAATATGGGGCCGGCGGGCGGGAACTGGCTCGGGCACTTCTGCAGAATATGGAGCGGCACCCGTCCCATCTCTTTCAGGGATGGCGCATCTTCGACCGTGAGATGTGCGAAGGGCTGATTCACAGTGACGTGTTCAAGGAGACGTTCGACGCCGTCTTTTCCGAGCGTTACCACTCGGAGATCGAAGCCGTCGTACGCACGCTGCTGGGTGTGAAGTCTTCGCAGCCGGCCGTCTTCAGCCTGATGTTCCAGGCCATTCGCAAGATCGCGACCTGCGGGAAGGTGATCATCATCGGGCGGTCCAGCTGCTGCGTGACGGCTTCGTTGCCGCTCGGGGTGCACGTTCGTCTGGTCGCTCCGGAAGAGTACCGAATTCAGAAGGCGGGATTTAAGGAGCTCGGTGAGAACGAGGCTCGACGGGAGCTGCATCGACGGGACCGGGATCGAGCGCGCTTGATGCAGACCTACTTCCGCCGCGATATCACGGATCAGTCGATGTACGATGCGGTCTGGAACACGTCCCGCGTCCCCATGGAAACGATCGCCCGATCGATCATGGGGCTCGTGGAATCCCGGGCGGTCAGCTGCGGACTGTTGAGACGGGTGCGCGCAGCCGGCTAATCAGCTTTCAGACCAGGATCAGGGTCACGAGCGAGAGCAGGAGCGCGACCAGCACCGTATGATCGAAGCCCAGAAAGGGAACCAGGAAGAGGCTGGCGATCAACGACGCGACGCAGCCTCCCATCAGGTCTCCGGCGTACAGAGGCGACACCAGCCGGCGCTCGTCAGTCAGCTGCCGCCTGCTCACGTAGGCGAAGATTCCCGCCACGAGGAAACCCACCACCAGGAGCAGACCGGCCACTGCCGGTAGACTCGGCGTGACCTGTTGCTGCAGGACGAAGAAGTAAACGAGTGATTCGGCTCCCAGCCCACCCACCAGGAGCACCCCGACACGGCGCCCGATGGGTCGTCCCGTGGGCACGAGCCGCCCGATCACCAGGGCGCCCAGACCGAGACCTCCCATGAAGAGAGTCAGAAGCAGGCCGATGTCCTGATAGAGAACCCCGCTCTTGATCTGGTAATGAAGCAGCAGCACGGTTTCGAGGACCATGCCGACAAAGGCGCCGGCCCCGATCAGGAAGGGACCCGCCCACCGGCGACGGCGTCGGATCAGCCCGAAGCTCAGCCCCACCGCACACAATACGCCCAGGGTGCGAAGATTGAGGCCCACTCGCAGGATGCCGGTCCACTCGGGATGCCAGTTGATGAGAGCGGGGAAGAGCTTGGAGAGCCAGAGAAGGATCGAGTAGCGGTAGCAGATCGGCCGCAAATCGGAGTTGGCCGGAACCGGGGCCTCCTGCAGTCGGGCCCGGAAGGACGGGAAGCGGTCGTTGGTGAACAGATAATCGAGGTAGGCCGGTGAAACGAGCCGCGTGTTCAGGGATCGTCGCGTCAGGCGCTCGGCGAGGACCGCGGGATCGCGCTCGAGCGGAGTGTTGCCCGCAATCATGATGCAACTCTCGGCGGGCAGTGCGAGGACATCGCTGAAGCTGGTCTGGAGAGCGCGGTAGATCGTACTGTTTCGGCGAGTCAGGATTTCGGTCCAGACGTTTTCAGAGGAAGCCAGCCGAAAGGCCAGAACCCCATGGGGGGCCAGGTGAGCGGCCACCTGGCGAAAAAACTCTCGGGTGTAGAAGCGATTCGATTGCCCGGAATCAGGCTCCGGCATGGCCAGCAGGACCAGGTCGTAGGTGCCCGCTGTGAGCATGAATCGGCGCGGGTCGGTCACGAAGAGATGGACGAAGGACGAGTCGAGCGGTGCCGTCATCGTGACCGGCAGGTTCGCCCGTGAGAGCTCGACGATCCCGGGATCGATCTCGACATAGTCGACCTGACGGGGCGAGTACTGAGCGACTTCGGTCAGCAGGCCGTACAGACCACCGCCGAGAATCAGCACCCGCTCCGGGTCCCTCACCTGCAACGCCGCCAGATGAACCAACTCCTCGGCACGGGTGCCCTGGGACTCGAAGACCAAAGCATCATTCTCGAACAGACTCACCTGCCCGCCCCGGCCCGTAATCGTGATGCGGCCGTAAGGCGTGTCGCGCGTCGCTCGCAGCTCGGGGTGATTCCGCCCGGTGAGCCACCCATCGATCTGGGGAGAGAAGACCGCCAGCAGCAACAGCAGGACGACGCCCGCAACGGAGAGATGACGCATGAGACGGGACCGCCTGCGAAAGAAAGGAAGCAGGACCAGCGGTATTCCGCACAACACGGCCAGACTGAAGTTCTGAAGTCCGAGTTGGAACAGGAGGACCGAACAGGCTCCCCCGGCGGCCCCGCCCAGACTCTCCCAGGCGTAGGCTCCGGCCAGGCTTCCGGACTTCAGGGAAACGGATTTAGCGGCCCATTGAAAGAGGAGACCGAGAATCAGGCCCAGCGGAACGACGGAGGCGACCAGAGTCAGGACCTGTTGGGGCAAGGACAGGAAGGCTCCCGGTGTTCCTCCGAGAAGCACTCGGCTGAGACGAATCAGGGCCACATCCAAGGGCAGAGCCAGAACGAGGACCAGGAAGAGGAGATCAACCCCCCAGGCCGGAGGCCGTCTTCGGCGATAGCCGATCATCGCCCCGACGGCCGTTCCCAGCAGCCAAAGCCCGATGGCCAGGATATAGACCAGCTCGATGCCGTAGAAAGCGACACTGAGCTCGCGCAGGATCGTCACCTGTCCCAGGATCGAGACGAGACCAATGACGATGAGCTCCAGTGTCACGGCTGCCGACCGCTGTTTTGTTCGGGTTCACCAAACACGACGGCCTGATACGTGTCGAACGTCGCGCCACTCCTCCAGCACTCATTGGAAAGTCCTGCTTTCGAACAGAGCCGATCGAGCATCTGCTCACGGTTCCAGTGCTGCTCTTCGGCCACCTGGGGAAGGAACGTGGCTGAGTGTCCGTTCTTCGCCAGCAGCACGCCGTCACGTCCAAGCTGGATTTCATCGACTCCATCGATCCGGTGGAGAGGTGTGAGGATGGAGATCTCGATATTGAGGTCCGGAATTTCCTCGGCTCGAACCGCCTGAAAACGGGAGTCTGCGAAAGCGGCGTACAGCGCATATCGCACGACGCCCTCCAGCAGAGGCAGGTCGGAGTCGAGACGCCCGATGCAGCCTCGCAGCCGGCCGTGCTCCCTTAGAGTGACGAACACTCCCGACGGGAAGGAGAGCCGGCCGTCCGGGTCTCGAGGCACGGGTGCATCATGGGTCTTCAGATACTGGCCGATCGAGTCGCGGGCGACCTCGAGAAGGTATCGCTTCTGTTCCGCCGTGAGAGTCACCGCCGTCGCAGCCCTGGAATCGGATGTGTCCGTGACGGCCGAATCCGCACTCTCCGCCACCATCGCCACGGCACCGTACCCCACGACCCGGCCGTGGTCTCCGGCAGGAGAGTCGCCCGAGTTCGTGTAGGCGATCAGATCCCCACGTTTGACGCCAAGCTTGCGGGCCACCTCCATGGTGACCAGAATCGGCGCCTCGCCGCAGGCTCTCGTCACGAGGCCGGGCCTGTGCCCCACCTCTCGGCGAGCCTCCGAGCGAAAGGCCGTCGGGTCCATCTCAACGATCGTCTGCAGGATCTTCTGATCGACTTCGCGGGCGACCTCGTAAGGAGGATAGTGCGACAGATCCGAGCTGGCGACGAACAGGACTCTTCGTCCTGCCAGGCGATCCACCAACCTGGAGGCGATGCGCCGACACAGGTCCGGATCGGCGGATCCCACGATCATGGGCAGGATCTTGGCCTGAGGGAACAGGACCTGGACGAAGGGAACCTCGACCTCCACGGAATGTTCAAGGCGATGTGCGGCCGGATCGAAGGAGAAATCGCGAGAGCCGGATACCAGCGATTCCGCCAGCTTTCGGTCGATCGACGCGACCCCCAAGGGCGTTCGGTATCCGTCTCCCACATAGACCGAGGCGCTATGGAAGGCGGGGACCGTATGATCGGTTCCCAGAATGACGACCAGATCGTAGGGATGCCCCTCGGCCTGACGAAAGGCATCGGCGATGATCTGTCCGGCGAAGACATAGCCTGCGTGCGGAGCGACCAGAGCCACGGGTGCCCTGCGCACGACTCTGGGTGCTTTGTCGAGGTCGGATCGGATCGCCGTCCTCAGTTCGGCGGGCGAAGCCGGATAGAAGCTGCCCGCAACGGCAGGGGCGCGAATGCCCCCGTCGGCCGCCAGCACATTCAGGCACGAGACCCAGACCAGCAGCGCCAGCCCGGGCCAGACCGGACGCCATCCACCGCACACTGCGCCGGACTCCTCCCACAGGGAAAGGGAAGCTCTCGCGAAGTCGCGTGATGCAGGGCCGTCGGATCGAATCATGGCCTCCTAGAAAACAGACTTCCAGACTCCGGCAATTGGTTCACCACAGAACTCACAGCAGCCGTCCCGAAGAGAGATCTTGGTGACGAAGAAGCCGCTGCGAGCGATGACGACCTTGCCGCAGCGCGGGCAGTAGGTGTTGTTGCCCGGGTGACCCGGGACGTTGCCGACGAAGGGGTAGTGCAGACCCTCCGCGCGGGCAATGTCATAGGCCCGCTCGAGAGTCGAGATCGGTGTAGGGGACAGGTTGAGCAGCCGGTAGTCGGGGTGAAAGCGCGTGAAGTGAACCGGGACATCCGGACCCAGCTCTCCCACGACCCACTTGGCCAACTCCCGCAACATCTTCTCGGAGTCGTTCAGACTCGGGACGACGAGATTGACGATCTCCAGGTGCACTCCACTCCGGGAAACCTGCTTGATACTGCGAAGCACAGGCTCCAGTTCGGCTTGGCAGACCGTGCGATAGAAGTCGGGACTGAACCCCTTGAGATCGATCTTGACGGCGTCGAGCAGGCCGTCACACATGTCCCGGAGCGGCTCTTCCTGCATGAAGCCGCAGCTGACCAGCACACAGGCCTTCTTCCGTGCGTGGGCCCGCTGTGCGATATCAGTCAGGTACTCGATGAAGACAGTCGGCTCGTTATAGGTGAACGCGATGATCGGGGCGGAACGTTCGACGGCGCCCTGGACGATGCGTTCGGGGGGAGTGTAGGCAATGTCGTAGTCTTCCGGCCGAGCCTGGGACAGCTCCCAGTTTTGACAAAACTTGCAGCGAAGCGGACAGCCGGTCGTCCCCAGGGAGAACGCCGTCGACCCCGGGAGAAAGTGGTAGAAGGGCTTCTTCTCGATCGGGTCGAGGTGAATGGCGCCGGGACGCCCGTAGACGAGGCTCTTCAGGTGCCCGCCATCGTTGATTCTGGCGTGGCACATGCCCCGTTCTCCGTCCTTCACGACACACTCCCGGGCGCACAGGCGACAGCGCACGTACTTTTCAGGGTGTTCGAAGGCGGCTCCCTGAACCGCATCGGACGGCTGGTGGCAGGACCCACACGAGACGCCGGCAGCATCGGCTGAAATCCAGTAGCGGGCATCGGCTGCGGTCTTCAGAAATGCGGCGGCGCGATCCTCACGGGCCGAGCCGCTCAGGAGCCCTGCCCAGGACGATGGCAGGAACATCCCGGCTCCCAGGCAAGTCAGGACGCCGGAACCTCGCCGGATAAAACTTCGGCGAGTGGTCGTCGGGGAGGAAGAAGGATCGTTACTAGTGGTACTAGGCAACATCGCCTGCGGCTCTCAGCGACCGAACATCCCGCAGTCCAGCCATCCACGAGCATAGCGAAGGCGGGCATCCCCCGTCAATGAGAGGCTAACGCGGCGTATGTTCCTTCGTCCGGCGATTCGTCACCTTGTCCGCGTACATATGCCGGTCTGCGGCCCGAAGCAGATCCTTGGCGGTCCGTTGATCGCCCTTCAGGACGGCGTAGCCAAGGCTGACGCCGAGTTTTTCGATGAGAATCGGACTGTCATCGGAGGGGTCCTTGACGCGGTAGGGTCGGCTCACGCTCCGTTTGATTTCGTCCAGACGACGGCTCATGATCTCGGGGATCTCGAGTCCGGAAGGCAGGTTCCGCATGTCCATGCCGATCGCGAACTCGTCACCGCCAAGGCGCCCGATCAGGTCGTTCTGTTTGACGCACTCCTTCAGGCGTTGGGCGACGGCCGCCAGTACCTGGTCGCCGATGCTGTGCCCGTACCGGTCGTTGACCGGCTTGAACCGGTCAAGATCCGCCAGCACCACCACGAACTTTCCCTCGCCCGCCTGCCGAAGGGCCTCGTCGAGTTTGCGGGGAAAGACGCTCTGATTGTAGAGCCCGGTCAGCCCATCTCGTTCGGCCATTTCCTGCAAGCGGCGCTCGGCCTCTTTGCGCTCGGTGATATCCCGAACGATGGCGACCGTGAACCAGCGAGACTCCAGTTCCACTTTGCTGATCGAAAGCTCAAGAGGAAAGCTGGAACCGTTCTTGCGGAGTCCGGAGACCTCCACGGAGTGACCCACCAGGGCTTCATCCCCGTCGGTGGGAGTGTCCGCCGAAATAGCCTGCGCGAACGTCTCCTGCGGCCGGATGAGTCGCGAGAAACGTCCTCCCAGGAGCGACTCGGGCGGATAGCCGAACAGAGTTTCCACGGCAGGGTTCGCCAAGACCGTGTTTCCATCATTGTCCAGTAAGACAATGGCATCATTCGATGTCTGCAGGATTGCCTCGATCTGACGTCTTAGGGACATCAAATCGGTGATGTCTCGGGTGACCCCGTAGGTTCCGATCACCCGTCCCCCAGGGTCGCACACGGGACCTGTCGTAACGATGACCTGGCGCCTCCGTCCGTCCTGGTATTCCTCGAGATCTTCCCGCTGCACGACCCGTCTTTCGCGAATGCTTGCCAGTTCCTGATCGCGAAAGCGCTCGGCGCAGGCGGGAACGAGGAAGTCACGATCACTCGTTCCGGTGAGAGCGGAGCGCCGGACGTCCGGGCCGCCCAGCTTCTGCGCCGTTCCGTTGCTGACCATCAGGAACTTGCCGTGACGATCCTTGAAGTAAAAATCGATCTCGCTGTTGAGAACGGCGTCGAGATACAGGCTCTTCTGGAGCAGTTCTTCACGAACGCGGAGTTCCTGGTCCTGAATCCGGCCAAACTCGTCGAGCAGCGTCTCATGCTGCTCACGCAGGGATCGAATTTCGGCTCGGAGCCGCTCGTCCTCCGGCAGCGACTCGTCCGCACCGCTCGGACCATTGCCTGTGTCAGAATGCGAATCCGTCGTCATGGGTCTCAACCTGCTCGTGAAACAAACCGGTTGCGGCGACTATGGTACATTCCGGCGCCGACGAACTGAAGGGTAGGAATGGAAATTCGAGATTTTCGAGATTCTCGATTTGCGATTTGGTGGAAGGCGGGAGATACGGGAGACAGGAGGCGCGTCAGTGCGCGAATGAAATGAGCGACTCCTGGACGGTTGTCGACCCCCTCCCTTATTCGCAGGTCCTGACGATCGCTTTGCGTGCCGAAGACCTGGCACCATCGGGTCCAGTCGAGATCCTCTGCCTGGAGGAGTCGCGGCCTCGGGGCAAAGACAAGCAAGGATGCTTGTCTTACCCACCTCGCGGCCTGGGTTCACTTCGTCCAGCCGGATTCCTCGATCTTCCGTAGCAGTGCTTCCGCGACCAGTTCGTGAGAAGGCGGATTCAGGTGGCCCCCGCGGGAAGGGAAGAAGACATCGGGGTGCTGGTCGAAGATCGGCAGAAGCGCCAGGAAAGGAGCCCCCAGACCCGCGCAGAGACGATCAAGTCGGGTTTCGGCATAGTCGCGGATCAAGGGGATGGGCCTGCGGGAATGGCTGAAGGCCTGCCAATGATCGGCCACGAACCATTCGAAAGGAATCGAGAAGGCCATCCAGCGGATTCCTTTTGCATCCAGCTCCCGATCCATGTTTCGGATGATGGACTCGGTCGTCCGCCACCCGCGGGCCACAATCGGCGGTTGATCGGCATCGTCGGCGAAAGTCAAGAGCAGGGGATCGCCGGGCAGCCCCAGGGCAGTATAGCGCTCCCGGTGGAGCTCGTCGGGGCTGATTTTACGAAAGCGGTCCCAGCCGATCAGCCAAGCCTTCTCCAGCAGTCCGAATGACACCAGATGCCTGCGCAGCCATTGTCGCTCCGGGTCTGCCCAGGTCAGGCGGAGCCCGTCTCCGGTGGGAACGAAGTAGGGACGGTAGTCGTCGTTCTGGCTCCTGCAGGCCCCCGCCAGTTCGATACAGTTGTTGCAGATATCGTTGAGAGGGTAGACCTCGAGAATGACGAAATCAGGGTCGAACTGGTAGCCGTAATGCTGGAGGGCCAGCCACTCCTGGGCGGTCCCAAAATCGCCGATACCCAGATTGATGATCTCCCATCTCTGTGAGCTCTCCCTGTTCAGGAGGCCTTCCAGACGGCGAAAGTAGATCTCGCCCAGATTGACCTGAACGGCTTCGCTGAACGAGTCGCCGATGACGACGATCCGCCGTGTATCGGGAGGTTTGGGAATGGGATGGTCGACATCACGGAAGCCCATCCGGTTGAACTCGATCCGTACGGATTCTCCGTCAATGACGATGTCGTAGACCTTCGACGGTTCCTGAGTCCAGCCCAGGACGGGATGAAAACGCCAGTTGGGATTGGGATTGAAGTCGACATCTCCGATGCGGCACAGCATCTCGAACAGCGCCACCCCCAGGATCAAGGGAGCCAGCAGAGCCAGGAGGGTCCGAGCGTTGAGGCCTTTCATGACAGAAGCAGATGCCGGCGTGGATCTCCTTTGCTGCTCACGCCGGAGTCCATAAGCCTAGGACCGGTTCCGGTCCGGATGCAAGTTTGGGACTCGATTGGGTGTGTGAGCCGCATGAAGCGTTAGGGTTGTCGCCGCGTTCGGTATAATTCGGGCAGAGGAGAGGGGGC
This sequence comes from Acidobacteriota bacterium, assembly GCA_037388505.1. Lineage (GTDB taxonomy): Bacteria > Acidobacteriota > UBA6911 > RPQK01 > JAPXNP01 > JARRKC01. The sequence continues at coordinate 32,901 of JARRKC010000026.1, read as the reverse complement.
CGTTCGATGTCGGGTCGATCGTTGATTCTCAGCTGTGAGCATGCGACCAACGCCGTGCCGCAGTCGTTTGCCGCGCTCTTCAAGGGGGAAGAGGCCCTGCTCGGCACCCATCGCGGATTCGATCCGGGAGCAGCCGAGCTGGCGGAACGGTTCGCCCGCTCTCTCGAAGTGCCGCTGGTGCGCTCGCTGGTCTCGCGCTTGATCGTCGATCCCGACCGGTCGGAATACAACCCCAGCCTCTTCTCCAAGTTCACCGGTTTTCTTCACGCAGAGACCCGCCAAGCTATCCTGGACAAGTTCTACAGACCCTTTCGAACTCGTGTGCTGAGTCTCGTCCAGGAGGGCATCGAACGTTCCGGGCGGGTGATTCATCTTTCGGTTCACACCTTCGCCGAAGAACTCGAAGGCGCCGCTCACCAGGTCGACGTCGGGTTGCTGTACGATCCGTCCCGGGAAAGCGAGCAGTACCTGGTTTGCCATTGGAAGAACGAACTGGAGCGCCTCGATCCTGACCTGCTCGTCCGTTTCAACTACCCCCACCGAGGAACGGCGGACGGTCATCTCCCCGCATTGCGATCCTGCTTCTCGGCGGATGCCTACACCGGTATCGAACTGGAGGTTAACCAGCACCTTGCGTTGGGATCCCTGGAATCCTGGGAAAGACTTCAGTCTGAGATCGTCGAGACCTTCGCCATGCTGGCTGAAACGCGGGATCAGTGATGGACGAACTGGAGGGAAGCCCGATTCCGAAGAAGGAGGAAGTCGCCGGACTCGTCTTCTACAGCCTGCTGGCCGGCGCGACGGCTCTGATCCCGATTCCACTTGTCGATGAGTGGAGCTACGCGGCCGTGCGCCGGAGGATGGTTCGAGAAATGTTTCGACAGCGGGGCATTCGGGCGGAAGGCGTCCAGCTTGGAATTCTGCTCGGCCAATACGACCCGGATCGTTCCCGCGGTTGTCTCTACCAGGCCTTTTTCGCGCTGGTGGTCCTGCCGCTCCGGATGTTGAGTCGGTTCGTTCGAGACGTGTTTCGCAAGATTCTGATCTTTCTGGCGGTCAAGCAGGCCTCGGATTGGGCCTCGGCCGTCTTTCACGAGGGATATCTGCTTCGCTGTGCAGCCGGGAAGTTGCCGCCGCAAGCGATGCTCGGGCGGACGGAGGCGCGCCGGATGCGCTATGCAATCCGTCTGGCCCTGCGCGGTCTCAATACCTCCCCCGTTTGGAACGTCTTCTATGGGATCATCCGGCTGAATCGGTCGCTGCTGCGCAGTGTAGCGTCGCATGTTTCGAGGTTCGGGAGGCAGGATCGGAAGCCGGGAGTCGAGGATGCCGAGGAATCCGGAGCCGAAGAGTCTCTGCGACAGGAGCGGAGGTTGCTGGATGATGTCGTGAATCGCCTGGCCGATCTGCTGGCAGGACAGAGGGGATACCTCAATCAGCTGGAAAGCCGCTTCGACCAGTTTTACAGGAGTGTCGGTCCCGACAGCTCGGAGAACCCGTGAGTCGATTCCACGACGGGAAGGAGAACGTGCATGGACTACACGATCGAGGGCGAGCTGGCTCAAACCGTACGACTCAAACTGCACGAGGGGGACCAGTGCTGGGCAAGCAGAGGCTCCCTGATGTCCCTCGATGAAGGCGTCAGTTGGACCCTGAAGGTTCCGGGCGGAATCAGCGGGGCGGGCCGCCGGATGCTGTCCGGCGAGGGGATCAGCCTGATTCTGATCGAAGGCAAGGCGGGCGGGGGCGAAGTGATTCTCTCGTCTCATCAGCCGGGGAAGGTCGTCGCCTGGAATCTGGATGATGCTCCCGTTCTGACGACTCGCGGATCTTTCATCGGGGCATTCGGATCCACGGTGGATATCGATGTGCGGGTGGCCCGGCGCGCCGGTGCCGCCCTGTTCGGCGGTGCCGGGCTCTTTCTGCAGAAGCTCTCGGGTCGGGGACTGGCGTTCATCCACGGAGCCGGAGACTTCATCGAACACGAACTGGCCGCCGGGCAGTCGGTCCTGGTCAGCACCGGAAATCTGGCGGCGTTCAGCGATTCTGTCGATTACAGCGTCAAGACAGTCGGCGGGTTGCGCCGGATCTTCTTCGGAGGGGAAGGCCTGTTCATGACTCGGTTGACCGGTCCCGGAAGGGTCCTGCTGCAGTCGCTGAAGCGAGTGACGGCGACCCAGCCCAGAGGGAAAGAGTGAGAAATGGGACGGCCTGGGACCTATGAGACCCATGGGACTCGGCTCAGGCGCTTGTGCGTCGCGTGCAGTTGGCCCCATGAAAAGCAGGGGTCCTTCAAGTCCTATAGGTCCCATGGGTCCCAGGCCGTCCTGCTAGCTCTTCACTCCTCATCGAAGAGCACCGGAGTCCCCACGAAACTGGGCGCACTGCCGACCAGGATGGTCGTGGGCAAGGACTCGAGGATCCGCGCATACTGCTCCACGAAACCCGCCGCCTCTTCGGGGCTCCGCGGAAGCTGAAGGCCGACCAGCGCCAGATCCGATTCGCGGCTTTCCTCGCGCATGATTTCGTGGATGGGGCGATGGTTGCGTAAAAGAACGCGACTGGTGATGTCGAGCCGGCTCTTGAGGAGGATATCCTGAAGGCGTGCTTCCGCTTCAGATTGCTGCCTTTCCTCTTCAACGGCCGTAATCACGCGGATCGAAGCATGGTGAAAGCGTTCGTGGGAGTTCAAAAGGAAAGCCAGCATCAGCATCAGAGCACCGTTGCTTCGCAAACCACGCCACCAGATGTCGATTCGCCTCCCCATGCCGTAGCCGCGCTCCGGATCGAAATGGACCACGAGGAGGGAACGGTCGAGATTCAAAAGATCACCGAGCATCCGAGCATATGCACCGGCTCGCTCGGGCTTGGTCAGCCATCCGAGGATGACCGTGTTCGGCTCCATCACTCCCAGCCCTTGACCCATCACGCTGGAGACGGCTCCCCGATAAACGTCGTCGACGATGTCCACTCTGCAGAAGACGTGAGGATAGTCCTCGATGAACTGGTGCTCCAGCACCTTCAGGATCTCCCGCCGTCTGGACGCTTCCTGGGCGACGGTTCCCTTGAGAAGATGGAGATAAGTCACCATTCCGCGGTCCTGCACAATCGCGGACCCGAGCTCCAGCAGATAGGAGCGCTTGGCCAAATTTCCCGCCAACACGACCAGATGAGGTCTCCAGTTCAAACCGTGAAAGCGGGTCCGGCGGAGTTGCTGCAGGGAAGTCAGGACGAGGGCGGACCAAAGTCCATGTCGGGCGTCGCCGTAGGTCGTATCGAGGAGTCTTCGCTTGGCGGTCAGGTAGATGCCCAGACAGATCAGCAGCGCCACCAACATGGCCAATAAGTTGATGATGCTCATCACGTAGAAGCAGGCGAGGGCTCCCAGGAGGCCTACCCAGGAGGGGACCCGGAAGGCAGGACGGAAGTTGGGGCTGGACGCCCACTGTTCGAGCCCGAAGGCAAGATTGGTCACGCCATAGGTGGCGAGGAAGAACATTGTGAGAATGGGCGCGATCATGTCCAGACTGCCGAGCAGGATTCCGGCCTCGGCGAGGACGAAAGTGAGGATCAGTCCGAGCCGGGGTTCGTTGTTCGGCCCGTGTCCGCGGGCGAAGATCGAGAAACCGATTCGATCCCGGGCCAGGGCCTGGAGCGTACGAGGAGCGGCCAGGAAACTGCCCAAGGCGCTGGAGAGGGTCGCCCCCCAGATGCCGACGTAGATCAGTGCGGGAATCCGGGAAACCAGCCAGACCACATCCAGGCGGGAGGTGAGAGTCTGGCTGTCGTAATTGAGGGCGAGCCAAATGGGGAGCGAAACGTAGATGACCATGCCTACCAGGATGGCGGCGATGGTTCCGATCGGCAGGGAGCGGCGCGGGTCTTTGAGGTCCCCCGACAAACTCACCCCCGCCATGATTCCCGTCACCGCCGGAAAGAAGACGGCAAAGACCTCGGCGAACGACGCACCACCCGTGTTCCACCAGGAGATCCCGGCCGGCGGATTCGGTGAGCCGCCCATGAAGATCGAGACCAGGGAGAGGCCGATGGCGGCCATGACGAAATACTGAACCCGAATGGCGGTGGCGGCGCTGCGGTACGAAATCAGGCCGAGGGCGACACAGGTGACGGAACCCAGGATGCGCGGATCGAGCGATGGGGCGAGTTGGCTCAGGGATTCGGTGAAACCGATGATGTAGAAGGTGACGCTGATGGCCTGAGCCAGATAGAGCGGAATCCCCAGGGCGGCGCCGGCCGCCGGCCCCAATGAGCGGCTGATCATAAAGTATGCACCGCCGGTGCGGACGGTCCGGTTGGTAGCGATGCTGGCGACCGAGAAGCCGGTCGTCAGTGAAATCAAATGTGCCAGACCGACGATCAGCAGTGCTCCCAGTAGACCGACGTTCCCGACGACCCAACCGACACGCAGGTAGAGGATGACGCCGAGGATCGTCAGAATACTGGGGGTGAAGACCCCGGCGAAGGTCCCGAAACCGGTCTTCTCGGCGGCTGTATCGTTCATCCGGCAGTCCGTGGGCCTATCCTACCCCCAGAGGCGAGAAAAAGAGAATTGCTGGTACGATGCCATGAGAATCTCTAGAAGGCATGAGGTGAGAAGCCAAATGGCAAGTTCCAATCAGGCCGCGACCCTTGGCGGAGGATGTTTCTGGTGCCTGGAAGCTGTGTTCAAGGAGCTTCGGGGAGTTATCGAAGTGGTCTCGGGTTATGCCGGAGGAAGCGTGAAGACCCCGAGTTACCGCGACGTCTGCTCCGGTCGCACGGGACACGCCGAGGTCGTCCAGATCACCTTCGATCCGGGAGTGATCTCTTACCGGGACCTGCTCCGTATCTTCTTCTCGATCCACGACCCGACGACGCTGAATCGTCAGGGAGCGGACGTGGGGACACAGTACCGCTCCGTGATCTTTTGGCATGACGAAGCCCAGAAGCAGGTGGCGCAAGAGACGATCAGAGAACTGAGCGACGAAGGGGTCTGGAGGGCACCGATCGTTACCCAAATCCTGCCGCTCGAGGCGTTCTATCGGGCCGAGGATTACCACCAGAACTACTTCGACCAGAACCCAAACCAGCCTTACTGCCAGGTCGTTGTCGCCCCCAAGCTGGCCAAGTTCCGCAAGCTGTTCGCCGAGAAGAGAAAGAGGAGCTAAGCAGCGGCGGGCCGTTCAAAGTTCGAACTTCGACGGGCGGTCCGGCTACTTTCCGGATCTGCGGCGGGTGCGTCTTCCGGTCTTTTCGCCGGCGGTTTCCGCCTTCGCCTCGGTTTTCGCCTCATGTTCCGACTGAGGCGCTCCTTCCGCAGCTTCCATCGGTTTGCTCGATCTTGGTTCGGCCTTCGGCCCCGAGTCTCTCTCCGGCTTCACTTCCGGTTCGTCGCCCTTCTCGATGAAAATCGTGCGCGTCGGATAGGCGAATTCGATCCCTTCCTTTTCGAAACGCTCGTATAGACCCAGGTTGATCCTTTGCTGAACGTCCATGTAGAGGTTGTAGTCGGGCGCGGTCACGTAATAGACGGTCTCAAAGTTGAGGGACGAATCCCCGTAGCTTGCGAAGTGGGACCGATCCAGTCGCGCGTTCTCGTCGGCGTCGATCAGTTCCTTGATGATCTGCGGAATGAGACGCAGCTTTTCGGCAGGAGTCTGATAAGTCACGCCGATCGAGAAGACGATCCGGCGTTCCCGCATGCGCTTGTAATTCTTGATCCGACTGGCCAGCAGGTCGTTGTTCGAAAAGATGAGCTGCTCTCCGGACAGGCTCGTCACACGGGTCGTCTTCAGCCCGATTTTTTCAACCGTGCCCATCATCGCGTCCACGATGATGAAGTCGCCCACCACGAACGGCTTGTCGAACATGATCGACAGCGAAGCGAAGAGGTCGCCCAGGACCTTCTGGGCTGCCAGAGCGACTGCGATGCCACCGACGCCCAGTCCGGTAATCAGCGAAGTCACGTCGATTCCAAGGTTCTCCAGGGCGAGAAGCAGAATCAGAGACCAGAGAATCAGCTTGCCCAGAAAGGTCAGCGCTGTCGTCGTGGCAACCTGAGATGCCTCTTCCTTGATCTCGAGCCGGACGAAGTGCCGAACGACGAACATCAGGATGCTGTTGGCCCAGATGCCGGCCTGGACGAAGGTGACGAGCAGGGCAAACCCTCCGATGATCGGCTCCAGATCACCGAGAGCCAGGGACTTGCAGCCGAGCCAGAAGGCACTCACAAACAAGAAGAAGAAACGGGTCTTGGACAGCGCCGCGGCCAGAACGTCGTCGACCTGGGTCTTCGTGCGCTCCGCCAGTTTGGTAAAGCGGTCCACCGAGATCCGCTTAGCGAGTGCGAGGACGAGTAGAGTGACCAGAAATGCGATGAGCGCGGTCACCCAGTCCTGAAGACCGTTGCTGGCCCATATCTGCTTGAGACTCTCAATCCAAGCCGATGATGACATAGCGATCCTTTCGGTTTGTTCGAACTTGCAGCGGGCTGAATGACAAAATAGTGTGTCGGCACGACGCCGGTCAAATCCGAGGTCGCCACAGGCTGTCCGAATCAAACCGGAATCGAGGGTTCTCAGCGGGAATTCGTTCTATGAAAAAAAGGGAAACGAAGAAGCCGACATGGGCAACTTTTCGCTACGCCGTCCGAACGATCATCTGGCCGCGCCGCAAGCTGGTCTTGCTGGGATTGGGATTGATCGTCATCAACCGTGCGGCGGGGCTGGTTCTGCCCGGATCCAGCAAGTTCGTCATCGACAATGCGATCAACAAAGGCGATCTGTCGATGCTCGAGCTGCTTTTGGTTGTGGTCTCCGTTGCCATCGTGGTTCAGGCCTCGACCTCATACTTCCTGACACGGCTCATGAGCGTGGAGGCGCAGTACCTGATCTCGCGGCTCCGGCTGCAGGTTCATCGGCACGTCATCCAATTGCCGCTCAGCTATTTCGACAGCACGAAGACAGGTGTACTGGTCTCACGCATCATGTCCGATGTCGAGGGCGTGCGAAACCTGGTTGGAACCGGTCTCGTGCAGTTGTTCGGAGGCGTCCTGACCGCGGTCGCGGCGCTCGCGCTACTGTTGACCTTGAACGCTCTGATGACCTTCGTGGTTCTGATTCCACTGGTGACGTTCGCGCTGATCTCTTTGAAGGCCTTCGGGTTCATCCGACCGATCTTTCGCGAGCGCGGAAAGATCAATGCCGATGTCACGGGGCGCCTGACCGAATCGCTGAACGGAATCCGGGTCATCAAGGGGTTCAACGCTGAAAACCAGGAAGTCGGGGTCTTCCTTGCGGGTGTGGATCGGCTGTTCCAGAACGTCAAGAAGTCTCTCACGGCGACGAGCCTGGTGACCAGTCTGGCGACGTTGATTCTCGGCCTGACGGCGGTCGGCATCATGGGGATCGGGGGAAGGCTCATCATCGCGGGTCGCATGACGATCGGCGATTTCTTCGCCTTTACGCTCTATCTGGGCTTCCTGATCTCCCCGGTCGTGCAGATGAGCAACATCGGGAGTCAGATGACGGAGGCGTTCGCCGGCCTGGACCGTACTCAGGAGCTTCTGGCCCAACGCCGCGAAACGGATGATCCGTTGCGGACGGCGGACCTCGGCGAGATTCGGGGCGATATCCGCTTCCACGAGGTGACTTTTGCCTATGAGGAAGGGAAGGACGTTCTGCACGATATTACCTTCGACGCCCCGGCAGGTACGGTGACCGCCCTGGTTGGGAGTTCGGGTTCCGGGAAGACGACGATCGCCGGTCTGGCTGCTTCCTTTCGCAAGCCGCGCCGAGGGTCCGTGACGGTAGACGGAATCGATCTCGCGACCGTGACGCTGGACAGCTACCGGCAGCACCTCGGGGTGGTTCTGCAGGACGAGTTCCTCTATGACGGCACTGTCCGGGAGAACCTGCTGCTGAGTAACCCGGACGCTTCCGAAGAAGATATTCAGCGAGTCATTCGTGCGGCCCATGTCAGCGAATTCGTCGACCGTCTCGACGACGGCCTCGAGACGGTCATCGGGGAGCGGGGCGTGAAGCTGTCCGGCGGTCAGCGTCAGCGGCTGGCCATCGCCCGTGCGTTACTGGCGGATCCGAGAATCCTGATCTTGGATGAAGCCACGTCGAATCTGGACACGGAGAGCGAACGCTACATACAGGAGAGCCTGAACACGCTGATGGAGGGCCGCACGACTCTGGTTATCGCCCATCGCTTGAGCACGATCCGGCGCGCCGACCAGATCCTTGTCATCGAGAACGGACGAATCGTCGAGCGTGGAAACCACGAAATCCTGATGCGACAGGAGGGTCGGTACTTTCAGCTTCATACCTATCAGGCACGAATCTGAGCGCTCGGTCCGAGATCATCTCACGGATGTGAGAGGGATCACCAATCCCCATGTCGGCTCTTCGCTAAACTCGCGTTGCTGTGGGAAAAGAAGTAAAGGCTTCGAGCGAGCGGGGCTTCTCTCTCATTGAACTGCTGATCGTTATGGCCGTCATATCGATTATTGCAGCGATAGCCGTGCCCAACCTGTTGACGGCCAAGAAAGCTGCGAATGAAGCGGCTGCCATCGCTTACATTCGCAACTGGTCGTCCGCGCAGGAGATCTACCTGACCTTGCATCAGAGCTATGCCACTACCAATGACCAACTGGTTGGGGACGGCCTTGTGACCCCGGCGGAGCCGTCCCGACTCGGATACACGTTCGAACTCAGTGAAGACGCGGATGCAAGAGAGTGGTCGGGGACAGCCGCTCCTGCCGATCCCGGAGTGACCGGCGATCGCTATTTCTTTCTGGATCAGTCGGGTGTGATCCGATGGATGAGGGGAGCGGCAGCGGACGTCAGTTCGCCTCCGCTTGATTCGAGTGGCGAGAACTAAGTCTGGTGATCGTGATCACAGACCGACCGCCTGCTAACATTTAGGCTGGCCCGGCCGTGACCATGTCGCAGAGACTGCCTTACGAAGAACGACGCCGACGACCGACTCCGCCCGTTTCGCGGTACCTCTTCTGGGGGCGTCGCAGAAATCCGGCTCCCGGTGTCCGCGAGAATTACTATGTTGACCGGCCTGCCAGGTGGGCGTGGCAGAGTGCGTTGCTGCTCATTGTCCTTTCCATCGCCGACGCGGCGCTGTCGCTGCGTCTATTCTCGGACGGCCGATTCCACGAGCTCAATCCTCTTTTGCACGTGGGGCTTCAACAGGGGAGCGGCGTCTTCCTGGGAGTGAAGTTCACGCTGACCGTTTGTGCGGTTTTGATGCTGCTCATCCATGCCAACTTCGTCATCGTGGGGCGAAAGATCCGTGTGGCATGGCTGATCTGGACCATGATTGTGACCTACGCTCTGATCATCACGTACGAAATCCTTTTACTCGTTCTCCGATGACGTAAATTCAGTTCCGCGGTAGGACAAGCATCCCTGCTTGTCCCCTGCCCCGAAGTAACGGTTCCGCGGTTCCGCGGGTAGGATGAGCATCCCTGCTTGTCCCCTGCCCCGAAGTAACGGTTCCGCGGTTCCGCGGGTAGGACAAGCATCCCTGCTTACCCCCTTTCCGCGAAAGAACAGTTTCGCAATCTCGAGGTTCCGACCGGGTCTCAGGCCGATTTCAGCAACAAGCCCTCGGGGCGTGCAACACTTTCGGGGGACTCGCATCTAAGTATTCGAGAAGCATACTCCACTCCTCCTGATTGGAACGGCGACGTCACTTTCCCAACCACACGGCGTCGCCGTTTCTGTATCTCAGAAAGCAGAAGGCCACCGGCAGCACCGGATATCTGGTCTCCCTTCGGCTGTGCAGGCCGGAGCCTTCGAACCTCGGAACCCCGGAACCGTTCGTTCGGGGCAGGGGACAAGCAAGGATGCTTCTCGTACCCGAGCGGAACCTTTCCCCGCCCGAAACCGTTCAGTCCTGTGTGAGGCAAGGCAAGAAGTTGCCTCCGAGTGTCATCCCGTGCGGCGCCGGGTTCGGCCCGGCGCCGCGTCCCTTTTGAGCCCTTCTCCCTCATGGTTCCGAGCCTTCGTAACGCCGCTGGAGGAATGCGGGACGAAGTCGGGCGTCATGCTAGACTGACTGGATTCGTCCGCAGAACAGGAGGAGCGCTGTTTCACTCTGTTGTTCAGGGCGGGGACAGACCTGCGGCGGGACCGGGTTCGAAATCTCGTTGACTCCCGGAACTTACGGATGCAGAAACTGACAGATCGACATATCACCCCGGAACTCTTCGACTTTCTGCGGGAGCTCAAGGTCAACAACGACCGCGAGTGGTTCAAGGAGAATCGCGTTCGTTACCAGACTTACGTTCAGGAACCCCTCCTGCAGTTCATTCGCGAATTCGATTTTCGCCTGCGCGCAATCAGCCCCCAGTTCCTTGCCGATGCACGCAAGAACGGCGGATCGCTCTTTCGCATCTACCGCGACATCCGGTTCTCGAAAGACAAGAGTCCCTACAAAACGGCGGGGGCGGTTCAATTCCGGCATCGCGACTGGAAAGACGCCCATGCGCCCTGTTTCTATCTGCATCTGGAGCCGGCCGGAAGTTTCCTGGCCATGGGAATCTGGCGGCCGGATCTTCAGACGCTGAACAAGTTGCGGCAAGGCATCGTCCGTCAGCCGGACCGGTGGAGAAGCATCACCGAGGCGCCTGGATTTCGGAGCCGGTTCGTGCTCTCGGGCGATCGGTTGAAGCGGCCCCCGAAGGGGTTTCCGCCGGATCATCCCCTGATCGAGGATCTGAAGTGGAAAGACTACGTGGTTTCTCGGGAGCTCACGGAGGACGAGGTGCAGATGCCCTCCTTCATCGACGATTTCGCTGCGGATTGCTCACTGGGTGCTCCCTTCGTGAGGTTTCTCACGGAATCCCTCGGGTTGCGGTGGTGACTTCCTGGTGCTGAGAATCACTGGTGAGGTCGAATCTCCTGGCAAAGGGGGCAAGCCGCGCGGAACGTAGACCCTGGCGAGGATCGAGGCAGCCCGTGCGACGGTAGATCGCTCGGGCGCCGACAGACTCTTCAACTTCTCCTCGATGGCTTCGAGACGGCGCGCCCTGCTCTCTCGGAGAACCCTTTGTCCTTCGGCGGTGGCCGACACGAGAGAGGCCCGTGCATCGGTCGGATCGGATTCTCGACGCGCGAGTCCCTCCTCTTCCAGACCTCTGATGAGCAGCGTCATCGTTGGCGGCTTCACTCCTTCGATCCGGGCCAGGCGTGAAACACGGAGCGGCCCGGCGAAGACGATGACGGAGAGGGCGGACAGCCTGGCGCGGCTCAACCCCGATCGGGCATCCACATCCTGGAGTCCTCGCAACAAGTGGATCGCGATGGAATGCAGGCCGTTCGCAATTTCCGGGATTTCCGTCTCGTGGGGTTGATTCTCCATACACCTTCGAGCATACTATAAGTTAGTTAGCCTACCTAATTATAATTTGACAGAGAGGAAGAGCGTGCAATGAGTCAAGGCCTATTCCAGGCAATCCGAAAGGGTGACAGGTCCGGTGTGATCTCGCTGCTCGACCGTGAGCCCGCTGCGGCCCAGGCTGTGGACGACCAGGGTGTTTCGGCGGTTATGGTGGCTCTGTACTACCACCAGTTCGAGCTTGCGGAACTGGTGGCTTCGAGGAAGAGGGAACTCACTTTTCTCGAGGTCTGTGCTTTGGGACGGATCGACGCAGCGCGAGGATTCCTGCAAGGTTCTCCCGGTTTGATCGACGAACTGTCACCGGACGGTTTCAGCGCCCTGCATCTGGCCGCTTTCTTCGGACGAACCGATCTGGTGCGATGGCTGGTCGAGCAGGGTGCTTCCGTCAATTCTCCGGCCGGGAACCCATCCCGAGTCACTCCGCTTCACAGCGCCGTCGCCGGCAGAACGTCGGAGGTCGTCGAGATGCTCGTCGAAGCGGGAGCCGATCTCAACGCTCGTCAGCACGGCGGGTATACGCCTCTGATGGGTGCTGCGGTCGCCGGACAGAAAGGGCTGGTCGACTTTCTTTTGGCCCACGGTGCCGATCCCGGCGTCCGCAGTGACGAGGGCAAGACGGCCCGGGATCTCGCGACCGAGAAAGGCTTCCCCGGCGTCATTTGAGTGTCGGAATCCCGTATTCGCAGGCACTCATGATCCGGCTACGTGCGTGTCACCAATACGCGGCGCTCCGAGGGGCTCAGTACCCCGCGGACGATACGGACGTCAGATGGCCTCCGTTGGGTGCGGCGTCGGTCGGTTCTTGGTACGTACCGACGACGACGGCGAAGTTGAAGCTGTTGAAATCACTGGCGGTGTTGCCCTGGTAGAGGTCGAGGAAGAGCATCACCGTGTTTCCACCACCCTCCACGGACGCATAAGCCACCGGAGTGTCAGACCAGGTCCCGGTTTGGGACTCGAACCGGTAGAGAGGGAATCGCTGGCCCGTATAGTCGGACAGAACGAGCTGATAGTCGACGCCCAGACCTGGAGAGTAAGGGGAGTAGTAGTCGACATAGGAGGAGGCCCCCGTCGATTCGTTCTGGTCGGTATCGAAGTCGATGTAGCCGTAGACCTCGTTCTGGGCACCCGTGGTCCCCGGCAACGAAACCGGCTCGGCAAATTGAAGCTCGATCACGAAAAAGCCGGGACTTTCGGACTGACGATCGATCTGCACACGGGTCAGGTCGATCTGATAGTCGCCCGTTCCAAAGGTGTCCCCCACGGGATCGGAGTAGCTGTCGCCCAGGACGGGCTGTCCGACGTTGGCCTGCTTGTTGGTGTACAGACCGGGTGTCTGAACGAGGGAGACATCGCCGCCGGCGGCCTGCATCTTCTTCTCGCCCAACAGGACCCCGGCTGCTCCCGTGATGGCGTTTCCAATCGGCAAGTAAGTAATGTCTTGGGGTAGGAGTCCCGAGAGCCAGGTTAGGCTCTCCGGAGTCGAAGACGACGGATCGACCAACGCTACGCGGCTGGTCCCCGGATCGGCGACGAGGATCTGAAACGCGGCCGGGCAGGGGATCTCGCGCCGATACAGCCCGAGCATTTGGCCAGGCAATCCGAGACTCGGCACCTGTACCTGTGTCCGTTCGCCGGTCAAACGGTCGATTTGGAGAATTTGGCCGTTTCCCAGGGAGACGAAGATCCGGCCGGTGCAGGCATCGACCGAGATGCCCCGCGCGATGCCCCCGAGGTTGTCGACGATGAGCTTCGACACTGCAGACCCTGGCCCGGAACGACGCAGCGAAGCAAGATCAGCCGTCAAGCTGGAGCGAGCAAAACTCGAGATACTTTGACTTTCGGCGACCAGCAAATCGCCGCTCGAAGGATCGAACACCATCGAGTTGGGGCTATTCAAGTTGGTCACCACGGCGGTCGGGTTGGAGGCCGAATTCGGCACCGTGGGATCGTAGCGCAAGACCTGACCGTTGGTCTTGTCCAGGAGGAGAAGGTATTCCTTGATCTGATTCGGATCCTGCGGGTTGGTCGCCACCTGGAAGGGAAGAATCTTGGGAATCTCCACACCTGGTTGCTGCAACAGCCGATGGCGCTGTTTCTTCGGCCAGGTCAGGAAAATATCGGAACCGCTGCCAGCGGCCGGTGTCGCGGAAGAGGCCGCAGACACACTCGTGCCCGCCAGTTCGGCCGAGTAGAGGCGTTGCAGGCTCTGCAGGTAGGCCACCGACAAGACCTGCCCCGTCCCCGCGACCAAGGTCTCCTTCTTCAGGACGTCGACCGTGGCGCCGCCGGCGAGAGGTGTCGACCCCGTGCGGGCAATCTCGGCCGATACGGTGACCGGCAGAGGATCGGGGATGTCGGAGGGAGCCGTGTACAGACCCGCGGCCGTGATTCTGCCCACACTGTCGTCACCGCCCGCGACGCCGTTGACCTTCCAGGTTCTGGCGCCCGCCGGACCCGTGAGGGAAAACTGGTTCGTCGCATTGGGTTGAACGACGGCCAAAGGCGGATTCACCTTGATCGAAGGTTGGCTGGAGTCGGGTGCAAAACCGGCCGGAGACGGCTGTGGAGGAATGTTTGCGAGCACCTTCCCGTTGGACGTCCCAAACAGCGAGGTCATGTAGATGGGCTGTGTGCTGCGGACGAGGATGAAGCCGCCGAGCTGTCCCCGCGCGCCCGGGACGAATTCGTCAATGACCTGGCTGATCCGCTGACCGGGGCGAAGGACGCCGTCGAACGTTCCCACCAGGGTTCCGTCGAGTCGAAAGGCGGCAACGCGGTAGGGGTTGGCGATCTGACCCGGATTGAGGAGAGCAACACCTGTGAAATACCCGGACGCGGTAGCGACGTGCGAGAACAGTCCGTGAGTCAGCGCCGTGGACTGGCTCGTCACCGCGGCGAGCGATCCGCCCGTCGAGCCGCTCTTCTTGAGGCCGTAGCTAACGAAGCCGTTCAGCGAGGTGCTGGTCGCCTCCACCTTGATCCAGCCGGCGATGGTCTCGTCACCCGTGAAACGGAACAGATCCTCGACATCTTGATACATCGCGCCGTTCGGCCCGAGCCCGACGCTCTTCGGGTTGTCTCCCTGCAGCTGGGAACCGGCATACAGAGCACCGTCGGGCGTGAAAGCGGAAATCGTCACGATCACCGATTCGTTCGAGTAGTTGACCAGCCCGAGCGTGGTCGTCCACGGGCCCCGAACGGCCATCTGGGGAAAATAGAGGATCTGCTGCACATCGGTGGCGGGTACGGCATTCATCCCCAGCAGGTCTTGTCCGGGCACACGAATGAACTCGAAGCCGCCGATGTTGGTGGGCGAATTGACGACCACGTAACTGCCGGCGGGAATACTCTCCACGTTGAAGAGGTCCATCGGTGAGAACCGCAGCACGCCGCGCCCGGCCAGCGTCGGTGGTGAAGCCGGGGAGACCGGAGCTTGCTCGGGTCTGAACAGCGTCAGGGTCAGCTCTGCCGGGGTCGTGGTCGGATTGATGATGTTGATCTCGGTCGAAGCTTCGTTGCCTTCCTGAACCTCGTGGAAGACGATCTTGCGTCCCAGTTTCGGTAGATCGGCTCCGTCAAGGATGGTAATCGAGTTGTTGAGAAAGAGGAAGAAGCCGGTGATCCCGTCTTGGCTGCTGGTGGCCTGAACCCAGGCGATTTGCTCCGGCGGGAGGTCTCCGAACATGTCGGAATCGGCCAAGACACGAGCGATCTGTTGACCGGGCTTCACTGTGAGCGTAACCGGATTCGTGAAACCGGTGCGGTGGATCAGCAAACCGTCCGTACCGTAGGCTGAGAGAGTGATACTGGCCTTGCTGTTGTTCGGATTGACGAAGGCCATTCCGGTAAAGGTCTGGGAATCATAGGAGATGCGGGGGAAGTTCAACGTGCTGGAAGAGAAGGCGAACGGCCAAAGCCCCAAGAAGATTAAGGCCGGTACGAATGTTCTTGCAGCAACTTTCATCGACATCGGTTTCACCTCGGTTTTCGGTTCACTGAACGAACTGAACGGGTTCCATGGATCGAGGCGTAAGTTCGAACGGGCGCCTCACCGGGTATCGAGCGGCAGCCCGACCGAGCCCCAATCCAACCTCGCTCCCCGAATCTCATGGGGTAGGATTCTATGCGAATGGACATCCATAGGAAAGGGGGAGAGCGGCGTGGGTGGGTATCTTCTACCTGCTAACATCCTGGAATTCCGGCGATCGCCGGAATTCAAACTCCTCAAATTCCCCCGTAGCCGATCTTGACCTTGCCGTCTTCGACGATGGTCGGAACCTGGTGTACGTCCCCGTTGAGTTCGAGCATGCGCTTCATTCCACGGGGGTCGGATTTCACGTTGAAGCGAGGCCCTTGCCTTCGATAGCATAGACCTCAAGACAGCCGGATCGGTCAGCCGCGAGTGACGTGTGGCCGTCGAATTCCTGATGGCCGTGGGATGAAGTCGGCTGACCTCAGCGGGACGAGATTCAGAGGTGTCCGATGAAAAGACCCTCATGGGTTCGTGCGGCCTTCATCGCGGGCCTGACTTCGATTCCCCTGGTGGCGTTGCTGTATCTGGGAATGGCCTATGCCGGCCTGCCGTTCCTTCCGTTCGATCTTTTCGACTGGCTGGCCCGCGTCTTGCCGGGCAGGATCATCACCACCACGATCGACTCCATGGTCCATGTCATCCAGGCTCTCGGACTCGGACCGATCGGTGTGGTCGCGAAATCGACGGAGCAGGCGATGGGCATCGCGCTGTTCCTGATTGGAATGAGCCTCATCGGCGTCGGGATCGGATGGGTCATACGACGATCGACACGTCCTGCAGTTTCAGCCGGTTGTTTGGGTGGGTTGTTCGTCCTGGCTTTGGCGATTGTCCTGGAGGTGCTTCGCGGGGGAATAGCGGGTGGACCAACCGGCTTGCTCTGGCTCACGGTTCTGCTTGTGGGATGGGGAATCGTCGTTGGGAAGCTCCTGGGACCCGGAGTAGAACAGCGCGCGGGCCGGGAGACGGCGCCGCCGCCGGCTGAAGCGGGACTCACCCGACGAGGTCTGATCGCGACGGCCGGCGTTTCCGTGGCTGTCACCCTTTCGGCCTGGGGATTGGGACGGTTCTTTACAGGTCGGCAGCAAGCCAGCGGCGCGGGTCTTCCTCTGAAGAACTTGCCAGGGGCGTCGTCGGAGAGAGTCGGCGGCGCCGCGGTGCAGCCGGCGCCGGGCACGCGACCAGCGATTACGCCGAACGCAGATTTCTACCGCATCGACATCGATACGCGACCTCCGGTGATCCAGGGGAAAGAATGGAGGCTGAAAGTCGAGGGACTGTTCGAGAAGACCGGCGAGTTGAGTCTGCAGCAGATCATGGCCTATCCGGTCGTCACCGAGACGATCACGCAGGCCTGTATTTCCAATCCGATCGGCGGCGATCTGATCGGCACGACACGCTATACGGGTGCGAGGCTCCGGGCGGTGCTGGCGGACCTCGAGCTGGCGCCGTCGGCGAAGGCCCTGGAACTCCACTCGATCGACGGTTTCTATGAGTTCGTGACCATGAGCGATATGCTGGACCCACGCACACTTCTGGTCTATGGAATGAACGGCACGTCGCTCCCGACGGCACACGGCTTTCCACTTCGGATCTACATCCCCAACCACTACGGTATGAAGCAGCCGAAGTGGATCACCCGCATGAAGGCCGTCGATCACGACGGCCGGGGTTTCTGGGTCCAGCGTGGCTGGAGTCGGCAGGCCCGTCCTCACATCATCTCCATCATCGACGCTGTCGCCACCCAGGACGTAGGACAGGGGCGCGTGCCGGTGGGCGGCATCGCCTGGGCCGGTGATCGCGGCATCTCCACCGTCGAAGTCCGGGTGGATGACGGCCCCTGGGCTGGAGCGGAGATTCTGGAGCCGACCCTGGGTCCGCTTGCCTGGGTCCGGTGGCGCTACGACTGGCCCATTCAGAAAGGACGTCATACCTTTCGGGTCCGAGCCGCCGACGGCACCGGTGCTGTACAGGTGGGGAGATCGTCCGGCACTTTTCCCGAGGGTGCAACGGGCTATGACTCGATGACGGTCGACATTTAGCGCGTCCAGAGTGCCGGTCGGCGGCTGCGCGCCAAAAGAGGCTCTGGAGCCGGTTCGACGGCTGGCTGGATCGCGCGGCTCGCGGCTGTTAGCATTCTGGAGTCATGGTGAATGGGATCGGTCGCAATGATCCGTGTCCCTGCGGGAGCGGCAAGAAGTACAAACAGTGCTGTCTGTACCGGGAACGGCATGAGCGCATTCCCAGGCCCGCCTCAGGGTTTTTCTTCTCCGAGAGGCACACGCAGCAAGGAGAGCCGGCGCTGACTCGAAGCTCCCGACGCTTGGCTGCATCGTGCGATCCGTACCATGGACTGAGTCCGGATCAGCTGCATCGGCTTCTCGTGGGTCCGCTGACGTCTCCCGAACTGATCAGTTTTCCGGATCCTCTCAGTGTGGAACCGGTCGCTCCAGTCATGACCCTTTTCGAGTTCCTCGCCGAGAAGCTGGGAGAGAAGGGAGCCAAAGCGACAGCCACGGGAAATCTCCCGCGTCAGCTCTGTCGAGATGCCGCCAGGATGTGCTGGGGGGACTTCCTGTACGAGCAGAGAACGCAGCTGAAGGGAATCAACCGGGAGACGGACTTTTGGGAGTTGCACGTCGTTCATGTGCTGGCCGACATCGCCGGACTCATCCGCAAGCATCGAGGCCGCTTGATCCTCAGTCGCGACTGTCGACGACGTCTGGCTGAATCAGGATCAGCAGGAGTCTATCCACGGCTGTTCCTTGGCGGAGCCCGCGAGTACAACTGGGCCTACCGCGGATGGACCGAGGAGCTTCCGCTCATTCAACAGGCCGGCTTCTTCACGCTCTACCTGCTGGCTCGCTACGGCGGGCGAACGCTTTCGAGCGTGTTCTACGAAGACTGCTTTCTGCGACTTTTCCCGCTTGATCTGCACGGCGAGATCCGAGCCGATTTCCTCAGCCCGGAAGACACCCTCCGCAGCGCCTACACACGGCAGTCGTTCGAGGAGTTTGCCGAGCCCTTTGGGCTGGTCCTGCTGAAGCCCTATTCGGATGGTCGATCCCGGCGTGCGCAGTTCGAGATCAGGAAGACCCCGTTGCTCGATCATGTCGTGCATTTTCATCTGGGCGCCTGAGTCACCAGAAACCAGCTCCACCCTACGAGATCCGATCACGGCGCGCCGGCAACCCCGGTTCGGGTCGTCACGGCGATCTCTCTGATGCTCGGCGAGAGTGGTTTGTCTGTGGTCGAGCGCCTCTGTCTATGGGAAGCGAGGAGGCATCGTGTCAGCGTCGTTTCGACCCTTTACGAGGATTGTCCAGCGGTGGCAGACTGTGCCGATGAAGAACTCAGGGATCGCGTGGCTTGGGCTCTGCGTGATGCTTGGACTCTCGGTTCAGTGCAGCCGTACCACAGCGAGGTTCGAAGGTCAGATCGTCGATGACGTCTCGGGCGAGCCGTCGGCTGTCCGGGTTGCCGTGACGGATTCCAACGGCCAATCCGTCGAGATCGAGGGCGAACATGCGGGGGTCGACTACCTGGACAAGCACTGGCTTGGAACGAACCCGCCTTTCGTCAACGATCAGGGTCGGCGGGAAGCCGTCCGGGCGGCCGACCAGGCGCTGCGGTTCTATGAGCATCTTTGACTCGGGCAGTCGACATGAAAGAAGCTGCAGAACTCATGACCGCCTTGCGCCCCTGGCAACTCATGGACCAGGTGGCAGCTCTGTGACAGGATTCGGACGCCTGCTCGTGCTGCTGGTCGCCTTCATCGTTCCCTCATTCGAAGGAAACCTCTGGGCCCAAGTCCAACTGTCCTGTGGCGATCGTGTCGAAGGAGAGATCAGCGTGGTGGGCGAGCGTGATCTGTATCGGTTCCAGGGGAATCAGGGTGAAGCGATCCAGGTCGTCGGCGAGAGTATGGATGTTGCGCTGCAGCTGGAGATCCGGGTACTGGATCCTGCTGGTCAGGAGATCGGATCCAAGTCGATCGCTTCGCCTCGTTCCGGTTCCATCAGCCTCCCCGAGACGGGCGAGTATACCTTGGAGGCTCGAGACTTTCTCGGCGAAGCAACCGGACGATATGCCCTGAGTCTGCAGTTCACCACCGGTCGGTGCGCCGCTCCCATAGAGTGCGGAGGCAGTCGGGAAGGAACGGTCTCGAAGCGGGCCGAGCAGTCTGCTTTTTCCTTCGACGGCAACGTGGGTGAAGCTGTTGATATCACGGCGGGGCTCGAGTCCTCGGCATCCCGATATCCGGTCCTGGAGGTCTTCGGACCGAAGGGCGATCGTTTGGGTTGGAGTCCGTCGGGCGACTCGGAAAGCCTGGTGCTGCAGGAGGACGGGCTCCACACGCTGATCCTGAGCGGCTTCTTCAGCTTCTTCGATGAGCCCCATGTCGACACCTACGGAGCAAGCCTGCAGTTCACGACTGGACGGTGCGCCGCCGAGCCGGGTGACGGCGTCGTCGTTGAACGAGACGTTACTTCGTTCGTGCAACAGGACGCCATCCGCTTCGAGGCGGATGCCGGCTCCTGGATTCACCTGGTGAGCGAATCGCTGGACTATGATACCTGGACGCCGGAGATCAGGCTGTTCGATCAGCTCGGAACTGAGGCAGGTAGTGAGACGGGTCTGCGAGCCGACTTCTTCATTCCCCGAGACGGTCCCTATACCGCAGTTCTGAGCGCTCGAAACGTCCGAGGAAAGACCTATCGGGTTCAGCTGGGAGTTCCCTCATCGAGACAGGTGGTCGTATCGGAGAGATTGTACCCGTCGCCCGTTCTGGCGTCTGCTGTTGCCTTCAACAGCCGGAGCGACGAGTACCTTGCGGTCTACGCGATCGATGTTGCCGGCTTCGGCGAGTACGAAATCTATGGCCGAAGGCTCGACGGTGAGAGCCTCCAGCCCATCGGAAGTGAGTTCAGGATCAGCCACATGGGGCCCGAACTCGATCCCCGCTTCCAGGCGGCTGACCCGGATGTTGCCTATGATGCCGCCGGCAACCGGTATCTGGTCGTCTGGTCGGGAGAGAAGTCGGTCGACGGAAAATTCGAGGTCTACGGGCGTTTCTTGAACGGTGACACGGGTGTCGCCGTCGGACAGGACGATTTCAGAATCACGCACACGGGATCCGACCAGAACACGGCTTTCGGGGCGTTCCGCCCGAAAGTCCAGGCCCTGTCTGCGAACGGACAATTCTTCCTTGTTTGGTATGCCGACACAGTGCACGACGGAGCCTTCGACGTTTTCGGCCAGCGACTTGCGGCAGATGGATCAACGATGGGGGCGGCAACCAGATTGAACGGCACCGCGGCCGCGAGTGCCGCCTGGTCCTCCAGGAGTCCGGAGTTGTCTTATGACGCGGATCGAGGGGAAGCCCTGGCGGTTTGGCAGGGTCATGGTTCGGGCGGTGCGGGCTCCAGGATCATGGCGGCCCGTGTCAACACGCTGAGCGGCGGTCTGCTTCCACCCGGCGAGTTCCCGATCAGCACGGTTTCGGACGAGAATCCGCCGCCCTTCTCCGACGCTCCACCCTCAGTCAGCTTCAACGCACTCGAGGACGAATACCTGGTGGTCTGGACGTCGGCCGAGGGAGGGATCCTGGGCAGGAGGGTCGACGCCGCCACGGGAGCGCTCCAGGGCTATGGATCGATTCCCATGAACTCCGGTTCCGGTGGCAGCTTTCCGGCTGTTGCCCACGCTGCTGCGGAAGGCGAGTTTCTGGTGGTCTGGCAGCAGGACAAGGGTGGCGGTGAGACGGAGATCTACGGGCAGAGGATCGACGGTGCTCGAGGCCTCCGTTCGGGCGAACTCGAGCTTCAGCTGAGCCGGGTCGGTCCCGACGGAGATCCCCGGTTTGCGGCTCGCTGGCCGAGCATCGTACCGAACGCTCCGAACGATCGTTTTCTGCTGATGTGGGCGGGAAACGCTCGCCCGGCGGGGGCAAATCACTTGACGGCGACCTTCCGGTCCGCTCGGGAAAGCCAGGACGCGGGCAATCTGAATTGGGTCATGAGCGCCCGCGAGACGGCGTTGGGAGTCAACGGTCCGGTCTTTTCGGGAGCGGTTACATCTTCCGGGGAGGACGGTGTGGTGGTCGTCGGAGGGTTTGGAGCGCTGACCCGGATCGACTCAGATGGCGCGGTTTCATGGTCGGTGCCGCCCGGCAAGTTCGTTTCCACTCCTGTGGATCACCCCCTGACAGCCGAAGACGGG
This sequence comes from Acidobacteriota bacterium, assembly GCA_037388505.1. Taxonomy (GTDB): domain Bacteria; phylum Acidobacteriota; class UBA6911; order RPQK01; family JAPXNP01; genus JARRKC01. Next base: position 11,225 of record JARRKC010000026.1, on the reverse strand, counting down.
ACCCTGCTCGTTCCCGGGAAGCCGGGCCAGGGTGAGACGGTGGGCTACCTCAATGCCGTGGCGGAAGCGGGTACCCGGATCTGGGAGCAAGGGGCGGGCACAGGCGCCTGGCTGCCTTGTGCGGAAGGGCCGGATGCGGTCGTCTACGCTCCATCGCCCTCGGGGCTCACGGCTTTCGACAGCGACGGTCAAGTGCTCTGGGAGTTCCCGACCGGTGACTTCACTCCGGTGGCCGCCCCCGCCGTCGATCCTGCGGGACGGCTGTTCCTGGGGACTCGCGACAGCATGTCGGGCGATCGCAGTCGGCTCTATGCGTTGTCTCTGGCCGGCACAATGGTTTGGACTCTGGATGTCGACTGGCCGATCGGTGACGATTACGCAATCGCATTGGGTCCGGACGGGACGGTCTATCTGGGAGGGACGTCGCTGGGCGCGGTCAGCCCCGACGGAGCTCTGAGGTGGGAGGTCCACGTCGGGGGTGTGGAGGGTGGATCGTGCCGTCCAGCCGTGGGCGACAAGGGACAGGTCATCTGTGCTGCCGGGAACTCGCTTGAGGCCTTTGGGCCGTCGGGAGAGCGGATCTGGTCGTTCCAGGCGGATGAGGAGGAAGAAATCTATTCGCCCTACGTCGCCATGGACGGCGGCGGAACAATCTATGCCGTTGCGACCGGCTCGAGCTCGATGGGACAGGAGGGGCGCCTCTACGCGCTGGACGGTTTCGGGAAACTGCGTTGGAAGGCGATCCTGGCGGGTGAATCCTTCCAACGGGCTGTCCCTTCCTTTGACCACCTGGGCAACCTCTATTTAGTCTCCGATGAGGGAAGCCTCCTTTCGGTCCGGACGGGCGATCCGGCCGTGGAAGGCGGCTGGTCGGCAGCCGGCGGCGACGAACGCCATTCCGGTCAACGCAACACCACCGAGACGCAGCGACTCAATTTCGCGCAATTCGCAGGCGGGTCCATCGCCCTCTCGAGTCGGTTGATCCTCCTTAATCCGAGCAGGGAGCGGGAAATCACAGCTCACGTCCGGCTCAGAGACGACCAGGGTCGTCCCATGGTCATCGACGTCAACGGCTCGAACGTGGCAGGCGAGGTGAGCGTCCCGGTCCCCGCCCAAGGCCTGCGGACGCTTCTGACCGGTTCGGCGGGAGAGCTGCAGGTCGGATCGGCGTTGGTCGAATCCGATCAGGATCTCGCCGGTTTGATCCTCTTTCGTGGATCCGTCGGACTGGCAGGTGTCGGAGCGAGCGCGGAGCAATTGTCCAGCTTCCTCGTTCCCATCGAGTCCAACCCGGGAGGAGGGCTCAACACGGGCGTGGCGATGATGAATCTCGAAGACTCGGATTTGGATGTGGCTCTGGAGCTGCTGGACCGTGACGGCCGAACGGCGGGAAAGTCTGTGCTCGCAGGAGCTGAGCGGCTGGCGGGGGGTGGACAAATGGCCCTCTATGTCGATGGCTTCGCCTGGGACAGGCCGGTCGACTTCACGAATTTCGCCGGTCTGCTGAAGGTGACCGCATCGGGGCGATTGTCGGCCACGGCCATCCAGACCCGGCCAAGGCAATTTGCGACGATGCCGGTGACGGCCTGGTCCGACCGCCAATGGGGAAAACTGCTGGATCGGAGTCTGCAGGCTCAGGCGGGCCCGTCCGGTCCCTATCGTCTGCAGTTTGCCCAATTCGCCGACGGTACTGAAGGAGGGAGTTCTCTGTTCAGCGAAATCCTTCTCTTCAACCCGGATCAGTCGTCGCCTGTGCAGGCCAGTCTCCGGCTGCGGGATGATTCGGGTGCTCCGATTCGTGTCGATCTCAACGACCAGATGGTCGATGGGGCGGTGGACGTCGCTTTGCCCCCGCTCGGTTTGCGGGTCTTTGAGACGGACGGCCTAGGTGAACTGGTGACTGGCTCGGTGACCGTCGAGTCGGATGGGCCCCTGTCGGGCGTCATCATTTTTGGAGGGGTGACGGGGCTCGCGGGCGTGGGGTCGAGCCGTGAGCTGGGAGACGGCTTCGTCGCGCCTGTTGAAACCGATGCGGAGTGGGGAGTCGACACGGGAATCGCCGTCGTCAATCTGGAGAATCGACAGACCAATCTGGATCTCTCGCTCGTCGATCCGGAGGGCGGCACCATTGCGCATGCGAGTCTGGACGGCTCCCAGGCGCTTCCATCGATGGGGCATCGGGCCTTGTTTGTCGATCAGGTCCAGTGGGACGCCCGGGTCGACTTTGCTCGCTTCGAGGGATCGTTGAGGGTCCGTTCCGACGGTGCAATCGCCGCCACCGTGCTTCAAACCCGTCCGAGCCAGCTCGCCACCATGCCGGTCGTTCCGATCCCCCCTCACCATGAACGACCCGAGAATAGGTGACACGCACGAAATGTCTTTCTAAGTTATTATGAATAAATACTTTTATCTCACGCCTGGCACGTACTTCGAAGAAAAGGCTTCCCGGGTTCAGACGTGGTGCTGAATTCCGCCGGAATTTCCACGAGGCGGATCGCCTGAGAGCGACCGTCGGTCAGCGAAAGCAGTTTGTTCCTCGAAGACGCCTTGCCCATTGAGGTTTTTCGAGAAACGGTGCCGGGTAAGGAATCCCTTGCCCTCAGGCACTTATGATCAATACGTATGCGTGGGATCTTGAGCAAGGCTCGAAAGATGCGTTTTGGGTGAAGTATACTGGGTCTCCTTGTGTGTCCGACTCGGCCGGTCTTCTCCGCTACGTGGCTGATTGCTGTGTTTCTGTTCGTGATGTGTGGGCGGGTCGATGGGGCGTCGCCATACCGTCTTCTGATCACACAATCCGAGGCAGCTGACAACGGTACCGAACCGCTCGACCACGCTGGGTTCCGAATCACTACACCGCTTCCGGGTTTGAAGAGTGTGGCACTCGTGCCTTGGGAGGCGGGCCTCAGCGCCGTTTACATCGACACGAGCGGCCTGCTGACTTCAGACTTGGTGCGAGTGAGGTCCTACCTTCAGGACCGGCGGCGCACGAAGTCGACGACTCGTGTTTTTCAGATCGGAGATAGCGACTGCTCCGAAATCGATGTGAGAACGAGTCTACGAACGCTCCGGGTCCCAGAATCGGGAAGTACTGGGTTGGCAACTCGCCTGACCGCTCTCGATCGATTTGCTGAATCCGTCTCCTCGCTGTCGCAGCAAGAACCCTTTCTTGAAGTGGTTCTGTTGACTCGTGACTTGCGATCTCAACCCGATCCTTTCGGTCTGCCACGGCCAGCTGCCGCACTTGCGCTCAGCACAACCCGGGCTCTCTTGACAGCGGTCATCGCGAACCATGGTGTGAGTATGGAAGTGGTCGATTTCAGCGGACACCCGGGCATCCTGAGTGACTGGGCGAGGGACCTTGGCGGCGTGAGCCGTCCCCAGACCTCGGGATCGGTGTCCAACGAGCCGCAGGGCACCGGCCGGAGGTACCTTTTGTTGGCCGAGACGACCGGCGACGCCCCTTTGTCCTGGACTCCCGAGCCCGTTCGACTGGAAATCGTTAAAGGTCGCTCCAGACTCCGCTACCCACAGCGGTTCTGGCCCTTGCCCCGCGGGATCTCCCCACCCACCTTCCAGCGATGGGTGGCGGCGAACATCGAACGCGATCAGGCTCGAGTGCTTCTCGCTCAAGACAAACCGCTGGAGGCACTTGTTCGAGCCGAAAGGCTCGTCAAGCTCTCGCCGATGTCGATCGGTGACCGCCTGCTGCAGATCGAGTGCATCGAAGCTCTGGACGTGGTGGATCCTGCGGTGCTGCAGAGGAGTGTCGACGACGCGTTGACGTTGTTCCCAACGTCGAGGCCTCTTCTGGTGAGAGCGGCTCGTCTTGCCCAGCAGGGGTCCCGGCTGGATCGAGCCTTCGACTTGTACCAGAGAGCCGTAGCAGCTCAGCCGGACGACGAGGAGAGCTGTCTGGCTTTGGCCAGACTCGAAGTGCGTCGGGACCATCCGAAGGCGGCGATCCGGTTCTATGTGAAGGCGCTCCCGGTTCCCAGGAGGCCCTGCGGAGGACAGCGAGGTTGTTGCTTGACTCGGAAAGGTATGGCCAGGCCCTGTCGGTGGCTCGTGATCTGTTGAAACGGTCGCCGGACGATCGAATGGGACATTTGGTTTCAGGCGTTGCACTGGCAAACCTCGGTCGATTCGATGCAGCTCAGCCGGAACTCGAGCCGCTGGAGAGAGAGTCTCACGATGACTTTCGCATTCAGTTGGCGCTGGGTCGTTGTCGCGTTCATCGGGGAGATCCAGACCGCGGAATTGCGAACTTCGAACAGGCGATCGTGTTGAAGCCGGAGCAACCCGAGCCTTATCTCGAACTGGCTGCCGTCCATCGGAACCGGCGAGATCTGGTCGCCTTGGGACGGGTTCTTAGACGCGGCGTCAACGCGTGTCCCGAGTCTCTGGAGCTGGCGAAGGTGTATGGTGACTGGCTGTTCCGACGGGGACTCTGGGCCCGGGCGGCGTCCGAGCTGCAGAAGGCCGGCGCGAACCCACACGAGCCGGATGAAAAGGATGTCCTGCAGGAGCGCGTGGCGGAACTGGGACTCCTGGCTTCATCCGGTACGGTCGAGTCCGGACCGAGGGTGGCAGGCGTCGCCTGCGAGGCCGGCCGCGAGCTGTGTTTGGTCCTGCCGGGCGGACTGGATCCGATCTTCCGGTTTGCGCCATCGATTCGAGACCCTTCATCTTCCCAGGACGTGCTTGAGCGGTTCTTCCGATTCCTTCTGTCCGCGGAACCCGTGAGGTTTTCGGTTGCAGACAACGACATCGAAGAGAACCCATTGCGGAGTGAAGCTCGAACCTTCTACACGGAGTTCCTCGAGTTTCGCATCTGGCTCCGGAAGGAACGGCTGTTCGAACCCCGGCTCGCGCTGAACCTCACCAACACCAAGCCGAGTCTGAAGCGCGTGAACAAGGTCCTCTCCTTCTTCGGCGTCAAGCTTCGCCGGAGGAACCGTGGCGGGAAGATGGTGCTGGAAGCGCAGTTGAGCGATCGGCGGGACCACGTCTCGCGTCGAACCGTTCTGAAGTGGTTGGGGATCAACCCGCTACTCCTTGCCGAAGGAGATGTCATCAGATTTGACTTACGAGATACGTCCGTGGCCCTCGACTATGGACCAGTCTTGTGGCAGCGAGTGCTGGGGGGAGCCCCGAGATCACCGGAGCGATGGCTCTCAACGTGGCTGGAATCCCCCGACGCCATGAAAGTGTATGTGGCCTTGCACGCGGTGCCGGTCAGTGCGGCACGCTACTTCGTCTCGCACATGTCGACGGATGATCTTGTCCAGAAGGCGGTTCCCGCGCTCCTGTCGCTCGGTGCGATGCTGGAGTTCGAGGATGATGGTTCCCCTCGGCTTCCGGGCCTGCCCGAGACGCGGAGGTTCTGGGAACATCTGCTCGATGCATCCCCCGCCGATCCTCACAGATTCCTTACGCGGCTCTTCAGAGAAGACGATGGGCGCGTGTTTGTGTTTCTGGCCGCAGTTTCGCATCTGCCTCCGGGAAACCGCGACTATTTCCTCGATCCTGGACGGCTCGCGCAACTGTATCGGCTCGTGGACCGCCCGGGTGACTACTTCGAGGCGGGGAGGCCTTCGCGTACGAACTACGATCTGGCCGACTTCCTGCGCATCGCGCATACGGATGAAGAGCACCTTTATCTGCCAGGACCCTCGGCGCTTTGGTTCCAATCCAAAAAGGCCGCAGAACTTGGTATCTCTGAAGTTGTCAGCGAAGAAGGCGCCTGCTGGCTGGTCAGCCGGGATGACGGGCGGCTGCTGCGTTGGCTGCTCGGTGGTGACCGGGCGATCGAGAACACGCGCAAGTATGCGATGGCTTTGAAACTCGAAAGGGAGAGTCCCGGTCTCCTCTCCGCCGAGACCGGCGTCATTCTGCGTGACCGGTTCTTGAAGATCGCGCCCGTCGTTCAGGTGTTGGCGGAACTCCGTGTGGATTCCCGGACTGCTGCGAAGTTCTTGGCCTATCTGATCAACCTCTCCGATGCAACCGAAGACCGGGATCGCTGGACCTCGATGGGGCTCGTGCAAGGAACGCTGGTCATCCTTGGCGGGCTTGCCAGGAGGGATTCGGTGGGCCCCGAATCTTTGTCGGAACTGCCGATGAAGTTGCTGGAGCGCCTACACGGCGGCACGTCTGCAGTGTCTCTAGGAGACAATATCGCATCCTTCTTCACGGAGGATCTGGATCCGGTACTGGGCGACGCTGCCGTGGGATCGGGCTCTTCACTGTCGGAACGTCTTCTCACAACGCTTCTCGATCCGGGTATGGAGCGAAGGCTTTACTGGGGTGGACACTCGCTGCAGGTCGCCCCTTCGAGTCGCGTTGATGCAGCGAAGAGGTTTCTCCGCGATCAGGAGATCCCGGATCTCGATACGGTTCTGGAGTCGATAAGGCTGGCGGTTCTCTTGAGGGAGGAACGAGAGGATGCCCTTCAGCCTCTCATGGATGCAGTGCAACCCTTGCTGCGACCCAGGTTGCCGCGAGAGTCATTCTCGAGTGAATACCGTGACGAAATCGAACATGTGCGCATCGGCGAACTCAGAAGCGCCGTGTCGGACGTTCGGAAGGAGCAGACCAAACGAGAGCCGAACAGGGAGAGAATCCGTGGCCGTGCAAACGAGCTGATTGGAGAGTTGTCCCCGTACTTGAGTGAGTGCCTCATAGGGATCGTCTATGCACTCAACGCCGGACCCAACAATATCGTCCTGGCGGGCGACCCTGACTTCGTCCGGAAGCATTCATTTGAGGAATCGTCGATTCCCATTGGGCTCCGCAGACCCGAGGATGCCGGGGGACCCTGGGGACGTCCGGTGCTGCGCAAGGATGCCGTGATCGGGTCGAGGATCGTCGGTTCACTGGTCGGGATCGGGGAGTTGCTGGACCAAATCGAGGCGGATCAGTTCTCGGGAGAGCCTTCGACTCGAGTCGCGGATGCAGCATACGTGGGGATGCAGGTTCACGCTATCAGCCTCATGCGCGAGGATCAGCTCAGCGGTGAGGAAATCGATTCCGTGGGAGCTCTGCTCGACTGCGGAAGGGTTGCCTTGGTGCGGGGAATTCGGGATCCAGTGTTTCGGAAAACTGTCCTCGAATCGCTGCGGGGCAGGATTGGAGCGTTGCGCTGGTCTCACTTGAGAGAGGCTCTGAAGGCCGGGAGCCCTTCGGGGGCGGTCGGTGCGCTTCTCCCTTCCGAATTGCTGAGCCTGGGGTTGGCGGTCGGGATTCAGGCTGGCTATTCACAACTGTGCGGCTCGAACTTGGCGGCATCTCTGTCATCCGACGATCTTGCGGATTTCGGGAAGCCGAACGCGTCGTGGTTCGGCTTCGACGGCATGCAGCTCCCGGACCTGGTCTCGCTGGAGGAGCTGACAACCTACTCATCCTCCTACCGCCTCGCGGAAGGGCTCTGCGAGATCAAGCTGTTCGTCGCGGAGCAATTCTATCGCCTAGGGCTGCCGGCCTCGCTCTTCAAGGATATTGCGGGTCAGGTCGCCGTGCGTGTGTTTCCGAAAATCCGACAAGCCTTCCGTACGGACTGGAGAGGAGTGGCCCGGGCGTTTGGCGAGATCGACGAGAAGCTCATTCTGGAGCTGGTGAAGGTCGAGGTTCCGGACCTGGAACTGGAGGGTTTGAATGTGGATGAGGTTACTGACTAGCGGAGTCATTACGATCATGCTCCTAGGGCCTATGCATTCGCAGGCTCCAGAGACACCGATGGAATCGACTGCCGCCCCCATCAGGGTCCGCACGGATCTGGTTGAGCTGTTCGTTACGGTTCGCCGTGGGAGTCGTCCGGTCATCGGTCTGACGCCGGACGATTTCGTGGTTACCGACCAAGGGAGAGTCCAGAAGCTCGTCTACTTCAAAACGGAAAAGTCGTCTCTTCGAGTGGTCATGCTGCTCGATACGTCCCTCAGCATTGCCGAAGACCTTCCCTTCCTCCAGGCGGCGGGGCTGCGCTTTCTGTCTGCTCTGAAGCCGGGTGACGAAGTCGGACTCTTCAGTTTTGGCGGAAGCATTCGAGAACTGGCGCCCATATCGGGGAATCTCACTTCCCTGGGGCAAGTGTTGAGGAGTGTGCATGCGGAAGGAAACACGCACCTCTTCGATGCGATTGCGCGAGGTGTCACCGAATTACGTGAGCCTGGGATCCGCCGCGGCATTGTCCTATTCACCGACGGTGACGACACGGCGAGCCGCCTCTCCAAAGCGAATGTCGCTCGACTCTGCGGCCGTGGCGCCATTCCGCTGTTCGTGATCGGCACGGGGGATGCGGTGCGCAACCACAAGTTCCGGAAACTCCTCGAGGAACTTGCGGGTGCGACCGGGGCCGACGCCTTTTTCCCCAAGGACTCAAAGGGATTGAGCCGGGCATTCGAAGCCGTGTCGGATCGACTCCGAACGGGCTACGGCGCCGGCTTCTACTCCGAGTCTCCTCCGGACGGAAGATGGCACGACATCCAAGTCAAGCTGCGCGGCAAGAAGGGAGAGGTCACGGTCCGTGAGGGATACTATGCGGACTGACACTTCGGTTCGCGATCGCCCGGCGAGCTGCAGCCGATCCGAAGTCGGCGGTCGATAACCGTTGGGGGCGGGGATCCGGCGTCTCAGTGATGCGGACTACGCATGCTCCTGCCGAGGCCGAAGCCCTGCCTGAGGAAGTAGTCGAAGAGTCGCTGAGGCAAGAGAACTCGGAGAAACGGCAGCCAGAGCGCTTCTCCTCCGGCGCCGTAGCGCAAGCGAGGAGAACGGGCACGGGCGATGGAGAGGATCACTTTGGCGGCCTTTCTTGGATCACGACCTCCAGCCAGGCTCGAGGACAGGGTCTGGACGGCGGCCCGGCGCACGGCGTCATAATCCGCGATGCTGGGCTCGACGGTGGCGTTCAGCTTCAAATCGGTTCAGAGATCGAGCGCGAGTCGAAGGCCCGACTCGATCATCAACAGCTTTCCGGTCGGCAGGGCCCCCAGACATTCGGAGAAGTCTCGCCGCAGGACCTTTTGCACGTCATAAACGTTGGCGATCGAAGCCTTCGGCAAGTGAGTCTCGGCGCGGCTCAGGCGGACATTGCCGGGCAATCCCTCAAGGTGCAGACGACTTGTCAGGGGGACGACCAGAAACGAACCCACGCGAGGTTCGCGGACCTTATCGGTTTGCACGACCAGGGCCGGGCGTCGCTTGTCGACTCGCACCCACCAGATCTCGCCGCGACGGGGGAGTGCGTCACCAGTCGTCATCCCGGTACTCCTCGGCCATGCGCTGTCGCTGATATCTCTGCCACGCCGCTTCATCCTCGGCCACGTCCCAGCCATGGCGATCGAGGTACGTTCTCGTTTGCTCGCGAATGCGCTCAGCCTCGAGCAGCTGGGCGAGGAAACCCGAACGAGTCGTGCCTCGTCGGCTCGCGGCCTCGTCCGCGAAGGCCACGAGTTCCTTTGGGAGCGAGACTCCGATCTTCATAGCCGAATGGTATCACAGCGGGTATACTGGAGTATTCCATCAGTTCTCACCCATACGGAATACCATAGAATCAAAGGTGCTTCCGAATGACTCGACGGGCCGGTCCATCCATGGCATCGCTCTGGATCCTGGCTGGAAATCCTGGCCGCAGCATGGAGCCGGGATGCCCAGCGGTCCGAAGCGCGATTTCAGTACCGTCTGACACGGATGAGACTCCCGGCGTAGGCGCCTACGGGGCCAACCATCGACGATCGCCCGGCGACATCAGCGATCTTGGTCGAGATCTGCTGGACATGCGTGCCAGACTCAAGAAAAAGCGTTTGGGGACAGGCACTTACGCTCGATATCCGTGCGTGTCACCGGGCCACGTTCTACCGGGCCACGACCGGCATCGTGGCGTATTGTCCGGGTCGAAGCTGCAGCACCGTCACGGCGACGTTTCCGTCGGCGGTCACTTCCAGGACGCCTTGAAAGTTCCTCAGATCGAGGGCGGGGCTCCAGGAGAATTCTCCGACGAACACCGCTCTCTGTCCCCTGGCGGCAAGGGTCTCGTCGGCCGGAGCCAACTGTTGTCCTTCGAGATTGCGGAGACGGACGTTGAGGGACACCGCTCTGTTCTCCAGGTTCATCACGGCGATTCCGGTGTCGATCCCGGCTGACGCGATCTTCTCCATCGGCGCGGCAAACTCCTGCAGCTCCTCCCCACTTCCAACGCCTGCGAGTCCAAAAGCCCCTCCGAAGACCAGGACGCCGGCAATGGATCGGTTCGACGATACACGAGCGGATCCGACCGCGGATCCACTCCCTGTGGTCCTGAGAATACGCATGCCCGACGCGGGGACAGAGACCTGCAAACTCCCCTGGACGAGGCTGTTGTCCAACTGGAAACTCAGAGGATCACCCTCGAAATTCCGGAAGGCGATATCCAACTGAGCGTCGTTCTGTTGGTCCAGGTTCAGAAGAGTCATCTCGCTGAAGAGCCCGCCTCCCGTTGCGAATTGGGCGAAGTTCAGGTCCCCGGTCGAACCGATCAGGGATCGAGAGACGACCGGCATCGTCGCATACTGCCGCGGTCTGGTCTGAAGGACGGTGGCCGCCGTTCTCCCGCTGCTCGTCACCTCGATCAGTCCCTGGAAATCTGACAGGTCCACCTGTGGGGACCAACCGAGCTCGTTGAGGAAGACCGCTTTCTGTCCGTTCGGATCGAGGGGCTCGGTGGATGTCGCCAACTCGGTCCCGGATGGCCCGAGCAAGCGGAGATGGAGAGTCGTCTCCTCCGATTCGAGATTCGCTACGGCGATTCCGGTGTTGATTTCGGCGGCGGCATTGCTCTCCATGGGCGCCAGAAAGCCATTGTCGAGGGACGCGCTGTTGCCGACTCCGGCCAGACCGAAGCTCCCTCCGAAGATGAGGACGCCGGCGAGTTCCTTCGTCGAACGCACGTGCGACGAACCGCCGGCGAGCGCTCCGCTGCCGTCCATTTGAAGTACCCGCATGCCCAGGGGAGGAATGGAAAGGTACGTCTGCCCCACGACGACGTCGCCGCCAAGGGGAAAAGACAGCGCTTCACCGTCGGAACCGTGGAACTCGACCTCGACGTCGGCCTCCTCCTCAGGATCGAGATTCATCAGGAGCATCTCACTGAACAGCCCACCACCGGTGGCAAACTGGGCGAAATGCAGATCATGAGTTCTGGACGCTTGTGCAGGGGCCCCCGGATCGACGATCAGCCCGTCAGGATA
>JARRKC010000025.1:0-41168 GCA_037388505.1 Acidobacteriota bacterium | reverse complement strand
CTTTGGCTGGAAGGGTCTCAGCGGCCGTAGCCAGCTCCTGTCCTTCGAGGTTGCGGAGACGGACGCTGAGGGACACCGCTCGATTCTCCAGGTTCATCACGGCGATTCCGGTGTCGATTCCGGCTGACGTGATCTTCTCCATCGGCGCGGCAAACTCCTGCAGTTCCTCTCCACTTCCAACGCCTGCGAGTCCAAAAGCCCCTCCGAAGACCAGGACGCCGGCAATTGATCGGTTCGACGATACCCGAGCGGATCCGACCGCGGATCCACTCCCTGTGGTCCTGAGAATACGCATGCCCGACGCGGGGACCGAGACCTGCAAACTCCCCTGGACGGGGCCGTTGTCCGACTGGAAACTCAGAGGAGCACCCTCAGAGTCTCGGAAGGCGATATCCAGCTGAGCGTCGTTCTGTTGGTCCAGGTTCAGAAGAGTCATCTCGCTGAAGAGCCCGCCGCCGGTCGCGAACTGGGCGAAGTTCAGATCGGCGATCGAACCGATCTGGGATCGGGGTACGACTGGCATCGTGGCATACTGTCCCGGCCTGGTTTGAAGGACTGTGGCAGCCGTTCTCCCGCTGCTGGTGACCTCGATCAGTCCCTGGAAATCCGACAAGTCCATCTGCGGGGACCACTCGAACTCGTGGAGGAAGACCGCCTTCTGTCCGTTCGGATCGAGGAGCTCGGTCGATGTCGCAAGCTCGGTGCCGGATGTCCCCAGCAAACGAAGATGGAGAGTCGTATCCTCCGATTCCAGGTTTGCCACGGCGATTCCGGTGTTGATGTCGGTGGCAGCCTGACGCTGCATCGGAGCCAAGAAACCGTCGTCCAAGGACGCGCTGTTGCCGACTCCGGCCAGACCGAAACTCCCTCCGAAGATGAGGACGCCGGCAACGTCCGTTGTCGAATGGACGTGCGACGAACCGAGGACGACATCTTCGCTGTCGTCTGTCTGGAGCACCCGCATGCCCAGAGGAGGGATGGAAAGGTACGTTTGTCCCGCGACGACGTCGCCGCCGAGTGGAAAAGACAGCGTTTCACCCTTCGAGCCGCGGAATTCGACTTCCACATCGGCTTCCTCTGCCGCATCGAGGTTCATCATTCATCAGGAGCATCTCACTGAACAGCCCACCACCGGTGGCAAACTGGGCGAAATGCAGATCATGAGTTCTGGACGCTTGTGCAGGGGCCCCCGGATCGACGATCAGCCCGTCAGGATACGGGTCATCGTCTCCCCTCGCCCCATCCTTGAAATGGATGCGCACGGTGTTGTCTTCAATCTCCGCCCCGGTTTCGAGATCGAATCCAAAGGAATACCAGTGGTTGAGAGAATCCGTGGTCGTCGGCCCGTAGCGGTAGTACGAATTGGTTTCCACTCCCTCGGGCAGCAGCATCGAGACGGTGGTGGTTCCACCGGTCTCGAGGCCCGTTACGTGAAACTGGAAGAGTCCCACCGGGAAATCCACCCCCTCAGGGGTGGTACCCGAAGGTAGGCTCTCAAGAGCCTGGACGCCGGACAGTTCGGTGCCTTCCGGTGAAACGACCGTCACGTATCGGCCGTCGACGGCATTGGGCAGGGACGCGACATTGGACTGGGTGCTGTCGGGGATGCCGTCCTCGTTGCCGTCACCATTGTGGGGTGCCTGGTCTTCGACATCCCCCGGGACGCCGTCTCCATCATCTGCGGCAGGTGTATGGATCTGAGACTCAGCCGAGACATCCTGGTCGACGGAGCCGTCCGAGCCCAGATCCACTTCTGCGATCGCCGTTGGCCCTTGTGTCGTGTCCAGCGTCGTCGTTGCCGGCGTCTGCGGCGCGCCGACCTGGTAGAAGGAGGATGTGACACTGCCCGGCGTCGACGCGGAGAACCGATCGATCTCGATAGGCCCGGTGTGATCGATGGACAGCACGACCGAGTCCCCCGGAAGGATGTAGACGCGACTGCCTTCGTCTTCGATGCTGTACAGGATTGAATCGGGTGGATATGGGCTCGAGTCAGGACTCAGAAGAGTCACCGTCCCGTCCGAAACCGTGATCATCTCGATGCCGGTTTCGCCGAGGCTCGAGAAGAGGCCTGCGACCGAGGCGTTCAGGATGCTGGACAGCTCATCGAGGTCGAGATCCGGAGGGATGTCGATGATCGGGGAAACATGAGATTGCGTGTCTCTGACGATGCGACGGGAAAGGGTCCTTTGATCCTGATTCGAAAGCTCATCGAGGTGCCTCGAGATATTGTTGAAGTGATCATTCATGACCTTGGTCTCGTTCGCGATGACTCCATAGAACAGCAGCTGTTCTTCACGCTGGGTGAGTTTTCCGCCCTCCTTCAGCTTGTCGAGGCCCTTCACGTAGTCCAGTGCGAGGTCTCGCATGATCTTGAAGTAGTCGCCCTTCAGCAGGTCACAGGCCTTGTCGAAGAGCTTGACCGTGCCGAATACGACGCCGGCAACCGGGCCTCCGGCGGCCTGGAGAGGGAGCTTGAAGAAGTCATCGGTGAGCAGGTATTTCACCCAGTACTGTGCGCTGCTGGTCGGCTGGAAGGCGCAGGCGATGCTCTGGAGGACGCTTTCGCCGCCCTCGGGCGCCTCGAGAGCGTAGATCAACGTGTCCCCCTTCGATCCCTCCAGCAGATCGACCGGATCGTCGGTATCCTCGGGTTCCCTCATCAAGCCCAAACTGGCGCTCAACCAGTAGGTGCCGCTGCGATGGAGGATGTGAGCCGGGAATCGCATCTCCAAATCGATCCATGGCGCGTCGATCGCCTTGATCAAAAATCTGGATTTAAACTCCTGGAAAAGCCCGCGGCCCTGGAAGAGCTCGGCGTCCGCAGGCCTGAACCAGTATCCGATGCTCCCCAGAGCTTCCAGGAGCCGTTCGAAGTCGCCGGGCTTCGGCGCGTTGAGCCACTCGGTATCCAGGAAGACTCCCAGCCGGTGGCTCTCGGGGAGATAGGTCTGGAGAAGGGTGTTGTACTGCAGGTAGTCCAGATCCGGGTGAAACTCATCCTGGAATTCGATGCGCAGGCCGACCTTTCGGGGAAACGCCGTTGCGCTGTCCCAGCGTTTCGAGATGTCCACGATTCGTGGCTTGAGTCCTACGGAGACTGTCCGGCTGTCGCTCAGATTGAAGGCAGGGCAGTGAATGCCCACCCACTCGGTGAAGGGCTTTTGCAGGGGTTGGGTGCCGAGATAGACATAGCGGAACTCCGCCTGCCCTTGCGCATCGGTCGTGACGCTGATTTCCCGGCCGGAACCCTGCGAGGATTCGAGCCGGCCCTTCGTGGAGTCGGTGATGGAGATGTTCAACGTCTGGGGCTCTGTGTAGGGAACCTTGGGGTAGGGCTCCGTATCCCACAACGCGATCGTGAAGACGGCCGGAAAACGCTCGTCGGCGGGGATGAGCGCATTCCTTGAACTCGCGTCGAGGGAAGGGGCTGCGGTCACCGTCATCTCCACATGGGGTTCTTCCGGCTCGGCCGTCTTCAGCGCGAAGTAGAGGTACTGGTCCGGATGGCCGGCCGCTCGAATCTGGAAGCGGTAGTACCGGTTCGTGATCATTCGAAAGGGGTTGTCGCTGATCAGCGTGCGAGAACTCCAGTCGAACTGATGGTTCGACCGTGTGACCGTTACCTGTGCTCCGGAGACGGTGTAGCCGACGATGCATGCACTTTCGCCGGGAGGAATCAGGAAGTAGGTGTAGGGATACTGGTACCCGGAATAAGTCTCGGTCTTCTCCTCGATTCCAAACGGGATCGCCTCACCCGACTGGAACTGAAAGCGAAGCGTAACCTGGCCACCAAAGAGAGCGTTTTCGTAAACCCCATTCGAAAAGTCTCCGGCCAGCGCCATTCCACAAATGAGCAGGAAAATGAGAGCCTGCAGCACGGCAATCCGACTGAAGGCCCGGCAGGTCGATTCCTGGGCCATTTCGATCCCCCCTCGCGCCAGTGTTGAGTATTCTGTGAATGAAAGGACCCTGATGGATCGAGGAGCGCAGGAATGGTCGGGAAGGCGACATCAGCAGGTTCCGGGTCCATTTGGCCGGGAGTGTATCTCTGTGCCAACAGAGTCTCAAGACACCAATTGATGTTTGTGAAAAGGTTGGGGCTAGAACATGGGCGTAGGAACCCGCCCCCAACCGGTCTCGGAGGGGAGGTCACGGATTTCCAGGAGGCCGAGCTTGTGAACGTCGACATCCGCCATGAACAGTGGGTTGCGCGGCGTATCGATGCCGAACACAGCCGACGGGCTCCGGTCGCCGTTCCTTGTCCCAACGTGGAGAAAGATCATCCGGCGGACTGTTGCGTCTGCCACCTGCCCATTTTGGATCCCGCTTTCCGTGATGTGGTGCATCGCGGCGTGTGCGTTTTCCAGGTGCCGAAACGGATGGAAGATCCAGTCCCAGATCATGGAAAAGGTGTGGTGACGTTTATAGAGCTGCCACTGGTCTCCCGTATCCGCAATCATGCCCTGCATGATGTAGTTCCTGGGCATGAAGTAGACGAGAAAAGGCCCGGATTCCGCCTTCAGGCGGGAATGAATCTCCGGCAGTTCCAGTAGGGGAGCCATCCGGTGGTTCAGCATCCCGACGTCGGAGGGCAGAATGGCCAGTGCGGTCACGGTGCCGTTCGACCAGAGGGGAAGGTGGCTCACGGTGTAGAAACGCAGAGCGAAGGTGCTGCCGACTACTGCGAGACCAAGAACGAGAAGACCCAGACCGGTTCGCAGGAAGGAACTGCGCGGCAGCGGGAGCCTTGGGAATACGGCTTCGACCGACTTGGGCAGGAACATGCCGGTCCGATCCATATAGTCGCGGTAGCCGGCCCCGAATTGCTCGAGCATGCGGCGCTCCTCATCTCGAGCCAGGAAGTAATAGACGACGACCATGAGGACCCACAAGACTGCCACCAGGAAGCGAGGCCACAAAATGGCGAGCCCCAGCCCCGCCAGTCCGAGGCCGAGATACTGGGGGTGCCGAACAACCGTATAGAGCCCCCTGAGGGCGATTCCTCTCCGCCCGAACTTGTTGATGTACACCTGCGCGGCACAGACGATGAAGACGGCTGCACCCGTCACGAGCAGCACCGAGCCGGCCACGCGAATGGTCATCAGAAAGAGCCCCGGCGGCAGGACCATGTGTGGCAGAAAGAAGGCGGTCAGCCAACGTGTGGCCGAATACTGGACGAGCGCCAGGAGGAACGGGTTGAAGGCCGCATAGAAGAACCCGGCAAACGGACTGATCATGATCATGATCTCGAGCCCGATCAGGAAGTAGAGGACGATCACTCCTCCCAGAATTGTCCTCGATTCCTTCATTGCCGTTGGGCCAACCTCACAGAGTCACCGGTCCACCTTCACTCGAAGTAGTCCCGATTGATGCGCCATCCAAGATAAACGCCCCCAATCGAGCCGATGGAGCTGAGAATGAATGCGGTCGTGAGCCCGACCTTCGCCCCGAGCCACCAGCCCAGCCATCCGCCGATCGTGAGTCCGATGAGAATGAGGAGTCTCGTCATGCGTCATGCCGTCTTCGTCTCGGATGTCCTGAGGACACCGCTTCGTGTCTCGTCCAATGACGGTCTCCGGCGTCAACGATAGTCCGCTCTGTGTCTGTTGTCCAATTGTGAGGATGGGTTTCGTTTGAGCTTTGGGCTCCATCGTGTTGTCCCGTTCTTCGCTCACAGGAGGGCACGATTCGAAACAGAAGGCCTAGATTCCGGCCCGCGTTACTGGCGGCTTCGAACTTGGCTCGGCTGCCAGCCACCCGGCGCTCCACGCGGTTAGAAAAAGGCCAAGGACCGTCAGAGCCAGACCCATCTTCACGGACCCCGGAGCGAAGCGCAACATGACGTGACTGGAGCCCGCGGGGACCGGAAGCGCAGTCATGAAGAAAGCCGCTCGTTGCAGCCGGACGGGTGCACCGTTGACCTCGGCCGACCATCCCGGGTAATGGGTCACAGAGAGGAAGAGGTGACTCGGTTCATCGCTGTGGATTTCGAACTCGAGTCGATTGCTCGTTCGGCTCAGCAGCAAAACATCCTGGTCGGTCGAACTGGTTCTCTCCAATCCTCTCAACGAACCGGAGGATTCTCGATGGTCTTTCGAAGCCTCGAGATCGAATCCGGGAATCTGCCGTGGAGTGGCTACGGGATCCAGGAGTCGAGGCGAGTCGGTGAGAAACGCGATGGGGAGAGCCGACGGACGTTCGAAAATCCGAACGGCATCGGTTCGCTGGCCCAGAGGCACGAGCCGGACGGCGTCCGCCGCGAGATGTGGGGTTACCGCGAGGTAGGGGGCGTCGTTCGAATCTGTCCGGAGCTCCATTCGAGAGCGAGGCGGCAACGAACCGGTCGGTACGAGTCCCAGCGAATGGAAGCCTCGAGGAACGGTCCAAGCCTGGAGAATTCCGCCCGGACCAAGGAGCTGCAGAGTCGTCTCATCGCTGGTGTCAACCAGGACGGAGAGGCCGGTGCACCGGGAGGGGAGGTTGAAAGCGGATTCGGAATGCGGCTCGACCTGGAGAAGGGAAATCGCGGAGCCTGTTCGATCCTCGGTCCGGATCGCGCAGCTCTCGGTCCAGGGTCGTTGTCGGAATAGGAGGTTCCGAATATCCTGGCTCGAGGTGACATAACGTACCCCCAGGAGATCGAGGGCCGGACTCTCGTAGTCGTCGAATTCCCGGTAGGTCAAGCGAGACATCAGGGGGGCCTTTGTCAGGCTGGAAAAGGCCTGCGCCATTCTCTTGGGGAGGACGGGGTCGAGGACTCGCAGGTCCGGGATTCGGGCCGCAGAGGCCGTGTTGGGGAAGAGTGGAAGGTCCCCCATGCTTCGGAACCTGGTGCCTAGGTTTCGAAGTGTCTCCACGAAGTCGATGGGCTGGCACGACGGACGACGAGTTGGATGGATTCGAATGCCAAGCGCGAAGATCTCGATCGTCGCGAGCAGGAAGATCGCCGTCGCCGCGTGCCCGTAACCTTTTCGATGCAGGCCTCCGAGGCCGGCGGCCAGCAGTCCCATGACGATACCGAAGGAGGCGCACAACAACACGCTCACCACGACCTCGCGCCGTGAGTAGTGGATGATCGGACTCCAGTAGTGAAAAAGCCACCCGACGATGGCCGACGACATGAGGATACCAAGGGAGATCAGGATCGTTCCTGATCGGGCCCGTCTTTCGAAGAGCGCTGAGAGCCCCAAGGCAGCCAGAACGGCGACGCAGAAGGCGAGCGTGGGCTGCAGGTACTTCGTGAAGATGACCCAGTTCAGCACGGGCAAGTGCCCGAGTTCCTGAATCGGCGCAGGCCCGAACAGTTTCGCCACGACCAGCAAGGCGCTGGATCCGAAGAACCAACGCAATCGGTGATGTGAAGAGACAAACCCCAGCACCGCAAGGATCAGAGGGACAACCCCGAGAGCGGAAGGGACGTTGAAAGACTTGGCGAAGTTTGCCTGCCAACCCAGGGTACCCGGAGCGCCGAAGAAGAACGGTACCAGAAAGGTCACGATCGCTCCGGGAGCGAACCGTCCGGCTCCCCAGTCTCGCAGGAAATGTTTACTGGAAGCGAGACTGAGGTATTCGAATCCGGGGATCAGCAGAACCCCTGACAGAGCCAGGACAAGGATCAAGATCCATCCCCAGGAAAGCCATTCCCGCCAGGGCGGGCGTTCACCGACCAGCTGGAACAGGAGAAAGAAGCCGATCAAGAGCCCGGCAAGAACGGTTTCTTCCGGCATTCCAGCCAGGACCATGAGAGCCAGAGTCAGAACCGTACCGAGAAAATGCGCGGGGCGGTGTTCGACCCGCCAGCTTTCCACGAAGTAAAAGGCCGCCGGCAGCAGCAAAGGGATGGCGACGTGATTCGTGTTGATGTAGTCGACAAGGTATCCGCTCAGCATGTAAGCGAGCCCCCCGAACCAGGAAGGGACGAAGTCGAGGCCGATTCTCCTGAGGAAGAGGAAGGAAAATATGCCCGCCAGCATCAGCCGAAGGACGAACAGATAGTCCCACCACCGATGCGAGGTCGACATGAAGAACGGCCACTGCATCGGCGAGAACACCCCCGACTGAAAGTTCGCCGCCAATGGAACGCCGGTGGCCTGGTAAGGATCCCACAGAGGGATCTCCCCCTCCTGAAACAGTTCGTGGTGAACCAAAAGGTTCCAGGATTCGAATGCCCAGACTACGGCGCCCGCATCGTTGCAGAAACAGGGGCCTGCCTTCGCCGCTTCGGAGGGAGGTCCTTCAATTCCCGGGACAAAAGGATAGGGATCGAGGGTGCGTCCCAGGAAGAGGACATCGAAGAAAAGGACGAGAAGAACCAACGCGTAGAGCAGGAGCGCTCGCCTGGGCGAGTCTCTTCGGCCTGTTTCGACGACGTGGATCGACGGATCAGCCACGGAAATCCCATGGCCGGAGACGGTCCCCGAAGTCCCGAGGGCGGCTGGTCGGTCGGCGCCGCCCGAAGCCGGAGCACGATCCATCTTCGGCTCTCCTGTCAGTTACGGCGAACCACTTTGGTATTTGGGATTCTGCCTACCTCGGCAAGAAAGGTCAAAGCGGCAGGAATGAGTCGGACTCGTGGGGGACCGGCTTGACCGACATTCGCGTGCGCACTATCCTCCGGTCCGATCGCTCCAGGAGGGGAACGGGATGAATCTGGATGAGATTCGGGGGTTCGTTCGGCTCGCATCGGGCTTGAGGCCGTTCCTGAAGGCGACGCTGACTCCTGGAGAGGCGATCGAATCCATCCGCGACGGGAATCGAAATCGTGCTGCCCGATTTCTCAGCAAGATCGAGCAGACGGTCTTTAGCTATCCGGCCAGCCCCTACCTCAGACTCCTGCAGGCGGCCGGTTGCGAACTGGGCGACCTTCATCGACTCGTGAAAACCGAGGGGGTGGAAGGGGCCCTGGAGCGGCTTAGGGGCGCCGGTGTCTTCATGGGTTGGGAGGAACTCAAAGGTCGCAAGGAAGTTCGGCGGGGAAGTTGTTCGTGGTCCTTTCGTGAGGAGGAGTTCAACAATCCGATCATACGGTCTCATTACATTTCGACCAGCAGCGGGACCAGCGGTGGTCCAGTCCGGATCCACATTGACCTCGAAGATCACGTGCAATCCGCACCAAATTGGGCCTTCCTGTTTCAGTTGAACGGTTGGATGAATGAGCCGCTGGTCTTTTGGACGCCGAAACACACCAGTCTCGCCAACAGGTATCTGCGCTGTGCCAGATTTGGGAAGAAGTACTCCAAATGGTTCATTCTGTCGAAGACCTCCTCTCTGTCAGGCCGGTTGCGTTCTGAGGTCGTCCACGGCCTGATTCGCTTCATCGGCGGATTCCCGGCACCGGAACCGGCCTCGCTTGGCCAGCTCCAGAAGGTCGCCGACTTTCTCTTCGATCAACTCAACGCCGGCTGGAAACCCGTCGTGTGCACGCCGCCCAGTGCCGCCGCCGCACTGGCCCTCGAGATCGGGAAGAAGGGCCGGTCTCTGGACGGGGTTTCCTTTCTGCTCGGTGCCGAGCCGGTTACGGCGGCTCGACGCAGAACGATCGAGTCCTCGGGAGCGAGAGCGGTGCCGACTTATGGGACTTCGGAGGGAGGCTGGATCGGGGCCCAGTTCCCCGGAGATTCACTTGTCGACGAGGTGCGAATCTTCCGTGACGCCTATGCGGTGATTGTTCAGCGGGATGCCCCCGGGCCTCACGCCGGGCCTGCTCCGATCCTGGTCACCAATCTGAGACCTGCGGCTCCCAAGGTGTTGATCAATGCGGAGCTGGGCGATTCCGCGGTTCTCGAAGGGATCGATTCGGATGATGCCGCTTCCCAAATCGGCTATAACCTCCGCATGCATACGATCCGCAGTTTTCGAAAAGTGACGGCCTGGGGTGTCACGCTGGCGCTGACGGACCTCTATGCAGTGCTCGAGGAAGACTTGCCACGGGGGCTGAACGCTGCGGTGGGCGACTTTCAGCTGATTGAAGAACAGGATGAGGAGGGGATCTCAGGACTCCGGCTGATCGTGAATTCCAGCGTGGGTGCCTCCGACAACCAGGTGAAGAGAGCTTTCATTCGCGAGTTGAGCAAGAAGCGCATGTATTATCGAGCCATGGCCGAGATGGTCAATGATGCCGGCGTTCTTCGCATTGAGCGTGGCTGTCCAATCGCGACCGAAGCCGGAAAGGTCCTCCCGGTCATGATGCCAAGGCAGTCGGAATAGCAGGGTGGGGGCGTTTCGATGATGACGACTGCCGGTGCAGGTAAGATCCTTTATGTCGGCACCCTCCCTCCCCACAACGGCGGCTCTGCGATTTCCTGCGGGCAGCTCATAACCGAAATTGCACGCGCCGGCTATCTCATTGCCGCCATCAGTCCTGCGACCGCTGCGTCCCTCGACGGTGGGGACCACTTTGCGGCCAGGCATCCGGAACTTCGGATCGTTCGGTATCTACTTCCGTACTTCTATCTCGAACCCGGAACCGAGGAATTGAAGCGGGTCGAGGAGTGCCAGGTGCGGACGCTTTTCCAGGAGAGTGTTGCAGGTTTCGATCCTGATCTGGTCATCGTGGGACGGGAATCCTTTGCCCCGTACGTGCCGGAACTCGCCACTGCCCAGGGTCTTCCTGTCGTGCAGTGGGTACGTGGCAGTGCAACCTCTCACTACTCTTACTGGAAGAACACTGAAGACGGACGGACCAGGGTCCTCGGATTTCGCCGAGCCAGAGTGATCCTCACTGCAGCCGAGCACCTGACCGAAAACCTGCGGCGGTTTGGGTTCGACACCGCGAAGACGATCCCGAATGCGATTGATCTCGACCGCTTCTCTCCTGGTCCCGGAAGCCCCGAGTTGCGAGCCGAGCTCGGCATAGATCGAAATTGCTCGATGATCCTCGTCCCCGGGAATCTCATCCCGCGGAAGCGTCCCTTCGACGTGCTGGAGGGAGCCGCCAAGGCGCTCGACGAAGAGGGTTCGCTGATGTTCGTCGTGGCCGGCGCCGGGAAGATGCTGGCAGAGGTCCGGGAGGCCTGCCGGAGACGGGGGCTGGCCGAGCGATTTCGATTTCCGGGCTGGGTGGATTATGAGCGCATGCCGGATTTCTATCGAAGCGCTGACCTCGTGATCGTCGCATCCGAACTGGAAGGGCTTGCGCGAGCCTATATTGAGGCGATGGCTTGCGAACGTGTCTTGCTGTGCAGCCGCATTCCTGCATCGCAGGAACTGGTCAGGGACGGCGTCAACGGGCTGTTCTTTCGCGTAGGAGACGCCGACGAGATGGCAGAAAAGATCCTCATGGTAGTCCGGGACTGCCAACTTCGCGCTCGGTTGGGGAGAGAGGCGCGGCGGAGCGTCCAGGATCGCTCCATCCATGTCGCCGTACGGCGTTATCTGGAGGAGATCAAAACGGTATTGCAGCTTCGGCCGGTCTCCAAGGGTCAGTCGTGACTTCCGGTCCGGATGAAGACTGCTTCGACTTGCCGCGCTCGGGAGTCCTGACTTGCCGATCTACGGGGTGACCGAGGTGAGGCTTTCAGCTTCGAGACGACTTTGCGTCATTACTTCTCGAAGACGAGAGATTCGCTGCCGGCTCCCAGGTCTCCCAGGATCTCTTTCATCGAGTCCACGAAATCCGGGGGGCCGCATACGTAGAAGTTCTGGTCGAAATCCTCGATTTCGCGGTGCAGGTAGTCCTTGTTGATCCTTCCGTGCTCGTATCCCGGGTGCTGCTCGCGAGTGAGGACGAACCTCAGCTTCCCTCCGCCGGTCTCGAACATTTCTCGGAATTCCCGTTCCAGGATGATGTCTTTGTGTGTCTTGTTGGAAAAGAACAGTGAGTTTCCGGCCAGCTGACGTTTCGATCGGAGGTTCCGAAGGATGGCGATGAAGGGAGTGATTCCGGCACCGCCTGCCAGAAAGACGCCGGGCCCCTTCCAGGTGATCGTGCCCCAGACATCGTGGATGATCAACTGATCGCCGGGTACGAGCTCGTGCAGGTGCTGGGTGACACTGTCGTGTTCCGGATATCGCTTCAGGATGAACTGAAGTACGGGGTCACTCTTGTGAGACGTGAAGGTGAAGGGACGGCGCTCCTTCTCCCATCCGTCCTGTGCAATGCTGACCTCGGTTGCCTGGCCCGGCTCGAAGTCGTAACCCTCGGGCTTCTCGAAGATGAAACTCTTGACGTCGTGGGTCACGAATTCGGTGTACAGAACCTTGACTCGATGCTCGCTCTCTGCCATCGGGGACTCCTTTCCCTAAGGTTTATCACAGACGGCCCGGAGATGTGGTGGACAACCACGAGCGGTGCACGACGCGGTGCCCGTGGTGTCGT
Organism: Acidobacteriota bacterium; assembly: GCA_037388505.1. Classification (GTDB taxonomy): domain Bacteria; phylum Acidobacteriota; class UBA6911; order RPQK01; family JAPXNP01; genus JARRKC01. Next base: position 28,849 of record JARRKC010000025.1, on the reverse strand, counting down.
CGTGGTGAATGCTCCCTGATGGTGCCGCCGGGGATTCACCACGAAGGCACGGCGCCGGAAGGCGACCACGACGAGCACGACGCGGTGCCCGTGGTGTCGTCGTGGTGAATGCTCCCTGATGGTGCCGCTGGGGATTCACCACGAAGGCACGGCGCCGGAAGACGGCCCCGACGGGCGCGACGCCGGAAGGGAACGACGACGGTGCAAGACAGGGATGCGTCACGATCGCGGTGTTCGCCGGCGGGACCTCTCCGAGAAAATGCGGGATAATCCTTTTCCATGCAGACGGAACCCGGATACGCGAAGGCACGCCGGTTTTGGCTCGTCGGGTTCCTGATCATCCTGGGGATCCATGTCGTCTGGCATAGCCTGAATCAGATGCCGCCGGCCTGGGACATGGCCTATCACCAACAGATGGGCTGGAACTACTTCGAGGCGGCCCGGCAAGGTCATCTGTTTCGGGATTTCGCGCGGCTGAGCGACTACTATCCACCGCTCTACTACCTTGTCGAGGCTTGTCTCTATGCCGTTCTCGGCGCCAGCCACTGGATTGCTTTCTGGGCCAACCTGCCGGGACTGTTGCTGGCCGGTTTCTTCAGTTTTCGGATCGCTTGGGACGTGACCCACTCGCTCAGAGCCGCGCTTGCCGGCCACCTGGTCCTGCTCCTGCCTCTGACGGCCTGGACCAGTCGCGAGAGCCTGCTCGATCCGACTCTGACCGGACTGGTCGCGCTGGCGCTTTACGTCCTCATCCGCAGCCGGTCATTTCAGGAGAGAACGTGGTCCTGGGGGTTCGGAGTCGTCGCGGCCGCCGGTCTGTTGCTGAAGTGGACCTTCATTGTTTTCGTCGTCCCTGCCACGATCTGGACGTTCTTTCGTTCTCCGGATCGACGCGAGTCGATGAGGAATCGGCTCGAGGCCGTGCTGATTGCGATGCCCCTGGTCCTCTGGTGGTATCTGCCGAACCTGACGTCTCTGTACCACCGCTTTCAGTTGACGACAGCGGGGGCTTCGTGGGAACAGGACCCGGCGGTCTGGTCCTGGCTCGGATGGATTTACTATCCACGCTGTCTGGCTGGCTACTACCTCTTCCTTCCCTTGACATTGGTCTTCTTATGGGTCATCCCGCGTCTGTGGTCGGTCGACGCGAAGGTACCCCGCGATGGGGTCCGGTTGATGGCCATTTCCCTGGTGGGTGGGTTGATTCTGTTGAGTTTGTTGAAGGCCAAGGACCCGCGGTATGTGATGCCCCTGACCGTTCCTCTTTCCGTGCTGCTTGTGACAGGGCTCGGCGACAGACGGCGGATCCTGGCAGCGGTCGGAGGATGGGCCTTTCTTCAGTTTCTCCTGATTTCCTTCTCCTTGCCGTTCGTCCCTGAGAAGATCGCTCTGTTCTCGATTCCCGGTGACACGGACTACATCTCGTTGCGGCAGGAGTGGGTCCTGTTCGAATCGAACTACTTTGGGGTCACCGGTCCGCCGAGACGCCAGAATTGGCACTATCGGGAACTTTTGGAGAAGATCGATGCAACCGGTCAGGTCGGTTTCATTCCGGACGCAGCTTTCTACCATCCCGGAGCGCTCAGCCTCATCGCGGCCCAGTCAGGGAAACCCCTGCGCGTCGTTCGTCTTGGTTTGACCAACGGATGGCCGCACGAATTGGGGAGGATGGGTTGGGTCGTTGGTAAAACGGGAAGCCAGGGGATATCCTATATCACTCGGTTCAACGGTGAAGTCTATGGTGCCTTGGAGACCCTCAAGTGGCCTCTCGTAGCAAGCTGGGATCTTCCCGACGGAAGTCGGGCCCAACTCTGGCGGAATCCTTCCCGGTCTCAATAATCATTCCGGTTCACGACGGTGCTCCATTCCTGCGGAAGACACTGGAGGCGCTGCTCGACAATGACCTCGGGCGGACCGAACTGATCATCGTCGACGACGGATCGACCGACCAGACACCCGCTTTGATTCGGGAGTTTGCGGATCGTGTGAAGTTGGAATCGGTTCGGCACGAAACGGCGCGAGGTCCCGCAGCGGCCCGCAATGCGGGTGCTGCCCGCGCCAATCTACCGTACCTGTTGTTTCTCGATGCCGACGTGCTGCTGCCTCCGGGAGCACTGGACCATTTGCGGGAGACTCTGGATCTCTATTCGCATCGCCCCGACGTTGCAGGCGCTCTCGGCTGCTATGCCGAAGAGCTGTCGAGTTCGGGCTTTTGTTCCCGTTTCAAGAATCTCTCGACGACGTTTCTCTATCGAGTGACGGCCACTCAGAGCCCCTATCTGCACACTGCGATCTTCCTGGTACGGCGTGATGTTTTCGCGCTTTCAGGGGGCTTCGACGAGCGCCTGCTCAAGGCCGAGGATTTCAAACTGGGGCTGGCGCTCGGCTCACGCGGATACCGCTTCGTCATCGACCGTCGTGTGGAAGGCATCCATCTCAAGGAATACACGTTGGGTGGAATTCTGCGGGAGGACTGGTCGCGGATCGTCGCGCTCCGGCGCCTCACCATGACCCGGGCGGAGCGGAACTTCTCATTCCGAGCCCATCGTCCAGGAAGGATCCTATCGCTCGCGCTGCCGGGGCCCATCCTGCTACTGGCGCTGGGAGGAGTCTTTCTGGGACCGTGGTCCGTCGGGACCGCATCCGGCCTGGCGCTCCTGTTCGTCCTGTTGAATCTGCGCTTCCTTCGCTACGTCCGGCGGCGCCGGGGCTGGGGTTTCACCGTCCTGTCCCTGGGCATGGCGTTCGTAGAAATGCTCTGGGCCGAGGGCGCCGTCGTGGCCGGATCCTGGCCTGCATGGCACCAGACCCCGAGTCGTTCTGAGATCAGCGACTGAATTCGGAAGGCCGAGTTGAACCTCAGGGGTCTGAGCGTGTCTATGTCGACCTTGTTTGACCTGCGACACTTCATTACGATAAACGGAACGTGTGGCCTGTTGTGCTTTTCGGAGGATGCTCATGTTCAAACGGTCGTGGTCGGTGTATCTCAGTGTGTGTCTGTGTTCGGGGTTTCTGGTCATGAAACCGAGCTTCGCTCAGGGAACCGAGAAGCCGGTTCTGCACGGAACGCACTGGGTGGCCATCACGGGGAAACCACTGGCTGCAACGGCCGGCTCCATGATTTTCCAGAAGGGCGGAAATGCCGTTGATGCGGCATGTGCCATGCTGGCCGCGACCTGCACGATGTGGGATACGCTCAGCTGGGGAGGCGAAACCCAGGCCCTGATCTACAACCCGAAGACGGGTAAGGTGATCGCTGTCAACGCGCTGGGTGTGGCTCCTACCGGTGCGACCCCCGAGTTCTTCAAGGCTAAGGGCATGGACTATCCTCCCGAATTTGGCCCACTGGCGGCCGTGACCCCGGGGACGCCCGGAGGGCTCTTGACGATGCTGGCGGAGTTCGGAACCATGAGCCTGAAGGAGGTTCTGACCCCGGCCATGGAAATGGCCGAGGGGTATCCAATCGAAGCTCAGGCTGCCCGCAGCATCGAGGGCCAAAAGAAGCGCATCGAGCAGTGGCCCTATTCACGAGAAGTCTTTCTGACTCATCCTGGAGAGAGCTGGGAGGCGCCTCATCCGGGCGAGGTGTTTCACCAGCCTGACCTCCACTCCACTCTGGAGAAGCTCGTCGACGCGGAGCAGTCCGCACTGGCTGCCGGGAAGAGTCGCAAAGAGGCGATTTATGCGGCCTACGACCGATTCTACAAAGGAGATATCGCCCGGGAGTTCGTCCGTGGAGCACAGGAGCAGGGAGGTCTCATCACGCTCGACGATCTGGCGAAGTGGAAGGTCTATCTGGAAGACCCGGTCAAGACCTCCTACAAGGGCATTGAGGTGTACAAGCTGAACTGCTGGGTCCAGGGTCCGGTCATGCTCCAGGCGTTGAATATGTTGGAGAACCTGGATCTGCAATCGATGGGATACAACAGTGCGCGGTACATCCACGCGCTTTATCAGGTCATGAATTTGGCCTTTGCCGACCGTGACTTCTATTACGGCGACCCCTACTTTCCTCCCGTTGAGCCAATGCGCGGTTTGCTGTCCAAAGAGTATGCAAAGAGCCGTCTTCAGACGATCGACTGGAAGCACAACGATCCCAATGTGAAGCCGGGAGACCCTTATCCCTTTCAGGGTGACGAGAATCCCTTCCTGCAGTATCTGAAGGAGTGGAGCAACAAGAAGAAGGAGCCTCGTAAGTTCAATCAGGACGCTCTTCTCGATTCCTCGTTCCATGACGATTTTTACCGGGGTACCACGTCGATCGAGGCGGCGGACGAACAGGGGTGGGTCGTCTCGGTGACGCCGAGCGGCGGCTGGATCCCCGCGGTCATCGCCGGGCGGACCGGTGTCGGCATGAGTCAACGCATGCAGAGCTTTGTGCTGGATCCTGCCGAGAATCCCTTCAACGTCGTCGAACCCGGTAAACGCCCTCGCGCGACCCTGACGCCCGGACTGGCCATGAAGGAGGGGAAGCCCTATCTGAGCTTCGCCGTTCAGGGCGGGGATACCCAGGATCAGAATCTGCTGCAGTTCTTCCTCGACGTTGTCGAGTTCGGCATGAACGTCCAGCAGGCTTGTGAGGCGGCCAACATCACCAGCTTTCAGATGCGCAATTCCTTCGGGGAGCACGAGACGCTTCCCGGCGAGTTGACGCTGAATGACAAGATGCCGCCGTGGGTCATCGCCAAGCTGCGTTCCATGGGCTACAAGATTACCCTCGAATCGCATACTTCCGGCCCGATCAACGCCATCTTCTTCGACCAGGAGCATGGCACCTTCTGGGGAGGCAGCAGCGACTACGGCGAGGACTACGGGATCGCCTGGTAGCGGCACGGGAGAGCCATTCCCAAACAGCGGACCGATCGGCCTTCGCCATGGTGTATCTGAGACTGGTCCTCACCGCGCTCTTCTGGGGCGGTACCTTCATCGCGGGGAGAGTGCTCTCGGCGGAGGTCGGCCCTTATTCAGCGGCCTTTCTTCGCTTCCTGTTGGCTTCGACGCTCTTGTTCCTGCTCGTCATCCGGTACGAAAAGCGGTGGCCTCGCCTGAGACTCCGTCAGCTCGGTCCGGTGGTCGTGCTCGGACTGACCGGAGTGTTTGCCTACAACGTGCTTTTCTTCAAGGGCCTTAAACTGATCTCGGCCGGCCGGGCGTCGCTGATCGTGGCCAACAATCCGGTGGTCATTGTGTTGCTCTCGGCCCTCGTGTTCAAAGAGCGTCTGAGCCGCCGTCAGTTCGCCGGCATCGTGCTGTCCGTCGCCGGAGCTATGATCGTGATTTCGCGTGGGGACTTGCATGCCGTACTCGCAGAGGGTGTGGGCTGGGGAGAGCTGTTCATCGCCGGGTGTGTGGCCAGTTGGGCGGCCTATTCCCTGGTCGGCAAGGTCGTGCTGCGGAAACTCTCGCCGGTGAGTTCGGTCTGCTATTCGGCCATCATTGGAACGGTTGCCCTCCTCGGGCCTGCGTTTCACTTCGGCCTCATCGATGACATACGGACGCTGCCCTTCCAGGGATGGATCTCGGTTGCCTATCTGGGCATCTTCGGCACAGTCCTCGGCTTCGTCTGGTACTACGAAGGCGTGCGCGAGTTAGGTCCCTCGAGGGCCAGCATCTTCATCAACTTCGTTCCTGTCTTTGCCATCCTGCTGGCCTTTGTCATCCTGGGAGAACCGATCACGAGATCGCTCATCCTGGGAGGGGTCTTCGTGTTGGTCGGGGTTTACCTGACGAACCGCCAAAGATGACCACGACGCCGGAAGGGAACCACAACGGGCACGACGGGGTGGTCGTGGTGTCGTTGTGGTGAGAGCTTCCTGATCGACTCGCCGGGAAGTCACCACGACGGCACGACGCGGGAGGGCAACCACAACGGACACGACGGGGAGCCGGCTTCGTGGTCAAGCGCGCGAAGCTCGGCGAATGATCCTCTGGGCACGGCGCGGGTTGAACAGTGTGTTGACGCTCATCGCGCACTCGTAGGTACACTGGCAGCCGAGCTCCTTCTGGTATTGCCGGGCTGCCGAGGCAGTCTCGGATCGCCACAGCGCCGCAAGGTCGCAGCGGAAGTCGCGTACGTTGCCCATACTCCGATCCAAGGTTTCACAGAGATAGACTTCGCCGGTCTCGCTCAGGATGCCGATCAGTTCGCCTGCGTAGCAGGGAGAAACTCGAGTTTCGGCCCGAGCCGCCTCCGAGACGAGTCGATAGGTCTCCTCCTCCTTGGCGATCACCATTCGATCCATCCAACCATCCGTGAGGCTGTTGCGGCGGCGGTAGTCTACCGCCCTTTGGGCGAATCTTCGGTAGATGTCGAGGTCGACCTGTTTCAGTGACGAATCCATGGGGTTTCCGCGGGCCAGCGTAACCGTGACGGCATCGGGTTGGAGCTCGGTCTCGAGGTAGTCGAAGAACTCCTCCAGGCGGCCCTGGTTCGCGGCGGAGACGGTCAAAGCCACACCGACAGAGAGATTCGGATGGTTGGGCTTGAGTTCCTTGAGCCCCTGCAAGGTCTCGATGGCACGATCGAAGCTCTTCGGATTCTGCCGAAGGAGATTATGGATGTCTCGCGGACCGTCCAGCGAAACGCCCGTTGATACCCGGGCGTTTCGGACACGCCGGAGCAGGTCCGAGGCACGTTCGATCGTTCTTTCAACGAGGAAACCGTTGGACGGGATCTGCAGATTGCGGACATGCGCGTGGCGCTCGAAGGCCTCGGCGATCGCGCCGATATCAGGTCGCAGATAAGGTTCCCCCCCAGTCAGTGAGACCGAGAGCAGATTGGGAATCGAACGAGCGATCATTTCGAACTCGTCGAGGCGCAGCTCATTCTTGCTCCGGTTGAGCTCTTCCCAGTAAAAACAGTGCCGGCAGAGGAGATTGCAGTGCGATGTGACGAAGACGATCAGGTTGACGGGCAGACCGCCCTTATGGAAAAGCCGGCCCGCGATCTGAGCGTTTCTGACGAGCGAGGGAGGCATGTCCGCTCATGGTAGCACAGCGGATGCAGTGCCCATCGATGACTGCAACAAAGGTATGAACCTTTCGAAGATGAAGTCCGTTATACCTCGCGAAAGGGGAAATCAATGAATCTCAAACGAACCCTGGTCTTCACGATAGCGATTTACACGACCATCTGCCTTGCGCAGGCCTCCACTTTCTGGCTTCACGTGCGAGTCCAGGAAGCGGGCGAGAAAGATTCTGTGAAAGTCAATGTGCCGGTCTCCCTGATCGAGATGGTGTTGCCGATCATTGAGAAGGATCAAGACCTCAAGACCGGGACGGTCCAGTTCGACGATCACCATCTGACCGTCCCTCAGATCCGCGAAATCTGGCAGGAAGTCCAGGCGCAGGGAAACTACGAACTGGCCTCGATTGACTCGGACGACACGCGCGTACGGGTTGCCCTGGAGGGCAATGATCTGCTGGTTCGTTCCACCGAGGGATCGAAGACTCAGGTCATGGTTCGGGTGCCCAAGCAGGTCGTCGACGCGCTTTTGTCCGGCGCAGGCGATCAGTTCGACCTGGGCGCAGCCGTGCAGGTCCTGAAGACGATGGGTGCGCAAGACCTGGTGAATGTAACCGACGATGAAACCCACGTGCGAGTCTGGATCGATGAATCCAGCTCATCGGAGTGACGGTCATGATCTTGAAAGTCTTCTTGGGCCTGGGCTCGGCAATTGCCGGCTTGATTGCCGCCGGCTTGATCATCCTGCTCCATGCGGGCGTGGCCACGGTTTGGGTTGAGAGTCCCGAGGCCAAGTTCTTCGTACCGGTTCCCATTGCGGCGGTCGATGTCGCGTTGCAGTTCGTGCCGGGAGAAGATCTACGCGACGTGCAGCGTGACCTGGAGCGTTTCGCACCGGTGATTTCGGCGGCGATGGAGGAACTCAGTCACTGCCCCGACGCTACGCTGGTGGAGGTCCACAGCGGCGGTGACTACGTCCTGGTCAGGAAGGTAGACCAGGATCTGAAGATCAATGTCAGAACGGACCAGGATGAGAAATTCAGCATCTCGGTACCGCTCCATGGCGTCCAGCATGTTCTGGCTTCGATCCAGGGGATTTGAGGGAATTCTCGATTGACGAAGATCGAAAATCGCTTCCCCTACGTTCGAACCATCGACAGCAGAAACGTGGCTCCCGCACCGAAGACGATATTCGGTCCCCATGCGGCGAGGACGGGGGCCAGAAGGCCGTTTGAACCCAAGACGTCGAAGACACCGAAGGCGCCCCAGTAGGCGATGCCGAGGATGACGCCGATGCCGATCCCATACAGCGTCCCCTTTCGGCCCATCGTCAGTGAGAAGGGTACCGCGATGAGTGTCATGATGATGCTGACGAGCGGAAAGGCGAGCTTCTTGTACAGTTCCGTCTTGAGGTAGTCGACTTCGAATCCGCCCAACTGGAGATCCTGGATATAGTGTTCGAGCTCCGAGAAGGTCATCTTGCTCGAATCGCGAACCTCCTCATCGAAGAACTCGGGGCGCTCGGGAAAATCGAAGCTTTGAGACGAGAACGTCGCGAAGAGATCGGCATCGAAGTTGCGTACCCAGCCATCCCTCAACAGCCAGCGCTGACCGTCTCGGCGCCAATCACCCCGCTGGGCGAAATCCGCCTCGATCAGCGCAGCGTTCTTGAGATCAAGACGATAGACCGCCAACTCGACGAACGAATTCCGCTCCGAGGAGAAGAGGTTGTAGTTGTAGAGACGGCCATCCTGCCCAAAGATCCAGTGCCGACCCGGCTGGGAAATCTGAGCGGGCCGGCCCTTGATGATGTTGTGCAGACTGTCCTGCCGCACATTGGCATAGGGTAGAACATATTCCTGGATGACGAAGATCACGCCACTGGTCAGCAGACCCAGAATGAGAATCGGCATCGCGATTCGATAGACGCTGACCCCGCACGATTTGAAAGCGACGATCTGGTTGAATTTCTCCAGGCTGCCGAAGGTGATCAGCGTGGCAATCAGCACCGAGATCGGAATCAGCAGCACGAGCAGTTGGGGTTGAAGGAAGAAGAAGTAGTCGGCGACGAGCGCGTAGGGAACCTGGTTCTGGAAGATGTCGTCGATGATTTCGAAGAAGGTGAACAGGCAGACGAGAGACAAGCAGATGGAAAGAGTAATCACAAGGTTGAGCAGAAATGCCCTTGCCATCAGCATGTCCACGATGCGCGCAATGCGGAGTCGAATGTGTGGAAGGCGCAGGAAGCGTCGCTCGATGGTGTCCCGCATGTCGACGAGAGCCGCCTGTAATGATTCCCAGATGTTCGCGAAAAAACAGGAAACGCAGACCGCGGGCCAGGAGTTAAAGATGCGATGGGCGAGCGGCGATTCGTGGTCAGCGAACCGAAGCGTCAGCAGAGCCAGCAGCCCCATGGACGCATCGGCGCCCCAGACCCCTATGGTGATCGGCAGAACCCCGGCCCTGCTGAGACTGCTCCCGGTGGCGAACATGACGTAGTAGGTGAAGGCGACGATGATGCTCAAAATGAAGCCGTAGCCTCGCCCGCCCCGGGGGGCCCGGATGCCCAGTGTGACTGCCAGGATCCCGAATGCCAGGGCGGAGAGAGGCAGAGCGATTCGTCGATTCAATTCGACCAGGGAAGCCCGACGGTCTTCACCCGAACCTTGACGAAGATCCGTCGTGAGCTCCCCGAGGGTCTTGTCTTGAGGGCGCTTGACCTTTCCATTGTCCGGCTCGGCCGCCGGAAAATCGACCGGCACGTCCAGCGTGTCGAATCGACTGATGGTGATCTTTTCCGGGGTCTGTGTCGGTATGTTGTAGACGGCGCCGTGCTCGAAATGGAGCTGGATCCGCCTCTCATTTCCACTGCCGAAGATCGTTCCCTCACGAGCCAGGATGATCCTCTTTTCTTCGCTGTCGGTCGTGTCAGACAGGAAGATGCCCCTCCACCGGGAGCTGTGAAGGTCAACATCCTCGACGTACAAAAGGAGTCCCGGGAACTCATCGAAGAAGACTCGGGGCTTGATGTCCGAGTAGGCCGGCCTGATGGCCATGTCGGTCCGTAGCATTCTCAATCGCCAGTTGGCGCCAGGCAGGAGAAACAGCGTAAAAGCGGCGGTCAGGAGCGTGACGATGACCGCTGCCTTGAGGACCGGCATGAGGATCTGCAAAATGCTGACCCCACCCGCACGCATCGCGACGATTTCACTGTCGGCCGTCAGTCGGCTGAAAGCAATCAAGGTGCCGATAAGAAAGGCAAAAGGCACCGTGAAGATCAGAATGCTGGGCATGAGGTAGGCGACTGCCTTCAAAACGGTCGCAATCTGAGTATCTTTGCGGATCAGCAGTTCGGCGATGCGACCGAACTCACGAGTGAAGACGACGAATGTGAGCAGCACGAGGGAAATCAGAAAGGGGCCTCGAGCCTCCTGTTGGATGATTCGCTGAAGGCGACGCATTCGAATACTCAAGATCAAATTCTAGCAAACGGCCGTGCGATCCGGAGGCAAACAGGATTTGAAAAGCGGTGGCCGGACCCGGGAGAATGGATTCCGTGCATTTCGTGGATCTCGGGATGATCGGGTATGAGGCGGCCTTTCACCTGCAGGAGGAAGCCCTTGCAGAGATCGCCGCCGGGGGTGAGGAAAGGGTATTCCTCCTCGAGCATCCCCATGTCATCACGATGGGGCGGCGCGCCGGAATCGAGAATCTCATCGCGCGATGCGGGCCGAACGGGACACGGCTTGACGTACACCGGATCAACCGTGGCGGCGACATCACTTACCATGGACCCGGACAACTCGTCGGGTACCCCCATCTCGACCTTGACAGACGCCACCGTGATCTCCATGGATATCTGAGGAAACTGGAAGAGTGCCTGATTCGAACCGCAGCGGCCTTCGACGTTGAGGCCTATCAACGGTCGGGCCTGACGGGTGTCTGGACGGACGCGGGAAAACTCGCCTCGATCGGGATCGGCGTACGACGCTGGGTGACCATGCACGGGTTTGCCCTGAACGTCTCGACCGACTTGCGCTATTTTGGATTGATCAACCCCTGCGGCATCCCGGGATGTCCGATGACGTCTCTGGAAAGTGTGACAGGAGAGTCCATTCCAATGAAGCTCGTCAAGTCGGAGTTCATAGACGTTTTCATCACGATCTTCGGATCGGATGCCGTTGGCGAAGGACCTAACCGAAAGAAGCCGGAGCTGAAGAGATGAACGAAAGTCACGGTTCCAGTCGGAAGTTATTGAGACACACCCTGGCCACACTCGCCTATCGCGGAGGCAAGGCCATCCGAGACGTTCCTGCGGGGTTGCCCGATTTCGCAGCATTTACGGGAACACGCACGCCAAGGGCGATCCTGGCTCACATCGGGGATTTGCTGGACTGGGCGGTGGAGTTGGCCCAGGGCAGGCATGTCTGGAAGGATGCGGTCCAAGGGGACTGGCAGGCGGAGGTGGAACGGTTCTATGCGGGTTTGCATCGCCTGGACGAGCTTCTGGCATCCGACGTGCCGCTCGGGTTCTCGGAAGAAGAGCTCTTTCAGGGTCCGATCGCGGATGCACTGACCCACGTCGGTCAGATTGCCATGCTGCGGCGTATGTGCGGCGGCCCGGTCCGCGGGGAGAACTACTTCAAGGCGAAGATTCAAGCGGGGCGGGTGGGAAGAGACCAGGCCGCGCCGGTTTTCGAGTTCGAATGATCAAGGTTTTCGATTTTCGTTGGGAACACGGACGGACACGGACCCGCACGGACGATCACGGACGAAGGCACGTTAACGCTTGATCTGAGCGAGAGGTTGAGAATGGAAAATCACGAAATCCCGGAGGTTTCCCTCAGCCACCCAGACCCGTCAGGCTGATTCCCCAAACATACGGTAGCCAGTACAGAACGATGAGCAGGAGGACCACCGCACTGATCAGGTTGAGTCCGAGGCCTGTCGCCGCCATCTGGGGCATCGTTACGTAGCGGCTGCTGTACACAATGGCATTCGGTGGCGTCGCGACCGGCATCATGAAGGCGAGGGAAGCCGCAATCGCCACGGTCACCATCAGGCCAAGGGGATGGAGATGTACGGCCTCGGCGAAGGCGGCCACCAGCGGCAGGGATAGCGAAGCCGTGGCGGTGTTCGATGTGATCTCGGTCAGGAAGATGATGACCAGGCCCGTCACGCCGATCAGAATGACGGGGCTCGTTCCCTGGAGGGCGTTGAGGTTGGCGGCGATCCATTGGGTGAGTCCGCTGCTGCTGAAACCGTTCGCCAGAGCGAACCCGCCCCCGAAGAGAACGATGACGTCCCAGGGGATCCGCACCGCAGTTTTCCAGTCGAGCAGGAAGACACCCCGGCGCCAGTCGGAAGGAATCAGGAACAGCACCAGCGCTCCAGCGATCGCAATCGTGGGATCATCGACCATGTCCAGTGCCTTCCAGGGTACGAGACCCCGGAAGATCCAGGCGGCGGCGACCGCCGTGAAGACTCCCAGCACCCATTTCTGTTCCCGCGTCACGGGTCCCAGATCTCTCAACTCCGACTCGATCAATTCAACTCCGCCGGGCAGCGTGGAGATTTCACTGCGGCAGGCGATCCGAGTCAGATAGAGCCAGGTCAGCACGAGCAGGATCGCCGACAGCGGCAGTCCAACCTCCATCCAGTCGAGAAAGGTGATGCTCTCGGCGAAGGTCTTCTCGAGAACTCCGACCAGAATGGCATTGGGGGGCGTACCGATCAGAGTGGCGATTCCTCCAATCGATGCGCTATAGGCGATACCCAGCATCAGCGCCGTCCCGAAGCGAAAGGAAGACGTCTCGGAGTCGTCGCTCCGGCCGAGCATACGGGAAGCTTGCTGGATGACGGCCAGTCCGATCGGCAGCATCATCATGGCGGTCGCCGTGTTGCTGATCCACATGGAAAGGCCGGCCGTGGCAAGCATGAAGCCGAGAATGATCCGGTTCGGACTCGACCCGATCAGGCGGATGGTCAGCAGCGCAATGCGTCGGTGCAGATTCCAGCGTTCGATTGTGACGGCGATGAGAAAACCACCCAGAAACAGGTAAATGAGATGATTGGCGTACGAAACCGTGACCTCGGCCGAGGGCATGACACGCAGGATGGGGAAGAGCGCAATCGGAACGAGAGCTGTCGCCGCGATGGGGATGGCCTCGGTGATCCACCAGACCGCCATGAGCGCCGCTACCGCAGCCACGCGCCAACCGGCAGCAGGCATATCCGCGGGAGCCGGCACCAGCAGCCAGATGACGAACAGGAGCGGGCCCAGGAACAGTCCGATCGTTCTTCTCTTGCTCAGGCCCGACATTCTCGCTTCGGGATTCTACACGCAAGCGGTGGCGGTTCCCAGGAGCCGGCCGCCAGATCTCCGTCGCCGGACTAGACCGTCTGCATCAACGGACGCACGAGTCTTTCCAGGATCAGAAGGATCAGGTTGATGTTCGTGATCAACTGAAGGCCGGCGATCAGGACGAAGATCATGATCAAGCGGTTGAACGTCTGCTCTGCGATGCGATCGTGCATCCATTTGCCCAGGAAGGAACCCAGAGGGATCAGCCAGACGAGGACGGTGTCGAACAACAGGACGTCCTTCCGGACCAGACCGACTCCGACGAAGAAGGGAAGTTTGGTCAGATTGATCAGCATGAAGGTCCAGGCCGTCGTGCCGACGAACAGAGACTTCCCCATATTCTGGGAGAACATGTAAAGGCTGACGATGGGACCTGCCGAGTGGGCCATCGTGGAAGTGAAGCCGGAGAGAGTCCCGGCGGTCCAGGCCGTCTTTCTGCCGAAGTAGAGGCGATTTACCCAATCGAGGGCTCTGTCCCGGGCCAGGATATAGAGCGCGAAGAGGATCGCGATTACCCCGACGAAACGCTTGATGGACACGGCGTAGGCTTCCACTCCCTCCCGCCCGATCCACCACCACAGGAAAGCCCCTGCCAGAATTCCAGCCAGCGAGGGGATGTAGATCGCCATGATGTGTTCCCAGACCTTGTTACGCCGATGGTGGTAGATGGCGTTGAAGTCCAGGAGGATCAGCAGGGGCAGGAGGGTGGCCACGACCTTGTCGACGGGCATGACGAGCATCATCATAGGGATTGTGAGGAGCCCCACACCGCCCGCGAATCCCGATTTGCTGATTCCCTGAACGATGATCCCCAGGCCCACAAAGGTCCAGAAGATCGCCGGCGGAATCCCCTGCCCAATGAACGGTTCGAACATCTGCCTCGTCTTTCCCGGCCGTTCGCGGCACCCTTGCCCTCTGCGGCCGAGGGGGTATTATAGCGACCGAAGAGATTTTGGATTGCCAAGTTTCGTAGGGGACACGGACGGACACGGACCTGCACGGACGATCACGGACGGAGGCACGTTAACGCTTGACCGGAGCGACAGATCGTAAATCGGAAATCGGCAATCGAAAATCCCGGGAGGACTCGACATTGATCGGCAGACGACGATTCATGAGCTCAATGACAGCCCCGGCGGTCCTGGCGCCGGCGGTGCTGGTGTCGGGAGGGCTCGAGCGGGTCCTGAAGGCCGCACAGGATTCGACGCTACGATCCGGACCCGCTGAGGAAGCCGCTCGAGATGAGGATTTCTGGTTCGAAATCCAGCAGGCCTTTTCGGTCGACCGTTCCGCCATCAATTTGAACAACGGCGGCGTCAGCCCCGCGATCACTGCGGCCCAGGAATCCATGAAGCGGTATCTCGACTACTCGAACGAGCTGCCCTCATACAACATGTGGCGCATCCTGGAACCGAAGCGGGAGACGGTCCGTCAGGGGCTGGCCCGCCTCTTCGGCTGTGATCCGGAAGAGGTCGCCCTCACGCGCAACGCGTCGGAAGGCCTGGTGATCTGCCAGTTGGGCTTTGATCTGGAGAGGGGGGACGAGGTCCTGACGACCAATCAGGACTATCCCAGGATGCTGAACACCTGGAACCAGTTGGCCCGGCGCAACGGTTTGGTCCTGAAGGAGTTCTCCATCCCCGTTCCGGCCGAGGACGAGGATGAGGTTGTCCGGCGGTTCGAGGAGAACATCGGACCCAGGACCCGGTTGATTCTGATGTGTCATGTCATCAATCTGACCGGCCAGATTCTTCCCGTGCGTAAAGTCGTCGACATGGCACGTCGGAAGAACATCCCGGTGATCGTCGATGGGGCGCACAGCTTCGCCCATTTCCCCTTTCGCCAGTCCGATCTCGATTGTGACTACTTTGCGACGAGCCTCCACAAGTGGCTCTTTGCCCCGCATGGAACGGGCATGTTGTTCGTCCGCAAGGAGAAGATCGAGGCCCTCTGGCCGCTGATGCCCTGTTCAGATCGAAATCTCGCCAACATCCGCAAGTTCGAGGAAATCGGGACACATCCCGAGGCTCCCTATCTCGCCGTCTCCGATTCCATTCTGTTCCACGACGGCATCGGCCCGGAACGCAAAGCCGCCCGACTGCGCCTTCTCAAGGACACTTGGGCGAAGCGGCTCCAGGAGAATCCCCGGGTTGTGCTGAACACCAGTCTGGATCCCCGCTTCTCCTGCGGCATCGCCAATTTTCGGGTGGACGGAATCGACTCAGCCAAGCTCAGCTCCTACCTTTGGCGCGAGCACAAGATCCTGCTTACAACGGTCAAGCACGAAGAATTCGAGGGGGTCCGGGTCTCTCCCAGCGTCTACACGACCCTCCCCGAACTCGACCGGTTCTGCGATGCTGTGGAGAAGGCCATTCGAACCGGCATTGCCTGAAGTACGACGTGGCGTTGTCATGGGGCCTGGGGGCTGTCCAGTTCCTCGAACGAGATGTTGAGAATCGGGTACTTCTTCCAGTCGTGGAAGTCGAAGTGCCACCATTCGCTTGCGTAGGGAAGGAAGCCGTGTTTCCGCATGACGTTTTGAAGCAGGTCGCGATTCGTGCGCTCCTGTTCCGATCCCCCTTGAAAATCGAGATGCGCCCGCTCGGAGAATTCATCGTATCCGCTGGGCATGGGAAGCGGCTGGCCGCTGACCAGGTCGTACAGGGTCAGGTCGACCGCGCAACCGCGGTTGTGCCGAGAGCCGTTGTCGGGGTTGGCGACGTACTCCTTGAGATCGGCCGGTGTGGCATCCCAGAAGATCTTCGTCACATACCAGGGGCGGTAGGCGTCGAAGATGAGCAGCCCGAGTTTCCGCGATGCCAACTCACGATGAGCGGCCAGCAGCGCCATGGCGGCCGGGCGCTGAAGAAACGCCATGGGATGTTGATAAACTGGGGCTCCCAGGAAATTGTGATCGGTCGCGTAGCGAATATCGAACTGAAGCGTCGGGTCGAGACCGGATAATTCGACAAGGTCGGGCTGAAGGAAGTCCCCTTTCTCGAGCGGAGGTGAGGCCTGCAGTGCCTCGCGCCGGAGTTCATCGATCGGGCGGGTCGGATGAATCTGAAACAGCCGGGCGGCTGGTGGTTCGGTCAGCGTTCGCGGCGACTGACAAGCGCCCAGGGCGATCAGGATCAGGGGCAGGCAGCGCTCTAGAATACGAACGATGAGTCTCGGCAACATGTCGAAGTTATCATAGCGAAACCCGGCCATCGAAAATCGACCATCACGAATCTCAACTTGCGTGCAGCCAGTCGCACAGGCGGCGGACGGCTTCCATGGGAGCTGAACAGTAGTAGTCGAGGTAATCCCGGCCGAGGTCCTGACTCATGGGCACCTGCCGGGCAGCGGCCAGAGCCCGGGATCCATCGAAATCGACATAGGCGATACGCGCGGTCAGCTCATTCGGATCACAGCCGAAGGCGCTGCCCGGGAGCATGGCGACACCGGTCTCGTCGAGAAGGCGGTTGCAGAGATCGGCACTGGTTGTAATGTTTCGCGAACGCAGCTCATCCCGGGAGCGGTTGAAGTCGGGGAAGAGGTAGAAGGCACCCTCCGGCATCGGAACCTGGGCGCCCGCCTCCTGCAGCATCTTCGTGAGCGACCGTCCCAGGGACTTGAGGATCCGTCTGGAATGTGCGAGATATTCCTCGAGCTCAATTCCACCCTGAAAGGCTCGAACCGCGGCGTACTGAATGGGGGCCGAAGTGGAGGTGTAGGTTTCACTGGCCACGACGGCCATGGCATCCAGGAGCCAGCGAAGTGACCGAGGGAACAGAAACCCTCCCAGCCTCCATCCGCCCGCGCCGCACCACTTGCTCAAGCCGGAGCTGACGATCGTCCCTTCGGGATAAAAGCGGGCAATGGAGATATGGCGGCCTTCGTGATCCAGTTCGCCGTAGATCTCGTCCGAGAGGAGGATGACGCGGTACTTGCGTGCTTCCCTGGCCAGCTCTCTCAACTGTTCAATGTTGTAGGTGACGCCACTCGGATTGTTCGGGTAGTTGACGACAAGGATTCGTGGTCGGTTCGGATCGTCCTTGCATACGGAGGCAATGGCATCCGGGGTCAGCCTCCATTCGTCTTCCGGACGAGTCGGCAGCCATCGGATTTGGCGACCGATGATATGCGCCTGCGGCGCATAGGAGACCCAGCTCGGTGTCGGAATGACGAGGTCGCCGTAGTAGACGAGCTGAAGGATGAACATCAGTTCCTTGGTGCCCGGACCGATCAGACATTCTTCCTGGGTACAGTCGATCTGCTGCGTTCGCCGGAAATATTCGGCCGCGGCCGCTCGGAGCGTCGGAAGCCCCTTGACTGGAAGATAATCCTTCTGATGGGCGTTGACTCTGAGCTTTTCGACGATGGGTTCCGGAACCGGGAAAGGGGACTGGCCGAGGCCCAGGCGATAGACGTGTCGCCCCCGGCGGCTGAGCTCGGCGCTCCTCTCGTTGATCTCGAGAGTGGCAGACTCGGGCAGTCCGCGGACGTTCAGGTTCAGGTTGACGGCAGGCTGATAGTGGCGATTGGCGCGAATCGTCGGTGTTCGCTTCTCACCGGGCTGCTTGATCCTCTCAATGCTCATGATGCCCTCGCCTTCATGAGTGAACCGTCTGTATTCATCCTAGGACGTAGACCCGGCCGGCTGCAACGTCGAGGCCCGGATCAACTGGAGTGCCCGAATCATCGAGGAGGCGAACAGAACGGTCGAGATCCAGAGCAGATCGGCAGCGGCCAAATGAAGAATCTGCATCCAGACCGGCGCCAGAAGCAGAAGATTGGTAATTCCAAGACCGAACTGTACCAGGAAGAATCCCAACGCCAGCATAGCGATCTTGCGGGTTCCTTCCCCCACCGGTCGCCGGAAGGCCAGGTGGACATTGGCCATCAGCAGGATTGCGACGAGGAACGCGACGAGAGGATGGTAGACCCGCAGCTGAACAAGCAGGTGTGACTGGGTCGAGAAGTCGCTTTGGAGGGCCTCGGAAATCCCCGCGGCTGGAAACAGCGTATCCCCCAGCGCCGCCACGGCGCCGCTGACGCCCAGTATCAGCAGACCGACCAGGAGGATGGCCATGGGAAGCGTCCCCGCGGGCAGGGGCGAGCGCGCCGGTGTCCGGTCATCGGAAATCCACCAGGCGGTCAGAGACAGACTGGCCAGCAGCAGGAACGTATTGATCAGATGGAACGCCATCATCCAGGCACGCGCGAGGGAATCGTTTTCACCGACCAGGCCGAAGAGAACCAGCCCGGCTCCAACCAGCGCCTCGGCCATCATGAAGAACATCGACAGCGTGGCCGCCGCCCGGACGGGGCTGCGGCGGGGAAAGGTTCGGAATGCCCAGATCAACAAAATGAGAACGGCGATGAAGACCAGACCGCTGCTCGCGCGGTGCGTAAACTCGATCAGTGTTGCCGTGCTCGGCGACCGGGGGACGACCTCTCCATTGCAGAGCGGCCAGTGGCCTCCGCAGCCGGCGCCCGAGCCGGTGGCCCGGACATAGGCGCCCCAGAGCACGACTCCGATGCACAGGACCAGCACGCTCCAGGCATATCGGCGGAAATGGCGAATCTGATCCATGGCTCTCGACTTCGGGTTGGTTCGATTCTATCCCAATGCACTGGGGAGAATGAACAAAACGGAAGCAAGGATCGAGAGGACGGAAAGCAGCAGGCAGATCAGAGCGGCAACCAGGTTTCCAAAGGTCTCGTGCTTCAGGGGATCCAGCAGCATCGCCACTGCCAGCCCTCCAATGAATCCCCCGATATGAGCGACGTTGTCGATATTGGGCCAGAGGAATCCGAAGATCAGGATGATGACGGCGTACATCAGAGCCTGACGGCCCAGTTCGGTGTGACCCGTGCGATGTCCGGCCCAGACCAGAGCGCCGAACAGACCGAACAGTGATGCCGATGCCCCCAACGTGAGGACAGTCCCGAGCATGCTGCTCAGGCCGAATCCGGTGATGGCGGCAACGGTGTAGATGATCACCAGGCGGCTTGGCCCGTAGACCTCCGCCGTCACGGGACCCAGTTGACGAACCCACAACAGGTTGAAAAGGATGTGCAGGATTCCGCCGTGCAACCAGGCCGCACTCAGAACCGTCCACCAGCGCCCGTAGGCGAAGACGGGAAGGGCCCCACTGGCACCGAACACGAACAGACTCGGGGTGGAAGGTGCAAGAATGGACATCCCGCTTGTGCCGATCCCTCTCGGATCGTAAAGCAGAGTCAGAACGTAGACGGCAATGCATCCCCAGGTGACGATCTGGACGAAGCCGAGATCCTGACCCAGGCGTTGAAACAGAGGTGCAAAGCCCCACAGACCGGGATTCCAAGTCCCGCAGCTATAACAGCGCTCATCACTGACGCCTACGAGGCGGCCGCAGGAGCGGCAGACCACAGACCCTGTCGTTCTTCTTCCCAGCATTCCGTTCGGTGTATCCCAATACCGCCGATTGTCGCCGCGGGCTCGTCAGCGATGCTCGACTTTGATTTCGTTTCCCCGCGCGATGACTGCCAGCGAGGCCATCTGAAGGAAGAGCCCATGCTCGACCACTCCGGCTATTCTCTTCAGTCGGTCGGCGAGATCCTGCAGATCATCGATCCTTCCGAAGCTACAGTCGAGAATATAGTTCTTTTCGGCCGTCAGGAAAGGATTCCCGGTCGAAAGGGTCCGGAGTTTCACTTCGGGCCCGAGTTCCCGGATACGCCTGATCGCCGGTTCGTATCCGAAGGGGACGATCTCAACGGGAAGAGGGAACGCTCCAAGCGTCGAAACCGGTTTACGGGAGTCAGCAATGATGACGAGTCGGTCAGTCGCCGAAGCGACGATCTTCTCATGGAGGAGGGCGCCGCCGCCTCCCTTGATCAGGTTGAGCCGGGGATCGATCTCATCCGCCCCGTCAACGGTCACGTCGAGACGATCGATCTGGCTGAAGTCCGTGAGCTCGATGCCGACCTCCCGGGCAAGATCGCCGCTCTTCTCGGATGTAGCGATGGCACGGATTCGAAGGCCGCTGCGGACCCGTTCGCCCAAAGACGAGATGAAATGGGACGCCGTGCTGCCCGAACCGAGTCCGACCGCCATTCCATCCTCAACGAAGCGCAGGCTGTATGCGGCTGCCAGCTGCTTCTCTTGATCGATGTCGGGCATGGTAGGGGAATGATTTACTCTAACCGCCATTGACTGTCAATCTACGAGGCTCTGTTGGTTCGAACCACCCCATGCGGATGATCCGGCCACCAGAGCCGCCGAACCGCCTGGCCTCCATTGGCCCGTGAAGTATACTGAAGGCGTCCGGCAGTGCCGGATACATCGTACCAGACCTTGGGAGTGGAGCATGAGTCAGCCTTACGATGCACTAGTCTTGGTGTCCTTCGGCGGCCCGGAAAGCCGCGACGAAGTGATCCCATTCCTCGAGAATGTTCTGCGCGGGCGCAATGTCCCTCGCGGGCGTTTGCTGGAAGTGGCTGAACACTATTATGAGTTCGGCGGCGTGAGTCCCATCAACCGGTGCAATCGAGAGTTGATTGCGGCTGTCGAAACAGAACTCGAGAAACGAGGCCCTCGCCTTCCGATCTATTGGGGCAACCGAAACTGGCATCCCTTTATCAACGACACGGTTCGTCGCATGGCTGAGGACGGAGTGCGGCGAGCGCTGGCCTTCGTGACGTCCGCATACAGCAGCTATTCGAGTTGTCGACAGTACCGCGAGGATATCCAGAAGGCACGTTCATTCGTGGGTCCGCGGGCCCCTCGGATCGACAAAATCCGTGTCTTCTATAACCATCCGGGCTTCATCGAAGCCAATGTGGACCATGTTCGGCAAGCCTATGAGGAGATCGACGAAGCGGAACGCTCCTCAGCGCCGCTCGTCTTCTCCGGCCACAGCATACCGCTCTCCATGGCCAAGACCTGTCTCTACCAGGAGCAACTCGAGGAAGTGGGCAGACTGGTCGCTGCAGGAGCCGGCGTCAAGCAGTGGCATCTCGCTTACCAGAGTCGTAGCGGCCCGCCTCACCAGCCCTGGCTCGAGCCGGATGTGGGGGATTTGCTCGAACAGCTGCAAGGCCGGGGTCATACGAGCGTTGTCGTCTCACCGATTGGGTTCATTTCGGATCACATGGAAGTGATCTACGACCTCGATACGGAGTTGAGGAAGCGATGTGACGCCATCGGTCTGGCCATGGCTCGGGCTGCCACGCCGGGAACCCATCCGGAGTTCGTGGCGATGATCAGGGAACTCATCCTCGAACGGATGAACCAGAGCCCGATTCGACGCTACCTCGGTGACCACGGTGCAAGCCGTGATTTCTGTCCGGTCGACTGCTGCCCGGCCGTCTGAGGGAACTGTCGATGGCGGAACCCGTGAGCCCTGAAGTTCGGCTGCAGCGCATGAACTGGGTGGATCTCGATGAAGTCCATCGGATCGAGCATGAGTGTTTCACGTCGCCCTGGCCGAAGCACGTGTTCCGCTCGATTCTGGTCGACAACGGCGCCTTCGCCCACGTGGCCCGAGTCGGACAGCAGATCGTCGGCTATGTCGTCGCCTGGCTCGACCGAGACCAGGTGATCATCGCGAACCTCGCGGTCCGCACATCCTGGCGCCGGCAGGGTCTGGGCCGATACATGATGGAGTTCGCGATGGAAAAGGGATACCAGGCGGGTGCCTCCTGGGCCGTACTGGACGTTCGCGAATCGAATCTGAACGCGATCCATCTCTATTCGGATATGGGATTCACAGCCCGTGGACGACGACCGGGCTACTACTCCAACCCTAAGGAGGATTCTCTGGTGATGCAACGGCCGCTGCCGTGATGCGCGGCAAGTGTCGCCGAACGGTCATTCTTCGTCCGGGTGCTTGAGGACGTCGAGGAATTCCCGGTAGCGGGTTCTGACGTCGATGAAATCGCGGTGATCGAGCAAGAGTTCGCTGGCGATCTGGCGAACGACTCCGTCCTCCCGTGTTGAGATGCCCCCGTCGGCCGCAGAGACCGCGAACAGACAATCCAGGAGATCCAACTTCTGTTCCCGACTGGCCAGCTCGTTGAACTCCCGTGACACCAGGAAGTCCTCGACGTGACCGAAGAGGCGATTCTGCCGTTTGGCCATCTCCACAGCGAGAACGGCTTGATCGTGGGAGAGATGAGACTTCTCGGCGATGATACGTTCCATCGCGTCCGACTCAGCTCGGGTGATATCGAGATCGGCGTTCGCGACTCTGCCAAGAAGGTACGCAAAGGCCGCAACATAACGGGCTTCTTCCGCAGGCATCTCTTCGAGCTGGCGGGCGATTCTGCGTATGCTCTCCACGTCGGAGGGACTGTCGGCGTGGTGGCCGGTCTTGAGTCCCAGCAAGTCCAGTAATCCCATTCCTTACCTCACAATCGATTCACCTGCGGACGCGTGCGGCAGGTGGAACATCTCCAGCACTATGATAGCTGGCCGACGGTTCCGGTGCATGGCAGCCCCCTGGTTGAGAGCCGTCGACACCGGCTCATCGAACGGGTGGGAGAGCGAGGCCCGAGATTTCTCTCGAAACGGGCCGGTCCTCCGTGGCATAATATCGATGTATGCCGATATATGAATATAGATGCCCCGAATGCGGACGGGAGTTCGAGCGCATCGTGGCCAACGACAAAGCTGAAGTCAGGTGTCCTTCCTGTGGACGCCAAAAAGTCGAACGTCTGTTGTCCAGCTTCGCAGTTCGGGGCGGGAGTCGGCGGAAGTCAGGCTGCGCCCCTTCCGCTCCCAGTTGAGGCGTCTAGCGGACTGGGGCCGGTGGCCCCAGCGGAATGACGTACCCGGATTCGCTCATCCTCGAGCCGAGGCATCCGTTCCTGTACGCTTGCGCAGCAGGATATAAGTGGCTCCAATCCCTCCATCGGACGGCGGCGCCGAGGTGTAAGCGATGATCAGTCGCGACAGACGTCGGGTCGCCAACCACATCGGAATTCGCTTCTTCAAAACACCTTCGTGGTTCTGGGAGTTGTTCCCTTTGCCATGGACAATCCGCACACAGCGGATGTTGCGGCGGCTGCAACGGTATAAGAACTCGTCGAGGCGCTGTTGTGCCTCGCTTTGGCTCAAGCCGTGCAAGTCCAGTTCCGCCTGAACCGAAAACCCTCCCTTGTGAAGCTTCTTGAGGAGCTGACGATTCGATTGTTCCGGGCCCCCCTCCTGATAACCGGGATGAAAGGACCATTCGAACTCGCTTCGGCCTTCGAGAAAGTCCTTCAGCAGGGCTCGCCCTTCGGCCGTGGAATCAGTGTCGCGCACATGCCGGCGGGGACCGTTCCGGCGGGGAACGGTAGACTTCCTCTCGAGCTTGTGGACGTCCGCCATGGCCCGCTCGAAGAGCTTCTCTTCGGGTTGATCTTCGGGCTGGTCTTCGAGGGAATAACGAGAGTCGGAAGGTTCGAATTTCTCGAGGCTCACCCAGTGTCTACCCATCACAAGTCCTCCCAACCTACTGGTTCGAAACCGTCGAGCTTTTGAACTCTCCTTCAGTATAGCTCACCCCTCTGCGCAGGACCCACATGGCGGGGCGGCGCAGTCGCATGCTTGCGATGCTGGTATACTCGATCACTTCAAACGGGAACATACCGGGGTGTGAGCGGCCATGAAGAGGGATAGCAGGAAGCTGGAGAAGGGGATCAAGATCAGCGGGATCCCGAAGTTCATTCCACAGGAAATCGCAGACGATTGTTCGAGCCGGATCACGGACGCGGTCAAGGATCTTCTCTTTCGATCCGGGATGAAGAAGATCGATCTGCGAATCGGGAATGAGAATGGAGAGACGATCGGTTTCGGCCCGCACGGTGAGCTGGCCTCCTCGGGCGGTTCTTCCGGAAACGATGAAATGACGATCGAGGAACGTGCCCGTCAGTACGTGAGCCGTGCCCCGTTGTTCGATTTCAACTTCCTTGTCGTCCCGGAAGATGTTCGGGAAAGCCTGCTCTCGTCGGTCGAGTTGGTGTTGCTCGAGGAACTCGTTTTCGACCGATGGAATCTACGCTCCATCGAACCGTTTCCGCGGGCCGCGCTCAACTTCCACGGCAATCCCGGTACGGGTAAGACCCTCGCCGCACACGCAGTCGCAAGTTATCTTAACAAGCCGATTCTGATGGCCAGCTACGCTCAGGTGGAGAGTAAATACGTCGGTGACGGCTCGAAGAACGTGGAATCGGTGTTCTTCGCCGCTGAGCGGGACAATGCGGTGCTGTTCATCGATGAAGCCGATTCGCTCCTGTCCCGTCGCCTGACCGATGTGACTCAGGGCGCGGAACAGGCGATCAACTCCATGCGCAGTCAATTGTTGATCTGCATGGAGCGGTACAGCGGGGTCGTGGTTTTCTCGACGAACCTGGTCGAAAACTACGATCGTGCTTTCGAGACCCGTATGCGGCATATTCAGTTTCCCATGCCCGACGCCGAAGGTCGGCGCCTGATTTGGACACGCCACCTGCCGAAGGAGCTCCCGCTGGAGGCCGATGTGTCCGTCGAGCAGCTGTCGGAGATCGAGGACGTCTGCGGACGGGATATCAAGAACGCGGTGATCGATGCGGCCTTGCGGGCCGCTCGAAGCCGCCGGCCGCGCCTTGGTCAGCAGGATCTGATCGCCGCACTCCATCGGATCAAGGCCGCCCGGATCAAACCACGGGAGTAGAGAGTTCCGGGTTCCGGGTTCCGGGGGTGCAAACATGTTTCCAGCTTGTTTATCCCGGCGGTTCCCGTTCGAGGTTCGAGCCAAACAGGTCAGAAACGTCAGGCGGGTCCAGACAGAATTCCCCGGTCCCCGGTCCCCGGTCCCCGGTCCCCGGTTCTCCGGTTCTCCGGTCATCATGCCCGCAGCACCGCGCTGTACGTCACGCCGAACCGGTCCTTCGCGTCGACGCGGACTTCCGTCGCCCTTCGGTGAGCGGGGGCATAGAAGAGGTGGTCGGTCGGACGAGGGTCGACCCAGGGACGCTTCACGGGCAGCCGTTCGCCGCTGTAGAGCTTGACCGCCAGGGGATCATAACCCTTCCTTCGCACCATCGGACCCTTGAGTCGGCCGTCTTCGTACCAGGTCACCTCCCATTGGGGATCCCAGTTCCAGACGTTGGCCACGATCTCATCGGGGGCAGAGGGATCGGCGCCCCAGGGATAAATGCGCATCTGTTCGGTGAGATCGCGACCGGTCGACTTGTACCGCCATCGAATCTCTTCGCCTCGCACGTCGTAGACGCCGTACCCGCAGGGCGTCCCGTCCGAACAGACGGGACCGGTCCACCAGGCACCGCAAACCGTCCCATGGACCTGTTCGTGAACTCCGCCCTCGAAGACGTGCTCGTTCTCGTGGGTGTGGCCGGAAAGAACATGGACTCGATAGGGTGCGAGAAGCTCGTAGAGGGCATCCCGGTTCAGAACCATGCTCTCGGGCGAAGGTCGAGCGGAGCCGGCGCGCCGAAACCCCGTGTTGAACAGCGGAATGTGCAGGAAAACAATCACTGTTCGGCCCGGTTCGACGTAGCCGAGGTCGGCGGCCAACCAGGCCAGCTGCGCGTCGGTGAGATATCCGATGTATCCGTCTCCGTGCCAGAAGACATCGTCCAGCACGACGTAATGCACGGCACCCCGTTCAAAGGAATAGTTGGACGGACCAAAATGATGCTCGAAGGTCTGGTTGGCGTAGAAATCGACCCAAACGTCCTGGTTCACGTCATGATTTCCGACGACCTGAAAAAAGGGCAGTCCCGCAAGTCGAACGGTGGACTCATAGTCGTCGAACAACTCGAGATGGTCGTACATGAGATCGCCACAGGCGACGGCAAACAGCTCTCCACCCATTCCAGTAGACAGCCTTCTCAAATCGGGGATGGTCTGCTCGCGAAAGAGCCGCATCTCTTCGAGATCTTCGGTCTGGGGATCCGCCAGAAGAAAGAATCCGTGGTGATCGTCGGAGGTCTCGAGTGGCTGCAGGTGGAAGTGCATGACCGTTTCGTCGCTCAACGTGTCCAGGGGACGATACAAACGGGCCGTTCCGTTCGGACCGGTCGGTATGCGGTATCCGGAGGGGAGGGACACGAAGATGAAGGACGCGGCGGAGCCGGCAATCAGCTCGAACTCCCCGCGAGCATCGGTTCGAGCCACGCTCAGGCCGTCGGAGACCGACACGCCCGCCAGAGGCGTCTCTCCGCTGCGAACCAGGCCCCGCACTCTGATGTAGCGTTCTTGGGCCGGCGGCGGACGGCGCACGATCTGAGCCCGAACTGAACCGATCGCCCCGAGTACGGACAGGGCCTGTCCGGTCGATGTCAAGAATTGTCTGCGGTTCCAGCCCTTTCGATTCATCTTCGAATCAGCCGGGGGCTTCAGAGACGCTCGAGGAGCCAGCCGGCCGTCTTTTCAGTCGCCATCTCGACCTGCTCGCCCGAAGTCAGATCCTTCACGGTAACGACGTCCTGCGCGATTTCGCGCGGGCTCAACAGGACAGCGAAGCGGATGTGACGCTGATCGGCATATTTGAACTGCTTTCCGTACTTTCCCGGCTCGGGATAGACGTCCACGCGAAGCCCCGATTCTCTCAGGCGATGCGCGAGCTGCAGCGTCGGTGCAATGGTTTCGGGCGCAAACAGCGTAGCCAGAACCTGCGGCTGTCCCGTCAGGCGCTCCGGGAATAGACCCCGCTCGTCCAGGATCAGAAGGATCCTCTCCAGCCCGAGACTAATCCCCGATGCCGGAACCTGACGTCCGCTGAACAGTCCGATCAGGTCGTCGTAACGTCCTCCGCCGCCGGCCGAACCGCTGAAACCCTCGAAGTTGATCTCGAAAATGGGTCCGGTGTAGTAGCTCAATCCTCGAGCCAGGAAGGGGTCGAGGTCGACGCAGGATTCCGCGGCGCCGCCTCCCACGTACCGGAGCACTTCACCCAACTCTTCGATCCCACGACGTCCATGCTCGAAGCTCTCGACCCTCTCCCGCAGCCAGGAAATCGTCTCGGGATTGCCTGACGGCCGATTCTCGAGCCAGTCGACCAGGCGTGCCACGGTCTCGCGGGGGAGCCCCCGCTCGATGAGTTCCTGTTCGACCCCGGCTCGTCCGATCTTGTCGAGCTTGTCGACTGCGACCAGCGCGGTCTCCTCCCGTTCGACGCCCAGGCCGGCCGCCTCCATGAGAGCGCGCAGGACCGCTCGATGGTTGAGGCGGATTCGGTAGTCGCGACCCCCCGCAAACCCGAGCCTCTCCAGCACTTCGGAGGCGGCGCCCAGCAGTTCTGCTTCGACCAGGAGACTTGACGAACCGACGACATCGAGATCGCACTGAAAGAACTCGCGGAAACGGCCCTTGGCCGGCCGATCGGCGCGGAAGACCGGCTGAACCTGATAGCGCTTGAAGATTCGCGGCAACTCCATTTGGTACTGGGCGGCGACTCGGGCCAACGGAACCGTGAGATCGTAGCGGAGGCCGGAATCAGCAAGGTCGTTTTCCGCCGGTCGGTCCCGGAGTTCACGGTCGAGTTTCTCGCCTCGTTTGAGGATCCGAAAGATCAGCTGGTCTCCTTCCTCTCCGTACTTGCCGAGGAGTGTCTCGAGGCGCTCCATGGCGGGAGTCTCGAGCGGCTCGAATCCGTAGCTCTGGTAAACCGATTCGATGATGTCGACGACGTACCGCCGCCTCAACACTTCCAGCGGCAGGAAATCCCGGGTGCCGCTGACCGGACTGGTGTTCCTCTTCGCCATGATCTTCGCCTTGAACCGGGCTGTCGTCCACCCGGCGAAAACTGGAGCTCTGCGCTTCGAAGTCGTGACTCTAGCATGTCCCTTCGATCCTTGTCTAAGGGAGAAGATGGTATCTTCTTGAGACGGCCGGCGCCCCCGGGACACGAAACGGAATGAGGAGAAAGAGGACGATTCGATGAATGCCTATTTGAAGATATTGACCCATCCGGTTTTCATGAACCTGAACTTCCATATGCCGATGATCGTGGATCTCTCTCATCCGCTGATCATGCTCACCGGAGAAAATGGGAGCGGCAAGTCGACGCTCTTGCACTCGATTTACTACGCCGTCAAAGGAGAGCAGGTTCCCCATTACTCCTACCGTCTGGATCTCGGCGGGGCGAAGACGCCGCATGTCTTCCTGTTCGACGCGGAACAGCACAATCCTCGCAACCAGTTGGAACTTTTCGAGAATGATGCTCAGACCAAGGAGTTCCTTCAGATGGCCAGCCATGGCCAGGTGATGCTGACCATGTTCCGAGATGCGTTCCCCAGCCTTCCCGACGGCACGGTTCTGCTGCTCGACGAGCCCGAGATGGCACTTTCACAGTCGAATCAGCGGCGGACTCTCAAGATGCTGAAAGAGCTCGTCGACCAGAAGCAGATGCGCATCGTGGCGGCCACTCATTCGCCGGTACTGCTGGACGCTGCCGAGACGTACGTGATCAACCTCGACGACTACGTCAACCGCAACATCATCCCGACCGACATGCCGGCCCCGGGGGAGAGCCAGATCCAATGAAAGAGATTTGAGA
>JARRKC010000024.1:0-81962 GCA_037388505.1 Acidobacteriota bacterium | reverse complement strand
AGGGCCCGAAGACAATCGAGTATCGCTCACTGAACGGGCTTTCCGGCTCCCCAGGTTTGGGCAACACGCCCTCCGAACTCGCGACCCCTTCGCAGTGCGCACTTTTCTTCTTGACCTGTCTAATGCTTCACAGTTTAGCCTGTCTCTTCACAGCACGGAGGACACTGAATGAGGACTCAGAATCGTCGCGATTTCATGCGCCTGAGCGGTATGGTGCCGTTCGCACTTCGGACTTCGCCCGTCGCAGTTTCCCCGGTGGCCTGCCTCGAGTTTCACGGCTTCGGCTCTTTCCGCAACACAACAGGAGGACATCCAATGAGAATGAAGACGACAGACAATGAACGTAACTTCAAACGTTCCACTCAGACCCTTCTCGGAACTCCCGAACAGGTCTTTCCTCTCCTCTGTCCCGTCCGCGAGTACGAGTGGCTCGAGGACTGGCACTGCAACCTGATCTACACGGAGTCCGGGATCGCCGAACTCGACTGCATCTTCACAACCGAGTTCCCCGGAGAAGGCGGGACGGAGACCTGGGTCGTATCCGACTATGTACCGAGCGAGAGGATCGAATTCGTTCGTTTCAATTCACTTCGGACGATTCGGTACACGATCCATCTCGAACCAGATGGTTCGGGCACGAAGGCCGTCTGGGAGCAAGTGATTACGGGCCTCAATGAGGCCGGAAACGAATGGGTTCGCGGCTATAAGGACGAGAAGTTCGAAGGGATCATCCGGCGACTCGAGAAACAAATCAATCATTTTCTGACCACAGGCCGTATGCTTAAGGGAGCGGAGGTCGAAGTCCAGGCATAACCGTTCCTCGATTCAGCGATCGAATCCCGAATCCCGGCAGTTTCGGGATCTCGGCTCTTCCGTCCGACCTCGACGTATGGAATCATCGAAGGGAAGATCCCGGTTCTGCCCGGTCTTGATCGTTGGATCGCTTTACAGGAGGCGCCGCATGTATTCCATCGGCAAACTCGCCAGAAAGTTCAGTCTCTCCCGCAGCACCCTGCTCTACTATGACCGGCTGGGCCTCCTCAAACCGGATCATCGCCTTTCCAATGGCTATCGAGAGTACTCGGAGAGAGAGGTCGAACGTCTCCGGCAGATCTGTACCTTTCGGCGGGCCGGGATTCCCCTCAGGGAGATTCGAAAACTCCTGTCCGCGCCCGGCGACGGACGCGCTGACGCACTCCAGCACCAGCTGCTCGAGCTTGCGGATCAAATGCAGCAGATTCGCAGCCAGCAGCTGTTGATCGTGGAGCTCCTTCAGAAGCAGGTCAGCCTGGGCGGCCGGGAACCCCTGACCAAAGACGGCTGGGTCTCCATTCTGAGAAAGGCGGGATTCAGCTCCGAAGATATGCACCGGTGGCATCGACAGTTCGAGGCCGCGGCGCCCCGTCAACACGAGCGTTTCCTACAGCTTCTCGGGATCCCGGAGAACGAAATCCAACAGATCCGAGCTTCGGCTCGGACCGCGTGATCTTCACTTCGCTGCGCACAGAGTGTAGAGTGCCTCGTTCAAGGGTCATTCCACTCAGGAGGGCCCGGGGGGCTCTCACATGTTCGATCGACTTCTGGAATGGCACTCGACCCTGAATGCCTGGGTTTGGGGCCCGTACACCATGGTCCTTCTGATGGGGACCGGTCTGTTTCTCACTCTGCTGACCCGGGGAATCCAGTTTCGAAAGCTGATGCATGCTTTGCAGGAGGTTCTTGGGGGAGGACCTTCGATGTCGGCCCAAAAAGGAACGGTCAGCCCCTTTCAGGCGGTCTCGACGGCGCTCGCATCCACGGTTGGCGTGGGCAATATCGCCGGCGTGGCGACCGCGATTACACTGGGGGGTCCCGGTGCTTTGTTTTGGCTCGTCGTCTCCGGTCTTCTCGGGATGGCGACGAAGTTCTCGGAAATCGTTCTGGCCATTGCTCATCGGATTTCGGATGATTCGGGGACCTACCGCGGTGGCCCGATGTATGTGCTGCGCGATCTTGGTCTACCCTGGCTCGGCATCCTGTTCGCACTACTGACGGCTCTCGCCGGTCTGGGAATCGGGAACATGGTGCAGGCCAACAGCGTGGCCGCTTCGCTGGAGGCGTCCTTCGGATTCGAACCGCACTGGACCGGGATTCTGATCGTGGTCTTGACGGGGGCCGTGATCCTGGGTGGGATTCGACGCATTGCCGAGGTGACCCAGTTCCTGGTTCCGTTCATGTGTGTCAGCTACCTGGTGGGTGCGGTCTTCATTCTCGTTCGGTACGCAGACCGGATACCCGGGGTGATTGAACTGGTCTTTCAGTCCGCATTCACCGGCCATGCCGCAGTCGGCGGCTTCGTGGGGGCGGGCGTTTTGCAGACCATCCGCTTCGGCGTGGCACGCGGGCTATTCAGCAACGAGGCGGGCCTGGGGAGTGCCCCCATCGTCCACGCCGCAGCGCGAACGGACGACCCGGTCCGGCAGGGCTTCTACGGCATCTTTGAAGTCTTCGTCGACACCATGCTGGTTTGCACTGCGACGGGTTTCGTCATCCTGCTGACCGGAGAATGGACTTCGGGCGCCACCGGGGCGGCTCTTTCCGCCAAGGCCTTCGAAACCGGACTTCCAGGGGTCTGGGGGGACCTGATCGTGACCCTCGGTCTGGTCCTGTTCGCCTATTCGACGATCCTGGGCTGGTCCTTCTACGGGGAAACAGCAGCGAGTTACCTTTTCGGCACGAGGGTCATCTTTCCTTACCGCTTGATCTGGCTGGTCTTTACCTTCCTCGGGGCAACCGGATCGCTCAACCTGGTCTGGAGCATCTCCGACACGCTGAACGGCCTCATGGCGATACCGAACCTGGTTGCTCTACTGGCATCGGGTGCAGTGATCAAGCGCGCCATTGCATCCTTCGAGAGAAAGCGGGCCGGAAGCGGCTAACCGTCGTGCCTGAGAAAGACCGCCCCCAGCGGCGGCAGGACCAGGCTCGCGGAGTCGTAGCGACCGTGGAAGGGAATGGGGCGTGTCCGGACGCCGCCCATGTTTCCATACCCGCTTCCACCGTACTCCCGGGCGTCGCTGTTGAGCACCTCGGTCCAGCGGCCGCCTGCCGGTAGACCGACGCGATAGTTGAGCCGTGGGATGGGGGTGAAGTTGATCACGACGGCGATGGAATTCCGATCACCGCTACGTCCTCGACGCAGCAGGCTGATCACGCTGTTCTCGGAATCATTGCAGTCAATCCACTCGAAGCCCTGAGGCTCCAAATCGCAGTCATGGAGGGCGGGCTCATCTCGATAGAGGCGGTTCAGATCCTCGATCCAGCGCTGCAGCCCGCGGTGGTCGGGCTCTTGGAGCAAATGCCATTCCAGGCTGCTCTCATGAGACCACTCAGACCACTGACCGAACTCACCGCCCATGAAGGTCAGCTTCTTCCCCGGCTGCGCGAACATGTAGCCGAACAAGAGCCGGAGATTGGCGAATTGGCGCCAGCGGTCGCCCGGCATTCTTCCCAGCAGCGATCGCTTGCCATAGACCACTTCATCATGGCTAAGAGGAAGGATGAAGTTCTCCGAAAAGGCATAGACGGCCCGGAAGGTGAGAGTGCCGAAATGATACCTCCGGTAGATCGGGTCCTTGGAGAAGAACAACAGCGTGTCGTGCATCCACCCCATGTCCCACTTGAGACCGAAGCCAAGCCCTCCAAGATAGGTCGGGCGGGCCACCATCGGCCAAGCCGTGGATTCCTCGGCGAACGTCTGGACATCGGGGAACTCCTTGAACACTTCGGTATTCATGGTACGGAGGAAGCTGATCGCCTCGAGATTTTCACGACCACCCTGGCTGTTCGGTATCCACTCGCCCTCCCCCCGCGAGTAGTCCAGATAGAGCATTGAGGCCACCGCATCTACCCGAAGGCCGTCCACGTGGTACTTTTCCAGCCAGTACAGCGCGCTCGACATCAGGAAATTGCGAACCTCATTGCGGCCGTAGTTGAAAACGTAGCTGTTCCAATCTCGGTGGATCCCCTGGCGAGGATCGGCATGCTCGTAGAGATGAGTCCCGTCGAAGTAGGCGAGACCGTGTTCGTCGGTCGGGAAATGAGATGGCACCCAGTCCAGAATGACTCCGATTCCCTTCTGATGGAGATGATCGACCAGATACATCAACTCCTGGGGAGTGCCGTATCGACTCGAGGGTGCGAAATAGCCCGTGCATTGATATCCCCAGGAACCATAGAAGGGGTGCTCCATGATGGGCATCAGTTCAACGTGGGTGTACTGCATTTCACGGCAGTAGTCGGCCAGCTGCGGGGCGATCTCGGCGTAACTGAGCCAACGGTTGCCTTCTTCCGGCTTCCGGCGCCATGACCCGAGATGGACCTCATAGACTGAGATGGGAGCGTTCAGACCGTTGCGTTCGATCCGGCTTCGCATCCAGGCCTCATCGCCCCAGTCGTATTCCAGGTCCCAGACGATCGAAGCTGTCTTGGGAGGCGTCTCGTGGTGAACGCCATAGGGATCCGCTTTGTCGACGCTGTAGCCGCCGAGGCGCGACACGATATGGTACTTGTAGTGACTCTTCTCCCCCAGACCCGAAATGAAGCCCTCCCAGATGCCGCTCTGTTCGCGAGCAGCCAGCGGATGTGCTCCCTTCTTCCAGTCGTTGAAGTCCCCTATGACGCTGACCGATTCTGCGTTCGGCGCCCAAACGGCGAAGTAGACCCCTGGCTCCTTATCGTGGCTCATCCGGTGTGAGCCAAGCTTGTCGAACAGGCGATAATGGGTTCCCTCGTTGAACCAGTAGATGTCGTCTTCAGTCAGTCGTGTGACGTCGTAACGGACCTGTGCGGGCTGTGTCGTCATAGCTGGCATCCTCTCGTTATCGGTCCTGGAAGGTTCAGTCCTTCCTCTCGTCTTCGCCGAGCAGGCTCAGGATTCCGTGCAGCGGAATGTCGACCCAGCTGGGCCGGTTGTTGAGTTCATAGCCCAACTCGTAGACCGCCTTGTCGAGCAGATACGCTTGGAGCAGGATCTGCAGTTCTTCGCGGGAGCGCGGAAGGAATCCGCCCTCTGAAGCCTCCTCGAGGTACTTTTCCAGGAACCGGATCGACACCTGCTCGTACCAGAAGCTTGCCCACCGCTCGAAACCCTCGCGCCGTTCATCCCCAACCAGACCATTCTCGATGAAGTTCCGGCCGACCGTCCAGACCGCGTAGTGGAAAGAGCGAAGCATGCCGGCCACGTCGCGCAGCGCCGATCGCTTGAGCCTGCGTTCGGACAGCGAACGAGCGGGTTCGCCCTCGAAGTCCAGAATCACGAAATCACGCCCCGTGTAAAGGATCTGCCCAAGGTGATAATCACCGTGGGTTCGGATCCGTTTGGCGGTGATGCGACGATCGAGGACCTTCCTGAAGCCGGCCAGCACCTCAGCCTCGCGCTCCGACACTCGACGGGCCAGCGGTCTCAGGGGCTCGGGCAAGTCGGGGATTTTCTTGTTGAGCAGCTGGAAGATCTGACCGTTGAGGTTTCTCATGGACTGATAGAGCGAGCGCTGGTAATGGGGCGTAAAGCTCTCCGGCACGAAGGCCGGATCCGTCGTCTCCGATGCCAGCACTGTGTGCAGTTCCGCAGTCCTCTGACCAAGCAGGCGGGCTTGATCGAGGTAAGGACCGAAGACCTCGGCATTTTCCCGGCCGGTTTCGAGGCCGTCCGGATCGAGGAAATGCGGGATGACCTGGGGAATATTGTCGAACCATTCATGCCGCGCGAGCAGATGGTCGAAGAAGTGTCCGAGCATGTCCAGGGTGTACGACCAGGCGTCGCCCTCGTTCAGCACGAAGCCCTGAAGAATGCCCACACTGACGGGTTCTCCCTTCCCCGGTTCGTACTCGATCGATCCCAGGACCGGCGGGACATAGGGGAACTTCTTCTTCTCTGTCAGAAAGCGTCCGATTTCGAGGTCGGGGTTGATGCCCCTTTCGAGCTTTCTGAAGATCTTGAGAACGAGTTGATCACCGTACATGATCGAACTGTTGCTCTGCTCACCCTTCATCGGCTCCGGTTCGAACTGAGCTTCCTCGTTGGCAAAGACGCGGCGCAGGCCCCGGCTCGGTCGGAAGCGGAGGATTCCGTCACTGCACCGGAAACGTCGATTTCGCCGAAGGGCATCCAGCAGTATTAGGGCGAAACAGCGCTCCCCCGTGGCGTCGTGCAAAACACCCTCGTGTTCCTCCCCGTGTCGGTCGCGCACGATCAATGACGCCACGGCCATGGAGCGGTGGTGATGGAGAATGGTCTCCGCGCGTTCTCCTGTGCTGAAGATCAGCGGAACCACGTAGTGCTCCGGATCGGCATCGGTGTAGTCGACTTCGACCAGGGCGAACACCGATTGGGCTCCATCGGAATTGACCGGGATCGTCTGGCGGATTACGGCCCTCTTGATCTTCTGAGCCTTGGCTCGAAACCAACGACAGCCTAACAAGAACGGAGGAAGCCGCTTTTCGAGTTCGGCGCGTGACCCAGTCTCGAAGATCGATTCCCAGGTTCCCTCGACCCGGATCGGTTCCGGGGAACGCTGTTCCGCGCGAGCGACGATCTTCGTCTCCTGCGGTTCCAGACTGAACCAGAAGAAATTGTGCGGCCCGAGCGTGACGAAGTAGCGCAGGTCCCCGATACGAGGGAAATCGGAGCGACCGAAGAGCTCGACCGGCGTCATCCCTCGATACTGTCCGAGGTCCAGCTCAACATACTGTACGAATCGAGACAGGTTGGCCACCACCAAGAGGGTCTCCTGTTCGTAGTGACGGATGAATGCGAGTACCTTCCTGTTTTCCGGATGGAGTATCTCCATGGTGCCGCGACTGAACGCCTGGTACTGCTTGCGCAGTCCGATGATTCGCCTCATCCACCAGAGCATCGAATGCGGATTGTGCTGTTGAGTCTCCACATTGATCGCCTCGTAGCGGTACTCGGGATCGGTATTGACCGGCAGGTAGAGCTGTTGAGGGTTGGCCGGTGAAAACCCCGCATTGCGGTCGGCGCTCCACTGCATAGGCGTGCGGACGGCATTGCGGTCGCCCAGGTAGAAGTTGTCTCCCATGCCGATCTCGTCGCCGTAGTAGATGACCGGCGTTCCGGGCAGGCTGAGCAGAAGCCCGTACATCAGCTCGATTCTGCGCCGGCTGTTTCCGAGCAGCGGGGCCAATCGCCGTCGGATGCCGAGATTGATGCGTGCCTGCGCGTCTTGGGCGTAGACCCGGTACATGTAATCTCGTTCTTCATCGGTGACCATCTCGAGCGTGAGCTCATCGTGGTTGCGCAGGAAAAGGGCCCACTGGCAGCTCTCGGGAATCTCCGGTGTCTGCTGCAGGATGTCGATGATCGGAAACCGGTCCTCGAGCTGAACGGCCATGAACATGCGCGGCATAAGCGGGAAGTGGAATGCCATGTGGCAGCCGGCACCCTCTCCGAGATAGGCGGCGGCTTCTTCGGGCCACTGGTTGGCCTCGGCCAGCAACATGCGATCTCCGTACTTGCGATCGATGTGGCGGCGGAGTTCCGCGAGAAATGCATGGGTCTGAGGCAGATTCTCGCATGTCGTACCGTCTTCCTCGTACAGATACGGTACGGCGTCCAGCCGCATTCCTGCGACTCCCATGTCGAGCCAGTAGTCGAGAGTCTGAAAGATCGAGCGGCGTACGCGCGGGTTCTCGAAATTCAGGTCGGGCTGATGGGAGAAGAATCGGTGCCAGTAATAAGCCCCTGCCTGCTCATCCCAGGTCCAGTTGCTTGGTTCATAGTCCTTGAAGATGATGCGGGCGTCCCTGTAACGATCGGTGGTGTCGCTCCAGACGTAGTAGTTGCGGGTGCTGGTTCCCGGTTTGGCCCTGCGGGCTCGCTGGAACCAGGGATGCTGATCACTGGTGTGGTTGACGACGAGCTCACAAATGACCTTGATGTTTCGCCGGTGAGCTGCCCGCAGCATCGTCCTGAAGTCATGAATCGTGCCGTACAGCGGATGGACCTCTTTGTAGTTGGCGATGTCATAGCCGTCGTCGCGCAGGGGAGAGGGATAAAAGGGCAGCAGCCAGATGGCCGTGATCCCAAGTTCCTGCAGATAATCCAGTTTCTCGGTGAGACCCCGGAAGTCGCCGTATCCGTCGCCGTTGCTGTCGTAATAAGCGCGAACGTGCGCTTCGTAGATAATGGCGTCCTTGTACCAGAGCGGGTCGAAATGGGCCTGGAATTTCGAATTCTTGTCTGCCATGGAGGGTTGGGCGGCCTTTCTTAGAGAAAATAGTCGAAATCTTGTTCGCTCCGTTGATGTCGGTGCAAGCGGAAGATGTGGGCAGGCATCACCCAGGGACTCAGTTGGACGTAGTTGTGGAAACCGTGCCAGCGGTAGCGCTCGTCGCTGATGAGATCGTGGACCTGGAAGTCCTGATCGTACTCGATGCCGAGCGCGCGCCCATTCAGATCGACCCAGCCCGACTGGACGTTGAAGGGGTCCAGGTTGACGGCGACCAGCACCACGTTCTCACGTTCCTCGTCCGTCTTGCTGTAGCAAATGATCTGGTCATTGGTCGTGCGATGGAAAGTCAGGAACTCGTTGGTTTGGAGCGCCGGGTTATCGCGTCGGATCTCGTTGATGATCGAAATCAGTTCTCCCAGGTTTCCCGGTTGGTCCAGGGACCAGCGGCGGATCTGATACTTCTCCGAGTTGAGATACTCTTCGCTGCCCGGTTCGCGCGGCGTGTTCTCGATCAACTCGAAGGCCGGACCGTAGATCCCATAGTTGGCGGCCAGCGTGGACGCCAATACGAGGCGAATGACGAAGGCCTGCCGCCCCCCTCTCTGTAAGTATTCGTTGAGGATGTCGGGCGTATTGGGCCAGAAGTTCGGACGGAAAAAATCGCAGATCGGGGGATTCGTCAGTTCTTCCATGTACTGAATCAGCCCCGGCTTCTCATTGCGCCAGGCGAAGTAAGTATACGACTGGGTGAAACCGCCTTTGGCCAGCCGGAACATCACCTTGGGTCGGGTGAAGGCCTCGGCGAGGAAGATCGTTTCCGGATGTCTCTTCTTGACCTCTTCGATGAGGTAATCCCACAGGCGGAAAGGCTTGGTGTGTGGATTGTCGATGCGGAACACACGGACGCCCTGGTCGCACCAGAAGAGCAGGACGTCGAGCAGCTCGTCCCACAACTCCTTCCACCGGTCACTCTCGAAGTCGAAAGGATAGATGTCCTCGTATTTCTTGGGCGGGTTCTCAGCAA
This sequence comes from Acidobacteriota bacterium, assembly GCA_037388505.1. Lineage (GTDB taxonomy): Bacteria > Acidobacteriota > UBA6911 > RPQK01 > JAPXNP01 > JARRKC01. Next base: position 72,707 of record JARRKC010000024.1, on the reverse strand, counting down.
ATTGGATCGTCCCGTCGGGACGGTGACGAAACCACTCCGGGTGCTGCTCGACATAAGGATGGTCCGGAGAGCATTGAAACGCCATGTCGAGCGCCACCTCGATGTCATGGTCCTCGCGGGCCTGCCGGACGAGCTGTTGAAACTCCTCCAGTGTACCCAGCGCAGGGTGTACGGCCTTGTGTCCGCCTTCGGCGTTGCCGATCGCCCACGGACTGCCCACGTCCTCGGGTCCCGCCCGGAGAGTGTTGTTGGCGCCCTTTCGATTCGTCGTTCCGATGGGATGGACGGGAGGAAGGTAGAGGATATCGAAACCCATTTCGGCAATGCGCGGCAGCTGCAGCGCGACGTCCTTGAACGTGCCGTGCTGCTCGGATCCGGATGCCGCCGAGCGAGCGAACATCTCGTACCACGTACTGAATCGCGCGCGCACCGGGTCGACCTGGACTTCCAGAACATGCGGATACTGCTCGATGAACCGAGGGTCCGGATAGGCCCTCACCGTTGCCGCCAGGGCCTCATCGTTGACGAGAGCGATCTTCTCCCCGATCGAGCTCGTGGGCTGACGCAACAAGGCCACCCAGTTGGCCATGCGGTCCCTGTCCCTGTCCGCGGCGCGCCCGGCCGCCTCTTCGATGAATTGGGCACCGATGAGCAGCTCCACGGCGACATCCTGGCCCGCTTTCAGACGCTCTTGAAGATCGAGATGCCAGGTCTTGAAATGATCCACCCAGCCCCGAACCGTGAATTCGTAGACCCCGAGTTCATGCACGCGGAAGGCGGCGCGCCACCGATCGTTGATCAGAGACTCCATGCGAACCTCCGTCCACTGCTGGGCTCCCCGCACGCGATATTGCACGGCGGCGCTCGTACGGTCATGTCCGTCACAGAAGACATCGGCTTCCACGACGACTCGTTCTCCAAGGACTCTCTTCGCTCGAAAGCGCCCCCCATCGATCTCAGGGCTCACACTCTCGATCACAACTCGTTTCATCGATTCGGGCTTCATCTGCTCGAACTTTCAGGATTGGATGGGAACTGGATTGCGGGGGCGACTCGGCGGACTTACCGCGTTCCACGCCGCGTGGAAACCTCCCGTATCCCTTTAATACCAGCCTTACAGGAGAGGAGGGTTATGTCAATTTGACTCCTTTCTGAGATTCTCCGATCGAGATAGTCTGATCTTTTGCGGAAGGTAAGCTTTTGACGAACTCCTGACGCTTGACAAGCGGTGCTTTTCCGTGATGCGATTGATAGAAGTTCCCAGCCTTGTCAATGGGAGCGTGTCTTCTCAGATGAGTTTGGAGGGAGGAGCTCTCCCGATGGCATCAGAGCCAGGTCCGGCACTTTCGTCGAATGCGGCCGTGATTGTGCTTGCCGGGGGAGAGGGGACGCGCCTTTGCCCGCTCATCGATCGCTGGCTTGGTCGGCGGATTCCCAAACAGTACTGCACCTTCTTCGGAAAGCAGACGCTTCTCGGACACACCCTCCGCCGGGCTCGGCAGCTGGTCCCCGACAAGAACATCATCACGATCATCGGTGCCGGGCATCGAGAGTTCATGTGCCAGGAACATCAGGAGGAGTTCCCGGGTCTTCTCATCGAGCAGCCCAGTGCCAAAGACACGGGCCCCGGGGTATTCCTGCCGCTCTGCTACCTGCGTGCGAGAAACCCGCAAAGCACGGTCATTGTCTTGCCGTCGGATCATTTCGTCTATCCGGAAGAGAACTTTGTGGAACAGATGATCGCTGCCTGTCGAATCGTCGACGCCTATCCCGAGCGACTCCTCTTGCTCAGCGCCGAGGCGCAGTATCCCGAACCGGACTACGGCTGGATCCAGCCCGGCACGCCCATCCCGTTCCAGGGCCATCAGGTGAGAGAGGTCGTATGCTTCAGAGAGAAGCCAACGCGGGAGTTGGCGGAGCTCTTCCTGCAGGCCGGCTTCCTCTGGAACACCCTGATCACCGTCGTGAAAGTGGAAACGCTTTGGCGGCTCGGTCTCAGACTGGTGCCGGAAACGATGCGGAAATACGAGCTGCTCTGCGAGCTCCTGATCAGGATCCGACGGGGCCTCAATCCGGCGCAGAACGAGAGGAAGTTCATCTCGCGGATCTACGAAACGCTGGAGCCGTTCAACTTCTCGGACACGATATTGGCGCAAGCCTGCGATCGTTGTCTGGTCCTTCCGCTGACGACCGTGGCCTGGAGCGACCTCGGCCGTCCACGGCGCGTCGTAGAGACACTCCTTGCTGCCGGCCAGGAATCCAACCTGCCGGAAGAAGTGATCCGCTGGATTTCCGACGAGGGCTAGCTGACGAACAGGCCGCCGACCGGGAGACTACATCCCGGTCGTGAAGGGAGCCGAAAGCTCGGTCTTACCCCACTCCATCTGGAAGACTCCTCCGCCCGAAGCGCTCTTGAGATCGATCGTGAAGGTCTCGACGGAATTGGGAATCGACGCTTGTTTCATATCCACCTTGTAGACATCCTTCGATGGATCGTGCTGGGTGCCCCACTGGCCGGTCTGGGAGTTGAAGACCAACTGGAAGCTGGATCCGGTCTTGAGCAACCAGAGGCTGTAGCTACCCTTGGCGACCTTCGTGGAGCCGAAGGTGAGATCGACCGGGGTGGTGAAAGTCGTCGACTGGTTCATACCCATTCTCCAAAACATGCCGTCCTGAAGTTGGGACAACATGTCACGCCCCTTCAGCGAGGGACGCCCATAGTCGACAGTGATCGTGCCTCCGGAGACCTGCAACTCGGCCTTACCGCGATTTCCCTGGGCCATCGTGGGGGCGACCAGAGCCGCGATTGAGAGCACACATACAATCCATCCATACATCTTCTTCATGAGGGCTGCTCCTCCTCTTGGTACCCATTGGTTTGACAGGAAAGTCTATGACAGGAAGCATAGCAGGAATCGAATCGGCTTGTAACTGCAGGCTGACCCGTGCCGTAATGTAAGAGACTGATGAGTTGCCTGCCACTTTTGAGGGATACAGCGCGGTCGTTTCTTCGCGAGACGTAACACGTGTCTCATAATCATGCATGCCGCAGGGGGGTGAGATGAAGGAAAGCATTCGGTTCAAGCTCAACGGAAAGGAGCAGGAGTTCACCGTCGATCCAGACAGGCGCCTGCTTTGGGTTCTCCGGTCGGATTTGGCCCTGACCGGAACGAAATTCGGTTGCGGTGCCGGCCAATGCGGTGCCTGCACGGTCGTCGTCGACAATCGTGCAATCCGTTCGTGCCTGACCCCGGTTCGTCGTGTCGCCGACAAGGAAGTGACGACGGTCGAAGGCCTTGCCCAAAACGGTGACCTTCATCCCGTGCAGAAGGCCTTCATCGAGCACGACGCGCTCCAGTGCGGCATCTGCACTTCAGGAATGGTCATGAGTGCGTACGCGCTGCTCCTGAGGAATCCGAAGCCCACTCGCGACCAGATCGTTCGGGGGATGGAGGGCAACCTCTGCCGCTGCGGGACCTACAAACGCGTCATTGCCGCCGTCGAAACCGCGGCTGAAGAGCTGAGGGGGGCTTAGCAGAATGGCCGAAGAAAAGAACCTTCCACTGGAGCTTTACGATCGCTATCTGGAACTGAACTTCACAGATCGCGGACTTCTGGATTTCAGTTCCGACCGCCGTAACTTCATCAAGACGATGGGCACGGGGATTCTCATTCTCCTTTGCTTTCCCACGGAAGCCCTCGCCCAGCAGGACGAAGCCGGAGGAGGTCGGATGCGACCTCATGCCCTGCCGGACGACTTCAATGCGTTCCTCAAAATCGGGGAGGACGGCAAGGTAACCGGCTTCACCGGCAAGATCGAAATGGGCCAGGGGGTGAATACATCGCTGGCGCAGATGCTTGCCGACGAACTCGATGTTTCGCGCGAAGACGTCACCATGATCATGGGTGATACCGATCTGTGTCCGTGGGACATGGGGACATTTGGGTCCATGACGACCCGTTTCTTCGGTCCGCCGATGCGGGCTGCTGCCGCCGAAGCCAAGGCCGTGCTGGTTGAACTTGCATCTGAGCGCCTCGGCGTTTCCAAAGAGCGCCTCGAGACGAAGGACGGCCATGTCGTCGATCCGACCTCGGGCAAGCGGATCAGCTACGCCGAGTTAACCAAGGGGCAGAAGATCGTCCGCCGGCTCGACGGAAAGGCTGCAGTCGAACAACCTTCGGAATTCACGATCGTCTCGAGGCCGGCGCTGCGCGTGGATGCTCGGCAAAAGGTGACCGGAGAGGCCAAGTACTCCGGCGACATCACTCATCCCGGCATGTTGTACGCCGCGCTCTTGAGGCCACCCTCACACGGTGCCACGCTGATAAGCGCCGACGATTCCCGGGCGAAGGCCCTGGAAGGAGCCCAGGTCGTGAAGGAAGGCGATCTCATCGCCGTGCTGCACGAACATCCGGACGTAGCCGCAGATGGACGAGACCTGATCCAGGCGAAGTGGAAGGAAGTCGCCGCACCGGCGGGTCGAACCGCCGCAGAAGGCGGAGATCTCGAGGCGGGTGAAGGCAAGGCCGACGTTACGGTCGAGGAGAGCTACCTCAACAGTTATGTCGCCCACGCGGCGATCGAGCCTCATACGGCCGTCGCGAAGTTCGACGGAGACAAGCTCACGATTTGGGCCTCCACGCAGACGCCCTTCCGGTTGAAGGACGAAGCGGCGCAGGCGCTGGGGATCCCCGCAGAGAAGGTGCGCGTGATTCCTCCGTTCGTGGGAGGAGGGTTCGGAGGAAAGACCTTCAATTTGCAGGCCATAGAGGCTGCCCGTCTTGCCAAACTGACGGGTAAGCCGGTGCAAGTCGGCTGGGACCGTCGGGAAGAGTTCTTCCTGGACACGTTTCGTCCCGCCGCCGTCGTCAAGGTGAGAGCTGGTGCGACACGCGACGGCAGGATGACTTTCTGGGACTATGGGGCCTATGCGTGCGGAGAGCGGGGCGCCGCGCAGTTCTATACGGTCCCGAATCACCGCACCGTCATCTATGGTTCCGGCTGGATGGGATCCGACAACAAGCATGCCTTCGCAACCGGGGCATGGCGTGCGCCGGCCAACAACACGAACACCTTTGCCCGGGAATCTCACATCGACGTTCTCGCTTCGAAATTGAAGATCGATCCCATCGAATTCCGTCTCAGGAATCTGAAAGATGAACGGATGATCGGCGTACTAAAGGCCGTCGCCGACAAGTTCGGCTGGACTCCTGCCCCCGCCCCGAGTGGAAGGGGCCTGGGTGTCTCGCTGGGTATCGATGCGGGTGCCTACGTTGCCCACATCGCCGAGGTCGAGGTCGATAAGAAGACGGGCAGGATTCAAGTCAAGCGGATCTTCTGCGTCCAGGACATGGGGCTGTGCATCAATCCGGAAGGAGCCGCCATCCAGATGGAAGGCTGCATCACGATGGGTCTGGGCTACGCCCTGGCCGAGGAGATTCGTTTCAAGAATGGTGAGATCTTCGATACGAACTTCGACACGTACAAGCTGCCCCGATTTTCCTGGCTGCCCGAGATCGAGACGGTCATTCTGGACAAGAAGAGTGAACCGGCACAGGGGGGAGGCGAACCGGCCATCATCAATATGGGGTCCGCCATCGCTAACGCTGTTTTCGACGCGACCGGGGCGCGAGTGCTGCAGCTGCCCATAACGCCGGAGCGGGTCAAAGCCGCGCTCTAGCCCGCGGGCCAGCTGTGCGAGGCGCGGAGGATCCAGGGGTCCAAGGCGTCAATTCCCAGAAGGGAGCCGCCAGCGCAGGGCAGGATTTAGGTTACGTGTCCTCGGAAATTGTCTTTCGGCGCCGCGGAATCTGGTATAGGATCACCTCAACCAAAAGGAGGGCATCATGCCTACCTACGTGACCCTGTATCGGTACACACGACAAGGGATAACGAAAGTCAAGGATTCGCCTGCGAGGATTGAAAAGGCGCGTAAGGCCGTCGAGCAAGCCGGAGGCAAACTCAAGGCCATCTATGTGACGATGGGCCGATTCGATCTCGTAGCGGTTTCGGAATGGCCCAGCGATGAAGCCGGCGCGGCTTTCGTCCTCAAGCAAGCTTCCGAGGGCAACGTCACCACGGAGACTCTTCGCGCGTTCACCGAGGACGAATTCAAGAAGATCGTCGCCAAGGCCTGACTGCGGTCCGAGTCGAGCCACGCTGAACAAATCTGACCGGTTCTACGTAGACACTCCATAGCCCGATGAATGATTCGGGCACGGAGGGGAGTCTCCGGAGGGAGGCTTCTGAAGACACGTGATGGTCAAATTCCTGTTGTGGTGCATTCTGCTGGTAATCTCGTGGCCCGTAGCGCTCCTGGCCCTGATCCTCTACCCGTTTGTTTGGCTCCTGCTTCTGCCCTTTCGGCTCGTCGGCGTGACGGTGGGCGCCGTTCTCGATCTCGTGTGGGCCATCATTACCTTTCCAGCGAGGGTTCTGAGGAAGCTGGCGTAGCCGGCGGCTCTTTCGCCTCGTCTGCCGCTGTTCTTCTCTCTCCAGAAACTCCGCTCCTGGAGACCGGGTTGTCAATGAGCGTCAACCCGATGACCGAAACCTCGGCTCCATGCCGAACCGGTCGGAGCCGACCTCGAATCAGTACTCTCGGTCCGTCACGATGCCGGGCTGAGGCACCGGATAGCGGCCGTCGGGGCCCGCTTTCAGCGGAGCCGGTGAGTTCATCGTCAGCTCGTCCAGGCCGGGTGCGAGTTCGTGTTCGTCGTTCAGGATCTGCTCGAAGGTGATCACCTGGCCCGTGTGGGCCGCCATCCGGCCCATGGACGTGACCAGGCTCGCCTCAGCACCCCGTTTGACTTCGTTGTAGGGGCGATCCTTGCGGATGGCGTCGACCAGATCATCCCACTCGGTCTGGTAAGGGTTCGGTTCGGGCCGAGAGAAGGCCCACGAGAGGTCCTCTTCTCTGGCCAGGTTCTGTCCCTGGTAGATGCGGCATCGAGCCGGCGTGTGAGCGGATGTCGAAATCACAGCGGCACCCTTGGTTCCGTGGGCGTAGCTGGCGAATTCGTTGTAACAGTTGTCGATGCACCGGCCACTGAGCAGGAGAGTCGAATCGTCGGGGAAGGTGTATTCCACCGAGTACTCGTCGAAATTCTGGTCGATGGCATCCCCGCGGTTGTGACGTCCGCCCATCCCCTGCGCTCTGACCGGCCAGGCGTTCTTCATCCAGCAGCACTCGTCGATGTTGTGGATGTAGAAGTCGCTGTAACAGCCGCCGCTCGCCCAGATGAAGCTGTGGAACCGCTGAATCTGGTAGAGGAGTTCGGACATGCCCCCGGGTACGGGCCCCGAAGAGAAGTATCCGACGGGGCCATGCATCCGGTAGGCTCTCAAGCTGACGATGTCGCCGATTTCGCCGTTTTGGATCCGATCGAACAATTCGCCGCGGGCAACGCAATGGCGACACATCAGCCCGACGCCGACCTTCAGGTTCTTCGCCTCGGACAGTTCCCCCAGCTTCAGCATTCTGCGGGTCGTCGGACCGTCCACCGTCACGGGCTTTTCCATGAAAACGTTGACGCCCTTGTCAATGGCATACTGAAAATGCACCCACCGAAAAGCCGGCGGCGTCGCAAAAATGACAACGTCGCCGGGTTGGAGAGAGTCGATGGCGTGCTTGTAGGCATCGAAGCCGAGGAACCGTCGCTCTTCAGGGACGTCGATCTGGTCTGCGCCGATCACGGGCTCCTGTGTTTCGGAGTCGCCCGACGGCTCCTTCTGCAGTTTGGCCAATTCTCCATAGCTTCCTGAAAGGCGTTCCGGAAAGATGTCGGCCATCGCAACGAGCTTGATCGGACCGTTCTTTACGGAAAGGGCATTCACCGCAGCCCCGGTGCCACGCCCTCCACAGCCCACCAGCGCAACTTTGATCGTATTGTTCTCTGCGGCGTGGGCACGTGCCATCAGCCCCGTTGCGAGAGCCGAACTCGTGGCAACCCTGCTCGTTTCCTGAAGAAATCCGCGACGCGACTTGTTGCTGCCCTTGGCTTCACCCATCACTCAGCTCCTTCCGGATACGCGGTGTCGACGATGGATTTCGGTCGAAAAAGCACCCCTCCCTGTTCAATTTGGGGCCATCGCACCCCCCGTCGGGATTATATGCGGGAGCCCGGGAAAACACCATGTTCTGTGCGCCCGGGATCAAAGCGGTCTGACCCAGATGGCGAAAGCTTCTCTGGGGTTTTCCACCGTCAAGCGACGGATTTCCTCGGGACCCATGCCGGCTTTCCGAAGCATGGGAAGGAATCTGCTGAAGATCGTATCGAAGGGCAGTGCAGCATCGCTGCCGAGACGCGAGAATCGTCCGGTGCCATCCGAACCATCCGAACCCGCGATGGACCAGCCGTCATCATGGGAGATCAGGACGCGTCCCAGGAGATTCTTGCGCCACAAAGTGACGATCCAGTCACGATAGCGATCGAGCTCTCCGTCATTGATTCCGTCCAGGCTGACCCAGACGCCTTTCCCAGCAAGTTCGACCTGATCCGCGCTTTCGGCATTTTGCGCATGAATCCAGATGAACGCTTCAGGGGCCACATCTTCCTCCTGCAGGATCCGCAACTCCTCCCGAGCGGCGACGGCGTCTCCGGTATGGATCGCGACGACGAGTCCGCTCTGGCGGTGGGCTAGCGCTGCTGCTCGAACCAACTTGGCATCGATCTCGCTCAGTGGTCCCCGGTCCACCCCGGTCTTGATGAAACCCGGTCGAATGCCGGTGCCGTCGATACCGTTCGCCCATTCGGCCAGCCAGCGTTGGGCCAGCTGTTCGTGGTTCTCATCGTATGCGAACGGAGGCACGTACTTGTCTTCGGCCGCGCCGTAGAATCCGGTATTCGTCAAGATGTTCAGACCCGACGCCTCCGAGAGGCGTCGAAGGAAGACGGCATCGCGTCCAATGAAGGCCGGCGTGCTTTCGACCAGAGTCGCGCAACCCGCTGCTTTGAGTCGCTGGAGGTGAGGAAGGATGTTCTGAAAGGCCGACTCTCGATCGTAGCGTTCCGAGGGGCTCGGGCCCGTGCCCAGGAAATCGACGACGACATGCTCATGGGGAAGGGTCATACCCATCTTGTCGGCGGACAGTGGGCCTCGGACAGTCATGATTCGAAGCGGCTGTCCGATCTCACTCGGTGAGCAGGCGGAAAACCCCGCGCCCAGAACACCGAAGGCAGCGGTCCGCAAGAAGGCGCGCCGTGAATCGTCCACTACCGGCTATCATACCGGTTCGGAACGGGACCGGGAAGTCACGAGCCGGCTGGCTGATCCGCCGATTGGCTCTCGGACTGTTTGATTCTGTTCGGCTCAGCCCGTGCGAGAAGGTACTCCGTGAAACAGCGAGGTTGGTCGCAAGTCACGCGAGTTGATCCACACAGTCCTCGAAGCACAGAAAGCCTAATTCGAACTTCGGCTGAGACCCTGACGATGGCCTGCTCCCGCTTCGAGCAGCCATGGAGCGTGACGGGCCAGGAATACGATCAGCTTGCCATGCCCCGTCACGATTCGCTGGCGGCGTCGCTTTTCGATAGCTTCGAAGATTTGTCGAGCCGCCTTGTCGGTGTTCATGACGAGCCACGACGGGACCGGGTCTTTGGCGCCGGGTGGCAGTGTCTCATCGTTCTTCTTCAGCCGAATCTCACTGTCGACGAATCCCGGCGCGATGTGAGTCACCGAGACGCCCTGAGGCTTGAGCTCCAGACGCAGTGATTGAGCCAGAGCGCGAACCGCGAACTTGCTCATGCAGTACGGCGACCCGCCGGGTGATGCAATGAACCCGGCCACGCTGCCGATCAACGCGATCCGGCCGCGCTGCTCGAGGATTTGAGGGAGGCCGGCCTTGATCGTGCGAATCAGGCCGAAAACGTTGGTTTCGAATTGTCTGCGGTAGTCGTCGAGAGAGAGGTTCTCGACGTTCCCGGTGACGCCGAAACCGGCATTCGCAATGAGCGTATCGAGTCTGCCCCACCGTTCCACGGCCTGTTCCACCACACGTTTCACATCGCCGTCCAGCGTGACGTCGCAGGCAACAGCCAGGGCTTCGCCCTTCCGGCGCTCGACTTCCGAAGCGAGTTCCTGGATGCGGGAGAGGCGTCTGGCCGCAAGGACAACGCGGCTTCCGTGGCTCCCGTAGACACGGGCCAAGGCGGCGCCGATTCCCGATGACGCACCCGTGATGAGAACAACGCGCTCCTGCAACATCTCGGACCCCTTTCGCCGCCTTCTCAACGGATCGAACCGGACCTGGGCGAAACTGATGGTCTTCGAAGGTACCCGGCATGTCAACCATGGCGCGTGCAGAATTTCCGCAGAGGCCCTTGGTGAAGTGAACGTGCTGGGATATGATTGCCGGGATTTTGGCGGCTCGCGGGTTCCCCTCTGAAAATCTCGATGAATTGCCTTAGCTCGGTGGTCGGATACAACCTGGGGGCAGTGGCCGGGTACCTGTTGCCTCGGCTGCGGAGTTCCAGATCAGGCACGGCGGCGGTACCCTGCTGCATCGTCCTGCTGCTTCTGGCGCCGTCGATCGCAGCGTCCTCGGCGTCCTCTCTTTGTAGCCAGCAGGTGAACGAGCCGGCGCGCGATCAGCGATATGCGGTCATGTCGACGGTATTGAAGCGGGGGTTTCTCTTCGTGCAGGTGGATGTCGCCAAAGTCGTTATCCGGTTTGGTGAACGCACTGCCGAGGTTCTGCGTCAGGCCGTGCAGGGACGTGCGCCTTCCGAACAACTCGACGACAAGGTCGCCGAAGCGGCCATGGACTCCAGGGACGCGCTGGTTGAGCTGACCTTCGAGCGAGACATCGCCCTGACACGCTTCATAGACGAGGCGCGCCGAAGCACTGAACGCGTTTGGAAGGCAGGCGTGATCAACCGCAAGGCATACGAGACGATTCGTCAGCTGCTGCCGTTCTGGTACGGTTCGTTGAGGGGCCGCGGCATCAAGAAGGATGATCGGATGTGCTACCAGATCCGTGGGGACGAACTCCGCACTGTTTATGTGGGTCGTGACGGCAAGGTCTTCCTGAACCAAGTCAATGAAGGAGACAGTTCGTGCCTGGCCGTCCTCGGAGGCTACTTCGTCAAAGGGTCGGATTTTCGGAAAGGACTCATCGACTCCCTGTTCCGGCCGGGAGCGTCGGATTCACCCGAAACGCGGACGCACTGAGAGGAACGGCAGGTTTCTTTCGATGGTCTTCCTTGAATCCATCAGGGATGAGGATGATGTTGTCGACTCGGCCGTCGGCCGGCCGTTCGATTGAGCGGCGAGGTTCTCCATGGTTGATCCCGAAGCAAGTCCCTGGTTCGCTATCGGACTTCGCCGGAGGTGCAAACTCCCGGAGGTCATGGATGATCCCGGGCTCGACGAATATGCTCACTACCAGGCCCTCCGGGGATTGTCGAGGCTGAACTGGCTGAGCCGGACCGCCCGGACCTTTTGGCACGAGTTGACCCAGCTGGCCCCCCCGTCGAACGAAGCCCCGATCCGCGTGCTCGACCTGGCCTGTGGAGGCGGGGACATTGCTATCCGGTTGGCCCGTATTGCCCGCCGGCGGTCCGTGGCGGTCACCATCGACGGCTGTGATCTGAGCGCGCGGGCGGTGAAGTTTGCGAGGGCGGCGGCCGCGCAGCAGGGCGTGTCATGTCGGTTCTTCCCTCTCAACGTCGTTACCGAGCCGCTTCCGGAGGGATACGACGTCTTCGTTACCAGCCTCTTCCTCCACCATCTCGAAGACTCCCAGCTGCCCATCGTCTTGAGGCACATGGCCGACGCGGCTCGTCGAGGATTCGTCGTCGATGACCTGCGTCGATCGGTCGCGGGGTATTTGTTGGCACATTCCGCCGGCCACCTCGTATCCAAATCTCCGGTCGTGCATGGGGATGCGCTGCTTTCTGTTCGCGCAGCGTTTACGATGAAAGAGATCGAGGCATTCCTGGATCAGGCGGAACTGACCGGTTGCACGCTGAGAAGATGCTTTCCTTGTCGGTTTCTCCTTTCCTGGAGTAAGGATTCCAGAAATGCGAGCTGATCCCTCTGCGGATCTCAGGGAGAGATGGGACGTGGTGGTCGTCGGCGCCGGGCCGGCGGGATCTACGGCAGCGCGCCTGCTGGCAGCGCGAAATCTGGCTGTTCTGCTGGTCGACCGGGCCGAATTCCCGAGGCACAAGGTCTGCGGCTCCTGCCTGAACCACGCCGTACTTCAGGCCCTGAATGGGATCGGGGAGGGACAGACACCTCGACAGATGGGGGCGGTGCCGCTGACCTCAATCGAGTTGGCCGGCTCCGGCCGGAGAGTCCGCGTTCCCCTGCCGCGCGGATGTGTGTTGTCAAGAAGCCGTCTCGATTCGGGTCTGGTCGCGAATGCCCGAATGGCCGGAGCGCGATTCCTCCCGAGTACGGTGGCCGTGCTCGGGGAGGAGGGACCCGATCACTGGACGGTCGAGCTTCAGCACAAGATCGAAGACGAGACCCGACAGGTTCGGGCTCGTGTGGTCATCTGCGCGGACGGCTTGGACGGAGGGTTCCTGAAACGACACTCTGAGTACGCGTCTGTGATCGCCCCGAAATCGCGAATCGGTTTGGGCCTGCTCGCCGAAGGGGCGCACTCCGGCTTGGAACGTGGACAGATCCGAATGGCCGTCGACCCGGTCGGTTACGTCGGAGCGGTACGCTTGGAGGATGGTCGTGTCGACGTGGCGGCGGCGGTCGACAGGACCGCACTCCGCCACTGCGGACCGGCAGAGGTGATCCACGGAATCCTCGCCAGGAACGGCTGCCTGGAGGGTTTGGAAATCGGAGACTCCATCCGTGGCACTCCCGCGCTCACACGTCGTCACTGCGTGCATGGGGGGCCCCGGCTCTTCCTTCTGGGAGATGCCGCGGGTTATGTGGAGCCCTTTACCGGTGAAGGGATCGCCTGGGCCGTATCTTCGGCCATTCTGGCGGCACCCCTGGTGATTCGGGCGTGCCGACAGTGGAGTCCCGCACTATGCCGGGAGTGGGAAGAGCTGTATCGCCGGCGCATAGGCAGGCGCCAGTCGACGATCCGTCTCCTTGCCGCCATCCTGAAGCAGCCTGTACTCAGCCGTGCAGTCATCTTCGTCCTTTGGGGTCTGCCCTGGTCGGCGCGACCTGTAGTAACGAGACTCAACCGACCCGTTGTCGAAAGGTGAAGCCTCATGTCCCTCAGACTCCTGGCGGTGGTGGCACGGCCGCCCCGCTTCTCCGTGTCCCAGTCAGACTCAGCTGCGTTTGCTACCGCTCTTTGCTGTGATTCGCCGGAACAGGAGCGACTGCTGGCCGCGCTCTACCGTCGCACACGAATTCAGCGCCGAGGGAGCGCTTTGCTGGAAGAGAGTGAAGGGCGCATCGTGCACACCTTCTTCAAGCGTCCGCAGAGCCCTTCGGATCGCGGGCCGACGACCGGCGAGCGGATGGAGAAGTTCGAGGGACACGCCGGCAGGCTGGCCCAAAGAGCCTGTGCGGAGGCCATCTCACGGGCCTCGATAAAGGCGGAGGAGATCACGCACCTGATCGTGGTCACCTGTACGGGTTTCTACGCACCGGGCATCGATTACGACGTCACGCTGGGTCTTGGTCTGAACCCGGAAGTCAAACGTCTACAGATCGGGTTCATGGGCTGCCATGCCATTCTCAACGCGCTCGACGTCGCGGCCGCCCTGGTGGCGGAAAACCCAAAGGCCCTTGTGTTGATCACATCGGTTGAATTGTGCTCTCTGCACATCCAGTACGGTTGGGACACCGATCGCGTGGTCTCGAACGCGCTCTTTGCCGACGGAGCCGGGGCGATCGTTGCGGCGCCGGGAACGGGGACTTCCTCCGAGAACGACTGGACCTGCGTCGCGAACGGCTCGGTGCTGGTCCCGGACTCCGCGGATGCCATGACCTGGCGGATCGGGGACTCCGGTTTCGACATGACACTCTCCGCGCGGGTCCCGGAATTGATCGAACGCAACTTGGCGCCGTGGCTGGGCAGCTGGCTGGAGAGGCAAGGCTCTTCTCTTTCAGAGGTCAAGTCGTGGGCCGTGCATCCGGGAGGTCCGAGGATCCTGACTGCGACCGCAAAGGCCCTCGACCTTCCCCACGATGCACTGAGGATGTCGCGCGAAGTTCTCAGCGAGAACGGCAATATGTCTTCCGCGACGATGGTCTTTCTGCTCGACAAGATGGTGCGGGAACGGGCGGAGCGGCCCTGTGTGGCGCTCGGCTTTGGACCCGGATTGACGATTGAGACGGCCCTGTTCCGGTAAAGGAGAATGGTGAGCCGCCAAGGACTCGAACCTTGAACCTAGTGATTAAGAGTCACTTGCTCTACCACTTGAGCTAGCGGCCCACCCTTTTTGGAAAGCGTCATTTTATGGTTGGGGCCCGGTCTTGTCAATGTAGGCGACCGTGGCGGCGGGCGGGGGAGAAGAAGCTGGAAACGGGATGCTGGCAGGGTTCCGGGGTTTCGAGGTTTCGAGATTCAGCGGTTGCGGATTCAGGGGCCGCCTCGCCCCGCCCACCGCTTCGAGCCTCCAGCTTCCGGCTTCCAGCCTCCTAAATCTCGTCGACTTGCGACCATGTTCCGCGATTTGATTACAATAGCGCGATGGAAATCCATGCTGACCTCGAAGATGTGAGCAGCGTCAAGAAGGTACTGAAGGTTGAAATCTCGGCCACCGAGACTTCCAGCCGCTTCCAAAGCGTGGCTGAGGAATACCGGCGGCACGCACGTGTGCCGGGATTCCGTCCGGGAAAAGCCCCGCTCGGTCTCATCAAGCGGCGCTACGCGGCGGATATTCGGAGTGATGTCGTGGGTAAGCTGGTCCCGGAGTCGTTCCAGGAGGCCCTGAAGGAAAGAAAGATCAGCATCCTCGGAGAACCCAGGCTGGAGAAGGTGGAGGCCGCAGAGGGTCAACCTTTGGTTTACGAGGCCCACTTCGAGGTGCGTCCCGAGATCGAGCTTCCCGAATATCGCGGTCTCGAAATCGAAGTGAGTGAGCGGAAGGTCACGGATGAGGACGTCTCGGAGCAGTTGGAGAAGCTGCGCGAGCAGCAGGCCACGCTCGTCTCGATCGAGGATCGACCGATCGAGATCGGGGACGTCGCCATTGTCGATTTGAAGGGCGAGTATGCCGATGAAGCCGAGGGGAAGCCCGCCGGCACGGCTATCGAGCAGGAGGACGTCATGGTGCGTGTCGAGAATGAGGGGACGCATCCGACGTTTCGAGAGAATTTGATCGGTATGAACATCGGCGAAGAGAAGACCTTCGACGTCGAGTACGAGGAGGACTATCCGGAGGAGAAGCTGGCCGGTCGCAAAGTCCGGTTCGCGGTCCATGTGACCGACATCAAGACCCGGGAATTGCCGGAGTTGAACGATGAGTTTGCCAAGGATCTCGGCAACTTCGAATCTCTCGATGACATCCGGGGGCGGATTCAACAGGACCTCGAGCACAGCCGGGAGCACGAGCGGGATGCCGAGATCCGCGGCGCTCTGCATGAGAAGCTCCTGGAGAATGTCTCGTTCGAAGTGCCGTCGGTGCTCGTTCGAAATCGGCTGCGTGAGAAACTGGAGAACGTGGCACGAGAGGTGGCGGCGCGCGGAGTGGATCCGGCCAGGGCTAATATCAACTGGAAGGAGCTGCGCGGCGAGATGGAGCCGGAGGCCGAGAAGGAAGTCCGGATCGGACTGATCCTGGACAGGATCGCCGAGGTAGAGGGACTGGGGATCAGTGACGATGAGTTCGAACAGGAGATCGATCAGATGGCCGGCCGGCTCAATCAGCCCCGAGAGAAGGTGGCGCAGTATTTCGAAGATCCTGAAAACAGGGCCGCTCTGCAACATGACCTGCTGCGCAGTCGTGTGATGGAGCTGATCATCCAGAGTGCCAAAATCAGTTGAGCCGCGGGGCTCATGACAAGGACCGAAGAGGAACGACTTATGGCATTGGTACCAATGGTCGTCGAACAGACCAATCGGGGCGAGCGCGCCTACGACATTTTCTCGCGCTTGCTCAAGGACAACATCATCTTCGTCGGCACACCGATCGACGACAACGTCGCCAACCTGGTGACGGCCCAGCTTCTGTTTCTGGAGGCTGAAGATCCCGACCGCGACGTGTATCTTTACATCAATTCGCCGGGCGGATCGATCACGGCCGGTCTTGCGATCTACGACACGATGCAGTTCGTCAAGAACGACGTGAACACGATTTGCATCGGGCAGGCCGCGTCGATGGGAGCCCTTCTGCTGGCGGCCGGAGAAGGGACCAAGCGGTTTGCTTTGCCGCACAGCAGAATCCTGATCCACCAGCCCGCGATGACGGGTTTGTCGGGCCAGGCCACCGACATCGACATCCACGCCAGGGAGATCCTGCGGCTCCGCGAGATGACCAATGAAATCCTGGCTCGACACACGGGTCAGGAGGTCTCGAGGGTCGCCGCGGACGTCGAGCGGGACTACATTATGGGTGTCGAGCAGGCGTTGGAGTATGGTATTATTGACAAGATTATCGAGAAGCACACGTAGCCGTCGGCGCGGAGGATGTCACCGATCAAACACATAATTGGCCCGACGAGATTTCCAGCAGGGGGTTCAGTTGAAGAAGGATGGTGATGACGTCTTAAGGTGCTCTTTCTGCAACAAGAGCCAGAATGACGTCAAGAAGCTCATCGCTGGTCCGACGGTCTTCATCTGCGACGAGTGCGTCGACGTCTGCAACGAAATCATTACGGACGACTTTTCCGCCGAGGCGTCATCGATTCGGGACACGCTGCCCAAGCCTACCGAGATCAAGGCTTTTCTCGACGACTTCGTGATCGGTCAGGAGTTGGCCAAGAAGAAGCTCTCCGTGGCGGTCTACAATCACTACAAGCGGATCAAGCTGGGGAAGCGCAGGCACCAGGAAATCGAGATCGCCAAAAGCAACGTTTTGCTGATCGGTCCCACCGGCACGGGTAAGACGCTCCTTGCTCAGACGCTCGCCCGGATGCTCTCCGTGCCGTTTGCGATTGTCGATGCCACCACGCTGACCGAGGCCGGATATGTCGGGGAAGATGTCGAGAACATCATCCTGAAGCTGCTCCAGGCCGCAGGGGGCGACCGTGAGCGATGCATGCAGGGGATCATCTACATCGACGAAATCGATAAGATCTCCCGCAAGGATGAGAACCCTTCGATCACCCGCGACGTCTCAGGAGAGGGCGTACAGCAGGCACTGCTCAAGATTCTGGAGGGGACCATTGCCAACGTTCCTCCGCAGGGAGGAAGAAAGCACCCCCACCAGGAATTCGTCCAGGTCGACACGACCAACATCCTGTTCATCTGCGGCGGTGCATTCGTGGGCTTGGACAAGATCATCAAGCGGCGGTTGGGCCGGAACGGTATCGGGTTCGGCACCAACCTGTCTCAGAATTTCTGGAAAAGCCTGGGTGAATCCGAGACTTTGGCCCATGTGCTCCCCGAAGATCTCATCAAGTACGGGCTGATACCGGAATTCGTGGGACGTTTGCCCATCATATCCGCATTGCACGATCTCGACATCGATGCTCTGGTTCAGATTCTGACTCGACCCAAGAACTCGCTGGTCAAGCAGTATCAGAAGATGTTCGAGTTCGAGAGCGTAGCCCTGAGGTTCACCGACGACTCCCTCCGTGCCATCGCCGAGTTGGCCATCGAGAGGAAGATCGGGGCGAGGGGCTTGCGCATGATCATGGAAGATCTTATGTTGGATTTGATGTACGAGTTGCCCTCCTCCACCAAAGTGAAAGAATTCGTGGTTACCCGCGAGATGGTGGAGAACAAGGAGGTTGTCTTCAAGCTCCTTGAAAAGGCGGGCTAGGCCTTCTAGGCTGAACCTGAGACTTGACCTCAGCCGGGATTCCGGCCGTTTCTCCCAGACCGACTTCGACATAAAGGTGTTCAGTACTTGAAACACTCCGGTGAACCCCGGCATCTTAAAGGGAGGAGAGACCCGTAGGAGACCCGTCTCCAACATAGATCTTGACAATGAATGAACAAAAACAAGCCGAGATGAAGCATGTTTACCCGATGGTCCCGATCCGGGACGTCGTGGTGTTTCCCTATATGATGGTTCCTTTTGTGATTGGTCGGACGTCCTCCGTCCGGGCGCTGGAATTGGCGCTGCAGGGGGACAAGAAGATCTACCTCGCGACCCAGAAAGACGCCTCACAAGACAATCCCAAAGCGGCAGATATCTATCAGGTTGGTACGGTTTCGACGATCGCCCAGAGTCTCAAACTGCCGGACGGGAACATCCGTGTTCTGGTCGAAGGCGGACGCCGGGCGCGAACGGTCGATATCGTGGAAATCGACGGATCGTTCCAGGCGACGGTCCAGTTCGATCCGATTCCCCGGGTATCTCCCGCCAAGATGGGCCTTCTCACCAAGCGGCTCACGCTTCAGTTCGAAGAGTTTGCGAAGCTCAACCCCAACATCAACTACGAGGCGATCCTACAGGCCATCAAGAACACCGAAACGGAGCGGCTCGCGGACACGATAGCCGCCAATCTGCCGATTTCCGTTGAGGACAAGCAGATCCTTCTCGAGATCGTCGATCCCGCTGCGCGGATGGAGCAGATCATCCACTTCATCGAGATCGAGATCGAAAAGATCCAGATGGACAAGTCCATCCAGGGGCGTGTGCGCCGCGGCATGGAAAAGGCGCAGCGTGAGTACTATCTGAACGAGAAGATCCGCGCCATCCAGAAGGAACTTGGACGGGACGACAAGAGCGAGATCGAGGAGCTCAAGGAGAAGGTTGAAGCGGCCAAGATGTCGAAGGATGCTTACGAGAAGGCAATGAGCGAGATCAAAAGGCTCGAGCAGATGCCTCCCATGAGCGCGGAAACGACGGTCTCGCGTACCTATCTCGACTGGCTGATCGCCATGCCCTGGAGCAAACGGAGCCGTGAGGTGCGTGACATCGAGCGCGCCGAGCAGATCCTCAATCAGGATCACTACGGACTGGAGAAGGTCAAAGAGCGGATCCTCGAGTTCCTGGCCGTCCGCCAGTTGCTGGGTCAGAATCGCAAGAAGTCGGTGCAGGGCTCGATTCTCTGCTTCGTCGGACCTCCCGGCGTAGGAAAGACCTCACTGGGCCGATCCATAGGTCGGGCCACCGGTCGGAGATTCGTGCGCCAGTCGCTGGGCGGAGTCCGTGATGAGGCCGAGATTCGCGGTCACCGGCGCACCTATATCGGAGCTCTGCCGGGCCAGATCATCCAGATGATGCGGAAGGCCGGCACCAAGAATCCGATCTTTCTGCTGGACGAGATCGACAAGATGAGCATGGATTTTCGGGGCGATCCTTCCGCAGCCCTGATGGAGGTTCTGGACCCGGAGCACAACAAGTCTTTTGTGGACCATTACCTGGATACGGAGTTCGATCTCTCGGAGGTCCTTTTCGTCTGCACGGCCAATGTGCTCCACACGATCCCCGGTCCGCTTCGCGACCGGATGGAGATCATCGAGATCTCGGGTTATACGGAAATCGAGAAGCTGCACATCGCCAAGCAGTTTCTGGTGCCGAAGCAACTCGAACAGAAGGGGTTGACCGCCGAGCAGTTGAAATTCGACGACGAGGCGATCCTGGAGTTGATCCGGCACTACACTCGCGAGTCGGGTGTTCGGAACCTCGAACGCGAGATCGGCAACGTCATGCGGAAGATTGCCCGGAAAGTCGTCACCCGCCAGTTGGACGACGAGCCCTATGTGATCGACGCGGCGAAGGTGAACGAACTGCTGGGTGTGAAGCGATATCGGCAGCAGCTGGCTGCCGAGGCGAGTGAGGTCGGTCTGGCTACCGGTCTGGCCTGGACCGAGGTCGGAGGTGAGGTCCTTCTGACCGAAGCGACGACCATGGACGGCAAAGGAGATCTGCAGCTTACCGGAAAACTCGGAGAAGTGATGCAGGAGTCCGCGCGGGCCGCTCTCTCCTTCGTGCGATCCCGAGGAGCCGACTGGGGGTTCAACAAGGACTTCTACAAGCTCAAGGATATGCACGTCCATGTGCCGGAAGGTGCCATACCCAAGGACGGACCCTCGGCCGGGATCACGTTGGCGACGACGATCGTGTCGGCCCTGTCGGGCATTCCCGTGCGGCGGGACGTGGCAATGACGGGTGAGATCACCTTGCGCGGCAAAGTCCTGCCCATCGGCGGCGTCAAGGAGAAGGTCCTGGCCGCCCATCGAGCAGGGATCAAAACCGTGATTCTGCCGAAGGACAACGAAAAAGACTTGAAGGACATTCCGGAGTCCGTCCGTCAAGATCTCCAGATCGTTCTCGTAGAAAGCATGGACGAGGTGCTCAAGGTGGCGCTGGAGCGACCCATTGGCGGCGACACGAAGGCCGAGGAATCCTCGGATCGTGATACGGAGGAGTCCTTCCAGGAGCGCCAGCCGCCGGACGTGATCAAGCCGGATGAGGGGAACCGCCCCGGCGTCCATTGAATTTGATACTCCCAGAGCTACTGGTGTGCAGAGTGCATTTTTGCGGAAGGCTCGGTTTGTCAAGAGTGCAGACCGAAAGGAATGCTACCCCCCGGGGGAGGTCCCGGCGATCGCATTTGCGGGACGCTCGAACGTGGGGAAGTCGAGCCTGATCAATTGTCTGGTTGGAGCGAGGCAGCTTGCTCGAATCAGTTCGACGCCGGGCCGGACGCAATGCATCAATTTCTTTTCGCTGGAAGAGAAATGGATGTTGGTCGATCTGCCCGGGTACGGCTACGCAAGAGTGCCGGACCGTGTGCGCCGGCGCTGGGCGTCGATGATCGAAGAGTTCTTTAGTGAATACTCTCCGCTGCGGATGACTGTTGTCATTGTGGACGCGCGTCGACCTCCCACGGAGCTGGACTTCGAGATGGTGGGATACTTGGAGGATTTGGGGGTGCCTTTCGTGGTCGCGGCGACGAAGATCGACAAGGTAGCAAAGAGCCGCCGGTCCCGGTCGGTTCAGGAGATCAGGGAAAGGCTCTCCGGGCCGAATGTCATTGCCTTCTCCTCGGCAACAGGGGAGGGCCGACATGAGCTCTGGCAGATGATCGAGGATTCCGGAGTCAACGTCTAATCAGAAGGAAGGGCCAGCGTCCCAGGGCCGGATTTCGAGTATCTGGGCTTTCGGTCGCCGGCCGTGTTCGAGGTGTAGCTATGGCTGAAGCAACGGATTCGAAAATGGAAGCGAAGGCGAAGAAGAACGCGGCAAAAGAAAACGGCGAGCCCCTGAACATTCAGGAACTCAAGGAAATGAATATCCAGACCCTGAACAAGATCGCGAAATCGCTGGAGATCGAAGGGGCAGCCGGAATGCGCAAGCAGGAGCTGATTTTCCAGATCCTCAAAGCGCAGACGGAGAGGAGCGGTCTCATCTTTTCGGAGGGGGTTCTGGAAACCCTGCCCGACGGATTCGGCTTCCTCCGGGCTCCCGAATACAACTATCTGCCGGGGCCCGACGATATCTATGTCTCCCCGTCCCAGATCCGAAAGTTCGATCTTCGCACCGGGGATACGGTCTCCGGACAGGTTCGCCCTCCCAAGGACGGAGAGCGCTATTTTGCGCTGATCAAGGTCGAAGCCATCAACTTCGAGCATCCTGAGGTTGCCCGCGAACGGACGTTCTTCGAGAACCTGACGCCTCTCTATCCGCTGGAGCGAATCCAGCTCGAGACGGCGTCGGAGAATCTCACGGGTCGGGTGATGGACCTGATGAATCCGATCGGAAAGGGACAGCGCGGCCTGATCGTCTCGCCACCGCGCGCCGGAAAGACGATGATCCTGCAGAGCATCGCCCATTCGATCGAGGTCAACCATCCGGAGATCGTGTTGATCGTGTTGCTGATCGACGAGCGGCCCGAGGAAGTCACCGACATGCTGCGGTCGGTCACGGGTGAAGTGGTCAGCTCGACGTTCGATGAACCCGCTTCGCGGCACGTCCAGGTCGCCGAGATGGTCCTCGAAAAGGCCAAGCGCCTGGTCGAGCACGGCAAGGATGTGGTGATCCTGCTCGATTCGATCACCCGGCTGGCCCGAGCCTACAATACCGTCGTGCCTCCCTCCGGAAAGGTTCTTTCCGGCGGCGTGGATTCGAACGCCCTGCAGCGCCCGAAGCGGTTCTTTGGAGCGGCTCGGAATCTGGAAGAAGGCGGGAGTCTCACCATCATCGCAACAGCGTTGATCGACACCGGCAGCCGTATGGATGACGTCATCTTCGAGGAATTCAAGGGGACCGGCAACATGGAGCTGGTTCTCGATCGCCGACTGGTCGACAAGCGCATCTTCCCGGCAATCGACATCAATCGGTCGGGTACCCGAAAGGAGGAACTCCTCCTGGATGAAGCGACCCTCAACCGGGTGTGGGTATTGCGTAAGGTTCTCAATCCTCTGTCCGTAACGGAATCCATGGAGCTTTTGCTCGACAAGCTGGGCAAGACGAGGAGCAACGACGAATTCCTGCACTCCATGTCTCAGGGTTAGTACGGAACGATCCGGTTCCTTCGGTGGAGGCTTTTCCGAGGGCCTTCGATTCCTTCGTTGCCTGCTCGGAATTCGCTGTGCTAAAATCATTGGTCGGGAAGATCATGAGAAACAACAGCCCCCTCTGGCGTTGGTGGTGCAATTGACACGAACGCCGAGGACTGTCGGTCTCATGTAACCTGAAGTAGAGATAGTCAATCGAAAAAGAGGCCGTGGAGACAGTTCTCCACGGCCTTTTTGTTTTTGGGGAATCCCCGGAGAAGCCGAGAAGGAAGCGACTGGAAATGATTCATCACAAGACCGTTCTTGCCGATCTGCTGACCCCCGTGTCTGCCTTTCTGAGGGTCTCCGCCGCGAGTGAACGCGCATTTCTTCTGGAGTCGGTGGAGGGGGGTGAGAGGACCGCCCGCTATTCCTTCATCGGAGTGGATCCTTCACGAAGCTTCGACGGTGGTTTCACCGGCTTCAGGAAGTCCTTCCCGCCGGTCCGACCGGCAAATCCCGATCTTCCGCCGTTCACGGGCGGCGCCGTCGGTAGGCTCAATTACGAAATGATTCGCGAACTGGAGCGGATTCCGAACCGTCTCCCGGAAGCCGACGACCTTCCCTCCGTTTCGATGGATTTCTACCCGACGGTACTGGCCTTCGACCACCTGCGCCATCAGATCATCGTCATGTCACACGAAAGCGGGGAGAAGGTGAAGGAGATCGAAGCTCGACTCGATCGCCCGGTGCCCCAGGAGCATATTCACGGCCGGCCTGCGAACGGAACGATGTCCGGCAGCGGTGACCGCGATGGGTCCGACGTGGACACGGCTTGGAGCGCGGGCAGTGCAGCGATTCCTGAGAACCGTGTCAGAGCTCTTTCGACGGTCGACGCCTATTGCGCCTCAGTCGAGCGAGCCAAGGAGTACATCCGCGCCGGCGACATCTTCCAGGTGGTGCTGTCCCAGGTTTTCGAGATGGATTTTCAGGGAGACCCGTTCAACGTCTACCGGGCTCTTCGTTATATCAATCCCTCGCCCTATATGTTTTTTCTGAAAAGCGGAAATCAGTGCACGACGGGCGCCTCGCCCGAGATGCTGATCCGCGTTCAGGGTCGTGATCTCGAGTATCGCCCCATCGCCGGAACTCGACGGCGCGGACGAGATTCGGAGAGCGATCAGCGTCTCGAGCGGGAGTTGCTCTCCGACGAGAAGGAGCGAGCCGAACACCTGATGCTGGTGGATCTGGGCCGGAACGACCTCGGAAGGGTCAGTGAGTTCGGGCAGGTTCATGTGGAGCAGATGATGTTCGTCGAGCGATATTCCCATGTCATGCACCTCGTCAGTGATCTCAAGGGAAGACTGAGGCCCGATCTGGATCGGTTCGACGCTCTGGCTGCGTGCTTTCCGGCGGGCACCCTGACCGGAGCTCCCAAGATTCGAGCCATGGAGATCATCGAGGAACTGGAGCCGTTCCATCGCGGGGTCTACGGCGGAGCGATCGGGTATCTGGACTACAGCGGCAATCTCGATACCTGCATTGCGATTCGAACGATGACGCTGGAGGGTGGCAAGGTCCGGATCCAGGCGGGGGCGGGAATCGTGGCCGATTCGGTACCCGAAAGAGAGAATCTCGAATGCCACAACAAGGCCAGAGCACTGGTTCATGCGGTTCAGCTGGCCGAAGGACTGTGACAGCGAGATGAACGACTGCTCGAGAGGAAGACAGCGAATGCATACGGTGCAGGAGAAGAAGGCAAGTGGTGATGCGGTTCCGGCTGCCGGTCGCAACGGGAGCAGCGTACTGGTCATCGACAATTACGACAGTTTCACTTATAACCTCTGCCAGTATCTCGGAGAACTCGGTGCGCGTCTGACGGTATACCGCAATGACGAGCTCGGTTTTGAGACGGTTCGGGAGATCGGTCCGGATCGGATCGTCATCTCACCGGGTCCCGGGATGCCGGCGGATGCGGGAGTCTCAGTGTCGATGGTTCGGGAGTTCGCGGGGGAGATCCCGATCTTGGGCGTCTGTCTGGGTCATCAGGCGATCGGGGAGGCATTCGGAGGAACCGTGAGGCGTGCGGACCAGCTCATGCACGGGAAGACATCCTGGATCCATCATGGAGGAAGCGGAGTCCTGGCGGGCCTCGAGAATCCGTTCGAAGCGACGCGATATCATTCGCTGGTCATCGACCGGGCGAGCCTTCCGGATTGTCTCGAGGTCACGGCGTGGACTGAAGATGGCGTCATTATGGGGGTTCGACACCGGACGTACGATGTGTTCGGCGTCCAGTTCCATCCCGAATCGATCATGACCCGCGAGGGAAAGAAACTGCTGGAGAATTTCCTATGCTCGAGGAAATGAAGAACCAGGTCCTCCGAGGAGAAGATCTCGATGAGCAGCAGGCCGTGGTTGCTCTGGAGGCCATCCTGTCGAGTGATCAGCCGGACTCGCTGATTTCCGAGTTCCTGGTGGCGCTGGCCGACAAAGGCGAGACGGAATCGGAGATCGTCGGTTTCGCCTCGGTCATGCGCCGGTTGGCCATTCCGGTCAGATCCGTGCATGAAAAGTTCGTGGATACCGCCGGAACCGGCGGGGGCCGTCCGACGTTCAACATTTCCACCGCCGCCGCCCTGGTCGCGGCGGGCGCCGGCGTACCGGTCGCCAAACATGGAAACCGTGCCGTGACATCCCAATCGGGCAGTGCAGACGTGTTCGTCGAACTCGGTCTCAATCTGGATCGCCCGCCGGACGTTTCCGAAAGAGCATTGAATGAGCTCGGAATCTGCTTCCTGTACGCACCCCTGCACCATCCGGCGATGAAGCGGGTCGCGACGATACGCCGGGAACTGGGTCGCCGAACCATCTTCAATCTTCTCGGGCCCCTCACCAATCCTGCATCGGCACCGTCCCAGGTCGTGGGCGTGTTCGCGCCCGAGCTGACCGAGAAGCTGGGTCACGTTCTACTCAGACTCGGCTGTCGCCGTGCCTGGGTCGTGCACGGACTGGATGGTCTGGACGAGGTTTCCGTAACGGCGGAAACGCGCGTCACAGAGGTCGACGGCGGGGAAACGCGCAGCTTCGATTTTCGACCCATCCGCGCCCGGCTCGGTATTCCGGCGGGTGGAAGTCCGGCCGAGAACGCTCAGCTCATCCGTGGGATCCTGGGAGGGAGCGTGACCGGCCCGGCCCGCGAGGTGGTTCTGTTGAATGCAGCGGTGGCCATCCGCGTTGCCACGGACACACGATTCTCGCAGGCTCTGGAGATGGCGGAGGATGCGCTCCTCGGCGGCTTGGCATGGAAGAAGTTGAACGAACTCGTGGAATTCTATTCGAGCTGAGGTGCAAGACGTGGTCTCCCGCAAGTTTTCAGAACTCGATTCCGGCAATGACTCTCGCTTCCTGAGCAAGGTTTGCGGCATCACCAACTTGGAGGACGCCCTTCTCTCGGTGGAACTCGGCGCCAACTGCCTCGGCTTCAATTTCTACCCGAAGAGTCCGCGCTTCTTGAAGCCGCAGGCGGCGGCGAGGATCATTGAAAGACTTCCGCAGGAGGTGATCTTCTTCGGCATTATGGTCCTGGGTCGTGACGGTGCAGACGTCTGGCGCGAACTCGAAGGACTTCTCGACGGTCTCCAGGTGCACGGAGCACGCGACGATGCGGAGTTGGCCGAGTTTGGCGACATGCCTTTGCTGGTTGCGATCGCACCGGACCAGGCCGAGGAATTCCCGAACCGGTCGGTGATCGTCGATACGTCCTGGGGAACAGGACGACTGACGTCCTGGGAACAGGTGGCCCGCATCCGACGCCCCTTCGTCCTGTCCGGCGGGCTCACTGCGGACAATGTGGCCGACGCCATCTGCATCCTCAGGCCGCTCGGCGTGGACGTCTGTTCAGGGGTGGAACGCAGTCCCGGTCGGAAGGATCCTGAAAAGCTCTCGAGGTTTCTGGCGGCAGTTCGAAACTCCGTCTGTCTCGCCGGCGCCGACGAGAGGAAAGGAAGCCGGCGGTGAATCTGCTCGAACAGATTGTGGCGACAAAGCGACGCGAGATTGCCGAGCGAAGTGCCGAGAAGCCGCTTGAAGACCTGCTCGAAGTCGCGCCCGAAGTGCCTCTGCCACGTCTGTCGGATGCTCTGGCCGGCGACTCGCTCCATGTGATCGCCGAGCTGAAATACCAGAGCCCCAGTCACGGCCCGTTCCTTTGCCAGGATCCGCCGGCCCGCGTCGCGCGCGGTTACGCCCGGGGCGGAGCTGCCGCCCTCTCGATCCTCACCGATGAAGCCTATTTCAAGGGTCGGCTCGGCTTTCTCGACGAGGTGCGGGACATCATGGAACGTGACTGGGCTCTCTCGAATGATGAGCGTGAGTCGGAGGAGGACCGGAACGAGCCGTGGCGCCACAGGCCGTTGCCGCTTCTGCGCAAGGACTTCATCCTCGAGCGTTACCAGGTCGCCGAGGCACGGGCGCACGCAGCATCCGCTTTCCTTTTGATCGTCGCCTGCCTCTCCCGCGGCCGCCTGGCCGATTTGCGCGAGTATGGCGACGAGTTTGGGCTCGAGGCTCTGGTCGAGGTCCACGATCTGTTCGAACTCGACACCGCATTGGAGTCCGGCGCTCGTATCATCGGTGTCAACAACCGAAATCTCAAAGACTTCAGCGTCAACCTCGAAACATCGTTCCAAGCCGCGCGGCGGCTCGAAGGCGAGTCGTCGTTGACGCTGGTGGCCGAGAGCGGCCTCTCGACGCGCTCGCAGCTCGTCGAGCTGAAGGATGCCGGCTTCTCCGGTTTCCTCATTGGAACGACATTCATGGAGACCGCCTCGCCCGGCGACGCGCTGGCGGCTCTATTGGAAGATGAATACTGAATGGTAGACCGTCCGTCGACACATCCGAGGGCGCAACGGACGGGCGAGTCAGGAGACTTGTCAGCATGACTTCATTTGTGGATCTTCCCGATGCGACAGGCCACTTCGGTCGGTTCGGCGGCTCATTCGTGCCCGAAACCCTGATGACGCCGATTCTGGAACTTCAGAAGGCCTACTCCTCGGCCCGCCGGGATCCGGCGTTTCAACAGGAGCTGGACCGGCTGCTCAGAGATTACGTGGGGCGCCCGACCCCGCTCTGGTTTGCGGAGCGGCTCTCAACGGCACTGAAGGCCAAGGTCTATCTCAAGCGCGAAGATCTCTGCCACACCGGTGCTCACAAGATCAACAATGCGCTCGGCCAGGCTCTGCTGGCGCGGCGGATGGGCAAGACGCGGATTATCGCCGAAACCGGAGCCGGACAGCACGGTGTGGCCACGGCCACGGTGTGTGCTCTGCTTGGACTCGACTGTGTGATCTACATGGGAACCGAGGACATGCGTCGCCAGGCCCTCAACGTTTTTCGGATGGAACTGCTGGGGGCTCGCGTTACCGCCGTCGATGCCGGCAGCCGGACATTGAAGGACGCCATCAACGAAGCGATGCGGGATTGGGTAACCAACGTCGAGGATACCTACTACCTCTTGGGCTCGGTCCTGGGTCCGCATCCCTATCCGACAATGGTCCGCGACTTCCAGAGCATCATTGGGCAGGAAGCTCGACGCCAGATCCTGGGTCAGGAGGGCCGATTGCCTGATTTTCTGGTGGCCTGCGTCGGCGGTGGCAGCAATTCGATCGGCCTTTTCTTCGAATTTCTCAACGACCCCGATGTGAAGATGATCGGAGTAGAGGCGGGAGGTCGAGGCAAGGAACTGGGTGAGCATGCTGCGCGCTTCGCCGGAGGCGTCCCCGGGGTTTTGCACGGGACTTACAGTTACGTCCTGCAGGATGAACGGGGACAGATCGCGGCCACTCACAGTGTCTCCGCCGGCTTGGACTATCCATCGGTCGGCCCCGAACACGCGAATCTCATGGAGTCCGGACGGATCCGTTACGACTCTGTCTCGGACAAGACCGCGCTCGAGGCATTTCACGAGCTGTCCCGCCTGGAAGGCATCATCCCGGCGCTCGAGTCGGCGCACGCGCTGGCCTATCTGCGGGAAAGAAGGGATCTGTTCGAGGGAAGCTCGATCATCGTGAACCTCTCGGGTCGGGGGGACAAGGACGTCGAAACCGTACAGAGAACCCGGCGCGACCAGGGTGCAAGCGAACCGGCAGTCTGATCAAAGGTGGCAGCATGTTCGAAAAGAACTCCTTCATTCCATTCGTAACGGCCGGATTTCCAGATTTGGAAACCACGCGGGACATTGTCCTCGGCCTTGCCGAAGCGGGTTCGGGTCTGATCGAAATCGGCATTCCGTTCTCCGATCCGATCGCCGATGGTCCGGTGATTCAGCAGGCGTCCTTCGACGCTCTCCAGCATGGGTACACAATTTCCGATTATCTGGAGATGGTTCGGGATGTTCGAAGCAAAACCGCCGTTCCCTTGATCTTCATGACCTATCTGAATCCGGTGCTTCGATTTGGTCTCGAGCGACTGGATCGAGAGGGTTCGCAGGCCGGGTTGAACGGACTCCTGATCTCCGACCTGACGCCCGAGGAGAGTCACGTCGGCTTGTCGATCGTGGAGTCGATCCACGAGCTCAAATCCGTGCTCCTGGTGGCGCCGACCTCGTCTCCGGAGCGGATCCACCGGATCTGTGAGGCCGCGACGGGTTTCATCTATATGGTCGCGCGGACAGGCGTGACGGGTAGGCAGTCGCAGGTGGGCGACGCCGCCCGGCGGATCGTGGGCCAGATCCGTAGTTCAACCCATCTCCCCGTTGCCGTGGGCTTCGGAATCCGTTCACGCGAAGACGTCGAGCGGGTCTGGGAGTTCGCGGAGGGGGCGGTCGTCGGCACGGCCATTGTGCGGTTCATGCAGGAGAATGTGGATGAGCACGACCTCTCCCAGAGAGTCGTGGATTTCGTGAAGAGGCAATTCCTTGGATAGCCCGATTGGGAAGTCACTGGATCACTGGCGGGAAGAAATCGACCGGCTGGATCGAGAACTGGTGAGACTGTTGGCGCGACGAACCGAATGTGCCATCGAGATCGGCAGACTCAAGGCCCGGAGCGGCCGGCAGGTCTACGATCCGCAGCGCGAAGAGGAAGTCATGGCCAACGTGCAGTCCTCCGCCGACGGATATCTGACCGCCGAGTCGGCGAGGCGAATCTTTGAGCGTATCGTGGATGAGACCCGGCGGACCGAACGAGAGCACCGCCGGCTGCTCGACGCAAACCCATCCGAAGCAGGAGGGGACTCATGATCGTCGTCATGAAGCACGATGCCACCGAAAAGCAGATCGAACGGGTCATCGACCTGCTGAGCTCCCGCGACTTCGACGTGCATCGATCCACGGGGGTGGAAAAGACCATCCTGGGCGTCGTCGGCGTCAAGCTCAGCTCCGTCGAAGACGATGTCCGTCAGATGGAGGGCGTCGAGGAAGTCATTCGAATCACTAAAGACTAAGGGGCCGCACGCCGGTCCCTGCACCGGTACGACGCCGCCGAAGCATCGAGAGCGCTCTCGAAATTTCGGGGAGAAGATGTGCGCCGGCGGGAGCGGGGGCTTCGTGGCATTAGTCCGATCTCGCTGCTATAATCCCGCAATGGAACTGCTCGAAGCCCTTACGTTTGACGATGTTCTGCTGATGCCGGCTAGATCGGACGTCATGCCGGCGGAAGCGGAGCTCCAAAGTGCCTTGTCTCAAAATATCTCGCTGAATATTCCTCTCTGTTCCGCGGCCATGGACACGGTTACGGAAGCGCGTATGGCGATCGCATTGGCGAGGCTCGGGGGCATCGGGATCATTCACCGCAACATGGCTATCGAGGAGCAGGTCGCCGAAGTGGACAAGACCAAGCGGTCGGAATCGGGGATGATCGTCGATCCGATCCAGGTGGGCCCCGAGACCAGGCTTCGAGAGGTTCTCTCGATCATGGACCGGTTCAAGATCTCCGGGGTGCCGGTGACCAACCCCCGCGGCAAGCTCTTGGGAATCCTGACGAACCGGGACCTGCGCTTCGCCACGGATCTGGACGTGGAAGCCAAAGAGCTGATGACCAAGGAAAACCTGGTCACGGTTCAGGAAGGGATTTCGCTGGACGAAGCCAAGAGGAGGCTGCACGAACATCGTATCGAGAAGCTTCCCGTCGTGGATGAAAAGTTCCGTTTGCGCGGCCTGATCACGGTCAAGGACATCATGAAGATGATCACCTACCCGGATGCGTCCAAGGACTCATACGGGCGCCTGCGGGTGGGGGCGGCCGTCGGGGCCAGCGGCGACTTTCTGGATCGGGCGAGGGAACTCGAGAAAGCCGGCGCCGATGTGATCGTCATCGACACGGCTCATGGCTTCAGCGAACGCGTCATCAAGGGCGTTCGGGCGTTGCGTAAGAAGCTGAAGACGGCAGACCTTGTGGCCGGCAACATCGCCGGCGGGGATGCGGCCAAGGCGCTGATCGATGCCGGTGCCAACGCGGTCAAGGTGGGAATGGGTCCGGGCAGCATCTGCACGACCCGGATCGTGACGGGGACCGGTGTCCCTCAAATCACGGCGATTCTGGAGACGGTCAAGGTGGCACGCAAGCTGGGGATTCCGGTCATCGCCGACGGCGGTGTCAAGTACTCGGGTGACATCGTCAAAGCTCTGGCCGCGGGAGCGAGCTGCATCATGGTCGGCAATCTGTTCGCCGGGACGGACGAAGCTCCGGGCGAACTGGTTTTCTACCAGAACCGCAGCTACAAATCCTATCGCGGCATGGGATCCCAGGGGGCCATGGAAAAGGGCCACAGCTCCGACCGCTACGGTCATTCGATGGAAGCGGGACTGAGAAAAGCCGCTCCGGAAGGGATCGAAGGCCGCGTTCCCTACAAGGGGAGCCTCGAGAGTCTGGTTCCGGTCCTGCTTGGAGGGGTGCGGTCGGGAATGGGCTACGTCGGTGCACGGACTATCCCCGAGCTGCAGCGTAAGGCCAAGTTCATCAGAGTGACCGACCACGGCGTCCGTGAGAGCCACGTGCATGATGTTCTGGTCACGAAGGAAGCCCCGAATTACCGGGTGGAGGACTGAGCGGTTCGGTAGGGCCGCCTTGGGCTTGGACTGCTGAGATTTCTCGGTCATCTCTGGAATGGGACCTATAGGACTTATAGGACGCACGGACCGGGAGACGGGGCGGCGAAAGCCAGGTTGTCCCAGAGGTCTCATAGGTCCCATAAGGCCCCGGTCGTCTCATAACTTGCCGAAACCCGGTAAAATGGGTTATCCATGCTGAATGAATTCCTTGCCAAGGTAATCGGCTCGAAGAATCAGCGCTACCTCAAGCGCACTAAGCCGGTTGTCGATCAGATCAATGCCCTGGAGTCGCAAGTCTCCGCGTTGTCGGCCGAGGAGTTAAGAGCCAGGACCGCCGAGTTCCGTCAGCGGATCGAGAAGGGAGCCTCGATCGACGATTTGCTCCCCGAGGCCTTTGCTTGCGTACGAGAGGCTTCCAAACGGACCCTCGGGATGCGCCACTACGACGTTCAGTTGATCGGCGGTATGGTCCTGCACGAAGGCAGAATCGCCGAGATGAAGACCGGTGAAGGGAAAACGCTGGTGGCGACGCTTCCGGTCTACCTCAATGCCCTGGAGGGCAAGGGCGTACACCTGGTCACGGTCAATGACTACCTGGCTCGCCGAGATGCGGACTGGATGCGTCCCATCTATGAGTACCTGGGCTTGACGGTGGGCGTGATCCAGCACGACATGCCGGACGCCGATCGCCAGGCTGCGTACGCTGCCGATATCACCTACGGCACCAATAACGAGTTCGGGTTCGACTATCTGAGGGACAACATGAAGTTCACTCTGGACGATTGTGTTCAGAGGGGACATCGCTATTCCATCGTTGACGAAGTCGACTCGATTTTGATCGACGAGGCGCGGACGCCGCTGATCATCAGTGGACCGTCGGAGGAGTCGACCGACAAGTACGCCAAGATCGATCGCCTGATCCCCCGGCTGATTCGGGAAGAAGATTTCAACGTGGACGAGAAGGCTCGTTCCGTGGTCCTTCAGGAATCGGGTATCGAGAAAGCCGAAAAGGCGTTGGGGGTGGACAACCTCTACGATCCGCGCCACATGGATCTGGTTCACCACATCCAGCAAGCGCTGAAGGCCCACACGCTGTTTACGCGTGACAAGGACTACATGGTCAAGGACGGCCAGGTGGTCATCGTCGACGAGTTTACCGGTCGGCTGATGCCGGGGCGCCGTTATTCCGATGGTCTGCACCAGGCGCTGGAAGCCAAGGAAGGCGTGAAGATCGAGCGGGAGAATCAGACCCTGGCGACCATCACATTCCAGAATTACTTCCGGATGTACGACAAGCTGGCCGGTATGACGGGTACGGCCGAGACCGAAGCGGCCGAATTCGAGGGTACCTACAAGCTGGACGTGGTCGTGATCCCGACCAACCGGGACCTGCGTCGGATCGAGCACCCCGATGTCGTCTATCGGACGGAACGGGAGAAATTCCAGGCGGTCGCCGATGAAATCGCGGGATTGAACGAGGTCGGTCGGCCGGCTCTTGTCGGCACAACGTCGATCGAAAAATCGGAGCGCCTGTCGGGAATCCTCAAACGTCGTGGCATTCGGCACGTCGTGCTGAACGCCAAATACCACGCTCGTGAAGCTGAGATCGTGGCCGACGCCGGCAAGAAGGGCGCTGTAACCATCGCCACGAATATGGCCGGCCGCGGCACCGATATCATCCTGGGCGGCAAACCGGAGTACGAGATGACCGACCAGCTCGACGAAGACGAGCTGGTCTCCGAAAACGCCCCCCATCCTGTGGAGATTCCTGAAGAGGATCGCAAGCGCGCTTTCGAAAAATGGAAGAAGGCCCATGACGAAGTCATCTCACTGGGTGGCCTCCACATCATTGGAACGGAGCGACACGAGGCCCGGCGCATCGACAACCAGTTGCGAGGTCGTGCCGGTCGGCAGGGAGACCCGGGTTCGAGCCGCTTCTACCTGTCACTCGAGGATGATCTTCTGCGGATCTTCGGTTCCGATAACATCACGAACTTGATGCAGCGACTCGGTATGGACGAAGGAGTGCCCATCGAGTCGAAGCTGTTGAGTCGTCAGATCGAGCGGGCTCAGGCTCAGGTGGAAGCGCGCAACTTCGAAATCCGCAAGCATTTGCTCGAATACGACGACGTCATGAACAAGCAGCGGGAGGAAATCTACCGCTTCCGCCGCGAGTTGCTGGAAGGCGGCGACCAGCGCGCCTATGTGATGGAGATGGCTGAGGATCTCCTCTTCAGCTTTCTGGATTCCTATGCGAGCACCGACGTCAACATGGAGCGCTGGGAGTATGACGACCTGAAGCTCAACGTCAAGCGGGTCTTCGGGATCGACATTCCCGACCAGGTCGTCCCTCCACCTCCGCAGGGATCCGAGGGCGATGCCGCATCTGAGCCGAAGAGTGAAAAGGTTCCGCTGCGCGAGCTGTCTCGACCCGAACTCGAAGACTATCTGCTGAACGCGATCCATCACCGCTACGAGGAAAAGGAGCAGGAGGCCTCACCCCAGGCGATGCGCTGGTTCGAGCGGGTTCTGATGCTCCAGATTCTGGATCAGCAATGGAAGGATCACCTCCTCGCGCTCGATCACCTCAAGGAAGGTATCGGGTTGCGGGGCTACGGTCAGCGCGATCCGAAGGTCGAATACAAACGTGAGGCATTTGAGCTGTTCGAGGAGTTGAGGGACCGCGTCAGTGAAGAGGTCGTCCGCATGTTGTACTTGCTGCGCCCGATGACGCAGGAAGAGGAAACCGAGATTCGGACGGCCAGGGCGCGTCGGGCCAGGCAGGTTAGTTATTCCGGTGGTGAGGCGGAACCTGCCTATGCCGGTTCGGGGCAGGCCGGTGCAACGGCCGGCGGCGGGGCACAAGCCGCCGCAAAGTCGTCCGGATCGGGACGAACAGTGGTTCGTACACTCAAGAAAGTGGGTCGCAATGACCCCTGTCCCTGTGGCTCGGGCAAAAAGTTCAAAAAATGCTGTGGTCGATAGCGACGGGAGTTGCCTGCCCCCGCAAAACGCGAAACCTGTAGGGTCATCCCCCGCTCTCTATTTCTAGTTTGGAGCAATGAGCGAAACCAGACTCTGGTATGCGGTCTACACCCGCAGCCGACATGAGAAAGTCGTAGCCGAAGAACTCTGGCAGCGCAAGATCGAAGTCTTCCTGCCGCTTCGAAGCGTCATCTCCAAGTGGAAGGATCGGCGCAAGGAGGTGCAGTTTCCGCTGTTTCCCGGCTACATCTTCGTCCGCACCGATGTTCGCGAGCACCGGCTCGACATCCTCAAGGTTCCCTCGGTCGTGAGGATCATTGGTTTCAACAACGAACCGGCCCCAATTCCGGCCGAGCAGGTCGATGCGGTCAAGACCCTGGTGTTCAGCAAACTCCCCTACGACCCCTTCCCCGAGATGGTGGTGGGGGACCGCGTTCGTGTTCGTCGGGGACCGCTCCGAGGTCTGGCCGGGTATCTCATAGAAAAGAAGAGCCGCTTTCGCTTCGTCATCACGGTCGATCTGATCCAACAGGCGGTCTGCTGTGAGATCGATGCGGCCGATGTCGAGAAGCTCTAGTCGAACGGCCAGGGCATCTGCGTGAAGAGCCCGCCGTCCACGTAAATCGTCTGGCCGTTGATGAACGCGCCTTCAGGAGATACCAGGAAGGCAACGGTCGCAGCCACATCCTCGGGTCGACCGACGCGACCGAGCGGGGTGAGGGGAGTCCAGATCGCAGAATAGTTGGGAGGATTGAATTCCTCTCTCTCGATCTCGACGGCTCCCGGAGCGACACAGTTCACCGAGATCCCCAGCGGACCGAGTTCGACAGCGGCCACCCGTGTGAAGAGTTCCACGCCACCCTTGCTGGCCGTGTAACCGGCAAGCTTGGGGAAGGGGCCTTTGTTGCAGCCTGAGCCGATGTTGATGATGCAGCCTCGCTCGCGCTTGGCCATCTCTCTGGCGGCCCGCTGTGTACAGAGAAACGTCCCCTTGAGGTTGGTTCGAAGCGTTTGATCCCACTCTTCCTCTTCCAGTTCGAGCAGAGCCTTCCAGGTCTGGATTCCCGCGTTGTTGACGAGCACCTCGGGGATACCCCACTGCTCGATCACGGCAT
The DNA here is from genome assembly GCA_037388505.1 of Acidobacteriota bacterium. Taxonomy (GTDB): domain Bacteria; phylum Acidobacteriota; class UBA6911; order RPQK01; family JAPXNP01; genus JARRKC01. Next base: position 37,074 of record JARRKC010000024.1, on the reverse strand, counting down.
CGAACAAACGTCCCACCTGGTCGGAGAAGCCGACATCAGCTTGAATGATCAGACTCTTCTGCCCGATGCGTTCGACGTCCTGTGCCGTCTTTTCCGCACTCTCCTTGTCCGAACTGAAGTTGACGACGACGTCATAGCCGCTCTCAGCCAGACGAAGACTGATTCCTCTCCCAATGCCCTTGCCTCCGCCGGTCACCACGGCGATCTTTTGAACCGACATAGTGTTCCATCGTAATGGGATTGCCGCCCGGAGGCAATCTTGATCTGGCTTCCACGGCGCTCCCCGGATCGGGAGAAGCATGACCACTGCGTGGTGTCCGTCGTGGTCGATCTCCGGCGTAGTGGGACAGGGGGTTCACCACAACGGCACGACGAGCACTGCGTGGCGGGTTGCCGTTCCGCGGATGATTGGCAATAATCCATTCCTGAAGCAAGGGGGTGACATGCGTGTCAGATATCTGCTTTTCGTGATTTGCCTGGCTCTGCTCCTTCCGGCATGCTCGACGGCCGAAGAGGCGCAAGGGGAGGCGGTCCAGATCAGGAACTACCTTGATGAAAGCCCACAGGACAAGGACCAGAGGATGCAGTGGTGGCGAAACGATCGCTTCGGGATGTTCATCCACTGGGGTCTGTATGCTGTGCCGGCAGGTGAGTACAAAGGGCAACGATCCGACCAGATCGGTGAATGGATCCAATCCTGGGCGAACATTCCGGAAGCGGAATACGTCAAGTTTGCCGAGCAGTTCGATCCTGTCGATTTCGATGCCGCCGAGTGGGTGCGAGTCGCCAAAGAGGCCGGCATGAAGTACATCGTGATCACCTCCAAGCACCATGAGGGCTTCTCGATGTTTGACAGCAAGTTCACCGATTTCGACATCGTCGATGCCACGCCCTACGGTCGCGATCCCATCGCCGCTCTCAGCCGGGAGTGCCGGAACCAGGAGATCACGCTGGGTTTCTACTACTCGATCATGGACTGGCATCATCCCTCCCAGTATGTGGACAAGGAAGGTAAGGACCCCACGGCCGGCGACGGCCAAACGAAGATCCACCCCGATCAGAAGCAGCAATATATCGACTATATGAAGGCACAGCTCAAGGAGTTGGTCACGCGATACGATCCCGCCATCCTGTGGTTCGATGGAGAATGGGTCGACTGGTGGACCGAGCAGGACGGCAAGGATCTGTACAACTACGTTCGCAGTCTCAAACCTTCCATCATCATCAACAACCGTGTCGGCAAGGGACGCCAGGGGATGCAGGGTATGAACAAAGGACCCGGCTTCGCCGGTGACTTCGGGACGCCTGAGCAGGAGATCCCGGCCACCGGCCTCGCAGGAGTCGACTGGGAGTCGTGCATGACCATGAACGACACCTGGGGCTACAAGTCGTATGACGACCACTGGAAGTCGGCGGAGCAACTGGTCCGGAATCTCATCGACATCGCAAGCAAGGGAGGGAACTATCTTCTCAATGTGGGTCCAACGGCCCAGGGGAAGATTCCCCAACCCAGTGTCGAACGACTTCAACAGATCGGTGAGTGGATGGATGTCAACGGTGAGGCGATCTACGGCACCGGTCCGAGTCCCTTTTCCGATCTCTCCTGGGGGCGGGCGACCACCAAGGGTCATCAGATCTTCCTGATGGTTTTCGACTGGCCGAAAGGACGTTTGAAGGTGCCCCCGGTTTCAGGCTCCGTGACGAAGGTCTATCTGCTTGCTCATCCGGACCAGGAACTGCAATTCACGCAGCAGGACGAGGGCTTGGCGGTGACGGTACCTGCCCAAGCACCCGATCCGATTGCGAGCGTGATCGTGCTGGAACACGAGTAGATAGTTCCGAGTTCCGAGTTCCGAGTTCCGGGAGCGGGATATGCTTCCAGCTTGTCTCTCGGCGGTCGGAGTTCCGGGTTCAGAAGGGGATTGCCCGGAGGGTCTCAGCTCGATTTGGTTTGAAGCTCGGCAGCGGGGCATAACCTCGGCAACTCGATCTCGCGCAAAGTCGCAGAGCACGCAAAGGGTTTCTTTGTTTTGGAGCCCTCGGCGTCCGTGAAAGCCGTGCCGGAGATGTTCATTCGGGGCAGGGGACAAGCGAGGACGCTTGTGGCTGCTGTTGAGTGAGGCAGTGAACGGCTCCGAGGCCGTAGACCATGTCGGTCGCGGGAATGCCCAAGACGCGGCGGCCGGGAAAGACCCCCTGCAGAATGTCCAGTGCGGACCGGTCCCTCTCCTGTCCAAAGACCGGCACCAGCACCAATCCGTTGGCGATGTAGAAGTTCGCATAGCTGGCGGGGAGGCGCTCGCCTCCGTCCACCACCGGCTCCGGCATGGGAAGCGAAACGATTCCAAACAAGTCCTCCTGTGTCGACAAATGGCACAAAGTCTCATGGTTGGCCTTCAGCATCGGGAAGTTCGCATCCGTCGGATCCTCTTCGACTGCACACACGACGATATCCGGCGCTGCGAATCGTGCAATGTCGTCGATGTGTCCGTCAGTATCGTCCCCGACAACCCCTTCATCCAGCCAGATCACTCGTTCAACGTTCAGATAGCTCTTCAGCAGGTCTTCGATGCACTCCCGGGAGAGGTCGGGATTCCGATTCGGGTTGAGCAGACATTGACGAGTGGTCAAACACAGTCCGCGACCATTCACGTCGATCGAGCCGCCTTCGAGAACCACCTTCGGGCGAAACATCCGTCCGGGGAGGTGGCGTGAAAGTCCATCCACGACCGCATTGTCCAACGTCAGATCGGGGTACTTATTGCCCCAGGCGTTGAACTCCCACTTGTTGAACGCCACAGGCCGGTCCGGGTCGGTAGGATGAATCAGAAAGTTTGGACCGTAGTCGCGGATCCAGCCGTCGACGGTGGGAATAATGTGGGTGCGAAGTGCTTCGGGGTTCGCCCCGACTTTCCCTACTCGCCGCCGCACGCTCTGTGCGGTCTCTTCGTCATGGACCAGCAGGTCGACCCCCTCGTGCTCGAGAAGCGCCTGGATCATCATGAGGTAGGCGTCGCGGACTCGCTCGAGGCGCTCTCCGGGCCACGTGATTCGGTTGGTCGGCCAAGTCAGCCAGGTCGAGGCATGGGGATGCCACTCTGCCGGCATGAGGTAGCCACCCTGGGACGGCGTCTCGGATGAGGAGGGCTTCATGGAGGAGTCTACTCGCGATCCGCGTGATCCAGAAAACGGGCCGACAGACTCCCATAGGCGTCGATGCGTCGGTCCCGGAGGAAGCACCATTCCCGTCGGGTCTGTTCGATGAGTGATAGGTCACAGGGCACGATCAGGACCTCCTCCTCATCTGCAGACGCTCTCGAGATCAGCCTTCCGAACGGATCGCAGACGAAGGATTGCCCCCAGAACCGGATGTTGTCCTCTCGCCCCACCCGGTTGACGGCCGCCACGAACACACCATTGGCTACGGCATGGGCACGCTGGGAAAGCTCCCAGGCGGAATGCTGGGCCTGGTCGGTCTCTTCCGACTGTCCGTCGAGCCAGCCGATGGCGGTCGGGTAGAAGATGATCGCCGCCCCTGAGAGGGCCGACAGTCGCGCCGCCTCGGGGAACCACTGATCCCAGCAAATCAGCGTTCCGAGTTTGCCCACGCTCGTGTCGTGGGCCCCGAATCCCAGGTCCCCTGGAGAGAAATAGAACTTCTCGTAGTAATGCGGATCGTCCGGAATATGCATCTTGCGATACCGGCCGGCAATCCGGCCGTCTCGGTCGAGAATGACCGCTGTGTTGTGGTAGATCCCGGCAGCCCGCTTCTCGAACAGGGAGGCGACTACGACGATGCCCAGTTCTTTGGCGAGCGACCCCAGGGCCTCCGTGGCAGGTCCGGGAACGGGCTGGGCAAGCTCGAAGAAGCGAACGTCTTCCTCCTGGCAGAAGTACCGGGTGCGAAACAGTTCTTGCAGGCAGACGACCTGCGCTCCGCTCTTCTCCGCCTCACGTATCCGCTCCAAGGCGTTGGCGAAGTTCTCTTCGGGATCCGTGGAGCACGACATCTGCACCAGGCCGATCGTCAAGGTTTCGTTGCTCATATGGGTTCACTCCCGGAAAGATCGAATTCAATGATACCAATAACTCGGTTGTCGGATTGGGCGGAAGATTCGGTTGTGCGTTGAACTGTCCCCGGGGGTGTTGCTATGCTTGATCTCAACAAACAACGTCTCGATCCGGCGTTCTTTCGCCGGATACCCATTCGACGACACTCGATGCAACCAGGGATCTGAGGCAGCCTTGATCAATTTAGGGAAGAGATTTACGCTCCGAACTCGGGAGTGGTGGATGATTGGGCGCGGTCTAATGTCAACCGATCACCCGATCCTTGCTCACATCATTCCCATGCGGCGCTGCAACCTTGCATGTGGATACTGCACCGAATATGACGATTCTTCCGCGCCCATACCCTATGAGACCGTCCTGAGGCGCGTCGATCGGCTCGCGGGGCTGGGAACCGCCGTGGTCACCATCAGCGGCGGCGAACCCTTGCTGCATCCCGAGGTAGAAACCATCATTCGCCGAATTAGAAGGCGCCGGATGGTTGCGGGAATGATCACCAACGGCTACCTGCTGGCTCGAGCGAGAATCCGTTCGCTCAATGAAGCGGGACTGGATCACCTTCAGATCAGCATCGACAACGTGGAACCCGATGAAATGTCGATGAAGAGCCTCAAGGTTCTGGACAAGAAGCTGCGCTATCTTTCAGAGGAGGCGAACTTCAAGGTCAACATCAACACGGTCCTGGGGTCCGGCGTGCGCAATCCGGCCGACGCGCTCACGATCGCCGAACGAGCCGTGGAGCTTGGCTTCACCTGCACCGTGGGGATCATCCACGACGGCAGAGGGCACTTGAAGCCTCTTGGGTCGGATGAACTCGAGATCTTTGAGAAGGTTCGGACTCTCGGAAAACGGGGCTACGCCCGCTTGACCAAGTACTTCCAGGAGAATCTGGCCTCCGGGAAGGCCAATCACTGGAAATGTCGCGCCGGGGCGCGCTATCTGTACGTGTGCGAGGACGGGCTCGTGCACTACTGCTCTCAGCAGCGTGGAAATCCGGGGATTCCCCTGGAGAGGTACACCGTCGACGACATCCGCCGGGAATACCGGACCGAGAAAAGCTGTGCCCCGATGTGCACGATCTCCTGTGTACACCAGGCCTCCCTGATCGATTTCTGGAGAGATCCGCAGGAACTCCAGCCTGCCGAGAGCCCGGGCGCCATGGCTGCACCCGGGCCGATCGAAGAAGTCATCGAACTGAAATAGCCACCTCAAAGCTTCCAGGGTGTCCGGTAGGCGCGTTTCAAGTACGACGCGGCCTCCGCATCATCGGGAATCATCTCATTGTCGGCATCCCAGCGGATCTTGTGCCCGGTCCGAATGGAGATGTTGCCGAGGAAACAGGTCGACGACGATCGGTGGCCGATTTCGATGTCGGAAATCGGTTGCTTTCGGCTCCGGATGCATTCCAGAAGATTGCCGACGTGGTCGTGATTGTTGTCGTTCGTATTCGGATACTGCATCGCGTACATGCGGGGGATATCCTTGTCTTCACGCCGGACGGTCTGGGGGGTGATCTGGAAGCCCGACCGGTCGAGAAACAGCGTCCCTTCGGAACCGTAGAATTCGATGCCGTAGCCGTGTTCGTTGATCCGGCTGGAGTTGCACTCACGGTATTCGTAGGTGCAGAGGAAGCCGGGATACTCGAAAGTGGCCGTCAGTGTATCGGGGGTCTCCCGGTCGTCGTGCAGCCCGAGTTTGCCTCCGCTCGCGGACACGGCAACCGGAGCCTCGACATTCATCGCCCACTGGATGATGTCGAGATGGTGGACGCCCCAGTCCGTCATCATTCCTCCGGCATAGTCCCAGAACCACCGGAATGAGGACCAGCGATCGGGAAAGACGCCGAAACGATTCGCGTTGAATGGGACCTTTGGTGCCGGTCCCAACCACATGTCCCAATCCAGCTCCGCCGGAGGATCCGAATTGGGGAGGTTGCCGATCCCGTCGGGAGTCGAGTTACCGAAGTTCCAGCACCGTACGGACGTGATCTTCCCAAGGTCTCCCCTACGGATAAGCTGGACGGCCTCCTGGAAGTGGCGCCCCGATCGCTGCTGAGTGCCCACCTGAACGACACGTTGGTTCCTGCGCGCAGCCTCGACCATGGCACGACCTTCAGCCACGGCTACGCAGATCGGTTTCTCGACGTAGACGTCCTTGCCCGCGTCGCAGGCCATCACCGTCATGGCCGCATGCCAGTGGTCGGGCGAGGCGATCATGACGACGTCGATGTCATCGCGATCCAGAACCCTTCTGAAGTCCCGGTAAGCCTCGGCTCCGGTTTCTTCCTTGGCGCGCTGCAGATGAGGCTCGTAAACATCGCACACAGCCACGGCTCGAAAGTCCGGGTATTCCAGGAACTTCCGCATGTTGAATGTTCCCTGGCGCCCCAAACCGATGAATCCGGCACCCAGCTGGTCGGAAGGGGCAACGGTTTTCGCTTTGGCCGACCGAATGGCAGCGGCTGTAGCCAACCCCGCCGCACTCGCTCCCATGAATTCTCTACGTCCCAGTTTGCTCATCACGAACTCCCTTCTCTCGATGGAACCGACTCAGCTTGCTTTGTCGCTGGGACTCAGCCTAGTCCGCTGATGGCGAATTGGCAATATGACAACAGAGGATACCGGAGAGTTCCGAGGTTCAGCGGTTCGGTGCTTGGCGATTTGCGGCTTCGTCCACTTCGTCCACTCCGTCCACCACGTCGACCTTGTCAGACAAGTCAGGCAAGTCGGGAATGTCAGATCCCTCGGAACAGAATCCTTCCCAGTTCCCAGTTCCCAGTTCCCAGTTCCCAGTTCCCAGTTCCCAGTTCCCAGTTCCCGTTCTCCCGTCCTCCGGTCCTCCCGTCCTCCGGTTCTCCCGTCCTCGTTTGCCTCCAGCTCTGGGTGCAGAGCGCAAGTGTGCTACATTGCTTTCGGATGGATCTGCTGCCGCTGGCTCTGCACATTCCAGACGGGTTTCTTTCGGCTCCGGTCTCTCTCGGGGGTTGGGTGGTGGCCGCCTCTGTAACGTGGCTGGCTCTCCGGCACACTCGGAACCAACTGGGCGAGAAACAGGCCCCGCTGATCGGAGTGCTGGCTGCGTTCATTTTTGCCGCGCAAGCCATTAACTTCCCGATAGCAGGCGGGACTTCCGGGCACATCCTGGGCGCTGCGCTGGCCGCTATCCTGGTCGGGCCGTGGGCCGCCATTCTCCTGATGAGTGCGGTCGTCTCGGTTCAGGGCCTGCTCTTTCAGGACGGTGGTCTGCTGGTCATGGGCTGTAATCTCGTCAATATGGGCGCATTCGCCGTCTTCGCCGGTTATGCCGCCTACACACTGGCCCTCAAGATCACGCGTCGGCGGGGCACGGCCGCGTTCGTCGGAGCGTGGCTTTCAGTCGAGATCAGCGCGGCCGCGACGGCCGTCGAGCTTTCCCTCTCAGGAACATTCCCGCTGAAGATCTCCCTTCCGGCCTTGACGGGGGTATACGCACTGGTGGGTATCGGAGAGGGGTTGGTAACCGCTGCCGCCCTCTCGCTCCTTCGGTCTGCCCGTCCGGACGTCTTGCGCGACGACCTCCCGTTACCGGGACGGACCTCGGCGTCGCTCCTGACAGCCGGAATGACCGGGACTCTCATGCTGATTTTGCTCGCGCCGCTGGCTTCCGCCAACCCGGATGGCCTCGAGTCCGTAGCGCGCAATGCCGGGTTCAGCCATCTGGCGCAAGCGCCCGCTATTCAGGTCATGTCCGGCTACTGCGTTCAGTGGCTGGGCTCCACGTTCTACTCGGTGATCATTGCGATGATCGCGGGAGCTGTGGCCGTTGCCGCCCTGGTTTCGGTGGTCAGCCACCGGCGCATCCGCCGTCCAGGGGACTGAACCTTGGGCGCCGTACCGGGAAAGAGTCCGAGAAGTCGATCCGAGGCGAGACGTCTGGATCCTCGAACCAGGCTACTGCTGACCCTGCTCTTCATCCTTTCGATCAACCTGGTTCCCGTCTCCGAATTCTGGCTTTACGGCGTGGCTCTGGTGATTGTCTGGGGCTCCATCCTCGTCTCCCGAGCGCCGCTCGTGAAGATCTGGATGCGCACGCTGGCAGCTCTCCCCTTCGTCATGGCGGCGCTGGCCCTTCCCTTCACCACTCCGGGCCCGGCCGTCTGGACGGTTCCCGGCATTGGTTGGCAGCTCAGCAGGAACGGTCTGGAGTTGTTTGGAGCGGTCCTCGCCCGCTTCCTTCTGGCCGTGCAGGCGGCGGTCACGCTGGCCTCGGTGACTCCCGCCCACGAGTTGTTTCAAGCGCTGGGCAGGATCGGAGTGCCGACGGCTCTCGTCGCGATTATCGGTCTGATGTACCGTTATCTTTCCGTGCTCGGCGACGACGCGGCAAGGATGCTTCGCGCCCGTTCCGCCCGGACTTCCAGGGCCCCCGGAGGCAAACGGCCTTCCCTGCTCTGGCAGACACGCGTCGCGGGCTCCATGATCGGCAGTCTTTTCGTACGAGCGGTGGCGCGAGGCGACCGGCTCCATATGGCGATGCGATCGCGGGGTTTCGACGGAACGGTCCGAACTCTGAACAAGCGCAGGCTGCACTGGATCGACTGGGCGATGTTGTCGGTGGCCGGGGTCGCTGCGTTGTGGATGTTCTACTGGAGGTTCATCTGACGATGGTCCTGGAGATTCGGAATCTCTCCTTCAGCTATGAGGACGGACTCGAGGCCTTGCGCGACGTGTCGCTGCGGGTCGGAGACGGTGAGAAGGTCGCCATCGTGGGCGCCAACGGCGCGGGTAAGTCCACACTGTTGCTGCATCTGAATGGAGTTCTGGAAGGTACCGGCCAGGTGTTCGTGGGAGGACGTCGTGTGCAGCCGGCGAATCTGATGGAGATCCGTCGATCGGTCGGTCTCGTCTTTCAGGATCCCGACGACCAGCTCTTCTCATCGACCGTGTTCGAAGATGTGGCGTTTGGCCCGCTGTACATGGGACTGCCGGAGGAGAAGGTGCGCGAGAGGGTTGAAGCCGCCCTCAGGGCCGTGGGCATGCAGCGCATGGCGGGACGTGCGCCGCATCGCATGAGCCTCGGAGAGAAGAAACTGGCCGCTGTCGCCACGGTCCTTTCGATGGATCCGCGGATCCTCGCGCTGGATGAGCCGACCTCCGGCCTCGATGCTCGGGCGACTCGGAGAATCACCAGGCTGCTTGCCGGTCTCGACCTGGCGGTGCTGGTGGCAACTCACGACCTGAGTCTCGTGCGTGAGATTCTTCCGAGAACGATCGTGATGGACCGAGGTGAGATCGTAGCCGATGGTTCGACCGAGCGGATTCTGGCCGATCGATCGTTGCTGGTCCGCCATGGGCTGGTCTGAGCCCTCTTCCTCAGCGTGCCAGAAACTGGTGGATCCTCGGAGTCAGGACATCCTGCCACTGGTGGGCTCCTTCGAACGTGAAGGTGCAGATGGGCACTTCGGCCAAGGCCAGTCGCCTGAGGTCTTCGTCCATTTTTTCGGCGGAGTAATGGCGATCTTTGAGTCCCCTTGCCACCAGGACCGATTTGAGACGACTGAGCGCCTCCCGGTTGAGTTCAGGTGGGACGTCTCCGCCAACCGCCGCGACGCTGATCGTTCGGGCCGGCTGGGTGACCGCTGCCCGATAGGCCATTGCGGCTCCCTGGGAAAAGCCGCAGAAGACCTGCTCCGGGGTCGATGCAAAGCCCGAGCGGACGCGCTGGAGCACTGCGGAGACGTAGTCCAGGTTTTGCGCGATGGCAAGTTCACGGTCGAGTCGCGTCATCCAACTCGCGACGACCTCGCCATCCGTTCGAGTGTAGAAGGGATGCAGGGCCTGGACCGAACAGACCAGCCATTCCTGGGAGGCCATGGGGAGCAACCGGTCGAGCTGTATCCTTGCGTTTTCCGCGTATCCGTGAAAACCGACCAGCAGTCCTCGGTGTCCCTGCGCCGAAGCTTCCGACATCAGTACCCGGCCGTGGATCATGGTCTCGACATGCAGCAGAAACGGATTTCTTCTGCCCATTGCAGAATGTTGTCACCATCAAGAGGCCATTTCCAGCCCGTAGGATAAGCGTCCTCGCTTGTCCCACTACCGCGGTTGCGGCTACTGGGAAAGCTGGCAGGCGCTCCGAAGCCGATCGTAGAATACGCTTCCTCGCTGGATCCGGCCCTCCGAGATGGCCGTAGGCGGCAGCCGTCCGAGAGTTCCGAGTTCCGAGATTCCGCGGTGTGAAGTCCGAGCAACGGACGGTCTGGAATCCCCGGAAGGCTGAGAGGCGCCCTCCAGCGAATGGTCACTTCCTGTAGCATGATCGGAGGAGGAGAGCCCGTGAAGATCTACGATATTTCTCCAAAACTCGAGTCGGGTATTCCAGTCTGGCCGGGGGATGAATCCTTTGAACTGATGAGTACCCGGAGTCTCGAACAGGGCGACGATGTCAATCTGAGGCGCATGACTCTCAGCCTTCATACCGGAGCGCACATGGACGCTCCCTCCCACTACCTCCCGGGGGCTGCGTCGATCGAGAAGGTTGATCTCAGCCGCTGCATGGGGCCTGCGCGAGTGGTGACGATCGAGGATCGCCGGGAGATACGGCCGGCCGAACTGCGGAGTCGGCTCGCGAATATGCCTCCGCGGCTCCTTGTGAAATCGAAAACGGTGCGAGATCGCAGCACGTTCCGAAAGGATTTTGCATACTTTGGCCGTGAGGCCGCCGAGTTTCTGGTGGGGCAGGGGATCATTCTGGTCGGAACGGACGCCCCGTCCGTGGATCGTTTCGAGGACGAGTCGCTGGCGGCGCACCGTGCCTTCGGGTCGGCCGGCGTATTGATCCTGGAGAACCTGCTGCTTGAAGAGGTTCCGGAAGGTGACTACGAATTGATCGCCCTGCCTCTCCGCATTTCCAACGGCGAAGCCTCTCCCGTTCGCGCCATCCTGCGTGACCGAGAGGTGACCGATAGGTGACACGCACGCAACGCGATTGTAAGTTGCTGCCAATAAAGAATTCCGGTTCGAGTCTGGCACCAACCTTCCGCCGAGCCGGATGAAGATTGACGGGCCTCAGCGGTCGCTACGTTCATAGGTGAGAAAGCTGAACGCATGGGGATTGCGCTCATCCGCCTCATGGTCCCGGCGGGAAACGACGACCCAATCGGATTCGTCGAATTCCGGGAAGAAGGTGTCCCCTTCGAAAGATTCGTGGATCAGCGTGAGGTACATGCGGTCCGCAATCGCGAGGGCCATCTCGTAGATCTCTGACCCTCCGATGATGAACACCTCTTCCTCCTGGACGTTGACCAGGCTCAGCGCCGCTTCCAGACTGGAGACGACCTCCGCCCCGGGGATCTCCAGATGGGGCCTTCTCGTGATGACGATGTTGCGTCGGCCGGGAAGTGGTTTGCCCATCGTATCGAACGTCTTTCGGCCCATGATGACCGGATGACCCCGTGTGGTTTCCTTGAAGAAGCGAGTGTCGGCCGGCAGGTTCCAGGGTAAGCCGTTCCCTCGGCCGATCACACGATTGGTGCCCATGGCAGCAATGATCGAGATACTCATACCGCAACTGGGGCCTTGATATGAGGATGTGGTGTGTAGCCCTCCAAACGGAAGTCCTCGTACCGGAAGTCGAAGATCGAATCCACTTTCGGGTTGAGGGCCATCCTGGGCAATGGCCGGGGGTCGCGCTGGAGCTGCAGTCTGGCCTGTTCAACGTGGTTGAGGTAGAGGTGGACGTCGCCGAAAGTGTGAACGAACTCACCTGTCTCCAGAGAACAGACCTGCGCGACCATCATGGTGAGCAGGGCATACGAGGCGATGTTGAAGGGCACTCCCAGGAAAACATCGGCACTTCGTTGATAGAGCTGGCAAGAAAGCCGGCCATCGGCGACGTAGAATTGAAACAGCAGATGGCAGGGCGGCAATGCCATGCGCGGAAGATCGGCCACATTCCAGGCCGAAACGATCAATCGCCTCGAGTTGGGATTCCGTCGGATCTGGTCGATCACTTCAGAAATCTGATCAACGGGCCGGCCGTTGGGACCGGTCCAGGAACGCCACTGCGCGCCATAGACGGGACCAAGATCTCCTGCCGAATCCGCCCACTCATCCCAGATCGAAACGCCATGTTCGTTGAGGAACCGAGTGTTGGTGCTCCCCGAGAGAAACCACAGCAATTCATAGATGATGGACTTGAGATGGAGCTTTTTGGTGGTCAGCAGCGGAAAGCCTCTTGATAGATCGAAACGCATCTGGTGACCAAAGATGCTGAGCGTCCCGGTCCCGGTGCGGTCCTGCTTCCGGGTCCCTGTCTCAAGAATGGTATCGAGCAGATTCAGGTACGCCTGCATTGTCCTCATTACACCACAGGGCAGTGACGGAGGCGGGACGGCCCTGCCCGAATGGCTTGGGAGCAAAGGATGTAATAAACTTAGCCCGTATTGTCCGGCGGGGTCCTCCAGGGTGACGCGGTCCTGCGGGCGGTACCGGGGTAGGGATTCTGCTTCCATCCGCTCGCCTTTTCGCGGGGTCAACAGAAGGGAGATCAAGACTATGGCTGAAGCCAGACATGAGACCGATTTGGTGGTCATCGGAGGAGGACCGGGCGGATATGCGGCCGCGTTTCATGCGGCAGATCTTGGCCTCGAGGTCACGATGGTCGACGTCCGGGATCGACCGGGGGGTGTTTGCCTCAATGTAGGATGTATCCCTTCCAAGGCTCTTCTGCATGCGGCTCAGGTCATTGACGAAGCCCGCCACTCGAAGGATTTCGGGATTGCGTTCAAAGATCCCGATGTCGACCTCGACGCCATGCGCAAATGGAAAGAGAAGGTCGTTGACCAGTTGACGGGCGGCCTCGGTCAGCTGGCGAGGGCTCGCGGCGTCACCTTCGTGCAGGGACGGGCATCGTTCAAGGATTCGCATACCCTTACCGTGTCCGGTGGAAAGATCTCGGAAATCGCATTCAAAAGGGCCATCATCGCAACCGGTTCCCGGCCCAGCCGTATCCCCGGAATCGAGCTCGAGAGTGACCGGGTGATGGATTCGACCGGCGGGCTGGACATCCCGGAGATCCCGAAGAAGCTTCTGGTGGTGGGTGGGGGCTATATCGGCCTGGAACTGGGGACGGTCTACGCCACGCTCGGCGCCAAGGTCACGGTCGTCGAACTCCTGGATGGTCTCCTCCCGGGAGTGGATCGGGATCTGGTCCGTCCTCTGGCGAAACGCCTCGAGGGTATCCTCGATTCGATCCACCTCAAGACCAAAGTGACCGCCATGAAGGAGACCAAGCAGGGTATTTCGGTCACGCTCGAAGGGGACCTCGAAGGAACCCACACCTTTGATCGGGTACTGATCGCGGTGGGCCGCAGACCGAACTCGGAAGATCTGGGTCTGGAGAATACGTCGATCGAGGTGGGAAAGGGCGGCTTCATCGAGATTGATGAGCAGCGCCGTACGACGGAACCGCACATTTTCGCGATCGGTGACGTCGCGGGTCAGCCGATGCTGGCGCACAAGGCCATGCGCGAGGGAAAGGTTGCCGCAGAAGTGATGGCCGGGCAGAAGTCGGCGTTCGACAATCGTGCCATTCCTGCGGTTGTTTTCACGAATCCTGAGGTCGCCTGGTCAGGTTTGATGGAGGCGGAAGCGAAGGAACGAGGAATCGACGTCAAGGTGACCCGGTTTCCATGGGCCGCATCCGGGCGCTCGTTGACGCTCGGCCGGAAAGACGGTCTGACCAAAATGGTCTTCGAACCGGAATCCGGACGAGTGCTGGGAGTGGGTATCGTCGGTCCGAACGCCGGCGAGTTGATCGCAGAGGGCACTCTGGCGATCGAGATGGCGGCCGTCGCAGAGGATCTGGCGCTGACGATCCATACCCACCCGACGCTCTCGGAGACGGTCGGCGAAGTCGCCGAGATGTTTCTCGGGCACGCCACGCACATTTACCGGAAGTAGTGACACCACGGAAGATCGTGCATTCTTTCGTGTCGCTCGACGATTACAGAAGGAGCTACTCAGATGTCACACCACAGTCTCGACAGTTTTGGAGTCCGTCGGACCCTCGAAGTTCGAGGAAGAGAGTATCAGTACTTCAGTCTGCCCGATCTGGAGAAGCAGGGTTTCAGCAACATCGGCAGACTGCCCTATTCGCTGAGAGTGCTCCTGGAGAATCTGCTGCGCAACGAGGACGATCAGGCCGTCCGACGTGCGGATATTGAAGCTTTGGCGAACTGGGATCCGACGCGGAAGATGGATCGCGAGATCGCCTTCAATCCGGCACGGGTGATCATGCAGGATTTCACCGGTGTCCCGGCGGTCGTCGATCTGGCCGTGATGCGAGACGCGATGGCCGAGCTGGGCGGCAACCCGTCCCTGATCAATCCTCAGGTACAGGCGGATCTGGTCATCGATCACTCCGTCCAGGTCGATTCCTTCGGCACGCGACAGTCCCTTTCGATCAACGTGGCCAAGGAGTTCGAGAGGAATCGGGAACGCTATGCATTCCTGCGCTGGGGGCAGTCCTCGTTCGACAACTTCCGGGTGGTCCCTCCCGCAACCGGCATCGTGCATCAGGTCAATCTCGAATACCTGGCACAAGTCGTCTACCGATCCACTCACGGCGGAAGCACCTTTGCCTATCCGGATACGCTGGTCGGAACCGACAGCCATACGACGATGATCAACGGACTGGGTGTGCTGGGGTGGGGTGTGGGCGGCATCGAAGCGGAAGCCGCCATGCTGGGCCAGCCGATCAGCCTGCTGATCCCCGATGTGGTCGGTTTTCGACTGTTCGAGACCCTGCCTCCGGGAGCGACCGCGACGGATCTCGTGCTGACCATCACGGAGATTCTGCGCAGAGAAGGAGTCGTGGGCAAATTCGTTGAGTTCTTCGGTCCGGGAATCGCCGGGTTGTCCCTTGCCGACCGGGCCACGCTCGGCAACATGTCCCCCGAGTACGGCGCGACCTGCGCCATCTTTCCGATCGATCAGCAGACTCTCGACTATCTGCACTTCACCGCCCGCGACGATGATCAGATCGATCTCGTCGAGGCCTATGCGGTTGCTCAAGGGCTGTTTCACACGGATGCCAGCCCTGAACCCGTCTTCTCCCGGGTTCTGGAACTTGACCTCGGTTCAGTGGAGCCGTCGATCGCAGGACCCAGGAGACCGCAGGACCGGATTGCCCTTCGATCGTCGAAGTCGGCTTTTGAGAAGACCCTCGACCAGATGGTGTCTGCCCTGGGCAGGGGCCGGCAGGAAGCGGGAGGAACGGCGGTCGCCGTGGCTCCGCCCAAAGTGGACGTGGCTCTGAGAGATGAGCAAACCGGCGAGCCGGTGGAGTTCACGCTCAGTGATGGGGCCGTCGTCATCGCGGCCATCACCAGCTGTACGAATACCTCGAACCCGTCCGTTATGGTGGGAGCAGGCCTTCTGGCAAAGAAGGCCGTAGAGCGCGGTCTCAAGCGGAAGCCATGGGTGAAAACGAGCCTTGCGCCGGGCTCACAGGTGGTGACGCGCTATCTGGACGAGGCGGACCTGACCCGCTATCTGGAGGCGCTGGGATTCGCCGTCGTCGGGTACGGCTGCACGACCTGCATCGGAAACAGCGGGCCGCTGCCCGAACCGATTTCCAGGGCCATTCGCGAGAATCAACTGGTCGCCTGCTCCGTTCTCTCGGGCAACCGGAACTTCGAGGGTCGGATCAGCCCTGATGTGCGTGCCAATTACCTGGCATCCCCGCCTCTTGTGGTCGCCTATGCGCTGGCCGGACGAATGGACAAAGACCTCTCCAAGGAACCGCTCGGACAGGATCCTTCAGGCAATGATGTCTTCCTGGACGACATCTGGCCGAGCGAGCAGGAGATTCGGGAGGTCGTTCGGAGTTCCGTGAAGAGCGAAATGTTTGCGGAGAAGTACGCAGACGTCTTCAGCGGCGATGAAACATGGAGGTCACTGCCGATCCCGGCAGGCGATCGCTATGCATGGGACTCGGGCTCGACGTACATTCGTAAACCGACTTTCTTTGATGGCATGCCCCCCGAGCCGGCGGCTCTGGCGGATCTTCATGGG
Organism: Acidobacteriota bacterium; assembly: GCA_037388505.1. Classification (GTDB taxonomy): domain Bacteria; phylum Acidobacteriota; class UBA6911; order RPQK01; family JAPXNP01; genus JARRKC01. The sequence goes on along the minus strand of JARRKC010000024.1, from coordinate 20,950 downwards.
ATGAGGGTGCTGGCCCTGCTTGGTGACTCGGTGACGACGGACCACATCTCTCCTGCCGGTACCATACAGGTGGACAGCCCGGCCGGCCGGTATCTCATCGAACATGGCGTGGAACCGAAGCAGTTCAATTCGTACGGTTCACGCCGGGGCAATCACGAGGTCATGATCCGAGGCACCTTTGCCAATATTCGCTTGCGGAATCAGCTCGTGCCGGGAGTGGAAGGAGGGTTCACCCGTCACCCCGATATCGAAGGGCCGATTCCCATCTACGATGCGGCTATGCGGTATCAGGGGGAGGGCGTGCCGTTGCTGGTCATCGCCGGGAAAGAGTACGGAAGCGGGTCTTCTCGGGACTGGGCGGCCAAGGGCACCCGTCTGCTTGGCGTCGATGCCGTGCTGGCAGAGAGCTTCGAGCGGATTCACCGAAGCAACCTCATCGGCATGGGAGTGCTTCCGCTCCAGTTCGAACAAGGGTACAATGCCTCCTCACTGGGTTTGACGGGGGAAGAGACGTACGATCTGATCGGTCTCTCCGATGATCTGAAACCGGGATCGGAGTTGACGGTCCGCGTGACCGGTGCGGACGGGCAGATCCAGGAGTTTCGAGTCAGAGCTCGCGTCGACACTCCAAACGAAGTTCAATACTATCGTCACGGAGGGATTCTCCACTACGTGTTGCGCTCGCTGATGAAGCACTGAGGTCGCTGCGGGAGGGGTTTTTGCTGGGGCCGTTTGCCTGCCTGATGATCGGAGTAGGAACAATCATCTTCCTCCTGCTCTATGTGCGCCTGCATGCATTTCTGGCCCTCCTGCTCGCGTCCCTGCTGGTCGCCTTCCTGTCGAACCGGATCGCAGCTGCAGACGCGGCGTCAACGGTTGCGGCCGGATTCGCGGACTTGATGGGGAAGATCGGCATTCTCCTGGTCCTGGCCTCCATCGTAGGGAAATGCCTGGTCGACAGTGGAGCAGCAGATCGGATCATCCGATCTTTTACCGCCTTTTTCGGTGAAGGACGGGAACACTTTTCCTTTCTTGCCAGCGGCTTCGTGCTGTCCATGCCGGTATTCTTCGACTCGGTTTTCTATCTCCTGGCCCCCCTGGTTCGCGCTGCGTATGCCCGCCGGAAGAAGGATTATGCGCTCATGATCTGCGCTGCCGCAGGCGGCGCGGTGGTCACACACGCGCTGGTTCCTCCCACTCCAGGTCCGGTTGTGGTGGCTGAGACGCTGCATATCGGGATGGGCATCACCTTCGCAATGGGAGTGGTCCTGGCCATAGTGCCGGCTGCCGTTGGTGGGATTGGGTACGCTCATTTCATCAACCGGCGAATGGACATCCAGCCCCAGGAAGTCTACGGAGTGACCAACGCTGAGATGGAGCGGATGGCTCACAAACCGGACACGGAACTGCCGTCCCTCGCTGCGGCCTTGACGCCGGTCCTGCTACCCGTCGCGTTGATCACGTTGTCTACAGTAACCGCGCTCTGGTTTACTGAAGACAATCCTCTGCAGGGCTGGTTCGAGATTCTCGGAAACAAGGATCTTGCTTTTCTGTTTGGAGCGCTCGCCGCGGTCGCTCTGGTCGCCAGACAGTCGAGTCTCTCGGTGCGCGACGTCGCAAAAGGGCTCGAACCGGCCGTGGCGGCCGGAGCCGGGATTGCCTTCATCACATGTGCGGGCGGCGCTTTTGGCCATGTCCTGACGTTGTCCGGGGTCGGAGAGCTGATCTCAAGGGCATCCCAGGGCTGGGGGTTGTCTCTGCTGACCCTGGCTTTCATCATGGCCGCCCTGATTCGTCTCGCCCAGGGCTCCGCCACTGTGGCCATGATCACGACTGCGGGGATGGTCGCGCCGGTCGTGGCTGCGGGTCATCTCGGCTTTCATCCGGTCTATCTGGTTGGCGCGATCGGTTTCGGCGCTACGACGACATCCTGGATGAACGACAGCGGGTTCTGGATCGTGGCGAAGATGGGCGGTATGACCGAAGCCGAAACGCTGAAGACCTGGACGGTGCAGCTGACGGTCATGGCCGTTGTCGGGTTTCTCTGGTGCTGGCTGCTCTCCTGGCTGTTCCCGCTCGTTCCTCCAGCATGACCGGTTTCGAAATGCCGCGCCCGTGCTATAAAATGACGGGAGCAGGGGTGCGATCGAGGTGTCTTCTCCACAGCTGGAAATCCCGATTTTCCCTCTTCCGAATGTGGTCTTCTTTCCCGGGACCCTCCTGCCGCTGCATATCTTCGAGGCCCGCTATCGCCAAATGGTCAAGGATGCTTTGGACGGTGACCGCCAGATTGGGATGGTTCTGGCGAGCTCTGCCTGGGAAACGAGCACCTCGATTGTCCACGAGTTCCACGCCGTGGGTGGTTTGGGCAAGATCAGCGAGGTCAGGGAGCTCGAAGACGGAGAGTACGACATCGTCCTCAATGGCATCGGTCGTTTCCGAATCCTCGAGTTTGTCTCTGAAGATCCTTATCGGCTGGCCAGGGTCGAGCTGCTCGCTGATCCGTACGACGAGGAGCCCGAGGACGAGGAACTGGTCCGCCGGCTCAATTCCGGCTTCCGGGACTATCTGGGGCCCGAGAAACTGGGCGTTGCAGAGAGCGAACTGCTGGCCAAAGTCGATTTGAAGACACTGACCAACTCGGTCTGCTCAGCGGTTCAGATTCCCCTCCCGGACAAGCAGGCGCTGCTCGAAGTCGATGAAATCCGCGTGCGAGCGGAGGCGATTCTGGCCATTCTCGACCAGCTGATTTCGCGAAAACGCTTCATAGCGGGGTTCAATCATCTCAGGCCTGAGGATCCAGGACGGAACTGAGCGTCTATTGAATTCCCCGATGAATCCATCTGTCGATTTCCTGAGCGGTCACTTCCCCGTTTGCGATTCTTTCGAACAGCGTTTCGAAATCCCAGTCATCGGGAAGGTCGAGTTTGTGCTGGAGGTCCTCGCGATTCAGAGGATGCCGCCCTTCGAGGACGAGCAGGTCGAGCTGGTGAATGTCGACCGCCCCGTAGGAACAGCCCTCGATTTCCACGGGAAGGTGCGTTCCCTTCATGATGTAGGCGGTACGTTCGGACACAAATCCCATGTAGTTCTCTTCCTCGGCCGGGGGGCCGAAGCCGGAATAGGCCGTCTTCTCGACTTCAACGAGCACACCTTTCTTCGCTCCAAAAAGACGCACCCATTCCTCTTCGGTGAGACGATCTTCGGGGATGACCGAGAGAAGGCCCTGCGGCTCCCCGCCGTCGTCATCGAATATCCGGGGATCGCTACCAAGGGCCTCGATGAGAGCCGTTCTCGCTTCATCGAGGTTGCGATAGCGTATGGCTTTCAGCAGTTCAGTCATGGTGTCCCCCTTTTCCGGGAATCGAGGTCGCCGACAACCATGAATCGGCAGGCTCCCTCTCTTGACGATACGAAAGACCGTCCCTTACACTCAACCCGTTCTACCTGATGCGACTGTCGACCGTTTTCACTCTTGGCACGCTCTCATTCCTGGCCTTCGGACCGGTTTTGGGACAGATGTTGGGGCCTCCATCGTTCGATCAGAGCGTCTCCCGCATCTCCTTCAAGTCGGTCGACGTGAGTCCCTTGCGGCCGTGGGCCCGTCAACGCACTCCGATGGCCTCGGATGATGAATTAGATCGCCAGATTTCTTCCAACCTTCAATTCATCTTCCACAATATGTTGAACCGACGTCATTTTATCGTCGCGCCGAGGCCCACCGACGTCGTATCCCAAATTGAGCAAATCCTCGAGCTCGAGGATCGGCTGGATGGAATGTTGACGGACGGCCACCGACTGACTGCCGACAACGCGGCTCCGGCAAAAGACTTCGTCGAGCGGGTGGGCAGGCTGGCCAGACGGTTGCACGACGGTTTCACGAAGTACTTTCGCGAGGGGTACGGGTCGGACTGCCAGCTCGATCTGGAACTCTCGAACGACCCTGCCGTGCAGTTGGCCGCTTTTCTCACGGTCTCCGAGAGGATCAGTCAGGAGCTGACGGAGCGCACGGAGGACTACTTCTTGAGCTCCGCTCCCGGTGCGGTAAGTCTCAGCCACTACAGGAACTCATCCATCAGCGCTCTGTCCTCCACACTGGAACGGATCGCCAAAGTCGTCACCAGACGGCTGGAGGCGGCAAAATCTAGATGAATGCCTCTTCGTCCTGAGTCGGAACGCTTCGCTCCCGCGAAAGAAGAGTCTTGAGGCCCACCTGGACGCCTTTGAGCACGGCGGAAACTCTCTTGGTCGGGTGATGCACCTGCCGGGTCAGTTGAGTGGTCTGCCGCATGAATTGGGCCAAGACGTATTCGACTGACCGCCCGGATTCGTCGACTTTCCCAGTCGCAAGTTCGAGAAGGCCCGCAATATGGTCGTTGGCCACAGCGATGCGATCGCCGGTGGCATCAATGAGTTGGTTGGAATGAGAAGCGAGATCCTCGAGCCGCGTCTGCATGCCGGACAGGTATTTGAGCAGGGCATTCGCTTCGGCGACGCGGCCGCGGATGACATTGGCAATTTCGACCACGCTTTGCTCGGCGCTGCGGACCTGGCTAGAGAGCTTGCCGAGCGCGAACAGCAGGCCTACCGTCTGGATCAGCACCAGTCCTGCCATGATGAAAACCAGTATCGTGATCGCAGTCGGATCGTTGATGCTCATTACAGAGCACAGTACCACAGCGAGCTGCGAGCGTGAAGACGACGGGGGATTTGAGATTCGAGGGGAAGAAGCTCGAAGCTGGAATACAGGAGACCGGAGACAGGAGATAGCGGCCGACCCCCTTGGGCGGGAGGTGAGAGCCAGAAACTCCTGTTCTGGATGACGAGTAACCGAGCTTTCACAGCGTGGTTCGTGTGAGCTCCGAGGCCGCCAACGGCGTCGCCACATTCGAGAGCCTGGACCAACGGCCCAGGCCCATGGGGTGAGACGAGAGGCGGCAGCGCTGCAGGTGCGATTCAATTCTTGTGATCCAACTGGCCGGTGCGATGAGTCGCGCCCACAGCGCTTGGCGGGTCCTTCGGGCAGTGTTCGGCTTTGGGCGGCTGCCCAAAGCTCGCGGATGAAACGACGCCGTTGGCGTCTCACTCCCCGGTGATTTTGGAGTTTCCGGTTCTCCCGTCCTCCCGTCCTCCGGTCTCCTGTTCTTCCGGGTACAATGTTCCCTCACCGGGAGGTTTGCCTTTGGAAGGAAAGACGGTCAGTGATTCACGAACGACGATGACGCAATTGGTCTTGCCGAACGATGCCAATACGTACGGCAACGTTCTCGGTGGAAAGGTCATGCACTGGATCGACCTGACCGGAGCGATCGCGGCTTTTCGCCATTCTCGGAAACCCGTTGTGACGATTTCCGTGGATACCGTCCGTTTCCATCACCCGGTGAAGGTCGGCGAGGTCGTGCTGCTCGAAGCATGTGTGACACGCGCCTTCAGGACCTCGATGGAGGTGCGTGTCGAAGTTCGATCCGAGGACCCCTTGACCGGCAACCAGATCCGGACCTGCTCCGCCTTTTTAACGTTCGTGGCCATCGACGCGGATGGGCACCCCACGGAAGTCCCGCCCTTGATTCCGGAGACCGAGGACGAGAAACGGCGCTACGAACGGGCTTTGGAACGAAGAGACTATCGATTGCGGGCTGCCGGGCAGGAAGAGTGAAGGATGGAGATGGGTGTGAAGATGAAGGGGCGTCGAAGCGACATGAAATCACAGAAAGTGGAGAAGTACGCTGAGCTCCTGAGCCAGACGGAGTCGGTGCTCGCCGACGAGGATGACCCGTTGGTCTGGATGGCGACGCTTGCCTGTCTGATTCGGGATGTCTTCGGCTTTCTCTGGGTTGGTTTTTATCGGGTGCAAGGAAGGGAACTGGTTGTGGGTCCGTACCAGGGGACCCTGGGATGCCTCAGGATTCCCGTCGAGCGGGGAGTGTGCGGCGCCTGTGTGCGGCGGGAGGAAACACTGGTCGTCGCCGATGTCCATGCTTTCCCCGGCCACATCTCCTGTGATGCCCGGTCCCGGTCGGAGATCGTGGTTCCCGTGCACGATGGTTCCGGGCGGCTTCGCGCGGTTCTCGACGTCGATTCGGAGGAGCCCGGAACCTTCGACGAGGTCGACCGAAAAGGTCTCGAGCAGCTGGCTTCGCGGATGAAAGGCCTGAAATGGACCGCTCCGCACTGAGCCGGAAAGTTCGCGAGATCGCGGCCGACTGCGGTTTTAGCTCGGTGGGAATCGCGGCCCCCGGTCCGATCGCTCCCGACCGGTTGGTGTCATGGCTGTCCCACGGCTATCAAGGCAGCATGGCCTACCTGGAGCGCAACTCCGAGCGGCGGCTCGATCCTTCCCGGATCATGTCCGACGTCGGTTCCGTCGTCTCCCTGGCGCTGGACTACCGGGATCCCGAGTGGGCGCCCGACTACGAGAATCCCAGACGGGGCAGCGTGTCTCGGTACGCGCTTGGACGTGACTACCATCGCATCCTGGAGAAGAAGTTGAAGTCCTTCATGGAAGGCCTCACCGCGGTGGAGCCGAACGTGAAGGGGCGCTGGTACGTAGACACCGGTCCGGTGTTGGAAAAGGTGTGGGGCGCGCGCGCCGGCATCGGCTGGATCGGAAAGCACACGAACCTCATCTCCCGCCGACGTGGGTCCTGGTTCTTCCTGGCCGAGGTATTCCTGAACCTGGACCTGGAACCGGACACACCGGTCTCCGACTTTTGCGGGAGTTGTACGCGCTGTATCGATGCCTGCCCGACTCGGGCCATTGTCGAGCCCTACGTTCTCGATGCCAGTCGGTGCATTTCCTATTTGACCATCGAGTTGCGTGAGGAGATTCCCGTCGAACTCCGACCGGCAATGGGGAACCTCGTTTTCGGCTGTGATATTTGCCAGGAGGTGTGTCCCTGGAATGAAAAGGCTGATCCTTCCGGGGATCCGGATTTTCATGATGTCGGTCGTGACTATTCTCTGGAATCGCTCTCCAGACTCACACCCGAAGCGTTCGCTCGGGTCTTTCAGGGGAGCGCCGTCAAGCGATCCAAGTGGAGAGGCTTCATGCGGAACGTCGCCGTCGCCATGGGAAACAGCGGACGCTCGGAGTTCATTCCGCATTTGCGACGGCTCGTCGAGTGTGGCGACGAACTGGTAGCCGGCCACGCTCTTTGGGCCCTGGAGCAGCTGGAGTTCGTCGCTTCCGACCCAAAATAGTGAATTGTCGATCTCGAGTCGCGGAAATCCCGCCGGAAGCTGCTAGAATCGAGGTCGTGAAAGAGATTCTCGGAGTCGTTCTGGGTGGCGGGAAGGGAAGTCGTCTGTTTCCGCTGACGTTGATTCGGTCCAAGCCGGCCGTTCCTCTCGGGGGGAAATACCGACTCGTGGACATTCCCATCAGCAACTGCATCAACTCGGGGATCAACCGCATTTTCGTGCTGACCCAGTACAACTCGGAATCACTGAATCGACATATCACCCAGACCTACCGCTTCGGGATGTTCTCGCAGGGTTTCGTGGACATTCTGGCCGCCGAACAGACGCCCGAGAGCGTCACCTGGTATCAGGGAACCGCGGATGCCGTCCGGCAGTCCTTGCGCCACATTCTGACCTATCGGCCCAAGTACATCCTGATCCTCTCGGGGGATCATCTGTACAGGATGGATTACCGGCAGCTGATCGAGCATCATATCCAGACCGGGGCGCACCTGAGCCTCTGCGTCATGCCGGTCACGGCAAAGCAGGCGGGAGAGTTGGGCATCCTCAAAATGGAGACCTCCGGGAGGATTACGCGCTTCTGTGAGAAACCCCAGGAAAAGGAGCTGGTGGAGTCGCTGAAGATCGATGTCGACGCCTGGAAGCATCGGGGTGTGACCGAAGAGAAGAGCCTGATGGCATCGATGGGCATCTATCTCTTCAGCACCGACGTCCTCGTCGACGTTCTGGCGAAAGAGCCGAAGATGGATTTCGGGAAAGACATCATCCCCTACTCCCTCCCGAACCATCAGGTCTTCGGATATGTGTTCGACAACTACTGGGAGGACATCGGGACCATCGAAGCGTTCTATCGAGCCAATCTCGAGCTCACGGCTGATGACCCGAAATTCAGCTTCTATGCTCCGGACGGTCCCATCTATTCACACCCGCGCTTTCTTCCCGCGAGTCGCATCCAGCGCTGCAGTCTGGTCCGGAGCATCGTTTCCGAGGGTTGTGAGATTCGCGGGGCGAAAATCGCCGAATCCGTGATTGGTATCCGGAGCATCATCTGCGAAGAATGTGAGCTGAACCGGACGCTGATGATGGGGGCCGACTACTACGAGGACGAGCTACGGGGCCAGCCTCCCCTGGGAATTGGGAGAGGCAGCATCGTCAACGGCGCCATCATCGACAAGAATGCCCGCATCGGAGCCGGTGTGCGGATCGTCAATGAGCGCGGCCTGAGCAATCACGATGGTGAGAACTTCTTCGTGCGCGACGGCATCGTGATCGTTCCCAAGAACGCAGTGATTCCCGACGGTGCCGTCATCTAGCCGGCTGCATCAGTTGATCTTCTCTCCCTCGATCGACGCTTCTCTGCGCTGTGCGATCTCCTTGATCTTCTCTTGAACGCGCCGCTCCAAATCGTCGATCCGACTCTTTTCCGCCGCGATTGCCTGGGGCTCGATGACTTCTCCGATGAAGTTGACATGGATCCGCCAGGCCTTGAGGATTTCGCCTCCGTCGGGATCGCGGTAGTAGCAGTCTTCCCAAAGCTTCTTGTTATCAAAGGCAAGCGTCACGTACTGGCCCTTCTCGTAGGTCTTGGTGGTCGGTACGATATCGAGCTCCTGCACCTCATCGTCCGGATCCAAGGCCTGGATGATCGCCAGGGTCGCATCGGGAATCTGCTGCGTACACTCCTTGTCCCGAAAAAAGGGAATGCCCGTTTCCAGCACCTTGAAAGGGACCAGCGGGACTTTCTTTGTGATGGAGGGGGTCGTCGATGGTACGGTCGTCTGATCTTTGTTGCCGTGCATTCCCATTTCTCCTTAGCTCGTCGATTACCAGGACGCTGAAGCGCCAAAACCCGGAGTAGTGTAGCACGCAAGGGTAGTCCAGACAGCCGGATCAATCCAGCCATCCGCAGTGATCCAGGCGTCCATTCCTGGAGGGTCCGGCCGGCATTCACACCGGTTGCGGGAGCCGCCCTAGGCTCAATGAAGATGATCGATTGAAGTCGGCCCTGAGGGACGGGGACTGCGGGCTGGAACACCGGCGCAACGTACCAGTATGTCAGCTCGGATTGACTCTTTCCGGCGCCAGTCTGGAATCCTTGATCTCTCAGGGGAAATCTGCTAGTAATTCAACTTCCTATGCTGAAGCTGGACTGGACTCTGCTGGCTACGGGCGTGGTCTTTCTCTTGACACTGTGGGCCCTGCACGGCCTTCTGTTCCGCCCCCTTCTCCAAGTCCTCGATGAACGCAGGGTCCGCAGCGTGGAAACTCAGAAACAGGCCGCCGATTTCCTCCGTTCTCGGGAGGCCCTCCTCGGAAAGTACGATATGAAGATCCGGGAGCAGAAGCAGCAGGGATATCAGCTGGCGGAGAAAGTTCGACGGGAAGCAGGTGAAGCCCGCCTTCAGCGTCTCAGTCAGGCGAGAAACGAAGCGGAGCGTCTCCTCGACGATGCCCGGGAGAAGGTTCAAGAGGAAGTCCGTGTCGCGAAAACCGAGCTTCGACACGGGGCAGAACAGATGGCTCAGATCATCGTCACACGAATTTTGGAGAGGTCCTGAACTGCGGTCGCGGATCGGTGTGTCCGGTTTCCGGGAGTTTTCATCGGCCCGACATCCAACCGACAGGAAATGCTGGTGAGAGTCGTTTCGAGTATCCTGCTCCTTGTTCTTCTCCTGTGTCTGATGACGGGGAACCTTTGGGCGGCCGAGCATCCGAGCGAGAGCTGGGGATGGGCGGAGACGCTGGGGCGCTGGTTCAACCTGGTGCTGCTGTTTGGGGTCATCATCTACTTCACGCGTGAGCCGATCGGGCGCTTTCTCAGGGATCGACGCGAAGGGATTCAGCGCGACATCTCGGAGGCCAGGAAAGCTCGGGAACAGGCTCAACAGCAGCTGGCCGATGCGGAAGAACGCGTGCGGAACCTCAACGAGGAACTCGAGGAGATTCGGCGCAAAGCTCAGCTCGAGGCTGAAGCCGAGCGGGAGCGATTGCTGGCCCAGGCCGAGCAGGAGGCACAGCGCATCATCAACTCGGCGAAGCGGGAGATCGAAGGGCTGTCCAGGTCGGCCCGTCAGGACTTGCGCACCTACGTCGCTGATCTGTCAGTGGAACTCGCGGAAGCGCAGATCAAGGAGAGTCTCGACCAGCGGGGCCGTAAACAGATCGTCGATCGGTTCATCCAGAACCTGGGGCGGCAGGAGGAAGGAAGACCATCCTGATGATCACGTCCGTCACCATGAAGTATGCGAAAGCTTTGGCCGAGGTTGCCTTCGAGGTGGGGACCGCCGAGATGGTCGCCGGCCAGCTGACAGAATTCGTGAAATCGATGGACGAAAGTCGGGAACTCTCGGACGCTCTTGCCAATCCGGCTTATCCGCTCCTCATCAAGCAGGAGATCGTTCGCAAGGTCGCAGCAAGGATGAAGCTGCAGCCGATTGTTCTCAACTTTCTGCTCTTGCTCGTCGAAAGAAACCGGATCGCTCAGCTCGAGTCGATGCGGGATGGCTTCCAGCGGGTGCTCGACGATCACGCGGGCGTCGTCCAGGTTCTGGTCGTGTCGTCCCATGAACTGCCCGAGGCCGTCCGCAAGGGGCTCGAGCAGGCTCTGCGGCGGCTGACGGGCGAGAAGGTGAGACTGGAGTATCAACTGGACGAGAGTCTGATAGGCGGTGTCAAACTTCAGATCGGTTCGACAGTTTACGATGGAACAGTGAGGACTCAGTTGGACCACCTCAGGCAGGAGCTGTCTGTCTGAATGAAGCAGGAACAGAGGCGTACCGATGGCAATTAAGGCAGAGGAAATCAGCGAAATCATCAGGCAGCAGATCAAGGACTACAAGAGCGATCTGCTGATCAGTGAAATCGGCACCGTCATTGCCGCCGGTGACGGGGTCGCGCGAGTCCACGGTCTCGACAAGGCCATGGCCCTCGAATTGCTCGAGTTTCCTCACGGTGTCTATGGGCTGGCGTTGAATCTCGAAGAAGACGCGGTCGGGGCGGTGCTTTTCGGGGACGTCTACTCCGTGCGCGAAGGAGATACGGTCAAGCGGACGAAGCGCATCATGCAGGTCCCGGTTGGCTCCGAGCTGCTGGGTCGGGTCGTCGACGCCCTCGGGAATCCGGAGGACGATAAGGGTCCGATCGGGGCGGAGCAGTACCTTGCCGTCGAGCGCCTGGCCCCCGGCGTCATTGCCAGACAACCTGTGAGAGAACCGCTGCAGACCGGTCTGAAAGCCGTGGACTCGATGATTCCCATCGGGCGCGGCCAGCGCGAGCTGATCATCGGCGACCGGCAGACGGGGAAGAGTGCGATCGCCATCGATACGATCATCAACCAGAAGGATACGGATGTCGTCTGCATCTACGTGGCGATCGGGCAGAAACGATCGACCATCGCTCGAGTCATCAAAACGCTCGAAGACTACGGAGTCATGGACAAGTGCGTGGTCGTCGCGGCGGCTTCATCGGATCCCGCGACCATGCAGTACCTGGCTCCCTACGCAGGCTGCGCGATGGGTGAGTACTTCCGCGACGAGGGTCAACATTGCCTGATCATCTACGACGATCTTTCCAAGCATGCTGCGGCCTATCGGGAAATCTCTCTCCTGCTCCGCCGACCGCCTGGACGCGAGGCCTATCCCGGGGATGTCTTTTACCTCCACAGCCGTCTGCTGGAACGGGCCGCCAAGCTCAGTGACGAGAACGGCGGGGGCAGCTTGACCGCATTGCCGATCATCGAGACCCAGGCCGGCGACATCTCGGCCTACATCCCGACCAACGTCATTTCGATCACCGACGGTCAGATGTTCCTGGAAGCCGATCTGTTCTATTCGGGTATTCGACCGGCCATCAATGTGGGGAACTCGGTCAGCCGTGTGGGAGGTTCCGCTCAGGTCAAGGCCATTCGCCAGGTGGCCGGCAGGCTGCGACTCGAGCTTGCTCAGTACCGGGAACTGGCTGCGTTCGCGCAGTTCGGGTCGGATCTCGACAAGGCCACTCAGCGTCAGCTCGCTCGCGGGGCTCGTCTGACCGAGATTCTGAAACAGCCCCAGTACCAACCTCTAGCCGTCGAAAGGCAAATACTCATCATCTATGCGGGAACCAACGGATTCCTGGATGACCTGGAGCTTTCGGACCTTCGGGAATTCGAGGACGAGCTCTACAAGTTCGTCGAGACGGCACACTCCGACTTGGCTCAAGAGATCAGAGAGAAGAAGCAGCTCTCCGACGAGATCCGGGGCCAGTTGGACCAGGCGTTGAACGAATTCAAGGAACGATTTCAGGAACGAACCGGCGCCCAGCAGTAGTCGGCGGGAAGACGGAGACACATGCCGAGTGGAAACCTGATCGATCTGAGGCGGCGCGTCCGCTCAGTGAAGAACATTCAGCAGATCACGCGGGCCATGAAATTCGTGTCCGCTTCGCGGTTGCGGCGGGCGCAGGAGCGGATCATGGCTGCACGTCCTTACGCCCATCGGATGCTGGCCGTGCTGAACTCGCTTGCATCTCGAGTCGAGCCGTCGACGCACCCTCTGCTGAGAGTGCGGAACGAGCAGCAGTTGATGCTCATCGTCATCACCTCCGACAAAGGGCTGTGTGGAGCCTTCAACGCGAACCTCATCAAGTCCGCCGTTCGATTCATTGAAGATGAAGCCGCCAACAAGGCGTTGAGCCTCTCGCTGATCGGAAGAAAGGGCTATGAAAGTCTCCGGCACCGAAAGTGGCCCATCAAGCATCAGTACATCAACATCATGAGCCAGGTGAGCTTCGAGTACGCGCAGGAGTTGGCCGGCCTCATCATCGATTATTTCTCGCGCAGCGAGCTCGACTCGGTCTATCTTCTCTACAACGAATTCAAATCCGTGATCTCGCAGCGGGTCGTGGTCGAGCCTCTGCTCCCGATTCGGCGGCTCGAGGAAGTTTCGAAGGAGGTCCATCTCGACTACCTTTACGAGCAGCCGCCGCAGGTGATTTTCGACAACCTGCTGCCGCGTCACGTGGAGACTCAATTGTTCCGCGCCATGCTGGAATCCGAGGCTTCCGAACACGCGGCGAGGATGACGGCGATGGACGCTGCGACGCGCAACGCGAGCGAAATGATTGAGACGTTGACCCTGCACATCAACCGGCTGCGGCAGGCTTCGATCACCACCGAGATCATCGAGATCGTCAGTGGGGCCAATGCCTTGCAGGAATCCAGGAGTGAATGACATGAAGCAAGTGGTAGGCCAGGTCATACAGGTGATGGGGCCGGTCGTGGATGTGAGGTTCGAGGGAGAGCATATCCCGAGCATCTACAATGCGGTCCGTGTGACTTCCGAGGGCATGGAGACTCCGGTCCCGATCGATATCATCGTGGAAGTTGCTCAGCACCTTGGCGACGGCGTCGCGAAATGCGTCTCCATGCAGCCGACCGACGGAGTCGTGCGTGGGATGAAGGCCATCGACCTGGGTGAGCCGATCACGGTGCCTGTCGGCCGTGAGACGCTGGGCCGGGTCATCAACGTGCTCGGCGAGCCGGTGGACAAGTTGGGGCCGATCAACACCGATGTGCGCCTGCCGATCCATCGTGCCGCGCCCACTCTCGAAGAACAGAACACCGAAACCGAGATGCTCGAGACCGGAATCAAGGTGATCGATCTGATCGAGCCCTTCGCCAAAGGAGGGAAGATCGGACTGTTCGGAGGCGCAGGGGTCGGGAAGACGGTCATCATCATGGAGTTGATCAACCGGATCGCCACTCAACACGGAGGTTTCTCCGTCTTCGCGGGTGTCGGAGAGCGAACCCGAGAGGGGAACGACCTTTGGCGCGAGATGAAGGAATCCGGGGTCATTGACAAGACCGCTCTCATCTACGGGCAAATGACGGAGCCCCCCGGTGCCCGACTCCGGGTAGGGCTGACCGGCCTCACCGTTGCCGAGTACTTCCGAGACGAAGAGGGTCAGGACGTCCTCCTGTTCATCGACAACATCTTCCGCTTCACCCAGGCGGGCTCCGAAGTCTCGGCCCTGCTCGGCCGAATGCCCTCGGCCGTGGGATATCAGCCCAATCTGGCGACGGAAATGGGTGAGTTGCAGGAACGCATCACGAGCACGAGAAAGGGCTCGATCACTTCGATCCAGGCCATCTATGTGCCCGCTGACGACTACACGGATCCAGCGCCTGCAACGACCTTTGCACACCTCGATGCGACCACGAACCTGGAGCGCTCGATCGCGGAAATGGGCATCTATCCGGCGGTCGATCCACTGGCCTCGACGAGTCGGATCCTGGACCCCCGCGTGATTGGAGACGAGCATTACTCGGTAGCGCGCACGGTCCAAAACGTCCTGCAGCGCTATCGCGACCTGCAGGACATCATCGCCATCCTGGGCATCGACGAGCTTTCGGAGGAAGACAAGCAGACTGTGGCGCGAGCGCGCAAGATCCAGAAGTTTCTCTCGCAACCATTCTTCGTGGCAGAACAGTTCACGGGCATACCCGGCAAATACGTTCCTGTCGCGGATACGATTCGGGGCTTTAAGGAAATCTGCGACGGAAAGTACGACGAAATCCCGGAGCAGGCGTTCTACATGGTCGGCGGGATCGATGAAGTCCTCGAACAAGCCGAGTCTATGAAGGCAGCCTGAGATGGCCGAAACGCTTCCCGACAAGCTGCAATTGGAGATCGTGACCCCGACTCGACAGATGTTTGTCGGGGAGGTCGACGAGGTGACGGTGCCGGGGCTCGATGGCTACCTGGGGATCCTGCCGGGACATGCGCCGCTGCTATCGGAGCTGAAGGTCGGTGTCCTCAGTTTTCGTATCGGATCGGAAAGAACGAAGCTGTTTTGCGGCTGGGGGTTTGTCGAGGTGCTCCCGGACCAGGTCTCGGTGCTTGCGGAAACTGCAGAGACGCCGAACGAGATCGATATCGATCAGGCCTCCCAAGCCAAGCTCGAGGCGGAGGCGCAGCTACGCTCGAAGGCGACGGATACCGACTACCAGCAGGTCATGGATTCCTGGGAAGCGGCGATCGCGCGTTTGAACGCGGCGGATGTTCCCGTGAAGTAGAACCCACTCGGGCCCTTCGTTTTTGCTATAATACCCGCTTCCCGAGCTGGGGGATGGTGTAATGGCAACACTCGTGGCTCTGGACCACGCTATCGGGGTTCGAATCCCTGTCCCCCAGCCAATTCCAAGTGCAAATTTCGAAAGGCGAAGTGCGAACGGGATTTGAGATTCTGTGATTTTCGATTGCAGCGGAGTCGATTGTGGACAACTCCGTGAGGTCACGGCCTCCGGCTAAGAAAAGCAAGGATACTTCTCCCGCACTCCGGTTCTCCCGTCCTCCGGTTCTCCCGTCCTCCGGTTCCTCTTCCAGCTTCTTCCCCTCTCCGCTAGAATGCACTGAGCGTCTTCGGATCCGGGGGGGACTTTCATGAAGATCGGCATTTCCGGAGCGACGGGATTAATTGGTCGGGCTCTGTGTCGGCGGCTGGGACCGGGAGGACACGAGATTGTCGTCTTTGGGCGGAGCCGGTTGCGCGATCTCCGGTTCGTCGAGTGGAACCTGCTCCGGGAAGGTCCCCCGCCTGCTGACCTGGAAGGGCTGGATGTCTTTGTCAATCTGGCCGGAAAGCCGATACCGGCGGCCCTTTGGTCGAAGCGGGGGCAGGTGTTGGTGCGCGAGAGCCGGGTGCGGGGAACACGACGTCTGGTCCGGGCGCTGACCCGCTGCGAATCCCGGCCCCGGGTCCTGGTGAACGCCTCGGCGATCGGTTTCTACGGCGATACAGGGGACAGGATGGTCACCGAGGAGAGTCCACCCGGGGAGGGATACCTGCCGGAAGTTTGCCGGGCCTGGGAGAAGGAGGCTCTGGGGGCCCAGGATCTCGGGATGAGAGTCGTGCTGGTGCGCTCGGGAGTCGTCTTGTCGGCTGACGGGGGGCTTCTGAAACAGATGCTTCTGCCCTTCCGATTCGGCTTGGGCGCTCGCCTGGGCTCGGGCCGTCAGTATCTCTCTTGGATTCATTTGGACGACGAAGTAGCCCTTCTCGAGAAGGTCATTCTGGAGGAACATTGGGACGGTCCGGTGAATTTTACCGCCCCGAATCCGGTGACCAATGCCGAGTTCTCACACAAGCTGGCGAAGGCCCTGCGAAGACCCCAGTTCCTGGCCGTGCCGGCCGCCGGGCTGCGCCTCATCTTCGGGAACATGGCCGATGCGCTCTTGCTCGAAGGTCAACGTGTTCTGCCCCAGAAGGCGCTCGGTCTGGGTTTCAATTTCTCCTTCCGTCAGCTGGAAGACGCACTCGAAGATCTGCTTCATTAGTGGAGACGATGGTCGCGACATTCTGATCGAGCTTTGCACCCTGGGAACCCGGAACTCGGAACTCGGAACTGCCTACCTTATCCCGTAATAGCCCACAGCCCAGCCCAGGACTGAACCGGTGACGGCGTCGGAGGCAAAGTGGTTTCCCGTACTGACTCGCGAAAAGGCAATCAGGCCGGCGATGGGATACGCGACGAAGGGGATCCAGCGATGGTCCTCGAAGTAGCGGCAGGTGACTCCGGCAATCGCCCAGGCAACCGCCGAGTGACCCGAAGGAAAGGAATTTCCGCCCTCCCAGAAGCCGTAGACCTTGCCCGAGTGTGGTCTGGGCCGCTGAGTGGCCAGCTTCAGGGCGGTGCCCACCGCGATGCCGCCGATGGCGGCCCGGGCGACCCTGGTTCCGTAGTCCGTCACTGCCGGCCGATCGATCAGTTTCCCCGTGGCCAGGAGAGCGACCGGGAAGACAGCGAGTGTGACGCCCGTTTTGGTCGAGGAAAAGGCATCGTTGAAGCCGGACAGATCCGTAGACTCACGCAGCCGTCGGGAGGGTCCGTCGTCCAGAGCGAAGGAGGACCCACTCACGATCGCCATCACAAAGGGTGCCTTGCGCTGCCAGGTCTCTTCTCTGACCGGTGCGGTCCAGATCCTCTCCTGATCTTTCCAGAGTTGCTCGAAGACGGCACGCACCCCGTCGTCCGGCGCCGCATGAGCGGCCGTCCAGCAGGGGATGATCGTCAGCAATAGGAGAAGGAGAAGTTGCCTTCTCAACCGACCTCCTGATGCTGTCGGGAGATGATCTCCTGGGCGTCCTCACGAACCTTGTCAATGAACTCGGGAGGAGAAATCGGCCGCGCATGAGGCGCGTGGGCGAGGACGACACGGGAAGGGAACTCGAGCGTCGAGCTGTAGAGCGTCAGGATCACATTGCCGTCATCCTCGTCGCGTGCCAGATCCCCCCACCGTTCTCTGATCCAGGGAGCAACGTCGCGGTCGAACAGGATCTCGACTCGGTATTCTCCGGAGGGCCGGAGGAAATCCGAACGGTACTTCTCGACATCGAAGTCGGTCGGAGTGGGGAAGGTGTCGTCCAGGAGCTTGACGGAAAGGATTCTTTCGAACTTGAACGTGCGAAGATCCTTGCGTCGTTCGCAATAGCCCGTGACGTACCAGAAGCCCAGGCGCTTCATGAGATGGTAGGGACGAATGATCCGTTTCCCCTTCCGGTTGCGGGTCATCGCGAAGTAGTCGATTTCGAGCTTCCTTCGCTGTTCGATGGCCTGACGGATTTGCCGGAAATGATCGGAGATCAACAACGACGGCTTCTCGAGGATCACACGGTCCTGAGAAGAGGCCGCCGGATCCACCGAGCGGCTGATGGATGCTTCGATCTTGCTCTTGACGGAGCGAACGCCTTCCGGGTCGATTTCAGGGTCGAGCAACTCGAGCGACATGAGGAGGGACACGGCCTCGGCCCGGGTGAAGCGGAGCGGTCGGTTCAAGCTCTGGTCGAATTCGATGAAGACGCGGTCATCTTCGACATAGATGTCGACGTAGTCATCGGGTTTGAAGGGCGGTTTCCCAATGAGAGTGATGAACTCCAGTTCCTTGATCAACGCCCGGGGACGCATGCCGACTTTTGCCGCCAGCTCGTCGACGAGAACACCCTGATTCTGAGAGACAAAGCTCAGAATAAAGAGGATTCTGTTGATGCGACCCGTCACGTTCATGCAAGCTTCCGAATAGCGTTGATCAGGCCCTCTCGCAGTTCCGAGGGCTCGATGATCCGAACATCCGTTTTCTGTTCGAGAATCCAGGAAATCAGCCCTTTCTGGTTGGATACACGCAACCGGAATCTGCCTCTTCCCACTTCCTCGGCGAGGCCGAGTTGAGTCCGCAATTCATTGAGACGATGCGGCGAGACTTCGATGGTCACCCATATCGGGGGGTGTTCCTGGAATTCCCAGGGTTGCTGGTTCTGAAACTTCTGCAGAGTGAAGTCACGGGGTATTTCGTAGTCACACGTCCCCGGACGGCGGGTGTTCATCTCGAGCCTGCGAATGCGATTGACGACGAAGCTCCGAAGATCCTCACGCAGGTGATCCCATCCCACCAGGGTCCACTTACGTCGACGGAAAATCAGTCCGTACGGGTCGACCGTGCGCTCGGTGACCTCTCCCGTGGAGAATGCATAGTACTCGATGATGACCCATTTCCGCCGATCGAGCGCATCCTGGAGTCGCTGGATCATGCTGGTCGAAGGCGATTCACGCAGGGGTACATAGGTCATCGAGATCTCCTCCGGCGGGGGATCAAAATGCCCTTGCAGACTGATGATCTTGTTCAGTGCGGATTCGAGCTGATCGCGGTAGGGAAACCCTTCATTGCCGAGAACCGCGCCGGCCGCCAGCATCAGGAGAGAGAACTCCTCGGGCGCGAACCGGACCTCGGGCAGGAAGAGCTTATCCTTCCGGATGAGGTAGCCCTCTTTTTGTCCTTCGGTGTTACCTTGATAATCGATCGGGATCCCCAGTGAAATCAGTTCCGCTTTGTCGCGCTCGAATTTCCGCTGGTTGGACTCCTCAACACCCCGGGCATAATCATCCGGGAAGTGATTCTTGATCTTCCGCCACGAGACCGGTTCCTTGGAGTTGAGCAAGTAGGTGATGAGGTCCAAAAGCCGTTCGGTGCGGTTCACTGGCGTAAGTGTATGGGAAACGCTTTCGGCGAATCAATGGCCATGGGCGATCGAGTCGGACCGGCTGAATTTTGCATTTAGGATTCTCGATTTGCGATTTCGGGGAGGAATAAGGGAGACAGAAGACGGGAGACAGGAGTCAGGAGCGAGAATTGAGTAATGAGAATAGAGAAGGGGTCCGAGCGTGAATGGAATGAGAGACCTCCTGTAAGGTTGTCGATTCCAGAATCTGCCGCGTACCTCATGTCCGGCCTCACTCAAATCGCAAATCGCAAGTTTCAAACCGTAAATCTCACATTCGGTCTCCTGTCTCCTGTCTCCTGTCTTCCGCGTTCGGATCCGACAGAGTTGTCACAGCCTCACATGGGGTGGTAATTTCTTGCGGCGATGAGATGCAAGCGAAAACAGGCGGCACAATCTATTGTATATGATGTAGATTACGTGCATTCTGACTGCATCGGAGGCGGAATTGGAGATCTGGAGTTGAGAAAGGAATAGACGGATGGCATTCATCATTACCGAACCCTGCATTGGAACGAAAGACACCGCATGCGTGGATGCGTGTCCGGTCGACTGCATCCATCCCCGCAGCGACGAACCGGAGTTCGAGGAGGCCGTGCAACTCTACATCGATCCTGAGGAATGCATCGATTGCGGAGCCTGTGTTCCGGAGTGTCCGGTAGAGGCCATCTTTCCGGAGGACGAAGTCCCGGAGAAGTGGCAACAGTACATTGAGATCAACTCCGACTGGTACGAAAACAAGTAGGCAGAGGCACCCACCCAATGCCGGTTCTGCGGGCGGGGAGCGCTTTTCGAACTCTTGGCCTCGCCCGCACCTCGCTTCGCTCGAGTCCGGCCGACATCGAACCCATTCCGTCATTTCCACGTCAAACGTATGAAATCGACGCAAGGAGGAAGCGTGAAGCGACTGGTGCTGCTGGCGGCGATTCTGACACTTGGGACTCCCGGTCTGTTCGCTCAGATGGGCCACGGAGAGATGCGCGGTTACTTCCAGACCGTGCGGTCTTTTGACTTCGAACCCGGCCTGTCTCAGCTGGATATTTCCGGAGCATCCTTCAATGGCGGCGGCTTCGGATTTGCTGTAGACCTGGGCCCGGTGTTGAGTCTCTACACGAACTCCACGTTTCTGGGCGGAGTGGACAACGACTACCTCGGGCTCAAGCTCTTCAGCCAGGTGCAGGGCTTCAGGGCGATGGCCCGCGACCTGGGTCCGATCGATCTTTACGCCAAGGCCGGAATGGGTTTTGCTCGCTGGGAACTGAGCGGTGTCGTCTATGGGACGGCCTACAAGATGGCCTTGGAGTATGGCGGTGGGATCGACATCCACCTTTCGGACAATTTCTTCCTGTTCGGAGAGTTCATGGAATCGACCCTGTCGCTTCCCCAGTTGACCGAGAGTCGGGATCGCCAGAAGTGGCAGACTTCACCCACGATCGGAACCGGCGTCGGCGTTCGTTTCTGAAAGTAGGACAACCGTCTCCGGTTGTCCCGTGCCCCGAACAAGCGACTCCGGCACCTTCCCGCGGACGCCGCAGCGTGAGAGTAGGACAACCGTCTCCGGTTGTCCCGTGCCCCGAACGAACGGTTGCGCGACGACCCCGCGCATGCTGCGGCTTCGATGCGCCGGCCAGCTTTCCCGGCAGCCGCAAGCACGGCACCTGGACAAGCGAGGACGCTTGTCCTACTTGCCCGGAATACCGACGGGATAGCTCGACATCTG
>JARRKC010000023.1:0-38164 GCA_037388505.1 Acidobacteriota bacterium | reverse complement strand
CTCCCGTCCTCCCGTTCTCTCGTCCTCTCGTCCTCACCGGGTGACCTTCGGAGCTCAGTCTGTACGACGCTCGCGAGGTTGCGGCCTCCCGCCAGGAACAAGCTGGAAGCTCATCCTACTCACGCTCCCGAATCGGGCTATTCGCCGACCGCCTGGAACGCCCGAAACGAATGAGGTCGCGATGGGTTTCGAGATAGATCTTGTCGACATGGACCTGCCTGGAGAGAGCATCCCAGTGGGACTCCAGCCAGGCCGGGTCCGCCATCTCCCGAACTTCGTAGGCCCGTGCGTATACCGCCACCTTGAAATGCTGGTAGCCGTATGCTGAGCGGCTCAGCAATAGAGCGGATGCCGCGAGCAGAATTGGGATGATCACAGGGAATTGGTGTCTGACCATGGCACTCCTCCTCGTCACCTGGCGCGTCCGTCAGAGTGTACTGTGCACGGGCGGAGGGCGCCAGCCATTGAAATCCACGGCGTGTTGCCAGAACCGCGCGGCGACTGGCCGGTCTCACAGCCGCCGGGGCGCGAAAGGGATGTCGACGGCTCGGGTACCACGAGACGGTGTTGTCTTTTGCTTAGGGCCGACCTAGGATGACACTCCTTGGGGTCTCTAGCGCGCGACCGGGATTGATACCAAGAAACACCCCCAAGCCGGTCGTTCGGAGGGCAAAGATGGCAAAGACCTTCAGTCTGCTTCGCGTACTGTCGTTGGGAATCTTGACCGCCCTGGCGGCGGTCTCCGGTTCCTGGGCGAAGGACGATGGAAGTCAGATGGACTCACCGTTTCGCCTCAACTATCTCGGCTATTTCAAGGACGGGCCGAAGATCGCCCTCTTCCTGACCCCGCGGAAGGAGTCCTTGCGATGGGAGTTGGACGATGCTTCGGGCGCGATAGCGGCGACCGGCGAAACCTTGGACTACGTCCAGAGCGACTTTGCTTCCGGAGACAGTTTCTATCGGGTGGACTTCAGCAGCGTCTCGCGCCCGGGCAAGGCGTACCACCTGCTGATCGAGGGGCAGAAGTCGGAGCCCTTCGACATCGATGCCGTCAATCCCTACGGCAATCTTTACGCGGAAGCGCTCGGTTACTTCAAGGATCATCGACACGAGGCCGTGGACTTCAATCAGTTTCTGAACGAATGGACGACGGGAAGTATCCAGGGGGCGTTTTGGAATGATGCCGGCGATCCCGGATTCTATCCGACGAACACGGCCATTGCAGCCTGGACATTGATGAATCTCAATGAGCGATTTCAGGGGGTCAACGGGTCCTTCAAGCCGGATACGACGTTGTACGACGAGGTGGATTTCGGTACCCGGCTGATGCGGGAACTGATTCTTCCCGGACAGAAGCTTGCCGTCGCCAAGCTGCACACTCAAATCGAGCCGTATGGTCCATGCGCTCCCTACACGAAAGGAACCTGCGTTTCGAAGCCGGAAACGAAAGCGACGTATGCCGTCGCTCGTACGCTCGCCCAAATGGCACGGTTTCACCTCCAACAGGGGCATCGTGACCTCGCCACGGTCTATCAGTCCGAAGCGCGCGAGGCTCTCTCGAACGCTCTGTCGACAACCCCGGTGTGCCGCGACTTCTCGGACTTCGGAGGCGTGGGCGGCATCTATCCGGATAACGACAACTATGCACTTTGGCGGGAGCCCCGAGCCTTTCGCGAGCCTTGCCATCCGGATCGCAACAACATCGAGGATGACGAATTCGCGGCGTTGGTCGAGGTCTTCCTGACCGCCGATCGGCTGGGCGAGAAGGACGTGGCCGAACTACGTCGAAAGGTCGTCAGCCACCCCCGGTTTGGAGAGATCTCCGAATTCTGGTGGGGTGCCGTGACCGCGACTGGAAACGTCAGCCTGCTGACCGCCAGGCCCCAGGGCATCGACCTGACTCCGATCCGCCGGAACCTTTTCCACTACGCCGATGAACGGATGACCTTCATGAATGTGGGTTACCCGGGGGTGACCAAGGATGCGCGTTCGGACCGCTGGGACAGCGGGGACCGGGACGACGTGGACAACAACTGGCGTTGGGGTTCCAACCGGATGATCCTGAACGACGGGATCCTGCTGGCCCTGGCCGCAGAAGAAAAGGCCTCGGCCGGAGAAGCTGAGGCAGCGGTCCTGTATGCGGGGTATGCCGTCCGGGTCATGGACTACATCCTGGGGACGAACGCCATGGCGCTTTCAATGGTGACGGGCTTCGGCGAGAATGCGATCGAACGCACCCACGATTGCTGCGTGCCCGATTCCGAGCCGGGCAAGATGGCTCTCGGTCCCAACGACTGGACCAACGCCGACGATCCGAACATGCCGAAATTCGGCTCGCTTCCGGGCATGAAGATGATGCCCATGACGGGTACGGGCTGGTCTGCGCGCGAGGTGGCCATCGACGGTAATGCGCCTCTGGTGTGGCTTTCGTGGTGGGCGTCCCATCGGGCGGCCCAGATCCTCGCTCTGGCTGCTGCCGGACGCTGACGGGGGCGTAACGCCAGGACCTGTAACGAACGCCTGATCCCGACGTAATCAAAGACATCGGCCTCGCAAGGTGGCCGATCCTAGATCGTCGAGCAAAGGAGTCTCTCCATGAAAACTCGGTTCGTTTTCCTTGTCGCGGCCCTAACCTTTTTCGTCCCAGCACTCTACGCCCAGCATCCCGACTTCTCGGGAACGTGGGTTCTGAACAAAGCCAAGAGCAACTACCAGATGGGCCGAGGAGGCGGAGCTCCGGATATCACCCTGAAGATCAAGCAATCCGGTGACACCATTAAGGTCAATGAGGAGTCCAACTCTGAGAGGGGCCCCCGGGATCGAGCCTACACGCTGAACATCAATGGTCAGGAACAGCAGATCCAGGGCTTCATGGGACGACCGGCCACCGCTACTGCTCAGTGGGACGGTAACAAACTCGCCATTTCCACGACGATGAGCTTCGAGCGTCAGGGACAGACGATGGAGGTGGCCTCCGACGACACGTGGTCTCTTTCCGAGGACGGAAAGGTGCTAACGATCGACGGCACTACGGAGTCGTCCTTTGGCACTCGGACCTCGAAGCGGGTCTTCGACAAGTCCGAGTAGCCGAGTGAAGGCGGACGCACAATCCGATTATTGCCAGCCTGCCGGATAGGGGCCATATCAGAAGCGATGGCCTGAAGGCGGAATAGGTGGAGTTTGCTTCACCCGATGCTGAGAGCGCGGGACTGTGGTTGTCCGCGTCTTCAGCGCCGTCTGAAACCGGGATCCTCGTGTGAAGGATCCCCGACCTCTCCTTTCCTGACTGGACAGGCCGCCCAGCGTGAATTGCCCTGCCGATCTCCGGTCTCACTCCGAGTCCCCCTCGCTTCATCTCTCTTGATACAGCCCGCTGCACCCCGTGGCCCGCAGCGGAAGACTCTGCCCCGATGTGATACAAAAGAGTTATCCGTCCCCGGGCACCCCCCCAGTCGATTGGTTGGGGCGCTCCCGGACTTTGGCTGTTTGGTGCACACTGCACGAGAAAGGAGTGTGGACGCCATGTCCGCAACAGTCGTCGAAAACGCATCTCCCTTGAATGCTACTGAGTTGGAACAGATGAACGCCTATTGGCGCGCTGCCAACTATCTTTCAGTCGGACAGATTTACCTGCTTGCCAATCCCATGCTGAGAGAGCCGCTGCAGGCCAGTCACATCAAACCGCGCCTGCTCGGACATTGGGGAACGACGCCTGGGCTGAACTTCATCTATGTCCACCTGAATCGGATTATCCGCCAGTACGACCTCAATATGATCTATGTGACGGGACCCGGTCACGGCGGGCCCGGAATGGTAGCCAACACCTATCTGGAAGGAACGTACAGCGAGCTCTACCCGAGCGTCTCCCGGGACCTAGGGGGCATGGCACATTTGTTCAGGCAGTTCTCATTCCCTGGAGGTATTCCCAGCCACACCGCTCCTGAGACCCCGGGATCCATTCATGAAGGAGGGGAACTTGGCTATTCACTGCTGCACGCCTACGGTGCCGTTTTGGACAATCCGGATCTGATCGTGTGCTGCGTGGTGGGAGACGGTGAGGCCGAGACGGGTCCGCTGGCCACCAGTTGGCATTCCAACAAGTTCATCAATCCGGTCCACGATGGCACGGTCCTGCCGATCCTGCATCTGAACGGGTACAAGATCGCGGGTCCTACCGTTCTCGCACGACTGGAACCGGATGAGCTGGCCAGTCTGCTGGAGGGGTACGGTTACCGACCTTATTTCGTGGAAGGTGACGATCCGCAGGTCATGCATCAGCTCATGGCTGGAACGCTCGATCAGATTGTCGAGGAAATCCAGGAGATTCGCCGTCGCGCCCGCGAAGAAGGATACACGGGTCGTCCCCGCTGGCCGATGATCGTCCTACGATCTCCGAAAGGGTGGACAGGCCCCAAAATCGTTGACGGAAAGCCGGTCGAAGGCTCGTTTCGCTCGCACCAGGTACCCCTGGCCAACGTCGCAAACGACCCTGCGCATCTCAAGATGCTGGAGGAATGGATGCTGAGCTATCACGCCGAAGAGCTCTTCGACTCAGAGGGCAGGCTGAAACCGGAATTGGAGAGTCTGGCCCCCCGGGGGGAGCGGCGTATGGGAGCCAACCCTCACGCCAACGGAGGACTACTGCTGAAGGATCTTCGGTTGCCCGATTTTCGTTCCTACGCGGTCGAAGTCACCCACCCGGGCAGGGTCGTTGCCGAAGCGACCCGGAACCTCGGGCGGTTCTTGCGCGACGTGATGAAGCTCAACGCCGAGAGCCGGAACTTCCGCGTGTTCGGTCCTGACGAGACGGCCTCGAACCGTCTCAATGCGCTCTTCGAAGTGACCGATCGTGTTTCCACTGCCAGGATCCTGCCCACCGATGAGTCGATTTCGCCGGATGGACGGGTCATGGAAGTGTTGAGCGAACACATGTGCCAGGGTTGGCTGGAGGGCTACCTGCTGACCGGCCGTCACGGTTTCTTCTCCTGCTATGAGGCCTTCATCCACATCGTGGACTCCATGTTCAACCAGCATGCCAAATGGCTGAAGGTGACCCGGGGGATACCCTGGAGACGCTCGCTGGCCTCGCTCAACTACCTGCTGACTTCACATGTCTGGCGACAGGATCACAACGGATTCAGCCACCAGGATCCGGGTTTCATCGACCTCGTGGTCAACAAGAAATCCGAGGTCGTCAGGGTCTACCTTCCTCCGGACGCGAACACGTTGCTGTCGGTGGCCAATCACTGCCTGCGCAGCCGTCACTACATCAACGTGACCATCGCAGGCAAACAGCCCTCACTGCAGTATCTCGACATGGATGCGGCTGTGCGCCACTGCACGGCAGGCATCGGGATCTGGGAGTGGGCCAGCAACGATCAGAACGCCGAAACGGACGTAGTAATGGCTTCAGCCGGAGATGTTCCGACCCTGGAAGTGCTCGCCGCGATCGATATCCTGCGCCAGAACTTCCCGGACCTGAAGGTCCGCATGGTCAACGTCGTCGACCTGATGACGCTCGAGCCCAAGTCCGAACATCCCCACGGACTCTCGGATGCCGACTTCGATTCCCTTTTCACGAAAGACAAGCCGATCATCTTCGCCTTTCACGGGTACCCGTGGTTGATCCATCGATTGACCTACCGCAGGACCAACCACCGAAACCTGCACGTTCGCGGCTACAAGGAGGAAGGCACCACCACGACACCCTTCGACATGGTGGTGATGAATAACCTCGACCGCTTCGATCTGGTCATGGACGTCATCGATCGCGTTCCCCGATTGGGGACTCGCGCGGCCCACGTCAAGCAGGCCATGCGTGACCAGTTGATCGAGCACAAGAACTACGTCCGGGAGCACGGGGACGATTTACCGGAGGTCAAGGACTGGAAGTGGCCCTATTGAGTCCGTGCCCGTCGAGCGACTCCGTTCGGCGGACAGCGGTTCGGCGAGTGGGGTGATGGACCTAATCCGCAGCCTTGACCTCGATCGCGACAGCCCTGGAATGTCGCAGCGCGGTTTCACCGGACCCGGAATAGTGGGCGACGACCAGCATGTGGAACGGTCCGCAATTCAGGTTCTCGAGCTTTACCGAGCAACTGAAGAGGACCGGGGTGTCCAGGGGCGCATCCAAGAGCCAGGTGTCTCCACCGGCAGACGTGACGACGTAGGTTGCCATCCCGTTCTTGCAGCGAATCTCCTCGAGCACGCCCGTGATCGAGTGAGTGCCGCCTATACTCGTGAAGTCGGGCCTGCAGCCGGGCGTCGTGGACTGCTCCCAATCCGTTCCCTGCCCGATCGGCTCGTCTCGAACGATGTCCGGTATTCCCCGATCCCCCAACGATTTCCTGATGAGTGACGGTACGCCATCGGCTCCGGAGTCCGCAGCGTGGGCGGCATCCAGGGCGTTCAGCAGGGCATCGGCCTGTTGGCGAATCTCCGGCTCGACTCCCGACCCCTTGAGGCGCGTCAGCGCAGATCGTGCCGCAGTCTCGTCGTTCTTCTTGATTTGCAGTTCGGCGAGAGTCAGGGTCAACCTGTGATCGGCCGGGTCGAGCTCGAGGCCATGGGCAGCAGCTTCAATCCCCTGGTCGAGGTCGATTTCCGTATGAAGCTGTAAGTCCGCAAGGTGCTCGTAGCCCTCCAGGAAGGAAGGCCTCAATTCAACCGATCGGGCCAGGTGCCCCGTGATCGTGCCGGCCTGCTCCCGATCGAAACGACCCTCGCTGCTCAAGGCATTGCTGATCGAGATCCCGCAAAAGAAATGCGCCAGAAAGTAGTTTGGATCTGCCACCACGGCTTTCCGGAAAGACTTCGAGGCTTCGTCCCAGTGACCCTGATAGTAGGCCAAAAGACCCTTCATCATGGCGACGACGCCGGCGGGAGCATGCTCTCGTTCAGCCTGCATCACGGTCGCCTGAGACCGCTCGACCTGGTTCTTTCGAAAAAGCAGTTCGGCGGATCGCGCCAACACTTCGGCCTCCGTGACCTCCCGATAGGAAACGTCTGATTCCAGTTCGGAATTGCGAAGGGTGATCTTCATAATCGGAAACGTATTGCGATGGATGTAGTTCCGCAGCTCCTCCTCGACCGGAACCGGGTCGAACACGAGATGAAAAGAAGACACGGGGTCCAGACCCGCACTCAGGCGAGCAACGTACGACAGCAAGCGATTCTGAATATCGCTGTCGTCGACCATCCGGAGGAAGTGGAAGAGGATCCAAGCCTCCGAGTAGTAGGACTCAGTGCGATGGGTGTCCGAGTACCCGACCGCACTCTGATCCATCGCGATGAACTGATTGAGCGGGATCAGCGGTCGCTCTCGCAGATAACGGATATGTTCTTCGATCGGAAGCCCCAGCGTCACTCGGGTATCGTGGCAGCGGAAGGTTGAGTAGAACTCCGCAACTCCCTCGGTAAGCCAGAGGGGCCAGTTCGCTTCCCGAGTCAGGAAATGAGTAAATTCGTGAAAGATGATGCGGGCGGTTTGCTCTGAGTCCCAACCCAGTCGCAGTGCGATCAGACTCTTGGGTCTGCTGGCTGTGAAATAGCCCGCGACCTGCGCGGTCTCTCCACCGAACACGGGGAGGTAGGGCTCGAAGGATTTCTTGTCCTTGAACAGGAAGACATCAATCGGCACCGACAGCGGCCTGACGGAGCCGTGAAGCCGACCGACGATCCGATGGAATTGTTCGAGTCTGACGAGCAACTCCGTGGCCTGATTGCGGCGGACGTTCCCGAAGACACGGAAATTCTCGTTCTCGACGCAAATCCACTTCCCGTAAGCAACGGCCGACGCGCCGATGGCCACCAGCAGGGCCAGGAGAACCCTGGCGAGGAGTCGGGAGTTCCCTCCGGGGCACCTACTTGGCCGGGAGAAGTCAACATATGCACCGGAGGTTCGCACTCTGCAAGTCTAGAGCAAGACTCTGTTGGAGCAAAGCAGAAGGACGCTTCTTGCCTACCGGTCTGGGCAGAATCTGCCCACCCGAGGCCTGTACCGGAGGGTGAGACAGTTGCGAAGCATTTCCTACAAGATTTGTAAAATCAACATATTGAAGGAATTGTCAGAGAATGGCGAGGATTGGCACGGCCGGTGCAATCCAGGGATGCGCGATGAACGAAACGAATGCTCTCGACATGCTTGGACAGCTTGGAGGCGTCAATGCGCAGAAGCCTTCTCGCAAGAAGAGTGAGACGGGAGACTTTGCGAGTCAGTTCATGGCAATGCTCTTCGACGACTCCTCGACCCGTGCACACTCTCACCCTGAGCGAACGGGCCGGACGAAGACTTCGAAAACCGGGACCGACGGAAAGACGTCGGATCGACGGGGATCGGAGTCGGCCGGCGAGGTGGATGAAACCACTCCGGAAGAGAGAATCGGCGGAAACAGAGCGGAAACCAATGCCTTGTTTCAGATCAGCCCGGATCTTTTAGCGCGGCGGGTGCTGAGCGGATCGTTCGACCGTGAGGACGCACGGGCCGGTTCAGCCTCGGAGAAGACACCGAAGGAGGCGATTCGAGCACCGGGTGAGGGATCCGAGACCGCCCAGGTCAAGCTTCAGTCGAACACCGAGCCTCGAGCTCACGGGAAAGTGGCCGATGAGGTCAAGGCTCAGTCGAGTGAAACGCTCGAGCAGGTGGATGAAACCTCCGCTTCGGAGAGGACGGTGCGTCGGCAGACGCACAAGGGCCAAACGGGTAGGGCTACGCACTCGGATGCTCCCGGGGAGGCTCCGACCGAGACCGGGGACGCCCATCGAGCGCCGAGCGGGCGAGCGACTTGGCCAGGCGCTGAGAAGAGCCCGGTCGCCGAGCGGACGCGCCATGCCCCAATGGATCAGGCATCGGCCGATGTCGCCTTGTCGAGTTCGAAGATCAGATCCGTCTCCTCCCTTCACGAACCGGTGGATCCTGCAGCCCCGCCGGTCCGTGAAATGCCGACCTCTGCGGGCCGAGGTGCCCCGGTTCTTCGGAGTCCAGTCGGCCACCAGTCGGCTCGCGCATTTCATGAATCCGAGCACGTTCAACGGTTCCAGCCCGAGGCGACCAACGTCGGGACGACCCGGCTGGAAACGAAGGACGCGGGTGTCCCACCGGACACACGGCCGGCAGGAAGCCCCACGAAGGAGAGGCCGGCCGATCCCGGTAGATCGGCCATGCAGTCGAGCGGCGCTAAGATGGCGCATCAACCCACGCTTCAGAGTCTTGTTTCAACGATCACTCGAGAGACCGTAAGTCGCGCCGGCAAGGTCTCCAATACCGTCGTTGAGAAGAGCGAGGATCAAGGTCAACGCAGCCATGAGCCGAGAATCCGCACGGGAGCAACGACGACCCAGAGGACGGCTCGCGCCGATGTGGGCCATCCGGGCTCGACTCACGGGCACACGTCTGCTCGAAACGATTCCCGTCCGGATTCCAGTGCGATACACGGCGAAGCTCCTCGCACGTCCCAGGCTGAAGATGCCACTCATGGAGCAGTGGGCCGACGTGAAGACGAAGCGTCCCTGGGACATCGCCAGGAGTCCGAGTCGACTCGGGTTTCACGTCCCTCTACGAACGGGCATGAAACCACGTCGCTGAAAGAAGTCCTGCACACCGGAGTTGACGTACTGGCGGGAACTCCGACGAAGGGAGATCTGGCCGGTTCGTCGATCCGATCCGCTGTAAGTCATTCTGCGCAATCTCCTGCCGGACCTCCCGACTTCGGCAGGATCCTCAATCAAATCGTGGACAGCGCGAGATTGGAGCAGGGTGCCGGCCTGAACCGGTTCACGGTTCAGCTCAAACCCGATTTCCTCGGCCGCATCGAGATCGAGACTGAATTGGCGGACGGCGCCGCCATGCAGGCGGTGATTCGAGTGGAAGACCCGTCTGTCCGCAAGGCGGTCGAGACAGGGTTGGCCCACCTGGTGCACAAGCTGAACGAACTGGGCCTCGACATCACGTCGGCCAAGGTCGCGGATTTCATGCCGCAGAACGACGGGCAGGGCCAACCGCATTCCGATTCGGGCTCCTCGGGGACGAAGAGCCGGCATGGGGGCGGATCGGGCCGAGGGTTCACGATGGAAAGTGACCGGGAGGAGGGTCCGATCGGTCACGACGACGGGAGCTTCAGCTATTTCGCTTGATGGAGAAGACCAATGTCAGCAATCAGTAATGTCGCCTATGCACCCACCCCGGGGCAGTCGAACACAACACCCACAGGAACGAATTCCGACCTGGGCAAGGACGATTTTCTGCAGCTTCTGGTCGCTCAGCTGAGCAACCAGGACCCGATGAATCCTCAGGATGGCGCAGCGTTCGTCGCTCAGCTGGCCCAGTTCAGCTCGCTCGAACAACTGATCTCGATCCGAGACGCCACCGAGGCCACGTCCAAGGTGCTGAGCGGACTGATTCCGGATGGAAGCACGGGTGATACTCAGGATGCCGGAGATCAAAACACCAACGCAGGTTCGGAGACGGGTGGAACCGAGTCCCCGGATACTCAGAACTAGACCGAGACCAGGAGGTAAGCAACATGGGAGGAACATTCTTTGTCGGGCTCACGGGGTTGAATGCCAGTTCGCTTGGGATCAAGAACATCGGCAACAACCTCTCCAACAGCAACACCATCGGCTACAAGGCCACCAACCTCTTCTTCGAGGAACTGCGTGCCGCGACCTCGGCAGGAGCCGAGGCGGGACAGGGTGTGCAGCCGACCTCGACGCAGCAGGTCTGGTCACAGGGCAACGTGCAGCAGTCACAGTTGTCCACGGACATGGCGATTCGAGGATCGGGATTCTTCGTCGTGGGTGACGGAATCAGCGCCGAGTTCTACACACGTGCGGGCAATTTCTACCTGGACGCGGAGGGCAAGCTGGTCACCAGTGACGGATACTACGTCCTCGGCTATCCAACTGATCTTCAGACCGGAACGATCGACACCAACACCAACCTGGTTCCGTTGGATCTGAAGCCGGGAATGGTGCTTCCGGCCGTCAGTTCGACGCAGGTCCGGTTCACGACGAATCTCAACGCAGAAGCAGTGGAGGGAGAGAACTTCTCGACGACTGTGAAGATCTACGACAGCCTCGGAGTCGGCCACCCTGTGACCGTGACCTTCACCAAGACGGACACGCAGGGGGCTTGGAACTATTCGATGGAGGTGCCGAGCTCGAGCGTCGCGGGAGGAGGATCGGGTGTGTTGCAGCAGGGACAGGTCACTTTCAAACCGGACGGTACGCTGGACTCCCCGACTGGGGATGTCACCGGAATCACCTTCACTCCCTCCAGTGGGGCCGACAACGTCACCTTCAGCTGGGATCTCTGGGACGACATCGATCCGACGAAGGGGTTCCTGACGCAGTTCCGACTGCCGAGCTCCACTTCTCAGACGTATCAGAGCGGAAAGGGAGCCGGTACGCTCTCTGAAATGCTCGTCCAGGACGACGGCGTCATCGAGGGTGTGTTCAGCAACGGTGAGACCGCCCCGCTGGGCCAAATCGGCATGGCTCTCTTCACGAGCCCTCAAAACCTGGTTCGCACCGGCAACAACCTTTACGCTCGAACCACTCAATCGGGCGAGCCGACGATCGGAACTCCTGAAACCGGCGGGCGCGGCGCCGTTCAGGGCAACGCTCTGGAGCTGTCCAACGTCGATATTGCGGAAGAGTTCATCAAACTGATCCTGTTCCAGCGGTCTTACCAAGCCAACTCTAAAGTGATCACAACGGCTGATCAGATTACCCAACAGGCCATTCAGCTGAAACAGGGCTAGTAATTCCTCGAAGAGCCCGGTAGCACTCCTCCCAAATGCCGGGGGGCTCCCTGGGAACAGGGCGTCCCCCGGCACGGAACCCCGACAGAGGTTCCGGTTTCTCCCGTTCTCCGGTTCTCCCGTCCTCCGGTTCTCCCGCCCTCCGGTTCTCCCGTCCTCCGGGTTCTCCCGTCCTCCGGGTTCTCCCGTCCTCACCGTCTGGTCTTCGGAGCTCAGTCTGTACAACGCTCGAGAGATAGCGGCCTCAGGTCGCGACGAGCAGGGATATCCTACCCACTCTCCCGGACTCTTCTGTCAACAATTTGTCGGCGCGCATCCCGTCTTGACGGCCGGGGGCGGGCGCTGACGTCCCCTCCGTTCTGTTCCTCTCCGGATAAGTGTCTGTTAATCAATCACTTGATCGGCTCTGGTGAAGGCTGGCATAGCGATTGCTTGATCGCGGGGTGGAGGTCGGTATGCCGGATGATGAACTGGACATGGAGGAGCCTCAACCAACTGAAGGCGAAGAGGCGCCCAAGAGCAAACGCAAATGGATCTTCCTGGCGCTTGCCATCGTTGTACTGTTGGTCGCCGGCATTGCCGGAATCTGGGCCGGCGGTCTCCTCGAACCTGCGCAGGTTGAAGCTGAAACGAAGGGCCCGGCCAAGAAGGCGCCGCCGCTGGAGGTCAATCAAGTCGTTAACCTTGATCCCGTCATTGTCAACCTGCTGGGGACGACCAAGATGAGCTACGCACGGATTGCCGTTGCGCTTGGCCTCCACAACAACTCGCCTGGGTCCCAGATCTTCCGCGAGGATGTCATGGTGCCCAAGATCAAGGATGAACTCCTGAGCTCGGTGGGACAGATGACCCCCGCAGACCTCCTTCGTCCCGAGGCTAAGGACCAGCTCAAGAAGCAGATCAAGTTATTCGTCAACAACCTTCTCGAGAAGGGATCGGGAGAAGTGGTCGAAGTCTACTTCACCGATTTCATCGTTCAGTAGGATGCCATGACCAAGACGACTGTATCCGAAGACGATGTCACGCAACTGCTGAGTGACGCCACCGCTGAAATGGAAACTTTCCTGGATGTGGATTACGCGGTCGACGTGCGGCTCGGCTCAGCGAAAATGACCGTGGATCAACTGCTGAAGCTCTCTCCCGGGGATGTCGTCTCGCTGGATCGTGTTTCATCCGGCTACGTCGAGGTCGCCGTCGGCGGTGTCAGGATCGGTGAGGCGGAGGTGTTGATTCGCAAGCGAGGCAGCGCAGCTCGACTCGTCAAGATCGACTGACCTCTGAATGGGACTGTCATGAGCACTGTACAGGCCATCGCCGGAATCATTCTGGTTTTTGGGTTGCTGGCCCTTTTCTACTGGATGGCCTATCGCTTCTCCGGGGGGCGCGGCTTCCCGGGACGTGCCTCGAAAATCGAAATCCTCGAAACACGCGGAATCGGAGATAAGCGGATGCTGCTCCTGGTGCGCGTGGGTTCGGGGACCTTCCTGGTGGGGTCGACGACCCATCAGATCAGTCTTCTCTCGGAAATTGATCCCGATCAGCCGCTCACCTCGTCTGCCGACGCGGAGCCGGCTCCAGGTTTCGATGCCACCGATACGATGGTTGGGTTGGATGCGGACGAAGGGGCGTCGGAGCGCATCGAGGCACCCGCAGCACGGACGGCTCAACTCTTGCCCCGGCCGAGTTTTCGAACGTTCCTGGAGATGTTCCGATGAGGACCCTGCGCAACCGGTGGGTCCTCGTGATCTGCCTCCTCCTTATTCTGGGGGTGGCATCCCCTGCACTTCATGCCCAGGCCACCGGTCAGGGATCACTGCAAATATCGCTGGGGGGCGGAGGGCAGGACGGGTTTTCCCTGCCGGTGCGGGTCATCCTGTTCCTCACGGTGCTCACCTTCATCCCGGCATTGTTGATCTCGATGACGTCGTTCATCCGGATCATCGTCGTCATGCACTTTCTCCGGCAAGCGTTGGGCACGCAGCAAGCACCCAACAACCAGATCCTCGTCGGTCTGGCGATCTTTCTGACGCTCTTCGTGATGGGACCGACCTGGGACAGAGTCTATGACCAGGCGATCGTGCCCTATCAGGGCGGAAAAATGACCGAACTGGCGGCCCTCGAGCAGGCCGAGGCGCCGGTCAAGGACTTCATGCTCAAGCAGGTGCGAGAGAAGGACCTTGCGCTCTTCGTCAAGATCGGTAAGCTTCCCCGCCCGAAGAATCGGGAGGATCTTCCTTTCCGCGTGGTCGTGCCGGCATTCATGATCTCGGAACTGCAGACGGCGTTTCACATCGGCTTTGTCTTGTTCCTGCCTTTCCTCGTTATCGACATGGTCATCAGTGCGGTCTTGCTGTCGATGGGAATGCTCCAGCTGCCGCCGATCATGATCTCGACCCCGTTCAAGGTGTTGCTGTTCATCCTCGTCAACGGGTGGGGCCTGGTCGTAGGGTCGCTGGTTGACAGCTTTAGAATGTGAGTCCCTTAGATGAGTCAAGAAGCGTTGATCCAACTGGTCCGTGACACGTTGATGCTGGTCTTTCTGACCGCCGCGCCTCTTCTTGGAGCGGCTTTGGTCATGGGGTTGCTGATCAGCATTTTCCAGGTCGTCACGTCGATCCAGGACATGACGCTGACGTTCATCCCCAAGATGATCGTCATTTGCCTGGTCACACTGCTCCTGCTGCCCTGGATCGTCGAGAGGATCGTCACCTTCACACTCCATTTGTTGGGACAGTTTGCGGTGTACGCAGGCTGAGATGCGATGCCCTCGTACCAACTGACTCTGAGTTATATCCTTGGCTTCCTCTTGACGCTGGCCCGCGTCGGCGGTCTGGTGGTCTTTGCCCCCTTCTTTGGGGGAGGAGCCGTGCCTGCGCCGATCCGGCTCCTCGTCGCGATGGGGCTGACCTGGGCCGTTTATCCGGTGGTCATGGATACCTACACCGTCATTCCGGGGGACTTGCTCGGACTCACGTTTCTGGTCGGCCGGGAACTGTTGGTGGGACTGGTGCTGGCACTCTCGGTGAAGTTGGTCCTAGCCGCGCTCGACGTGGCGGGCCAGTTGATGGGGTTTCAGCTGGGCTTCAGCCTGATTCAAATGGTCGATCCTCAGACCCAGGTTCAGAGCTCCTTCATGGCCGGCTTTCTCAATTTGATCGCCATGATGATCTTTTTGGGCATCGACGGTCATCACTGGATGATCCAGGCGGTCGTCGAGAGCTATCGAGTCACGGGACCGAGTCTGCAGATCTCCGGTGCTCTGATCAACCAGTTCGTCACATCACTGGGCCACCTGTTCATTCTGGGGCTGCAGCTGTCGGCTCCGATCGTCGTCATGTTGTTCATTGTCGACGTGCTCTTCGGGATCCTGGGCCGTACGGCCTCCCAGATCCAGATCCTGATCGTCGGACTGCCGGCGAAGTCGCTGATCGGATTCACGGTACTGGCTGCCACCGTCTACAGCTTCATTCCCTTCCTGAGCGAGCATCTGGCCGTCATCGGTCCGGAGCTCGACACCTATCTGAGACTGTTGCGGGGATAAGATGCCGGACAAGGGAGATCGGACACATAAAGCGACGGCCCGCAAACGGCGCAAAGCCAGAAAGAAAGGGCAGATCGCACGCAGTCGCGAGGTGCCGTTTGCGCTGACCTTCCTGGCCTTCGTTCTACTGCTGGCGTATCAAGGCGGCAACCTGCTGCAGCGCCTCGAAGAACCCTTCCGAGCCTTCTGGTCGGGAGGCTTCGGACCGGAGATCACAACGTCGACGGTCTCGATCGTCTTCATCCGGGTGGGATGGTTCCTCGTCTCTCTGGCTGGTCCTCTCCTGGGAATGGTCTTCGTCCTTTCGGTCGGCTCCCTGGTGGGCCAGGGTGGCTTCGTCTTCTCGGGCGATCCCCTGACGCCGAAGGTGAACAAGCTCAATCCGGCAAAGAACCTGCAGAAGGTTTTCTCGAAGAACGGCATCGTTCAGCTGGCAAGGAGTCTGGCGTTGGTCGGGATGGTCGGATATCTCAGTTATTCCGTCCTCCGCGACCATCTGGGCGACTTTGCGCTGATGGCCGCGATGGACCTCGGCACGTTACTGTCGCTGTGGGGCAGCATCCTCTATCAGGTTGCCATCCGAGTCGCGGTCCTGCTGGCCATCCTGGCGGTCGGCGATTTCGCCTATCAACGCTACCAGCACGAAGATAACCTGAAGATGACCAAGCAGGAGCTCAAAGACGAATACAAGGACACTGAAGGCAATCCACAGATCAAGGGCCGGATTCGCCGACTGCAGATGGAGATGGCGCGCCGTCGCATGATGGCGGCCATTCCAGAGGCCGATGTGGTGATCACGAACCCGACCCACTTCGCGGTCGCGCTGAAGTTCGATATGGAGGTCATGGCCGCTCCCGAAGTCGTCGCCAAGGGTTGCGACCTTCTCGCCCAGCGGATCAAGAAAGTCGCCGCGGAGCACAACGTTCCCACGGTCGAGGATGTGCAATTGGCCCGTGCCCTTTATCAGACCGTCGAAATCGGCGACGAGGTTCCCGTCCAGCTCTACCGCGCCGTCGCCCAGATTCTGGCCTACGTCTACAAGTTAAAGAAGGCTCGCTGGCACTGAGGGAGCTCCGAGTAGGGCAAGCGTCCTCGCTTGCCCCGCTGCCCTGAAAGTTCGGTGGTCACAATCCGTTGCGAGTGCCGGGGTCCGAGTTGCCGAGGTCGTTCTCAGCCGATGCTCACCACGACCTTTCCCCGGGCGTGTCCTTCCTCCAGATACCGGAGAGCTTCGGGGACCTCGCTGAGCGAGTAGCGCCGGTCGAGCACCGGCTTGATCTTCTCCGACTCGAGCATCTCCTTCAGGGAGACCAAATCGTCCCGGTTCGCCTTGGTCATCATCATGCCCAGTCTCTTCTTTCTCACCACCGAGAGCCAGGGACCCAGAAGCATGAGCCCGATCAGTTGGATCGCGGAATGGTCACC
Organism: Acidobacteriota bacterium; assembly: GCA_037388505.1. Classification (GTDB taxonomy): domain Bacteria; phylum Acidobacteriota; class UBA6911; order RPQK01; family JAPXNP01; genus JARRKC01. The sequence continues at coordinate 21,439 of JARRKC010000023.1, read as the reverse complement.
CCCAATCCCTACCCACGTCCCCCGTCGACTCAAGGCACGCCTGTATTCGGAAATCGAACGAGTTCCTGCAACCGCGAGAATCAAGTCATAACGCCGCGTATCGCGGGCGAAGTCTTCTCGCGTGTAATCGATGACACGGTCCGCGCCAAGCGAGCGTACCAGTTTGAGATTCCTGGTGCTGCACACCCCCGTGACGTTCGCTCCGATCGACTTGGCAATCTGAACGGCGAAGGTCCCCACCCCGCCGGAAGCGCCATGGATCAGAACCCTCTGGCCCGACTGGATTCGTCCCTTGTCGCGCAGAGCCTGCAGAGCGGTGAGAGCCGCAACGGGCACGGCGGCCGCCTCCTCAAAGCTCAGGCCTGCAGGTTTGGCGGCCAACTTGTTTTCGGGACCACAGACGTATTCGGCGAAGCCGCCACGGAAAACGTCGCCGAACACTTCGTCACCTGGATGGAACTGCGTAACGTCTTCCCCGACGGATTCGACACGACCTGCGATGTCGGCTCCGAGCCTTCCATCTTTGGGCTTGAAGAGTCCAAAGCCCATGAGCCGCAGGAAGCGTGGTTCGCCTCTCATCAGATGCCAGTCGAGCGGGTTCAGGGAAGCCGCATGGACCTTGATGAGTACCTCATTGGCCTTGGGTGTGGGTCTGTCCAACTCTCTCAGTTCGAGGACGTCCGGAGGCCCGTATCTCGCATAGACGATCGCCTTCATGAATCTCTCCCGGGAGTGTCCTGTGTTGGCAACAGAGTCTATCGCAAAAGGCACACTTCTTTTGCTGATAGGGGCTCAGACCCGGGGTGCTTTGGCATCATGGGTCTCGGGCTCCCGGACGGCGCTCCCCCTCGGGCTACCTGTCTCGGCGTCTCCACGATGGTCCCCCGGGCCGTCAAAGTCCCGTCACCTGGTCCATCGTGTTGACGGATTGGCGGTGCGCCCTGCTCTGCTCTCGGCTCATTGGGAGGTTCGGTCCGCTCCTCGAGCGCCCTGGAGGGAGGCGGCCATAAGTTCTGTGAACGCAGCACCTTGCCTGAGACTAACCGCGCCTCAACCGTGGTCCGTCGCGGCCTGAAACCGAAGTGGCATGGGCATTGCTTATGCCCCCTCTCGGGAGAACCGAAATCCTGTAACAACGGGCGTCCTGGGGAAATGAGTACGAAAGCGGCACCACTGGCAATCGGAACACTGATCACCGCCAAGCGCAGCGATCTGCTGATCGGTTTCTCCGTGATCACGATCATTGCCGTCATGTTGATCCCCATCCCCCCGTTCCTTCTGGACTTCCTAATCGCCACCAACGTCACGATCGCCGTCGTCCTCCTCCTGCTCTCACTCTACATTCCTGAACCGGTGGCTTTTTCGGTCTTTCCGACCATTCTCTTGCTGGTGACTCTCTACCGCTTGTCGTTGAACGTCGCCAGTACCCGGCTGATCCTGCTCAATGGGAGCAGTGGGACCTCAGCGGCCGGAGAGGTGATCCAATCCTTCGGGCAGTTCGTGGTCGGCGGCAACTACGTGGTGGGCTTCGTCGTCTTCCTCGTCCTGATCGCCATCCAGTACATCGTCGTCAACCACGGCGCCGTGCGTACCTCCGAAGTGACCGCGCGATTCACCCTGGACGCCATGCCCGGCAAGCAGATGAGTATCGACGCGGACCTCAATGCCGGCCTGATCGACGAAATCGAGGCGCGCGAACGACGTCAGCGGGTGTCCCACGAAGCGGAGTTCTACGGAGCGATGGATGGAGCGGTCCGTTTCACTCAGCGGGACGCGATCGCCAGCATCATCATCGTCGCCATCAACATCATCGCCGGCTTCATCATCGGAGTCGTCAGCCACGGCATGCCTCTGATCGAGGCACTCAAGACCTACACCATCCTGACCATCGGCGACGGTCTCGTGACCGCCATCCCGGCCCTGCTCGTCTCGGTCACCGGCGGTGTGATGACGACGCGGGCCGCTTCCCAGACCGATCTGGGTGACCAAGTCAGCGGGCAGGTCTTTTCCGACCCCAAACCGGTGGCACTGGGAGCCGTGGTGCTCTTTCTGATTTCCATTGTGCCGGGTCTGCCGTTTCTGGCCTTCTTTGCGCTCGCCACGGCCGTGGGGCTCATCGGCTGGCGGGTCGCCCGGAAGAAACGTCAAACGGCACTCCTGGTCGAGCAGACCGAGGAGGAAGAGCCCGAGCCCGCCGAGGAGAGTGTCGAGCGGTTGCTGCGCGTCGATCCGCTGGGCCTGGAACTCGGGTATCAACTGATTCACCTCGTCGAGAACAAACCGGGCGGCGACTTCCTCTCGCATGTGAAGTCGATCCGCAGGCAGTTGGCGACCGAACTCGGCGTCGTGATCCCTCCGATCCACATTACGGACAATCTGCAGCTCAAACCAAAGGAGTACCGGATCCTCCTGAAGGGCGTCGAGATCGCGCGCAGTGAGCTTATGCCCGGCCACCTGATGGCGATTCATCCGGGTCGGCCGACGGAGAAGATCGACGGCATTCCGACTCACGAGCCGGCCTTTCGCCTGGACGCTCTTTGGATTCGCAACGAACTGCGCGAGAAGGCCCAGTTGGCCGGATACACGGTCGTTGAAAACACGACCGTTCTGTCGACTCACATGACGGAGACGATCAAAGGCGTTCTGCACGAGCTGCTCAGCCGTCAGGAGGTCAAGGGTCTGATCGACGGGGTCAACGAGACGCACCCCAAAGTCGTCGAGGAATTGATTCCCGGCGTCATGACGGTCGGAGAAATCCAGAAGGTTCTCCAGAATCTACTTCGCGAGCGGGTCTCGATTCGGGACATGGTCACGATCCTGGACACCCTGGCCGACTTTGCGCCCCGCACCAAGAACAACACGCTGCTTACTGAGTACGTTCGCCAGTCCCTGGGACGCTCGATCTGCCAGCCCTTCGTCGACGAGTCCGGAGAGATGAAAGTCATGACGTTCTCGCGCGAACTGGAGGCCATCTTCTCGAATGCGATCACCGTGACCGAGTTGGACAACTACCTCTCGCTCGACCCGGCTCAGGCTCGATCGATTCTGACGAAGCTCCAGAAGTTCGTCAGCGAGAAGACCTTCGACGGTTATCCGATTCTGCTCGTGCCAAGCAACATCCGGCTCCATGTGCGCCGGTTCATTGAGCATGTTCTCAGCAATTTGGTGGTGCTTTCCCATAACGAGATTCCACCGCACGTCAAGCTCGTCAGTTTAGGAGAAGTGGAATGATGAGAATCAAGACCTACACGTCCCAGTCGGTGCCCGAGGCCTTGAAGATGATCAAGGAAGAGCTGGGACCGGGCGCGGTCATTCTCAAGACCAACCGAACCGTCAAGAAGAAGCTCTGGGGGCTGCTGCCGTCGATGGCGTATGAAATCACGGCCGCGGCCGACCCGAGTTCGACGATTGCGGGAGGTCTGGCGGAGAGGTCGGAGCGAACCTCGGCGGAGGCTCTTCCGTCCGACTCAACCGTGGCTGTGGCCGTCGCCGATCCTCCCGCAGCAGCGTCGGTGAGGCAGCCCCTCGAAACCTACGAAGTTGCAGACGCTCCGCCTCGGTCCTTGGTTTCCGGTCCCGGAGCCGAGGGAACCGATCCGAAGCCTCCCAACGGGACTCGCGTGAAGGCAAAGCTGGAGGATCGCTGGGTCGAACAGTTCAACCGACTCGGGGACGATATCCAGAGCCTGATCCGGCTGGTTTCTCATCAGCGTGCCAATGACGCTATCTGCTCACTGTTCTTGCGGGACGCGTCGGTCGCTTCGGGGATCCAGAATCTGATTTGGCAGGGCGACGATCAGGATTTGGAATGGCGCAAGTCGGCCTACGGTGAGTTTCAGAAGCTCATCCAGGAGGGAGTCGAAGAGAGCCTTGCGTTCATGTTGATCCGGGACGTTACCCGCAATCTGCCTTGCGATCAGGATGCGGCCGAACGTCTGCGGATTCGCATCAACAAGGGTGTCTCACGCCTCGTCCAGGTTCAGCCCATCGATCATACGAATGGTCCCAGGGCGTGCATCTTCGTGGGGCCGACCGGAGTAGGGAAGACCACCACGATCGCCAAGCTGGCAGCTCGATTCGCGTTGAAGGATCGCAAGCAGGTGAGGTTGCTGACTTTCGACACCTACCGAATCGCCGCTGCGGAGCAGTTGAGAACCTATGCCGACATCATCGGCATTCCGGTCAAGGTGATCTTCTCGATCAACGAGCTCGATGACGAAGTCTCCAAAGCCGGAGCCAACGACGTTTTGCTCATCGATACGACCGGGCACAGTCACAAACGCATCGGAGAGTACCAGGAGCTGTCGACCTACGTTCGCGAACAGGAGCGCATCGAAAAGCATCTGGTCATGAGTTGCACGACGCGTCAGGACGATCTGCGTGAGATCGTGGCCTGTTTTTCCGTCTTTCGTCCAGACAAGCTCATCTTCACGAAGCTCGACGAATCCTCCAGCTTCGGGGTCATCCTGAACGAAGCAGCGCGCACCAGCAAACCCCTCTCCTACCTGACGAACGGGCAGGATGTGGCTGAGGATCTCATCGTCCCGACCCAGTCGACCATTGCCGATCTATTGGTCCCAATCAACTGATTCAGAGCTATCGAAATGAGAAGCGAAATGATTGACCAGGCTACAGAGTTGAGAAAACACGTGGAGCGCCTGAGCTGCGAGGGAGCGGGTGGAGGATCACCGCGCTGCCAGGTCATCGCGATAACCAGTGGAAAGGGGGGAGTGGGGAAGACCTATGTGGTCGTCAATCTTGCCATTGCATTGCAGAGAGCGGGGAAGCGGGTTGCCATTCTGGATGGCGACTTCGGGTTGGCCAACGTCGATGTTCAACTGGGGCTCACGCCTCAGTATCACCTCGGTCATGTGATCGAAGGAGTGCAGACGCTGCGCTCCATCATCGTCACCGGGCCGGAGGGGATCCACATCATTCCCGCCAGTTCGGGCATTCAAGAGCTGGCCATCATGGGGGAGCGCCGGCGGCAAACGATTCTCGGTCAACTGAATGAGCTGCTTCGAGAATACGACTTCATCCTCATCGATACGGCCGCCGGGATTTCGGACAACGTAATCCGGATGCTGAACGTCTCGCGACGGGTCGTCGTCGTCTGTGCGCCTGAACCGACCGCGATCGTGGACGCCTACGCCTTGATCAAAGTCCTGATGCGCCGCGATAAGGGGAAGGAGGTTCTGCTTCTCGTCAACTCCGTGCAGGGGTCTGGGGAAGCCGAAGAGGTGCACAAGCAGCTCTCACACGTTGTGGAACGCTTTCTGGGCTGTCGACTGGGCTATCTGGGCTCCATTCCCCGAGACACCAAAGTCCCGGAGTCCGTGCGGCGCCAGACACCGGTTCTGATCAGTTATCCGAAAGCAATGGTGAGCCGAAACATCCTGAAGATCGCGGAGGCGTTGATGAAGCGTCCCCCGGTCCTCAATGAACTGAACCGACTATTGGAGTACGCGGGTTAGGGTCATGTCTGCAAACTCAGTCAAAATCGATTCATATCAAAGTCAACAGGTTGAGGAAAGAAACCAGGTCATCCTCGAGCACCTTCCGCAGATTCGCTATATCGCTCAACGAATGGCGATGCGCCTGCCGCCTGAGGTGCAGCTGGAGGATTTGATCAGTTCCGGTGTCATCGGACTTCTCGACGCCTATGAGAAGTTCGATCCCAGCAAAGGAGTCAGTTTTCGCACCTATGCGAGCGTGCGCATTCGCGGCGCGATTCTCGACAACCTCAGGGGACTCGATTGGGCCCCCCGCGACTTGCGCAGCCGCAGCCGTGAAGTCGAGCAGGCCTACGCCCGACTGGAGCAGGTCCACGGTCGGCCCGCGACCGACGAAGAGGTCGCTCACGAACTCGACCTCGAGCTTCCCGCCTTCCAGTCGCTGTTGGATCAGCTGAACGGGCTGACCATCGGGCACTTCAGAAGTGGGGACGAAGAGGGAGAAGGCGGCGTGGATGCCGACAATCTTCCCCTCTGGTACTCGCCGATTTCTCCCGTCGATTCGCCCTTCGAGGCCATGGGCAAGGTGGAGATGAGGGAGCTGCTCGCCCGACTCATCAAACAGCTTCCGGAGCGGGAACAGCTCATCCTCAGTCTCTACTACAGAGAAGAGCTGACGATGAAGGAGATCGGCCAGATCCTCGGGGTCAACGAGTCACGAGTATCGCAGTTGCACACGCGAGCCGTCCTTCGGCTCAGGGCCAAGCTTCAGGCCGTATTGAGACGGCATGAACCGAGGAAGTAAATGTCTGAAAAAGTACTTTCTCAAGAAGAAATCAGTGCGCTTCTCGAGGCCATAGGGACCGACCAGGGTTCGACCGAGGAGCCCCAGGAGCGGCCAAAGTCTCCCAAGCGAAGAGTGGGTGTCGAACTTGCGGAGCGCGAAGGCTACCTGTTCCCAATGGCCAAGGCGACTGAGATCAGCAAGGACGTAGAGTCCTCCTTGGCGCTGATATTCGATGCCTTCGCCCACAAGGGCGGGGCATCCTTCTCGAACACACTGCGCACTCAGGTCGCCTTTCAGCTGCACGAGCTGGAACAAATCTTCTAAGGTGACTTCATCGAGAGCCTGCCCGAGCCTTCCTCGGTCTGGTATCTGGCCATGAATCCCTACAATCTGCACATCGCGGTCTGCTTCGAACCCGAACTGGTGACGCAGATCGTCGCGGTCATGTTGGGAAGCAACGGGGGCGCGGGAACGGTGCGGGCCCGCACTCAGATTACCGAACTCGAACAGGCGATCATCGAGAGCGTCGTCGGCATCTTCTGCAAGGAACTGGCTCAGGCCTGGGGTCGAGTGAATCCCGTTGAGATCGTCGTGGAGAATCGTGAGACGCGACCTCGTTTGCTGCGCGTCTATCCGGCGAACGAAGTGATGATCACGCTGGGGATGTCCATGAAAATCGCCAATTCCGAAGGGACGATCTATTGGGGTATCCCGAGCGGATTGCTGAAGACCTTGACGGAGAGTGGAGGCCACCAACGTCAGATCGAGAGCAAGGAACAACTGCTGAGCCTCCTGGATCACATGAAGGTCCATGCCAGGAAATTCAGCACCGTCCTCGAGGCTGAGCTTTGCGAGACCGACGTGTCGATCTCGGATCTGCTCAACGTTCAGCCCGGCGATGTGATCACGTTGGATCATCTGGTCGAGGCTCCGACGGTCATAACGGTCAACGGAAGACGCAAGTTCATGGGCGACATTGTCGTCGCCAACGACCGGAGAGCCATTCGTCTGACGAATCCGAACTAGAGAGCAAGCGAGGTTGGATCATGAAAGCCAAAGGTGATGAAGAGCCGGAAGTGAAGCCTGAGACGAGCACCGATGACGAAGACGTCATCGAAACCGCTCCTGGGAGTGAGGAAGACGTAATTGCGATTGTGGACGAAGCCGATCCGGCTGATGCCATCGGCGAGGCGGACATGGATAGCCCGGTGCAACCCGCTGTTCAAGAAGTGAAGGACCAGGGCCAAGGCGATTTCAAAGCGGGGTTCTCGGGGAACATCAAGCGGATCCTCGATATCCAGCTGCCGGTGACCGTGAGCTTCGGAAGTACCAGCCGTCCTCTGGCAGAAGTCCTCAAGATGAGTCCGGGGTCGCTGATCGAACTGGAAACCACCGCGGAGGAGCCCGTCGTCCTCAAGGTGAATGACAAGCCGTTCGCCTGGGGAAGGGTTGTCGATGTCGACGGGTACTACGGTGTCGAGATCACCGAAATCGTTGGTCAGGCAGACCGAATCGCAACGCTGGGAGGAAACTGAGATGGCCACCATCCAAGCGCTCGGACTCGATCCGAACTGGGTTCTGGGAATCGCTTTTCTGGCAGGGGTTCAGTACGCCCTCTTTCTGGCCTTGTCGGCCCGCCAACGGCGTGGCATCAACGTGCTGCTACAGACCCTGGACAGCAGGATTCGGCGGTTTGGTGAGGCCGAACGAAACGAACTCGAGGTGAAGCTTCTTCGCCTCAGCGAAGAACAGAGGCAGGGCATCGAGTCCTTGAAGAGCAGCTTCCTGGAGAGTGAGCTCCGGCGACAGACAGGTTCGGCGCGTCCGGACGGTCCTTCCGGCGGTCGGCTCGACAAACGGCACCAGGTCATGTCGCTTGCTCAGATGGGGCTCGACAGCAGGGATATCTCTCGCAAGCTGCGACTGAGCCGTAGCGAAACCGAATTATTGCTCGGCCTGGGCGAGTGTTTCAGGACCACGGAGGCCCCCAATGGCGAACGTGCGGTGTAGCAACTGTTCATCGGTCGACCGCACCGCGTTGGCGCGGCTGCTCGGCCGAAGAGGGATCGATTTCGATCAGGACTGGATCTGCTCCAAAGAGTGTCTTCGAGCGGTCTTGAGCCGGGTTGCGTCGAGAAGCCTGGATTCCCCTGTTCCGGAAGTGGACCAGAACCACCGTTTGCGCATCGGCACAATTCTCATGCAGCGGGGGCTCATCTCCCGGGAGCAGCTTGCCGAAGCCGTGGAGCGACAGTCTTCGGAAGGCGGGACCATTGGACGCCAGATCCTGAAGTTGGGTTTTTGTTCCGAGGAAGAACTGACCGCTGCCTTGAGCGAGCAGCAGGGAGTCCCCTGGGTCGGGGACATCAAGTCGCGGCCAGGCCTGGCCGTGGCAGAATTGATTCCACGCCGTTTGTGCCTGGACTTCAGCGTCTTTCCCTTTGACTTCGATGAAGGATCGAGGATCGTCTTCTTGGCTTCGCGCAGTCCGATTCACATTCTGCTCGTCCACCTGTTACGCCGAATGCTCGGCTATCAGGTCAAGGCGTTCATTCTGACCGACGGATCTTTCGATCGGCGGTTCGACGAATTCCTCAGCCGGAAACGATTCTCGCCGGAGACGGAGGTCGGCTGTGCCCCCAAGTGTGAGGAGATCGCGCAACGGCTCTGCGCTGAGGTGGACAGACGCGGCGCCAGACGCATCATTCTTTCTCGCTACGAACATGCCTTTTGGGCGCGTCTGGGCAGGGGAAAGCGTTGGTTCGATTTCTTCCTGATCTTGCCGAAGGCGGACGGAATTGCCGGGTCCGCTGGGCAAAGTTTGCCGATGGAGGCCATGACGGAGAGCTAACTTCCATGTTTTCAACCGTTCGAACTCTGGCATCCGGTTTGCTGAAAGGGAATGAGGAATGAGTCACAGCATCTACATGGCCTATGCGGGTCTCCAAAGTCGGGCCGACGCTCTCGAGTTGATCGGAAACAATCTGGCCAACCTGCAGTCGGCCGGCTTCAAACAGAAACAGTTCTACTTCCACGTTCTCAACGTCCTGGGAGAGGACGCCAGTAATCTCGGAGAAGCCATCAATGGGCCTGTCGTCAAGACCCTCGATGCGACGGATTTCTCGAACGGGAGCCTCACTGAAACCGGCGGACCTCTGGATCTGGGACTGACCGGGGACGGGTTCTTCGCCGTGCGGACAGACCACGGGACTTTCTACACTCGTGACGGCCACTTCGAATTGAACGCCAGAGGCCAACTCGTCGATCAGAACGGTGACCTCGTACTGGCCGAAGATGGCAAGCAGGGACAACCGTTGACGCTGCCTCCCGGGAAGATCGAGATTGCGCCCAACGGCCAGGTCAGTGTCGACGGCATCGCGGCGGGCACGCTTCGACTCGTCTCCTTTGAGCGCCCGAACGAGTTGCAGCCGGTCGGGGCCAGTCTTTTCAAGGCGCCGGACGGCGCAAGTACGATTCCCCCCACCCGAACCACCGTGGCGCAGGGGTATTTGGAACAGGCCAACGTCAATGTGCTCACCAGTGTGACTCAGATGATCGATCTGATGAGGAGCTTCGAGTCGCTTTCCCAGGCGGTCAGGACGATGACCCGCGACGTGGATCAGCATCTGATCAGTGAACTGGCGAAGGTTTGAGCATCAGGAGAAGTGCAATGTTAAGAGCTCTCTACAGTGCAGCCAGCGGGATGGAGGCCATCCAGCTGAACATCGACAACATCGCCAACAATTTGGCGAACATCAACACCACCGGCTTCAAACAGCGCAGGACGCAGTTCCAGGATCTGCTCTATCAGAACATGGTGGCTCCCGGCAGCAGCGCGTCCACGTCGACGGAAGTGCCGACCGGACTCCAGATTGGTCTCGGTACCAGAGCCGTCTCAAACGAAGTCATCTTCCTGCAGGGTGACTACCAGGAGACCGGTAACGAGTTGGATCTGGTCGTCGAAGGACGAGGCTTTTTTCAGGTGCGTATGCCTGACGGGCAGATCGCCTATACCCGGGGAGGAGCTTTTCATCTGGATCGCGATGGTAACCTCGTGACCGCCTCGGGTGATCCTCTGGAACCGCAGGTGACGATTCCTCGAGAGGCCACTAAGATCAGCATCGCCTCTGACGGTACGGTGTCCGTCAATCTGCCCGGTCAAACCAACACGCAGCAGGTGGGCCGCATCGAGCTGGCGGTCTTTTCGAATCCCGCGGGTCTGAACAGCATGGGACGCAACCTGTACCTGCAGACCTCGGCCAGCGGCGATCCCGTCACGTCGAGCCCCGGCGAAAGTGGCGCCGGTACGCTGTTGCAGGGATTCCTGGAGCAGTCCAACGTCAACGTGGTCAAAGAGATGATCGATCTGATCGTGAGTCAGCGTGCCTACGAATCGAGTTCCAAAGTCGTGCGCACCGCAGACACGATGTACCAGAACGTCAATGGCATGGTGAGGTAAATCATGTTTTCGCTCCCTCGGACAACGGCACTGGCCGCTCTATTGATGATCTGCCTTGCCGGCGAAGCCCAGGCTCAGGTGGTTCGGATCCCGGACAGGGTCGAGGTTCGCGAAGAGCATCTCACTCTCGGGGACTTGTGCCCGGGAGTGATCGCGGATCTGGCGGATCTTTCCTTTGGGTATGCGCCGTATCCGGGACAGGTCCGCTGGCTGAGTCGCTCCGAGGTTTTGTCGGCTCTGCGTCGGGCCGGTTATGACAACCCTCAAGTTCAGATGGCGGAAAAGGTCCTTGTGACGAGGGCGAGTCAGACACTGACGGTGGGGATGGTGAAAGCGGCGGTGGCCCGGTACTTTGCGACGGCCTACCCCAAGTTCGAAATGGACGTGACGGAATTGGAGGTACCTCAGGACATCGCCCTCCCGGCCGGGAAGTTGGAACTGAGCGTCGATTCGACACAGGTGCCGACGCGGTTGGACGGCGTCACCCTGAAACTGAGAGTCTCCATTGACGGAAAAACCGATCGCAGCCAGTGGGTACACGTCCGGGCACGGGCCCATGGCCGGGTGGTGACCACGACACGGCCCGTCGGATTTGGAGAGGTCCTCAATCGTTCCAATCTGGAACTCGAAGACAAGGTCGTCGATCAGTTGGAAGGGCTCGAGACCGACGTGGATCTCGTGGCGGGGTCGGTTGCGAAACGGGCGCTCCAGGCAGGTGATGTGGTCACCTCGCGGGACATCAACCAGCCCGTGCTGGTCAAACGGGGCGATCTCGTGACCATGGTGGCACGCCTGAAGAATCTCACGATCAGTGCTTCGGCAAGGGCCCGTGACTCAGGCGGAAGAGGCGACTTGATCGTGGTCCAGAATCTGGACAGTAGACAACTGGTGGAGGCCAGGATCGTCGCACCCAATCGTGTCGAGGTCGTGCTGGCAGGGGGCGGAAGATGAAAGAACGTGGGATTTTGCTGATGTTGGGGTTCTTGCTGTGCGCGCCGGCATGCGGGCCGGCCCAACCGGAATCGACAGTCAGGCGGGGCCTGGAGGATTACGTTCATCAGGCCAGTGCATTGAAGGTGGAAGACGGGCAGGAAAGCGGTTCCGTTTGGACGGATCAGGCCGGCTACGGCGACGCTTTTCGCGACGTCAAGGCCCGGCGTTCGGGGGACATCGTGACCGTTGAGGTCCTGGAGTCCACCAGCGCCGTCAGTGAGGCCACGACGGCGAGCACAAAGGACTCGAGCGTCGACTCACAGTTTCCCAATCTCTTCGGGCTCGAGAAGAGGGTCTCCGAACTCCCGAATCTGCTGAGCGGGACGGGGACTTCCAAGTTCTCCGGGGATGCTTCGACCAGCCGAAAGAGCGTGTTGTCCACGACGTTGACGGCCCGGGTCGTGCAGGTATTCCCCAACCGTAACCTCCTCATTGAGGGTAATCGCGAAGTGCTGATCAACGGCGAGCGTCAGATTGTCGTCGTACGGGGAGTCGTGAGGCCCAGCGACATCTCGCCCGCCAACACGGTCTCTTCCGCGAGAATCGCCGAGATGGAATTGCAGGTCACCGGCCGAGGGCTGGTCTCGAATGCCCAGAAACCGGGACTTCTTTACAAGATCCTGACAGGGGTCTGGCCCTTCTAAGACTATGAAAGCACGAAGCGTACTCCTGCTTGCCTTGCTGATGTCGATGCCGACATCCGCCCTGGCCGTGTCCTCTCGAATCAAGGACATCAGCCATTTTCAGGGTGTCCGCGACAATCAGCTCATCGGTTACGGTCTGGTCGTGGGACTGGACGGAACGGGCGACAGTCGTCAGACACGCTTTACGACCCAAACCCTGGGCAACCTGCTCCAACTCGAAGGCTTGGTCGTCGATCCCACCTCGATTCAGGTTTCGAACACGGCCGCGGTGATGGTGACGGCGAACCTGCCGCCCTTCGCCCGAACCGGCAACCGGATCGACGTGACGGTGTCGTCGATCGGCGATGCGGACAGCCTGCAGGGCGGGGTCCTTCTGATGACTCCACTGAAAGCGGCCAACGGCGAGGTCTATGCGGTAGCTCAAGGAGCCGTCTCGATCGGCGGATTCTCAGTTCGTTCCATGACGACCTCCGTGCAGAAGAACCAGCCGACGGCGGGGAGGGTCCCCGACGGTGCTCTGGTCGAGCGAGAAGTCAAGTTCGAACTCGACGGGCGACCTGCCTTGCGACTGATCCTCGACGACGCCGATTTTACGACGGCAAATCGTCTCGCCGAAGTCATCAACAAGACTCTGGAGTCCGGACTCGCCCATCCGCTGGACAGCCGGACCGTCGATGTGGAGGTGCCGGAGAACTATCGCAGCCGGATAGTCGAGTTCATCTCGCGCATCGAGAACGAATCGCTCGAGGTGGACCACGTTGCGAAGGTCGTCTTCAACGAGAAGACGGGGACGATCGTCTTCGGAGGGGATGTCAAGATTGCCCCCGTGACCATTGTTCACGGTTCGCTGACGGTGGAGGTTTCGACCGAGTTTCAAGTCTCGCAGCCCGCTCCGTTCTCCCGGGGAGGACAGACGGCCGTTGTCCCTCAAGATACGGTCAACGTGACCGAAGAGACGGGCAAGAGCGTTTCCATTCGTGAGGGCAGCAGTATCGAAGAAATCGTGCGCGCATTGAACTCGATCGGCGCAACGCCCCGCGACATTCTTGCCATCATTCAGGCCATCAAAGCGGCGGGGGCCCTGCAGTCCGAGTTGGAGATCATTTGATGAGAGCCGGACACCGAGGATTCTCGATCATCGATGAGAGAGACCCGGGCCGCCGGGCGGAGCCGGACCAGGCAGCGAGGCAGAAGGAAGACTGACCATGTCTCTCGAAGTGGATGCTCTCGCTCAGATGCAGCTCGAGGCCGCAACGGCTCCGAAAGCCCGCGGGCAGTCTCTCAAGGATGTCGCTCAGGAGTTCGAGTCGCTGTTCATTCAGCAACTGATGACGGTCATGAGAAACAGCCTGGGTGAGGACGGTCTTTTCGAGGGCAACAGCGGGCAGGACATGTATGCCTCGATGATGGATCAGGCGCTGGCTCAGGCGTTGTCGAAAGACGGCGGGATAGGTTTGGCGGATCCCATCCTGAAGAGCCTCGAAAAGATGCAGGGTGGGACCGGAGAAGGAAGAGCCCCGGCGTCCGATGCTGAGGGCACTGAACCTGTGGAGCCTCTCGCCGAAAGATTCTCCAAGGCTCTGTCGAGTTACCGGGTGACTTCGCCCGTGGGCTGGAGGAAAGACCCCCTTACGCAGGAATGGAGATTTCACAAAGGCGTAGATCTGGCATTCGCGGAGGGGAGCCCGATCCAGTCCTTGACGTCCGGTACGGTGGTCTTCAGCGGAAGGCAGAAAGGTTACGGGAATACGGTCGTCGTCGAAGGGCCAGGGGGCGTCAAAGTCCGCTACGCTCACCTCGAGAAGCTCGAGGTCGAAACCGGGACGGATATCGCCAAGGGACAGGAAATTGGATTGGCTGGAAGCACGGGCAGATCGACGGGCCCTCACCTGCACGTGGAAATAGAACGGGACGGAAAGGTGATTGACCCGTCCGTCTGAGGGTCGGTGAGAAACATTGGCTTTTCAACATCAACAAGGAGGCATTGGGTAGGCAGGTGCCACGTCGAGGGGAAGCACAGCTTTCCCGAGAGGTGCGATTCTTCGATTCTATGGCGAAGCAAGGAGTGCGTCGGGAGAGGCGTGCTGGAACGAAATCGGCTAAAGTATGGGATGCAAGATCCGATATTAAAGATCGGATATTGAAAGAACCCGATTCCGAAGACGATCTCTAAGGATGATCTCTTATGAAGATTGACGGAAATAACCCGTATCTCAAGCCGGAATTCCAGCTTCAGCAACGGGAGCTGACGCCACATCAGGAGCAGCAAAAGCCCCAGGAACAAAAGACGGAGGCTCCACGCGACCGTCTCGAGTTCTCGGTGGCCGGCAAGGAGTTGCAGTACCTGTCGCAAAAGGTCAGTGAGGCGCCCGAAGTCCGATCTGAGCGTGTCGCCGAAATCAAATCGCAGATCGAGGCAGGTACCTACGACATCCAGGCTCAGGAAATCGCCGAGGCCATGATTACCGGCAGCCTGATCGACAAGAGCGTCTAGCTCCCACCGGTCCTGAAATCACTGCTGCCGGCTCCCTCGGTGTCAATCCTAGGAGGATGAAATGATCAAGGAAGTCGATCAGATTCAGCCTCACTGGCAGCAGGTAGAGCGGGACCGCTCTCTCAATCGGCGCAAGCACAAGTTCTCCTACCTGAAAACCTCCAAATCAAAACCTCATGAGGACGCTGATTCGGACTCGCAAGGTTCGGACCACGACACTCCTGAGGGGAGGGTGGACGTCCGAGTATGAATGCATCGGTGGTTCTCGATCATCTGAGGCGGCTCGGTCAACTCTACGGCGCACTGCTCGATGAGGAGAATCGCCGCCTGAATTCCTATCTCGATGGGGATCTCGAGCGAGTGGACACCGGTCGTATTCGCCAGGAACACGACATCGGCGAGGTTCGCAAGATCCACGCGGCACTCCGCGACCAATTCTCCGGAACATCTCTGGATGAGATATCCGGGGAATTGTCGGAGACCGAGCGCTCGGAAATGAGGCGGGGTCTTGGGGAGCTGGACAAGGCCATGCTGGAGCTGAAGACGGTGATTCGCCGAAACCGGCGCTACATCCAGAATTCGCTCTCCTATTCTCAAGCCCTCATGCAGAGAATGTTTTCGGAACATCCGCGATATGACGGTGATGGCTTCGTGCAGGCCCAGGGCAGGAGCCTGCACAGAGGGATGAGGGTGTAGATCATGGGTGGACTCTTTGGGGCGATTCAGGTCAGCCTGCAAAACCTGTCGAACATGCAGACCGCACTGAGTGTGGTCAATGAGAACGTAGCCAATGTCAATACGCCCGGATACAGTCGGAAACGGATCATCTACGCTCCCGGTCCCTACGAACAACGTCCCTACGGAATGCTTGGCACAGGAGCGCAAATCGAACGGGTGGAGTCGATCCGGGATCTGTTTCTGGAGTCGAGAATCGGGCAGGAGTATCAAGCCAAGGGCTTCTATGAGGGCCAGCAGTACGGATTGAGTCAGCTCGAAACGATCGTCGGGGCAACCGACGGTTCCGGCATTCCGGATCAGCTGTCGAAGTTCTTCGATTCCTTCCTGGAACTGGCAGGTGATCCGTCGTCTTCGTCTCTCCGTGAAGTCACGATCACGCAAGGCCAGCAACTGGCTCAACGGATCCAGAGTTCGGCGGCGCGTCTCGATTCACTCGACGAGGCCAACCGGGCCCTTGTGGAGGATTCCGTCAACACCGTTAACAGTCTGTTGAATGATATCGCCAAGGTCAACGTCAAACTGCAGCCGCTATTGAAGCAGGGTATGGACGGCGGTCCGCTCTACGACGAGCGCCAACAGTTGCTGAACCAGCTCAACGAGGAAATGTCCGTTCAGGTTTCCGAGGATCAGTCCCACAATATGGTCATTACGACGACCTCCGGAAGACTCCTCCTGATGGGTACTGAGGTGACCGGACTCTCAACGCAGAAGACCATGGACGGGACGATGGTTCTGCATGAAGGGATAGACATCACTTCCGAGATCAACGGCGGGAAGATGGGGGGCCTCCTTGACTTTCAGCAGTCGACTCTCGCCTCGACCCGTGCTGCCCTGAACTCTCTGGCAGCCGAGTTGGTCTCAACGGTCAACGCCGCCCATCACAACGGTGTCGACCTCAACGGCGACGAGGGCGGCGATTTTTTCAGTGCGACCGCCGGCAATGAAGCTCGGACGATCTCGGTCGCTGTGACCGACTACCGCAAACTCGCCGCTGCCGCACCCGGAGGTGGAGTCGGAGATGGAACCAACGCGCAGGCGATGGCGGATCTCAGGGATCTCAAGGTAGCCGGCCTCGGCAACGAAACCTTTGGAGACTACTATTCGCAAATCGTCTTCGACGTCGGCATGGCTTCCAAGGGAATTCAATCCAATCTTGATCTCCAGGACCAGGTTCTCCAGCAGCTGGAAGACCAGCGGGAATCGGTCTCCGGTGTCTCCCTCGATGAAGAGGCCGTGAATCTGATGCAGTACCAGCGCTCCTATCAGGCGAGTTCGAGGCTGCTGCAGGTGCTCGATTCGCTGCTGGAAGAAACGCTCAATATCGTGAATCCGTGATGCAGGAGTCGATAGAGTATGAGGATCTCTGAAAACAGCATGGTTCAGGACTTCTTGAGGAATCTCGAAAGCGCGCGACAGCGCTGGTTTGGTTGGAACCAGCAGGTGTCGACGGGCAAGAAGCTCCAAAAGCCCTCGGACAACCCGGCGGACAGCGCGCACCTGGTTCGGATCCAGGACGATTTCTCGCGCACCAACCAATACCTCCGAAACATCAGCACCGCTCAGTCCAAGCTCGGAACAGCCAGTTCCGCACTGAACGCATTGCGGAATCTGACGATCACCGCCTCGGAGAAGACTATCGGAGCGCTGACCGATACGACCAGCCAGGACAGTCGGAACGCGATTGCGCTGGAGCTCGAGGGGATCCTCAAGAACATCGAACAGGTCGCTGCGACAAGCGTGGACGGACTCTATATCTTCTCGGGCAGCCGGGTGGATACGGTCCCGTTCACCGAGTCCGGTGGAAGCTACGCCTATCAGGGCGACGACCACCCGTCCATGATCGAAGTGACGCAGGGAGAGAGTATCCAGGTTTCCGTCCCCGGAAGCGAGGTTTTCTCCGATTCTTCGGCGGATCTTCTGAACACTATGAGGCAATTGATTGACCAGTTGAAGGCCGGAGATGTCGCTTCGGCACAAGCTACGCTGGGGGATCTTCAGGATGCCGGGAAGGTCATCGATGCGGCACGTTTCAAGATCAGTACCAGCATAAACCAGGCGGACAACATCAATAATCGGTTGAACGATCACCTGCTCGACTTGACTTCGGAGGTCAGCCGCCTTCAGGACGCCGACATGGCCGAGGCAATCTCCCGGATGGCGCAGTCGGAGACGGCCCTGAACGCATCTTTGGGAGCGGGTGCGCATATGCAGCAGGGAAGCCTTTTCGACTACTTGGGCTGAGGCGACAACTCATGGCGGAAGCGATTCAAACGACGAAATTCGGAAAAATCGAGTATGGCGAATCGGATGTGATTCTTGTGCAGGACGGCCTACCGGGCTTCACTTCGCTGCGGCGCTTTCTCTTAATCGAGAGCGAGAAATTCGCGCCCATCAAGTTCTTCCAGTCCCTGGACGATCCGATTATTTCATTTCCGTTGATCGATCCTACGCTGGTGCGGGCGAATTACGAAGTGCGTCTGAGCCAGGAGCAACGGGTGGCCCTGGGAATGCCGCCCGCCCACGCCGCGCTGGCCTATTCGATTGTTACACTGGGCCATAGCGTCGAAGATGCGTCCGCTAATCTCTTCGCCCCCCTCGTGATCAATACCTCGAAAATGCGTGCGAGTCAGGTTATCCTATTGGACAGCGATTACTCGGTTGCCGAGCCGTTGCTGAGAGGATAGATGCTCGTATTCACACGTAAGTCCGGGGAAAGCCTGATGATCGGCGACGACATCGAGATCCGGATCTTGTCGGTCGGAACCGAGCAGGTCAGGGTGGGCATCAGTGCCCCGAGGCAGATCCCGGTTCATCGCCGCGAAGTCTACGACGCTATCGTCGAGCAGAACCTCAGAGCCAGCCAGTCCGACGCGCCGACGGACGATCTTCTGAGCCGCCTGAGGGTGCACAAGCACTAACGAATCCTCCAATGGACCCAGCCGGCAGCCATTCGGTACGATCCCGGGCCTCCACCAGGTCGGTCGCTTTCGTCGTGGCGCGCTTGACCTCGTCGAGGCTGCCCTCCAAACAATTTCGAGGGATCGGCGACCGACCTCTGATCGATTGGACCATCGATGAACTGCGCCGCTGTCGGAGACTGGATCAGATCGTTCTGGCTACGGCGGACGAACCGGAAAATGAGCCTCTGCGGGAATACTGTCGCAAGCAGGGCCTCGAGTGCTTCTGGTTCTCGGGAGACGTCAATCACGTCACGACACGCTTGAGACGAGCGGCCGAACGCTATCAGGCGGACATTGGAGTCCTGGTCAGTGGAGACTGTCCCTTGCTGCAGGCCGAAGCAATCGACGACCTGGTCTCCGCCCTGGAGGCGTGCCCTGATGCGGATTTCGTGCAGATCGCCGGGAGAGTCGATCCGCCCGCGCTGCAGGGAGTCGTGATTTCCCGGATCTCCGCCTGGCAGCTGGCGGACGACCTGGCCGACCGGCCCGAGTTGAAGGAACACCAGTTTCCCCTGCTCGGCCGTCGCCCGGATCTGTTCCAAGCGCTGCGCGAGGAGCTTGGCGAGGAGCTTTGTCTGCCCTATCATCGCCTGTCCGTCGATACCGTGGCGGATTTGGAGTTCCTCAACGCGGTATGGCGGCGTCTGCGCGATGCCGGTCGGCCCTTCAATCTCCGCGAGGCGGTCCGGCTCCTCAAGGGATCGCCGGAGCTTGGTCGGATCAATGCTCATGTGCACCAGCGGAGAGTCGAAGAACGTCCGCGTGCGGTCCTCTACTTTGCGGACGCCGGCGGGGCATACGGATACGGTCACTTGACGCGAAGTGTCGAGCTCGCCGGCCAGATCGTGGAGCGTCGTGGCTGGCCGGTTCATTTCGTCGTGGATCACCAGGACGCGGTCGACCGGCTGCGGGAGACCGGGTTCACGTCATCCTGGGGCGCCTTCGGACGACCTCATCGACAAGGCGGACCGGTGGATCCCCGCCTTCGGGAACGTATCGAGTCTGCGGATCTGGTCGTCGTCGACATCTTCGACCAGCGGGGTCCGGAAGCGGGATGGAGGAAGAAGTATGGGATCGACGGCCGGGCGGTCGTCGTGGAAAACTGGCTCGACTGGAGCCGGGAAGCGGATCTGGTCGTCGGACCCAATGTTCTGGGGAGGGGCCGGACACGTTTTCGTCCGGGACTTCCCAAGGTCATCGAGGGTTCCGCCTATTTGATCATCAGACGGGAGGTGCAGCGGCTGGCGGCGCTTTCGCCATCCAGGGAGACCGATCTCCTGGCCTACGTTCACGCTGATCCTTTACGTCAAGACCTCCGGGAATGGGCCGCTCGGAGCGGGCTGCGCAGCGAGGTGCCGGAGGAATTCACGCAGGGCTTCCTCGACCGGTTGTCGAGGACTCGAGTCTTTCTGAGCGGCTTTGGGATCAGTTTCTACGAGGCACTCGCTCTTGGGGTGGTCCCCGTCTGCTGGCCCGACAGCGATGCGCACAGGGAAGACGCGAAAGGGTTTTACCGATGGTGGGGCGTCAGTCCCCTGATCGTAGAATCCGTGGCGGACCTTGACCGAGTGTTCTCGGCGGCTCGGGAAATCGCAGTCGAGACCCTGCCCAAGATCGCAGACGGCACGCCCGCAATCGTCGAGGAGCTGGGACGGCTCTTCGAGTCGCCCTGATCCGTCGAAGGGTCGTCCATGAACGTATTGATCACGAGCATCTCGCGGAAAGTCCCGATGGTGAAGGCCGTTCACCGTTCTCTCGACGAAGTCGTCCCGGGTGCTCTGGTGTGCGGTGGGGACTGCGATCCGGGAGTGGTCGGGCGGCGGTTCGTCGACGAGTTCTGGGAGATGGAGGAAGACGACCACTTGAGGGTCGTAGACTTCGTGGACTTCTGCAGAGCGAACGACGTCCGATGGGTGATTCCGTCACGGGACGGGGAGTTGCTGTCCCTGGCGCTCTGGAAGGAGGAGCTGGCGTCGGAAGGCATCGAAGTGATGATTAGCCCGCTGGAGACGGTCAGGGCGTGCGTCGACAAGCTTCGTTTCTACGAATGTCTGCAATCGATGCGCGAGATCGTCCCCACGTTCGAGGATCCGGGCTCCCGAAACGATACCCACTGGATCGTCAAGGAGCGCTTCGGCGCGGGGAGTCGCAAGGTCTTGCAGGACCTGCCCTTGAAGCGGGCGCGGAGGTTGGCAGGCAGACTGCGCGATCCGCTGTTCCAGCCTTTCTTTAAAGGGGTCGAATACAGTATCGATCTGTACCGGTCACGGGGCGGGGAGGTCTGGGGCTGTGTGGTCCGCTCTCGGGATCGGATCGAGAGCGGCGAATCCCAGATTTCAACGATCGTTCGCCACGACTCGCTGCAGCGGGTCTGTTGTCGGGCGGCTAAGAAGCTGGGGATCACCGGGCACGCCGTCTTTCAGGCGATCGAGGGCTCGGACGGGAAGCTTCACCTGTTCGAATGTAACTGCCGCTTCGGTGGAGCTTCTACCCTGAGTGTGGCGGCAGGTCTGAAATCGTTCGAGTGGTTCTTCAGGGAGACCACGGAAGAGGGGTTCAAACCCAAGGGATTCGTGGGGGGAGTCCCCGGCCTGCGGTTGATCCGCCACCCGGCCGATCGGTTCGAGCAGTCGAAAGAGAATGAACGATGATCACCTCAACTATTAAGCTGGTGAGAATTGGTGACCGACTCGTCGGACCGGGCCATCCGATCTTCATCATCGCCGAAATGTCCGCCAACCACGGCCAGAATTTCGATCGCGCAGTGGAGATCATCAAAGCGGCGAAGGCGGCCGGTGCGGACGCGATCAAGGTTCAAACCTACACGCCCGACACGATGACGATCGATTCGGATCGGCCTGAATTCCGCCACGAAGCAGGCTCCCTGTGGGCGGGCAAGGCGCTCTATGAG
>JARRKC010000022.1:31021-69511 GCA_037388505.1 Acidobacteriota bacterium | reverse complement strand
GCACGACGTGGCGCTCGTTGTGGCGTCGTGGTGAATTCTCCCTGGTCGATTCGACGAGGACTCACCACGACGGCACGACGCCGGGGCAACCACAACGGGCACGACGTGTCGCTCGTTGTGCCGTCGTGGTGAATTCTCCCTGGTCGATTCGACGAGGAGTCACCACAACGGCACGACGCCGGGGACGAACCACGACGGGCACGATGTGGCGCTCGCTGTGGCGTCGTGGTGAATTCTCCCTGGTCGATTCGACGAGGAGTCACCACAACGGCACGACGCCGGGGCAACCACAACGGGCACGACGTGTCGCTCGTTGTGGCGTCGTGGTGAATTCTCACTGGTCGCTTCGGCGAGGACTCACCACGACGGCACGACGCCGAAGGGGAACCACCACGACACGACGCTGGGCAGAGCCACTAATAGGTGGGAACGTCGTGGTCGACTTCTTTCGACCACGCCTCGATGCCGCCCGCTAGATTCGCCACCTTTGTGAACCCCCTTGTGAGCAGATACTGAGCCGCGCGCCGGCTCCGGAATCCATGGTGGCAATAACAGATGATCTCCTTGTCCGGATCGAGTGCGCTCTCCCCTCCCTGCAGCAATTGCCGCAATGGAATGTGAACCGCACCGTCGATCCGACAGTGCCGGAATTCAAAGTCCTCCCGAACGTCCAACAGGACAACATCGTCGCGGTGAAGCTCCTGCCGGGCCTCCGTGGGCGTCATCCGCCGCATGGACGCGCCCGGCCGTCGAAACGGCCAGATCATCGCTAAACCTCATTCAGGGGAAAAGACGGGCACAGGGTGGCTAAGCTTTGAAGGACTCGCCGCAGCCACAAGTGCTCTTGACGTTGGGGTTGCTGAACTTGAAACCCGATCCCTGCGGAGTCTCGACGAAGTCGATTTCGGTCCCGTCGAGATACAGCATGCTCTGCTCATCCACATAGATCTGGAAACCATCGACCGAAACCACGTGATCGCCTTCACGACCACTTTCCTCGAGTTTCATCGCATACTGGAACCCGGAACATCCGCCGCCGACGACGGCCACACGAATCCCCGTGTATTGATCGGCGTCCTCTTGCGCAGCAATTGCCTCCCGGACCTTGACTTGAGCTTTTTCAGTTAGACTGACCATTCTTTGGATGAACCTCCTTCCTTGCAGCGAAAGATGCCGATTTCGGCGAAGGGGTTTCATCAGCCGCCTATATACGACATCGATCGCGGAGGAGGCGTGAAATCCGGTTCGTTAATGCGGTGTCCCGCCTCCTTATTCCTGACTGTGCGGATGATGTATTGTCGGACCTGCTCGTCGGTCGCACCCGATCTGAGCAGCAGTCTGACGTCGCGTTCTTCGAGCGAGAACAGGCAAGTGCGAAGCTTCCCGTCGGCCGTCAGCCGAATTCGGCTGCACTCGCCGCAGAAAGGTCTGGAAACCGTTGTGATGACGCCGACCGACCCCGGCGCATCCGGAAAACCGTAGTTGACGGACGTATCGCTGGTCCGTTCCGCCGGTCGAGGAACGAGCGCGAAACGTTCTCTGATCCGCTCGATCACCTCGTCTCCCGTGACCACCTGGTCGCGGGTCCACTTCTCGTCTTCGTCGAGGGGCATGAACTCGATGAAGCGTACATGGAGCGACCGCTCCCGAGCGAACGCAGCAAACTGGGGAACTTCGTCGTCGTTCCAACCTCTCACCACGACGCAGTTAACCTTGACCGGTTCCAGCCCGACTTCCTGCGCCGCGCGAATGCCCTCCAGGACATCCTCGAGATCGTCCTGACCCGTCATCTCGCGAAACCGCTCCCGCCGCAATGAGTCGATCGAGACGGTGACACGCCGCAGGCCGGATTCCTTGAGCAGTTTGGCCTTCTTGCCCAGGCTGAACCCGTTGGTCGTCAGCGCAAGGTCTTGAACGCCGGAAAGAGCCGCCAGTTTCTCGATCAGCGTCTCGAGGCTCTTCCGAACCAGCGGTTCACCGCCGGTCACCCGCAGCTTGACGACGCCCAACTCGAGAAAGATGCGCGCCAGTCGCTCGATCTCCTCGTAGGTCAGCAGCCGGTCGCGGGGAACCGCCTTCAGACCGAGACCGGTTTTGCAGTAGAAGCACTTGTAGTTGCAGCGGTCCGTCACGGAAATCCGCAGGTCTCTTATCGCTCGTCCGTAGCTGTCTTGAAGCACGCCTTCATCCAGAGCCGGGGACACTCGCCGGCTCAACCTACTTCAGCAATGTCGGAGGTACCGCCGACTGGAGGCGGAGGTCGGAGGTCCCGAAGATCTCCTGTCCCACGACGGGCTGGTCTGAGTCTATCACGATGTATCCGCCCGACATCTCCCCAAGTGACGGCACCAGCGTCGACAGTGGTTCGGAAATCCGACCCTGGGGCGCGAGGGTGTGGACCGCCTCGCCAATGAGTTCACCCTGCGAATCGAAAACGCGAATGCGGACGGCAGCTTCGGCGTGCCCCGGGTTGAAGAGGGCCAGGCCGGTGAAGAACCCTCCCAGATTGGCCACGTGCCCGAAAACCGCCTTGCGGAACGGAGTATTCTGCAGAGGTAGAGCCGTCCCGAACCTCTTCCCCTGGGAGTCGCCGAAGCCGACGCTTCCGATGACTCCCAGGCCATCGGAGTCGACAACCAGGGACCCGACCAGAAACCCTGCCTCCGGAACCGGCTGTTCCGAGAAGAGTTCAGACGCCACGACTCGCTGGAATTCTCCGGGGTGGAGGAGGATCGGCGCCGAAGCGATATCGGGCGTCGTGGAACCACGCACCACCCGGACCACCACGCGCCGGTCCAGATCGCCGACGTTGACCAGGTTGAGCTGAGTCTCCAGTCCCGGGCCGAAGGCCAGCTGAGCCGAGTAGCTGGTCGCTGCCCCTCCGGCAGGCTGGGCATTGAGGGCCCGCAGTGTCCCGGGCCCCATGCTGTGGATCCATTCGACACCGACCAGACCAGACCCATCGTCAGCTAAGACGCGGATGTATCCGGGCGAATTGATCGGTGTCGAGAACAGCGCGGCGACGGTTTCGAACAGGACACCGTGAGCGGGTATCGTGCGCTGCGTCGTTTCCGTGGGCGCGCCCGCAAGGGTCGCCGCCGGTTGGTCCAGAAACAGTTCGAGGCGGACCGTAACCGGTTGGTTTCCAGGATTGGCCAGACTGAGACTCTCGTCTGCCTGCGGGTCGAGCATTGTGAAGAAGAGTTCACGGGCCGGCACGAGTAGGGGTGCAGCGCCGTCCAACTCGGTAAGCCGGAAATCCCCGGCCTGAGTGAAACTCCCCAGAAACGGCCAATCCGTGAGGTCCGAGTCGAGGCGCGCCGTCAGTTCGACCCAGCCTGACTGGGGAGCGGACGAGGAGTCGACGCTGAAGATCTCCGAGGCCAGCTCGGCGAATTGCCGTCCGCCCGGCAGTTCCTGGACGTGAGGATTATCCGGGAAATTCGAGAGCGTGCCATCGGCGCCCCATCCCTGGAAATCGAGCTCCACCGGTTGACCTCCCATGTTCGCCACGGCGAAAGCCGTGAAGTTCGCGGCATCATCCTGCAGAGAAGGAAAATAGAAATGGTAAGCCGGAGGCGTGAGCCATGCTTCGCGATCCTGATGCGCCTCCACCTCGACGGCATTGAGTCGCAGGGGATGATATTGGTTCGTCAACCAAAGATCCATCTCCGAAGCATAGGAAGCATCCGTCCGGTCTCCACTCCGCCCCCCTGGAATGACCTGGAAGGCCCGGATGCCGGTCGGGTCGAGATCGGCCACGAAGCGGCGGGCGGGCCCGCTCCCGAACATGAAGCCGTTACTGTCTGAGGCCCGGACGGAATGAGACGCCGCATCGACGGTTTCGTATCCGCCGGAACGAGAAAGCCCCGGCAGGGAGGCCGAAAGGTCGGAGAATCCTCCGGAGGGCGGAAGATCGTACGAATCCCCAAGGGGATGGTCGAACACGATCCGATGCAATCGACCCCACCGGTAGTCGTTCTGATCTACCGAGTTCCCGAAGGCGGCTTGAAAATCGTTGGAGCCCAGGGCTGTGAGTGCCTCCTGAAGACTTCGAAGAATCAGGATGTCGCGGGCGTCGCCGGGACTCGACACCCCATCCACTTCGAAGAAATTCAGTCCCGACACACCCACTCCATGATGCTCGTCGAAATGATCCAGAAAGTTCCGCAATGCCGAAAGGGATCGTTCGTCGTCCGGATGATACGGACCGAGATCCACTCGCGCCAGAGTGGCGTCGATCGTGTTCTGAACGAAGCGGCTTCTCCAAACGGCGTAGATCGTCGCTGCAATGCTGCGGTCGATTTCGGACTGGGATGGCTGCGGGAGGGCGAGCGGATCGTCGCCGGGGTCATAACCGGCCTGGATGCCGGTGGGGGTCGTGAAGTTCCACGCGACGAAGCGCTCCACGGCCTCGGAGACCCCTGGATCGGCCATCAGGGCGGCCAAGGCGGGATCGGCCTCGGAGGATCGTCCCCGCTCTGCCGCCGTCAGGATGTAGGGAACGAAGACCTGCGCGTCGAGAAGCTGGTTGTCCGCCTGCATTGCCTGGAGATCATCCAAACTCAGCCCTCCGGGTTCCGAGGTGAACCGCTCGTGGATCATCTGACCGATGCGGCCGATACGCAGGCTGGTGAATCCCGGGTTGAGATAGAGAATGCCTCCGTCGGGCCGGAACTGGTTGAGGACGTCGTTGTCGAGGGAAACCCCGATGGGATCATTGTTGGCGTTGGCGATGTAACCCTGCGCCGGATTGATGATCTGGGGCATCTCGTCGTAGGGAAGAATCTCGAAGCCGAGCGCCTGCAGTGGCTGCGGATGCTCGACGGCCAGCCATTCGTTGTGGGCCTGGTGAGTCCCATCGCGCACGAACCAGGGAGGAGACCCATCTACGGCACCCGCCTGAAGGTCCTCGCGAATGGGTAACTCACCGCTCGTGAAATAGGCGATGTTGCCGTCCACATCGGCGTAACCCCAGTTCTGGGAACCGAAGTCGAAATACTGGAGGGTATCCCTGAACTGCTGGAGATTCCGTGCCCGGGCCAGATGCAGAAAGGTCTCCCCGACGCGGGTCGCTCCCCAACCCGTGTACTGTATGCTCAAGGCCTTGACGTCCAGCGAGTTTTGAGGATTCTGAATCACCTGAACGATGGGACCGTTGTTGCGCCGGGGCACGACGTACGTGATCCCGCCGGCGAGAGGCCCAACCGTTGCTGCGTCCAGGTTATCGTCCACACCGTCACCCACCTGGTTGACCCGATAGGTCTGTGGGATCTTCACGACGGGCTCGAGTTTCCCATCGAAGTACGTGCCCTGGACCACGGCCTGAAGGGAAGAATCGAGTCCGATGATCAGTTGTTCCTGGTAGACGTCCGTCACGTCCATCGGGTTGACGGTCGATCCCCAGCAGACCTGGTCGTTGCAGCCCTGGACGACGCCGGGAGTCCCAGGGAAGGAAACGCCGGAGACGTTCATCGAGCCATTGGCAGGGTCGTCGAAAACACTCAGCTGGATCTCATAAAAGACCGCCGGCATGTTCAGGGACAGATGCGGATCATTGGCGAACAGCGCGTGGCCGGTCGCCGAGTGAGCCGGACCGATGATCCAGAAGTTGCTCCCGCTCGAGCGCCCTTTCCGCTCGAGAGCCGTTTTCAGAAAGGGATTCCTCCGGACCTTCTCGAGGTACCGATCGAGGAGCTCGGGCGAGATCTTGCGAAGTGATTCTGCAGGCCGCTTCGCACGGTCGCCGGCCTCGGCTTCCGCCTGGGACGGTGGAATCGTCACCGTCGGATCGAAGGGAGCACTCCGATCGAGATCATCCGAGAAGAGAGCTTCACCGTCGAAACCCTGCTTCTGACCGGCTTCGACGAAAGCGTCCCGGTCCTGCGTCAACTGGATGTCGAACAGATCGAAAGAGAGTCCAAACGCGACGCCGCTGGCCACCGTAACGGAATCGAGGCTCGTCCAGGGTTCCACGCTGGTCAACTCCAGACTTTGGTATTCCGCCGGAAGGTTGGGGCCCGCCTGTTGGATGTAGGCGTTGATTCCGGCCGAATACGCATCGAACAGAGTGCGCGACCCCTCCGAGTAGATGGCCAGGGATCGCTCGGCCGCTCGACGGAGGCCGAGCGTCCTCAACTGGATGTCCGAGTCGAGTGCGGATGTGCCGACCAACTCGGCCAGAGTCCCCGAAAACAGGTGTCTGTTGTAGTCCATCTGAAACAGCCGGTCGCGCGCATGCAGATACCCCATCGCGAAATAGGCATCGTGGTCGTTGCCGGCGAAAACATGGGGAACTTCGTCAACGTCCCAGACGACTCGAACCGGGGCCAGCAGATCCGGAAAGTCTCCCGGCTGGAATTCGAGTTCCCCCGCGGCCCGGAGGAATCCGCCCATGTTCGAGACAGCCACCGTCCAAAGAACCAGCACCGACCAGGAAGATATTCCGCGCATCACGAGGTGTCCTTTCGGATGACTTCCATCGCGTCCGATCCGCGATGCTACTCCGATTATTGACGATCCTAGTCTGCCCTTGCGGCAAAAACCAGGAACCTGCGAACGAATTCCACGCACTGTTCTCTCCAACTCGCGGTTCGTTGCTCGATTGACACCTCACGGAATCGTGCATATAGTTCCCTCTCCAAAAACTGCGCATCACTGTGAGATCACAATGCGAGGAGTGAAACACGATGAAATCTAGGTGGATGGAGGAACTGACCGATTCTCGAATACGATCACTTCAGATCATGGCGAACCGGCTGCGTCGCCATTCTCTTCGAGAGACGACCGCGGCAAAGTCGGGACATCCCTCGAGCTGCTTCTCCTGCGCTGAGATCGTCTCCTGCCTGTTCTTCCATTTCTTGCGTTACGATCCGCAGAATCCGAAGAGCCTGCAGAATGACCGATTCGTGCTTTCCAAGGGTCACGCCGCACCGATCCTGTGGGCTGCCCTGGCAGAGGCCGGAGCCTATTCGATCGATCAACTGCTGACGCTCCGCAAGATCGACAGCGAACTGGAAGGGCATCCGACCCCTCGAAGCCCCTTCGTGGATGTCGGAACCGGTTCCCTCGGCCAAGGGCTTTCGAATGCCGTCGGGATGGCGCTGGCCGCCCGCCTGAATGGAGTCGACAATCACGTCTACGTTCTCATGGGGGACGGTGAAACCGCGGAAGGTTCGGTCTGGGAAGCCGCGGCCCTGGCGAGCCACTACGGGCTGGGCCATCTGACCGCAATCGTCGACGTCAACCGTCTCGGCCAAAGCGATCCCACGATGTACCAGCATGAGCTGAGCGTGTACGTCAACCGCTTCGAGGCTTTCGGCTGGCAAACCGTTGCCGTCGACGGCCATGACATCGAACAGGTTGCCGCAGCGCTGTCTGCCGCAGTGGACGACGACTCTGCACCGACGGCCATCATCGCCCGAACGGTGAAGGGCAAGGGCGTCTCTTTCATGGAAGACGCCGACGGTTGGCACGGCAAGCCGGTCACGGATCCGGCCCAGGTTCAACAGGCCCTCGGCGAGCTCGGGCCCGACGAACCCACGCCCGTTGAACTGACGCTTCGAAGGCCTGAAAAACCTGCGTCTTCGGCGCCCGTGAGCGATGGAGCGGTGCCTTCTGCACCCGAATATCGGATCGGTCAGCAAGTCGCGACACGCGAGGCGTATGGCACGGCTCTGGTGAAGCTGGGAGCGGTGAACAAACGGGTCGTGGCCCTCGACGGCGACTGCAAGAACTCGACCTATTCCCTCGCATTCAAGAAGAAGTATCCCGAACGGTTCACCGAGTGCTATATCGCCGAACAGAACATGGTCGGTACGGCGGCAGGCCTGGCCTCGATGGGCCAGATTGCGTTCGCCTCCACCTTTGCCTGTTTCCTCACCCGAGCCTACGATTTCATTCGGATGGCCGGCATTTCCCAGGTCAATCTGAAGCTTTGCGGGTCTCACGCAGGTGTTTCGATCGGCGAGGACGGTCCTTCGCAGATGGGTCTGGAAGATCTCGCCATGATGAGGGCCGTCGTCGGGTCGACTGTCCTGTATCCCTCTGATGCGGTCAGCACCGAGCGTCTGGTCGCGCTGGCGGCCGGGACTCCGGGTGTCGTTTATCTCCGTACCAGCCGACCGAAGACGCCCGTGATCTACTCCCACGATGAGGACTTCGCAGTGGGCGGCAGCAAGATCCTCCGTCGGAGTTCGCAGGACCGGGTCACCGTGCTGGCGGCGGGTGTCACCCTCCACGAGGCTCTTCAGGCCGCCGACGAGTTGTCGAAACAGGGCATTCAGGTTCGGGTCATCGACGTCTATTCGATCAAGCCGATCGATGGCGAGACGCTGACCCAGGCCGCCCTCGACACCGGCAAGATCATCACCGTCGAGGATCACTACCTGGAAGGCGGGTTGGGTGAGGCGGCACGCGCCGCTGTCGACGTATCGACACCTTGCCAGTGGACTCACCTGGCGGTCCGTTCTCTGGCGCGCTCCGGTCCCTCTCGAGAACTGCTGGATCGTTTCGGACTCAGCGCCCGGCGGATTGCCGAAGCCATTCGCAAAATGGCATAGCCTCTGCCCTCAACTGGTTGAGCTGCTCCGATTGCTGACGTCGACCGGTCGCCCCGTCGCACCGGTCTGATAGATTCGGGCCGTACCATGAAGATCCAATTCTGCGGAGGAGCCCAGACGGTCACGGGGTCGCGACATCTGATTCGGGTCGATCACTCGAGAATCCTGCTCGAATGCGGGCTCTATCAGGGTCAACGAGCCGAGAGCTACAGACGTAACCTGGAGTTTCCGTTCGATCCCGGCGAGGTGGATGCCATGATCCTCTCGCACGCCCACATCGATCACAGCGGCAACATCCCGAATCTGGTCAAACGCGGCTTCCGGGGACCGATCTACGCGACCCGGGCCACCGTGGATCTCTGTGAAGTCATGCTGCGTGATTCGGCTTACCTCCAGGAGAAGGATGTCGAGTTCGTCAACAAGATCCGGCGGCGCAAGAACGAGGCCCCGGTTGAACCCCTGTATACCCTGGAGGACGCGGAGGCGGCACTGGAACTGTTCCGTGGTACCGACTATGCGGAACCATTCGAAGTAGCGCCGGGTGTGGCGGCAACCTTCCGGGATGCCGGACACATCCTCGGCTCGGCTGCCGTGCTGCTCGAAGTCAAGGAGAGCGGGAAGAGCCGCCGACTCGGCTTTACAGGAGACCTGGGCAGGAAGGACATGCCGATCCTCCGGGATCCCGACTACCTCCGCGATCTCGATTTCCTCATCATGGAGTGTACGTACGGCAATCGGGTCCACAGACTCTCCGAGGACGTGCTCGAGGATCTTTCCAAACTCGTTCGATCCGTGGCCGAACAGGGCGGGAAGATCGTCATTCCATCGTTTGCCGTTGGACGCACTCAGCTGCTGGTCTACCTGCTCCACAAGCTCTGGGACCAGAATCGGATCCCGGATATGCCCATTTACGTCGACAGCCCAATGGCCGTCAACGCGACGGAGGTATTCAGGCGTCATCCCGAGTGCTACGACCGGGAGACCCAACGTCTCTTCGTCGACAACCATCAGGACCCGTTCGGATTCGGCCGGCTCCACTACGTTCGCGACGTCGAATCGTCGAAGAAGTTGAACGGCCTCAACTATCCGCACATCATCATCTCGGCTTCCGGAATGGCTGAGGGCGGGCGGATCCTCCACCACCTGCGCAACAACGTGGGGAATCCCCGCAATGTGGTGATGATGGTCGGGTATGCGGCCGAGAACACACTCGCAAGAAGGCTCATGGATGGCCAGAAGAGGGTACGCATCTTCGGCGAGGAACACACGGTCCGTTGCCGGATCGTTCAGTTCGACGATTTCAGCGCTCATGCGGACCGGAATGGCCTGCTGGAGTTCGTTCGGTCACAGACTCCCGAACGCCTCCGGCATATCTTTTTGGTTCACGGCGAGGAGGATCAGGCCACTCCGCTGCGGGACGCGGTACGCAGCATCGGCTTCAGATCGGTCCACTTTCCGGCGCTCGGCGACACGGCCGATCTCGATTGAGCACGACTCGATCTCAGCGAGATTGCGGACCGGATTGCGAACCGGGAGGGTCGAACCGGTAGATGACGAAGAAATTGTCGTCCAGAAAATCGAAACTCTGGGTTTTCTGAAGTCCTGCACCTGTCATCCACTCGTCCAAGTCCTGTACCGTGTATTTCGAAGATTCGAACCGTTGCGGCCAATTGTCCGAGTAATCGATGACGGCGACCCTGGCCGAATGCTTCAAATAGCGGGTCAGATCGTGCAGATAGACGTTCGCGTTCTTGATCTGATGCAGCGTGTCGCAAATCAGGACCAGATCGACTTTTTCCGGTATTCGTGGATCGAACTCGCTGGCCAGCACGGTCGATATGTTGGGTAGATCCTGCTCGCGCGCGGTTTCCTCGATGTGATCGAGAAGATCTCGGTCGATGTCGATGGCATAGACGGTTCCCGATGATCCGACACGCCTTGCCAAGGGCCTCGTGAAAAGGCCAGAACCGGCGCCCAGATCGGCAACCTTCTGCCCGGGCTGCACGTTCAACGCATCGATCACACGATCCACCTGGAGCTTTCGAACCCGCTCCGCCGACTCCAGGATTCGGATGTACTCGAGCGGATCTCGGCGCTGCGATGCCGGCTGCCAGGCAAGAAGCAGAAGCGATGCTGTCACCAAAAGCAGCCTCAAACGCATGAACAGATTCTAGCAATGTCCCTCGGAGTTGAGAAGCAGACAAATATCTTTCAGTTCCCGAGTCTCGAAGCTGATTTGAGATCTCCGATTTTCGATTTGCGAATTGCGATTTGTCGGGGGCCGGGAAACGGGAGATCCGGAATTGGCAAGAACTTCCGGCTTCGAGCCTCTGCCCTCCAAATCGAGAATCTCAACCTCGGCCGGCTTTCGGCACGCCCGTAATCGGAAACTCCGCAACGAAGACTTCGCCGCGAAGCTCGAAGTGTGCCGTCGGAAAGAAATAATGGACCAGCTCCTGACCGCGGCGGTTCTCTGCGAGGATGTAGCAGCGGAAACGGCGGATGCCCCGCTCCCGTGCGGCAGCCACGAGCCTCTCAAACAGAGCCTTTCCGACTCCCTGACCCTGCATCTCATCGACCACCGTGATCGCCGGTTCAGCCGACGCCGGATCATCGGCCAATCGAAGGAACCGGGCCACCGCGACCCCCGGCCCTTCTGAGCCGTCCCGAGCCGTTTCGACGGCTACGATCCCGAAGTGGTTCAACCCGTCGATCTCGGTGAAGAAACGCAGCTCTTCGTCGCTCAGCAGCGGCTTCGGAGTTAGAAAACGCAGGTAGCGAGAAGTGGAAGACAGGTGATCGAAGCCCTCCAGGATCTTCTCGCGATCCTCCGCGCGCAGACACCGGATCAGCACGCGAGTTTCATCCCGGAGCGTGAAGTACTCACGGTAGGATCGGTCGAATTTCCAGGATTCGGCTTTGGGTGCCATTGCAGGTTTCCCAGGGGAACGGGACCAATCGGACATAAGGAACAGGGCGCCCCCGGTCGCCGTCCAGGTCGGACACGTCCTCTGCGTCCTATTCCTTTCCCTGTCCCGGTCCCTGTCCCAGTCCTCGATCCAGGAGCTTACGCACACGTCGAACCTTCGCGGGGGAGACTCGACGAAACTCGAGCTCCGACTCCAGGAGGTGAGCACCGAAATGAACCAGGGGATTCCGAGCAACCGACCGATCCTCGAGCACTTCGGGAATGTAGACGTGCACCTGATCCGCTCCGGTCCCCGCGACGATGCGTTCGACGGAGAAGAAATCGATTCCACCGGCCGGCAGGATCTGTATCCTGCTTTCCGCCTGTTCGACGGACTGACGAATCATGTCGATGCCCTCGAGCGCGGTGGGTGCCCGACCGGACGTAAGCACCCTGTCGAAGCCAAGGTCGATGAGCTCCTCCAAAGCTCGCACGGGGTGAGCGACGACGTCGAAGGCTCGGTGAAAGACCGCCTGGACGGTCCTTCCGGAGGAAAACCCGCGGAGCAAGCTCAGGATTTCGCCACAACGATCGATGTCGATTTCACCATCGGCCGAGAGGAAGCCAAAAACGAGACCGTCGGCTCCGGCGTCCAAAAGCAGTTCGGCGTCACGCTTCATGACATCGAATTCGCCGTCGCTGTAGGCCATTCCTCCCTCGCGCGGACGCACCATGCACATGACGGGGATCTGCACCGCGGCTTTGACGGTCTCCAGTGTCCCCAGGGTCGGAGTGAGCCCGCCCAACGCCAGTGCACCGCACAGTTCGAGACGATCGGCGCCGCCCTCGGCTGCCGCTACGGCATCGTCAAGCGAAGCCGCGATGACCTCCAGCAAGATCCTTCGTTTCATTTTCTGGCGCACCATTCTGCCCGCTTTTCAATCGGGTGGCAAAGCAAATCTCAAATCGGCATTCCCGGAAGTGACCCGGGGAGAACACCCGATGCTTGGCGGCCGCAATCTCTCCACACGGTCCCCCTTCGGCGATCGGACTCTGTGCTACCCTAGGTGGCTACTGCAAGCGTCTTCCAGCGCCTGCGAACGGAGATACCGATATGGATGAGATCCTCAGGATACTTCAGAACAACGCAAGGGAATCCGTCGAGGACATCGCGCGAATGGTCGATCTGCCGGTGGACGATGTCAAGGCGAAGATTGCGGCCTACGAGAAAAACGGTGTCATTCGCGGCTATCAGGCCGTCATTCATGAGGACATGGCCCACGTCGATACGGTCACGGCATTGATCGAGGTCAAGGTCACACCCGAACGCAAGAATGGTTTCGACACGGTCGCGCGTCGGGTTGGATCCTTTCGCCAGGTTCGATCGCTGTACCTGGTTTCCGGGACCTTCGATCTGCTCCTGTTCGTCGAAGGGCATACCCTGCAGGAGGTCGCCGCTTTCGTCAGCGAAAAGCTGGCTCCGCTGGAAGGCGTGACCTCGACCTGTTCGCATTTCATGCTCAAGACATACAAGCATCAGGGCCTCCTGATGGACCCGCCTGACGAATATGAAAGACTCAAAGTCACCCCCTGACTTCGTTGCCCGAATCGTCCGGAGTATCCCGAAATCCGGAATCCGCGACTTCTTCGATATCGTCAACAACGTCCCCGACGCGATCAGTCTCGGAGTGGGCGAACCCGGCTTTCCTACACCCTGGCACATTCGCGATGCTGCCATGTACGCCCTGGAAAAGGGGGCCACCGCATACACCTCCAACCTGGGACTGCCCGAGCTTCGCAGGCGGATCTCCAAATACGTCGCGCAGTTCTTCGGTATCGAGTATTCGCCGACCGACGAGATCCTCGTAACCACGGGTGTGAGTGAAGCCGTGGATCTGGCCTTTCGTGCCACACTCGATCCCGGTGATGAAGTGCTCTATCACGAACCGTGCTACGTTTCTTACCGTCCAGTCGTCGAGCTGGCACACGGACGCCCTGTCGTGCTCAACACTCGGTACGAAGAGGATTTTCGCCTCACGGCCGACGCGGTCGCAGCAAAGATCGGCCCGCGGACCAAGGCGCTCATCCTGAACTTCCCGAATAATCCCACCGGCGCGACTCTCGAACCGTCGGATCTCGAAGGAATTGCCGAATTGGCCCGCCGACACGATCTCCTGGTGGTGACCGACGAGATTTACTCCGAACTGACCTACGAGGGGACCCATCGCGCGATTGCGTCGTTGCCCGGCCTTCGCGAGCGTACGCTCCTGCTCCATGGTTTGTCCAAGGCCTGGGCGATGACCGGATTTCGTCTTGGCTACGCCTGTGGACCGCGCCCGCTGATTGATGCCATGATGACGATCCACCAGTACACGATGCTGTGCGCGCCCACGCTGAGCCAGTGGGCCGGACTGGAGGCGTTCGAGCAGGTCGATGCGGACGTCGCGGAGATGCGCTCCCGCTTTCGCCGCAACCGGAACTACATGGTGGCCGCCTTTCGCGAGATGGGTCTTCCCCTCATCGTTCCTCGGGGCGCGTTCTATGCCTTTCCCCGGGTCAGCGGTCTCGGTATGAGCGGCAGAGAGTTCGCTTTGGCCCTGCTCGAAGAGGAAAAGGTCGCGGTGGTTCCAGGCGAGGCCTTCGGGGCGGGCGGCGCGGACTTCGTGCGCTGCTCTTACTCCACCTCACTTGAAAACGTCAAAGAAGCGATGCAGCGCATGGCTCGTTTCGTATCGAGCGTCAGTGGGACCCGATCGTCCGTTGCGCGATCTTGATGAGGCACGTCGAACGATCGGAGCGAGCTCGATAAGGACTGCGTTCCGGGGGGACTGTATCGAAAGTCTCCGGTTGCGGGTCTCAGTCCCCCGAAGGGGACTGCATACTCGCTCCCTCACTCCCGATACAGTCCCGTCACAATAAAGACCCCGCCGTCTATGGTCCGACCACGGGTGATACGGGCAGGGACGTGAACAAGCCCGGCGCGTTGCCCTGCTCGAGGGCGATCGCCGAGAATGAACCGTCCTGGGTCGAGATCATCAGCGTGCCGGAGAAGTCAGTCAGATCAATACCGGAGCCCAGAAAGTATTCACCGATGAAGTGGGCCAGCCTGCCTTTCGCCGGGATCGACATCTCCGCGATATTCGAACCCGCCGTGCTTCCAGCAGCAGCTTGACCGTCTTCGCCGAGCAGCTCGAGCGTGACGTTGATCGGCCAGCTCTCGTCGTTACGGATCGCCAGGGCTGTATCGATCGCTCCCATCTTCCTGACCGGGACGGCAGCCCTCACCATGGGCGAAGCCGCGCCAAAACCCGCGATCCCGAATCCCGGAAGCTGGAACCGGATGATTCCGCCCAGGGGGACGTTGGACTGGACCTCGGCAGATCCCAGGACAAGATCGCCCTGTCCGTCCGTGGTGTACGTCGCCGTACCCAGCGGGGGCAAGGTGAACGTGAACTCGCTCTGAGGAGACACGGGACCCACCAGTCCTCCTCCGGTGAGGGTGACGTCGAGCGGGTTACCATCCGTGTCGAAGAGGGAAAGCACCCCTGATGCTTCGGTAGTCGTGCTGGTGTTGACCAGAACGACGGACGAGGTGACGCCCTCCGCAAGCCCCGGCACCGTTCCGTTGCCGAACTGCGGGAAGTAAAGGGTCAGCTGAGGCGTCGCAATCTGCCCGCGAATCTCTCCGTCGGGATAGGTCTGCGAAAGGACGTTGACGTAGAGGTCCCCGTACCATAGATCATCCAGAAACCCGGGTAAGCCCGGGCAATCGGGGAGATCGCCGGCCGAGACTTCGGAGAAGACCGTCGTCGACGCGCCCAGGGAGAAGACCATCGGGCCGGTGGCACCTTCCATGCCCCGATAGATGTCGACGGAAGTCACGTCCGCGATGTCATTCGAGCAGGCCAGTTTGAACGCGGTCCGCAGGGGATCCAAGGCACCGATGCAGGCACCGGAACTCTGGGTGTCCACCGCCGGGACTTCCTGCCCTCCGTCGAGCATGAAATAGACGCCGCCGTCGGCCGGGGGCCCGATCTGACCGCGGATCTCACCGCCCGCAAAATCGGGTGAGTAAATGTTGACGTACAGACTGCCGGCCATCAGATCCGCGACGTCCTGTGCCGTTACGCTGAACGTCTGCTTGAAGGGAGAAACGGCCGAGTCGAAAGGCAGGATCGAGGGGCCGACTTCTTCCGCTGGTGCTCGATGGATCTGAGCGGCGGTCGCTCCCTGAACGTCATGCTGACAGATCACGGTCAGTTGATCCGCTGCACCGTTGAGATAGGCGAGACATTCGCCCGTGGCCTGACTGTCGTTCGACGGGACTTCCTGAGCACCGCTGAGCTTGACGTCATATACCCGAGCGAAGGCATATCCAGGCAGTGCGAGAAAGACCAAGACCAAGAAAACCACTAGTTTTCGATTCATGCTTGCTGCGCCTCCAAGTTACTGAATTTCTGAAAACACTGGCGACACGTTCCCGGTTGACATGATCAACCGCTTCAGCCTGGATACAGGCCTCCCGCGGTGACCCTGTTTGCTTGCCAGCTCCTCGCCCTCCCCAAAGGTGTGAGCATATTGTACCGGAACAGAGGCGCAGAAACATCATTTTGTCGACAAGAGGCCGAGAATTGCTTCACAGAGCAGCCTTAAGGCTGCGCCGCGCGAATCCTCCTGAAACAGCATGCCAAGGTGCGGCGGCACTGCCCGACGGACCCTCCGGCGCGAAATCTCGCGCCGGAATTCCGAGATCGATCGAAGAGAAAAGCGAACTCGAGTTGTCGGAGATCCGACTCTGAGAGACAGAGAGACCCCTCTCCCGGCAGGCGACCATCGTGAGAAGCCGACTGCCGAGAGCCGGGGGCGTGCTGCCGAAACCGGTGTTTGGGCAACACGCTCTTGAAGTTCGGAATCCCCAGCCGAGATCCCTGCTCCTACCCGAAGAGCTTTCGTACCTCGTCGAGCTGTCCGGCACTGCCCAGTTTCTCGTTCTTGTGGGCGATGAACCGGGCGTATTCGTCCATGAAGACTTTGCCGGGTTTTCGCAGATCGAAGTTCTCCGGATTGTCGCGGAAGCTTTCGCGATGAACGCGACACCAGACCAGGCGGCCGTCGGTGTCGATGTTGACCTTGGTGACGCCGAGTTTGGCGGCCCGGG
Source organism: Acidobacteriota bacterium (assembly GCA_037388505.1). GTDB lineage: Bacteria > Acidobacteriota > UBA6911 > RPQK01 > JAPXNP01 > JARRKC01. Next base: position 52,884 of record JARRKC010000022.1, on the reverse strand, counting down.
CGAACTGGTTCTCGTCAACACCCTTTGCGCCTTTCAGCTTCCCGCCGGCTGCGTTGATCCGTGCGACCTCTTCCTGAGGAACGGAACTGGAACCGTGCATCACGAGGGGAAATCCCGGAAGCCTCTTCTGAATGTCTTCGAGGACTTCAAAATGAAGAGACTGGCTGCCACTGAACTTGTACGCTCCATGGCTGGTTCCGATCGCACAGGCAAGACTGTCGACTGCAGTCTCCGTGACGAATTGCTGAGCCTCGGCGGGATCCGTCAGTTTGGCATCCGCCTCGGCCACCGAGACGTGTTCTTCGACGCCGCCGAGCATCCCGAGTTCCGCCTCGACGACTAGACCCTTGGCGTGAGCACGATCCACGATCCGCCGTGTGATTTCGATATTCTTCTCGAGGGGCTCATGGCTGGCGTCGATCATGACCGAACTGTAGAAGCCGCTGTCGATGCATTCGTAGCAGGACTCCTCATCACCATGATCCAGGTGCACGGCAAAGACGGACTCGGGAAAGATTTCGTCCGCGACCCGGATCATCCCTTCCAGCATCCGTTTGTCGGTGTAGGAGCGAGCGCCCTTGGAAATCTGAATGATGAAGGGAGCCTTGCTCATCAGATTCCCGCGGAACAGCCCCATCGTCTGTTCCAGATTGTTGATGTTGTAGGCACCTACCGCATACTTGCCGTAAGCGTGTTTAAAGAGTTCCTTGGTCGTTACGATCATTGCGAACCTTCCTCCATTTTGTCGTCTACGGTGACTCGGTTGCGTCCACAACCGAGTGAATGTTCAACAGCTGCTACCAACTTCGATCCTTCAAAATCTCCTGGATCTGCTCTTTGGGTACCGGCAACGCGTCCATGTGGTCTTCCAGCCAATGGGAGAAGTCTTTTTCCATCTCGTCGGTCCAGCGCTGGTCGATCTGACCCGGCGTGTAGACGCCTTCTTTGATTCGCTGGAAGCCGAACATGTCACGCAGCCGCACGACCTCGGAACGCTTGCAGACCTCCTCGGCAAACTGAGGAGGGATGAAGACCACCCCTTCGCGGTTTGCCAAAACCACGTCGCCGGGCATGACGATCGCCGCGCCGATCCTGGTTGGGCGATTGATCGCAACCAGCATGTTGTCGTAGTTCCAGGACGGATGCCATCCTCGAACGAAGCCTGTGAAACCCTGAATGGACTCGAGCTGCGCGAGATCGCGAATATAGCCGTCGAAGACGATCCCATTGTGAGAATTCGCATAGATGGCGGTTCCGAGGTTGCCCCCGATGATCGGTGCGCCATCGGCATTCCCCCAGGCGTTGGCCACATAGACGTCACGCGGCTGAAGCATGTCGATGGGCCAGGAGTTCCGACCTCCGATATGGCCCTCCTGGTGTCCTTTGTCGGTCAAGACCTTGTCCACGTCGGGCCGCTTTGGCATGAAGGAGGCGGTCAGAGCCCGACCGACCAGCACCGCGCCCTGATCCAGGTGAACCGTGTTCCAGTTGCCTTCGAACTGATGCTGGTAGCCTTTCGCGTAGAGCGTGCTCCATGCCTCTTCCAATTCCACGGATTTCATGCGGTCGAGGATACTGTCGGGCACCTTGGGTCGACCGTCCGGGAACCGGTCTCCCTTCCAATCCTGGGTGTACGCCACCAGCTCGTCCCGGGACAGAACGGCGTTCTGTGCCGTCACCCCTCTCCCCGAGAGGGCGAGCAGCCCGATTGCGATGACCAGACCGTGAATCTTCCGCTTGTTCATCCAGTTCGTTCCTCTACTCGATTCCCCGTTCCTGAGTCGCCGCCGGGCGTGACTACCGGCGATTGAAATACCCGTCGAGGTCGTCGCGATCCCTGATTTGGGCCCGGACTTCGAGCAGGCTCTCCAGTCTGTCACTGAAGACCCTGATGACTTCCGGATCGAAGTGTCGGCCGGCACCGTCCAGCATCATCGACACAGCCTCATCATCGGAAAGCGGTGGTTTATAGGGTCGCCACGAGGTCAACGCATCGAAGACATCGGCAACCGCCACGATTCGGCATTCCAGCGGGATTTCCCTGCCCTGGAGCCGGTTGGGATAGCCGAGTCCGTCCCATCGCTCGTGATGTCCCAAAGCGATGGAAGAGGCCATCTCCAAGAACGGATTCAGTGAATGGTCACCGACCGGTGGCAGCAGACCCTCCGCCGCCAGGACCAGAGCAGCGCTCGACCTCGGATTGTGAGAGAGAATCTCCACCCCCATGACGCAGTGCCGCTCGATCAATTGCCTTTCCTGAGGGTTGAGCCGTCCTTCCTTGAGCAAAACCGAGTCCGGAATTCCGAGTTTCCCGATGTCATGCAGGGGGCTGGTCAGTAGAATGAGCTCGAGGAAATCCTGGTCCCGGCCCAATCCTTCTGCCAGCAACCTGGAGCAGATGCCCACCCGAAACACGTGATTGCCCGTATCGTCGTCCCTGAACTCGGCCGCTTTGGCGAGCCGCCAGACGACCTCGCGGTGCGACGCTTCGAGTTCGCGGGTCCGCTCTTTGACCCGCCGGTCCAGTTCTCTGACCTGCTCGGCCAACCGGTCTTCGTAGCGCTTCAGTTGAAGAGCACTGCGGATACGCGCGAAGAGGTCCTCCCGGGCGATCGGTTTATTGAGAAGATCCGTCGCTCCAAGGTCGAGGGCTCGCCGCTTCAATGCCCGATCGGAATCGCCCGTCAAGATGATCACGGGAATCTGTCGAGACTCCTCCCTCCCCCGGATCTCTGAGAGGAGGTCAAAACCGTCCCGCACCGGCATTCTGATATCGGAAATCACCGTATCGACGGGATGTGCGGCCAGATAGTCGAGGGCTTCGTCGACGCTGGAACAGAAATGCGCCTGCCAGGGCTGCTCGTCCAGCATGCGAGCGAACAGGTTGAGCAGAATCGGGTCGTCGTCGACGAAGAGCAGTCGACCCGCGCTCTGCTTCGAGCCACCTTCCTGAGGCAGACGGTCGCCGTTCTCTGAGTACGCACTGGCCACGATCGATCATGATAGCACCACGATCGGCAAGGTCCAGGACCGGAGGATAATATACTGTCACCGATGCTCCGTGAGCTGAGGAAGCACGTTGAGGTGTTCGGAACGACCGGCTGGTTCTATGCCGCCGTTTCGCGGATCGCCAGGCTGCTGCACTTCGAGATGAGGGTGCGCGTCCGTGTTCCCGCCTATCCTTCCAGACGTGTCGAGCTTCGGCTTGGGACCAGCGACCTGGAGGTATTCCGTGAGGTTTTCTGTCTAGGTGAATTCGATATCGAACCGCCCGAGCCACCCCGTTACATCATCGATGCCGGGGCCAATGCAGGATTTTCCACGCTCTACTTTGCTCTGAAGTACCCGGAGGCTCGAATCGTAGCCATCGAGCTCGAACCATCGAATTTCCGGCAGTTACTCCGCAACGTCGAGGAAATGGCCAACGTGAATCCGCTGCAGGCGGGCCTTTGGGGTTCCCCGGTTGCACTTCGAATCGTCGATCCGCGCAAAGGAAAATGGGCATTCTCGGCAGCCGTGGCGACCGGTGCCGAGGATGCATCGGCTCAGGGAACCGTGCGGGCCGTGACGGTCGGAGAGGTGATGGCACTGATGGCAACCTCACGCATCGGCATATTGAAGCTGGATATCGAGGGCGGAGAAAGAGACGTGCTCCAGAGCAGTGCAGACTGGATTGACAAAGTCGACTGTCTCATCATCGAATTGCACGACCGCCTGGTCGATGGCTGCAGTACTGCTTTCGAAAACGCTATCCGCGGACTCTGCGTTGATCGCCAACGCCGGGGAGAGAAGATCATCGTCCGGAACCGAACCATGGCTCGACCGATTCTTTGATCAGAGGTCGTTTGACCGCTGCCGCCGCATGCATTTGGTGCAGGATCCGTGTCAGTCCCAGCGGTAGCGGTAGAAGAATGTCTTGGCTGCCTCGATGAACTTCAGCCTCTTCAACTGCCCGGCAGCAAGGCTCGAGAGCAGACCCCGGCATTCCTCCCGGGACGTGGGATCGAGCTGCAGGATGTCACGTAGGATCCGGCGTGTCCGGCGGGCGTCCATCCAGGGATTGGAGCCCGAGAATCGCTTGTCCACGGCTCGGGCGGCGAATCCGATCGCCAAATCGAAGATCGAGTCCGACTGCAGATCGCGTTCGGGGAGTCCGCAAAGGCGTTCGTAGGCCAGCCCGCGGGCAACCGATTCTTTCACGCGTGTCAGGTAAGTCGAAGCTGCCGTGACTTTTGCCGGATGCATCCGGTAGTCGAGAAGGACTTCGTCCACGTTGGCAATCGGTCCCTCCGCAACCAGACGAAGCCACAGATCGGTATCTTCGACCCCCTCGAGGACTCGACGATATCCACCTATCTTCTCCAGGAACTGGCGGCGCATCACCGCCGTCGGGTGCGCCAGGATTCGCCCCGCCACGACCGCCTCTCGAAGATTGTTCAGATGCCGGGGGTAACGGATGACCCTGTCGCCTTGCCCCTTTTCATCAATGAGCCTCACCGCCGATCCGACCACGGAGCAATCCGCCGCACCGGCCAGGAACCGAACCTGGACCTCGAGTCGGTTCGGTCGGCTCACGTCGTCCGCATCCATCCTGGCGAGCAAGGGCGCCCGAGCTTCTTCGATACCGCGATTCAACGCACCCACGATTCCGGCGTTGTCTTGTCGGACCAAGCGTATGCGGGGATCCCGCTGTGCGTAGGCCTTGAGGATGTCCGGCGTGCGGTCGGTCGACCCATCGTCCACGATGATGAATTCAAAATCGCCCAGGGTCTGATTCTGGATGCTTTCGATCGCAGACGCCACGAACCGTGCACCGTTGAACACCGGCATCACAACGGATATGTTCGGTCTCTGACCGGCCACGACGGAAACTCCCCCTGAGAATCTGAATTCGAGTCCGGCGAGCTGGCGCCCTGTCCCGACTGGTGCCTCAGACTAGCCGAAAATGCGGAGTCTGACAATCCGGGTGTTCGCGGGCGGGACCGCAAGGGAGAGGCTGGGAAGCTCCGATGATCGCCGGCGTCGGAAGATCATCGGCCCAGTCGATCCGGAACATCCGAGCCCTGGAGAAGGCGGGAGATCAATTGGATGACCTGAACGCTGCCCGGGACATCGCTGCGCACCCCGGTTTGCTCGTAGAGCATCCGGGAGACTCCCTGGTGCGCGATGAATGCGACCAGGAAGGAGGAATCTCCGACGCCTATGACATGGAAGGTGCTCGGAAACTCGCCTCGCCGATAGCCCTCCAAACCGGAATCGAAAGGATCCGGCCTCAAGATGCCCGAATCGTCCTTGAAGAAGTAGCGGAGATCATAGTAGAGCGGCAGCTCGGCGGCCACAAAGGGATGCTTCAGATCGATCTCGATGACTTTCAGGTGATCATCCAGGAAATAGAAGTTGGCATGGTCGACGCCGGCCACCTTCTTGTACTCGAGTTTTCGAAATCGTGCTTCCCTGTCGAGCCAGTTCGAGATCGTGGTCGTCAGCTTCTGGTCCTCTTTATCCTTTTGCGGCCGGCCAAGCGCGGCGACAGCATCCTCGACCGTGCTCTCGTCGAGCATGAGACCGTTCCAGGTGTCCGCTGAATCGGGACGCTCGCCGCCGATGACGACGAAAGAAGCCAATACCGATGTGAGTAGGAAGATGCTGCCTCGCCTGAAGACTCTCATGACCCGCACCTCATTGTGACCGATGCGAGTCGCCCCATCAAGCGTTCAGGGAATCCACACGGACGAACACGGACCGACACGGACAGACACAGACTCCGTGTGAGTCCGTGTGAGTCCGTGTCTCCCTAAATCGAAAATCACCCGGGCCGCCCCGGCCGCCTGATCGAGTCGCGAAGGCCGGTGATTCTCAGTAGCACGTCCGCCGACTGCAGCACCTTCCGCCTCAGACGCAAGGGGAGTTCCGGAGAGGTCCGCAGGTACTCCTCGACCAGTTTGCCCGCCTCGGGCGACGACTGTCCCCAAAGAAGGGCATCCAGCCATCGCTTAGGGAAGAAGATCGAACCGTTCGATTCGACCTGGGGAAGGAGTCGAAGTGCGGCGAGTATGCGCGGCCCGGTCTCGCGGCCGCGCAGGGGATGGGTCAGATAGTGCAGACTCTCGAGTGCCCAGTTCTCGCGGACCGTGCCCAGCCCAGCGGTGATCTGCTCGAACAGCGCCTCGCGGTCGTCTCCCGAAGGCGCAACCGCCGCGCTGACGAACTCGAACTCGTCTCTTCTATCGGGGTTCTGCAGGCGGGCCAACTGCTCGTCCAGGACACTCGATGCCTGCTCTCCTTCTTTGCGCAGCGCCACTTCCAGCGCCAGCCGGGTGGCGTCCGTCTCCCCCAGTTCGAGCCCTTCGACCGGCGTCTCTCCTTTCCAAAGACGATACAGTCGTTCCACCCCCGACTCCGAACGAACGAGGGAGGCGAACGCACGCAGCGAAGCCAGCTTCGAAGCCGCTCCTCCCGGTGCCTCCACACGCTTCCAGAGCAGTCCTTCGGCCTTCTTGACGAGTTCGGCATCCTGCCACAAACCCGTCGCCCAGACGGCGGTCACAATCCGGCCGAGAAGGTGCTCCTGCAAGAGCTCATCGGGTTCGTGCGCCAGCGCATCCAAAGCCGCATCCGTGAAGGCACGCGGTTCGATGTCACCGGCAAGAACCCCGTCCCAGAGTGAAAGCCACGCCGCGGCCCGGGCGGCCGGCGGAAGGTCCCCGGGAATCCCGGAGAGCAGAACCCGGCGTGAGGGTTCGTCCAGCCGGAAGAATCCGTAACCGAGCCCGTCATCGCTTGGAAGAATGAAGGAAGGCCGGTTCAGCCCGGCCAGATCGAAAGAGGCCGCGGGCCCTCGCAGATGCACTGTTCCCCGTCGAATCCCATCGGCGCCGCCTGCCGTGACGTGAAGTTCTTCGGACCAGTGCAGATCGCGTCCCAGAGGATCGGACTGATGAACCTCGAAGGAGGTGCCGCTTTGAGTGTGTCCGGTGGCTTCGATCGTCACGACCGGCCTTCCCGCCTCCTCGACCCAGGCATGACTCCACGCGCGCAGGTCTTCCGGAGACAGCTCGTCGAGAATCCCGATCAGGTCGTCCCAACCGGCGTTGGAGTAGCGAAATCGGTCCAGGTACCGGCGTAGTCCCTGTTGCAGAGTGTCGGGACCCAGGAGAACCTCCAGTTGTCGCATGACCACGGGTGCCTTCTCATAGATGATCGGCCCGTAGAGACTTGCGGCATGGTCCAGGTTGTCCAGCTTCTGGCGTATGGGATGTGTGCCCAGGCTCCGATCCACATCGTACGCCGTCGGCTGATGAGCGAGTAAAAAGCGAAGCTCGTGGTCGATCTCCGGGTAAGCGGGGTTGACGATCTTCGCGGCCATGAAGTTCGCGAAAACCTCCTTCATCCACACGTCGTCGAACCAGCGCATTGTGACCAGGTTTCCAAACCACATGTGCGACGTCTCGTGGGCGATCAGGCTCGCGCGTCTGAGTTCGTCGCTGCGAGTTGCGGTGGGCTCGAGAAGCAGATGGGAGTCACGATAGTAGATCGCTCCAGGGTGTTCCATACCGCCAAACTGAAAGGCCGGAAGGAGGATGAAATCGAACTTCTGAAAAGGCAGCGGGATGCCCGTGTATTCCTCCATCCGCTTCAGCGCCAGGGCATGGAGATCGAAGATCGCATCCACGTTCCGTGCCAGCTTGGCCCGATCGGTCTCGCGGTGGAACATCCGCAGCGTCCGATCTCCGATCTTTCGTTCCACGACCTGGAATCTTCCCGCCGCGAAGGCGAACTGATACGTGCTCAGTGGCTCGGTTTCCCGAAATCGGGCGACCCGGTGTTCTCCCACCTGCAGCGAACCGGCCGGGCTTCCGTTGGCCAGAACCAACCAGCCTTCCGGAAGGTCGAGTACCAAGCGATAGCGAGCCTTGAGATCGGGCTGATCGAAGCAGGGGAATGCCGTGGCGGCCCGGTCCGGAACGAACAGCGTGTACATGTACTCGCGCCGGCGATTCAGCGCCACATCGGTGGGCTTGAAGGTGAATTCGAAGGTATTACGTCCTTCCTTGAGGACCTTCACAGGAAGAATGATCTGGCCGCGCTTGAACTCGAACGATACCGGAATTCCGCCGGAGGTCACCGCCTCCAGATTCGCAGTCGGCGCCCGGAAATCGAGAATCAGAGGCTGAGAGGCCTGAGACAGGCTGAACGAAAGCACCAGAGAGCCGCCCAGAGGCTCGCCCGCCGACTCGGGAATCCGGAATGTCAAAGAGTAGATGAGATCGGAGATTCGAGCCGCCCGTTGCCGGGCCAATTCGATGGGGACGCCCACATCGGGCTCCTCGCGGTTATTACCGGAGCAAGAGAGAAGCATGGTCAGCAGCATCACTCCGATTGCCCCTCTTTCGGTCCTGCGCGACCAAGGTTTCACTGCGGGCCCTCCCGCTTCATCCAGAACGGCGCGCTTGCGAACCAGAGAATCATCCCCACGACCATCAACGTGGCATGACTCTCCCAGGTGATCGCGCCGGAAAAGACGAAGAAGGAAGGAACGATGGTCAGAGTCAGACCGGCGACCGAAAGGACTTTCAGGAGAGCCTTCATCGCGCCACCTCCCGGCTCAAGACACGCCCTCGTTGGAAGGCATAGCTGAGGACCACATAAGCCGCCACGGCGATGAACCAGGCGGGCAGAGCCTTGAAGAAGATCTCCACGGGAAGCAGAAACGACACGCCCACCGAGCCCACCCAGGCGACGAACGCCGGGAAGCTGAAGAGACCCGACCACTTCTCCGCCGCGTCGCGCTCCAGCCCCAACTTCGGGAGCAGCCAGAAATCGGCGAAGATGACGGCCCCCATCGGCATGAGAATCAACCCGTAGAGCGCCACGAAATCGAGCAACTTCATCACCAGAGCCGGAAACAGAGCAGCCACCGTCGTCGCGAGCCCGGTTGCCAGGGTAACCTTCCAGCGCTTCCAGTCGGGCGTCGCCACCTGAAATGCCAGACCTGCACGATAGAGCGTGGGATTTGCCGTCGTCCATCCCGCCAGAATGACGCAGATGGCGCCGGCGACCCCTGCACCCAGATAGGCGATAGGCCCGGGCGCCACGTTGCCCAGAGCCGCCGCGCAGAGGATCCCCGACGAAATCCAGGCCACGAAATGCCCAAGGTACACCCCTGCAGCCGAGGCAAAGCCGTACTGCCACTTCTTTGCGTAGCGCAGGATCGTCAGATCCGACATGCCGATGTGCATGGCGAGATTGCAGAACCAGGAAAAGAAGATCACGTGCCAGAGCGTGAATTTCGTCTGACCCGGCGCCACGACCCCTGTCCAGATCTTCGAGTTTGCTACGCTCCAGAAATCTCCCCAGGAATGAACTCCCAACTGCGGCAGAACGGCGATCGCAGCGGCCACGAAAACCAGAAACATCCAGGGCACGCAGATTCTGGCAAAACGGGAAATCTTCTCGAAACCGAGGATCGCGAGGGCGGTGACGACTGCACCGACGAGGAAGACAACGATTCCCCAAGTAAAGCTGGTCGGCAGTCGATCCGAAAGCGCCGGCATGGGCATGTTGAACGGCAGACCCACCGCCGTCGCAGCGACCGCGATCATCGCTCCGGCCAGGAAACAGAACATCAGGGCATTCACGACCGAGTACAGATACGTCAGATAGGGTCCGCAAATCTTCCTCAGCTGCCAATAGAGCGTCAGGCGTGAGCGGACGGCGATCGGAGCGCAAACGAAGGCCCAGCTCAGGACGGCCAGCAGGTTGCCGATCAGGAGCCCCAGGAAAAGATCTCCGGCTGTCACGCCGTGCACGACGAACAGGGGCCCGATGACGAATTCGGTGCCGGCCACGTGCTCGCCGGCGTACATCGCGAGAAAACTTCGAAAACCGTAAAGGTGGCGGTCGGAGACGGGTTCGCGGTCGAACTCGTACATCGCATCCAGGCGTTCCGCCAGCCTTGATCCACTCTCAGCAGCCATTCCACCTCCCTGGGCGGGTCTCGCGGGCCGATCCAGAGGCCCCAAAGCCTTGTTGGAACCGGATCAGCTCCGTTACCATGGCTCCGAGGATGGAGAGACCATCCGAGTTCCCAAGATGACTCAACGAATTTACTATACCGATCCCTATGTGAAAACTTTTTCGGCCCGCGTGGTGGGAGCGGTCGAGCTCGACGGCCGAACCGGCGTCGTCCTGGACCAGACCTGCTTCTATCCCGAATCTGGCGGACAGCGGCCGGATACGGGCGAAATCGACGGACTTGCCGTGATCGACGTGGTCGACCAGGGAGAGGAGATCGTTCATGTTGTCGAGGCCGGAGCACAGGATCTTCCGGAGCCGGGAACGCGGGTTGACGGTCGAATCGACTGGTCGCGACGTTTCGATCATATGCAGCAGCACACCGGCCAGCACATTCTTTCCCAGGCATTCGTGCAGGCCGTTGGGGCTTCGACCGAGTCATTCCACATGAGCGAAGAGTCTTCCACCATCGACCTCGACATCGAAGCTCCTTCCAGAGAGGAGATCGAAGCGGCAGAATCCCTGGCCAATCGAATCGTGTTCGAGGATCGGCCGATCCGTGTGGACTTCGTCTCCGCTGAGGCGCAGTCCGAGCTCGCCCTCAGAAAGCCGTCGGAAAGGACGGGAACGCTGCGACTGATCTCGATCGAGCGGTTCGACCGCTCGGCCTGCGGCGGAACCCACTGCGCGCGGACCGGTGAGGTCGGATTGATCAAGGTTCGCCGGTGGGAAAGAGTCCGCCAGAAGGCCAGGATCGATTTCGTTTGCGGTTACCGCGCGCTTCGCGACTACCAGAACAAGACCGACGTGCTGGACCGCCTGGGTCAGCAGCTCTCGGTTTCGGAACGGGAGTTCCCAGCCGCCCTCGAACGCCAGCAGGCGACCGTCCGGGAACTGCGGCGGCGTCTCGGCAGGCTGCAGGACGGGATGCTCGAACTGGAGGCCGCCAAGGCGGTTCGGACGACGACTCGTATTCGGGACCGAGAAATCGTCCGCGGCGTCTGGGACGACCTCGACATGAAACAGCTCAACCGACTGGCAAGCCTCATCCTGGCGGGCGCCTCGAACCGCGTCGTGCTCCTGGCGTCTCGCGGAGAACAGCAGGGCCTTGTGCTGCTTGCACGAAGCGGCGATATCGATGAACTGGACATGGGAGAGCTCATGAAGAGCGTCGCTTCAACGGCCGACGGCCGGGGTGGAGGGTCCAGGGACCGCGCGCAGGCCGGCGGCTGCCGAATCGACAAACTCGAGTCGGCCCTCGAGCGTGCGTTCGAACTGGTGACCGCGAACGGCGGACTGGAGACTGGAGGAACGAGTTGTTGAGGAGACCGGGCTGCCTGGCGCTGTTTGCGCTCGTCGCGTTGATCGTCCTTCCCTTCTTCTATGCGGAGGTCATGGTCTCCGCCATGGCGAAACTGGCCATGCCTCCAAACCTGGCCTTCCTCGCGGTCTTCGGGGTGATTCTGGGCAGCGTCGTGAATATCCCGATTCGAAAGATCGAGCGCGCCGAGGAATTCCGTGTCGATCAGTTTCACATGTACGGGATCGACCGCCTGTTTCCGGGTCGTATCCGTCACGCGCGTTTCACGGTGATCGCGGTCAATCTCGGCGGGTGCCTCATCCCGCTGTCGATTGCCATTTTCGAGATCATTCGGATCGCTCAAACGGGCGCGACCCCGCTGACGATCTTCGTGTTGGTTGCCGCCGCCGATATCCTGGCCTGCTATCTCTTTGCGCGGCCGGTCCAGGGTGTAGGGATCGTAATGCCCACGCTGCTGTCTCCTCTGATCGCAGCGGCGGGGGCCCTCCTGCTCGCCCCCGATTTTGCACCTCCCGTGGCGTTCGCAGCAGGAGTACTGGGACCCCTGGTCGGTGCCGATTTGCTCCACCTCAGAGACATCGGGAGGTTGGACACCGGCATCGCCAGCATCGGAGGCGCCGGGACCTTCGACGGCATCGTTCTCTCGGCCGTGATCGCGACCTTCCTTGCCTGAGGCAACAACCGAGTGCGCCCGCGCCTGCTCAGTGAGACCGATTCTGGTAAGGGGGCCGCTTCGGCTCCACGGGCGGTTTTTCCTCCAGCAGCTTCATCACTTCCTGGATCGCCCGCTCCAACTGAGGATCGGTCCCCCTCGCCATCTGCGTGGGATCCTCGACGACCTCGACATCCGGCTCGACCCCTTCACCTTCGTCGAACCACTGCCCGCGGGTGCTGTACATTCGGAACGTCGGTACCGTGACCGCGCCACCGTCGATCAAGGGAGGGGCGCCCGAGATTCCGATGAGTCCGCCCCAGGTCGTCGTCCCGACGAGCGGGCCCAGGCCGGCTTCACGGAAGTAGTACGGAAATGCGTCGCCGCCTGAGCCGCTCCAGCCGTTGATGAGCATCACTTTGGGGCCGAAATGGGCCACCGGCGGCCACTGCCAGTCCTGTCCATTCCGGACCGCCCAGAAACTCAGCGGCTTGCGGTCGAGCAGCTCGATGAAGCGATCGGGAATCTGGCCACCGCTGTTGAAGCGCTCGTCGATGATCAGAGCAGGTTTCGTGAACTGCGCGTAGAACTGCCTGGCCAGTTCGGTTTGGCCGTCGATGCCGGTGCTCCTCACGTAGATGTATCCCACACGCCCGTTGCTGGCTTCATCGACCCGCTTGCGGTTCTGCTCGATCCACTCGAGATGACGAAGACGGGTCTCGTCCGACAGAGTCTTGACGAGGATCTGGTGTGATCCGTCCATCGTCGGCTGGCCGTTGACGGTCAGCAGAACTTCCTTGTCATCCAGCCCCTGAAAGGCGGCATAGGGCTCTCTGGTGACATCCATCGGGACACCGTTGACCGCCAGGATGTAGTCCCCTTCCTTGACCTCGACATCGGGTTCCGCCAGCGGCGAGCGCACTTCACTGTCCCATGACGCACCGCGCACGATGTGTTGGATGCGAAACGCACCCTGATCCAGCGCCCAATCGATTCCCAGCAGTCCCACTCCGATGTGGGAAGCATGTTCTGTGTCGCCTCCACCTCGATAGGTATGCGATGAGTTCAGTTCTGCAACCAGTTCTCCGAGGACGAAGTTGACGTCCCAGCGCGTGACACAATCATCGATCAGCTTGCCGTACCGGTCCCGCATCGCGTTCCAGTCGACGCCGTGCATCCCGGGATCGTAGAAGAGATCCCGCTCCAGGCGCCAGGCGTCGTTGAAGATCTGATGCCATTCGGCGCGAGGATCGACCACCGTTTCCAGATCCCCGGTCCGGAGCTGTTTCTTCAGTTCCTGCTTCGGTGCGACATCGATGATGGCAAGCGTGCGTTCCCGCTGAACCAGGAGCTTCTTGCCGTCGGCAGACAGGTCATACCCGTTGATGTTGGAAGCGATCTCCTTCTCTTCCCGCTCCTTCAGATCGTAGAAGAAGAGCTGAGGTTTGGCGTTCGGGTCTGCTCCGGTCCGAGGGCCTCTGAGGTAAAGCACCTTTCCTTCCGCCGCAGTCAGAGAGGAGTAGTTGCCGGCTTCCGGAGGCAGCAGCACGAGGCGTCCCTCGAAGCCGTCGAACTCGATCTCCACCGGTTTGGGCGACGGTTTGGAGCCCTCCCCGGCCGCTTTGGCCTCGCCCTTCGCCGCCTCCGTATCTGTAGCAGCTTCCTCCTTCTGCGCCTCCTCCTGTTTCTGGGCTTCCTTGCCCTTCTCTGCTTCACCTTCTTTCTTCTCACCCTCTTCTTTCTCGGTACCCTCCACGTCATTTCGAGGAGCCAGAGGGGAAGCGACCCGGCCGGTCAGCGGTACGGCGGCGATCCGGGTACTGTTGGCGTAGATCCAGGAGTTGTCGAAGTCGCTGTACTGGGGGCTGAACGTTCGATTGGTCAGGAAGTAGAGGTACTCACCCTTGGGATCGAAGACCGGATAGGAATCGTCGTAGAAGCCCGACGTGAGTTCATGCCTTTCTTTCTTCTCGAAATCGTAGACGCAGATCTTGTGGCTCTGATGCGGGGTGTCCAGATGGTAGGCGATCCAACGGGAGTCCGGAGACCAGCCCACCCGAAAGCGGGCCAGCGCCCCCTGAAACATGCGAAGGCCATGGTCGATTTCAGTCACCTGACGGGTATCGAGATCGAGAACCTGGATCCGCATGGCACTGTCGACGAAGGCGATCTTCTTGCTGTCCGGCGACCAGAACGGGGTGTATCGAAAGCCGGGTCCGAGCGTGGTCAGCTTCTCCTCGTCACCGGTCCCGTCGGCATTCCTCAGCGTCAACTCGTATTCGCCGGAGCGATCGCTCCAATAGACGATTTTCTTGCCGTCCGGCGACCACTCCGGATCCCGCTCCGCAACACCCGAATCGCGAGTCAGATTGAGAATCACCCCGTGTTCGGCCGGAAGTGTGAAGACATCACCCCTGGCATCAATGACGGCTCGCTTTCCGGTGGAGGAGATTCCGCCCGACATGATCCGGTCGGCTACCTTCTCGATCCGGGGCTTGAGCGTTCGTTCGTCCGTGACCACCCTGACGGAAACCTGATGGTATTTCTCGCTGGCGAGATCCAGGAGATAGAGGAGTCCTCCCGCTTCGAACACGATGTCTTTGGGGCCGATCGCGGGAAAGTGGATGTCGAAGTCCCGAAACTGAGTGATCTGCCGCACCGATTTGCGGCTCGTATCGTACGCCCAGATGTTGTGCCGTTTCTCGGCACCCCGATCGGACAGGAAGTAGAGCGTGGTGCCGTGCCACATGGGCTGGCTGTCGTCGGCGGAATCGTGAGTGACGTTCTCGGAAGCGTAAGTCTCGAGGTTGAAGAGCCAAATGTCCGGATTCATCCCGCCGCGATAGCGCTTCCAGGTTCGATAGTCCCTTGTCCGAAGCGTGTACGCCAGGGTCTTTCCATCCGGAGAAATCTCGCCGAACTCTCCGTAAGGAACGGGTAACCTGGTCGGCAAGCCACCGGCCGCATCCACCCGGTAGAGTTGGTTGAATCGCTGCCGCCCGCTGGCTCGGGACGATGCCATGAGAAGTGCCTTGCCGTCCGGATACCAGTCCAGCAGACGATCCTCCATCGGATGGTAGGTGACTCGCCGAGGAGATCCTCCGGTTCGGGGAATGACGTAGATGTCGTTGTTCCCGTCGTAGTTGGCAACAAAGGCAATCTGCGATCCGTCCGGGGAAAAGCGGGGCAGCGTCTCCTCGCCCTCCGGAGAGCTCAGCCGGTTTGCCACACCACCCTGCTTCGGCACGACCCAGATGTCTCCTGCGTAGACGAAAGTAATCTCGTCTTCCGAAACGTCGGGCTGCCGCAACATGCGGGCATTGACCTCGGCCAGGCTCCACTGTGCGCACAGACAAGCCGCTATGGCACCCATGACGACGACGAGTAAAGATCTCAGCTTCATGGCTTTGTCCCCGTTGAATACGTCCGCGTTAGTGCTCTTCACTGCGATCCGAGCATCTAAGCACAACGACGGCAGGGAGACAATGCGTGGACGGTTGCGTCGCCGACAAACCGACTCACTTCGAGTGGAGGGACAAAAGGTAACTCACTACCGCTTCCGCATCTTCTCGGCTCATTCCGAACTGCGGCATCGGTCCGCGGGGAACCTGCCCGCCCTCACGCTGACCGTGCATGAGCAAATAGACGGCCTCGCGCCGGCTCCAGCCCGGCAGTCCCGCGATGGCGGGAGCCCGGAAGGCCCATTGACGGTTGGAGAATGGAGAGCTCACGGGGATCGGGGCGCCCTCGAGCAGTCGATGCCGGTCGATTCGACCCTCCTCGTCGCGGGGTGTGTGACACTCGATGCATTTGGCCACGTTGTTGACGAGGTACCTGCCGCGCTCGATCTGCGCCTGGCTGTTTGTTTCGACGGAATCCTGCGAAAACGCCGAGACGACCACGAAAAGAGCCAGGAGGCAGGCAGACAGAAGCATCCAATGGTGCATTCGGCTTCTTTTCATAGGGATCCGGTTGAAAAGATCATACCAGAACGTCGCACACGTCGCGTCGTTGCGGTGCGCCCTGCCTGATCGTTCCACCGGGACTCACCACCACGGGCGCGACGCTGTGTCATCGTGCCGTTGTGGTCCGCCCTCCCTGATCGTTCTACCGGGACTCACCACCACGGGCACCACGCTGTGTCGTCGTGTCGTTGTGGTGCATCCTCCCTGATCGTTCCACCGGGACTCACCACCACGGGCACCACGCTGTGTCGTCGTGCCGTTGTGGTGCATCCTCCCTGATCGTTCCGCCGGGACTCACCACCACGGGCACGACGGTCACGACGTTGCGTCGTCGCGGCCAAGATCCACGCGGCGGCCCTCCTGCGCCGACAGATAGGCCGAGTAGATCACCTTCACGACTTCGAGGCCCAGACGCCCATCCGTGACTGGAGGTCGCCCCTCAGCGACAGAGTCGACGAAGGATTGGCACATTCCCCAGTGCCCGGACGTCCAGTCTTCGTCCGGCATCGGCGTACTCCAACCTGCGACCGTCTCCAATTTCTCCTGGATGTATTCCTTTCCGAAGATCTCGGCCGACGGAGAGAACGCCTCCACGAGGTTGTTGGGGCTCAAGTTGCAGCGGAACCGACAGTTCGAAAGAAGTACGTCCAAGCGGCTCTCCATGCCGCCGAGCACAGCGTCCGAGGCCCAGACGATTCCCCGGGCTCCGTCCTCGAACGAAAGGACCAGCGATGCCCAGTTCTCGACATCCTTCCAGCCGCCTGCCACCCATGGACGGGCCTCTCCATCGAGGGAACGGATCCGGCTCAGGTCGCTCACCTCGGCTGTCACCGCTACGGGTCGGATGGGCTTCCCATCCCGCACCAGCCCCTCCACCTGTTTCAGATAGATCATGGTCCCGACAGGATGAGCGCCCAGCCGGATCAGCGCGCCGCCCCCTGCGTATTTCCAGGCCTTCGAGAAGGGTGAATGGGAGCCGCTGTGACACTCGCCGCCTCGCATCTCGAGTATCGTCCCTCGGGAGGTCTCAATGAGGCGTGCGACCTTCTGCACCGACGGCGAGTACACCCAGTTTTCGCCGTACATCAGCATGACCGCACCCCGATCAGCCGCTTCGACCATGGAGGAGGCCGCGTCGACAGCATGCCGCAGCATGTGGCCACGTCCTTGAGCGGAGACCTCTTCCTCGGGTGCATCGGGCGGAAGGTCCTGCCCCACGTAGGCCGTCAGCGGCTTGGTACAGACCACGTGTTTTCCTGCCGCGGCCGCAGCCTCGGTCATTGGCTGATGCAGATGGTTCGGCACACAGAGGTCCACGACGTCGATCTCGGGCATTTCCAGGATATCTTGAAGATCGCCTGCGACCTGCCTCGCACCAAATCGATCGGCGAAGGCACGCGCGCGTGCCGTGTCGGTGTCGGCTACCGCAACCAGCTCATGGCGTCCACCCGAAACCCTGGAATAACAGCGTCCCCGTGTCTGCGCCAAAAAGCCTGCTCCCACGATCCCTATTCCGATCGTTCTCATGGTCCCTCCACGTGTCGATTGCACACACCTTGCCCGCGGCTTTCCTACCGGCATAGAATCCTTCGGGATTTTTGCATGTTCGAAACGGGGCGGCAACCGATGCCCCGGGAGAGGAACGAGAGGATTGGAGATTCACACTGCAGTCATTCCTGTCGCCGGTCTGGGCACCCGCCTGCTCCCGGCAACCAAGTCGCAGCCCAAGGAGATGCTGCCGGTTGCCAAAAAGCCGGTTGTTCAATACGTCGTCGAAGAGATGGAGGCGAACGGCATCAAGCAGATCCTGCTCGTGACGGGCAAGAGCAAAACGTCCATCGAGAACCACTTCGACTTCGATCATGAACTCACACGACATCTTCGTGAAAACGGGAAAGAAGAACTTCTGCCTGAACTGGAATACGAGCGGATGCGACTTCAGTTCTTCTTCACCCGCCAGCGCAAGCAGAAAGGACTGGGGGATGCGGTTCTGTGCGCCCGCCAGTTTACTCAGGATCGCCCGTTCGTGGTCGCTCTCGGCGACAGTATTCTGGGACTCCATGGGTGTTCGCAGGTGGTTCGGCAGATGATCGGGGCCTTCGAGGAACAACGGCCAGCTGCGGTCGTTGCCGTCGAGGAGGTGAAACCGGAGTATCTGGGCTCCTATGGAGTCGTGCGTCCCTCTGAGAACGGAAAGGTTTTCAGAATCCTGGATCTCGTGGAGAAGCCGGCACCCTCGGAGGCGCCCAGCAATCTGGCCATTGCAGCCCGCTACGTCTTCACATCCAAGATCCATACGGCCATCGAGAAAACCACCCCCGGGCGCAATGGGGAGATCCAATTGACCGATGCTATCCGTCTGCTGATCGAGGAAGGAGAGACGATCCTGGGGGTTCGTCTCCCGGCTGCAGAGCGACGCTACGACATCGGGAACTTCAGAAGCTACTTCGAAGCGTTCCTCGATTTTGCCCTCGACGATCCGGAATTCGGGCCGGAGCTGAAGAGCTTCGTGGAGGCCAGACTGCATGCAGATCATTGAGAAGCTGGCCCACGCTCGGGCCGGGCTCTTGGGAAACCCTTCCGACGGCTATTTCGGAAAGACCGTCTCCGTCACCTTTCGGGATTTCCGCGCGCGGATCGTCCTGTATGAATGGCCGGAGCTGGAAATCATCCTCAGCCGCCAGGATCGTTGTGAATTCTCGAGTCTCGGTGAACTCGTCGACGATGTCAGGCTGAACGGCCTGTACGGCGGGCTGCGTCTGATCAAGGCCACGATCAAGGTCTTCACCGAATTCTGCCGTCGAGAAAGCATCGAACTGCCCCAGCGGAATTTTGCGCTTCGTTATGAGACCGACATCCCCCGGCAGGTCGGCATGGCGGGTTCCAGCGCGATCGTGACGGCGGCGTTCCGCGCGTTGATGGAGTTCTACGGCGTCGACGTGCCCAACCCGGTCCTCGCCAACCTGGTTCTCTCGGTGGAGACTGAAGAAATCGGTATCGCGGCCGGACTGCAGGATCGCGTCTGTCAAGTCTACGGGGGCCTGGTCTACATGGATTTCGCCCGCGAGCATTTCGAACGGCAAGGATTCGGCGAGTACGAGGTGCTCAATCCAGGCCTCCTGCCTCCCCTCTACATCGCCTACCGCCGGAACTTGAGCCAGATCTCCGGGATCTATCACAGCAACCTACGCGAACGGTGGATTCAGGGTGACGCCGAAGTCGTTCACGCCATGCAGGAGTTCGCGAGGCTGGCCGAAGCAGGGCGACAGGCTCTTCTGGCCGGCGACTATGCTGCGGTCGGGCGACTGATGGACCGTAACTTCGATATCCGGAGCCGTCTGGTGCGTCTCGATCCCGTCAACGTGGAGATGGTCAAAGCGGCACGGCGAATCGGAGTCAGCGCCAAGTACGCGGGATCCGGCGGATCGATCGTCGGCATTTGTGAGGACCCGGAGCGATTCGAGCGGCTGCGGTCCGAACTGGCGGGGCTGGACTGCGAAGTCCTGCGTCCGCGAACAGATTGAGCAAGCCCGTTTGCCGGAACTCCTTTGGGTACTAGATCTTGGCGGTCTGAGCCGTCGAGGTCCCCGGCCCTTCGCCGCTTCGGACGCCCAGTTTCTTCAGAATGGACATCAGGGGGCACCAGTTCGAAAACGCGGACTGGAACAGGTTCAACCCGACGAAGGCGGTGAACAGATACCAGTAAGGACTCACCCACTGTCCCAAAGCGAGGCTCAACAGGACGAAAAACCCAGCTGCGAGTCTGAGATAGCGTTCAACAGTCATTGTGTTGGTTTCTCCAAGTAGTTTCTATCAACGACGCCCGAGCGAGCGCCCGGGTTTCAGGGAAAGGCATAGGACCTGGGGGACATATACGACGCATCCTGTCAGTCCCACGTCCTATACGTCCCATTTCCAGAGCAGAACGACTACTTCTTTCCCACCATGTAGTACAGCACCGGAACCGTCATCCTCGAGAGCAGCAACGACGCCACTTCTCCGGCCATCAGCGAGATCGCCAGGCCCTGGAAGATCGGATCGAACAGAATCACCGAAGCGCCCACGATGACCGCCGCCGCGGTCAGCAGCATCGGCCGGAATCTCACCGCCCCGGCGTCGACGACCGCATCGGCCAGCGACATCCCTTCCTGGAGACGTAGTTCCACGAAATCGACGAGAATGATCGAATTGCGCACGACGATTCCGGCGCCGGCGATGAAGCCGATCATCGATGTCGCCGTAAAGAAGGCGCCCATGGCCCAATGAGCGGGCAGAATTCCGACCAGGGAGAATGGAATCGCCGCCATGATGACCAGCGGCGTCAGCATCGACTGGAACCACCCCACGACAAGGATGTAGATCAAGACGAGCACGACGGCGAAAGCGATGCCGAGATCCCGAAAGACCTCATACGTGATGTGCCACTCACCATCCCACTTCACGGCGTATTTCTCAGTCGAGAAGGGCTGCTCGGCCGTATACTGGGCGATCTGGTAGCCCTCCGGAATCTTCAGCTCGGATACGGCGTCGGAGAGTTTGAGGATCGCGTAGACCGGGCTCTCCTCCTGACCTGCCACATCTCCCGTCACGTAGACGACCGGCTTGAGGTTCTTGTGATAGATACTCTTGTCCTGAATGGTTTTCTGGACCTTGACGAGTTCCCCGAGGGGGACCATCTGTCCGCCCTGCCCCATCAGGCGCAGACTCAACAGATCCGGGATACTGGACCGGCTGGGCTCGGGTAGACGCAGCACGATGTCCACGTCTTCCTTTTCGCTGGGAACGTGCAGGAGTCCGGCCTTCATGCCGCCCAGGGCCATGCGGGTGGCCGCTACGATCTGTTCGACCGAGACTCCACTGAGAGCCGCTTTCTCCTGGTTGATGTGGAAGACATATTTCGGCTGATCGGCTTCGATATAGGAGTCGACGTCGACCACACCTTCCGTCTGTTCGAAGATCTTCTGGATTCGGGCCGCCAACTCGAGCTGTCCCTTGTAGCTGGGACCATAGACCTCGGCGACGAGTGTCTGCAGGACGGGTGGCCCGGGCGGAACCTCGGCGACCTTGACCGCGGCGCCGTGACGCCTTGCGATCTCCTGGATTTTCGGCCGTACCATCTTAGCGATCTGATGACTCTGCCGGCTGCGCTCCTCCTTGGAGACCAGGTTGACCTGAATGTCCGCCTGGAAAGGCATGCGGCGCATGAAGTAGTGACGGACCAGGCCGTTGAAGTTGTAGGGCGACGACGTCCCTACGTACATCTCATAGTTGGTGACCTCAGGAACGGTCGACAGGTAGCGTCCGATGTCGTGGGTGACCGCCGCGGTGTCCTCCAGCGTGGTTCCCTCCGGCATATCGACGACGACCTGGAACTCGCTCTTGTTGTCGAAAGGCAGCATCTTGACGGTGACCAGTTTCAGCCCGACCATGGCCAGCGCTCCCAGAAGCAACACGACCACGCCTGCCAGAAAGCCGTAGCGCAGTGCCGGCACATGGATGAGCCGTCCCATGACTTGCCGGTAGAGTCGCGTCGTGAAACCTTCTTCCTCATGACCATCCCCGCCTTCCCCGCCGGAACGCCGCTTCAATAGACGGATCGAAGCCCACGGCGTCACCATGAAGGCGACCAGCAGGGAGAAGATCATGGCAAACGAGGCGCCGACGGGAATCGGCCTCATGTAGGGCCCCATGAGGCCGCGCACGAATGCCATCGGAATGATGGCTGCGATGACGGCGAACGTGGCCAGGATAGTCGGGTTCCCTACCTCATCGACCGCCTCGATGGCAACCTGGACGATAGAACGGTTTCGATTCCCCGGCAGGCGGTAGTGGCGGACGATGTTCTCCACCACGACGATCGCATCGTCGACGAGGATACCGATGGAGAAGATCAACGCGAACAGTGTCACGC